>NZ_JRMP02000002.1 GCF_000762875.2 Helicobacter saguini
CGAACTAACATTAACCAACACAAAGAATAACGAACAAATATACTTACACGCCCAAAAAGACTATAAAGAAATCATAGAATCTAACTTTAATCAAGTAATAAAACAAGATAAAGATTCTGTAGTAAAAGGAAGCTACACTGAATCTATAAGTAAATCTCACACACAAAACATACTTCAATCAAAAAGCGTAAATGTAAAAGGAGAATACTTTACAAAAGTAGATTTAAGCAAAGATACATTAGTAGGCTTATCAAACACACTAAATATATTAGGAGATAATAAAATAAGTATAGGTGGGAATCACATAGAATCTATACAAGGAGATAGGGAAGCTATCACGCATGGAAATCACCACAAAGTCATAAAAGGAGATAGTATAGAATCTATTAAAGGAAATAAAAGTGAAGTGGTAGAACAACACTCAAATATTCATTCTAATAAAAATTTACATTTAAGTGCTAATGATGAGCTAACGTTTGTTTCATTGCATAATTTACTTATAACCACAAAAGATTCTCTGGGTATTAAATCAAGTGATAATCTTACGCTAAACACAAGAGACTTTCTTGCCAGTATTAAAGATAATATTAATCTATATGTAGGAGAAAATATAAATCTTTTCATAACACAAGATACAAGCATATCAATGTGTAAAGATAGCATTATCCTAAAAGTAAAAGATACTGAATTAAAAATAGATGAAAATGGTATAACATTAAACAAACAAATGCAAATACTAACAAAATAAAATAATATAATATTTTTTATATTTCAAAAAGGAAAAATATGGAATGGAATGACGAATTGATGGAGATTTATCAACGCCAGATTTTGCTTAAAGATGTCGGTGTGAGCGGTGTTGAGCGGATTTTAGATTCTAAGATTTTGGTGGTGGGCGCTGGTGCTATTGCGTGTAGTGCGTTGCAATATTTGGCAAGCACAGGTGTGGGAAATATTGGAATCTTGGGCGATGCGGTGGTGGAAAATGCCGATATTAGCACGCAGATTCTATACACTTTTAAGGATGTGGGTAAGAGCAAACTTAGTGTGCTTAAAAGCCGTCTAAAGTCGCAAAATCCGCACTTAAGCGTGAAAACCTACAAAGATTCTGTAACGCCGCAAAATTTCGCTACGCTTGTGAAAATTGTCAAAAGTTATGATATTGTGCTTGATTGCAGTGATAGTTTTGTGCCAAAAATGCTGGTAAATGCCGTGTGTATCGCGGCTAACGCGACTTTAATTAGTGGGGGCGTTGTGGATTTGAGTTTGCAGATTTTAAGTGTGAAGCCGCGTATTAGCGCGTGTTATTCGTGTATTTTTGGCGTTAGTAAGGGCTTTTTAGATTCTATTTTGGGTGATTCTAAGGGTAGTAAAAATACTGAATCTAAGTCGTGTGAGAATGCTCAATCTAGCGGTCCAACTTGTGCTAAAAGTGCGATGATAGGCTCTGTGGCGGGCATTTCGGGCTCTATGATGGCAACTGAAGCAATAAAGATTCTATGTGATATTAAAACGCCGCTTTTTAATAATTTCCTAACATTTCACACACGCGAGATGAAAGGCGTGAATGAAACTATTGAACGCAAGGAAAACTGCCCTGTTTGTGGGGATTCTAAGTAAAAAATAGAATCTATATTTTTTTTATTACAATAAATAAACATACAAGTCTAACTTTTAAAAATATAAATTCAATCTCAATTCCCAAAGTTTTAAAATATGAAATTTTTAAGCTTTCTTTAAAGTCTCTTTAAAAAAAATTAAAGCTAGAATTAATGATAATTTAATGAATAAAATTCTATAATTTCGTTTCTACTTTTCTAAATTTATCATGGATATAATTAGGGATTAAAAAGGATTAAAAATGGATAATTTTCAACATATACATAATGTCTATAAAGAGCGCACACAGCCTGCTTTAAGCCCAAAAGAACCCATTGTCCCTAAAAAAGAAATCTATAATCCAAACTCAAATGAAAGCGTAAATGAGCGAAAGATTTTTGGGGGGAATCCTACTGCTATGTTTGAGCTAAATAAAATTAAGTATGACTGGGCTTATAAGCTATGGAAAGTTATGTTATCAAACACTTGGTTTCCAGAAGAAGTGAATATGAATCAAGACAAGCGCGACTATTTAGAGCTAAGCACGCAAGAAAAAGATGGCTATGATAGGGCGCTAGCTCAACTTATTTTTATGGATAGCTTGCAGACAAATAACTTGACTGATAACATAAATCCATTTATTACCTGCCCTGAGATAAATTTGCTACTTGTGCGACAGGCTTTTGAAGAGTCCTTACACGCGCAAAGCTACGCTGTGATGGTAGATTCTATCTCGGCAAACACTGATGAGATTTATAATATGTGGCGAAAGGACAAGCGGCTGCGTGGGAAAAATGACTATATTGCCAAGGTTTATAGCGATTTAGCCGCCAATCCAACAGAGACAAATATCATAAAGGCGATGTATGCTAATCAAATTTTGGAGGGGATTTATTTTTATAGCGGTTTTAGCTATTTTTACACCCTTGCAAAAAGTGGGAAAATGCTTAATAGCGCGCAAATGATACGCTTTATACAACGAGATGAAGTAACGCATTTAAGCATTTTTCAAAATATGATAAAGTCCTTGCAAAAGGAGCGCGCTGACCTTTTTACCCCCGCGTTAGAAGAGGAAGTAATAGAGATGTTTAGACAAGCTGTAGATTTAGAATCTAGCTGGGGAGATTATATTACGCAAGGGCGCATTTTAGGGCTTACAAGCGAGATTATCCGTGACTATATCGAGTATTTGGCGGATAAAAGGCTAAATGCTGTAAATTTAAAAAAGCTTTATAATAAGAAAAATCCTATAACTTGGGTTGATGATTATGCGAAATTTAACGACCAGCGCACGAACTTTTTTGAAGGCAAAGTCACAAACTACAAAAAAGGCGGCTTAAACTTCGATGGGTTTTAGAATATATACAAAGAGTAAAAATGCTAGATTCTAATTTTACAGATAATTATCAAAAATCACATATTATTATTACTAATGATTTTAATGGTGAATTAAACTTACTGCAAAACACAAAAGATATAAATACTCTTAGAATCTTTGGTGTGGATTTTAACAAAAATGAATTTACAAATGAATTGAAAATTAATGATGCACATGATATTATTAATGAAGCCTATATAACAACCAGCACAAAAAAAATTATAGCTATTTTTGCCTATAGTTACAATATTATATCGCAAAACGCACTTTTAAAAGTCCTAGAAGAGCCACCTAAGAATGTTAGTTTTATTCTTTATATTAATGGTAGAAATAAGCTAATTCCTACGATTTTTTCACGACTTGCACATTTTGACAGGCGAAATTTAGAATCTATTGAAGCTTTTCCGCTTGATATTACTAAACTAAGTATTCCTGTTGTGTATAATTATATTAGAGATATAGAAGTGCAAAATTTAAATAGTGAGAATGGGCATAAGATTCTAACATCTTTACTCCATGCCATTGCAAGTAAGAATATCAACTTAAATAGACGAGATTTAGAACGATTTGATAAGGCTATTAAAAGCTTAAAGGCAAAGCAAAGTGTGCATTTAGTTTTATTACCAATACTTTTATCACTTATTAGACAATAAATTTAGAATCTATTTTGTTTGTAGATGTTTATTTTCGTTATCCTCCTTAGTATTTTTAAGGCTAAAAAGGGTATTTTCACGCAATAATGCAAAATTTTTGATATACTATTTAATTTTAAGTCTTAAATTTTATGCGAGTAGAATTTTAGTTTTTTTAGAATCTGCAAGGTAGGATTTAAAAAGTCTATAGATTCTATGAAAGTAGAATCTAAAAGATTTTTAGAATCTAAAACACAAAAGATTCTATATAAAGTTAGATTCTATACAAGTTTTAAGGCTTAAAAGTTAGCAATATCATAACAAAGGACACACATGAAAATCACCTACACATTAACCGATGAAAGCCCAGCACTTGCCACTTACTCGTTTTTGCCCATTGCCAAAGCGTTTTTAAACCACGCAAAGATAAACGTAGAAACAAGCGACATTTCGCTATCTAGCAGAATCTTAGCGCAATTTGGAGATAGATTAAAACCAGAGCAAAAAGTCCCTGACGCACTAAGCGAGCTAGGCGCGTTGGTATTACAAGCGGATGCAAACTTAATCAAAACGCCAAATATTTCCGCGTCAATCCCGCAGCTCAAAGCCGCCATAAAAGAGCTGCAAGATAAGGGCTATGCGGTGCCAAACTTCCCTGATGAAGCCGCAAGTGAAGAGCAAAAAGCAATAAAAGAAAAGTATCAAAAAGTGCTAGGAAGTGCGGTAAATCCGGTCTTGCGTGCTGGTAATAGCGATAGGCGAAGCACTAAGGCTGTGAAAAGTTACGCGCAAAAAAATCCCTATAAAGTGAGTGAATTTAGCCCGGATTCTAAAACGCGCGTTAGTTTTATGGGTAGTGGCGACTTTTTTGATAATGAAAAAGCGGTGCTTATTAAGGAAAATACCACTGCTAAAATCGTGTTTGTGCCAAGTGATTCTAAAGATGAAATCGTGCTAAAAAATAATTTGAAGTTAGAATCTGGCGAGATTTTGGATGCGACTTTTATGGATTGTGGGAAGCTTTTTAGATTCTATGAGGAGCAGATTGAGGCGTGTCGCAAGAATGATATTTTGTTCTCCTTGCATTTAAAGGCTACGATGATGAAAGTAAGCGACCCTGTGATATTTGGACATGCGGTAAAAGCGTATTTTAAGCCGCTTTTTGATGAGTTTAAAGACGAGCTAGAAAAGCTAAAAGTTAATGCGAATAATGGTGTGAGCGAGTTGCTTACTAAGATTGAAAATTCGCCTTTGAAAGATAAGATTGTCAAAAAATACCACGAAATTATTGAAAAGAGCGCGCCGCTATCGATGGTAGATTCTAATAAAGGTGTTACAAATTTACACGTTCCAAGTGATGTGATTGTCGATGCGAGTATGCCTGCGATGCTAAAAAATGGTGCGCGCCTGTGGGATAAAAATGGCAAAGAAAAGGACACGAATGCCGTGATACCGGACAAAACTTATGCGACAATTTATGAGGCTGTGTTAGAAGATTTGCGTAAAAATGGCACACTGCACCCTGCAAAACTAGGCAGTGTAAGCAATGTAGGGCTTATGGCGCGTAAGGCGCAAGAGTATGGCTCACATGATAAGACTTTTATCGCACAAAGTGATGGCGAGTTTAGAATCATTGATTCTAACGGAGCTGTGTTGTTGGCACATCAAGTCAAAAAGGGCGATATTTACCGCGCAAATGAGGCGAAAAAAGAGGCTGTGGATAACTGGATTGATTTGGGTGTTGAGCGCGCGAAAATTACCGGTGATGAGGCGATTTTTTGGCTAGATTCTAATCGTCCTAGCAATAAAATTATGATTGATAATGTGGAAAAAAGGCTTGATAGCAAAGGGCTAGATTCCGCACTGCGTGGGCGTCTTAAGATTATGAGTCCAAAAGAGGCGTGTTTAGAATCTTTAAAGCAAATCCGCGCTGGTAAGAATGTGATTTCAATCACAGGCAATGTTTTGCGTGATTATTTGACCGATTTATTCCCTATTTTAGAGCTTGGCACTAGTGCGAAAATGCTCTCTGTCGTGCCTATGCTAAATGGTGGCGCGATGTTTGAGACAGGCGCTGGTGGGAGTGCGCCAAAGCAAGTCGAGCAGCTTGTGAATGAAAATCACTTGCGATGGGATAGTTTAGGCGAGTTTTTGGCACTGCAGGCTAGTCTTGAGTTTTACGCGCTGAAAGTTGATTCTAAAAAGGCGCAGGTTTTAGCGGATGCCTTGGATGTCGCTATCGGGCAGTGGCTTGATAATAATAAAGCGCCATCAAGAAAAGTAGGCGAGGATGATAATAGAACAAGCCATTTTTACTTGGCGATGTATTTTGCTAGGGCGTTGGCGGCACAAGGCGCGGATAGCGAAATTGCGGCATTTTTCAAACCTATCGCAGATGATTTGGAAAAAAATCAAGATTCTATACGAAGCGAGTTTAATAACGCGCAAGGTCACAAAGTCGATTTAGGCGGCTATTACAAATTTGATGACGCCAAAACCGAAGCCATCATGCGCCCCAGCAAGAGCTTTAATGACATAATCGCAAAAATCGCTAAGGTTTAGAATATCTTATGTTTTAACTCAACATACAACTTTTAATAATATAGAATATTAGATTCTATATTATAATTTCTATTAAATTTTTATATAAAGTTTGATTTTTTAGCTTAAATTTATTCTTGTTTTGCTTGAATTATAATACTAAAACAAATATTACAATAATTTAACACATAAAAGTAAAAATGAATATTAAAAATTATGCTATAATGTCGAATTATTTTGTGAGATAAAAATTATTTTGTAAAATAAAGTTATTTTGTAAGATAAAAGCAAAGTTTAAGGAGCATATTTTGAACTCACTTATGGAATTTTTGAAAACTTATTTGGATCCGATTGTCTTTAGTGTGCTGGGCTTTATGTCGCTGCTTGTGATATTTTTCACCATTGAGCGAATGATTTTTTTTAGCAATCTCGCCCTTGATAAATACAAGGATGTCAAAGAGCTAGAAGAGGATGTGACAAAGCACATGACCACGCTTTATGTGATTTACTCAAATGCGCCGTATGTCGGGCTGCTTGGCACCGTTGTGGGTATTATGGTCGTGTTTTATGATATGGGTAGCAGTGGGAATATCGATGTGAAAAGCATTACGCTTGGTTTGTCGATGGCATTGAAGGCTACTGCGATGGGCTTACTTGTGGCGATTCCTACGCTTATGATTTACAATGCGATGTTGCGTGTGAGTGATAAGAAAGTGAATCATTATAAGTTAGCAAATAACCTTTCATAATGAGAACTAAAAAGGATAAATAATGAAAATAAAACGCGGAGATGGGCTAAATATCGTGCCTTTTATCGATGTTATGCTCGTGCTTTTGGCACTTGTGCTGTCAATCTCGACTTTCATCTCGCAAGGGAAAATAAAAGTCGAGGTCCCCACGGCAAATAATGCGCCCCAAGAGCAGCAAGACGAGGAAAAGCCCATAGTGATAGTGGTTAGCAATGATAATAAAATCTACATTGATGATGTGGAGAAAACGCAAGAGGAGTTGGAATCTTTTATCGCGGGTATCCCAAATGATAAGATTGTGAATTTTCGCGGGGACAAGGATTCTAGCCTTAAGGAGCTGATTTTTGTAATCGACCAGCTGACAAAGAAAGGACATGAGCATGACAAATTTAGAATCGACACACAACGAAGTAATTGACGACCCTGTATTCTATAAAAATTCGAGCTTTTATGGCGGCACATTAGCCTTTGTCGGCGCGGTTGCGATTTTTTTTTATACGGCATATCATCATAGTGAATCTTGGAAGGAAAAAGAGGATGGTGACAACTTCGTAACGCTGAATCTATCGGCATTTGCACCCCCTAGCAATGACCCTATTGCAGAAGAGATTCAAAAGCCAAAGCCCCAAGAGCATAAAAAAGAAAAAAAACCTAAGAAAAAAGAGGAAATACAAGCCCCACCAAAAGATGAGCCAGCCCCATATCAAGCCCAGCAGGAAGTGGTAAAAGAGACCGAAGTAGCAAAGGATGATACGCCAACGCCTGAGGTCGCACAAAATGAGGTAAAGCCAACGCCAGATGATGTAAAAGAGGGCGATAGAGCCACCACCGTGCAGTCTAGCCCTGATGCAAATTCTACGCAAAATATTAAGGTTATGCGATATAGCGAGGGCGTGGAAAATGCGTTTTTAAAGGCGATAAGAGCGGCGATTGAAAAGCGTCATGAGTATCCAAATCTAGCGCGGCAAAGGGGCTATGAGGGCGAGGTGTTGGTGAAATTTTTGATTGATGATAAGGGGCAGGTTTCTCACATTCAAGTCGTTCGCACTTCAAAGCATCCTATTTTGGATAAGGCTGCGGTAAAAACGCTTAAACGCGCCTGCCGCGACTTCCCAAAGCCTGATGAAACAACATTTATTGAAATCCCCATCGCCTATGTCCTAACCCGCGGGTAAGGTTTAAAAACTTTAATATAAAACAAACATTTCTAGCTTGAATGCTCAGTAGCCAAAGAGAATTATATACTCTAACCCCTCTTTCGAGTTAGAGTATTGTAAAATCAGTTTATTTACGAAGTCGGTAGATTTTGTATTAATTACTTAATTTGTGCAGCGTATTTTTTCAATCTACCTTTGTTTGTTGCAGCTTTAGAATCTAGCTCATTGATTTTCGCTTCCGCAGCAGCCTTATTTACAGCGTTTCCAACTTGGATAATACCTGTCATATTCATCGCTTTGTGCGGAGTGCAAAGATACACATACACGCCCTCTTTTTCAAGGGTATAAGTGATTTCCTCATTGATTTTCCCTTTAAAAGGCTTAGCACCATCAGGCACAAGCACACTCTCAGCGTCATGACCCTTAGTTACAGCCTTGAAAGTCACGGTATCACCGACATTTGCCTTCAAATAGATAGGGTCAAAAGTCATCGTGCCATCCGCAGTTTTGTTTTGCATTTTAATCTCGTGATTTGCCGCATTCAACGCAGTAAAACACAACGCACTCATAGCCAAACCTAAAATATACTTTTTCATGGTAAATCTCCTAAAAATGAAATGTTTAGAAATGAAATTTTAGCAAATAAATTGTTTAGAAATCATTAACATTAGATAAAATTTATAGAATCTTGCAGTTTTTACGCCAAAATCTTAAGCAATTTCTAATACAAAAAATAGTAAAATTTTAGAATCTAAACACACAAAAAGGCAAAATATGAAGTTAAGTTTGTTATTTGGTGGGGCGAGTTTTGAGCATGAGATTAGCATTGTGAGTGCGATTACGATTTTGCAAAAATTAAAGGGGAAGCACGAGATTAGCGCGTGCATTTTCCTTGATGGCGAGCATAATTTCTATCTTATAGAATCTAAAAATATGACGTCAAAATATTTTAGTTCGCAAGATTTTAAAAAGGCAAAACGCCTTGAAATCGGCATGGGCGGCTTTTATGAAAGCGGTATGCTTGGCAAAAAAAAGCTTGTTGTCTCAAATGTGATTTTAAATCTCATTCATGGCGGAGATGGCGAAGATGGCGTGCTGGCTGGACTTTTTTCTTTTTTTAATATCAAATTTATCGGTCCGCGTCTGGAGGCAAGCACGATTAGTTTTAATAAACATTTAACAAAACTTTATGCTAAAGAAATCGGCGTAAATGCCCTGCCTTACGCTATTTTGAAACGCGGCGATACCCCAAATTTGCCTTTTGATTTTCCCATTATTATTAAGCCTACTTGCCTTGGGAGTTCTATTGGTGTGAATATTGCAAATGATTCTAAAGAGCTTGAATACGCCCTTGATAGCGCCTTTGAGTATAGCGATGAGGTCATTATCGAGCCGTTTATAAAGGGTGTGCGCGAGTATAATTTGGCTGGGGCGAGGCTAGATTCTAAGTTTATTTTTAGCGTTGTGGAGGAGCCACAGAAAAAGGATTTGCTAAATTTTGATGATAAATATTTGGATTTTTCGCGCACGAGCGAGGTTTTAAGTGCGGAAATTAGCGAATCTTTAAAGGGTGAAATGCAAGGAATTTTTAAAAAAATTTATGGTGAAATGTTTTGTGGCGCACTTATTCGCTGTGATTTTTTTGTGATAGATTCTAAGATTTATTTAAATGAGATAAATCCAATCCCTGGTAGCATGGCAAATTATTTGTTTGAAAATTTTGAAAGTGTGCTAGAATCTCTAGCGAACGCCCTGCCACGCACAAATCATATTAAAATCAACTACAACTATATCAACAAAATCCAAAGCGCAAAGGGGAAATAAAATTTTATTAAACAAACAGAGAGATTTAATATTAAAATCTTTAGGTAAGAATCCATAGAATCCAGATTCTGGAAAAACTTACATTTAAGCTACAATTACCTTTTTAGATTCTTTTAAAGGGATATATTTTGCGTTATTTTATTTTGTTCATCCTTTTTCCTAGCTTGTGAGGGATTCCTAAGTATAAAAAAATTCGAGTGAATATTCATCCTTTGTGTTGTTTGAGCATTCAAATATAAAAGAAGCGAACTTTTGCTACTCTTGTGGTAAGGAAATAAATAAAGATTCAAATGATTTTATAGAATCTAAAAGCGAAATTATAGAATCTAGCTCGCAAAATCATAAGCTAGATTCTAATGAAACCTTGCAAAATATAAACTCTAAAAATATGAGTTTAATTACACTAAAAATTCTAAAATTTAGAATTTTATTTCAAATATTAATCGCCCTTAACGTCGCAATAACCCTATTATTTTTATACGTATCTTGCGGTATGTTTTACAAGGCTTTGGAAGCAAAAGAAACTTATGGCAGCATTTTGTTACCTGATTATAATGAAGACAGAGCACAATTTATGCTGATACTTAGGGCTATTGAAGGGGCTAACAAAGAATATATTATCTACATTTTTTGCATTTTAATCGCATTTTTTTATCTTGTTGTGTTTTATGACTACTTTAAAAATAAAAAACTTTACGCATATTACACGCTTTTAGTGCTTTTTGGTTTGCTTTGCATATTCTCATTTTTAATGACATTTACTAATCCACTAATCTTAATCATTTTCGCCCTATACGCCCTAATTTTATGGTATTTATACGAAAATATAAAATTAATCAAACACAGAATCTAGATTCTATTACGCATAGTAGTGGTGATAAAAAAGTAAAAAATGCTAAAAAAAATTTATTAAAAATTATGATTTTTTTTTTTTGGAATTTGCTTTGAGTTTTGTTGGGTCATAAATATAAAGTAGGAAATATATTTTAGGTTTTGTGTTGTAAGTCTTAGAAATTTTGAAAATTTAATATATTTGCTTTATGCTGAAAAAAAAGGTGTGGCTGGGATTTAAAGCCCCCCGCTTTCTATCAAAAATCCATTTAAAGCCCAAAATTTGAGCCTTTTACACGCAAGGCTTTTGAAATAAAAGTTTTTTATTTGTTGTGTTTAGTTTTGTAACATTTAGATTGTGAATGCGTGAGTGTTAAAGGGCGTAGGGTTAAAATTAGGGCGAGTGAAAATTTCCCTGTGGAGTTTGCGATAGATTCTATGGAATGGATTGCTTTGGTTTCGCCTTACAATGATGTTATTATAATTAAACATTAATGATAATTTAGTAATGTTATAGAATCTGTATTCCTTGATAAGTGGCTATTTTAGGGCTTTAGTAGCGGATTGTGTTAATTTTGTGTTAAATTTAAGGTTTAGATTCTATGATTTCTTATTTTGGTGTTTATTTTGATAGTTAGAAAGGCTAGAAAATGAAAACTTTATTTTTTAGATTCTAAGATTTTCATTGTTGATTTTTCTCTTCGCTTTAAAATGACTAAAAATTATAGAATCTAATTTTCTATTCTACACACATTGCTATTTTAAAATATTTTGCAAAAACTTAGGAATGTTTTGAAAAATCATTAAGTTGAAATTATAGAATCTTATTTTAGATTCTATAATGAAACTCCAAAATTATAAATATTACGTTTTTTCCTTAAAGATAGATTAAAGTTTCAAATTTTGTTAGTTTTTAATAACTTTGTGTTAAAGTTTTATTTATTTTAAGATTCAAAGGGTGCGAAATGTGTGCTAGATTTTTTGTAGATTCTAAGATTTTTAGAATCTTTTTTGTGGTTTTGTGTTTTATGGGTGCGTTAAAGGCAGAAGATTCTAATGAGTTTAACCCTGATATACCTACGTTAGAAAAAGAATGCAGTGCTAATAAATTTGTAAGTTGCGCTAATCTTGGTGTGGTTTATCTATTTGGGGTTAATGTTACCCAAAATACGCAAAAGGGAATAGAGCTAACTACAAAAGCTTGTAATGGCGGGGGTGCTAGGGCTTGTAATTATTTAGCTATGACTTATTATGATGGCAATGATAATTTCGGTATCAAACAAGATTTAACAAAAGCATTTAATTTTATATTAAAAGGATGCAATCTTAAAGATATGGTAGCGTGTGGTTATGTTGGTCTATTTTATTCTAATGGCGATGGTATTAAAAAAGATTTAGTTAAAGCTAGAGAATATTTTGTAAAGGCGTGTAATGGCAATATTTATTTTGCATGCAATAATTTAGGTGTTATATATCGTGATGGCAAAGGTGTAAAGCAAGATTATATTAAGGCAAGAGAATATTACACAAAGGCTTGTAATGGTGATGATTATGAGTCATGTGCCGGTTTGGGTGCATTATACGCTGAAGGTAAAGGCATAAGACAAGATTTTATAAAATCAAAAGAACTAGCTACAAAAGCTTGTGATGGACAGAGTGCTATTGGCTGTTATAATGTAGGGGTGCGTTATTATAATGGTGAAGGTGCAAGGCAAGATAAATCTATGGCAAAAGAATATTTTGATAAAGCCTGTGATTTGGGCTATCAAGATGGTTGCGATGCTTATAAAGATTTAAACTAGCAAGGATATTAGAATCTTTATATTGTTTTAAAAAAAGCGTTTGACAGGATTTATAAATCTAGATTCTATAAAGTTCGCTCATTCACTTTAAATAATTTTGCAATATCTTTTATATCCTTAAAAATACAACTCATAATACGTCCGCATTTGCCGCTTTTATTTATTTTTCAAAACCCTTAAAATATAGAATCTAACGCCGATTAATCGGCAAATCTTTATTGCTTGTATCAATAGAATTTATCCTATAATCTTGTATATTTTCTACATTTTTGATAGAATATTTTCTGTCAATGAGATAAAGATTGCGAGTCTTGTAAAAACTGATGCGAGCTGACTTGAAAGTTTTGGGATTGATATACAAGTTTTGCACCTTTTTTAAGTTTAGCTTTTATATTTCTAGTTTGTTTAATACCATTTGAAATACTTACAAAATATTCGCCTTTATCCGCACTTGCATTCACTAAAAAAGTTTTTTGTCTAAGTGTTTTCCTAATTACTTTCAAGCAGGCTTTAATGATGAAGCACTAGGGCAGGTAAGCAATCGCGTTAGTGGTGTAGTAGTCCAGCAACGCACAAACGCAGGGCTTATGGGTATTCAACGCTTTCTAAATGCAAGTGACTTATTTGATAAGCAAGTATTTAGCGTTTGCATTGAATTTATCACAAAATACTTTGATAAACCACAAATATTTAGGATTGTCGAAGAAGATACATTTGAAAACTATTTTGAAATCAACACAGATTCTAATAATAAAATAGAATTAGGCAACTATGATATAGTAATCGAAACAAAAGCCAAAAATAATAGCACAAGAGAGGAGCGTTTCACTCAGTGGGTAGAATTAATTAAAAGCGGATTTATCCCACAAGATGCTATGAATGAAATCTTGCCACTTGTGCTAGATGATTCAGATTCTAGTGTTAGCAATAAAGTTAGAAAAATACTCGCTCAAAAGCAAGAAGAAGCAAAAAATAATCAAATGGCGCAACAAATGCAAGAACTACAAATGCAAATGCAGCAACTCCAAGCAAAAGTCCTAGAAGCCACCGCAAAAGAAAAAGAAGCAAAAGCTATGAAATACGAAGCCCAAGCAAACGCAAGTGATATAACACTCCCAAAGGGCGATAAATAGATTCTATATCTCCTTAAAGGCGATAGGCTTAAAAATATTTATTTTTTCGACACATCCTTACAACATATCGAAATTTCTAAGATTTTTCGACATAAGATTCTATAAATAAGGGCATTTGATTGTTTTCTTGTTTTTTAGCGTATAAGATTCTCCTAAATAAGCTTAAAAATTCTAAATTTTAGAATTTGAATTATAATAAATATCTATTCTTTTAAGATTCTATCAGTAAAGTTAAAGATTCTATAATTAGAAATTTCATTTTTTGCATTTACATATATTTCTACATCACATAAGAATTGATAGTTGTATGGATTTTCCAGCACTATTTCTTTAAATTCTTTAGAATCTATAATCGTAGGAATAGCTTTTTTGCAAATATCATAACAAAAGGCTTTATACTTTACATCTTTTTTAGTTTCGTTTGTAGTTTGATAAAATTCAATTAACATTTTATGATATATTTTTTTAATTGAGCTTTTTTCCTTATATCCTTTTATGTTTTCTATTGTATCTATTCCGCTACTATAAGATTCTTGAGTGTCTTTTGTGATTGTTATATAGTTATTTGTAACATTGCTATTGATTGTTAAATTAGCATAATTTCCCACATTTATCACATTTTTAGAGTCTTTTAGAAATTTTTGCGTATAATGTGTTTCTTTTTCTATTTCATTGACTTTTTTATCTTTTATTGTGGATAAACTCTTAAATAAGTCAAACAAAGAATTTATATAATCTATACTATCTTTTGAAAATAAATTTTGTGATATAGAGATTATAAAATTAAATATATCGCTACCTTTTTCTACATTTTTTAAATTCAAATTTACTTCTGCATTAATATTAGATTCTAAATATTCACTTACTAGATTATTCAAAGAGATTAAAGCATTTCCTAAAACATTTACATCAAGTGCCTTATGTTTTTCTATTTTTAAGCTAATAATTATCTCATCCACACTTTTGCCTTTTTTTAAAAAACTAAACATTATTATACCTTTTTTATAGAATCTTTAAAGATATATTTATGCTCGCTAGGCAGGGCTTCGTATATTTTATGTGCTAAATTTTGTATTTCTTTTAACGCAGCTTTACTTGTGCGTAATTCTAAGAAATTTTGCAGACTTCTAGCATTTATAGTCCATACTAAATTAGTTTTATAAGATTCAGGCAGTAGATATTTTACTTTATCTTGTGGCTCTTTTTGATTTAGTAGCTTTTGTATAGCTTCCAAAGTCGCAGTATTTTTCATATTTATTTCTTTTATATCACTTATTACAACATATTTTGATAAAATATGCGGCTGACCTAAGCTCTCAGCTTCTCTAGCTAATTCTTTTAGCGTATATCTTGTAGATTTTACGCTTAAAGATGCAATTCTATGTCTAGCTAATTCTTGCAAACAAGCGCGACTTATTCCTTTTATATCAAAAGTATAAATAAGATATTGTTGTAGTGAATGTATGTGCTTTGCCTTACATAAATCACGAGCCAAAAGCCACGTCACATTTTTTGCTAAAATCTTAAATATAACCTAAAGAATATAGAATCTAAATCTTTTTAAAGACTTTGGGTGATAAAATTTGTTTAAAACTTTATGTTTTAATCCCAAATTTTTGGCCTTTTAGAATCTTTGTCATACTTGTCCTTTTAAAATTTGTTATTTATTTTCATTAACAAATCATTTTATCCTAAAAATATCCACATATTTAATAAATAAACACAAAAAACGATAAAATATAAGATTTACACACAAAGGAATGGCATGGGAAATATTAACGATACTTTAAGCGAAATATTGCAAAAAGCACTAAGCATCGCCACTGATATGCGGCATGATGTAATGACGATTGAGCATGTGTTTTACGCACTTTTGCGTAATCCTATGGGCAGTGAAATGGTGGGCGCAACTGGCGCTAATGTCAATGTCCTAGCAGATTCTACAATCGAATATCTTGAAAAATATATCCCAAAAAGCAAACAGCTAAAAGAGCTTGAAGGACCTGCACAAACGCCGGCGTTTTCACGCGTTTTTGATAGGATGATAACTCATGCGCAAAATTCTAGTAAAAACTCCATCGGTATTGGCGATTTTTTTGTCGCATTAATGCGTGAAGATGCGTCATATAGCGCGCGTTTGCTTAGTTCTCAAGGTGTAGGCATTGCGGAGGTTATGCGCGTTGTTGTCGATTTTGACGAGCAAGAAAAAAAGGCAAAAGCACATAATGACAACCCAAGTCAGCTTGAAAAATACGCAAAAAATCTTAATAAGTTAGCCCTAGAGGGCAAAATCGACCCGCTTATAGGACGAGAGCATGAGATAAATCAAATCTCACAAGTGCTTTGCCGCCGCAAGAAAAATAACCCTATTTTAATCGGCGAGGCAGGTGTAGGGAAGTCCGCAATTGTCGAAGGTCTAGCCCTTAAAATCGTGCAAGGTGATGTCCCGGCGAAACTGCTAAATAGCGTGATTTACTCTGTGGATATAAGCTCTGTGATTGCCGGGACTAAGTATCGCGGTGAGTTTGAGACGCGTATCAAAAAGATTTTGGGCGAGATTGAAAAGGATAGAAATACAATTATATTTTTTGATGAAATCCACATGATTGTGGGCGCTGGGCAAAGCCACAGCGGCGGAATGGATTTTAGCAATCTGCTAAAACCTATGCTAGGCAATGGCAAACTGCGATGTATCGGGGCGACCACGATTAGCGAGTATAAGACTAGCTTTGATAAGGATAAGGCGTTGGCAAGGCGTTTTACGCAGATAAAAATTGAAGAGCCAAGTGAAGATGAATGTTTGCAAATCTTAGAAAAAATCGCGCCGCTTTATGAAAAGTTTCATAATGTAACATATCAAAAGGACGCGATTAAGGCGTGTGTAACTTTGTCAAGCAAATATTTGAGTGAAAAGCACTTGCCTGATAAGGCGATTGACTTACTTGATGAAGCGGGAGCTAAAGCGCAGTTGAATGAATATATAGATTCTAATATATCTAAATTTTCTAACTTTTTAGGGGAGAAAGTTACAGAATCTAGAGATATTAATTCGCTAACTATTGATATAGAATCTAACTTAGATTCTAAAGATTCTAAGTCGCTAAAAAAGGATATGAAAATTATAAATAATGAAAAAGAGATTATAGAAAAAGAGCTTGATTTTATAGAATCTAAGACGCAAGATTCTAAAGATTCTAAGTCGCCAGATTCTAAGAATAAAACGCATAAAATAATCACACAACAAAACATAGAATCTTTAATGGCAGACATCACAAATATCCCCAAATCCACGATAAACGCCGATGAAAGTGCGCAGCTTAAAAACTTAGAATCTAATCTTAAAAAACGCATTTTTTCACAAGATAACGCGATAGAAAAAATCGCTGAGAAAATAAAAATAAATAAAGCGGGTTTAAGCGAGCTAAATCGCCCCATTGCAAGTTTCCTTTTCACTGGACCATCAGGCGTAGGAAAGACGGAGCTAAGCAAAGAGTTAGCCAAAATCTTAGGCATAAAATTTGAAAAAATCGATATGAGCGAATACGCCGAAAGCCATAGCATAAGTAAGCTAATAGGCTCACCAGCTGGCTATGTAGGCTATGAAGAGGGCGGACTTTTAATCAATAAAATCCGCACTTATCCGCACTGCGTGTTGTTGCTTGATGAAATTGAAAAGGCGCACCCTGATGTGTATAATGTGCTGTTGCAGATTATGGATGCAGCGGTATTGACGGACAATCAGGGGAATAAAGCGGATTTTAAAAATGTGATTCTAATAATGACAAGTAATGCGGGGAGTAAGGAGGGCAACTCCGTTGGATTTTTGGATACTAGCGATGTGCGTTCTACCCGCGCTATTAAGGATACTTTTAGCCCTGAGTTTAGAAGTAGGCTTGATGCGATTATACCATTTGCACCGCTTAAATCAAGCGATTTTGAACGCATCGCGCAAAAATACATCGCTGATATGAATGAGAGCTTGAAAGAGAAAAATATCACCTTGAAACTAAGTGCCAAAGCGGCGAAATTTATCGCGCAAAGCAGCATTGATACAGAGCTAGGAGCGCGCGAGATTAAGAAAATCATTGATACATCAATTAAGCTTCCTTTAAGCAACGAGATTCTATTTGGCAACTTACGCAAGGGCGGAGTCGCCACAATCAATGTGAAAAAAGACACGCTAACTCTTGACGTAACAAAGACAAAAACCACCGCTTTAGCATAGAATCTATTTTAATATTTGCGTGTAAGTTTATAACAAATCAATACAAAAGCAAGTTGCGGAGGTATTCCCCATAGCCGCTTTTGGCAAGATAGTCGGCGCGTTTCAACAGCATTTTAGAATCTATCCATTTGTTATAAAAGGCGATTTCTTCTAAACACGCGATTTTGTAGCCCTGCCGCAGCTCAATTGTCTGCACAAAAGTGCCAGCATCAAGTAGGCTATCATGCGTGCCTGTATCAAGCCAAGTAAAGCCGCGTCCAAGCCCTTCGCTACGCAATTTCCCAGCGTTCAAATACGCGATATTCACATCTGTTATTTCTAGCTCACCGCGTGGGCTTTTTTGCAAATTTTTGGCGATAGTAATCGCGGCGTTATCATAAAAATAAAGCCCTGTGGCGACAAAATTGCTCTTTGGATTCTGTGGTTTTTCCTCCAAGCTAATCACATTTCCTTTAGAATCTAGCTCGATTACACCAAAGCTACGCGCATCCTTTACACGATATGAAAAAATGGTCGCAAAGCCCTGTTTTGCGTGGTTTTTAGCACTTAAAAGCATATCAGTTAAGCCCTGTCCATAGAAAATATTATCACCTAAAATAAGACAAATATTGTCCTTTTTTATGAAATTTTCAGCCAAGATTAAGCCCTCCGCCAAGCCATTTGGATGCTCTTGCACACAATATTCAATATGCAACCCAAGCCAACTCCCATCGCCAAAAATCTCTTTAAAACGTGGCGTATCTTTGGGCGTGGAAATGATTAGAATCTCTCTTATTTTAGCCAACATTAGCACGGATAGCGGGTAGTAAATCATGGGCTTATCATAAATGGGTAGCAGCTGTTTGCACACGCCCAAAGTGGTGGGATAAAGCCTTGTGCCGCTGCCACCAGCTAGAATTATGCCTTTCATTTTTGTCCTTTTGTGGATATTTTTGGGTTAAAAGATTCTAAATTTTAGCAAAAGATAATATGTTTTGGAATCAAGAATTATAAGTTTTTCTCTATTTTAATTGTGATAAAATATCAGTTTTTTTTGTGAGCGTATCTTACAAATTTGATCTAGCAAGGGATTCTAAATGAAAATAAATGATATTGATATGGATTCGTGGAAAAGTTGTGATGTGGAGAGCGATTCGCTTTGGATTATCCCTAGCCGTGATAAAAAAGGGAAGCATAAAAATATCTATCATGGCAATTTTATTCCACAGATTGCAAATCAATTAATTAGGCGATATACGCGTCAAAATGAGATTGTGCTAGATGCGTTTTTAGGCAGCGGCACGAGCCTGTATGAATGTGAAAATTTGAATCGAAAATGTATCGGTTTTGATATAAATGAGAAAATTTTGTCTTTTGTGCGTGAAAATATGAGTGAAGATTCTAATATGGAAACTAAGTTAGATTCTAAAGAAAATTTTAAGCAAGATTCTAAAAAGTCAAATAAAAATTTGGAATCTAAAAAACAAGATTCTAAAAACATAGAATCTAATTTGCAAAATACGCAAGATTCTAAACTAGATTCTAAAAAATCAAATGAAAACATAGAATCTAGCACACAATTTATACAAGATTCTAAAGAAAATATTTTGCTAGATTCTAAAAATATAGAATCTAACTTAGATTCTAAACAAAATTTAATACAAGATTCTAAAATAGATATTTCGCATTCGCTTAATATGACGGAGAAAATTATAGAATCTAAAGGGCAACAAAACATAAAATCTAATTTTCATTTTTCTTGCAAAAATAGATTTTATATCGCTTGTTGCGATAATACAGATACTAAAGCGATAGATTTTAATATGCAAAATGCCCTAAATTACTTAGATTCTAACAAAACAGATTCTAAAAATTTGCAAAATATAGAATCTAAAAACCTATCGCCCACGCACCGCCCTACTATTAATAAAACAAAAACGCCCACACACCACCCTATTAAAAAAACAGATTCCATAGAATCTAAAAACGTGCAATTTATCATCTATCATCCGCCCTATATGGATATTGTGAAATTTACCGAATACACAAACGACTTAAGCCACACAAAAACCCTGCAAGAATTTTTACCCAAATTTCTAAAAACCCTGCAAAATACGCTAATTTACCTTGATAAAGGGCGTTACTTTGCCCTTGTTATCGGCGATGTGTATAAGGATAGCGAGGTAAAACCGCTTAGTTTTTATGCGATGGATATGATAAAACGCAATTTCAAAGTCAAATTAAAAGGTATAATTGTGAAAAATATTGAGGGCAATCGTGGGAAACTAGGCAGTGCGAATATCTGGCGATACAGGGCGCTAAAAATGTTAGCTAGATTCTATAAACACAATTTGTGATTTTTAATTTTTCGTTTTAAAAATAAAAAAGTGTTATAATATGCAAATTTAGAATCTAAAGGAAAAATATGCAGGATTTGACTTATAGCGAGGCGATTGAAAAAATTATGCTAGAAAATGGCGGTGTAGCCACGCTTAAGCAACTCTATAAAGACATTTGGAAATATAAAAATTTGGAAAATTTAAAGGGCAGAACGCCGAATAATACGATACAAGAAAGGGTGCAGCGAGATAGCAAATTTTACCGAGTGGGACTTGGAATCTATGGCTTAAGTAGATTTAAAAACACACTAGAAAAAATAATCCCAGCTAAAACTAAGCAAGAAAAGACGCAACGATACCACACGCAACTGCAAGGAATGCTCCTTGAAATTGGCAATAGCAAGGCTTTTGAAACTTACACAAGTGATAAAAATTGCACTTTTAAGAATATTTCTTTGCAAAAAATTGCGACTTTGGAAAGGTTACCGCTTTTTACTTATGAAAATATTGTGAAAAATTCGGCTAGTTTTTGCGATGTGGTGTGGATTAATAAACGTGGGTTTGCTGATAGCATTTTTGAGGTGGAGACTAGCACGAATTTTCGCGATGCGTTGGTAAAATTTAGTGAAATGCAGGATTTTTACACGCGATTTTATTGCGTGGCAAGTCAAAATCGATATGAAAAATTTAAGAAAGAATTAAGCAAAATCGCCTTTAAAAACATTCAAAATCGTGTGGAATTTATCAAAGATAGCGACATTATCAATGAATATGAGCTCGCCTTAAAGCAAAATCAATCACTTTTCAAAAATCATTCAAATTTGTAGAATCAAATTTTGAAACTTTTAGCGACTTTAAAAGCAAAATTTTTAACCTAGATTCTATAATCAAAAATGCAAATTTCAAATTCATATTTTTAAGCTACAATAACGAAGGCTTACTAGATTTAAGCCAAATCAAAGCAATTTTTGAAAAATATGGAATCTACTCCTTTATAACGCAAAAATATCAACGTTTTAAAGCAGATTCTAATCGCACTCAAAGGCAAGATTCCACGATGGAATATTTGCATATTTTGGTGAAAGATTAGGATTTTAGAATCTATGAATTTTAAGATTAAAGGAAGCAAATGCTACCAAAATGGAGTAATGAATATAGCGTTCATAACTTTATGATTGATGAGCAGCACAAAAAGCTATTTGAGATAGCAAATATCGCTGATAATATGATAGGCAGGCAAACGGACGCGCTCGAGATAAAAAAGGTGCTAATTGCGCTTTTTGAGTATATGAAAACGCATTTTAAGGACGAGGAAGCCTATATGAAAAGCATTAATTATCCAGGCTTTGAGAGCCACGCGATGAAGCACAGGAGCATTATTAGCGAGATGACGTTGCTTGTGAAAAATATGAAGCATGATTTTAAGCAGCAGCTGGCGATTATCACAGAGCAGTGGCTGCTTAAGCACATTTTGCAGGATGATATGATGATAGGCGAGTATCAGCTAGAGCTGCTTGCAGCAAGGCGTAAGCAAGATTCTATAGAATCTACTTCTGCGGCTAGCACGCCTAGCAAGGAAGATGTGGTGCTAGCGGAGTCTTCGGTGGAGTCTATTTATTCGTCCAAGTCAAGTGAAAATAAGGCTACGCCACTAAAAAAAGATTCAGTGTTACATATTTACACATGCTTATGTGGCAAGGTCTATAATATCGCCGATAATATCCATGAAAAAATCCAAAACGGCGGCAAAATCTACTGCAAACATTGCAAGAATAATATTACTTTTATTAATGATATGAAGGTGTGAGATATTTTATAAACTAATTAAAAAAGGCAAAAAAATGCAAAATTTACAACAACATATAACTTACTTTGAGAATCTAATCGGCAAAGAGAACACAAAGGCAGATTCTATGCACAAGATGGCATATAGCTATGATGCCACACGCGAGGAACGAGAGCCTGATATTGTGCTATTTCCGCGAGATGAGAGCGATATTAGCGCGATTTTAAAATATTGCAATGACAATCTTATCCCCATTGTCCCACGTGGCGCTGGTAGCGGCTTTACAGGTGGTAGCATTGTGGCTAGTGGCGGCGTCATCCTTGCCCTTGAAAAGCACATGAATAAAATCCTTGAATTAGATTCTAAAAACTTAATCGTGCGCGTGCAGCCAGGCGTTATCAACAAAGATTTGCAAAATTTTGTGGAAAGCAAAGGGCTTTTTTACCCCCCAGACCCAGCAAGTGAAAATCAAAGCACGCTAGGGGGGAATGTCAGCGAAAATGCCGGCGGGATGCGCGCTGCAAAGTATGGAATCACCAAAGACTATGTAATGGCAATCCGCGCTGTGCTGCCAAATGGCGATATTATCCGTGCTGGCAAAAAGACCATTAAAGATGTCGCCGGATACAATGTGGCAGGCATTTTGATAGCAAGTGAAGGGACTTTGGCGGTAATTAGCGAAATCACATTGAAATTATTGTCAAAACCAAGACTTGCTAAAAGTGCGATGGGCATTTTTGACACGATTGAAAATGCGATGAATGCGGTGTATAAAACAAT
The DNA here is from genome assembly GCF_000762875.2 of Helicobacter saguini. Taxonomy (GTDB): domain Bacteria; phylum Campylobacterota; class Campylobacteria; order Campylobacterales; family Helicobacteraceae; genus Helicobacter_A; species Helicobacter_A saguini. Next base: position 22,756 of record NZ_JRMP02000002.1, read on the forward strand.
GGCAAGTGGCGTAACGCCTGTGGCAATGGAGTTTTTGGATAATTTAAGCATACGAGCGGTTGAGAGCAAGTTTCACAAAGGGCTGCCTACTGATGCTGGAGCGATTTTAATAACGCAAGTGGATGGCAATTTGGATGATGAGATTAGCTATCAAATGGGTGTGATAGAATCTAAGTTTAAGGAAAATGGGTGCATTGAGTTTCGCGTGGCAAAAGATAGCAAAGAGGGCGAGGACTTGTGGTTTGCGCGTAAAAATGTAAGCCAGAGCATTAGCATTTATGGGAAAAAGAAGCTAAATGAGGACATTACCGTGCCGCGTGCGAAGTTGCCTGATTTACTGCGTGCAATCGATGGCGTGAGTAAGAAATATGGCTTTAAGATTCCATGTTTTGGTCACACAGGCGATGGGAATGTGCATACAAATGTGATGGTTGAGGATTTGAAAGATATTGAAAAAGGGCATGAGGCAATCACTGAGATTTTTAAAATCGCGGTTGATTTAGAAGGCACACTTAGCGGAGAGCATGGCATAGGCTTGGCTAAAGCGCCCTTTATGAATCTTGCTTTTAGCGAAGCTGAAATGAATCTTTTTCGCGCAATCAAACACGCCTTTGACCCAAATAATATTCTAAACCCAGGCAAAATGGGGTTGTAGAATCTTATAGTTGATTTTATGTTTTAAGTTTTTTAAATTATAAAATGATGTAAAAAATGAATTATATTGAAAAACTTTATAATAAGATACTATAATGCGTTTTAATCTATTTCATAGCACGTTCCTTTTAATTGTGAGATGAGATATAGAGCCTAACTAAAGTGTTAATTTAAGGAAAATAATGAAGATATTCGACTCACATTTGAAAGAAAAAACGACCCTAACCCCTATGAAAGAAAAAAAAATAACTATGTATATATGCGGTCCCACGGTCTATGATGACGCACATTTAGGACATGCTAGAAGCTCTATTAGCTTTGATTTATTAACGCGATTTTTAATCACGCAAGGCTTTGAGGTGATACTCGCTAAAAATTTCACCGACATCGATGATAAATTAATCAACAAAGCCCTGCAAACAGGCGTGAGCGTGGAAACTTTGGCAAGCAAACACATAGAATCTTATCTCAAAGAAATGAGCGAACTAAATGTCTTGCGACCCACAATCGAGCCACGCGCAATGCACTACTTGTCACGAATCGTAACATTTATAGAATCCTTGCTAGACAAAGGCGTGGCTTACGAGTTGCCAAGCGGCGATGTGTATTTAGAAGTCGCTAAAGACGCCAAATACGGCACACTCTCACACCACCTAAATGCCGAAGATTCCATAAATCGCGTAGAAAACGCGGAGGGTAAAAAAGATGCGCGCGACTTTGCCCTATGGAAAGCCTACAAGGGCAGCAGCGACATCGGCTATGAAGTGGCAAACTCAAGGCTAAGAAAAGGGCGTCCGGGCTGGCATATCGAATGCTCCGCGATGATAGATTCTGCCCTTGCCTACAAAGATGGCGAGTTTCAAATCGACATTCACGCGGGTGGCGCGGATTTGTTTTTCCCGCACCACGAAAATGAGGCAAGTCAAACGCGATGTTTGCATAATAAGGAAATCGCGAAATACTGGCTACACAATGGTTTTGTGAATATCAATGGCGAAAAAATGAGTAAGTCGCTTGGGAATAGTTTTTTTATTAAAGACGCTTTAAAATCCTATCACGGCGAGATTTTACGCAATTATTTGCTTGGGTTTCACTATCGCGCTGCGCTAAATTTTAATGAGGAGGATTTATTAGCGTCAAAAAAGCGGCTTGATAAGATTTATCGGTTGAAAAAGCGGCTTGATTTTACGGCAAATTCTCATTTAGATTCTAAAAATTTGCTAGATTCTAAGGCTTGGCATTCGCATTTAGAGCGGATTTTGCGTGAATGTGATACTGCGTTTAGTGCGAAATTTTTTGAAAGTTTAAGCGATGATTTAAACATTTCTTTGGCTTTAAGCGTGGTTGAGGAATTTTTAAAAGAAGCGAACGAATTGCTAGATTCTAACCCAAAAGATAAGGCGTTAAAAGCAAGGTTGAAAGCCACTTTAGAGCTAATTGATTTTACTTTAGGCTTGGGGGCACTTAGCTTTGTGGAATATTTTCAGCTAGGCGTAAGTGATGAAATGAAAAAAGATATAGAATCTAAAATCAATGCGCGTTTAGAAGCGAAAAAAAATAAAGACTTCGCCCTAGCCGACTCCATCCGCGATGAACTACTAGCACAAGGCATCGCCATAATGGACAAACCAGGCAACATCACCGAATGGGAAAAGATGTAGATTCTATAAATTTATATTTATAACTCAAAGGATATTATAAAATGAGAATTATTTAAATATTGTTTTTAAAAAAGTAGAATATGCGTTTTAGATTATGCGAATAAAGGGGTGAAAATGAGAAAATTTAGAATCTTTTTGGGCGTTTTGTGTGCGATTTTTTGCTTAGATTCTATGTTTGCTAAAGAGGCTTTAAAGTCGCAAGATTCTATAAAATCTAAAAGCCAAAATTCTAAAAATGTAGAATCTAAAAGCAAAGAATCTAAAAATATAGAATCTAAATCGCAAAATTTGCAAGAATATATGCTAGACCCAACGCATTCAAGTGTGAGTTTCGCGGTAAAGCACTTGAGTGTTGCCGATACTATCGGCGTTTTCACTGATTTTAGCGGGCAGATTTTTTATGATAAAAATACGCGTGATTTGCGATTGCAGGGCTCGCTAGATGTGGATAGTGTCAATTCGTTTAATGTGGGGCGCGATGAGGAGCTAAGGAATACCGATTTTTTCATAATTAAGAATATTAGTTTAGAATCTACTTCCAAAAAAGATAATATTTTATATGCAAAAGTTAGTATAAATGGAATTACAAAAATTGTAAAGTTCAATGTGAAAATCACAGGTCCCATTCGCAATCCTAGCCTTGATATAAAAGATTCTAAAGATTCTAAAAGCAAGCAAAATATTGAATCTAAAAGCCCGGTAAATCCGCTATTTAGCACTAATTCTAACACGCAAAATGTATTAATTAATCCGCACTTTCCAACGCAAGATTTAAGCGATAATAAGGAAGATTGCGGCTGCTATGTGAGCTTTGGTGATAATGTGCTAGGCATTGTTTTAGAGGGCAGGATTAATCGCTTTGATTTTAACATTTCGCCCACCACGCCACGTGAATTGCTCGGCGAATTTGTGGATGTGAAAATTATCATTGAAGCGTCAAATTGACAAATTGTGTATTTTTTAGATTTAGAATTCCATATTTATGCTTGCGTAGTAGCGGCGACCTTCGATTATGAATGGATAGGCGTTTCCAGCCAAAGCGTTTCCTGTGTAGTTTCGTGTGTTAGCACCAGCAGAACCGCTAGAGCCACCAGCAGAACCAGCAGAACCCGAACCGCCAGATGAGCCACCCAAACCGCCACCGCTAGAACCAGAGCCACCAGAGCTAGAAGAGCCGCCAGAGCCGCCAGAGCTAGAAGAGCCAGAAGAGCCAACAGCAGAGCTTTCCCAGCCATACTGCGTATATCGGGCGAAATTCACATCCAAAAGATTATACACAGCAAAATTTAGTTTAAAACGCGAATTGATTCTATAAGTCGCTCCTAAGTGCAATAAAAAATAAGGTTTGTAATATTCGCCCAAAGCAGCGCGCTCTGCCAAGCTTGACGTCCCGCGAAATCGCTCCCCAAAAAGCTCCCCACGCACATACACATTCAAATCCTTAAAAGTATAGCCAAGCCGCGCATTTAAGCGATGATGTATCGTGTCATTCAGCGGCTTCCCACGCATTAAACCTGTTAGCTGCATAGAATCTAAAAATGTATAATTAATATCAAAATTTAGCCCCCAAAATGGCTTAATACCAAAATAAGTCTCTACGCCTTGAATATAGCTACGACCCACATTTATACGCTTTACATCGTTATTTACCGGCAAAGAAAAATCAATTTTATCCCAAAAAAGTGAGTAAAAATAAGTCGCCCCCAACTCAAAATATTCATTATCACTAATTACGCTAATTTCGCTAGAGAGCGAAGATTCTGGCTTTAAATCCGGATTCCCAAAAAACTCCGCTGGACCATCCGCGCCAAATCTCCCATCAATTAGCTCATTTAAAAAGGGCGCTTTATAACCCATACTTACACCACCTTTTAGTATCAAGTAATCAGGCAAGGCTTCATACACAATATACGCCTTAGGGGAGCTGTGGAATCCAAACCGCGAGTTCCAGTCTTCACGCATTCCAAGTGTAATCTTAAACCCATCAAATGCCTCCCATTCATTCTCAGCAAATAGCGAAATTGTGTGTTGCGAAAATGAATGCGGCGTAGCGATAAAATCCTGCATCCACGCATACCAATAATAGATTCCAACGCTCAAAGAATTGCTAAAAGGCAAGTCAAAAAAATGTTTAGAATCTACTATCAAATCCTTTGCCTTTATCTCACGCGGGCGGTTTGGCTGCGTGCCTGTAAGCCTGCCATCATTCTCATTAATATTAAAAAGAATTGTGTTATCCATATTCCAACTAACGCTATTTTGCATATCGCCGCGGTGATTTAGGACATAGTTATTTCGCGTGATTTTGTATTCACTAGCCGTGCTTTGTGGGAAGTCAATTTGCCCTTTGCTATTATCATAAATCTGCCCAGCATATTGCACGTCAAAATATAGATTGTGATTCTCACTTGGATTAAAAAGAAGCCTAAAAGCTGTATCGTGTATGAAAGCTCTTGTAGGAGAGCCTGTAAATCGTGGGCTTTGCGTTACAAATTCACCCTTATTTGGGAATCTTGTGGTATTTGCGTTTAAATCAGTTGGCGGATTTTGCGTTATTTCGTAGGTATAATTTACCCTAGATTCAGGGCGAAACATATATCTACCGCGAATTTGTAAGCCTAGTTTATCCTTTATTAAAGGTGTAACCGCATAAAAATTTAGCATATAATTTGCGCCAAAATTGCGATTTTCATTTTGTATCGTATCAAAGCTAAGATTTACCCCAGCCTTATCAAAGCTTTTTTTAGTGATGATATTTACCACGCCACCGATAGCATCACTACCATAAAGTGTCCCCATAGGACCGCGTATCACTTCGATTCGCTCTATTGCATTTAGTGGCGGCATAAAGCTCGTGTTTGCCTCGCTATAGCCGATATTTGCAGTATTGACATCGCCACCGCTGCTAACGCGTTTGCCATCGATTAGGATGAGCGTGTAGCTAGCTGGCATTCCGCGAATGGAAATATTAAAACCGCCCGTCTTACCGATATGCGTAGCAGTATCAATGCCAGGAATATCTGCTAAAGCTTCGGCTAAGTCGCGGTGTGGCTTATTTTCTAGCTCATCGCTTGTGATAATGGTGATACTTGCGGGGGCATCTTTGAGTAATTGCTCAGTTCCCTTAACGGATGTGACGACTTTATCTATGGTGTAGCTCTCACGCGGTGGGGGGAAATTATCATTTAAGGCTAGTTCTTCATTTTCTAGGCTTTCTATTGTGTTAGATTTTATATTATTTTGGGCTAAATCTTGGTTTAAATCTTTCTTAGATTCTATATTATTTTGGGCTAAATCTTGGTTTATTAGCTCGATTTGTTTATCGGTGGTATTTATTTGAATTATATCGTTACTTGCTAGGGTTATAGATTCTATGTTTTGTTTGGTTTCTATGTTGTTAGATTCTATAGAATCTTTACTTATCGCAATATTAATAAATAATAAAAAAACTAAGATTCTACACAACATATTCATTTCTTTAAAAAATAATATGTTTGCAATTCTACCATAAAAAATATAAGAATGAATATCACATTAAAGTAATTTTTAAGTAAAGATTCTCAAAATACAACCCAAAATAACGAATTTATTGCAAAATATGTAAAATTTTATTATAAATCTTTAGTAAAAATAACAAGAAACTAAGCTAACAACCTAATAGATTCTAACTTTTTACCACACAAGATTACAAATTTTACATTTTTTTGAATATTTTGAATCTTTTTTACTTTTTTTCACTAAAATATAGCATTTCTAAATGGAGAGAGATTGTGAAGTATATAAAATTCTTTGAAGAGCTGAATAATAAGGATGTCCCGCTTGTTGGCGGTAAGAATGCGAGTATCGGCGAGATGTTTAAAGAGCTTGTTTCTGTCGGGATTAAAGTGCCTGATGGCTTTGCTATCACTAGCGATGCTTACTGGTATCTGCTCCGTAGCGGCGGCATTGAGCAAAAAATCAAGGATTTGTTAAAAGATGTGGATTATACCGAGATGGACGTGCTTCGCAATCGATGTAGCGAGATAAGAAAGCTAATTTTTAGCACGCCTTTGCCTAGCGATTTAAAAGAGGAGATTTTCTTAGCCTATGAGAAATTATCGGCGCGTTATGGTATGGAGGAGGCGGATGTCGCGGTTAGAAGTAGTGCTACTGCGGAAGATTTGCCTGATGCTAGTTTTGCTGGGCAGCAAGATACATATTTGAGTGTTAAGGGTAAGGAGCGGCTTGTGCATTATATTAAGTCGTGTTTTGCGTCCCTTTTTACGCATAGGGCGACAAGTTACCGCTCTAGCAAGGGCTTTGACCATTTTAAAGTCGCCTTAAGTGTTGGCGTGCAAAAGATGGTTAGGGCTGATAAAGGTGCGGCTGGGGTTATGTTTAGCATTGATACTGAGACAGGCTTTAAGGATGCGGTGTTTATCACAAGTTCTTGGGGCTTAGGTGAAAATGTCGTGGGTGGCACGGTTAATCCGGATGAATTTTATGTATTTAAGCCGACTTTAGAGCAGGGCAAACGACCTATAATTAAAAGGAAGCTAGGCACAAAAGATGTGAAAATGGTATATGCCCCCGTTGGTAGTGAAAAGCCTACGATGAATGTAAAGGCGACACATCAAGAAATGGAGAGCTTTTCTATCACTGATGAGGATGTTTTGACACTAGCAAGATATGCGATAAATATTGAAAAGCACTATACGCAAGAAGCAGGCGAATATCGCCCTATGGATATGGAATGGGCTAAAGATGGGCAAAGTGGCGAGATTTTTATAGTCCAAGCGCGACCTGAAACCGTGCAAAGCCAAAGAAAAGGCGCAAAAATTGAGAAATTCCACTTTAAAAACCCAGATGAAAAACGTGAAATCGTGCTAAAAGGAATGGCAATTGGCACTAAAATCGGCAATGGAAAAGTTAGAATCATAAATGATATAGAACACATGAATACCTTTAAGGATGGCGAGATTCTAGTAACTGATAATACTGACCCAGACTGGGAGCCGGTAATGAAAAAGGCAGCAGCAGTTATTACAAATCGCGGCGGACGAACGTGCCACGCTGCCATAGTCGCAAGGGAAATCGGCGTGCCTACGATAGTTGGAGCAAATGGCGCAACAGAGCGGCTTTACACAGGTATGGAGGTAACCGTATCGTGCGCTGAGGGCGAAGAGGGGTATGTATATGCAGGAATCCACGATTACGAAGTAGAATCTGTTAGCCTAGAGCATTTAGGCGAGACAAAGGCGAAAATCTATATGAATGTCGGCGACCCAGCAAAAGCCTTTGGTTTTTCAATGATACCAAATCATGGCGTAGGTTTAGCACGAATGGAGCATATTATTTTGCACCAAATTGTCGCACACCCTTTGGCATTGCTTGACTTGCAAAATGATAAGACGATACATAACCAAGATGAGGTTGTGAAACTAATACATGGATATGATAGCCCAAAAGACTTTTTTGTGAAAAAAATCGCGGAGGGTATGGGGATGATTGCATCCGCGTTTTATCCTAAGCCTGTGATTGTGCGGACAAGTGATTTTAAGAGTAATGAGTATCGCGGTATGATTTCGGGCGAATTTTATGAGCCTCAAGAGGAAAACCCTATGCTAGGGTATCGCGGGGCATCTCGCTACTACTCACCGCAGTATCGCGCTGCATTTGAGTGGGAGTGTCAGGCGTTGGCTATGGTGCGTGATGAAATGGGGCTAACTAATATGAAAATTATGATTCCATTCTTACGCACGCCAGATGAGGGGCGAAAAGTGCTAGAAATTATGCGGAAAAATGGGCTAGTGCAGGGCGAAAATGGACTAGAAATCTATGTAATGTGCGAACTGCCTGTAAATATTATCTTAGCGGATGAATTTTTAAGCCTTTTTGATGGCTACTCAATCGGTTCAAATGATTTAACACAGCTAACCTTAGGCGTGGATAGAGATGGCGACTTAGTTAGCCACATATTTGATGAGAGAAATCCAGCTATGCTAGAAATGTTTAAACAAGCCATCCAAGCCTGTAAAAAACACAATAAATATTGTGGAATCTGCGGTCAAGCCCCAAGTGACTACCCAGAAGTAGCCGAATTTTTAGTAAAAGAGGGCATCACATCCGTCTCCTTGAACCCCGACTCCGTAGTCAAAACCTGGGAGTGCATTGAAAACCTTGAGAAGAAGTTAAAAGGTTAGATTCTATAAATTAAAGTTTGGAATCCTTTTTGCTAATGAATTTTAAACTCTAATATGCAACTGCAAGGATTGTTATGATGGGACGTTATTGTAATATAAGGGAATATAGAAAAATATTTGTAATTATGGCATTTAATGCTTTTGTTGTTGCATTCTTTTTGGGATGTTCCATTTTTGGTGGCAAAGGGCTTAAGGCTGAATACTACTCAACGGTGCTGCCAACTTACGATTTTGACACGAATGCGCCAACTATCATCGTGGCTGACCCGTGGGATTTAAGCTCGAAATATTACGCTGGTTTGGCTTTGGAATATTTTAAAAAACGTGGCTTTAACAACATTTATTTGCAAGGGCAAATTGACCCAAGTTTCGCGCGAAATGTGATACATGTAAAGGTTAGCAAGGAGCGGCTTGACCCATCTAGCAACTATCAATACACTTTTAACGCGACAGGTGTGTGTAATGTGGTAAATGGCGTGCCGCGATGTAGCGTGGATACCAAAAATAGCGAGGCGACTGCGAATAGCATTAAGCGACCGATACGCGATTCTTACAAGATTTCGTTTGACTGGCTTGATGTGTATAAAAAGGTGCGTGTGCTGTATGTGGCTGGCACGACTACGATTGAGACTGGGACTTACACGGATTTGCAGGTGCTTAATACTTTGATGAGTGATACGATTACTAGAATGGACTTCCGCCGCCCTGTGCAGTATATTTATAATAGTTCGTTGAATTAGAATTTTTTACCTTAAAAGTTTTAATATGCAAAATATCTCCATTAAAAACCTTACAAAAAGTTATGATAAAGCTAGAATCTTGCGTGGCATTTCCCTTGATATAAACGCTGGTGATTTTGTGACCTTGCTTGGCAGTAGTGGCTGTGGGAAAACCACTTTGCTTAATATTTTGGGCGGATTTAGTAGCTTTGATAGCGGCGAGATTAGCATAGATTCTAAAGTTTATACACACACACTCAACCTTTCGCCTACGCGTATTAAAGTGTTTCAAAATTATGTGCTTTTGCCGTGGAAAAATGCGCTAAATCAAGTCATTTTCGCCTTAAAATCAAGTCTTGCTGCGGCAAATATTAAAAAATCTAAGGGTGAGATTAAGGACATCGCACTAAACTATCTTGAGCTTGTAGGACTAAAGGAGCATATTTATAAATTCCCACATGAGCTAAGCGGCGGTCAGCAAAGCCGCGTAAGTATCGCGCGCGCCCTTAGTGTCGAGCCTGAAGTGCTTTTGATGGATGAGCCATTTGGTGCGCTTGATAGCTTTACGCGCGAGAATTTGCAAAATGAGCTAAAATTAATCGTGCAGCGGCTTAAGACCACTTGCATTTTTGTGACGCATGATGTGATAGAATCTATGATTTTAGGCAGCAAAATCGTGGTGATGAATAATATCGAGGGCAACATCGCCTTGCAAATCACGCAAAATAGGGAATATAACAAGCAAGATTCCTACTTTAACAACTTGCAAGAAGAAATCTATGAAGCCCTAAAATACCCACAAACCACAACGCAAGAAAAATATGTGATATAGGCTATTTGATTTCTTTTAAAATAGATTCTATAACTTTTATTTTATCTTTTGCATGATATATCGGACGACCGACTACGATAAAGTCGCTTCCTTTTTCCCTAGCTATTTTTGGCGTGGCAATTCGCTCTTGGTCGTCACTAGATTCTATAGAATCTAGTCGTATTCCAGGCGTTACACAAAGCAAACTAGGTGAAATATTTTTAATAATTTCTACTTCACTAATAGAGCAAACAAGCCCATCTAAACCACTTTTATACACAATATTTGCAAAATTTCGCACGCTAGATTCTATACTTGCATTATAAATCTGCGAAAACATCTCATTATCAAAACTTGTAAGCGCACTTACCGCGATAACTTTCATCTTACTATTATTTTCCCTAAGATATTGTGCGATACTTTTCATCGCCTTAAGTCCGCTACTAGCATGGATTGTAGCCATATCAACACAAAGTTTGTCCATTTCTTTTATCGCATTTAGCATTGTATTTGGAATATCATATAGTTTCAAATCTAAAAAGATTCTAAAACCTAGATTCTGTAAATCTTGCACGAAACTAATACCATCTCGAATAAAGGCATTTAAGCCAACCTTAAGCCAAATATCAGCACATTTTTCCTTAAAACTATCCTTAATCTCCCTAGCCAAAGCCAAGTTGCAATCCCTACTATCCATATCTAACGCTATACAAAGTTTCATTTAACGCCTTTTACTTAGAATCTAGATTTTATACATTCATAATTTACGTATAATATTTTTTGAATGTTAAACCTCAATTATTTCTGCCTCGCTTTTACGCAAGGCAATTTGAGAGCCATAAACACTAATACTATAAGTATTGTGAAACGCAGATATATGTTCTAGTGCGATTAAGTTACCCTCGAAAATGCCCATTGAATAAAGACGTTGTAAAAGTTCATTATCATTTGTGTTTATGGACTTTATTTCGTGAAATTCACCTATTTTGCAATTAATTATACTCATCTGTAACCAACCATTTATGTAAATTAAAAGGTAGATTATAACAAAAATCACTAAATATTCCTAAAAGTCCATCGTGATGCCTATGTAGTAGCGGCGACCTTCGCGCACATAGTTAAAGGCATTTTCATAACTTGCGTTATTAGTCCCATAGGCTGTGTATTGTATAAAGTTAAAATCAAAAAGATTGTAGATTGCGGCATTTAGCCTAAATTTCTCATTAAAGCTATAATATCCACCTAAATGCGTTAGAAAATATGGCTTATAATATTCGCCTAAAGCCGCAGCAGCCGAGTTTGCCACGCTTGGATTCCCACGCCATATACCTGCTTTTATCTCTTCTCTTAAATAAAATCCATAGTTTTTAAAGTCATAATTTATACTTGCATTAAAGCTATGCAAAGGCACATCATTAAAAGGTGTGCCTACATCACTAGCGGTATTATCTTGCGTTATCTCTGTGTAATTCCACGTATATGCCGCATTTGCACTTAAATATCCTAGCCAAAGACTTAAAGGCTTCATACTTGCAAAGATTTCAATACCATAGCTTATAGCTTTCCCTGCGTTATCATAATATGAGCAGCCATAGTTTGGTCCTGCATTACATGTAGGGCTTCCTGGGATTGGCACGACACTACCATTTGTTATACCACCTGCAAGACCGCCTACTTGCGTGATTTTATTATTAAATTGTATAAAAAAGCCTGTGATAGACGCACTAAACCACTCATTATCACTTAAAAATGACAATTCATAATTTATACTAGATTCTGGCACTAAGTTTGGATTACCATAAGTTGGGGCTTGACCGCTACCACTTAAACTTACTATTTCAGGTATTAGATTATTTAGAGCTGGGCTTTTATACCCTGTGCTTATACCACCTTTAATAGTTAGCCAAGAGTCTATTGCGTTATATGAGATATAGAATCTAGGACTTATATTCGCACCAAAAAGCGAGTTAAAATTCCCCCTTATACCAGCGGTAAGAAAGATTCTATCTAAAAAGCCAAATTCCGCTTCACCATATAAAGCACCTATATGTTGATATTTAAAAGAGCTATTTGTAGATAATTGTAGCAATTTATCATTAAAGCTATTAAACCAGTATCGCCCGCCCAAAGTCGCATTGATATTAAACCACTTAGCAATATTTAAAAACGCATTTGCTTTAGAATCTAAAATAATATCATTGCTAAATAATTCCCTGCTATCCCCACTTGTAACGCCATTTACACTACTTATATAATTTGTAGTATCAGCTGTCCCACCAGCACCAGTTACAGCGGTGTAGGCTACCGTTCGTCCATCATTATTCATTACATTATAAATAAGTGATGTATCACTACTAAGCTTAGCAAGGATAGAATCTACATTATCAATATAATGTCCTGTATGGCTTAAGACCACATTTCCACGATAGATATTATACTTTTTCTCATAGCCACTTCTGCGTTTAAACATTTCATCACTCCAAGTGATATTAAATGAATTTGCATTTCTATTACTCATTACAAGCCCTAGTGAATTATCATAATTTTGCTGTGAATAATCTAAGTCTAAATACGCACTATGTGTAGGTTTGCTCCCTGTATAAGATTGACTATTCCACAAAAAGCGTCCGCCCACATTATACACACGCCCGGGCGCACTACCTACTATCGCGCCAGCGGTAAGTGATGAGTTTTGTATCGTGCCATTACTGCCTAGCGCTCCTGTATTAGTAGGGCTTACCGCTAAATCAGCCGTAGTTACCCCATCTCTAGTATATACGCTACCACGTAGCATAAGTCCCATATTTTTAGCACTATTTAAGGGACCTGCAGAGAAAAACTGAAAGCGTTGTGTATTACCAAATGGTCTTTTTTCTTGAAAAGTGTAGTCATAACTAGCGGATACGCCCCATTTGCTAAAATTCTTTTTAGTAATAATATTTACCACGCCGCCTATTGCATCGCTACCATAAAGCGTGGAAGCTGGTCCGCGTATCACTTCTATCCGCTCAATAGCGGATAGTGGTGGCATAAAGCTAGTTTGAGAATCTCCAAAGCCATTAGGGAAAAGGCTAGAATCTGCATTCACACGTTTCCCATCAATTAGTATGAGTGTGTAAGAACTACCCATACCACGAATGGAGATTCCATATCCGCCTGTCTTTGTAACGTTATCATCAATGCTTACGCCCGGGACATTTTGCAAGGCTTCGGCTAAGTCTCTAAAGGGGCGCGTTTGTATTTCTTTTGGGCTTACTACGCTGATACTTGCTGGGGCTAGGGTGTATTCTTGCTCATTACCACTTGCGGAGACGACTACTGATTCTAATTTATAGGATTTTTTGGCATCTGTTGTTTGTGTGCTATTTTGTGCGTTGCTTTGCGTATTGTTAGAATCTTGGCTTATATTTTGCCCTGTATTAGAATCTTGGCTTGGGCTTTGTGGCGTTTGTGTGCTAGATTCTATATTTTGCGAAGTTTCATTATCCGCTAAAGTTAGAATCTTATTAGATTCTGTATTATAAATAGGGCGGTGGGTGTGCGTTTGGCTATTAGATTCTATATTATTAGCTAAGGTAATTGTAGAATCTATCTTACCATTTAGGCTTAAGATTCTATCATTGCTTTTAGTATCCGCACTTGCTAGTTTTATGGAATCTACGTGGCTAGATTCTATGTTTTTAGAATCTAAACTAGCCAAAGTGATAGAATCTTTAGAATCTCTCAAATTAGATTCTATATTTGCCATTTGTGTGGAATCTTTTGAGCTAGATTCTATATTTTTAGAATCTAAACTAGCTAGTTTTATAGAATCTACGTGGCTAGATTCTATAAAATCTTTAGAGTTTGCCTTGCTTAAAACGCGTGCGTTACTCTCTCTCTCTCTCTCTCTCTCTCGTAGTCGCTAACGCTAGATTCTATAGAATCTGGTTTTATAAAACTACTAGCATCTAACGCACTAAAAGCGATAAGGCTAGAAATAACTACATTTTTAATACCTACATTCATACTAATCCTTTTGAGTGAAAATTATAAAATTCATAACTTAGAATCTTTTTATATTCAAAAAATTCTAAATCACTCCCTATATTCTAGCAAAAAAATATAGTAATTAATCTTAAAAATTAAAAAAGATTAAAATTTACTTGTAAAAATTTCCAAAAATTACGAATTTCTACACAGATTCTAAACATTCATAGAATCTAATTTCAATTTAACATTTTTCATAATTTTAAATTTAACATAGATTCTATATGCTATAATTCTACCTTAAACAAATTTTAAGGAAATCTTATGTTAGGATTAAATCCAAAATTTGAGCAGCTGCTTAGCTCACTAAAAGAGAGCCACAGCCTTGAGGATTTGGCGAATTTATCGGTGCGAAATATGAATGAGGAGGCTAGTGCTAGCCAGAGTTTTGTCAATAATCTCGCCAAAGATGATAGAGTGAAAGTTGCGCCAAGTATCCTATCTGCGAATTTCTTGCGGCTTGAAGAGGATATAAAAAGTGTCGTTGAGGCGGGTTGCGATATGCTGCATATCGATGTTATGGATGGGCATTTTGTGCCGAATTTGACTATTGGTCCTTGCGTGCTAGAGCAGATTCCGCTGCTTACGCCCATTCCGCTTGATATACATTTTATGGTTGAGGGCGTGGAGAAATTTATCGATATGTATGCGGGGCTGAAGCCCAAATATATGAGCGTGCATATAGAATCTGAGCGTCATTTGCACCGCGTTATCCAAAAGATTCGCGCCCTTGATATTAGCCCAGCTGTGGCGCTAAATCCGCACACAAGTATCGAGGGGCTAAAATATATTTTGGGCGATATTGATATGGTGCTTGTAATGAGCGTAAATCCGGGCTTTGGCGGGCAGAAATTTATAGAATCTAGTATCGAAAAAATCACAGATTTAAAAGAAATGATAGAAAAACGCAATCCAAATTGCTTAATCCAAGCCGATGGCGGTATCACAGATTCTAACATTTTGGCATTGAAAAATGCGGGGCTAGACATCGCTGTGGCTGGGAGTTTTATCTTTAAGCAGATTAATCGCAAAGAGGCAATTGCGAGTTTGAAAGTGTGAGATTTTGTTTAATTTTAATAAGATAGATTCTGTAATTTAATCTTATAATTTTAATTTAATTCAAATAAATCTAGGACTTTTATGCAAACTTTACAAATTATTTTAAATATTTTTAACTTCGCTGTGTTAGCCTTACTTTTGGCGTATTATTTGATTACAAATTTGCAGTGGTATAATTATTCGCTAGGGCGAGTTTTGTTTAAACATCATAAGCAAAAATGGCACTTTTTTTATTTCTTGCTACCTATCATTGTGACGTTGTTACTTTTAGTAACCTTACCTATTAAATATAGCGCGATTGCCGTATCTATCGGGCTTTGTGCGATTTATATCCCAGCATTTATTTTATGGATAAAGGGCTTGGATAAAAAGCTAGTCTTTACAGGACGAGTGAAGCGATATTTTTTACTCATTATAATTTTTATAAGTTTATCAAGTTTAAGTTATTATTTTTATAATGACTTAGATTCTAAAGTTAGCCTTGTTTTGTGCTTTTTTCTTTATATTTTTAGCATTTTTTTAAGTGTTTTTTTATCGCACATTATAGAATCTATTTTGTTTCAAGGCTATAAAAATAGGGCAAAAAGAAAGATAGAAAGCCTAGAAAATCTTGTAATTATCGCCATCACAGGCAGTTTTGGCAAGACAAGTATGAAAAATTTTGTAGCAGAGATTCTAAGTGAAAAATACCGCGTTTATCGCACGCAAAAAAGTGTGAATACGCTCAAAGGTTTGGTCGCTGATATTAACGCAAATGTGAGCGGAAATATCGATATTTATGTGGCTGAGGCTGGGGCTAGGGCGCGTGGCGATATAGATTCTATTGCAAGGCTTTTAAACCCGCAGTACGCGGTAATTGGCAAGGTTGGCAGTGCGCATATTGAGTATTTTAAAACCAAAGAAAATACGCTAAAAACTAAATTAGAATTGCTAGATTCTAAGCGATTAATTAAGGCATTTATGCATAAAGATAATGAGATTAAAAAAGACTATATTTCGCAAGATTTTAGAGAAAATATTAGTAAAATCATAACTTATCCACCGCCAGATTCTATCAAAAATATAGAATCTACTTTGAGTTTTACAAAATTTAGTATGCTTTTAGATTCTAAATGGGTGGATTTTGAGACGAAAATTTTGGGACGTTTTAATGTGGATAATATCGCTGTGGCAGCTCTTTTGGGCTTTTACTTAGGGCTAGATTCTAAGAGTTTGCAACGCGCTGTGGCTTCTTTAAAGCCTGTGGAGCATCGGCTGCAACGCATTGATGCGGGCGGCAAGATTATCCTTGATGATAGTTTTAATGGGAATTTGGATGGGATGCTTGAAGCGCTGCGACTTGCAAGCCTGCATAATGGGCGAAAGGTGATTATTACGCCTGGCTTAATTGAGTGCGATGAGGCTAGTAATATCGCCCTTGCAAAGCGCATAAATGAGGTCTTTGACCTTGCGATTATCACAGGTAGCCTAAATGCCGCACTTTTAGATTCTAAGATAAGCAAACCGCAAAAGATTATAATGAAAGATAAGGGCGAAATGCAAGAGATTCTAGCCGCGCATTTAAAAAGTGGCGATTTGGTGTTATTTGCAAATGACGCCCCTAGTTTTATTTAAGTAGGTTGCATGATATTGTTTTAAAGTTACAAATAATTTAGAATCTAATTTATAAATTTTTGTATAATTTTGGCTTTTAGATTCCATATTTTTAAGGATTTTTATGAGTAAGTTGGCGTTTATTTATCCCGGACAGGGTTCTCAGAGTGTGGGAATGGGAAGTGAATTTGTGGCAAATTTCAAAGTCGCGCGTGAGCTAGTTGAGCGTGCTAGTGACGCGTTAGGGCAAGATTTTAATAAGATTCTAAACGATGAAACTTTGCTAAATCAAACTAAATTCACACAACCAGCGATTTTGCTAGTTAGTGCGATGGCGCAAAGTGTCGCACAGAGCGAGTTTGGGCTAGAATGCGCGCTTGCTTTTGGGCATAGTTTGGGTGAAGTAAGTAGCTATTGTTTGAATGGTGGGGCGAGTTTTGAAGATGCAATAATTTTGACACACAAACGCGGCGAATTAATGCAGGAAACCTGCGATAAAAGCGGCTCTGAAGTAGGAATGCTAGTTAGTCTTGGGCTAGATTCTAATGTCGTGGCAAAATTGTGCGAAGAAAGTCGAACTAAGGGCGGCAAAGTGTGGGCGGCAAATTTTAATTTAAGCACGCAAATTGTGGTTGGCGGGGTCAAAGCCGACTTAGAATCTTTGGCGGTGGCTTTGAAAGAAGCAGGGGCAAAACGTGCAATGCTACTAAAAATGAGCATCGCAAGCCATTGTCCGCTTTTGAGCGATGCTGTAAAGCCCTTTGGAGAGCTTTTGGAATCTAAGATTAAGGATTGCGATGTGGATGTGATTTCAAATGCGACTTTGGCGTTGTATCGGCTAAAAAGTGATGCGTTGGTGAATTTGACTAAGCAGATTGTAGAGCCGGTGCTGTGGGAAAAGTGTGTGTTAAAGGCGGTGGATGTTGGTGTGGAAAAGTTTATAGAGTTTGGGAATGGAAATGTGCTAGCTGGGCTAAATAATAAAATTACAAATATTGAAACTATTAGTGTGAATAGTATTGAATCTTTGAATAAGTTGAAGTAATAAAAAAGGGCGGTGGGTGGGCGATTAGGAATTATTAAATTAGATTCTAAACATTCACTAAAATGGCGGAGTAGGCTTGTAATTATAGAATCTATATTTTAAACCTATCGCCCACCCGCCGCCCTTTTATTGAATCTTAAGGTAAATTTATGATAAATATGCGGCAGCGAAAAATTATAATCTTAGAATTTAAGAAAAATGAGACGCAAAAACTCATTGAATATATTTCGCAAAATATGTATTTTATTAAGAATCATTGCCTTGCATTTGATTTTAAAATCGATGCGAAATTAAGGGCATTTTTGCGGACAAAAAATCTAAATTATTTTTGTATAAAAAGTTATGATATTTTTAAGGAAAAAGATTCTAATGTTATAGAATCTGGTATTAATTTTAATAAAATATTAGAATCTAAGGAAGCAGGAGATTCTAAAAATTATAAAGATTCTATAAAAATAGATTCTAAAGATTCTAATAATATGTTACAAAATTACACACAAGATTTTATAGCGAAAGAATCTAACACGCAAAAAGATTCTAACATTACAGAATCTACAAATAAAGATTCTATAAATTCGCAAAATATTTCCCAAGATTCTATAAAAGTGGATTCTATAAAAACAGATTCTATAAATTCCCAAGATTCTAAGCAAAATGATAATTTAAAACCAAAAAAGATAAAACTTTCCCTTGATTTAGAAAGCAATAAAATTATTACTAGCGTGGTGGAATCTAGCTTAAAAGATTCTAATAATCCTAACTTTATAGAATCTAAAATTATAGAATCTAAAACTACGCAAGATTCTAAAGATTCTATAGAATCTAAAAGCACAATAGATTCTATAAAACTTATAGAATCTAGTATAAATACTAAAAAAGATTCTATAAATAATAACTTTGGAAATAATGTTACAAGTAATAATCTCCCAACTATCACATTTAATCGCGCGGTGCGAAATGGCGAGGAGCTAATCTTAAATGCAAATGCGATTTTTCTAAAAAATATCAATAGTGGTGCAAAAATCATAACGCAAGGAAACCTGCAAATCTACGCAAACTGCGAGGGTAATATAGAATCTTTTGGCGATTTTATTATGCTAAAAAAGTTTAATGGAACAAAAATTGCACTAAAAAATATAAGTTTGGAAGCAAAAATGCTAAGCAGGCTTAAAGATTCTAAGCTAAAGATTCTAAACGTTGAAAATGGTATAATTAAGGTTGCTGATTTGAGTTAAAGTTATGAATTTCATAATATTTTAGCAAAAAAGTTAGCCAAAAAAACGCAAAAAATTACCGAATTTTAAGGTGGTTTTAAGCAAAAATTTAGGATAATTAGAAATTTTTAAGTTAGAAATTTTAAGAATTAATCTTAAATCTTTACAAAAATAGACGATTTAGATTCTATAATTTTATAATTTATAACAATTTTAAGGATAAAGTTATGAAACAGCGAACTATAGCCAAAAGTATCGAGCTTGTGGGTATCGGGCTGCATAAGGGCGTGCCGGTTAGGATGATTTTAGAGCCACTGCCTGAAAATAGCGGCATTGTCTTTTATCGTAGCGATTTGGGCGTTAGCATTCCGCTTAAGATTGAGAATGTGATAGATACGACTATGGCAACCGTTATCGGTAAGAGTGGCGCGAAAATTAGCACGATTGAGCATTTGCTATCCGCGATAAATGCCTATGGTATCGATAATTTGCGTATTGTCCTTGATAATGAGGAGGCGCCTATTATGGATGGTTCAAGTATCGGCTTTTGTATGCTTTTGGAGGAGGCTGGGATTGTCGAATTGAATGCGAATAAAAAGGCGATTGCGATAAAAGAGCCTATTGAAGTGGCTGAAAATGGCAAGTTTGTGCGTTTGGAGCCTTCAGATTCTATGATTTTTGATTTTAGCATAAAGTTTCCGCACAGGGCGATTATGGAGCAAAGTTATAAATTTACTTTTAGCACGCAAAAATATAAAGATGAGATAGCGCGGGCTCGCACTTTTGGCTTTGTGCAGGAGGTAAATGCCTTGCGTGCTATGGGCTTAGGGCTTGGCGGCAGCCTTGATAACTGCATTGTGCTGGATGAAAATGGCGTGATGAATAAGGATGGGCTGCGGTATAAAGACGAGTTTGTGCGACACAAAATCCTTGATGCTATCGGCGATATGAGCCTGCTTGGGATGCCTATTATGGGCGGATATTTCTCCTTTGCGGGTAGTCATAAACTTAATCATTTCTTAACCAAAAAACTTATGGCGTCAAGTAATGCGTATGAAATAGTCGAGCTTGGTGAAACAGCCCTTGAAAAAGAAAAAGCCCTTGCCACAAGCTTTGCAAATTAGAATCTACATAAATATCTTATGTTTTAACGTTCTTGTTTATGTTAGTTAAAAAACATATATTAAAGTATTTTATAATATTACGGAATAGCAAAAATAAGTTAAAACATTATAGAATCTAGTTTTAAAAAGGAGAGATTATGCTACTAAGCGAGGCGATAAAAAGGGCGTTTAAGGATAAATTAAGCTTAAAAAATGAGATTGCTAGGGATTTTGAGTTGCAAGGTTTAGCGCCTTTAGAATCTGCTAATGAGTGCGAGGCGTGTTATATTCGTGATTCTAAGCTTAGCCATGAGTTAGAATCTAAGTTGCAACATTGCAAGGCTGGAGCGATATTTATTCAAGATTCTTTATATAAAGCCTTGCAAGATTCTATATCTAAAGGGACTAAAGATTCTATACAAAGTTTATCGCAAGATTCTTTAGCTAAAGAGACTAAAGATTCTATAACTAACAACACTAAAGAATCTTTAGCCCAAAATACACAGAATCTAGATTCTAAAAATACCCATAAAAAAACGCAATTTCTAATCGTTGATAATCCGCACTTAGCCTTCGCACTTTTAAGCCAGCTTTTTAGAAAAAGCGACTTTAAAGAATACCCAAAGATAGAATCTAACATTGATGAAACTGCGGAGATTGCGAGTAATGTAGTCTTTGGCAAGAATGTAAAAGTTGGCAAAGGAACGCACATTATGCCAAATGTCGTTATCGGTGATAATGTGGAAATCGGTGAAAATTGCGTGATTTATCCAAATGTCGTGATTTATAGAGATAGCAGAGTGGGTGATAGAGTGCTAATTCACGCTGGGTCTGTGATAGGTGCGGATGGCTTTGGCTATGCGCAAACTGCTAAGGGAGAGCATGAGAAAATCGAGCATAACGGCATTTGCGTGATTGAGGATGATGTGGAGATTCACGCGAATAATGTGATTGACAGGGCTGTTTTTGGGCAGACGCGTGTGAAGCGTGGGAGCAAGGTTGGGCATAGCTGCGTGATTGCACATAATAGCGTGGTGGGCGAGCATTCACTGCTGATTGCGCAAGTAGGCTTGGCAGGTTCTACTACAATGGGGCGAAATGTCGTGCTGGGCGGGCAAGTCGGCACTGGTGGGCATGTGCATATCGGCGATTTTACGCAGGTGGCTGGGCGTGGCGCGGTTAGCAAAAATCTACCGCCAAACACAAAGTGGGGCGGACATCCCATTATGCCACTTGACTCGTGGATGAAATTTTATGTGAATTTACGGAGATTGTTGAAAGAGAGGGAAGATTCTAAACCTTAGTATCAATATTCAAGAATTTATATTTTGTTGTAACCCAAAAGAAGTGCGCCTACTTGATAATTTATGGATAGAATAGAATCTAAATCTCATCGCCCCAGACATAGTCGATTTTTATCCATTCTTTTTTATAGATTTTGTCTTCGTGGTCTTTATACGCGTCACTTGGAGTGATTGATAAAAATTTATTTGGGGCGATTACAATTTTTTGTGGATTTTCATTCAAATACGCCGCCCACCAGCTAAAAGTGGAGTTTGCAATGATATTATGTTTGCAACTTTTCATTAATTCTAGCTCAAATGTGGCATTGCCCTCACTATTATTATCAATAAAACTAAAGCTAAAATCAGCCCTAAACTTAGAATCTATATGGCTTAAAAAATGCTTTTTACACCATAAAATATCATTGCTAAATACGAAAATATGCGCACTTTTAAGCCGCTTTTGCAAAGCATTTAACGCACCATTATAATACCCACTGCCAAGATTTATAAAAATATTGTCATAATTTAGATAATCACCGCGTCTAATATGCAAAGATACTGAATCTTGCGTAGCTAAAATCTGCCTTTTTGTCTCTATATTTTTAGAATCTAAGGGAATCTTAAGGCTAAAATCTTTTAACAAAACATCTCTAATATTATCAAAATATGCTAGATTCTGAAAATATCCTACAAAATAAGAACCATCATTAAAGGTTGTTACCCCCCCCCCCCGTTATCTATGGAGTTTATATCTTGCAGTAAATTATTAGAATCTTCAATCAAATATTTATACCCTTGCTTACGAATCCTTCTAGGGATTAAGCTCATTAGAATCTTAAATATTTTACTATCACGATTAGATTCCACAAAATAGTAGCCAAAATCATGCTGTTTAAAAAACTCTTGCATTTGATTTTCTTGTAAAAATTCTAAACTTATATTAAAAGATAGCAGCTCGAGTCGCCTAATATCGCTATTTATCATATTATCATACCCAACAGGCACAAAAAGCTTCACATTTTTACCAAATCTAAGTTGCAATGCCTTGGCAAAGGCGTATTGAAACATTTGATTCCCAAGACCACATTGAATATTTACTACCATTTTATGCCCTAAGATTCTACATCAACACATTTCGCACGCTTATGCACTCTTTTATCGCTTGTAAATCTTTTAGCAATGCAGGGGTTACATTATTATCCACCAAGATTAACGCCAAAGCCGCGCCCTTAGACTTAGAGCCACTTGAGCCAAAGCTCTCCGCGCGTCCAAGCCGAAAGTCCGCAATATTCACCTTATGCTTTGCAATCGTATTTCCCACATTGCCGATTACGCCGGGCACATCGGTATTTTTAAAGAGTATCATATTCCCACGCGGCTCTAAATCCATATTAAAGCCATTTATGTTATTAAACCGCACGATTTTGCCATCATACACGGTGCCACTCACGCTCATCGTGTCCTTATCGCCTCTCAAACTCAAAGTGATAAGATTGCGATAGGCGCTATCGTTGCGTTTTAGCGTGGTTTTGACCGCTATGCCCCTATCTTTTGCCACAAAATGCGCATTTACATAGTTGATTTTATCATCCAAACTAGGCTTTAACGCACCCACAATGCCAAAAGTGCTAAGGGCGTCCTTATATTTCTCAAGCTCATCGCCGTGAATTTGCAAACTAATCGCGCTAATCGCACCATTTACCGCTTGTGCGGCAAAATAGCCCAACTTTTGAGCCAACTCCAAATACGCAGTGATAGAATCTGGAATATCCTGATTTTTAGTCGGTAGATTCAAAGCGTTAGGAAACGCAGAGCCACGTGCAGCTGAAATGGCGGCTTCAGCGGCTTCGATGGCGATTTTTTCTTGCGATTCAAGCGTATTAGCCCCTATGTGCGGCGTCACATAAATATTTGGCAAATCTAGCAGTTTATTATCAGTAGCAGGTTCTTTATCAAAGACATCTAGCCCAGCCCACGCCACTTTGCCACTTTTCAATGCCTTGTATAAATCCGCTTCGTTATAAAGCCCGCCACGTGCGCAGTTTATCAAAATCACGCCATCTTTCATCTTAGCAATTTCTTTCGCGGTAATCATATTTGTGGTTTGCTTATTTTTAGGCGTGTGGATGGTGATAATATCGCAGTTTAGGATATCATCGAAGTTTTTAGTGTATTTTACGCCGACATCAAGGGCTTTGTTTGGGTTGATATATGGGTCGTAGGCTATTACATCCATCTCAAAGCCTTTTGCGCGGATACCTACGCGGCTGCCGATATTGCCAAAGCCGATAACGCCTAGCTTTTTATCCTTTAACTCAATGCCATACCAGTCTTCGCGTTTCCATTTTCTCTCGCTCTTTAGCTGATGATTTGCCCCGGGGAAGCGGCGGATAGCATTTAGCATGTGCGTCATTGTAAGTTCTACTGCGGCGATTGTATTTGCAGTTGGCACATTCATTACCACTACGCCAAGCTTTGAACAAGCGTCAATATCGACATTATCTACGCCGACCCCAGCGCGCACTATTGCCTTTAGTTTGGCTTTAGATTCTGTGGTTTTGGAATCTTTGCTTTTAGAATCTGCGGTTTTGGAATCTTTTAGGCTTTTAGATTCTGCGGTGGATTTATCCCCCCCCTTACTAAGTGCGTCTTTCACGCTTTTTGTGCTTTTAGATTCTGTAATCTTAGAATCTTTTATGTTTTTTGTAGATTTAGATTCTATGGTTTTTTTAGAATCTTTTGTGGGGTTGTTCCCCCCTCCCTTGCGGAGGGGGGTTAGGGGGGTGGGTTCTTTTACGCTTTTTGTGCTTTTAGATTCTATAGTTTGTTTAGAATCTGCTTTTGCGTTTTTAGATTCTATACCTTTAGAATCTGCAAAGCTAGATTCCATAGAATCTCCAAACACCGCCTTAAGCAACTTTTCATTCACCGCCGTAGAACTCCGAGTAATCAAAACATCTGCCTTATGCAAATGCTTTAAAAGCTCATCTTTTGGCAAACTCGCCAAATTTTCCATAGTAATATCTTTTTGAGATTTTAAGATTTTCAAACCCTCTTCGTGTATGTGGTCGCAAACAATTATATGCTTTTTCATCATCTCTCCTTTTCAAAAACACAAATTATACAAGGTAACTTTTAAGTTTTATCTTAATTAACTATTATTTCATAAACATATAGAATAAATTTCTAGATATGGATTCTATAAATCCTTGCAAATGTGGGCGGTCATATCGATTAGGCGGTGTGTGTATCCCATTTCGTTATCATACCACGCTAGAATCTTAACAAGGCTACCGCCACTAGAACCACTAGAATTAAAGCCAAGAGAGTTAGAGCTACCGCCACTAGAACTACCAAAGCCACTAGAACCGCTAGAAACACTAGAGCCATTAGAGCCACTAGAACCAGCGGAGCCAGCGGAAATAGAGCTACCGCCATTAGAACCATCGGAGCCAGCGGAAATAGAGTTACCGCCATTTTTAGAATCTACGTTTTTAGAATCTGCAGATTCTATCACCACGCATTTATCAGGCACGATTACGCTACTAGCGCGACTTCCTACAAAGTCGCTAGAGACGCGTAAGTCGTTATCTACTAAGATTAGATTCTGTAATTCTCCATTTAAGCTAACGCCACTTGCCGCATCCACAAAGGCTTTCAATATAGAATCTTTACTAACCGCCGCCCGTAGATTTACGCTTAAATCAATCAAACTCACATCAGGCGTAGGCACGCGAATGGAAATCCCATTCAATTTCCCATTTAAATGCGGCATAACTAAGCCGATAGCCTTAGCAGCACCCGTGCTAGTTGGTATCATATTAAGTGCCGCAGCCCTAGCCCGTCTCAAGTCCTTGTGCCGCACATCTAGCAGATTTTGGTCATTTGTATAGCTATGAATCGTAGTCATCAAGCCATTTTCAATGCCAAAGTTAGAATCTAGCACTTTTACAATCGGCGCTAGGGCATTTGTCGTGCAGGACGCGTTTGAAATCACGCTCTGCCCTTTATAATCGCTATGATTTACGCCATATACAAATGTGGGCGTGTTGTCCGCTGGAGCGGAGATTATCACGCGTTTGACATTATTTCGCAAATGCGCGCTTGATTTTTCTAGCGAGTTAAACTTGCCGGTGCATTCTATCACACACTCTGCTTCGCCAAAGTCAAGTTTGCTTGGGTCTCTATCGCTTATGATTTTGACATTTCGCGCCCCGCCTAAGATTTCGCCTTTAATGTTTCTAGCCTGTTTAGATTCTATCAATGCTTTGAGTTTGCCTACTGCCTTGTCTTTAAAGGCTTTGAAATCGCTAGAATCAATGCTAGATTCTAATAAATCGTTGAGTAAAGCCGTGTTAGATTCTATAATATTATCAATTTGAGCCTTGTTTAAATCAAAGTTAGAATCTAGCCTGCCACCTATGCGAATCGTGTTAGAATCTAGCTTTTCTACGTCACATACTCCATGCACTGAGTCATATCGCAAAAGGTGTATTAATGTATCAATGGGTGCGGTAGAATTGATTGCGACTAGCTCTAGGTCGCTTCTTTGGGCTAGGATTCTAGCGGCTGAAAGTCCTATTCGCCCTGTGCCATTTATTGCTACTTTTATGCTCATTTTGCTTCCTTTTTGTTTTTAGATTCTATGTTTTTAAAGAAATTTATAGAATCTTAGTTGATTTGCAAAGTAGATTCTAACTTTTTAGCGTTAATTTTTGGGTTAAAAAAAGAGCGATTTGTGCTAAAAATTGCCAAATTTTGCGAAAATGACACAAAAAGATGAGAAATTTTGCATTTTTTTGCGTTTTAGTCTTGATTTTAAAGAAAAATTAAAATAGAATTTCTTTTACTTTATTTTTAAGATAAAGATTTTATTTAATTTTAGGAGTTTTGTTATGAATAAGAGTGATTTTGTGAAAACAATCAAAGAGGTTGGCGGTTACAGCGAGAAGAAAGAAGCTGAAAAGGCTTTAG
This sequence comes from Helicobacter saguini, assembly GCF_000762875.2. Lineage (GTDB taxonomy): Bacteria > Campylobacterota > Campylobacteria > Campylobacterales > Helicobacteraceae > Helicobacter_A > Helicobacter_A saguini. The sequence goes on from NZ_JRMP02000002.1 coordinate 49,086, forward strand.
ATTCTGTCGTGGCGTCTATTCACAAAGTGTTGAAAGAAAATGAGAGCGTTGAGCTTGTCGGCTTTGGTAAGTTTGAGAATGCTTTGCAGAAGGGTAAGGAAGGTATCATCCCAGGGTCTAATCCTAAGAAAAAATATAAGACTGAAGATAAGTATGTGCCTAAATTTAAGCCCGGAAAATCTTTGAAAGATGAAGTCGCTAAGATTAAGGTTAAGAAAAAATAGATTTCACATTTTTTTAACTAGATTCTTTTAATGTTTAGAATCTAGATTCTACATTCTTTATTTATTTCCCCCTTTTATATCCAAACTTTTAGGCATTCGATGAATAAACATTTTATGCTTTAAGTTTATTGTTTTTAGAATCTTAATATTGTTATAGTAAAATTAAGAATTTGTGTTAGATTCTATCCAACATCTCTATGAATGTGGATTTCAATCAATCTTTAATACAATATAGAATCTAACCACGATTTATAAACCAAAAGGAGTCAAAATGTCAAAAAATAACATTGCCAAAATGCAGCAGGTCAAAAGTATCCGCGATATTGATATTAAGGGGAAACGCGTGCTTATCCGCGTGGATTTCAATGTGCCGATGGACAAGGACTTTAACATTAGCGATGATACGCGTATCCGTGAAGCCCTGCCGACTATTAATTACTGCATAGATTCTGGTGTGAAAAGTATCGTGCTAGTTAGCCATCTTGGGCGTCCAAAGGCGCGAAGTGTGGATTTTTCGCTAAAGCATATTATAAAGCGGCTTGAGCGGCTACTAAATCGCAACATTATTTTTGCCGATAGCATAGAATCTGCCAAACGCGAGCTAGATTCTAATGGCAAAGATTCTAAGATTATTTTGCTTGAAAATATCCGCTTTGAGCCAGGCGAGACTAAGAATGATACCGAGCTTAGCAAAAAGCTAGCAAGCCTTTGTGATGTGTATGTCAATGACGCGTTTGGCACGAGCCACAGGGCGCATGCTAGCACTTATGGCATTGCGAAATTTGTGAGTGAAAAAGTCGCTGGAATCTTGCTAAAAAAAGAAATTGATAGCTTTGCAAAAGTGATACAAAATCCCTTGCGTCCTTTATTATTGATAGTTGGCGGCTCTAAAGTCAGCTCTAAACTTAGTTTGTTGCAGCGCGTCCTTGATGTCGTTGATAAAATCATTATCGGCGGGGCGATGAGTAATACGTTTTTAGAATCACTTGGTTTTAATATGCAAAAAAGCCTTGTGGAGCGCGATTTAATCCCTGAGGCAACTAAGATTCTAAACTTAGCAAGGGAAAAAAATGTCAAGGTTTATTTGCCTGTGGATATTGTCAGCAGCGATAATATCGATAATCCAAAGGATATAAAAATTAGCCCAGCCCAAGATGTGCCTGAAAATCACATTGCGGTGGATATTGGTCCTGCGAGTGTGAAGCTTTTTAGCGAGGTGGTTGGCTTAAGCCAAACGATTATTTGGAATGGTCCGCTAGGCGTGTATGAAATCCATCAGTTTTCGCGCGGCACATTTAATATCGCAAATGCGATTGCGAATACTTACGCCTTTAGCTTTATCGGTGGTGGCGATACGGCGGATGCCATTGACAAGGCTGGGCAGCGCGATAATATGAGCTTTATTTCCACAGGCGGGGGCGCTAGCCTTGAGCTACTAGAGGGCAACGTTCTCCCCGCTTTTGAGGTGCTGGATAGGAAAGAATAAAACTTTCTTATTTGTCTTTTTAAATACGTCATTCTTGCTTTTAGCTTCTACAATCTTAAATATTTTTTGCTATATTTTTTATTTTATAGAATCTAAAAACTTTTAGGACAAAACTTAGGACAAAAATGAAAAGTGATTTTGGAAAATTAGGCTTTATTTTGGCAGCATTAGGTAGCTCGATAGGCTTAGGGCATATTTGGCGATTTCCTACTGCGGCTGGCACTAGCGGTGGGAGTGCGTTTGTGCTTTTGTATTTAGCCATTGCCCTTACTATCGGCATTGCGATGTTAATTGCCGAAATGCTAATCGGGCAGCATGGGCGAAAAAATGTGCCTGATTGCTTTAAAGAAATCTCGCAAAATAAAAAAACAAAGTGGCGATATATGGGCGTTATCCTTATTACAGGACCTGTTACGCTCACATTTTATTGCGCTGTTTTGGGCTGGGTTTTGTATTATATTTTTAGCGTTAGTTTTTCCCTGCCACATGATATGGTGGAATCTCGCGCCATTTTTGAATCTTTTAGCGAGACAAATGCGTATTTGCTTTATCAAATCGCTTGTTTTGGCGTGATTTTATTTGCTACGGCGTATTTTGTCGTGCATGGGATTAGCGGGATTGAAAGGCTGAATTTTGTGCTTATGCCGCTGTTGTTTTTTATTTTTTTTGGTTTGCTAATTTATGCGATGACCTTGCCTAGTTTTGCTAAAAGTGTGGATTTTATGTTTAAGCCGGATTTCAGCAAATTAGATTCTAATGTGATTACCGATGCAATGGGACAAGTTTTTTTTTCACTCTCACTTGGAGCAGGTAGCATTTTGACTTATTCAAGCCATATTAGCAAAAGACAGAATCTGCTTAGTAGCTGCCTATTTATCGTGCTTTCTGGCATTTTGATTTCGCTTATTGCGGGGCTTATGATTTTCACTTTTGTGTTTGAATATAATGGAAATGTGGCTGATGGCGTGGGGCTAATTTTTATCACATTGCCTGTGATGTTTGGGAAAATGGGCGCTTTTGGCTGTATTTTGTGCGTGTTTTTTATGGTTGGATTGCTCTTTGCTGGGATTTCTAGCACGGTTTCACTGCTTGAACCCTGCGTAAAATATCTCCACGATAGGACTAAGAAAAGTAGGGCAAAAATTACATATTCTGTAACTTTTGGAATCTTCCTAGTTGGCATTATCGTAATTTTATCAATGAATGAGAGTGTGCGAGATTATCTTAGCCTTTTTGGCAAAAGTTTGTTTGAACTTAGCATACTTTTGAGTGCGAATATTTTGCTAACTTGGGGTAGCTTTTTTGGCTCAATTTTTATCGGCTACTTCGTGCCACGCGCTACTCTGCGGTCTTGGACGGCTAGTTATTTTAAAAGTGATTTTATTTTTAATATGTGGTATTATTGTCTTAGGATTCTAGCCCCACTTATGATTTTAATAATTTTTGCAAATAAAATATATGATATTTTGAAGTAGGCAAAGGAGAAAGTTATGGAAAAATTTCTTGCGATTGATTTGCTAGATTCTAAGGCTGTGCGGCTAACTAAAGGCGAAAAGGAGAGTGCGAAAGTGTATGGGGACGCGCTAGATTTTGCAAAATATTTTGAATCTTGTGGGGCGAAATGGCTGCATATCGTGGATTTAAACGGGGCATTTGATGGCAGTCCTAAGAATTTAGACACGATAGAATCTATACGAAATGTTACAAAACTACACGTGCAAGTAGGCGGCGGTATAAGAGATGAAAACACGATAAAAAAATACATAAATATCGGTGTAAATCGCGTGATTTTAGGCTCAATAGCGATTAAAAATCCGCAATTTTGCAAGGAAATGGCTAAGATTTATCCACTTGCAATTAGCATAGATTCTAAAGATGGCAAGGTAGCAACGCATGGCTGGGTAAATGTGAGTGAAATTGCGGCGGATTCCTTTGCGGAGAGCTTTAAAGATAGTGAAATTGAAGCGATTATTTGCACGGATATTAATAAGGATGGGCTGCTTGGTGGGATTAACTGGGAACTAACACAAGAAATTGCTACGAAAAGTAACAAATTCACCATTGCAAGTGGCGGTTTTAATGGACTTAGCGACTTGCAAAAGGGCGAAAAATACAGCAAAATCGGCGGCGTGATAATCGGCAGGGCGTTTTATGAAAACGCGATTGATTTAAAAAAAGTAAATTTTTAATTTTTGGTTATTAAAATTATGTTATAATAACGCACTAATTTCAAAAATATCAAGTTTTTTAAGGAGCAACAATTGAAATTGCTTGTGGTTGATGATAGCTCTACGATGAGAAGAATTATAAAGAATACGCTTCAAAGATTAGGATACGAGGACATTTTGGAAGCCGAGCATGGGCTTGATGCGTGGAATCAGATGTGCACCGTGGATGGCATAAATGTGCTAATTACCGACTGGAATATGCCTGAAATGAATGGCTTAGAGCTTGTTAAAAAGGTGCGTGCTGAGGAGAAATATAAGGATATTCCTATCATTATGGTTACCACTGAGGGCGGTAAGACTGAGGTTATCACGGCTTTGAAAGCTGGGGTGAATAACTATATTGTTAAGCCTTTTACACCGCAGGTATTGAAAGAGAAATTAGAGGTTGTGCTTGGTATTAATGAATAGATTCTATAACTTTTTAGAATCTAAATTATAATTTTCCTAACTTTATTCTTTTCTTCTTATTTGATATTTTCTTAAGGTTTCTTGTGAAAATATGTATTTTGGTGTTTTTGCTTTTTGGTGTTATTTTTGGGAATGATTTTATAGAATCTAATGGCGTTACAGAATCTAAGTCGCAAGATTCTAACATTCAAGATTCTAAAGATTCTAAAAACACTTTAAATTCACAGAATCTAGATTCTAAAGATTCTAAAAATTCGCAAAATTTTATAGAATCTACCTTGCAAATTCCCTACAAAAAACGCACAATTACACTAATTACCGATAATGACGCATATTTCCCCATCACTGATAAAGATAGATACTACACCGCCGGGCATTCGCTAACTTACACGCATAGCGAGAGAGAAGATTCTATTTTACGCTTTATCGGCTTTGCATGGCTTATTGAAAAAAAATCAAAGAATCTAGATTCTAAAAATATAGAATCTAAGAATAAAGATTTTTCACAAAATACTGAATCTAACTTGCAAGATTCTAAAAAAGATTCCATAAAAGATTCCAAACCACAAAACATAGAATCTAAAACCCAAAAATTTATTACCAGATTCCATAACAAATGGCAAAGTAAGCCCATCTCACGCTACGCCTTTTCCGCCGCTCAAGAAATAAACACCCCGCACAATAAATTCGCCATTGACACGCCAAGAGATGACTTGCCCTATTCAGGCTATCTTTACCTAAGTGCGATGGCACAAAATCGCATTCATAATTTCCTAGAGCAAACTAGCGTAAATATCGGCGTTGTAGGACCTTACGCACTAGGTCGCGAGACGCAAGATAGCATCCATGATAGCTTGAATGTAGGCAAATATCCCGGCTGGAATTATCAGCTACAAAATGAGCCGATTTTTAATCTTTACTACAAAGCCGCCTACAAAATGCCCATTTTGCCGAGCTTTATTGAAGCTATCCCACGCACCGCAATCGCACTTGGCAACGCCCACACACACCTTGACCTAGCTTTGAATCTAAGGGCTGGCTATGGCGTAAATGGCGATTTTGGCTTTTCTTACGCGCGAAATAGTGGCTTTAATACTACTAGCATTAATAACGCGTTTAGAATCTACGCACAGCTTGACATTCTAGCGCGTCTTGTCGCTCGCAATATTTTCATTCAAGGCAACACTTTTGGCGGACTGCAAACAAATCTCGCCTTAAATCCGCTAATTTATGAGCTAAATATCGGCGCACTTTGTGCGTGGAAAGGCTTTTCACTAGGGCTAAACTACACGATTAGAAGCCAAGAATTTTCCACGCAAATAGGCAGTGACAACTTCGCCACCTTCCGCCTAGAAATCAGTTTTTAAGTTGGTAAATTTTAAATTCATAAATTTTTGTTAGAATCTAAATTTATTTTATTTTAAGGGTTTCTTATGGCTGGTTTTAAAAAAGATTCTATAAAAAGTTTTAAAAAAGATTCTATAAAAGATTCTAAAGAGAGTAGGGTAGGGCAAGATTCTATAGAATCTATAATAAATGATAGCATTAAATTACAAAATATAAAACTTTTTGCAAATGCAAAAGCTCCAAAAGCTAGTAAAGATTCTAAAGAAATTACTGAATCTAAAAGCGTAAAAAAAGAATCTAAAAAACCCACAAAAAAAGATTCTAAAAAATCCACCAAAAAACCAGAGCAAAACATAGAATCTAATATAGAAAATGACGAAAATCTCCAGCCCATAAGCGAAATATTAGCCAACCAAAATAACGAAAATGCCCAAACGCAAATCGCGGAAAATTCCATTTATAAACGCAATCTCCACGCCCTAAGTTTTCGCGACCCGCTGCTTTTTTACAACCTTATAAATATCGAAACTAACACAAAATACGAGGTTTATATGGGTAGCGATAGCGCTAATTTTAACATTATCGATACGCAAAATAATCGTCCGCTTTACGCTGGTGACCCACTGCAAGAAAACCTTGAGCGACTGAAAGAATACGAAGCCTATCGCTACTATCCTTACCTTTATGCCTATGGTTTAGGTAATGGAATCTTGTATAAGATGATGCTAGGCAGCGAGATTTTAAAGCGCATTGTGGTGATTGAGCCAGAGCTTGAGATTATTTATATCGTGCTGAATCTGATTGATTTTGCCGATGATATTTATAATAACAGGCTTATTTTAATGCACTCGCCGCAGTGCAATTTTCACATGATAAATTCGCTTTTTGATATGGATAAATTTTCAAAAGTGTATTCAAAAGTGTATGATTTGTTGCTGCCTTATGCGTATTATGAGTTGTATAATGACGAGATTTTGAGAATCAATAAGGACTTTATACAGGCGATTGAGCATAATGTGATAAGTGTGGGAAATGACACGCGGGACGCGATTGTCGGCATAAAACAGCATATTGAGAATATGAAATATGTGCTATATTCGCCATCTTTAATTGACATTCATCGCAAATTGAAAGGGCGTGATACCGCCATAATTGTCGCCACTGGTCCTAGCCTTTATAAGCAGCTTGATAAGCTAAAAGAAATCGCGCCCTATGCGACACTTTTTTGCATTGATGCGAGTTTCCCTATTTTGACAAAGCATGGCATAAAGCCTGATATTGTTTTTTCTTTGGAGCGAGTAAAAGAGAGTGCTAGATTCTACACAGATACGCCAACTGAGGCGCAAGAGGGCGTTATTTTCTCGCTTACATCAATCGTGCATGAGGATACAATCCACGCTATTACAAAGGGTGTGAAACAATTTAGTTTCCGCCCTTTTGGCTATACCACGCTTTTTAATTTCCATGAATATGGCTACTTGGGAATCGGTATGAGTGCGGCAAATATGGCGTATGAGCTAGTGGTGCATTCGCAGTTTAAGCGTTGTATCATTATCGGGCAGGATTTGGCATTTGGTGCGGATGGCACTTCGCATTCAAAAGGCGCAGTCTATGGCGAAAATGAAATAAAACCTAAAAAAGAAAAGCTATATGTGGAAAAATATGGCGGTGGCGGCGTGGTTGAGACTACTGAAGTATGGAAGCTTTTCTTAGGATTCTATGAAAAGGACATCGCAAATACGCCTTATAAAATCGAGGTGATAAATGCGACTGAGGGCGGGGCTAGAATAAGAGGCACGATTGAAATGCCTTTTGCAAAAGCTTGCGAGCTAATCCCAAAGGTGAAAAAAAAGCCTATTGTTTTGAAAAATCCTAGCAAGGCAGAGGGAGATTCTAGACTAGAAAAGGCGATTGAGACTTGTCAAAACTGGATAGATTATGGCGAGACACAGCAAGAAAATATTGAAAAAGTTTTCTTAGAATTGCTTGATTTTTTAAAGGCGATAGAGGAGCTAAATAAGCAGGGGCGGCTTGAGGAGTTTGACTATGATAAAATGGATAAGCTAATCACTGATATTGATGATATTAAGGATACTTTTAACTCGCGTGTGTTCCATGATTATTTCACTGACGCACTGCAAAGCTACATTTTTCACCAAGAGCTAGATATAGCGTATTTGCTAGTAAAGCCCATAAATAGCGAGGAGGAAAAGAGGGGCAAAGAGCTAGAGTGGCTATACTGCCATCGCTACTGGCTCTTTAGCTTGGCTGGGGGCATTGATACCGTTGTAACCGTTGTTCGCAAAGCCCTAGAATACCTTACAGGCAAGCCCTACATTAGCCTAAAAGACAAACGCCTAAAAGAAGAAAAAAAGAAAGATTCTAAATAGTAGTTTATATTAATCATTATCTTTTTTAGGTCACTGAAGTTTCACTTCTTTTGCTCCTTTGTCTTTAGAACCGTGGCGATGGCAATGGAGACTTTTTTAGCATTTGCAGGGTTTGCATCCTCCATTTCTTGACCAAATTTTGCTATCGCATCAGTATCCCAATAGCTAAAATGCGCCAAATCTTTAATGCAATTTAGCCAAGTTTCCGTGTTTTTCTCGTCATTAAACACTTTGTATTTGCTTTTGAAATGAATTAGCGCGGACTTAAAATCATTCTCACTTTTTGCGCCCTTAATCATCGCAAGCATATCTTTTATCGTAAAATCCTTGCTTTTTTTAGGCTTATTACTCATAAAAATGTAAATCACACCCACGATAATCACAGGGATACTAAGCACAAGCCCCGCCACCCACAAAATCACATAATACAAATATGAATACATTTTTTCTCCCTTTTGCACACTTTTATAGAATCTAAATTATAGAATCTAACTTTGTAGTATCTAATTTTATAGAATCTATTTGACAGAATCTAAAAGCAAATTTTATTCTAGATTCTATAAATCTTAGAATCTAGTTTTGGAAATCCACTTGTAAGGTGCCGACAATTTCAAATGTGACATTTGGGTCGATTTCCGCGTTGCTTAGCACTACGATACCATTGCCACCTTTACCAGCGACAGAATCTAGCTTAAATTGCTCTATGCGGCTATATAGCGGCTTTCGCAGTTTTGGGTCGACTACAAAAATCACAGGCGAGATATTTCGCTGCACCACACGCACGCACTCTTGCTCTATAGCGCTAATTAGCTTTTGCATTTCATTTGGATTTAGTAGCAAAATCGCGCCATTATGCTCTTTTACCTTATTTAGCAGGTGCGTTTCAGTATCCATTGAGATATTTACAAGCTTTAACGTCCCATCCTCGCTTTTAAACGTGCTAGTAATAACGCGTGAAAGATGCGCACGAACTTGCTCTGTAACGATAGATTCATCATTTTGCACCATAGGCGCGACATCTGTAATAGTCTCTAAAATCGTTAGCATATCCTTAATTGGCACGCCTTCATGCAGTAGATTCTGTAGCACCTTGCGAATAAGGCTGGTAGGCACTTTCTTAGCCTCTGCAATAGCCTCTGGATACTCGCCCTCAAGCCTATCCATAAGCTTTTTAACCTCATCTTTTGTGATAAATTCCTCCGCATATTCTTTCACAAGCTCGCTCATGTGCGTAGCAATCACGGTGCTAGGGTCAATAACCGTGTAGCCCTGAATAATCGCATCCTCTTTCAAATTCGCATCAATCCAAATCGCATCAAGCCCAAATGCCGGCTCTTTTGTGGGAATACCATCGATGGGCTTTCCTACCATTCCCATATTCATCGCTAAAAACTTATCTGGCATAACCTCGCCACTACCGATTTCAATGCCTTTTAAAAAGAATTGATAAGTCGTAGGTCCTATTCCTGGGTCATCTGTCATTCTAATTTGTGGCATTAAAAAGCCATAATCACGGGCGATTTTTTTGCGGATACCACGCACTCGCTCCAGCAAGTCGCCACCTTGGTCTACTGCTGCAAGGCGAATTAAGTTATAGCCTAAATGTAGCTCCAAAAATTCTACTTTTAAGACTTCATTTATCGCTTTTTCCTCTTCTTTTTTAATCTCTTCTTGCGTTTTGGGGGGCTTTTTAGCGGCTTGTTGTTGCGGTAACGCACCTGTGCTCCCTGCCGCACCACTAGGCGTTACACCACCTTTAGAATCTTTTTTTGCTTTTGCCTTTTTGGGTGCAAAAAGATTTGTGATACTTGTAAGTATAGAATCTTTATTATCGCGATTTATTAGCCATGCGGCTAGCCAAAATGTAAGGGCGACAAGCATTAAAGGCGCAGCTGGGAAACTAGGAGCAAGGGCAAAAATAAATAGCACAAAGCCTACAATTACAAGCGTTTTAGACTTATCTGTAAGCTGTTTTACAAGGCTATTTGCAAAATTCTCCTCTTCGCCACGCGTAGTCCTTGTAGCCACGATACCTGTGGCAGTCGCGACAATCAACGCTGGAATCTGGCTTACAATCCCATCGCCGATAGTTAAAATCGTAAAGGTTTTAGCCGCGCTCGTCATATCCATACCATCTTGGAAAACGCCTATTGCAAAGCCACCCACGATATTTACAATCGTAATGATGATAGCAGCGATGGCGTCACCCTTTACGAATTTACTCGCACCATCCATTGCGCCATAAAAGTCGGCTTCTTGGCTTAGTAGCTCGCGGCGTGATTTGGCTTCTTTTTCATCGATTAGCCCTGCGTTTAAGTCGGCATCAATTGCCATTTGCTTTCCAGGCATCGCATCTAGTGCGAAACGCGCACGCACTTCTGTTACACGTGTTGAACCATTTGTGATTACTAATAGATTCACTATCACTAATATGGTGAAAATGATAACGCCGATGACATAATTGCCCCCAGCGACAAATTGCCCAAAGGCTTCGACAATCTTGCTAACATGCCCTGCCCCGCTACTCCCTTCGCTTAGAATCATACGCGTGGTAGCGACATTTAGGGCAAGTCGAAACGCCGTTACAAATAGTAACAATGTAGGGAAAGTTGAAAAGTCCATAGGCTTATTAATGTATAGCGCGATTAGAATAATGAGAATGGATAGTGCCATTGAAATCGTTAAAAGGAAGTCCAACGCCCAGCTAGGAAGCGGAATAATGATAACCGCCAAAATGGCAATAATAAATACGACAACAGCCAAGTCTTTGGACTTTCCTACGAGTTTTAGGAAAGGGAAAGCCTTTTGTAAAATGCTATTTTTCTGCTCGGTTGCTGCCATTTTTTTGGTTTGTCCTTTGGTTTTAATAGGGCGGTGGGTGGGCTTTTGGCTGTTGTTTTTAGGCTAAAGCCACCTACCACGATTTTTAGAATCTAGATTCTATAATTTATCCACAATAAAGGGCGGTGGGTGGGCGTTTAGGATATTTTTTAAAAGCCTTTTACACCTTTAGAATCTAGATTCCATAGAATCTTTCTTTGATATTTTATAAATAAACTTTGAATTTTAGCAAAAATAAAACAAAATTATGTTAAAATTCAAGCTTATTTTTGATTTTTAATACCATTTAGGAGGCTATTATGGCTACGGAATTGGCGAATAAAAGTGAAATCATTGCGAAATTTGCGCGTGATAGCAAGGATACAGGCTCAAGTGAGGTGCAAATCGCACTGCTTAGTGCTAGGATAAATAAGCTAACAGAGCATTTGCGAAATAATCCTAAAGACCACTCAGGGCGTCTTGGGCTTTTAAAGCTTGTAAGTGATAGAAAATCGCTACTAAAATATCTTAAAAAAACGCGATATGAAACCTATGTAAAAACCATAAAAGAGCTAGGCATAAAAGATAAAGCATAGATTCTATAGAATCTTAAGGCGTGGTTTTGTCATTGCGAGACTTTTGCGTGGCAAAAGGCGTGACAATCTAGATTTTATAAAATGTTTATGTAATCGATACTTCAAAATATCGTATAGTATTACTTAAATAATTGTTACATCGAATTTAATCTCCACAAAAGATTATAGTTCTTTTAGCATTCCTTGTTCTAGCGATAATAATATTTTATAAAATCATAGAATCTAAACACGCAAAAGGCTAAAAAATGACTTATAATACGATTTATAATAACGCAGATTTGCTTTCTTTTCACCTGCAAAATTTTAAGGCAAGTAAGGGTCAAAACCCCCTGCCACAGCCACTTTTAATGCTAGCTCCTTTGGCTGGGTATAGCGATTTGCCCTTTCGTAAAGTGGTGAAAACTTTTGGCGTGGATATTACCGTTAGCGAGATGATTAGCTCTCACGCACTCGTGTATGAAAATAAAAAAACAAATCTTATGACGCTGAAGTCGCCTAATGAGATTCCATTCGCGCTCCAGATTGCTGGGAGTAAAGATTCTATCTTGCAAAAAGCGGTTGAGAAAATTAATGATTTTGCGTGGGTGGATATTATTGATTTTAACTGCGGATGTCCAGCCCCAAAGGTCGCAAATCACGGCAATGGCAGTGCTTTATTAAAGGATTTGCCACGACTTACGCAGATTCTAAAAAACATTCGCAAGGCTGGAATTAAAAAGATTTATAGCGTGAAAGTGCGGCTAGGATATGATAAAAAAATCCCGCTAGAGTTGGCGGATGCGATTAATGAAAGCGGCGTAGATTACGCGGTCGTGCATGCGCGCACAAAAATGGATGCTTATAAAAAAGAAAAAATTGATTATGATAGTGTGGCACTAATGCGTGAAAGGCTGCACGTGCCGCTAATTGTCAATGGTGAGATTAGCTCTTTGGAATCTTTTAATGCGGTGATGAGTCGCACTGGGGCTGCGGGGGCGATGATAGGGCGTGCGGCGCTAAAGTCGCCTTGGATTTTTTGGCAGATTCGTAACAATACTTCGGCACTGCCTTTTGAGTTAAAACGCGACTTGGTGCTAAGTCATTTAGATTCTATGTTTGAGTTTTATGGCGAACGTGGCGTGGTGATGTTTCGCAAGAATCTGCACGCGTATGCTAAGGGCGTCCCGAATGCAAGTAGCTATAAAGACTTTGTAAATACGGAGCGCAACTATCACGCCTTGCGAGATTCTATCATCACTTTTTTTGAATCTAACACTTTGCAACCAACCGACCTAACCCCCATTTTTAATAAAAAAAGCGTGTGAGATTTTAAACATAATTTATTTTCATTCTGCTTTGTCTAAGCTCCACTTAAATAAAAAATATTTTAGTATCTCAATATCTATATTCTTTATATTTAAATGCTAGAATCTAGATTCTATAAATTGAATTTTTGATTTGAGTTGATTAGTAAATTCATAGTTTTTTATCATAAAAGTTACAGAATCAAAGGAAAAAAATGTTTGATACGCAGTATTTTTTGAGTGTTTTTATTAAACTTTTGCCTGCTATTCCTATTACATTTTTTATTACCATTTTTTCGTTTGTTGTGGGCGGGATTTTGGGCTTTTTTATTGCCTTAATTCGCATTTATAAAGTGCCTGTGCTTTGTCAAATTGCGACATTTTATGTCTCCTTTTTGCGTGGCACACCGCTACTTGTGCAGCTTTTTATGTTTTATTATGGCATTCCCATTATGCTAAGGACTTTGGGTTTTGATAGCGATTATCTTAATGAGATTGACGCCCTATATTACGCACTTTTTATTTTTTCTTTGTATGCGAGTAGCTATCTTAGCGAGATTACGCGCGCTGCACTTTTGAGTGTTGATAAGGGGCAGCTTGAAGCGGCGTATTCGGTTGGGATGACCTATACACAGGCACTTTGGCGAATTATTTTACCTCAGGCTTTTATGATAACGCTTCCTAATTTGCTTAATTTTTTCATAATGCAACTCAAAAATACTTCGCTTGTATCAATAATAACCGTTGGCGATTTGATGGGCGCTGCAGATATGGAATCTGGGGCTAGCTCGAAATTTTTAGAAGTCTATTTAATGGCTGCATTGCTTTATTGGGTGATATGCGTGGGGCTAGAGTTTATTTTTTCGCGTTTTGAAAAGCGACTAGAAATCTTTAGAAGTAGGGCAAAATGATAGAAATTCGCGATTTGAATATGAGTTTTGGCAAAAAGCAGATTCTAAAAAATATCAATTTGGATGTTGGACGTGGCGAGATTATCGCGATTATCGGTCCTAGCGGGGCTGGGAAAAGCAGTCTGTTGCGAACTATAAATCTCCTTGAGACGCCACAAAGTGGAACAATTAAATTAGAAAATATGAAACTAAATTACGCAAAATTTACTAAATTTGAAGCTTTGAATCTAAGGCGAAAAAGTGCGATGGTATTTCAAAGTCATAATCTTTTTATTAATAAGAATTGTTTGCAAAATGTAACTGAAGCCTTAAAAGTCGTGCAGAAAATGGATTCTAAAGCGGCTGAAAGTGCGGCATTTGCGGCGTTAGAAAAGGTAGGAATGGCTAGCAGAGCTTTAAGCTACACACATGAGTTAAGCGGCGGACAAGCCCAGCGTGTCGGCATCGCACGCGCTTTGGCACTAAATCTTCCCATAATGCTATTTGATGAGCCAACAAGCGCGCTAGACCCAGAACTCGTAAGCGAAGTGCTAGAGACAATCCGCGAAATCAAGGGCAAGACGATGCTAATCGTAACGCACGAGCTAAATTTCGCCCGCGCAATAGCGGATAAAATCGTATTTATGGACGCGGGCGAAATCTTGCAAATTTCGCCGCCAAGGGAGTTTTTTGGCTTAGAATCTAGCTTTTTGGAATCTAATAATGCGGAAATTAATTTGCAAGATTCTAACAAAGAAGATTCTAGGATTTTAGATTCTAAACAACTTCGCATTAAGCAATTCTTAAGCAAAATGCAGGATTATAAAAAATATGTGTGAGATTTATCTAATACAAAGCTAATAAAACTTTTTCAAAATAAATATAATTTCTTTTAAATTTCAATAACAATTCTTATATATTATAATGGTATGTTACTTTTTGTAAGAAAAAATTAGAAATTATAGAATCTAATTTTTATTTTTTAAGGAAAAATTAACCTTTGATAAGATAAAATGATATTTATTCTATTAATATTTTAAATATTGCATTTTAGAATATTGTCTATAAAATTTATAGAATCTAAGTTGCATTATGAAAGATTTTAAAGATAAAGGTTTTTAGAATCTAGATTCTATAAAATATTTTTTACCTTAAGGGGTGGCAGGGCTTAGAATAGATTTAAAATATAAATTTAAATAAATTTATAAACCTAACGCCCACTCACCACCCTTTTAAAGAAGTGAATAGAATCTAGACTATAAATGTGTTATTTTAAGTGGAGCAAAATTCTCCTTTATAAAAGCATAGATGTATTGCTAAAGCTAAAATGACGAGATTTTATAAAATCTAAAATAAATATAGAATCTAAAATTACAAAAAGGATAACTTATGAGAAAATATGTTAGTATTAGTGTAGCTTTTGTGCTACTAAATGGAATGGGTTTAGGTGCGAGTGGAAGTATAGAATCTAGAGATTCTAAACAAAATATAGAATCTAAAAGGCTAGATTCTATAAAACTTGCAAACTTAGATTCCAAACAACGCATAGAATCTACAAAAATAGATTCTACACAACACATAGAATCTAACAACAAAGATTCTATAAAAACATTAGAATCTAATAGAAAAAATCTAGATGTTTCGCTATTGCTCAACATGACGGATAAAAACATGACGGATAAAATAGATTCTATAACACTAGCTAGATTAGATTCTAAAAACTTAGATTCTACACAACATATAGAATCTAACAACAAAGATTCTACAAACACAGAATCTAACATTATAAAACTAGCGGACGCCACAGATAGCACAGAAAATATAGCTATCACCCCCCCCCCCCCGTATAACAACAGCGACCCACACGAAAGCATACCAGCCACCAAAACAAACCGCCTTAACAAAGTCGTTACCACCGCCACAGGCTTCCAAACCACGCTCATACAAGAGCAGCGAAATGTCCAAATAATCGAAAACAGCGACATCCAAGATAAAGGCTACACAAGCGTAGTCGATGCCTTGCAAAATACGCAAATCACTTTCACCTACAATGGCTTTAACTCGCCAAATATCGATATGCGTGGGCAAGGCGCAGCAAGTCCGCGTGCGGTAAAAATCCTGCAAAATGGCGTCACACTTAATCTTATTGATAGCCCCTTTGCCTACAATCGCACGCCCATTGATACGATTGATGTGAATAATATCGAGCAAATCGAGATTATCCCAGGTGGTGGCGCGGTGCTTTATGGTAATGGCACGCGTGGTGGCGTGGTAAATTTTATTACAAAACGCGCATCGCAGACGCCTTATTTTAACGCAATTATCGGCACTGGCTTTAATGGCTTAAAAAGTGCGAATGATTATTATGGTCTTAGCCCTTATGTATCGGTAAATGGCGGTTTTAAAGCAGGGCAGAATCTTTTCATTACCGCGTCTGCTGGGTATTATGACAAGCATGGCTTTAGAGAGGGCGAGTTTAATCGTGGGTATAACTTGGCTAGTAATATCACTTATGATTTGAGTGAAAAGCAGAGTTTGAGCCTTAATTTCAACTTTTATCAAGACTGGTTTAGACTAGCTAATGGGCTTACAGCCGATGAGCTAAAAGCTAATCGCCGTCAATATAAGCAAGGAGATTCACAAAATAACATTATGAAAATCGCCACTTTGATAAGTTTGAATTATAATTACAAAATATTAGAAAATTTAGTATTTGACGCTACCGCATATTACACTTATGATAATAATACGCTAGTTGGCACACAAGGGCATTTTTTTGATAATAAGGCTGGGCTAAATACAAAGGCGAAATGGGATTATAACTTTTTTAAAGGGCAGCTAATCGGCGGATATGAGTTTATGTGGGCGAATGGGAGTAGGAGAAGTTATCAAAACACTTCCGCTATGCCTTTAATCATTGATATTACAAATAATCCTACGAAATTTTCAAACGCACTTTTTGCCCTAAATCGCAATACTTGGACTTCATGGCTTGATACATCTTTTGGACTTAGAATCGAAAACACGATTTATCAACTTTATAGACGTTCATATCAAAAACTTTTGCCTGTAGCACAGCCAAATGGACCTGTCACCACGATACAAAATCCAACTAGCAATTATACAAACTTTGCAATCGAAATTATGCCTAGCTTTAATTACAGCGACACAGGAAACGCATACATAAAATATGAACGTGGCTACATCTCGCCATCTCCATCAGAGCTAACAAATGGAGTAGGCTCAAGTACAAATCGCGTATATAGCGATAGCGGTGTAAAGCCTGAAACTTATGATACATTTGAAATCGGCGCAAAAGATTATCTTTTAGATTCTATATTTTTAAGTGGTGCGGTGTATTATACGCAAACCTACGATGAGATTTTTATCACAGGTGGCTTTATGAGTGCGAATGGCTGGAGATATTCAAACTACGCTATGACAGGGCGTCTAGGCTTTGAAATCAATGCAAAAGAAGACTTTTTTAGCTGGCTGCATTTAAATCAAAGCTTTAGCTATGTGTATTCGCAGATTCAACGTGGCGAAAATGCGGGAAATGAGATTCCATTCGTGCCAAATTATAAGGTATTTTTAGGCTTTAGCTTTGATATTTTTGACTTTGGTAATCAAAAGTTAAATCTATTTGTAAATACGATTTTTTATGGCTCTCAAACTATGCCACTTACTAACGCACAAGGCACAACTTATCAAAGGCAAAATGGCTATAATCTAACCGATTTAGGCTTAGTGTATAATATTTCAAATTTTACTCTTAGCGGGGGCATTCGCAATCTTTTTGATACCGAATATAACCTACTAACAGAAATACAAGGCATAATAGGACGAGGTGGCACAATCACAGGCTACACAGACCAACTATACTACCCAGCCCCAGGTCGCACCTACTACCTAGAACTCCGCTATAAGATGTAATCATACAAATTATAGAATCTAGATTGTCAAAAAACATATTTGTAGGACAATCTGTAAAGATTTTCACTATATTTTAGCTATTGTTTGTATTGTTATTATATAAGTTAGATTCTATAGAATCTAGCTAATCTTAAAGCTTAAACAAAATTAAATGAAAGTAACATAACAAAAAATCTTAAGCACTTACAAAAACCATAATTTATAAGCACATAAAATTATAAAATTAGAATCTAAAAGAAGTTTCTAACTAAAACCCTTCGCTTTTAAGCTGTTTAGCCCAAGCGTCTAGTCGGTCTTCAGTCTTATCATCCTGATTTACCTCATCAATTGCCAAGCCAAAAAACTTCCCATCCTTAGCGCCCTTTGAGCTATCAAACTCATATCCGCTAGTGCTAGTCTCACCTACGATTTTAGCGTCCTTTGCGATATTTTTCAAATGATACAACGCATCGCAAAATGTCTCGCTATAGCTATCCGCATCGCCTAGTGCTAAAAGTGCCACGGTTTTCCCTGCAAAGCTCACATTATCGCCCTTCAATGCATCCGCGAAGCTATCCCAGTCACTTTGCAACTCGCCATCACCCCAAGTGCTACTCGCCAAAATAATCTTGTCGTATCCTGCAATATCGCTAGGCTTCGCACTTGCCACATCAATTAGCTTTGCGTCCCCTAGCTTACTTGCTAGCTTTTCGCACACCTCAGTTGTAGTCCCGTTATCACTTCCAACAAATATTCCAATACTCATGTTTAATTCCTTAAATTAAATTTACAACCTAAAAGATAGAATCTTAAAGTTTGTTATACGCAAGGATACTATAATTTGCTTAACTCACGCATTATTTTTTGCTATACTTGCAAAATATTTTTACATTTTTTTACAAAACTTTACATTTTAAAGGAAATTTATGGAATCTAAACACACAAAAATCATTACCACACCGCTACTTTTCACACCCGGACCTACACCTAGCCCTGAGTTTATTCGTAATGCGATGGCAATTCCTACGCTTCATCACAGAACCCCCGAGTTTGAATCTATTTTTAGCACTGCAAGAGCTAGACTGCTAAAAATGCTAGAAATGCCAGAAGTGCTAATGCTAGCAAGTAGCGGCACAGGGGCAATGGAAGCGGCTATTGCTAACTTTTCTACAAAAAAGATTCTAACCATAAATAGTGGGAAATTTGGCGAGCGATTTGGAGCAATAGGACGGGCTTTAGGACGCGAAGTAGTCGAGATTATCAATGAATGGGATACGCCTGTGAGTGTAGATTCTATATTACAGAATCTAGATTCTAATGTGGAATGCGTATGCTTTCAAATATGTGAATCTGCAGGCGGTTTGAGCCATCCATATAAAGAAATCGCAAAGGCGCTGAAAGAACGTTCCCCGCACACTTTTGTCATAGCGGACGCCATAACCGCGATGGGCGTAGAAAGGCTAGATGTAAGCCACATTGATGTGCTAATAGGCGGCAGCCAAAAGGCATTTATGTTGCCCCCCGGCTTAGCCATTTTAGGCTTAAGCTCTTATTCTGTAAAACATATAGAATCTAACTCGTGCGGATACTATTTTAATCTAGGAAAAGAGCTAAAAAATCAACGCAAAAATACAACCGCCTACACTGCGCCAACTAGCATAATTATCGGGCTTAAGGCGTATTTTGATATGTTAGAATCAACAGGCTTTAATATGGATGATATTTATCATTATACTGCAAAAGTTGCTACCGCTACACGCAAATCCCTTGAGTCCTTAGGACTAAAAATATATCCCAAAACTCCCTCAAATAGTATGAGTGTAGTTATAGCAGAGTATGCAAAAGATGTCGCTAAGATTCTAAAGAATGACTTTAAAATCAACCTAGCCGGCGGACAAGATAGGCTTAAAGATAGAATCTTTCGCATAAATCACATGGGCTACATTCCATTACATGAAATATCATTTGTGCTAAATGCAATCGAACTAGCCCTTGATAAACTCTCCATTCGCAAATTTGACTCGAGCGCCAACCGCACCTTTTTTGAGAGTCTAATTTAAAAAACAATATTATCAACTACAACTACAAATGTATAGAATCTAGATTCTATATTTCACTCATTTTTATTCTTTAGATTCTGCAAAAACACATTATGTTTTAGACGTTTTTTGATATACATGTAAAATGCGATGAGGATTACGATGCCGATAAAGACGAGTGGGGCGAAATATGGGTATTTTAGTAACACTTTTATGATTTCAAGGAAAAAGCCGCTGGCATAATAGCCCAAAAGCCCAAGCGAGACGCCCCAAAGCACTGCACCCACGGCATTTATCACCAAAAATTTCACCATATTATACGCGCTAATGCCAACCGCCAAAGGCACGAACGTGCGCGCCCCATGGATAAATTTGCTAACCAAAAATAATAGCCAATCATATCGACGAATCATCACCTGCAAATACGCGATTTTGCGGCGATGTTTTCGTAGCATTTTGGCAATATCTTTGCGTTGAAAACGCGCGAGCAGTGCAAACATCGAGCTTCCAAGCACATTCCCAACGATAGCCAAAATGATACTCACACTCAAATCAAGCTTCCCCATAGCCGCCAGCACGCCAGCGGAGATAATCGCCACATACCCGCCGCCCATACAATACAAAAATAAAATAAGATAGCCAAAACTCTCTAAATTGCTATAATTTTTTAGAATCTCAAATGCTTCATTTTCCAAGATTTAGCCTTTGTTTGAAATAATTAACATTATATAAACAAAACCTTAAGATTAGCTCCATTGCATTATAGAATCTTCTTAGAATCTAAATATTTATAGAATCTAACTAATAAAAGTTTATAGCATTAGACTAATATTATTTTATATTATTACTATAAATTTAGCAGTTTATTTACCATTTTGCTAAAAAATATGTTAAGATTTCGTTTGTAAAATAACATTAAGATTCTAAAAACATAGAATCACAAGGAGAGAGACGATGAGCCAAAGCAGTATTTTTGATAAATTGACAAATCAAATGCGAGAGATTCTAAATAATGCAGCCCAGTTTGCCATAAGGCATAAAAATCCAGAGATTGAGCCGCTACACACGCTACTTGCAATGGTGGCAGATTCTAATAATCTTATGTATCAAGCCTTAGAAAAAGATAATGAGAATATAAACGCACTCATAGCCACGCTAACAGATTCTATTGAAAAGTTGCCAAAGA
The DNA here is from genome assembly GCF_000762875.2 of Helicobacter saguini. Lineage (GTDB taxonomy): Bacteria > Campylobacterota > Campylobacteria > Campylobacterales > Helicobacteraceae > Helicobacter_A > Helicobacter_A saguini. The sequence goes on from NZ_JRMP02000002.1 coordinate 69,895, forward strand.
CTAGCAATACAAATGCTGAAAATATGAGCATTTCAAAGGATACGCATAATGCGTTGCAAAACGCCCTTGCCCTTGCGACTACGGAGGGCGATAGCTACATCGGCTTGGATAGTTATATAAGGAGCAATCTTGATTCTTATTTTAAAGACTATCTTAAGAATATTGACAAGCTAGAATTGCTAAATACGTTAAAAAATATGCGAAAGGGTGCAAAAATAGATTCTCAAAGTAGCGATGATATGCTAGAAACTTTGAGTAAATATGGCATTGATTTGACAAAATTAGCTAAGGAAAACTCGCTAAATCCCGTTATCGGTCGCAATGAAGAAATTGAGCGAATGATGCAGATTCTAATTAGAAAAACAAAAAACAATCCTATACTTTTGGGTGAGCCAGGCGTGGGGAAAACTGCGGTGGTGGAGGGCTTGGCTATAAAAATTGCCAAAGGTGAAGTCCCCTTTAGCCTGCAAAGTAAAAGGGTTGTCGCACTTGATATGACCGCACTTATGGCTGGGGCGAAGTATCGGGGCGATTTTGAGGAGCGACTGAAAGCTGTTGTGGATGAGGTTAAGAAAAATAATGATGTGATTTTATTTATCGATGAGATTCACACAATAGTTGGTGCGGGGGCTAGTGAAGGTGGGATGGATGCGGCAAATATCTTAAAACCAGCCCTTGCAAGGGGCGAATTGCGAACAATCGGTGCGACAACGCTTAAAGAATATCGCAAATATTTTGAAAAAGATGCCGCTTTGGCACGACGTTTTCAACCTATAAGTGTGAATGAGCCAAGCCAAAATGAGGCACTGCAAATTATGCGTGGGATAAAAGAGAGCCTTGAGACGCACCATAATGTTAGTATCACTGATGGCGCACTTGTGGAGAGCGTGAAACTTTCAAGCCGCTATATCACAAATCGATATTTGCCAGATAAGGCAATCGACTTAATTGATGAAGCAGCAGCAGAACTAAAAATGCAAATAGAATCTAAGCCAAAGCAGATATTGAAAGCTGAGCGAGAATTGCAAACGCTAGAAGTAGAAAAAGCGGCATTAAATCTTGAAAAAAGCGAAGAAAACACAGAGCGGCTAAAAGAAATCGAAAAAGAACTAGCCGATAAACGTGAGAATCTAGCACAACTCCAAGCGGTTTTTGAAAATGAAAAGGGCGTATTTAAGGACATTGCCGAGACTAAAAGCGAGATAGATTCTATGAAACGCGAGCTAGATTTATCCAAACGCAGCGGCGATTATAATAAGGCTGCTGAGATTCAAAATGCAAAGATTCCAAGTTTAGAATCTAAACTCAAAGAGTTAGAATCTAAGTGGGATGATATACAAAAGGCGGGGTCGTTATTGCGGCACTCGGTTAGTAAAGAGAGCATTGCTGAAGTCGTGTCACGTTGGACGCAAATCCCTGTTGGCAAAATGCTAGAGAGCGAAAAGCAAAAGATTTTGCAAATTGAGGAGAATTTGAAAAAAAGCGTGATAGGGCAAGATGTCGCTATAGAATCTATTGCAAGGGCTATAAAGCGAAATAAGGCAGGATTGAATGATGCAAATCGCCCGATTGCTTCTTTTCTATTTTTAGGTAGTAGTGGCGTAGGCAAAACGCAGAGTGCTAAGGCGCTAGCAAAATTTTTATTTGATAGTGAAAAAGAATTGATTCGCCTTGATATGAGCGAATATATGCAAGAAATTGACGCGACAAAGCTAACAGGTGCAGCCCCTGGCTATGTTGGCTATGAAGAGGGTGGAATCTTAACTGAAGCGGTGCGGCGGAAGCCTTATAGCGTGGTGCTTTTTGATGAAGTAGAAAAGGCGCACCCTAAAGTCTTTAATGTGCTGCTGCAGATTCTAGATGATGGGCGATTGACTGATAATAAGGGAATGACGATTGATTTTAAAAATACAATTATCATTTTGACAAGTAATATAGGAAGCGAATTTATCTTGCAAGATATGAGTGATAATGAGAGAGAAGAGGCGATAAATAACGCGCTTAAGGGCTTTTTCCGCCCAGAGTTTTTAAATCGCTTGGATGATAAAATTATCTTTAATCCGCTTAGCATTAAGGATATTCGCACAATTATTGACATTTTGATAAATAATGTGCAAGAAAAGCTAAAAGATAGGCATATCACTTTGAGACTAAGTGAAGAGATTAAAGATTATATCTCAAATATCGGCTTTGATTCTATATATGGAGCGCGCCCTTTGAAACGCGCCGTGCAACGAATAATCGAAGATAAAATCAGCGACCTTATTTTGAATAATGAAGTGCATGAAAAAAGCGAAATATTTTTTGATATAAAGGATGAAAAGGTCATTACAAAAGTAACAGATTCTAAAAACGCTACTAAAAAAGGTAGCGCCAAAAGCAAAGCAAAATAGATTCTAGAATCTTGGCTAAAAAAAATATCAACATTTTAAATAGTTTTAGAATCTACTTTTTAGAATCTTTATCAATATCTTTCTTAGAATCCTCATAAATAAACACAGGCAAACTTAGCTTAAATTTCACCGCAATCATGCGAAAAGAAAAGCCAAAAATAAGCGTCAAAATCACGCTGACATCGGCATTCAAAGGCGTATAAAAATACAAACAATAATACAGCACACACGCCACAATCGACACGCTCGCATAAAGCTCTTTTTGAAACACAAGCGGAATTTTATTACACAAAATATCGCGCGCAATCCCCCCAGAAATCCCCGTAATCACGCCAGAAATCACACACACAATAAAGCCAAACTCATGCTCAATCGCCTTATTTACGCCAATAATGCTAAAGGCAATCAGCCCAATGGCATCCAGCATCAAAAAAAGTCGCGAGAGCGAAGCAAAAAAGTATGGAATCTTGGTGGTTAGCATAGAGCAAAAGCAAAGCATCAGCACATATTCAGGGTGCTTTACCCAAGTCATCGGGTGCATATTTAGCACAATATCGCGGATTGTCCCACCGCCAATTGCCGTTACAAGCGCAATCAAAAGCACGCCAAAAAGGTCCATCTTATGCCGCCCAGCCGCAAGCGTGCCTGTGATAGATTCTGAAACAATCGCGATGATATATAGGGTTTGGAGTATCATTTTTTACCTTTGTGTAGTGTTATTAACCAAAAGAATTAATGGTTAAATTAATTAGATTCTACAATATTTTCTAACACTTAACACAAAATAAATTCTAGCTTAATTTATAAATCACAAAATGGCGAATACTAAAATTAAAGATAAAAGCTAAACCAGTGGCTAGAATCTTACCTAAAAGTGGTGGCATTAAAAAAAATTGCACACAAACATAAAGCATACTCATATCAATCAATAACCCAAGAAAACTAGCTAAATAAATAAAAAAAGTTTCCTTAAATAGTGTATGTTTAGAATTTATAAAAATAAATTTTTTCGCAAAAATGAAATTCCATAAAGTTGCAATAATAAAACTCAAAAATCCAGCAAATAAGTAATGAAATTTTAAAATATCATTAAAAATAAAAAATACAGCCCAATTCACTAAGGCAGCAGAGCCACCGACAAATAGATATTTTATAAAATTGCTAGTTAGAATTTTCAATTTATTATTCCTTGTTAATTTAAGAAAAAGAGAGCTAATTTATACAATCTCTTAGGGCAAAATAATAATCTTAGTTTTCAGTGGCACCGCGTGATAAAGCTCATACATATCCGCGTCAAATAGCGCGATACAGCCATCAGTCCAGTCGCCATAGCTAGCAAAAAGCTCACGCAGCCCATTAAAGCCATTTGGTAGCCCATGGATTTTAATATCCCCACCAGCACTCTTACCTTGCGAAGCCGCGTAAGCTCTATCTTTCGCATTTGGATAGCTAATGCCAAGATTCATATAAAACTTGCTATTTGGATTTTTAGAATCGATAAAATACTCGCCCTCAGGCGTTTTCTTATCACCCTCAAATTGCTTATGCCCCACAGGATTTCGTCCGAGCGCGATTTTATAAGTCTTTAAAAGCGTGTCATTTTGATACACACTAAGCTCGCGTTTGCCCTTATGCACGATGATTTTATTTATTTTACTCTCGCCTTTAGAATCTAAAAGTTTGGAATCTATGCTATAAGTCGCCTTTTCCTTGCCTTGCAAATAAAAGAAAATCCCACAAATCGCAACAATGCTAAACCCTATAATACATAAAATTTTTTTCATTTTTTTCTCCGTTTTGGAATCTTTTAAGATTACTCTTTTACAATGTGGCCTTTGATGGCGTGGGTTTCAATAAAGGCTTTGGCTTCATCATAAGTTTTAAAGCCGCGAAGTGCTACGCGATATAAGCCCTTATCAGTTATTACAATGTCGGCTTGATAGTCGCTGTAATCGGGGTTTTTAGATATTTCTTGCAAAAATTTATTTGCGTTTTGCTCGCTGCTAAATGCGTTTAGCGAAATCATAAAATTGCCCTTTTTAGATTCTATATTTTGTGATTTAGATTCTATATTTTTTGGCTCGATTTTAGAATCTTTAGAATCTTGCGGCACAGCTTTAGAATCTTGGCTCTTAGATTCTATATCATTTGTCAAATCTTTTAGCTTATCTAGGGCGTTATCTAGGTCTTTATTCGCATTTCCTATATCTTTGCTTAAGTTTTCCTTAAGCTCTTTATTGATAGATTCTAGCTCTTTTGTGACCTCGTTTTCAAGCGGCTTTTTAGCCTCTTTGGTGTCCTTGCTTGGCTCTTTCACATTCCCTTTAGAATCTAGCTCCTCATTTAGCAACTCCTCCTCAAATATAGAATCTTCACTCTTAGAATCTTTTGGCGGCATTTTAGATTCTATAGAATCTTTGGAGATTTCACTAGGTTTAGAATCTTGCGGTGTTTGCGTGGTTTCACCCGCTTTAGATTCTATAGAATCTGTAGTTTCTATCACTTCCACTTTAGAATCTTTTGGCGTAAATGGCTTAGATTCCACTTTAGATTCTGGCTTTTTAGAATCCATAGAATCTTTAGAATCTTGCGTAGTTTTGGGCGTTTCAGTCACTTTAGATTCTATAGAATCTTGCGATTTTTTAGTCGTTTTGCTTGGTTTAGATTCTATATTCTGTTTAGAATCTTGTATAGTTTTCACACTTTCACTTCCCTTAGATTCCGCCTTAGAATCCCTACTCAAATTATTAGAATCACGCGCATCCTCGCCCTTATTACTAGCCAAATCCCCGCCAAATCCCACGACCTCAAGCCGCACATTCGCCACACCCTTGCTAACCATCGCAATATCGTGCGCCGCGACATTTGATAAATCAATAATGCGCCCCTCCACAAACGGACCCCTGTCATTTATCCGCACCACCGTGCTTTTGCCCGTATCCTTGCTAAACACACGCACAATCGTATTCATCGGCAGCGTCTTGTGCGCGGCGGTGTGGGCGTGCATATTGTAGGTCTCGCCATTACTTGTCGCCTTCGCGTGAAAATCAGGACCATACCAACTCGCAATGCCATCAAAAGTATCGCCGACCTTCACAGGATGCGGCGTGTAGGTCTTGCCACGCACGGTGTAGGGCTTCATCGTGGCGCGCTGTATCGCCTCGCTATCGCGCATACCGCCCATTAGGCTCTCTGTTGGCGTGAAATGCCCGCTACCAGCCACCGGCGGCTCATAAGTTTTAGAATCTTTATCCTTGCTACTTTTTGTAACACCTTTGGACGTGCCTTTAGTGCCACTTTTAGAAGTGCCGCTTGAACCGCCCCAGCCACCACTTTGCCCTACACTTGAGTTTTCCACTAATGGCGTATCAAAGCTACTTTGCCCACCTTGTGCGTATTCGCTTTTGTATTTCACCGCATTATTATTGTAGTCGCTTAAGCCCTCATAGCTTTTAAAGCTCCCAGCCCCGCCGCGATATTTACTCTCTGGCGCACATCCTACCAACATAAAAATAAACATAAATAATACAAAATATCGCAACATATTCCCTTGAAAAATTTTAGATTCTATAACTTCACTTCGCATACACAAGAATTAGATTCTATATTTTAATTGTTAAGATTTAATAGAATCAAGAATGCTATCCTACTTCACAATGTCTTCCCCAAGCCATTTTTTAAGTATATCAGGCGTAGGCGACATAGCCAAAGATGCGTAGCTATCGCGTAAATATCGCTCCAAAGGCAAGTGCTTGCTATATGCGATTCCCCCACCTAGCTTCATTGACAAGCCACAAATCTCAAGCACATTTTGCGTGGCATTAAGTCGCGCCGCAAACGCCAGCCGCAAGGCATTCACATCACTTCGCTCATACGCATCCACCGCATTAAAAGTCAGTGCGTGCTGGCTTGCCACCTTTGTGTAAATATCAGCCAGCTCAAGCCGCACCAGCTCGACATCCGCAATGCTGCTACCATCGTCATACTTGCGATTTTTGCAGTGCGACAAAATGCACTCAAACGCCGCACGTCCCAAGCCACTATACACCCCAGCAAAGCCCAAGATTCCATAAATCATCGTAAAATCCGTCTGCGTCCCACCCTCGCCATCACTACCTATTCGATAACGCGAATCAACCCACACATCATTATACACAATCGGCGCGGAGTTATTCCCACGCATTCCTAAGCCGTCCCACGTGCTACTTTCAACGCTTAGACCGGGCGTTTTTGCACTCACAAGCCAGTTATTTCGCCCACCTTTGACATCGTGCGAATTTGTATATGTAAGGAAAAAATCAGCGTAATTGCTGCTAGTCACAAAGCTTTTACGACCGCTTAAAATCACGCCCGGGACGCCATTTTTGCTCTCTGGCTTCTCTGTCATATCAATGCCAAAATGCGACCCACTCTCACGATACGCAAGGGCAATCACAATCTCACCATTTGCGATTTTTGGGAGCAACTCAGCCTTCATAGAATCTGTCCCAAACTTCGCAATAGCGAGCGTCCCACCGCTATGCATCGTGTAGCACAGGGCAGTCGTAGGGCAATACTGCGCAAAAATGTAACAAATAGTAACATAATCTCGCATCCCCCCGCCCAAGCCGCCATACTCCTTTGGCACGAATAACGCAAGGAATTTCAGCCGCCGCATCGCATCATAAGCCTCTCGCGGAAACTCGCCCTTGCTATCGACTTCTTTGGTAAATGGCGCGATATACTTCCTAGCAAATGCGTGCGTCACGCTCTCTAAGTTTTCTAAATTCAGCACTAAATTAGAATCTGGCATATTTCTCCTTTATTATGAATTTCCTAACTTTTTATAGAATCTACTTCTTAATCTTAGCGATTTTTTTATTATAAGTTTCCTCTTTTAAAGGGTTGATTTTTTCTTGCTTAAAGCTCCTGCCGATTACTTTGCCATCATAAGCTCGCACAAATAGCGTATATGCGCCATTCAAATCCATTGACAGCTCATACACAAAGTTATTTTTTTTATCATAAAATTTGTAGCCGATAAGATTGCCAGAAAGCGTGCCAACAATAGGCTCACCGCCCTTTACAACCACGCTTTTACCGCTACTTTTCTCAGTTTGATGATACTCGACATTCGTGCAAGTCGTGCTAGCCACAGGGCAAAACGACTTTATCCAAATAAGATAGCTCTCGCTCTCAAACCCCGCCCCAGCCTTTAAAACGCACGCAAAAATGCTAAAAATCGCAATGAATTTCGCCAAAAATTTCATATTTTCTCCTTAAAATTTCGCTAGATTCTATCATATAAGCTATAATTTTTCGTAAATTTTTGCGTTTTTAAGCTATTGTAAAGGAAAAGTATGGAATCTAATATCACAACAAATAAAAAAAAACTATACGCTGTAATAGGCAATCCTATCAAGCATTCTCTCTCGCCACAGATTCAAAACGCCGCGATAAATGCACTGAATCTAAATGCGTTTTATGCCAAAATCTTGCTGCCACGCGAAATTGATGCTAAATTTTTAAAAGATTTTATTTTTAGTAGCGATATTTTTGGGCTAAATGTTACGCTTCCTTTTAAAGAAATCGCGCTTGGGACGCTAGATTCTATCGATACTTTAGCCCAGAAAATCGGCGCAGTAAATACGATTGTGCGGCTTTTAGATTCTAAAGGAAAAGAAATTTTAAAGGGCTATAATACCGATGCTTTCGGCTTTTACTCCTGTGTAGATTCTATATTGAATGGAGATTCTAAACTTGATTTTATAGAATCTAAGGGCGAAGATTCTATAGAATCTAAGTCGCAAGATTCTAAAGATTCTAATAAATTTATAGAATCTAACTTGCAAGATTCAAAAAAAGATTCCATAGAATCTAACAATAAAAACGTCCTAATACTCGGGGCTGGTGGGAGCGCTAAAAGTATCGCCACGATTTTATCCCACCACAATATCCCCTTTACAATCGCAAATCGTAGCCACGAAAAACTCAAACATTTTGAGAAATTTTGTAACACTATCACTTTTGATAAAATAGATTCTAAATGGGTATCGCAAAACGCATTTGATATTATCGTAAATGCCACAAGTAGCGGAGTGCAAGGGCTTTTGCCACTAGATTCTAATATGTTAGAATCTTTATTTAAAAACGCAAAACTTGCCTTTGATTTAATGTATTCTAAAGACGCTTTAACGCCTTTTTGCAATCTTGCAAAAGCCACACACACGCCCTTTTTAGATGGCAAAAATATGCTAGTTTTTCAAGGAGCATTTTCCTTTCTATACTTCCATAATTTAGAAAATTCTAAACTTCAAAATATCATAACTATTATGAATAAAAGTTTGGTAATTTAGAATATATAAATTGTTACTAGAAATACAATGAAATATTGTGAAATATTCTCTTTTCACAACAAAGATTCTATAAAATTACATTTTTGATAATTTTTAAGGGTGAAATTAAAGTGAATATGGAATCTAATAATACAAATTCTACTATAGAATCTAAGTCGCAAGATTCTAAATATAACATAGATTTAAAAAAAGATTCTAGCCTAGATTCTAAAGAAAATATAGAATCTAAAGCCACGATAAACCTAAGCACGGACAGCATTTTTAAGCTATTTTTAAACTACTTTTTGCCCATGCTTTTTGCGATGCTGGCGATGGCTAGTTACTCCACCGTGGATGGAATCTTTGTTAGCATAAAGCTAGGCGATGACGCGATGAAGGCAATCGTGGCGACTTGGCCCATATTTCCCACGCTTATGGCATTTGCGCTCATGTTCGCACTAGGTGGTGCAAGTCTTATAAGCTACTACTTGGCTAAGGGCAAAAAAGAGCTTGCGTGTCGCATTTTTAGCAGCATTTGCTACCTGCTTTTCCCATTTTCACTTGTTCTTGGAATCCTTTGCTACTTTAACGCCGATAGCCTTGTTGAGCTGCTTGTCAAAAATCTAAGTAGCGAAGTCAAAGCAATGGCAATCGAGTATCTAAAAGGCGTATGTGTCGGGCTTTTTGGCATTATTATGCACCCGATTTTAGATATTTGCGTGGTGAATGATAAGCGTCCGCGATTTGCGATGTTTGCGATGTTTTTGGGCGCGGCGTGCAATGTGATTTTGAATTATTTGTTTTTATTTGTGTTTGAGTTTGGCATTGTTGGGAGTGCGTGGGCTACGATTTTAGGGCATATTATCGGCAGCTTGGTGCTGGTAATTCATTATATTCCTAGTGAAATTCGCGTGAAAATTGCGACTTTTTTTGGCACTAGATTGTGTAATTTTTTAGAATCTAAAAGCACTTTGCTAACTAAAAAGGGCGATTTGTGCTTTACTCGCACTTTTAGTTGGCGGCTTATTTTTCGCTCGGCTAAACTTGGCATTCCCTATGCGAGTAGTGAGGCAAGTGTGGGCTTTGTGATGTGGCTTTATAACGCCACGCTCAAAGGCATCGGGGGTGAATCCGCCCTTGCCATTTATAGCGCGATTTTGTATGCGGGGTTTAATTATTTTACGATTTTACTTGCTTTAGCCGAGAGCATTCAGCCTATTGCAAGTTTCAACTATGGTATGCGAAATTTTACGCGTTTAAGGGCTATTTTGCGTTTTTATATCGTGGCGGAATTGCTTATTTCTATCGCACTTTATGGAATCTTTTTTATTTTTAGCGAGTATATCGCAGCGGCATTTCTAAAAGATATGAGCCTTAAAACGCAGTCAGCGGCGGCTATGAGCGTGTATTTTTTTGGTTTTATATTTTTGGGGATAAACTTAATTATTGCCTTGTATTTGCAAAGTTTGCAACGCGCTTTGGCAAGTTTTATTGTTACGATGAGTTACACATTGATTTTTATTGTGATTTTACTGCCTTTGATGGCGCGTTTGCTTGGCTTTGATGGGGCTATTATGGCGTATCCTATCTCGCAGATTCTGGCACTTGTTACAAGTGTTGCGGTGCTTTACAGGGTTTCTAATAATTATAAGGTGTGAAAATGGCGATAAAAAAGCAAAAAAGTAGTCTTTATGAATGTCAAAATTGCGGATGGCAAAGTAGCAAATGGACTGGGAAATGCCCTAATTGCGGGAGTTGGGAGAGTTTGGTCGAGCTTAAAAAAGAGCAGATTAGCTATTTGCAAAGTGCGTCTAGTTTTGCTGGTGTGAAACGTGGGTTTGAGAGCATTCCTACGCGTTTAGATTCTAATATTTCGCTAGATTCTGTTTTTACGGATTCTGTTTTGCTAGATTCTCAAAAATCGCCTAAAATGATAGGAAATGCGATTGCAATCACAGAGATTATGCAGGAGAGTTTGGAGAAATTTAGCTCGACACAAAGTGAGCTTGACATCGTTTTGGGCGGGGGAATCGTGCGTGGTGGGCTCTATTTAATCGGTGGTAGTCCTGGTGTTGGTAAATCTACGCTTTTATTGAAAGTCGCCGGCTCATTAGCGCAAGGTGTAGATTCTAAAAACGTTATAGAATCTAACGTGCAAGATTCTAAAAAAGATTCTATACAAAATCAAGATTCTAAAAAACTTACAGAATCTAAAACTATAGATTCTAATAACTTTCAAAATATAGAATCTATAAAACCAAAAAGAGTATTATATGTAAGTGGCGAGGAGAGCCTAAGCCAAATAAGAAATCGCGCCCAAAGATGCAACGCATTAAGCCAGAATCTTTATCTACTAAGCGAAATAAATATCGATGAAATAAGAGAAAACCTGCTAAATGGCGGCTTTGAAGTTTGCATAATCGACTCCATTCAAACGCTATATTCACCAGCCCTGAATGCCGCACCGGGCAGCATTTCGCAGGTGCGTGAAATCACTTTTGAGCTAATGCACCTCGCCAAAAGCCTAAATATCGCCATTTTCATCATCGGGCATATTACAAAAGATGGGCAGATTGCCGGTCCGCGCGTGCTTGAGCATATGGTTGATTGCGTTTTGTATTTTGAGGGCGAGAAAAGTAGCGAGCTAAAAATCCTGCGTGGCTTTAAAAATCGCTTTGGGACGACCAGTGAAATCGGCATTTTTGAGATGCGTGAGAATGGCTTGGTGAGTGCGACTGAGGCGACAAAAAAGTTTTTTAGCGGCAAACGCGATATGCCAGGAAGTGCGGCGGCGGCGATTATGGAGGGCAGCCGCTGCATTGTGGTTGAGATTCAAGCGCTCACTTGTGAAAATGAGTTTGGCGTGCCAAAGCGCCTAACTAACGGCTTTGATAGCAACAGGCTGAATATGATTTTGGCGTTGTTAGAGAAAAAAATGGGCATTCATCTGCACCGCCACGATGTGTTTATCAATGTGGCTGGTGGGATAAAAATTAGCGAGCCAAGTGCCGATTTAGCCGTGATTGCCAGCATTTTGTCAAGCTATAAAAATCGCGCTTTGAAGTCAAGCACCGCATTTTTGGGCGAGGTAAGTTTGATAGGTGATATACGCGACATTTCCGCGCTTGAAATGCGATTAAAAGAGCTTGAAAACTTTGGCTTTGCAAAAGCGATAATCCCAGGCGCAAGCGGGGCAAGTAGCAAATTTATCAAAAGTTACAAAGGCGACATAAAGTGCATTCCAGTTGATGAAGTCGCCAAAATCATCGAGTGGATGTAGGGTAAGTTCCATAAGTCTGTCATAAAAAATAAATTTTTATTAATTATGTTAAGTTTATTATTATATTGTATTAAAACCATCTTACCACATTAAGATAAAATGTAAATTTATAGCTAGCTAATACTTCTTACTCCCCGCTCAAACTCAAAAGATTCCAATAAATAATATTCATTTTTGCCAAGATTTCAAGGCGTAAAATTTCGGCTTCAACCTTGTCATTTAGGGCGTTGTAGAACTCTTGAAACAGGTTTGCCTGACTTGTGGCGTGATGGCTATAAAGGTTAATTATTTGCTCATTTGAAGGCAGTAGCACTTTGTTTATCAGGCTAAGATTTTCACTCAAGGTCTTATAATCGTTAAAAAGGCTATAAACATTGTGTTTGACGCGGTTTTGCGTCTCTAAAACAAGGCTTTTTGCAATCAAATTTTGCGACTTAGATTCCGCCACTTTAGCACTCTCAGTGCCAAAAATCGCAAGTGGCAGGCTGAAATTTAGCCCAAACATATCACTGCGATTTGTGCGATACATATATGTAAAGCCGATGTTTAAATCAGGCAAAAACTGCGACTTTGCCGAGCTTATCAAATCATTGCTAATGCTTTCACGCAGGATTTCTGCCTTAATTTCATAATTATTCTTAAGAATAGAATCTAAAACTTTTTCATAATCAATCTCATTTAGTGAATGGCTTAAAATATCCTTAATATCAATGTTTTCTACACTCTCAAAACTCGTCTCACTTATGCTAATATGCGCACTTTTAAGGATGTTGTTTATCTCATTTTGCTTCATTTGCAGTTTGGCTTTCAAAATATTTAGCTTTTGGAGCTGCAAAGGGTTGTAATTGCTTGATTTTAGGCTCTCCAGCACAACATTTACATTATGAATAGCATTATTAGTTGCGTTTAGAATCTCTTTATTCTTATTAATATTAATTGCATTACTAATGAGTGAAAAAATGTATTGATTTTTTAGATTTTTTAGCTCTAAAAGCTTAATTTGAGCTTCTTTTTGCAAGGTATTTGCAAGGATTTTTCGCTTCCCATTTAAGTCAAAACTTTGCTCAATGCCTATAAAAATATTTTGCATATCATTCGCGTTTAGGTTAAAAGGCTGCGTGATTTCCGCGTTATTGTAGCCAAAATTTAGACGCGGATTGTCCCATTTTTTCGCGGCTTTTGCTCTAGATTCTATAGCTTGTATTTCGTAGTTTAGCTGCTTTATTTTTTCATTATTTTCTAGGGCTTTTAGGTTGTAAAAAGCCTTTAAAGAATGCGTGTGGGACGGGTTTTCTTTAGTGTTTTTTGTAGAATCTGTTTTGTTAGAATCTTGGCTGTGATTATGCGTTTGCGAAAATAATTGCAAAAAAATCAACATTATAAAAAATATAACTTTTTTCATATTAAATCCAAAAAATTGTAAGTTTATAGAATCTAGATTCTATATAAACAACGAATTTACGCTTTCGTTATGATAGATTCTACGCACGACTTCCGCAAATAATGGGGCGACAGATAGCACCTTAATCTTACTTGAATCCTGCTTTAAAGGGATAGAATTACTCACAATCACAGAATCTAGCACGCTATTATTTATGCGCTCATACGCCTGTCCGCTTAGCACAGGATGCGTGCCTATTGCCATTACACTTGCCGCGCCCCGCTCTTTTAACACCGCTGCAGCCTTACACATAGTCCCCGCCGTATCAATCATATCATCAATCAAAATCACATCCTTCCCGCTCACATCGCCGATAATATTCATCACCTCGCTCTCATTTGCTCTCTGTCGCTTCTTATCGACAATGACAAGGTCCAAGCCCAGCCCATCAGCAAAATATCGCGCCCGCGAGACGCCGCCGATGTCAGGACTAGCGATGATGGGATTTGCCAGATTTTTATGCCGCACATAATCTCGAAAAATTATCGCGCCATAAAGATTATCCACAGGAATGTCAAAAAAGCCCTGAATCTGCCCAGCGTGCAAGTCCATCGTAATCACGCGATTTATCCCCGCACTCTCAATTAAATTCGCCACAAGTTTCGCGGTTATCGGCACACGCGGCGCGGCTTTGCGGTCTTGACGCGCATAGCCAAAGTAGGGAATGACCGCATTTATCGAGTTTGCACTGCTGCGGCGAAAGGCATCCGCCATAATGAGAAGCTCCATAAGATTGTCATTTGTGGGCGCGCAAGTGGGCTGGACGATAAAGACATCTTTGCCACGCACAGATTCACTAATTTGCACATTGATTTCACCATCGCTAAATCGCGTGAGTATCGCCTTTGAGAGCGTGCAGTCAAGGTGCTGGGCTAACTCCTTGCTAAACTCCTTGTGCGCACTACCTGTGAATAATTTAAAGCCTTTCATCGCATTGTCCTTTGTGTGTTTTAATATAGATTCTAAAATGAATTATTGTAGCAAAAAATATGCTTGAAATTATATAAACCAATTATTTTGACCTATCAACTTACTTTTATGGTCAATGTTTTAACAATAAACTAATAAAATTAGATTTAGATTTATCTTTTAGTTTATCTAAAATCTATAAATTCACTAACAAAAAGGACTTTTATGCTATCACGCGATATTGTAACCTATTCTAAGACGCGATATGAGCTGCGCGCGTATATGTGCTATCTTTTTACGCAAAATATTAAGAATTTTATGCCAAGTGTTAGCCTAGATGTCGTGCAAAAGGGCTTAATGAAAATCAAAAGTGAAATTAAAGACTTTGATTCTATGTATATTTTGGATAAAAATGGCACGCAAGTAAGCGATACCTACCAGCACGATGAAGTGATAAAAAATGATGGTAAAAATTTCGCAAATCGTGCGTATTTTTACGAGGCGTTGGACGAGCAGCGATGTATTATCACAAATCCCTACCCATCGCGTGTGGATGGCAATTTGGTCGTTACCGCCGCCTATCCTGTGTATAATCACGACCATGAGTTGCTCTTTGTCGTGTGTATCGATATTCATTTGCAGGACGCCATTAAGATTAGCTCGCCTAGCTGGTTTTTTGGCTCATTTTCGAATTTTAGCATTGCGATGTATTTTATTTTTTCGCTTTCGCTTTCTTTTATCGCGTTGGTGCTGACGATTAAGGGTATGGTGAAATTTTGGTCGGAGGATTTGCTAAGATTTGATAATTTTAAGATTGAGGATATTTTTGAATCTACGATTTTGCTAACTTTGGCGTTGGCAATTTTTGATTTGGTCAAAGCGATATTTGAGGAGGAAGTGCTAGGCAAAAATGTCGGGCAGAAAACCTACACCGTGCATAAAACCATGATTAGATTCTTAGGCTCAATCATCGTGGCACTCGCCATTGAGGCGTTAATGCTTGTGTTTAAATTTACCATTTACTCGCCTGAAAAGCTGCTGTATTCAGTCTATCTAATTGTCGGTGTAGCCGTGCTTTTAATCGCTTTGGCTATCTATGTCAAATTCGCCTTTAGCGCGCAAGATAGTGATGAGTAGGGTAGGGTAGAATCCATTAATAAAAAATTTATTATTTTAGATTTTCAAAGATTATATTATCATTTATGCCAAGCAATCTAGCGCTCGCCTGCGTCATCGCCTTTGTCAAATCGCTAGATTCTATATTCTTATTAATCTCATTGACAAAATAGCTACCAGCCACCACGCCATAGATTTTCCCACGCAGACGCGCCACTTGCGAACTATCATTAATGCCAAAGCCTAGCATAATCTCCTTTCCCTCCAAGCGACAAATCTCATTTATACTCTCAATATACTCCAAAACCTCGTTATTTAGGGCGGTTGTCGCACCTGTAATGCCATTTCGCGCGATTACATAAATAAAGGGCGCAGCACTCCCACAAGCAATCTCACGCACGCGTTTCACAGGCGTTAGCGGCGCGATAAGCTCGATAAAATGCAAATTATTCTCATAGCACAAATACCGCAGATTAAAATCATCTTGCCCAAAGCTAAAATCAGGCACAATCAGCCCATACGCACCAGCCTTTTTTAGCTCGTCAATAAACGCGGAAACGCCGTAATTTAGGATAATATTCGCATACGTCATAACCAAAATATGCTTATTTGTCTTGCACAGCTCACGCAGCACGATAAAGCCATGACGCGCGCTAAATCCATGCTTAATACTATAATCACTCGCATTTTGGATAAGCAGCCCATCGGCATTTCCATCGCTAAAAGGGAACTGCACCTCAAGGAAATTTGCCCCACCACGCAAGATTCCAACCCCTGCCTTCAAACACGCATCAATGCTAGGATAGCCCGCCACGATATGCCCCATAAGCTCGATTTTATTCCGCATTTCACGCCCTTTTTAAATAGTTTATATTTAAACTTAATTTAGATTCTAAAAAATAACAACAGACAATACAAAATCGACTAAAATAAATAAAAAATTATAAAAATATAGAATCTATTTGGAATATCTCAAGAATGCAATATAAATAATAATTCATCCGCTAATAATGGCGATGAGTTTATCCAAAAAGCCATATTTTGCTGCGATGCTAAAGACCGTGGCACTTAAATATACGATTACAATGGTAGCTTTTGCACCAAATGTAGTAAGAAATGCAGGGCATACCCAGCTAGCCTGCATATCGCCTTTTTTACGCGAGTTTTGCAAGATTAAAATCGGGAAAAAGCTAAGGATTAACGCACCCACGACACCAGGCCAGTAAATCGCATCCTGTATAGAATCTGCCACACGCAAAAGCACAAAAAATAGCGGCGGTAAGCTCACAAATAACAAAATAAAAAACCGCAGCCTCAAATTATTATCCGCGTCCTTATTTAGCTGGTCGGCGATATTTGTGATAAACATCCCGCCTAAGCCCCAGTAGCTAGTAAGTATCGCAAAAAGCCCAAAAAGATTCGCAATGATAAATGCCCAATCACCGATTGCCCGACCCCAAGAGAGCGTCACGACTTCCGAGATATTCGACAAACCCTCAAGCACAATAGCCGATAGTGGCACAAGAGCCAACATCGCAAAAGTGATAAAATTGCCAAGCAAAATCGCCTTTGGTAACATCGTAGGCTTGTGCGAGAAGCCACGCGCCATCTCAGGCACGATATATTGAGATGAATACACAAACACGACCGTGTTAAAAATAGGCAAAATCGCACCCAAACTCCAGTGCATTTCAAGCGTATTTGCGAAATTTATATCCGCCTTAAAAAATGTCGCAATGATTAGCACGACTAAAATCACAAACATTATGCCTACAACTTGCTTTTCACCGCGTCCTATCGCCTTTAGCCCTAGCCAAAGCACGCCCGCTGCTGGGATAAAAAACAAAAGCGAGCCAAGATAGTGCGGCACGCCAAAAATATCATGCATTACATCGCCAGCTGCCTTTTCATACGCGGTGAGCGCGCCATAAGATGTGACGGCGACTGAGATAAACATTAGGTATTTTGCCACAGGACCGATATATCGCACGGATAAGCCTGTAAGCTGCAAGTGGGCTTTGGTTCTTAACGTGGCTTCGGCGATGTAGAGCATTGTGATTGTGCTTAAAATGCCGCCGATTACTAGCCAAAAAAGCAAGGGGAAAAAGCCTGCGTGCTTTGCGGTGTGGGCTATGCTAAGGATGCCGATACCGATATTTGTGCCAACTAGCATTGAGACGCCCTCCAAAAATGTTAGCTTTTTTGTCTTTGGGTGTCCTTTTAGCTCGGAGATAAACTCCTGCTCGATTTCTTTTAGTTTCATTTTTGTCCTTTGTTTAGAATCTAGATTCTATAAATAACCTTTTTATAACTATTTTTATTCTACACAAAATTATCGATTATGCGTTATTTTAAAAGCCTATGTAAAAAATACTTTTAGAATCTTTTTTGAAAAAAAACTTAAATATTCGATATACACGCATTTTTAAACACTTTAAAATATGTAACATTTTTTAACATTGTAATAAAAGTAAATTAAATAATATTGTATAATACGCTTTTTGCTTATCGTGTTTTGATAAAATTGCATTTTAGTAGAATCTGCGATAAGTTATAGAATCTATAGAAACAAAAATAGAATCTAAAGTAGAATTTCAAACGCAGATTCTATAGAATCTAAATACAAAAAGCCCAAGCAAAAGGAGATGTGAATGCCAAACACAAAGATAAAAAAGTCGATGTCCCTTGCGACAAAAGTCCTGCTTTGCACACTTTTGACCACTGCAGTGTGCGTTACTGCCCTTTGTTTTTTTGTGTTGCTAAGTATGAAATCTCGCGAGGGCGACAACGCTAAGGAAAATATGCTACTTATGTCAAAGTATTATGGTAGCAGCATTTCAAATGAGATAAATATGGGTTTGCACCTGTTTCACGCGTATGCAGATTCACTGAATACTTATCGCGATTTTGCTCCTGAGGCTATTTCTAATCGTATTGGTAGCATTGTTAAGGATAGTCCTAGCGTTACGCATGGCTTTTTGTATCTGCGTGATAGGGATTATTCGCACTTAGATTCTAAGTATCATTTGGGAAATGAATTGCTAATTATTGCAAATGATAGCGGGGGGCATATTGATGCGCCGACAAAGGATATTGCGGAGTTGCCGACTTTTAAAGATGTGCTTAGCTCACGGCAAATGCAAATTAGCAATCCGCTTAAGATTAAGCTAAATAATGAAGAGATTTATGCCATCATTTTTGCCTTTCCTATTATCGCAAATGGCGAGCTTGTCGGTATGTTAGGTGGTATTTTTGATGTGGGGAAAATTGCTGAATCTTTTATGAAGATTCCAAGTAATTTAAAGGATGCGCGCGTTTTCACTACGCAAAATGGCACGATTATCGCCGCGACTAATACTAAGATTTTGGGGGCGACTTTAGCCCAGCTAGGCACGATTCAGCCGCATTTAAAGCCTGTGGTAGAGCGCGTTATGAATAAAGAGGAGCTAATGGTAGAAGTCGTTGATACTAGCAAACAACGCACTTTTGCGGCGCATTCGAATATGGATTTAGACCTTTTTACTGACACTGACTGGCATGTGATTACGTTTATTCCGCGTGATTATGTGTTAAAAGAGTATTATTCACTGCGGCTGCAGACCATTTTTGCAAGCTGTTTTGTGCAAAGTGTGCTGTTAGTCGTGCTTGTGACATTTATGCGACTGCAGATTATTAATCGGTTGCATAGATTAAATGAGTTTTTGATGAAATTCTTTAAATATATGAATCACGAGGGGCAAAAGCCAGAGCCACTGAAAGTTAAAAGCTATGATGAAATCGGCACAATGTCGCAGGTGATTTCAAATAATATTGAGAAAACACAAGAGAGTTTAAATAAGGATACACAGCTTGTAAATGCCGCTATTCAGGTCGTAAAAGATGTGGAAAATGGTAACTTGCAAGTGAAAATTGAGGGCGAGACGAATAATCCGCAGTTAAAAAGTTTGCGTGACGTGCTAAACAATATGCTTGAGGTGTTGCAACACCGCATAGGACGCGACTTGAATGAAATCAAACGTGTGTTTGAATCTTATAAGAGCCTAGATTTTACCACTGAGGTGAAAAGTGCGTATGGGAATGTGGAGACTACGACTAACATTTTGGGCGAGGAGATTAAGAAAATGTTGCAGACTTCTGCTGGCTTTGCTAAGACCTTAGAGGCGCAATGTCAGCTGCTAGAAGATTCAGTAAAAAAACTTACAGAATCTACTAATACGCAGGCTAGTAGCCTTGAGGAGACGGCAACGGCGGTAAATGAAATCTCATCATCAATGCAAAATGTGAATAGTAAAACGCACGAGGTAATCTCACAAAGCGAGGATATTAAGAATGTAACGGGCATTATCCACGATATAGCAGACCAGATTAACCTTTTGGCACTAAATGCGGCAATAGAGGCGGCAAGGGCTGGAGAGCATGGACGTGGCTTTGCCGTTGTAGCCGATGAGGTGCGAAAACTAGCGGAACGCACACAGAAATCGTTAAGCGAGATTGAGGCGAATACAAATGTGCTAAGCCAAAGCATTAATGATATGGTGGAATCTATTAGGGAGCAAACCACAGGCATCGAGCAAATCAATCAAACGATTTCAGGGCTAGAGGAGACCACGCAAAATAACTCAACCATTGCTGAGGAAACCCAAACCATAGCAAACAATGTAAATCAAATCGCCACCGACATTTTGGATGATGTGAATAAGAAAAAGTTTTAATGGAGATGGCCTAATAATTTTCTATACTGTCTTACTATAAATTCCTAAAATCCATTTAAATAATTTATATTTTTATTCTTTATTAATAATTCTTAGCTATCATAACAAAACTTTATTCAAAGGAGATAGAAATGAGTTTGTATGATAGAGATTACAACAAGCAGCAAGATGTGAATATCGCGTCAAGTTACAGCGATACCGCACTTGTGAGCTTTGTAAAGACGACTTATAAGTTTTTGGCGGCGAGCCTTTTTATCGCCCTAATTGGCGTGCTTGTGGGATGGCAGGACATTGCGATGGTTTATCAGTATAAGTGGGCGTTGTTTATCGGCGAGTTGGTGCTGATTTTTGCGTTAGGTTTTGTGCAGGATAAGCCGGGTGTGAATGTCGTTGTGTTCGCGCTTTTCTCGTTTATTAGTGGGATGACGCTTGTGCCGCTTTTGGCTATGGTAATGATGAAAGACCCTGCTATTATCGCTCAAGCTCTTGCTATGACTATGATAATCTTTGGCATTATGAGCCTTTATGCGCTTAAGACTAAGCGTGATTTGGGCAATATGGGCGTGGCGTTGTTTTGGTCTGTGGTTGTGATTTTTGTGTTTGGTCTTTTGAATATGTTTATTTTCAAAAGCCCTATGATGCAGTTTGCGATTGCTAGCGTGGTGGTGATTATTTTCAGCCTTTATATCGCGTATGATACGCAAAACATTGTGCGTGGGCGATATGATAATCCGCTAATGGCAGCGATTGGCTTATATTTGGATATTCTAAATATTTTCACTGCTTTGTTGCAGATTTTGGGTATGAGTAGTAGTAAAGATTAAGATTCTATGATTTTTAGAATTTTTATAGAATCTTATTATAGATTCTATAACTTTTAGGTTTTATCTTGCACTCTTTTGATAGCTTGGCATTATATAGAATCTTGGATGCGAATCTTAATCGCTTGAAAGAAGCACTGCGTGTGATTGAAGATATTATGCGATTTATCTATGATGAGAAAGATTGCACAAGTAGGCTTAAAGCATTGCGACACAGGGCAATTTTAGCCTGTGAGAGTGAGCTTTTGCAAAGTCGCGATGTGATAAAAGATGTAGGGAAAACTAGCATTGATAGTGAGTGTGTGCGTGAAAATTTGCAAGGGGTATTGAGTGCGAATTTCCACCGCGCATTTGAGAGTGCTAGGGTGTTAGAAGAGATTCTAAAGATAGAATCTTGCCACAGCTTTGGCGACTTTGCGACATTTAAAGCTATTCGCTATGAGTGTTATAATTTGCATAAAGAGATTTTGTGCAGTCTATCTATCCATTAAACATCACAAATTCAAATTCGGCATAAAGTCCGTGGGTGAGCTTGCCGTGGCGTAGGGCTTTTTAGGTATGCGACCTGCTTTGTAGCTTAGACGCCCTGCTTCTACGGCGAGCTTCATAGCCACCGCCATTTCAATAGGGTCATTTGCTAGGGCAATCGCGCTATTGCTTAGCACGCCATCAGCCCCCAGCTCCATAGCAATCGCAGCATCACTAGCACATCCCACGCCCGCATCGACTATCACAGGGATTTTTACCGCTTCTTTAATAAAGGCGATGTTGTAGCGATTTTGGATACCTAAGCCGCTACCGATAGGCGCAGCCAGCGGCATTACAGCCGCCGCACCTACATTTTCAAGGCGTTTTGCCATAATGGGATCATCGTTTGTATAAACCAAAATCTTAAAGCTCTCTTTTGCTAGAATCTCGGTAGCCTGAAGCGTTTCTAGCACATCAGGGTAGAGCGTCTTTTGCGTATCGCCGATAATCTCAAGCTTGATAAAATCAATGCCAACGCCCTCCCTAACAAGGCGAAATAGCGTGATGGCTTCTTTTGCGGTCACACACCCAGCGGAGTTTGGCAAAAATGTGATATGCGTATCCTTGAAATAATCAAGCAAATTTGGCGAGTTTTTATCCATGATATTCACGCGCCGCACGGCAACGGTTATCATTTCCGCGCCACTTGCTAAGGTCGCTTCTTTTGTTATGTCGAAATTTTTATACTTCCCGCTTCCTACGATTAATCGTGATTTAAATTCTTTTCCTGCGATAATTAGTGGCATTTTTTCTCCTTTTTATAGCCTAGATTCTAACATAAAAATATAATTTTTTAATTCGTAATGTATATTATATTAGAATCACTCCTGCAGATTCACTTGCAAAATTCCACGAACTGAATTAACACAAAAAATTTTTTCTGCGTTCAATAAATCTTCCATATAAATAATGGTTTCTTTACATATCTTAGAATCTAAAAGTAACTTAGATAAAGTTCCACGAAGTAGTCCGCTTTTTACATTTGGGGTAAGATAACTTCCATTGAATTTTATAATAATATTACTCCTGCTACCCTGCGTTAGTTCATGTTTTTCGTTAAAATATATATAATCAAAACATTTATTTAGCTGTATATCACCAACCGAATCTTTAAATATATTTCTATTTGTTGTTTTATGATACAAGAATATATTATTAGAATTTATAATGTTTTTTGAAATAATAATATTGCTATTTGCAAATTTATTTAATTGCAATACTTCATAAATAAGATTTCCATCACATTTTAAAATTAATTTCAAAATATAGTTTTTATTATCTAGCTCCATGGATTCTAAGCCAAGCATTTTAGAAAAATCTTGAAAATTGAACCATAAATTATCTATTTTTTTAAATTTGTCTAAGGTTAAAGATGTCAACTTTATATTTTTATTCACGAAATACGAAAAACTACTATCAAAAAAAATTTTAAACTTAGATAATAAATTAAAAGTATTAAAATTTAAAATCTCAGCACTTTTTAACATGCGATGTAAATGATGGTTTAAGATAAAAATCTTATTATTTGAAACCAACATCGTTTCAAATATATCGTATTGCATCCCAATTCCATATCTTTTTGAAAGTTTTGCAGAAAAAACTCATGTAAATTTTAGAATCTATTCCACAAATTCAATGATTGCCATAGTGCTGGCATCGCCGCGGCGTGTGCGTGTGCGTTGGATTCTAGTGTAGCCACCATTGCGATTTGCGTATTTTGGAGCGATTTCATTTATGATTTTTTTAGTCGCATCCTTATTTTGCAACTCCGCAAATACTAGCCTATGCGTGTTAGAATCTGCATTGCGCGAAGTGCTTATTAGCTTTTCAATATGACTTTGCAATTCTTTTGCTTTAAACACGCCTGTTTCAATCTTGCCATGCGTAATTAGGGCAATGCTAAGATTTTTTAGCAGTGCTTTTCTGTGTGAGCTAGTGCGACCTAGCTTTCTGTATCCATGTTTATGTCTCATTTTTTATCCTTTAATAATAATTTATAGAATCTAGATTCTATCCACTCTAAAAAAAGGGTGGTGGGTGGGCGTTAGGAATAAAAATATTTTAAATTACTTTTATCTATTTTAAGCCCTATCGCCACTTAAGGTAATTTATAGAATCTAGATTCTAAATCTCAATCCAAAAGGGCAATAGGGTTAAAATATTTTAAATTACTTTTATCTATTCGCACCCTACCACCCTTTAAGGTGTTTTTACCTACGCCTTAAGCTTCGCTAATCGTTTATTTAACGTAATAGCCAAGTCATTTGGCAATTCCTGTCCTACGTTATAGCCTAGCTCGGCTAGCTTTTGTGTGATTTCATCAAATGAACGTTTGCCTAAGTTTTTGATATTCTTAAGCTCACTTTCATTCATTAGCACCAACTCGCCGATGTATTTAATGTTTGATTTTTGCAAACAATTGCTAGGACGATGCTCAAGGTTTAGAATCTCAACACTCGATAACAACGTCTTTAGCTCTGGACTATCATCATTCAAGCGATTATTGCTTGTCGGCACATCGCTCAGCTCCGCGCCAAATACGCTCATTTGCGAGTGCATAATCCCTACCGCTTCCTTAAACGCATCCATAGGCTCTACCTGTCCATTTGTCTCAATATCAAAGACGATTTTTTCAAAGTTAGGATTACTCTCATGTAAGACATTTTGTATCTCATACACAGCCTTTTTAACCGGCGTGAAATACGCATCTAGCGGGATATAATCACTACCAACGCTCTCTCTAATATCTTCACTAGGCACATAGCCGATACCCTTTTGGATAATCAAAGAAAACTTCAGCTTTGCCTCCGCATTAATACTAGCAAGGTGAGAATCAGCGTCAATTACGCTAATTATCTCATTACTCAAATGCTTACCCAAAAGCTCCATCTGCCCATCAAACTCGTAATCTAGCTCGAATTTATCCTGCTTTTTAAAATCATCATTTATTTTAAAATTTAGATTCTTAAGATTTGAGATAAATGGGGCTACATCTTCTGCCACGCCACGCACTGAATCAAACTCGTGTGCTACGCCATCAATCTTAATTGCCGTTGGCGCGTAACCAACGCAACACGATAGCAACAATCGCCGAATAGGATGTGCCACAGTCACCGCAAAATTTGGCTCAAATGGATATGCGTGCAAACGAATATGATTAGGCGACACCTCGTCTATCTCTAGTCTCTCTGGGATATATGGTCTTATCTTTATACTTTTCATCACACTCTCCCATTATTTAGAATATAGCTCGACTATCAATCTCTCTTCGATTGGAATCTCAACTTCACTTCGCTCTGGATTTCTCGTAAAGATTCCAAAGCGTTTATCTTTGTCAATATCAACCCAAGGGACAAGTCCTGTTTGCTCGGTTAAGTCAAGAGATTTCGCAATTTGCGCGTTATTTTTACTCTTTTCCTTAATCTCGATTTTCTGCCCCTGCTTTACCACATAAGAAGGAATATCCACACGTTTGCCATCTACTAGCAAATGTCCATGCGTTACAAGCTGCCTTGCAAATCTCCTAGTAGTCGCAAAGCCCATTCTATACACGACATTATCAAGACGCGTTTCAAGCAAGCGAATTAGATTCTCACCTGTATTGCCCTCTTGCCTATTTGCCTCTCTAAAAATGGAGCGGAATTGCTTTTCGCTTATTCCATACATAAACTTTGCCTTTTGCTTTTCACGTAGCTGCAAACCATAATCGCTAATTTTTCCCTTGCGTTGTCCATGCTGTCCTGGTCCATAGTTTCGCTTCTCAAGTGAGCATTTACCCGCTATTCTACGCTCCCCTTTTAGTCCCAAAGACATACCAAATCTACGCTCGATTTTCTCAACAGGTCCTCTATATCTAGCCATACTTCCTCCTTACACTCTTCTTCTTTTAGGCGGACGACAGCCATTGTGTGGCAGTGGTGTTACGTCTTTTATCCATAGCACTTTCACGCCCTCTGTCGCGCCCACACTCTTAATAGCAGTCTCGCGTCCGCTACCTGGTCCTTGCACCTTGATACCGACTTCTTTGATACCATGCTCTTTTGCCTTTAGCATTGCAGATTCTACAGCTTGTTGCGCGGCATAAGGCGTAGATTTTTTACTACCCTTAAAGCCCAAGCCACCAGCAGTAGCCCAGCATATCACATTTCCCATTTCATCGGTAACCGTAATATTAGTGTTGTTGAAAGAAGCGGAAATACACACGATTCCCTTAGCAATATTTTTTCTAACAACCTTTTTTTTCACATTCGCTTGTTTTTTCGCCATTGCCTCTCCTTACTTGCTACCTACGGTTTTCTTTTTACCCTTGCGTGTGCGTGCGTTATTTTTAGTCGTTTGACCGCGAACGGGCAGACCCTTTCTATGACGCAACCCACGATAACTACCCAAGTCCATCAATGCCTTAATATCCATTGTTACTTTTTTACGCAAATCACCCTCAACCATGTAGCTTTCTTGAATCTTTTTAGCAATCCGTGAAACTTCATCTTCGCTGAGATCATTAACTCGCTTATCAAAAGAAATATTTACAGCATTCAAAATGTCCCTAGAACTTTTCAATCCTATACCATAAATATAAGTTAGGGCGTATTCAACCCTTTTCTTTTTTGGCAAATCTACACCAGCAATCCTAGCCATATTTTATCCTTGTCGTTGTTTATGTTTTGGATTCACGCAAATGACGCGAACCACACGCTTTCGTTTGATAACTTTACATTTATCGCACATCTTTTTGACCGATGGTCTAACCTTCATACCTTTTCTCCTTATAGAATCTTGCAAATTAGATTCTAATATTATCTAAAATTTCTAACTTTTTTTACAAAAAATTATAAAATTTATAGAATCTAAATTAATATAAAATCTAAACTTGCAAATCCCATTTTTATTAAAAGCTCTCAATCAATAAAAAAATAAAAACCACGCAAAACCCTTAAAAGCACTACATTTTTTCTTATAAAATATAGAATCTTTTATAAAATTTTAGCCTAGATTCTAAAACTCATTTTATCAACCAAAAGCCCTTAAATCTATCTTTTTAACCCAAAAATTGAATTAAACTTAAGATTATATAAAAAAAAGTTTAATTTTGCAAGGAATCAAAGCCAAGTTCATTAAAAAATAAGACTTTGTTAAATATGGTTACATCAAACCAAAATCTACTTTTTAGAATCTGGCTCTACATCAATTAGTGGGAAAATGTGCGTTTTAGATTCTAATTCCTTGCGTTCTTTGCTTTCGCTAAACTCAGTCAAATTGATAAGGCAAGGAAACTCTATACATTTTGCCTCTAGCTTTGTGATAAGTTTCAACGCCGCATTTGCCGTGCCGCCTGTGGCTATCAAGTCGTCAATCAATATCACATTCACGCCCTTAATGCCAGCAAACGCGTCATCTTTTATCTCAATAGAATCTTTGCCATACTCCAAACTATAGCTTTGGCTCAAAATCTTGCCGGGCAGTTTGCCTTTCTTGCGAATAGGCACAAATCCCGCCTGCAGCGCGTAAGCAAGCGCACTTCCAAGAATAAATCCACGCGCCTCAATGCCTACCACATACTCGATTTTGTAGCTTTGATAGCGGTTTGCAAGCATGGCTATATACTCGCTAAAAAGCTTGCCATTATGCAGAAAAGTCGTGATGTCCTTAAACAAAATGCCCTTTTTAGGAAAGTCCGGCACATCAGTAATTGCCGCCTCAATCTCCTCTCTTAGCGTGGGCGTGTGTTTAGCCATTTTCACATCATTATGGCTTTGCTCATCGATTGCCAAATCCTCGATACTAAAGGCATTCACGGGCTTTTCAAGCTCTTTACTTTTCTTTTTTACCATGCTTTCTTTGAGAAAATTCAGTCGGTGAAACATAACCATTCCTTTTATAGAATCTACAAAATGAATAATAAGTAAAAATCAATTATTTTTAGTAAATATGCTATAAGATTCTATAAAATCTATTTTATTACAAAAAGTTTTAATGTATAATTTTGCTTTTATTCACAAAATTTTAAAGGAAGTATTTTGGGACATAATGAAATTATCGGTTATATTTATAAAGATTCTATTATTGATACGCAAACAGCAAGTGAAATCGGCTTAAATACACAGAATCTAGATTCTAAAATAGGGCAAGATTCTAAGAAAAATATAGAATCTAATAAAGCAGATTCTAACAAAACACAAGATTCTAAAGAACACATAGAATCTAAAGCCAAAGATTCTAAGAGCAAACAGAATCTAACAAAAGAAGATTCTAAGAAAAATATAGAATCTAATAAAGCAGATTCTAAAGTTTCCAACAAAACACAGAATCTAAACACGCAAGATTCTAAAAACGCGTTAGATTCTAACAAAACACAGAATCTAGATTCTAAAAACACAGAATCTATAACCCCCATATATTTTGATGATAGCAAGGAGGCACACGAAATTATCCGCCACACTTGCGCACACCTTTTGGCGGAGGCGATTAAGGCGTTATATCCAGAGGCGAAATTTTTTGTAGGACCTGTAGTAGATGAGGGTTTTTATTATGATTTTAAAATAGATTCTAAGATTAGTGAAGAGGATTTGCCTAAGATAGAATCTAAAATGAAAGAAATCGCAAAAAAGGGCGAAAAGCTAGTGAAAATCCACCTAAGCCGAAGCGATGCTGAAAAAAGATTCCATAATGACGAGCTAAAACAAGCCGTTATGAGCCGCATAAAAGGCGATAACTTTAGCATTTATAAGCAGGGCGATTTTGAGGATTTGTGTCGTGGTCCGCACTTGCCAAATCTTAAATTTTTACACGCTTTTAAATTAACAAAACTTGCTGGAGCGTATCTTGGGGGTGATGAGAGTGCTGAAATGCTAACGCGCATTTATGGCATTGCCTTTGCGGATAAGGAAAATCTTAAAAAATATCTTTTTATGCTAGAAGAGGCTAAGAAACGCGACCATAGAAAGCTTGGTAATGAAATGCAGCTTTTCACATTTGATGAGCAAGTGGGCGCTGGGCTGCCTATTTGGCTACCGCGTGGTGCGCGCATTCGAAGACGTTTAGAATCTTTGCTGACAAAAGCCCTAATCCACAATGAATACGAGCCTGTGCGTGGTCCTGAGATTTTGAAAAGCGATGTGTGGAAAATTAGCGGACATTACACAAATTATAAGGAAAATATGTATTTTACGACAATTGATGATGTCGAGTATGGTATAAAGCCTATGAATTGCGTTGGGCATATAAAGGTGTATCAAAGCTCTGTGCGAAGTTATCGCGAGTTGCCGCTTAGATTCTATGAATATGGCGTGGTGCATAGACATGAGAAAAGTGGCGTGCTGCACGGGCTTTTACGGGTGCGAGAATTTACGCAAGATGATGCGCATATTTTTTGTCGCGCAAATCAAATTGAATCTGAGGTAAATAACATTATAAAATTTACTCAAAAGATTCTAAATGCGTTTAATTTTAGCTATGAAATGGAATTATCCACGCGTCCAGAGAAGTCTATCGGTGAAGATTCTGTATGGGAGAGTGCGACCCTTGCGTTAAAAAACGCATTAGAAACAAATAAGATTCAATACAATATTGATGAGGGCGGTGGTGCATTTTATGGTCCAAAGATTGATATAAAAATCACTGATGCGATAGGGCGAAAGTGGCAGTGTGGCACGGTGCAAGTGGATATGAATTTACCAGCGCGTTTTTCGCTAAGTTTTATTGATGAAAATAATGAGCATTCGCAACCGGTGATGATACATAGGGCTATTTTAGGGAGTTTTGAGCGATTTATTGCGATATTAATCGAGCATTTTGGCGGGGAATTTCCTTTCTTTATCGCGCCAACGCAAGTCGCAATTGTGCCGATAAATGAGAATCACGAAAAGTTGGCACGAAAATTGCAACTAGATTTGCGTGATGTTGGAATCTATGCTGAGATTTCGCCTTTGAAAGACTCGCTAAATAAGCGGATTAGAAGTAGCGAGAAGCAAAAGATTCCATTTATTGCAATTATCGGGGATAAGGAAGTGGAAAATGCGTCCTTAGCCCTGCGTGATAGGACTAACAAGTCGCAAGATTCTAAAGAATCTTTGCAGTATGACATTGCAATTAGCGACTTTTTAGTCAAGGTAAAAAATCTAAATAGTGAGGTAAGTTTTTGAGTAAAGATGATACTTTAGTGAATAATCAAATTCGCTTTGAACAGGTGCGATGTGTGAGTGAAGATGGCGAACAGCTAGGCGTTATGAGTAGCAAGGAAGCGCAAAATCTTGCAAATGAGCAAGGGTTGGACTTAGTGTGTATCTCGCCAAATGCGACCCCGCCGGTGTGTAAAATCGTGGAGTTTGGCAAGTATCGCTACCAGCTTGAGAAAAAACGCAAGGAAGCTAAAAAGAAGCAAAAGCAAGTCGAGGTCAAAGAAATCAAGCTCTCCACGCAAATCGCACAAAATGATATAAACTACAAGGTGCGGCATGCGCGTGAGTTTTTCGAAGAGGGAAAACATGTGAAATTTCGCGTATATTTGCGTGGGCGTGAAATCCAAAATCCCGGACAGGCATTTGAGATTCTAAAAAAAGTGTGTGCTATGGTAGAGGACTTAGCCCACGCGGATAAAGAAGCCAAAGTCGAGGGCAAATACGCTAGTATTTTGATGTTGCCGAATAAGAAAGCGTAGTTAGTAGTTTAGTAAATATTGATACTTAGATTCTATAATTTTGATGTAGGGTAGGGTAAATTATTATTAATATAAAACTTGGGTAAGGTTTAGTTTATGAAATATACTAATTGTGTGAAATTATTTATTTTGACAATTTTTATAAGTGTATTTGCTGGGTGTTTTTTATTTGGTACAAAGGGAATTTTAGATAAAAGTAACTACAAAATTGTTAAATTAGAAATCGATAATAGAGTGATTTTAAGCCCTCAAGAGCTAACACGTGAAGCAAAAGAGAGGTTAAATAGCAATCTAAGTGTAGAAGATATCACAAAAATGTATGAAATAAATAGAAGCAGACAGGCAAATCGCATTGATAATATAAATGATGCATTTGCTGAACTAAAAACACAAAGTGAATCCAAAGACAAAGGCACACCACTTAGTGAATTAGCAAATATAACTTTAGTATCTACTTTTAATTTAGACAAAACACAAGGTATGCTTTATGGTAAAGCTGGTTGCAATGATTATACTGCTAAATTTTTTTGGCAAGACACAACTAAAATTGTGATTTCTGGTGCAGCTGGGACAAGAAAGGTTTGTGCACCAAAAGAAATAGCCGACTTTCAAAATACTTTTATACGAAATCTTGATGGAATTTATACGGTCGCAAAACTCACAAATCGCAAAGGTTATGTCCTTAATAATGGAAAACTTAGAATATACTTAAAATAATTTATAAAATAAATAAATTATATAATACATAATAAATTAATAATATAGTACTTAAAATTAATATATAAAATTTTGAAAATTCAAGTTTTCATAATTTTATTAATATCTAGAAGTTTGATATTTTATATTGAATTTAAGAAAACAAAAAAAAAAAACAGAAAACTAATATTTATTAAAAAAAAGATACTATAATTACGGCGTTAAATTTAGATTTAAGTTGTAAGGATGATATTATGGAAGAGATTGAGCGGGAATTTTATTTAAAAAAAATAATTGCAAAGGAACAATTAGCATTTATTCAAAACCTTTTTAGGAAAGAAGATTTGTCTTCTAGGGATTTTTGGCGTAAAGAAAATGGTGCACTTAGAATTAGTCTAAATGAGGTAAGGAAGCTTTATGATTTTTTATCTCAATACAATGAGAATAAGGCTAAGGGTAAAAAGAAAAATATCTTAAAAGCATTAAGTGATATTGAGTATTTTTTCAACGCTAAAGATAAAGCTATTTTTACCCAATATTAACATCAAATTTAGAAGCTTAATTTTATATGGCTAATCTTTCTTATAAAATTTTTGGTAAAAAGCTTGATTCTAATAATATAAAGCTTGGGAATAACAATATTATTTGGCGTTCGCACTTGGATTTACCTACAATCTTGGATGTTTTGTCCAAAATAAATGCTAGGGTTTTTGGGCTATTAAAAGAGCTTGGTTTAGAATCTAGTGTGGATTTTAATATTATAGATTCTAATCATTTGAAAACTAAAAATAGACGTGGAAATATAGAATCTAGATTCTATAAAAGTTATAAAAAAGCTAATTTTTATGATAATTTATTGCGTGATAAATTTTACAAAAGACTTAGGAAACGAGATTTTAGATTTTTTAATAAAGAATTTTTAAAGCAAAAAGTTAGGAAAAATAAAACTAGATTCTATATAGATTCTAAGTTTGTCACTAAACATAAAAAGTTAGAAAATATAGAATCTAAAAGCTATAAAAACTTCATAAATACTAATATTTTCCTTTGTGAAAATAAGAATTGGGTAAATGAATATCAAAAAAGTATTAAGCCTGTTGTGTGTGGGAATTTCTATATTCGCCCTAGCTGGTCTGCAACGCTTAAAAGCCTTTTAGAATCTAATGATATTACTAAAATGCAAAATCTTATAGAATCTTCTAAAAATTCTAACTTTATAGAATCTAAACTTATAGAATTAATAATTGACCCTTCCCTTAGCTTTGGCAGCGGTCATCATGCTAGCACGGCGATGTGTATAAATTTGTTAAGCAATTTGCACTTTAAAGATTCTAAACAAGATTCTATACAAAATCCTAACTCACAATATTGCAATTTAAAAAATAAAAATATGCTAGATGTGGGCTGTGGTAGCGGAATCTTATCGCTTGTGGGTGCTAAACTTGGGGCGAATATTTATGCGTGTGATGTTGATAGCTTTGCGATTTCACAAACGCAGAAAAATTTCAAAATTAATAACTTAAAATACAAAAAGTTATGGTGTGGGAGTATTACAAAAGATTCTAATAAATATGATATTATCGTGGCAAATATTATAACTTCTATAATTTTAATCCTAAAAAATGAGCTAATTAATAATCTTAAGCAAAATGGAATCTTAATTTTATCAGGCATTTTAAAAGAAAAAGAAAACACTATTATTTCTAATTTTTCTAGTTTAAAATTATTAGAATCAGAACAAATTGATGAATGGATAAGTTTTAAATTTATTAAAACAAGGATATAAAATGGATATTGAAATAAAAGCGTTAAAAAGTGCGGTGGATGCGGAGATTGACATACTTGCGAGTGATAAGAGTATTAGTCATCGTGTGTGTATGTTTGGCTTGTTTGCCGATGATGTGTGTGTGGTGCGAGGTTTTTTGCAGGCTGAGGACACGTTAAATAGCCTTAAAATTGCTAGTGAATTAGGGCTAAAATATGAGTTTATAAATGAAAGTGAGCTAGATTCTAAACTTATAGAATCTAGAAGTATTTATAAGAAAAATTCTAAAAATTTGGGTTATAAAAATAATAAAGTTATAGAATCTACTTTGAGAGATTCTTTAGATTCTAAGAATATGGAATCTAATTTGGGAAATTCTAAAAATATAGAATCTAAAGTTATAGAATCTAAAACTATTTTAGCAAAAAATACAAAATCAAGCAAAAAAGATTCTAACTTGCAAAATTTAGAAATTATAGAATCTAAAACTTTAAAGGCTAAAAATTCTAAAGATTGCAAGAAACTAGATTCTAAAATTTCTAAAGATTCTAAGAGTTTAGATTCTAAAACTTCGCAGATTTTACTGCTTTATCCACCGCTTGAAAATGCCCTGCAATCGCCTAGTAATGTGCTTTATTGTGGTAATTCTGGCACGAGTATGCGGCTTTACACAGGCTTACTTGCTGGGGCGAATATTTATGCGATTTTGTGTGGTGATAAATATTTGCACAATCGCCCTATGGGACGCATTTTAAAGCCTTTGAATGAAGTGGGTGCGAATATTTTTGGGCGAGTTATAAAATCTAATATAACACAAGATTCTAAAGTTACAGAATCTAAAACTATTTTAGCAAAAAATACAAAATCTAGCAAAAAAGATTCTAACTTACAAAATTTAGAAATTATAGAATCTAAAACTTTAAAGCCTAAAAATTCTAAAAATATCGATTCTAAAAATAATCAACTTCAAGAAAAAATCCTAGCTCCGCTAACTATAATCCCACAAAAAAATAAATTAAAAGGCTTTAATTACCACTCAAAAATTTCATCTGCCCAAGTGAAATCTGCAATGATTTTAGCCGCGCTCCAAAGTAGTGAAATTAGCGTGTATAGCGAGATAACGCTAAGCCGCGACCACACTGAAAATATGCTCCTTGCCTTTCAAAAAGCCCCGTTTTTAAGTTTTATAGAATCTAGCGATAAAGATTTGGCGAAAAATAAAAAAGATTCTATAAAAATAGATTTAGTAGAAACGCAAAATAAAAAAATAAAAATCTCGCCATTTAGCACTTTTAAGCCTTATAATCGCGGCGAAAAACCTTTGAAAAGTTTTAATATTGAGATTGCAAATGACCCTTCATCTGCGTTTTTTTTCGCGATTTTGGCGTGTATAATTCCAAATTCTAACCTTACTTTGAAGCGCGTAATGCTTAATCCTACGCGTATTGAGGGCTTTAAAATCCTGCAAAAAATGGGAGCGAATATCACTTACAAAAATATCAAAAATGACTACGAAAAAAGCGGCGATATTACCATAAAACACGCGCGGCTGCGGGGCGTGAGCGTGAGTAGCAATATCGCGTGGCTCATTGATGAAATCCCTGCGTTGAGCGTGGCGATGGCTGTGGCGGCTGGGAAGTCAAGCGTGCGAAATGCGCGTGAGTTGCGTGTCAAAGAGAGCGATAGAATAAGCGTTTTGCTTGCTGGTTTGAGAGCGTTTGGTGTGGAGTGTGTGGAATTTGATGATGGATTT
This sequence comes from Helicobacter saguini, assembly GCF_000762875.2. GTDB lineage: Bacteria > Campylobacterota > Campylobacteria > Campylobacterales > Helicobacteraceae > Helicobacter_A > Helicobacter_A saguini. The sequence goes on from NZ_JRMP02000002.1 coordinate 104,279, forward strand.
GATATTATAGGATTTGATATTTTTAAGGATAAAAATTCTAAAAATACTAATAATAAAAAATGCAAAGTTATGGAATCTAAGGGCAAAGATTCTAACTTACAAGATTCTGTAAATTCTAAAAATGCTAATTTTGTAGCGACTAAAATTGCAGATTCTAAAGGTGACCATCGTATCGCTATGAGCTTTATAATTTTGTCGTGTCTTTTTGGTGGTTATGTGCGTGATATTGAGTGTATTAATACTTCCTTTCCAAATTTTTTGCAGATTCTAAAAACTTTAGGCGTGGATTTTCTATTGTAACTTAACAAAAAAATAAAGGCTCAAGACAACTTAAGCTCTTTTGTAATGGGCTTTAAGTTATGATTACACCGATGAAAAATGGCTTTATAATACGTTCACGAATTTCGGAGGCTAAATTTAGAGAAGTTTTGTGGCATTGTGGCATTTTTGTCTTGATATTGAAGCAGTAAAAATCGCAAAAATTTGCAAAATTTCTAGAAATTCTCTCAATAAAATATTCAAAGAAATTCGAAAATTGATGGCAAAAGAATGTGAAAAAATTTCACAATTAAAAGGCGAAATAGAAGTAGATGAATCCTACTTTGGACCAAAAAGAGTAAAGGGCAAAAAAGGCAGAGGAGCTAGCAAAAAAACGCCTGTTTTTGTCCTTGCGGAATTTCATGGTATGCTAAAACGCAATGGAAAGGTATATACGCAGATTGTAAAAAATTGCTCCAAGACCGAGTTAATACCGATAATTACGCAGTTTTCAGCCCTTAAAGATTCTATAATTTATAGTGATACGTGGAAATCTTATGACGCTTTAGTTGATTATGGAGCGTTGGCGCATTATAGAGTGAAACACAGCGAAAATGAGTTTGTAAATGGTAAAAATCACATCAATGGAATCGAAAATTTTTGGGGTTATGCAAAGCATAGATTAGCAAATGTTAGGCATAAAAAAAGAAAATTTTTACCTACATTTAAAAGAAACAGAAAACGAAGTTTCTTTAGTAATTTAGATATAATGTCAAAAATGAAGGTAAAGATTTGTATAAAATTTTACTAAAATTGATTAGAAAATATCCGCTTAAGTTGTCTTGAGCCAAATAAAATATTATTTAGGTTATTTAAATCACACTACCCTACTCTATTTAATAAATTCTAGCCCACTAAGCCCTTTTCACGTTCATCTAAGTATAAATCTTTTGCCGTGATTGTGTTGCCTTCACTCAAAATGCAGGCGCGTTCCACCACGCTTAAAAGCTCTCTAATGTTGCCAGGCCAAGAGTATGCTAAAAGTCGCTCTTTTGCACTATCATCAAAGCATTTTTGACTAAAGCCATAAGCCTCGCATACTTCTTGCAAGTGGATTTGTGCTAGGGGCAAGATTTCTTCGCTTCTTTCACGCAGTGGTGGGATTTTTATAGGCACGGTTTGTAGTCTAAAAAAAAGGTCTTCTCTAAACTCGTTATTTGCGATTTTTTCTTGTATATTTGCGTTTGTAGCCGAGATAAATCGCACATCAATTTTGATAGTTTTTGAGCTGCCTAGCCTTATTATTTCCTTTTCTTGCAAGGCGCGAAGTAGCTTTGCTTGTAGCCCTAAGGGCATTTCGCCGATTTCATCTAAGAAAACCGTGCCACCTTGCGCAGATTCTAATAATCCGGGCTTAGGTGCTGTTGCATCGGTAAATGCGCCCTTTTCGTAGCCAAAAAGCTCAGATTCTAATAAATGCTCTGGGATTGCCGCCATATTTAACGCTAAAAAGGGTGCGGCGGCGCGTTTTGAGTTTTCATGTATGAATTTTGCAAAGACTTCTTTTCCTACGCCACTAGCGCCCAAAAGAAGCACGCTAGCATCAGTTGGGGCGACTTTTAGGGCAAGGCTTTTAGCCTCTTCAAGACGCGATGAAGTCGATTTAAAAAGCTTTTTATTTTTCTTAGCATTTGCCACGCTGCCGCTATTTTTCGCCCCGCTTGTATGCTCTTTATTAAACTGCAAAATCTTTTTTGAGCGATAAATCGCATTTAATAAATCCTGCGGCTCAAAGGGCTTTTGAAAAAAATCTTTAACGCCTAGCCGAATAGATTCTATCGCCTTATTTAGTGTCGCATTGCCTGTAATCACAATCGCCTCATACCTGCCATTTAGCTGTGTTAGAAACTCTAAGCCATCCATGTGCGGCATATTAATATCAGTTATAACTAGCTCAAAGCTCTCATCAAGGGCTTTTAGGGCGTCCTTTGGATTTTTAAACGCGACAATTTCCAAATCCTTATAATCCTTGAAAAATAGCTCAAGGCTTTTTCGCATACTTATATCATCTTCTACAATAGCTATTTTCATCTCTATCCTTTCAATATTTAGAATTTTTAGGCTTAAAAACTTCTAATTTTAATATCCCACCGCTAAAATCAACTAGCATATATGATTTTACATGCGTAAGCGTTTTTGTGCGTGATTCTAAATTTATGGTCGTATCCATAGAATCTAGCCTCGCCTCATTTAAAATCAAGCATTCCAAAACCTCGCCCTTGTAATCTTGCAAGAAATTATACAACAAAAATTGCATTTGTTTTTTAAGGCTAGCATTAGTTTGGGCTTGCGTATAGTGCGGATAAAGCAGGACTTCAAAGCTTTTTTCTTTTAGATTTAACTCGCAAGTTTTAGAAAGTTCATATTTTGTTGCTCTTAGATTCAAGGCGTTTAAGGGCGTGGAGATTCTATATGTCTCGCCAAAGGGGACTTCATCTACGATTTTAAAGGCGTAGTTTATGATAAATTCATATTGCGGTGTCTCGCTCATTACCTCGATTTCAGGCTTAGTGCTTGGGCTTATTTTTAGTGTGGAATCTTTATTTATTTCTTTTATGTTTTCGTTTTGTCGATAGTAGATTCTATCGGTATTTGCGGGGTTTCCTTTATATTCTTTTTTAATGTATCCTAGCTGGTCTTGGTGCATTTTTGTTTCATCATCTTGCTTTGGGAGTGGTATCTCTTGGTCTTTGGAATCTGCCGGGGCGGTATCATAAAGACTATCGGTTGTATTTGGGTAGCCTTGTGAGTTATAAAGGTTAGAATCTGCTGCTTTAGATTCTATAATATTAACAATAAAAAATAATAAAATTAATAAGCCTTTCATATCACAACTTCTAAAATTTATAACAAAGTCTCACTAGATTCTATAGAATCTCTAATAAAAAGCGACTTTACATCACGTTTTAATAAATTCTCAAAATTAGATTCTAAATAAGATTCTGTAATGCCCGGCGGCTGCATTAAATCATTTTCTTTTTCTTTATTAGAATCTGTTTTAGAATCTTGCAAGTTAGTATCTTTAGAGTCGCTATCAATAATGCTAGATTCTAAGCTAGGATTATCAATAATATCAGGCGTTACTTCATAAGTTTCGTTACTCTCAATAGCCTTTTTAGTGTTACTAATCTCTACATTTTTAGAATCTATAGCAAGTTTCACATCATATTTTTCATTCAAATAAGAAAGCCATTCAATAATATTTCGCGTATAAAAGGCTTCAAGCGGCTTAAAATCTTCGCCCTTTAAGCTAAATTGCACATTAAATTCCTTAATATTATTTTGTGCTAAATCAATCAAACTAGAAATAATTTTCTCCCCAGCCCCACCAAGATATGAACCAAAAATCTTACTGCCAAAGGTAGAAAACATCTTAGCACTCGTTATCGCACCATTAAAATTAGCCTGTAGCTCGGCTTTTTGCTTATCATCAAGGCTTTTATTATTTGCTAAAAATTCTTTAAAAGTTTGCTTATTTTTTAACGTTAAATTAATAAATTCTAGTTCGTGTGGGATATTTAAAAGTTGCAAATCTTGGCGTTTTTGCGTGGTGGAAGTTACAGATTCTGTAACTTTAGAATCTTTAGAATCTCGCAGGCTAGATTCTATAGAATCATCATTATTTGCCATTGCTATTTCATAAAAAATGCCTAAAATGTGGCTTTTATTTATCGGCGGATTAAAGACATTTGTAGTCGTAAGATTAGTGTTTAAAAGGGCGGAATTAAAATCACAAATCGTATTTAGCGTGATTATACTAGATTTAGAATCTTCGCTTACATCCTTTAAATTATAATCTTGCGAACACTCCAAAGTGCTAGGCAGCAGGGCTTGTGCGTTTTTATTTAGGAAAGAAATCAGCAAATCATTATTAGAATCTCCGCTCTCCACACCAAAAAATTTGTCAATATTTGGATAACCAACATTCGTTTTCACACTCAAACTAAGCCGCTTTTTACTCTTAATATCCTTTAAATCAAGGATAATATCGCTTAATTGCACATTTTCATAAGGCGTATTATCACGCGTAGTTGGGTCTGTTACAAAAATACTCATTTTGCTAGATTTGCACGTGTAATCCATAAGCCCATGACACTCAAATGGCTCGAATGTAAAGTCGGAGATGTTGTATTTATCAGGGTTTTCACGCAGTAGGTTTTGTGCGTCATGTAGCCCTGTGTTAATGCGCTCTTCAATGTTTTTTGTGACCTTTTGACTGATAAAATATAGCGCGATAACCAAAGCCAAAATCGCCACCGCACCGATAGTTATGATAGATTTTGTAAGTTTATTCATTCGTTTTTACCTTTTGTTTTTGCTAAGTTTAAAGGCTATATTTTAGCATTATTTTTTATATTTACAAAATAATAAATATATAAAATTATATTTCAAAATAGAACAAAAAGTCATATTTAAGCATTAGAAATTTTTATGGAATATAAATAAAATATTTTAGTCTCTTGTTTCAAGCCTCTTCGATTTTGACTAGCCTAGATTCCATATTATTTTCGCTCTCATACTCTTCTATTATTTCACGCACTCTCTCGCCCTCTATTACTTCTTTTTCTAATAATTCTTGTGCCATTTTTTCAATCGCACCTTTATAATCACGCAAGGTCTGCTTTACATGTGTGTAATGCTCCTCAAGGCGCTTTTGTATATACTCATCGATTCGCTGGGCGGTCTCATTGCTATACTCACGCGTATTGCCCCCACCGCCCAAAAATCTGTTACGATTTGTAAAATCTTCTAGCACCATTAAGCCCGAAACATCAGTCATACCATAATATACAATCATATTTTTTAGAATGCCTGTCGCCCGTCTCAAATCATCACTAGCGCCATTTGAAATCTCCTCTAAGAAAACCTCTTCAGCCCCACGCCCACCAAGCAGCACATCAATGGTAGCAAGCATTTCGTGCTTTTGCTCCAAGTGGCGATTTTCCTCTGGCGTATGCAGTGTGTAGCCAAGTGCACCCATACCACGCGGGATAATCGAGACCTTATTCACACGATGCGCCCCCTTTGTCACCTCGCCCATTAGCGCGTGTCCGCTCTCGTGATATGCTACGATTCGCTTTTCTTTCAGCGATAAACGTCGCGACTTCTTTTCCAAGCCTATCATTGTGCGCTCCATCGCCTCTTTAAAGTGCTTTTGGCTGACCTCTTTTTGATTCTCACGCCCAGCAAGGAGTGCCGCTTCATTAATGATATTTGCCAAATCCGCACCAGCAAGTCCAGCCGTAAATTTCGCAATCTCGTTTAAATCCACATCCTTAGCAAGTTTCACGCCCTTAATATGCACCTTTAAAATCTCAATGCGACCTTTGAAATCAGGCGCATCAACAAGGACTTGCCTATCAAATCGCCCCGGACGCAATAACGCAGGGTCAAGCACCTCAGGTCTATTCGTAGCCGCTAACACAATCACAGGCGCATTACTACCAAAGCCATCCATTTCCGCTAAGAGCTGATTTAGCGTTTGCTCCCTTTCATCATTGCCACCGACAACCGAACCAGCCGCCCTACTCTTGCCTATCGCGTCAATCTCATCGATAAAAATAATGCTAGGGGCATCCTTTTTTGCCTTTTCAAACAAATCGCGCACACGGCTAGCCCCAAGCCCCACAAACATCTCAATAAAGCTACTACCACTCATTGAAAAAAACGGCACATTCGCCTCACCAGCCACAGCCTTAGCAAGCAAGGTTTTCCCCGTCCCAGGCGGCCCCACTAATAAAACGCCCTTTGGAATCTTAGCGCCCACCGCAGCATATCTCTCAGGATATTTTAAGAAATCAACGACCTCCACGACCTCTTCTTTAGCCTCTTTATTCCCCGCCATATCATCAAATCGCACATTTGGACGCTCGGCATTTATAAGCTTATTCGCATTACCCAAGCCAAACATCCCACCACTCATATTTTTCTGCACGCGATTAGTAAGGAAAATCCAAATCGCCATAATGATAAGCACAGGCATAAGCCACCCTATCATATCCGTAAAGAAATTCTGCTCACTAAAGCCGCTGTAGCGGACATTTTTCTCCTCAAGTAGCGGAATAAGCGTGGCGTCTTGCACCTTTCTAGTCGTGTAATAAATCACAGGCTGCGTATTGCGGCTTACCGCCTTAATCATCGTCTGCCCGATTGAAACATCGCTAATTTGCCCACTCTTTACAAGGTTTTTAAACTCGCTATACTCGATAGTCTGGCTAGTGCTAGAGCCACTAAGCCCGCTAAATAGGCTAGAATCTCCGGGCGATAGCATCTTAAAAAGCATCACCCCAGCAATCGCAATTATGATAAATAGAAGTATTGAGTTCTTAGAGTTAGGTTTTTTGTTATTCATATCATTCATATTCTCACCTTGTTTCCTTAAAATCTTTCACCTTAAAGCAAAAAATAGATTCTATTATTATATAATTTTTTTCTTAATTTACACTAAACTATTTGTTATATTTTTTCGAATTTTTGGGAGATTTTGAGCGGATATTATAGAATCCTTGTGTGTGTTATTTGGTTATGTAAATTGTGACTTAAATTGAAAATATATTTTCTTCATTATCATAATTTTAGGATACCATTAGTGCAAATGAAAATGAGAAACAACCAAAAAAGATTCTGATGCGGTAAATTCAATTTTATCATTATCTTATTGATAAGTTCTAAGGATTAAACATGGTAGATTATGGTATAAAATTTTGGAGTAATGATGATTTTATTATCGAAGATGGCGTGGTAAAAGTTAATTTTAAATCTAAACCAGCCCTAATTGATATAGTTAAAGAAGTGCGTGAGAGTGGCTATCGCGGACCACTACTTATAAGATTCCCACATCTTATTGATAATCAAATCACAAAGATTTTTGATGCGTTTGAGACTAGCATTAGCGAGTATGGCTACACAGGCGAGTTTAAGGCAGTTTTCCCCCTTAAAGTCAATCAAATGCCAAATTTTGTCCTGCCACTTGTCGAGCTTAGCCGCGATAGAATCTATGGGCTAGAAGCAGGAAGTAAAAGTGAGCTAATCGTGGCGATGGCTTATACGAATATGAAAAGTCCTATAACCGTGAATGGTTTTAAGGATAGAGAAATGATTTCACTAGGCTTTATCGCGGCAAATATGGGGCATAATATTACGCTTACAATTGAGGGGCTAAACGAGCTAAAAACGATAATCGAGGTCGCAAGTGAAATGTGTGAGCCTTATCCAAATATCGGGCTTAGAATCCGCTTGCATAGCGTAGGCACGGGCATTTGGGCAAAAAGTGGCGGTATAAATTCTAAATTTGGTTTAACATCTACCGAACTTTTAGAAGCGATGAAAATGCTAGAAAAATCAAAACTTTTGCATAAATTTACAATGATTCACTTTCATATCGGTAGCCAAATTAGCGATATTTCGCCGCTAAAAAAGGCGATAAGAGAAGTGGGAAATATCTATGCGGAACTGCGTAAAATGGGCGCAAGTAATCTTAAAGCCGTAAATATCGGCGGCGGCTTAGCGGTAGAATATACACAGCATGAAAATCAAAACTGCAAAAATTACACATTAAATGAATTTTCAAGCAATGTCGTCTTTAGCCTTAAAGAAATCGCGAGTAATAAAAAAGAGCCAGAGCCTGATATTTTTATAGAATCTGGTCGCTTTATCTCCGCATCACACGCGGTTTTGGTTACGCCTGTGCTAGAATTATTTTCGCAGGAATATGATGAAGCGGCATTGCATTTAAAAGATTCTAATCCACCCTTAATTGCCGAGCTGCACGAGATTTACAACACGATAAATGAAAAAAATGCCATTGAGTTTTTACACGATAGCTTGGATAATATGGAATCTTTGCTTACACTTTTTGACTTAGGCTATATTGACTTGCAAGACCGCAGTAATACCGAAGTTTTGGTGCATTTGATAATAAAAAAAGTCATAAAACTTTTGAAATATAAAAATCATAATGAGATTTTGAAAATTCAAAAAAGTGTGCAGGAACGATATTTGCTTAACTGCAGCTTTTTTCAAAGTTTGCCTGATTACTGGGGATTAAAACAGCACTTTCCTGTTATGCCACTAAATCGCCTTGAGCGGCGTCCCACACGCGCGGCAAGCCTTTGGGATATTACATGTGATAGCGATGGTGAGATTAGCTTTGACCCGCAAATGCCTTTGTTTTTGCATGATGTGGATGTTAGCAAAGAGGAGTATTTTTTAGGATTTTTCTTAGTTGGCGCGTATCAGGAGGTGCTAGGTATGCGGCATAATCTTTTTACGCACCCTACAGAGTTTAGCGTGATTTTTGATGATGATTCTAACAAAGGCTATGAGATTAGCAATCTTTTGGAAGCCCAAACAATCGTAGATGTTTTGGACGATTTAGACTACGACACAAAGGATATCGAACGCATTTTAAAACAACATATCGAAGATAGCAACCTAGATTCTGAAAGCAAAAAAATCGTGCTAGGCAAACTATATGTAATGCTTAGCGAAAACGGCTACCTCCGCACAATCATGCGATAAATTACTTTTAATGTTTAGAATCTTAATTTATGTAAAAGGACAAAAATGCTATATTTCTACACTTATGGATTTCACTCAAGTCTTAATTGCGATGCGTATAAGCGGCTTTGCGATGGGTTAAAGATTAATCCTGTGCAGTTAGAATACGCAAATGGTGGGCTTTTCCTTGATAATATTAAGTGGCTAAAGGAGCAGATTCTAAGTTATTTGAATGCGAATTTTAAAACAGATTCTAAGTTGAGTGCAAATTTTAGCACACAAAAAGTTATAAATAATGAAACTTTTGAGCCAAAAAATTATCCGCCATTTTGCTTTATCGGTAATTCGCAAGGCGCGTTTTATCTATCGCAACTTGCCGCGTTTAGCGTGGTTGATAAGAGCTTCCCAAAGCCGCGTGCGCTTTTCCTTTTTAATCCCGTGCGTGACGCCATTTTGCAGCTTACAAAATACATCGGCGACAACCTGAATACCACGACAAACACGCATTTTGACTTTAGCAATGCCACGCTGCAATCCTACAAAAACGCCCTAAATCACGCTGGAAATACAAAAGATTCTATTGCGCGATATGTCTTTATCGCCCTGCAAGATGAGCTAATTAACGCGCAAGATTCCATAAAATATTGGCAAAATAGCAGCGAAATTATCACATTTAATAGCGCTCACAAGATTTATGATTTCTCGCCCTTTGCTAAGGTTTTAAGAGATTTTGAAAATTCACAAAACGATAACTATAACGTGGAATATAGTAAATAGTAATATAAATTTATAGAATCTTTGTTTTTAGATTCTATAGTTTGTGGGGTTTGTGTGGGTGAATATACAAATAAATTAGGCGTTTTTGCGGATAAGGACTTGCCAGAAGTTGTCTTTTTGGATTTGTGATAGAATCTCGTGTCCTTCGCCCTTTACGCTACCTGGCACGTTTTCAATGGGCTCGCCATTATCTAGCAGGATTTCTAGAATCTCGCCATTTTGCATACTTGATAGCTCGACTTTTGTTTTCACAAAGTTCATAGGGCATTTTACACCGCGTAAATCTTTGGTTTTATCGGGTTTAGAATCTTTTTTAGATGTTTCGCTTCGCTCAACATGACTAGATTTCTTCGCCACTACTTGCGAAGTTGCACCATTAGAATCATCCTTACTAGATTCTATGCTCGCATTTATTGCTGCTTCTTTTTCCTTAGCAAACTTTAGCGAATTATCCATCGTAGCATACAACGCAATTACATCACGACCAAGCTGGACTATAGAATCTCGCACCTTAGAATCTTTAGACGTTTTAGCAGATTCCAACGCCTTAGAATCTAAGTTGAGTAAAGGCGTATATTTAGATTCTATCAACCCACTATCAATATAAAGTCGCTTAAATGCCTTTATTACCCCTGCCTCATCGCGCGCATCTTCGCCCTTTGCAACTAAAAGCATACGACACGCAAGTAGCCTAATTAAACTCAAATCCGCATTAGCAAAATTAGATTCTATAGCGACATTAATCGCTTCATTTAACGCCTTTTTATCCGCCTCAATTAAGTCATACATACCCGCGCTACACTCGCCAGTCCCTCGCCCTTTAAGCGAAAACATCTCATTGCTACTATAATCAAAAAATGGATTTTTATCTTTCTCAAATGATGGGACTTCCACATATTTTTTCGCAATATCAACGATAATCGCCTCTCCCTCACTATCTACCCACGCCTCAAAGGTTTTAAAACGCGGCTGCACCTCGATATAAGTTTTTAGCACTTCATGGACGAATTTTGGAACGTGAAAAGCCGCCACTTCGGCGATTTTCCTTGCAAAACGCGTTTCACCCTCTTTTATTACCGCACCTACCAAAACATTATATGCAGGATATACGATTTCTCCTTGACGAAGCACTTTTCCAAAAAAGCCAAGATTAGCCGTAGCGTGATTTCCACATGAGTTAGGACAGCCAGACATATTGATTCTAAAGCCTTGCAATTTATCCAAGTTCAGCTTCTTTTTACGCAAGTATTCTTCGATTGCCAAAGTCGCCCCACGCGGTCGCGTAATGCCTAGCTGACAAGTGGCAGCGCCCGTGCAAGCGACCATATCACCGATAATTGTGGGCTTTTTACTCTGGTGCGAAAAAGATTCTATAATAGGATGCAGGGCGATAACATCACTAGCCTTTAAATGTCGCAGATAAAAGTTTTGATTTGCAGTAAAGCAAATGGTTGTTTCATGGATATTTAGCTCGATTAGCTTCTGTGCCAAAGCCCTAGCCGCTTCATGCGGAATATCGCCAAGTTGCAGTGGAATCTTAATGTAGTAATATCCGCTTTGCTTTTGCTCTCGCACAAATCTATCTATCCAAAGCTTTTGCGCCTTACTTTTTGGCTTTAATTTTTCAGCCTTAATTTTTGGTAAAACTAGCTCATTTGGGTTAATTTTTACTTCCCAGCCTTTTGTCTTGCGAAAAGATTCTATCTCTTCTTTAATTAGTTTTGCTAACTCTTCTTCACCAAGTTTTTTAGCGACAAAACGCAGTCGCGCGGCGTGTTTATTCTTGCGATTTCCTGTCCTATCAAAGACTTGTTTTATGGCTTGAGATACCAAAAATATCTCATTTTCAGGTAAAAAATCATAAAGCTTAAAGCCAAGCCTACTTTGCGCGCCCATACCGCCGGCTATCCATACGCTAAAGCCGCGTTGCCCCTTTTCATTGATTTTAGCGATATAGCCTACATCTGTGATAGTGGCGTGCGCCCTATCAGCCGCACTACTGCTAAAGGCGATTTTGTATTTTCTAGGCAAGTTATAGCTATCTTTCATATCTAGCATACGCGTGGTTAGCTCGTTGCAGTGGGCTAAAATGTCAAAAACATCATCTTTTGCAATGCCAGAAAGCGGGTCACCTACGATATTTCGCACGGTATTACCCCCGCTGCCGCGTCCTGTAAGCCCTATTTTGTGGAGTTTCTGCACTATATCGGCTAGGTCTTCTAACTTTGCGTAGTGTAATTGAACGCCGCCACGAGTGGTCACGTGGATTTTAGGGTCGGCGTAATCTCTTGCAAGGTCGCTAAGCACTAATAGTTGCTGTGGCGAAATCACACCGCCATTAGTCTTAATGCGCACCATATAAGTGTTTGGGGCTCTTTGCTCGTAGATTCCAAAGCTAACGCGAATAGTCTTAAAAGTCAAATCATCTAGCTTTTTATCCAAATACGCATCAAAATTTTCCTTAAACCACGCATATCCATCTTTCAAAACACTTTGCGGGATAGTATAAAAATCACTCATTTTTCTTCCTTTAAATTGTTATTGTGTCGGCGTTTGGGCATTTTTAGAATCTAGATTCCGTAATCCTAGCTTTGCTTTTCTTAAACGTAAATTATAGAATCTAGATTCTATGATTTATAGTATTTATCCTAAATTTATCCTAACAGCCAAGCACTTTTAAAGAATTTATAGAATCTAGATTCTGTAACTTTGGCTTTATAAACTTATTTGCTTAGTCGCCCTTGAGTTGTCACACTTTAAAAGTGGATAGAATCTAGATTCTAAAAAATTCTAAAATTCATAACTTATAAGATTCATAAAATATAAACTTTAACATTTTATAACTCATAAATTACGCTTTATAGAATCTTAATATTTTATTAGTTAATAGTCAAGACTTTTTTATTATTTTTAATAAAAAATGGTAATGGTTGTAAAATTTCTACTCTATAAATTAGATTTTATATTAGTAAATCGTCAAACTTACTAGCATTTGCCCTAGCTACTTCATCACAATGCTCATTTTGCGGATGTCCATTGTGAGCTTTTACCCACAGACTTTTGACTTTGTGATTTTTGGTTAGATAGACATATTCGCCCCATAAATCTGTGTGTTTGACATCTTTAAAGCCCTTTTTTATCCAGTTTGGCAGGTATATTTCTATGGAATCTGCGACATATTTTGAGTCAGTTATGATTGTGACTTCGCAGGGCTCTTTTAGTAGTTTAATGCCCTCTACTACGGCTTTTAGCTCCATTCGTCCATTTGTGTTGTATGGTTCGCCACCGCTTATTTGCGTGTATTCGCACTCGCCATTTTTGCGTTTGTATTCTAGTAAGGCACACCAGCCGCTTGCTCCGGGATTTACTAAGCTTGAGCCATCTGTGTAGATTGATACTTTTTTCATATTTTATCCTTTGTGTAATTATAATAGAATCTAGTCACTTTTTGTAACATTTTTTGTAATAAATCAACGAGTTTTCTTGCAATTTATCGTATTTTTAGCAAAATAAACATAGAATCTACACAAATTATAAAAAAAAGGAATAATATGAAACGATTTGATTTACGACCTTTAAAAAGCGACTTTTACGATAGAATGGGCGAACTTATTAATAACGACTTGGAAAGTGGCGAAGTTGGAATTTTTTTGTTTGAAAAAGGGGCACACGAAAATGTAGAAAAAAGTGCCTTATTTATAAAGGAAAAAGGGCATATTTTAATGAACTCTTTACAATTTAATCATGTGGATTGGACTCTTGTGGTTAAGAAAGCATAAATTATAAAATTTAGTTTGAACAATAATTTATCCTTTACAGGTATTGATTTTCTCATAATGTTTCAAAATCTCCTCAGTGCGCTCAATTTGCTGCTGTGGGATAAGTTCTATTGTCTCCTTTGCCTTTTGGCAGTCTTTTATCTTATAAAAGCCCCACGCAAGGCTATCAAGATACTCAATTGAGTGCGGAGATACCGCCAAAGCCTTACTAACATAATCTAGCCCAGCCTTTGCGTCAATGTCATAATCAATTAGCAAGTAGCCTAAAAAGTTGTAATAAAAGGCTTCAGCCTCGCTTAAGTTTTTATTTTCCGCCTTTAATTTCTGCGTTTTTTGCGTGATTACATATTTTAAAGTATCGATTGTGTGGCTTAAATTTTCCTTACTTTTATCCTGCATTAGCTCAAAATTATACACCGCTGAAAGTCCCAAATATTCGACATCTTGCGTATCTTTATAAAGTTTATCGGCTAAGATTTTGGCTTCTTTAAAATCATTCATATTTGCAAAAACATGCATTAATAAAATTGTAGAATCTTCGCCCAAATCGCTTGTCTTTAGAATCTGCACCGCTAAATTGCTCTCTTTGAGTTCAAGCAAAGTCGCCACTAAAATACGCAGATTCTCAATATTAGGACTAGCCTCAAATCTCGTCCTTAACGCAGTTTTTAAATCGCTCAAACGATTATATTTCACATAAAGTGGGATAAATTTCTCAATCTCTAAACTTGGCTCATTTGCCACAAAATCATTAATGTATTTAAACGCGTCAGCTTCCCTATTTTGCACAAAATAAATGGTAATAATTTGATTTAGCACCTCCATTTTTAGCGGCGTAGCATAGATATTATCATCATCGTAAATGGCGATTAGCTCTATTAGGGCAAGGTCAAATTTGTTTAGTTGCAAGTAAAGATTAGCAAGGATATATCGCGTCTGCAGGGTCGCACCAGCCTTATTCACACGCTCTAAAATCTTGCTAGCCGCTTCAAACTCACCCTTTCTAATAAGGCTCTCTGCCACAATCAAATTTGTCTCAACATCGTCCTTTTCCTTGCTTAAATCTTGGTATTTTTTAGCGTAATTCAGGGCAGATTCTAAGTTATTACTTTGGGCGTAGGCAATGGCGATTTGCTTTAGAAAGTGCGGCTCTTTTGTTTTTTTATACAAATTTTCATAGATTTCAATAGCGCTTTCATACTCGCCCTTAAGGCTTAAATCAGCGGCATTTAGCATTAATAAATCGTCACTCAAAGTATCATTAGATTTAGATTTAGATTCTATATTTTTGATATTTTTATTAGTTTTAGTTGCGTTTTTGATAGTTTTAGAATCTGCGATAGTTATAGAATCTAGAGCTTTTATAGAATCTAAAAGGCTTAAAAATATTACAATAATTAACAAATTTTTCATTTTTTTCCTTTAAAATTTAGCTTTAAATATATCGAAAAAATCTTAAATATTTTTAAATAAAGGGTTAAAAATGTCGGTAAATAAAATCTTAAAAGAATTGCAAAAGGGCGCTGTGCAAGTGGCGAACTTACTGCAGAAACGCGATGTGGAATACACAAAAGATTCTAATGCAAGTGGGGATAATCAGCTAAAGGTTGATGTGCTAGCAGACAGGCTTTTCGCGGATATTTTGGGGGAGCTAAATGTGAAAGGATATGCAAGTGAGGAGCAAGAAAAGGCGACTTATTTAGGGCGAGAAAGTCGCGATTATGGCAAGGCTTTGAGAGAAGATTCTAAAGATTCTCGTGCTGAATCTAAGGCAGATTCTAAAGCAGATTCTAAGATTGATTTTCAAAGTGATGTGGATTATAATATTAGCGATTTGCTTGTGGCGTATGACCCGCTAGATGGCTCAAGCCTTGTGGATAGCAATCTTACAATTGGTAGCATTTTTGGAATCTATTTGAATGATTTTAGTGGGAGCAATTTAATTGCGTCTGCGTATTTTCTATATGGTCCGCGTCTTGAAATGGTCGCTGGTGTAAATCATAAAAGTTTGCATTTTGTGTATAATTATGTAACACATGCGTGGGATTTCGTGCAGGAAATTCGCCTGAAAGATAGCGGGAAAATAAACGCGCCAGGCGGCACGCAGAAGTTTTGGAGTAAAAAGCACAAGGCGTTGATAGAATCTTTTTTCGCGGATGGCTATCGGCTGCGTTATAGCGGTGGGATGGTCGCAGATTTGCACCAGATTCTATGTAAGGGCGGGGGCATTTTTAGCTATCCGGCTACAAGTGATAGTCCGCAAGGGAAATTGCGACAGCTTTTTGAGGTCTTTCCATTTGCCTTAATTTTTGAACATGCCGGAGGCGGGGCAATCAATGAAAATGAGAGAATCTTAAATATTAATACGCCGCATATCCACGCCACAACGCCCTGCTACTTTGGCTCAAGGGTTGAAATTCAAAAGATTTTGAATGGGTAGGTTTAGATTCTATTTTTAGAATCTACGTTTAGAATCTAACATGTTTTTAAATCTTTGGAATCTTTAAAGTCTTTAGCATTTCTTTATCGTTTACAGCAAGAAAATACGGACAGCGGAATTTTTCATTGTTATAAAGAAGCAAGTTGCCATTTAAATCGCTCATAAAACCCTGCGTGATTTTAGAATCTAAATCATGAAATGTGCTATGATTTATCAAAAAATCACCAGCGGCGATGTCCCATGAATTAAGACTTTCAAACCGATGATAAATATTTGCCCTGCCTTCTAAGAGTGCGATAAATTTGAGCGCTGAGCCAACCTTAAGGCTTTGGAGATGATTATCATTGATAAACTGCGTATCTAGCGTGCTTCCGTGATGTTTGCTAACTAGCGTGATATTTTCATGGCAACGCAACGGACTAAATTCCGCGTGATTTTTATAGATTTTACTCTCAATGTGTGCATAGTAAATCTCATTTGTTTTTGGCTTTAAAATAAGCGACAAAATAGGGCGCGCAGCGTAAATTAGGGCAATCAAAATGCAGTAATTTTCACTCCCCTCAATAAAGCTTTTTGTGCCATCTAGCGGGTCAATTAGCCAAAAAGATTCTAAATTTTTGCGAATATCATAACTCAAAGGCTGCTCCTCGCTACAAATGGGAATCTTGCTTTTGCTTAAAATCGCACAAATAGCCTCATTTGCGGCTATATCGGCGTTTGTAAGGGGCGTTTTATTTTCTTTTTCCCAGATTTGCATATTATTTTGCGTCTTTAAAATCGCGTTGCCACCGGCATTTATCGCTTCAATACCAAGATTTAACATAGAATCTAGATTCACTAAACATTCCTTTTTACTAACAAATAACTTAATATTTTTAATAGTAATAAAATTTTATGAATTTCAATAAATCTTAGAATCTTTCCTAAAAAGATTACAAAAAGTAACCTTGTTTCAAAAAATATAAGAAATTTTATAGAATCTATTGATAAGCTTTTTTTTTTTTTTGTATCCTTAGAGTCTAGATTAAAACAGAAGTGGCAAAAGGAGAAAAAATGGGATTATTTAGTGAGATATTTAAAAATGTGCGTGATTTAGATTCTAATACACAAAAGTTTTTTAACGATTTAGAAAAGCAAAAGACTTATACTTGTGAATCTTGTGGCTATAAAAATAATGAATATGTTGCGTGGTGCGTGAAATGTGGCTATTGCATTCAAAAGGGTTTTAGCTATGATGAGATTACACAAAAGCTAGTAGATGAAAGGACAGATAAAAATAAGCGATGGATAAGAGATATTGCAGATTCTATAAAAAATGTTAAGGTTAAAGCGCCTTTAAGTGAGCTAGAGAGCGAATTTACAAATATTGCCAAAATCAAAAAAATCTTAGAATCTTTTCAAAATAAATATCAAAATGATAAGACTAAGGAACATATAAGAGAAATTAATGATTATTTAAATCGTGATAATAGCTTTCAAATAGCCTTTGTTGGCACGATAAAGGCTGGGAAAAGCACATTAGTAAATGCAATGCTAAAAAATCATTATGCAAGTATGGATTTAAACCCTGAAACTGCGGTGCTAACAAAGTTTAAATATGGTGAAAGTGATAATATGAAAATTAGCTTTTATAGTGCTAATGAATGGACAAATATTTGGAATAATATTAGCGATGCAACTAAAAATGAATATACTAAAAAGGGCGCAGATTCTATAAAAAATGAATATGTGGGCAAAAGTGCTATAAATGAAATGTTAGACACGAAAGAATTAGATAAATACATTAGCTCACAATCGCCTATAAATTATTTTGTAAAAGAAGTAGAAATCACACTAAAAGATTTTCCGTATAAAGAAAATATCGTATTTGTGGATACTCCGGGACTAAGCGACCCTATACCATATCGCTCTGAAGTTACAGCTCATTATATAAGTAATGCTAATGCCGTGTTAGTGTGTGTAGTAACAACAGAGAGTATGAAAAGTGATGATATAACCACTATCAATAAAGTATTTGAAAATCTATATAACGAAGATTCTACGCAGGAAAATAAATATCAACAAAAGCAAAATGGACCTGAAAAAGTCTTTGTTATAGGAACAAAATACGATAGATTAGACAATCCAAAGGTTGATTGGGAAAAAGTGATAAAGCCAAAATGGACAGAATATCTAACACTTAGCAATCAAAAAGGTGTGCTAGATTCTAATGTAGCACAATATAAATCTTATACGCAAGAGTTAGCCCAAAGAAATATAATGTGCGTGGCAGCTAGGATTGCTTTATCTTGTGAATTGTATAAAAAAGGTGGCTTAGCCCAAACGCCAGATAATAAAAAAAGCGATGGCTTGGATATACAAACATTAAGCAAAACTTGCAGCAACTTATTTGATAGTAAGGATATAGAATCTAATATGAAAAATTTGCTAGAGTTTAGCAATGTAGATTCTATATTTAAACGCATTGATAATGATATATTAAATAATGTCGAGCAAGATATTATAAGACAGGCTAAAAATAGATACAAGCAGATATTAAATAATATAAATGCCTTTTTTTTGGAAAACTTAAAGGTTGATATGCAAACCTACATAGATTCTAAAAAAGATGTAGAGGATGTGAAAAAAAGCATAGATGAAAGAAAGGCTAATATAAATGAGCTACAAAAAGATAAGCAAAGTATAGAATCTAGCCTAGATGAATTTGAAAAGGCAAGCCATAAAACACTAGAGGCTTTAAGCAAGGCGATAGATGAGCTAATAGAGCGCATTGCAAAAGATGAGAAAATGGTGTAGTTTGAGAGTTTAGATTCTAAGATAAAGGAGAAAAGATGGGATTTTTTAGTGATTTGTGGGATAAAGCGGTAGAGAAAGTAGGTGACGTGGTTTATTATGTTGGTGATAAAGTTATTACGACTATGGACAAAGTGGGGAATACATTAGAAAAAGCAGGAGATGCTGTTATAAATTTTATCTTTGGCAAAGACGAAAAAAAGACTGCTGAAGTAATAAAAAACAAAGAATATGACCCTGATAATATGGATAGTAGATTAGAACATCAAAAATTACTAGATGACTTAGTAAATGTAAATATCCATAAAGCCGAAAAGATAGAATCTGAAATGGCTGCTGATTGTCAAAAGGCTTTTTGTGACTTGCTAGATTCTATAAAAAAGCATTCGCCGCATTACACTTCGCAAATTAGCTACTTGCAAAGCATAGCAGATTCTATCCCAGATACAATTAATGGCAGGGTTAAAAGCGATATAGTCCAAAAGCTAAGTCTAAGCAATCCTGAATGCGAAAATATCCTAAAAATGCAAGCAGGCGAAGCCAAAAAAGAAGCGATTTTAAAATATTTCTACAAAGTCTCAAAAGAAAATATTTTAAAATTGCAAAGCAATGTTACCTATTCATTTCAAAGCAATACCGCAAGTATCAAAGAAAGATTCAATATCGATATAGGCGAAAAAGTAAAAGAATTGCAAAAGGCAAATAATGAGCTAGAAAATATGCTAGGTTTAGATAATTTAGAAAAGTTTAAAAAGCAGCTAGACATCGCAACTGATGTGTTTAAAAAAGCCCATTATTTAATGGAAATAAATAAAGTATAGAATCTAGATTCTATCCACTCTAAAAAAAAGGGTGGTGGGTGGGCAACTAGGAAAATAGAATCTAGATTCTAAAAAAAAGGAATAACATGACATTACCAAAAATATTTATCGAAATAGGCAAAATAGCCGCAAAATATGCCCCAAAAATACTAGACGCAATAAAAAAATATGGACCTTTAATTATAGAAATCCTTAAAAATTTCAAAGATTTATTTAAAGACACATCGCAAGATATAAAGGTAGTCGCAAATCATATTAGCGAGCTAGATTCACTAAATACAGAGGATATAGAGCAAGTCACAATCACAAATGCCCTATTAAATATCATAGTCAATAAAACCCTAAGTCAAACGCAAGATTTAGAAAACGAATTAGTCGCGATATACACCGCAAATGTGCAAGTGTTTGAAAGCTTTATAGAATCTAGCAATAGTTTGCAACAAAATATTGACTTAGTAAAATTGCAAATGAATGGCATTGTGAAAAAAAATATTATAAGTCAAATTAGTATTAGCAATAATGAATGTTTAAAGATTCTAAAATTAGGAAAAGGAGAATTTAAAGGTAAAAAAATGCAAGATTTTGTAACTTTTGTCCTAATAGATTCTATAAAAGAATGCCAAAATATTTTGCAGCAAAATATGCAATCTTTAAGCAACAATATAAAAGAAAATATAGAATCTAATCTAAAAATACAAGAAATTCGCTTGAAAGAGAGCAGCGACTTTTTAACACAAATGATAGATTCAAAAGATACATTGCAAAAACACACCGCCCAAATCAATCTAAACGAACGCATTTTTATAGAATCTAGCGCGTTATACAACATAAATTCCACACAGACAAACTAAGAAAGATACCAAATATTTAAAATCTAGATTCTAAATTTGATAATTTCATAGAATCTTATGTTTTTAGATTCTATATTTTTAGATTCTATAAATTCTTTTAGAATCTAATAGAATCTTATTAAGCCTAGATTCTAAGATTCCATAGAATCAAATAATTATCCTAGCAAATTTCCTTTTGCCTAGCTTTATAATATACTCGCCTTTTTGGCTAAATTTATAATTTTCATCTAAGATTTTCTCATTATTAATGCTTAGCGCGCCCGCTTTTATATCACGCCTTGCCTGTGAAGTCGATGGCGTGAGTTTAGATTCTAACAACGCCTTGCAAATCCACTCACCAAGCTCAAAATGAAAAGTTGGAATATCATTTGGAATCTCTTTTTTGCTAAAGACATTATTAAAATGCTCCTGTGCGGCGTGTGCGGCGTTTAAATCGTGCAGACTACTCACAATATCCAAAGCCAAAATCTCCTTTGCCTTTTTTGGATGCAACGCCCCGCTTTCCACATCACGCCGCATAGATTCTATCTCTTTTAAACTCTTGCTTGAGATTAGCTCAAAATACCGCCACATAAGGCTATCATCAATGCTTAAGACTTTGCCATACATATCATTCGCGTTATCAGTCAAACCGATATAGTTATTCAGGCTCTTACTCATTTTATTTACGCCATCTAGCCCTTCTAAAAGCGGCATAGTCATCACACTTTGCTCCTTGCCACACTCATAGCTCCGCTGCAGTGCGCGACCAACTAGCAGATTAAACTTCTGGTCATTGCCCCCTAGCTCAATATCGCAATTAAGCGCGACAGAATCATAGCCCTGCAGCAGCGGATACATAAATTCCACAATGGAAATGGGCGAATTTTCCTTGAAACGTTTCGTAAAATCATCTCGCTCCATCATCCGCGCAACGGAGTAAAAGCTAGTAAGCCGCAGCATATCCACGCTATTTAGCTTGCCAAGCCACTCTTTATTAAAGCAAATATCGGTGTTTTTAGGGTCTAGAATCTTAAAAACCTGCTCTTTGTAAGTTTCCGCATTTTTCTCAACTTCTTCAAATGTAAGGGCTTTTCGCGTTTGGCTCTTGCCTGATGGGTCGCCGATTGTCGCGGTAAAATCGCCGATTAAAAACTTTATAACCCCGCCATATTTTTGAAAAGTCGCTAGTTTTCTAAGCAAAACCGAATGCCCTAAGTGCAAGTCAGGCGCGGTTGGGTCAAAGCCCGCTTTTACTATAAAAGTTTTGCCATTTGTGTAGAATCTAGTCACAAGAGATTGTATGTATTCCGCCCCGATAAACTCGACACAGCCGCGATTTATCTCGCTCATTGCTTCATTTACTAACTCTTGCACCTGCGGAGAAATTTCTTGCTTTTCCATTTGACTTATCCTTTTAAAATTTGTAATTATAGAATCTTTGTTTGAATTTGTAAAATATTTGAAAAATATTACATTATTTGTGTATTTCATGTAAAAGATTGTTTACTTTCTTGAATCTATAAACTAGTATTGCCTGAAAGCCATATCCACCACTTTTTGCATTTGCGTTGGAGTTAAACGGAATAAAATTATCACTTAGATTCTCAAAGGTTGCCATATAAAAATGATAATACATAAAATATGTTCCAAGGCTAAAACGTGTAAGATTTATCTCTAAACCCACCTTACTACCAACTCCAAAAAAAGTTAAAATATCACGACTGGTAGTTGGACCAAATGCCTTATTTTCAATTATCTCAGTAATTTTTTTGCTATCAAAACTAAAGCCCAAAGTGGCTCCAGCTTTCAAAGCAACACCACTAAATGAATTAAAAGGAAAATAATAGCCAAAGAGCTGGTCAGCGGATATTAGGATGTCTTGGTCACTTTTGATAAGATTATAACTAAGATTTAGTCGCGTATCAGTCAAAAGATGAATGTTACGACCTACAAACTGGTAGCCCCAAGTAAGTCCTATGTTTTGTAAATTTATATTTGTTGAAAAAGTTTGTGTCTGTGGTGGCGTAGCAGTATTTTGAGCTAGCCAAGCAACTTTTAAGCCTAGCATTTCGTAATTTATTCCCAAACTTATCGTGCTACCTAAAATGCCAAAATCTCGTTTCAATCTTACTTCTTGTATATTTTTCCCACTTGTGATATGTGCTTTATTCTTCTCGGCTTTTTTTATTAGTTTTTCTTGTTTTTTTAAAGCATTAAGTTGCTCTTTTTCTATTCTTTTTTGCTCTTTGCTACTTAACTCTTTTGGTATAATTTTAGAATCTGTCCTTAAATCCTGTGTGTTTTGGCTCTTAGATTCCATATTTTTAGAATCTTTAGTATACGGATATTGCTCTTGTAATTTAGATTCTATAAATCCTCTGTTTTCTTGTGAATCTTTATGTGATTCCACTTGTTTGTTTTTCTGTATACTTTCTTCCAATATATCTTTAGTATCACTAGATTGCACAGAATTTTGCTGAGTGATTTGTGGTTTAGATTCCATGTTTTCTGGATTTTTTTCTACAATATTACTATTTTTAGAATCTTTTTTTATAAAATCTAGACTAGATTGCGAATTATTTTTTGAAATGTTATTATTTTCAGCTCTTAAAATATCAACTTTTGCATTTTCTTGTTCCCACAAATTCACATTTTCTTGTATGTTATATTCAATACTATTTTTTTTTATTTCTCTATAATTCTTTGGATTTTCATTAAATTTTATCATTTCATCAGCATTCAATTTAGATTCTAAAAAGTAAAAAAACAAGAAAATAAGAACTAGATTTTTTGTATTATAAGTCATTTTTTTGCCTTGTCATTAATATTTTAAAACAAAATTTTACTTAAAATATTTTAAAAGATTAAAAACATATTATGATGTATTTGATAATTAACAATTTTAAATAGTAATATTTTACTCATATCTCAACGCCTCGATAGGGTCAAGACGTGAAGCACGCCTTGCGGGCAAATACCCAAAAATCACGCCCACAATAGCCGAAAAGCCAAACGCCCCAAGTGCCACCCACACATCAAAAACGAAAGGAATATCCATATAATGCGCCGCAATAAGCGAGATAAAAAACGCCAGCACGATGCCAATAATGCCGCCAATCGCACTCACCACGACAGATTCTATCAAAAACTGCAGCAGCACATCGCTCTCTAACGCGCCAATGGCTAGCCGCGTGCCGATTTCTCGCGTCCTTTCAGTGACTGAAACAAGCATAATATTCATAATGCCAATGCCGCCCACCACGAGACTCACGCCCGCTGTAGCACTAAGGAAAATCGTTAGAATCTTAGTCGTGGAAGTAAGCCGCTCCTCGATTTCTTTGGTGTCCATGATGTCGAAAGTATCGCTCTGCCCGGGCTTTATATTGCGATAATCACGCAAAATCTCCTTAATTTTAGCCACTGCCACGCTAGAATCTACGCCATCTTTGAGCGAAATCATCACACGATTAATATTAAAAATGCTAGTAGTTCCTGAAATATCTCTTAAAAAAGTCTTAAATGGCATTACCACCATATCATCTTGGTCATTGCCGCCACCGCCCTGTCCTTTGGGCTTTAGCACACCTATCACCTCACACATCGACTTGCCAACTCTTATTTTTGCTCCAAGTGGATTCTCATTTTTAAACAAAGCTGAACGCACAGATTGCCCCAAAATGCAAACATTTTTACTTGCCTCATCACTTGCAAACTCCCTACCCAACGCCATTTCCCAGCCACCAACGCTAAAAAAATCATTTGTCACGCCATTAATTGTCGTCTGCGTATTTGCGCCGCTATACTGCACGGTAGCGCTCGAACTTGCCACAGGCGCGATTTTTTGGGCGTATTGTAGGCGTTGGCGAAGCGTTTCGACCTCTTGTTGTGTGAATTTTTTACTCATCGAGCCACCGCCTGTATTAAAGCCACGCGCGGGGAAAACCATCACTAGATTGCTGCCTAGACTTGCGATTTGCGCGCGCACCTTTTGTGTCGTGCCATTGCCTAAAGCAAGCATGATTATCACAGAGCCTACCCCGATAATTATGCCAAGCATTGTCAAAAATGCCCTTAAATAATTCCTAGAAATCTGGCGAAATGCAAGCATTATGGCGTTTAAAATCATTATCTACCTCTTAGTTTTGTGCAAATTTTACCAAAAATTATGTGTATTTCATTTAACTACAAAAATAGTACATTATAGTTGGTTCCTTTAGATTCTGTAATTTATGTAAGTAAAATTACAAAACACTTGATTTTTAAGCAAATTTAAGTTATAGTTAAGGTTTCAAAATACCTTTTTTATTTGCAGTTTTATTTTATAGAATCTAGGGCAGAATTTAGGGCGTTTTCAGGCGTTATTAAGGTTAGTTTAACATTAAAAGGGTTAAAAATAGGGCGTTTTTATGGCGAGTTTCACATTAAATTTAGAATCTTTTAAGCAAAAAATGAAAGTTTTTAGCGAGTTGGTGATGTTTAATCACACGATATTTAGCGCGAGTTTCATTTTGATTGCCATGATTGTGTCATCTGTGCAGGTTAATAATACCGCGTTTTTTGGGTTTAAAACGCTTATTTTGTGTGCTATTTCGCTAATTACTGCGCGAAATTTTGCTATGGGCTTTAATCGCCTGTGTGACAGGGACATCGATTCTGATAATGAGCGGACAAAAAATCGCCCAAGTGTCGATGGACGCGTCTCGCCCCCCACTCTTACCGCCTTTTGCGTGATAAATGCCGCTGCGTTCGTGCTTACGAGCTATTTTATCAATGATTTGGCGTTTTATTTAAGTGTGCCTTTCCTTGTGATTCTAGGCGTTTATAGCTTTATGAAACGCTTTTCTTACCTTGCACACGTGGTTTTAGGCGTCTCGCTTGGACTAACCCCTATTGCGGGCGATATTGCGGTGAGCGGCACGCTACATTTATGGTGCATTTTTCTTAGTATAGGCGTGCTTTTTTGGGTGGCTGGATTTGATATTCTTTACTCGCTGCAGGATATTAATTATGACAAGGAGCATAATTTATATTCCATTCCTGTGCGTTTTGGCGTGGAAAATTCGCTGCATATTTCGCGTATTTTTCATATTTTTGCGGTGTTTTTTTGGGCGTTATTTTTGAGATTTTCGCCAACGCATAATCTTGCTATTATAGGGCTTATCGTGTCCGCAGGAATGCTAGTTTATGAGCATTATTTGGTCTCACGTGATTTTAAAAATATTCCTAGGGCATTTTTTACTACGAATGGATATTTGGGTTTTGTATTTTTAGCATTTATAATTTTTGATAGTATTTTAAGGTATTAGTTATGGATTTTGAAACTCGCTTAGTAGATTCTATATTAGAAATAGAATTTCAGGAATTAGATGACAGCATTCAGCTTAAAGCCCTGCAGGAGTATAATGAGCTAACGCAGCTGCATAATAATTCCATTGAAAAGTGGCTGCATTCCTTGCATGCAAAAAGTGGCGAGTGCAAGTGTGGCGCGAGTAATGTGATAATCGGTGAAATGCTCGTGCATATCTTTAAAAAGTTAGAGCATATTGAGAATCTAATAAGTGGCGATAATGCGGATAAATATATCCCTTTGAAATATAAAACGCACACAAGTAGGCTAGGGCATGGGATAATTATTTTAGGAGATTCTAAAAAATTAGATTCTATAGAATCTAAGTCGCAAGATTCTAATATATCGCATGAAGATTCTATAGAATCTAGTTTGCAAAATCCTAATTTAGATTCTAAAAAATTAGAAAATATAGAATCTAATATAAAATTAAAAAAAGAAGCCGCATATTATGCACGATTAAACTTGCCCATTTTCCCTGTTAGATGTATCCCACTTTTTTGCATCGCAAGGGAAGAAAATGTGCTAGAAATAAGCAAAATAGGCGAACGCGACTTAAAAGACTATGACGCATTTATCGTAGGAGTCGAACGCGAAATGCTAAAAGCACGAAAGCAACAAAAATTATAAGGAAAAATATGAATGATACGATGTTAAATATGCTAAATATCAGCTATGAAATGATGAGCGTGATTGTCGCGGGGCTTTTTATACTAATCATTATCATTATCCTACTTTATATGAGTATGAAAGAGAAGGATACAGCGCGCAAAATCGCCCAGCTAGAGCATAGTATCGAGGATGTGAATAAGGAGATTTACAAGATTCAAAAGTGGATTACCGATAATGATAAAAAGCCCAAAGATAGCGGTGTAAAGCAAGATAGAGAGCTGCTGCGTGGGATTGAAGAGGCTAAGGCGGATATAATTTCGTTGCAACATGGACTGCAAAGCGATAGGGAATATTTTGAGGATAAGATTCTAGTTTTAGAGGAGCGTTTGCGTAGTTTGGGGCATTTTAATACGCCTTCACAGCAGCGAAATGAAAAGCAGATTCTAGAATTATTCCAAAATGGCTACACCACTGATGCGATTGCAAAGGAGCTACGCATTACAAAGAGCGAAGTGGAATTTACGCTAAAATTATCAGAGCTAGATAAGGTGAAATCGCGATGAGAAAGTTAGATAAATTGAAAGTTAGATTCTATAAAATACAAAATTTCATAATTTAGATTCTAAAAAAATTACAGAATCTATAATATTTTAAAGGACAAAATATGCAAATACAAGAAAATACGCAAGAAAATAACACACAAACCCAAACACCCAAAAAAGAAAAAACAATGACGGATAAGACGCTATATATCTCTGCTTTTGCGTTCGCCTTTATCATTATCGCGTCAAATTATCTAGTCGGCTTTAGAATCTTTGACGCACAAGTTGATTTAAGCCAGGCGAGTAACACGCTAACCTACCTTGCGATGGACATTTACAGCCACATTACTTATGGCGCGATTAGCTATCCTATTTCGTTTTTGCTAATGGATATTTTGAGTGAGAAATTTAATCGTAAAGATGTTTTGAAAGCCCTGCGTATCGGGCTTTTGCTTGCTTTCCTTCCTTCCATTATTATCGCGCCAAATCCTTATATTGCCGTAGCTTCCGTGTGTGCGTTTTTTACTTCTCAGTTCCTTGATGTGATTGTATTTTTTAAGCTGAAACAAAAATATCCGCGACTTTGGTGGCTTCGAAATGGCGTAAATAGCGGCATTTGTCAATTTGTCGATACATTCATATTTTTCCATGTCGCATTCGTGCTGGTGCTGCCTTACCACGATGTTTTTATGATGTTTTTGGCGGATTTAATCATCAAATTATCGCTAAATTTATTCAATATGCCCATTTTCTATCTTGTCGCTATAAAAACTTATAATAAATTGAACTTTTTTAAACGATAGGTTATAAAAAATGGAATTTTTTGATTTCTTAAGTGAAGTTCATCCTTGCTCATATTATGAAAATCGCGCAAGTCAATTTCGCTATTTAGGCATAAAAGATTGCACGCCCTACTTTTATGCTGGGCTACTTGAGCGTGGCTATCGGCGTTTTGGCGAGTATTATTTTGTGCCGCGATGCCCTAGCTGCAGGGATTGCGTAACGATTCGTCAGCTTGTGCAAGAGTTTGAGATTAGCAAAAATATGCGGCAGGTTTTAAAAAAAAATGTTGAGACTTTTACGCAGATTCGCCGTCCTTTGACAAATGAAGCAAGGGTTAGTTTGTATGTGAAATATCACAATAAAATGACGGATAAAAAGGGCTGGAGTGTCAATAATATCGACATTGCGCGCTATACAAATTCCTTTGTGGCAGGCAGCGAGGTCTTTGGCTATGAGATGTGTATGTATCGCGATGGCGGCTTAATCGGCGTGAGTTACTTTGACATCGTGCAAGATAGCCTTAGTGCGAATTATTTTTTTTACGACCATAGTTATGAAAAATATAGCTTAGGCACACTAAATATTCTATTATTGCTAAATTTATCAAGGAAACTAGGCTTAAAATATTTCTACCCAGGCTACTGGATAAAAAATCATAAATCAATGGGCTATAAATATCGCTTTCGCCCTTTTGAAGCCCTTTTGAATGACGCTGATTTATTTGATAGAACCTTTTGGAAAAGGTATGATTGAAATTATAGAATCTAGAATTTTATAAACATTTAAAGGACAAATATGCTTAAATATCTTTTGATTTTACTTACTTTTTTGGGCGTTGTAAGTGCGGAAAATTACGCTAAATACGCAGATATGATTAGTAAAAGAGAGAGCTTTTTTACAGAGGCATTCGCACAAACTTATGACACCACAAAGATAAATTTAGATTCTAAAAGCGGGTTAGAATTTATTGATTTTTGTAGCTTTCCACCTGATAGAAGCCTTGTTTTTGGTCCTTTGCAAAATGGGCGATTTCACGGACAAAAAGTAGGTGATTTGCCATTTACTTGCAATAATAATAGTGGTAGCAAAAAGATTTTTATTAAAAATGCGAATATAACGCAGAGCTATCACATTATTAGGGCGAATTTCTCGCAGTTTTTGCTAAGTGAAAATATGCCACAGAAAACTTCTAGCGAGACTTTTAATATAAATGGAAAACAAAATACCTTACACTATATTTTTCAAAATTTTGATACCAAAAAGCAGGAATATATTGTGAATGAGAGGGCAAATGATAGATTTTGGATTATTTATAGTGGTGGAATTTCTCGCTATGTGCTTATTTTTACGCAAAAAGGTAGCAACACAGAAGTTATTATGCAGTATTTGAATTTGTAAGATATTACAAATTTTAAGATAAAAGTTTATTGTTCACCCAAAATGCTCTTTTTTTAATGGTGTGCCTGCTTTTAAGTTTTGAGCGAATTTTAAACCTAGTATAGAATCTAAAAGCAAAGGGCTTAAACCATTGCTGGGGCGGACTACGGCTATGTTTTCTAAGGTTAGAATTTCGCCTTTTTTTACATCTTTTGAGATAAAAAGAGAGCGCGCAAACTCGCGACCTTTTTTTGGTTTTTTAGATTCTATAATGTTTTTAGATTCTATCATATTAGAATCTTTTTTTTGTGACTTAGATTCTATAATTTTAGATTCTATAATTTCACTTGTATTTTTTTTAAAATTAATTCTAGATTCTATAACATTACTATTTTCATTACTTTTAAAGCTAATAGTTTCAAAATCACTAGCTAGCTCACACACTTCACGCACGCTTTTTACCATCATATTAAGCTCATTAGAATCTAAACTAAATGCAGAATCTACACCACCCAAATTTTTATCCAAAATAAAGTGCTTCTCAATCACACTAGCCCCGCAAATACTCGCAAATATCGGCACTGAAAGCCCTAGTGTGTGGTCGCTAATGCCAACTTTAATGTTATATTTTTGATAACTTTTTTTGATTTTAATTATATTTGAAAGATGGGCATCTTTAATTTTGGCTGGATATTGCGAAATGCAGTAAAGTAGCGTAATACTCGGGCTATCACGCAATATTTCTAATGCAAAATCTATTTCGTCCAAAGTAGCCACGCCAAGTGAAATAATCACAGGCTTCCTAGTCGCCGCAATGGCGCGAAGTAGCGGTGTGTGCATAACTTCAAAGCTTGCGATTTTATAAATAGGGCAGTCAAATTTCTCCAAAAACTCGACTCCACGCACGCTAAAAGGGCTACTAAACGCAACTAGATTCAAAGATTTTGCAAGCAAAAAAAGCCTCTCATGCCACTCCCAAGGCATTTGAGCGCCATCATACAAGTCCCATAAATACGCATTTTTCCACAGCCCATCCTTAATTCTAAAATACTCATTTTTGCAATTTAGCGTAAGGCATTCTGGCGTGTAGGTTTGAAATTTTATCGCATCAGCGCCACTTTTTGCGACCGCTTCCACACTTTTCAAAGCGATATTTAAGTCATTGTTGTGATTGCCACTTAGCTCGGCTATGATAAATACGGGGTTTATTTTTTTTATTTTAGCGTTTTTGTTAGAATCTTTTTTAGATTCCACGTTTTTTTTGCCCTTAGATTTTGTAATTTTTTTCATATTAGATTCCATATTTTAAAACTTTTTTAATATTATAATACAAAAATTTTAAGGATTTTTATGATAAAAGATAATCTTAGAAAAGTTCTAGAATCTATAACTATTTGCAAAGAAAAATATAATCTTAAGCAAAATATAAGGTTAGTCGCGGTTAGTAAATATAGTAATGTTAGTGAAATTTTTGACGCTTTTTTAGCGGGACAATTTGAGTTTGGCGAGAATAAAGTGCAAGATTTAGTTAGGAAATATGAAACTTTTAGTGGGGAAAAGTTAGGGGATAAATTTGAAAATAAAAAAAATTTTAAGGATAGTTTAAGTTTAGATTCTAATAATGTAGATGTTTCGCCAAAGGCTCAACATGACAAAGATTCTAAAGATTTTATAGAATCTAAAGAGAAATTAAAAAAAATAAAGTGGCATTTTATCGGGCATTTGCAAGAAAATAAAATCAATTCTTTACTGAATCTTAACATCGAGCTTTTGCATTCTTTGCATTCAATTAATCTTGCAAATGCTTTGCAAAAGCGGCTTATAAAGCAAAATAAAAAAATAAAAGCCCTACTACAAGTTAATTCCGCAAATGAAGATTCTAAGCAAGGCTTTGAAGTTAGCAAAGTTATAGAATCTTATTTACAAATAAAAGAGACTTGCCCAAATATTCTATTAAATGGACTTATGTGTATGGGTGCAAATACAAATAATGTAACTTTAATCGATAAAAGTTTCAATATTACTAATCAGCTTTTTGATGAAATTAGCAAGATAGAATCTAAAGATTCTAAAAACAACACGCCAGAAACTAATTTAGATTCTAAAAGCATAGATATTTCACAAACGCTTAATATGACAGATAAAATAGATTCTAACACTCTAACGCTATCAATGGGAATGAGTAGCGATTATGAAATCGCCCTTAAAAATGGTAGCAACTGCCTGCGCCTTGGCTCTATAATTTTTAAGTAACTGATAATTTGCAAGTTTTTTATGTTAAAAAAAATCCAATAAAGGTTTTTTAGCTTTTGAAATGTCGATGTGACAATATCCATTTGGATTTTTTTGTAAGTATTTTTGGTGATAGTTTTCGGCTTTGTAGAAATTTTGCAAGGGTGAAACTTCGATGGCGACTTGCTTTCCATATAATTTATTAATCGTTTTTATAAAATTTTGTGCTTGTTTAAGAGAATTAGAATCTATTGTATAAATGCCACTGCGATATTGCGTGCCGATGTCATTGCCCTGCCGATTTATAGAAAAAGGGTCAATAATGCTAAGAAATCTTAACAAAATACTATCTTGCATGTCCGCAAAGCTTTTAATTTCACCCTTAGATTCTACAAAAAGCGGAATAATTTCATCATCAAAAATCACTTCTAAACACTCACTAGCCTGCGTTTCTCCACTGCAAACCTGCTCATAAGTAGGATTTGACACAATCGAATTTGCATAACCCACGCAAGTTTGAAAAACACCCTTAAGATTGTCAAAATAGCCCTGCACGCCCCAAAAGCATCCGCCGGCTAGATATATTGTAGATTCCATAATTTTCCTTATACTTTTATTATATATTTCATAACTTTTAGAATCTATCCTTTCAGGATTCTATCCGCCACAAGGTCGCCGATTTCCCTACATCCTAGAATCTCTTTTGCACCAAAACTCGCTATATCGCGACTTCTCACGCCCTCATTCAAAATAGATTCTATACATTTACGAATATCAAGGGCAATCTCAAATTCCTTAAAACTAATCTCAAACATCATCGCCACGCTTAAGATACTTGCCATAGGATTCGCCAAATTCTGCCCTGCAATATCAGGTGCACTGCCATGAATTGGCTCATATAGCGCGAACTTTTCGCCCACACTAGCACTAGGCAAAAGCCCGATAGAGCCTGTTAGCTGGCTAGCCTCATCGCTCAAAATATCGCCAAACAGGTTATTTGTAAGTATCACATCAAAGCCCTTTGGATTGCGGATAAGCTGCATGCTGGCGTTATCGACATACTGATAGGATAGCGAAACATCGGCGTATTGCCGCGCCACCTCGCTAACAACCTCACGCCACAGACGGCTAACTTCTAGCACATTTGCCTTATCGACCACGCAGACACTTTTGCGGCGATTTTGCGCGAGTTTAAAGGCGTAGTGGGCTATGCGGCGGATTTCACTCTCGGTATAAACCATCGTGTTAAAGCCCACACGTTCGCCATTTCGCACCTCAATGCCACGCGGCTTACCAAAATAAATCCCACTAATTAGCTCCCGCACGACCACCAAATCCACGCCTTTTATCACTTCACTTTTAAGGCTACTCGCATCAATCAAAGCGTCAAAAACAAAGGCAGGGCGGACATTCGCATACACTTGCAAGCTCTCACGCAATCGCAGCAAACCTTTTTCAGGGCTATCATTTTCCAAATTCTCCCACTTAGGACCACCGATAGCACCAAATAGCACGGCATCCGCACTTTTGCAGCCTTTTATTGTCTCATCTGGCAGGGAGTTTCCCACTTTGTCAATGGCAATTCCGCCGACTAAAAATTCCTGCGTTTGTATTTTCAAATCATATTTTTTGCTTATAGAATCTAGCACTTTTAAACTCTGCTCTGTGACCTCTACGCCTATCCCATCGCCCTTTAGCACGGCTATGTTGTATGTTTTCATCTTTGTCCTTTTGTGTTTGTGGAATTTAAGAATGATATTCGCACATTTCGCTTAATATCACTAAAATATTTAAAAAAATCGATATTTCTATCTATTCCACATGCACCGCATTCATTTTGTAGAAAAAATCATCAAAACTGCATATCTTAAAAGTCATACCATCATAAGAATACAGCACCTTGCCTGTGATGACATCCACGTGAGCGCTAACCCACGCATTAGTATCTCGCAGAAAATAATCTTTTTTTGGATTTTTACGAATTTCTTGCGCTTCATAAGATTCGCCACTTAACACTCTATGATGTCTCATCTCCGCTCCTTTTATAAGATAAAATTCCTTAAGACAAAATCCTACTCTTTCATATTTGCGATTTGGTCTTTTGGGATTATGATGATTTTTGGGTCTTTGTTGTATTTTGACTCTTTTGTGTCATTTAGTAGGCGTTGCAGGGCGTTTCTATCTAGGTTAGTTGGGTCGATGTAAATCTCTTCAAACTTTTCTTTATTAACCGCCACGAAAAACTGCGAATCGCGTTTTGCAATCACCACATTATTATTCTTACTGCGACTCATAATATCGATTTTGACCGTGATTTCAACCTTTAGCTGATTAGTTAAAATTAGGAATTTTTTGACATATTTCACTTGATGATTCATATAATATTTATACATCGCTTGCTCATTGCTAGCAGAAATCTTATTTTTATCAAGCTTTTTAACCGTCTGCCCCAAAAAAGTCATCATACAATATGGCTCATTTATGTTGTGTTTAAAAAAAACATTGCGGATGGACACGGACTTCATACCCATTTCCCATATTTGATTATCAAGCTGTGTAGCGGTCACATTTAGCGCCTCTTCGGTCTTTTCACGCAGTGTATTCATCGTTTTGCGGAAAACGGCTTCAAAGATTTTCAAGTTTTTTTCCGCGAAAGTCTTGCAAAGATTCTCTAAATTTTCTAACGCCTTTTGCAGTGTTTGCACCTCTTCGTGCGCCTTATCCGTGTTTGCCCTTATGCGCGCGATTTTCTCTTTCAGCTCCCCCTCATCGCCCCTTTTTGCATCAAGTCGCGTTCTTAGCACTTTTAGCTCGTGACTGCTAACGCGGATTTTATTTTGCAGCTGCAAAACACGCTCTTTTATCCCATTTGCCGCGCGCACCGCCCCCTTGTAATTAAACTGATACTCAAGGAAAATCTCCTCATACACGCGCTCTGGATTTACCTCATTTTTGGAGAAAAAATTGTGCGAATACTCTAACGCGCCAAGTCGGGATTGAAACTCCGCAAACATATCAATCGTCAATTTCCTATCGCTAAAAATAAGGTGGTCTAAGGCTTTGCTTAAAAATCGCTTACAGATTCCATAATTTATAAGCGGCGAAATCGCGGCTACATCGACTTCCTTAAGGAAATCCACGCTCCGCAATTCTAGGGCAAAATACTCCTTAATACAATCCTGCACGCTACGCGTAATCTCAATGCTTTGCAACTTCAAATAATTCGTCTGGGCGAAAACCTTTTGAATCTCCTTTTGCCGCAGCTCAATTTCTTTGTTTTTAAGCTCCTCATCAGTGTTACTTTTCCAAAAGTCAATCTCGCGAATTAACGCATCCGGCGGGAAATCCTGATACTTTGACGCGTGTGCATCAGTCACCAAAACGCCGCTATCATTCGTCCTAAACTCGACATACATACCAACAGCGGGGCGATTTCGCCCATCATGCCAACTCTCTTTTTTCAGCTCAAAAATCTTTTTTGAAGCGTTCATAATGACGCCAGAGCCTGTCGTAGCGGTATATCGCGTTATTTTTCCGTGCATAATTTTCTCCTAAATTCCCTTACTTTTTTGCGTTTTAGAATCTTTTTTGCGACTTAGAATCTTTTTGCGATTTAAGATTCTAAACAAGATTTTAACAAAAGTAAAAAGCTAATGATACTTAAAAAAAGCTAAAAACATTTAATAATCGTAAATTTTTGTTATAATTTTAGCAAAAAAGAAACATTTTTTAAGATTTTTTTAAATTTGCGGGCGTTTAGATTCTATATTTACACAAGATTTGAAAAGGATTTCACATAAAAAAGGCGTATTTTTTTGTATTTTTGAGTGCGGTGATTTTATTTTTGTGGATTGCCACGATTTTTGGCTATGTAAGTCCTGAAAGGCTGAATGCTGCGGCACTTGGCGGTGAAAATCTTAGCAATAGATTCTTTAAAATAGGCAGTTTCGGTAGTGAATTTGCGAATTTCAATGTAGGGCTTTTTGGCTATTTAGCGTATATTTACCTGCCGCTTTTGCTAATTGTGGTGTATAGATTCTATGATGATACAAGCTATAGTTTTAGAAAAGTTAGGCTAACTTTTGGGTATATTTTGTTATTTATTTCATTACTTATTTTTCAGGCTTTGCTTTTTAAAGTTGGCTTTTTTGGAACTTTTATATGCGATTTGTTAGAGCCATTTATAAAAATTTATGGCGTTTTTGCTTTGGCATTTTTGGGCGTAATAGTTTCACTTTTTCTAATTTCTCAAAAGGAAATGTTATATATTTTGCAATATTTAGGAGGCACAAATAAAATGTTTAAAAATTCTTTAGGCACTTTTCTAAAAGAAGCTGGTAAAAAGCTAAAAGATATTTATGTGGATTTTAATATGGACTACTTGCAGCGCGCGAATAAAAAAATGCTAAACCTGCAGTATAGCGAGATTGTAACGATGCCAAAGAGCAAATATACCTTTGAGTGCGAACTTGTCGAGCCGCCACTTGATAGCTTTGCTAAAATGCCAAAAGGGGCGGAAAATACGGCGTTTGAGACTGATTTGTCTTCTAATTTGAATGCGGATGTAAATATAGAATCTAAAGTTATAAATAATGAAACTTTTGAGCCTAAAAATTCTAGCGAGTTAGAATCTAATTTGCAAGATTCTAATAAGTTAGAAAATTTGGATAAAAATGCTACTTTAGATTCTACAATTAATAATGCTTTAGAATCTAGCCTTATAAAACTTAAAACTAATAGTGTAAAAAGTTCTAGCCAAAATTCACATATTGATATTACAAAAATTAGCTATTTAAATGATAATTTTAGGCATATTTCGCCCAAAAATGAGAGCGAAAATGAGGATGTTTTACAAAGATTTCAAAAGGCAAATACACATATAAAGCTAAGTAGTGATGATAACTTTGCGTTTAGCGAAACTAAAGAAAATGTAACTATTAAGCTAAAAGATTCTAAAAATCATAATGTGTTAGAATCTTTTGTTAGCCCTAAAAGCTTGGCGATAAAAGAGGAGTGGTTAAGGCAGGATACTCCAAAGACAAATAATGAGCATAGTAGTAATATTACTATTAAAAAAGTTAGTAAAAATGAAACTTTAGAATCTAATAATATGGAAAATCTACAAAAAGAAGTGAATAATCAAATAAATCTAATTAAAAAAGAAGAAAGTTCTATTTTAACTAACAATTTAGAAAGCAATGATGGCTTAAAAATCACTCTTAAAACAAAAGATGGAAGTAAGGTGAGTGAGAAAAAAGATTTTATTGCTGAATTAAGAGAAAACAGCACGGAATTTATAAAGCCTGTGGTACGTGAAAACTTTGAAAATATAGAGCAAAACAATAAAGAAAATTCTAATATTTATAATATAGAATCTAATATAGAATCTAGTGAAAATAGAGCAAAAATTATTGAAAATAAAAAAATAAAATTAAGCAATATGCCACTTGAATCAAGCTATAAAGTTATGAATATGGATTTTACTAGAGAAAATGATAAAGTAGATTCTATAAAAGAAACTCCAAATAATGATAGTATTTTACAAGAAAAGTTAGAAAATATAGAATCTAATTCTAATTTGCAAGCGTCGCAAGAAAATTTTACGCAAAGCCCTAGCGATGTAGCTAATTCTTGTCCTATAAATATTGTGGAAAATGCCGCGCCAAGCGAGGTTTTGATACAAGAGATTACTAAGCCGCAACTAGATTCTATAAAACCGCAACTAGATTCTATAACGCCGCAATTTGAAGAGATTGAGCAAGAAATTATCATTATGCCACTCAATAATATTGACAATATAGAATCTAAAAAAGTTAGTAATTTTGAAACTTTTAAAGATTCTAATAATATTGAAATTATTGAAATTCCTAATATTTTAAGCGAAGATTCTAATAATTTAGATTCTAAGCAAAAAGTTATAGAATCTAGTTTTAATAACAATATAAAGTTAGAAAATATAGAATCTAAAGAAGATTCTAAAGATATTAATATTTGGCAAAAGATAGAAAATGAAACGAATTTGCAAGATTGCATAAAAACAGATTCCATAAAAACAGATTCTATAAATTTAGATTCTAAAGATTCACAAACTATGCAAACCACGCAAGATTCTATACAAATAAAGCCCACACAATCCACGCAAATAAACCAAGATTCTACACCATCGCAAACTACTCAAACCACGCACGCAACGCAAGATTCCATATCAACAAAGCAAACTCAAATCATACAAGATTCTAAAAAAACAGATTCTACAAATCCACAACCAACACAACCTAGCTTTTATCTCCCAAATGAAATTCCAACAATGCCTATTTTTAATAACTTAGAATCTAAAAATATTACAGATTCTATAACTTTTAAAACTTATCCAACTTTTCCAAATCTAGATTCTATAAACAAAACGCAAACACCGCAACCAACGCAAGTTAAAACGCAAAACAGCACTAATAATATAGAATCTAATAAAGAAAATATTACAGATTCTATAACTTTAAGCCTAAAAGATTCTATAAATCAAAACACACAACCCCAAAATATAGAATCTACAACGCAAGATTCCACCATTATAAAAATAAAAGATACTAACCACGAAAACACACCACAAATTAGAATCAAACCCCAAGAAACCACAACAACGATAAATCCGCAAGAAAGCCAAATAACAATAAAACCCCAAGAACCACTAGAAACATTAAACAAAACAACCACAATAAACACAATAAACATAAAACCCAAAGAACCCCAAAAAATTACAGATTCCATAATAAATGAGCCTTACATCTTGCCACCCATTACGCTACTTCAAGAGCCTAAAAATCAAAGCAGTATCGATGATAGCGAGATTGATTCTAAGATTGAAAATCTACTTGCCAAAATGCGAGTTTTCAAAATCCGCGGCGACATTGTCGGCGTGTTTTTAGGTCCTGTGGTGACCACTTTTGAGTTTCGCCCTGAAGCCGATGTCAAGGTCAATAAGGTGCTAGGCTTACAAGATGATTTAGCGATGTCGCTAAAAGCGCGTAATATCCGCATTCAAGCCCCAATTCCTGGCAAGGATGTAATCGGTATTGAGATTCCAAATAATGAAGCCCAAACAATTTACTTGCGTGATATTTTAGAATCTAGTGCCTTTAAAGAGAGCGAGAATGCCCTATCTATCGTGCTTGGCAAGGATATTATGGGTAGCCCTGTGATTGAAAATCTAGCCAAGCTACCACATTTATTAGTTGCCGGGACCACAGGCAGCGGGAAAAGTGTCGGTGTGAATACGCTTATTTTGTCGCTGCTTTATCGCAATAGCCCTGAAAATCTCCAGCTTATAATGATTGACCCAAAAAAGGTCGAGTTTGCGCCTTATGAGGACTTGCCGCACCTTATCACGCCTATTATAAATTCGCCCACAGCTGCGATAAAAGCCCTGCACGTCGCAGTTGAGGAAATGTATAAACGATATGAACTTTTAAAAGAGCAGAAAACAAAAACTATTCTCACTTATAACGAAAAAATGATAGACGCAAGCCAAAAAATGCCCTATTTTGTGATAATAATTGACGAACTAGCCGAGCTAATGGCGACAGGTGGCAAGGAAGCGGAGGGTGCGATAACGCAAATCGCGCAAATGGGACGCGCCGCTGGGATGCACCTAATCATCGCTACGCAACGCAGCAGCACGAATGTCGTCACAGGCACGCTAAAGGCGAACCTGCCCGCGCGCCTTAGCTATCGCGTGGGAAATATGGTGGATTCTAAGGTCGTGATTGACACAAGTGGGGCAGAGCGGCTTTTGGGCAATGGCGATGGGCTTTTTGTCTCGCCGCAGGGCATTTCGCGAGTGCATTCGCCGTGGGTTAGCGAGGGCGAGATTGAGGATATTGTGAATTTTATTAAGCAGCAACGTGAGCCAAATTATGACAGCCGATTTATCGAGGAGGATAGCGTGGCAGTCGATATAGAATCTAGCAGCGGAGGTAGCGGTGGCGACTTGATAGCACAGGCAAAGCAAGTGATTATGCGCGACCAAAAAACATCCATTAGCTACATTCAACGCCAACTTGGCATAGGCTTTAATAAAGCCGCAAATATCATCGAGCAACTTGAAAAAGAGGGCTTTCTCTCCGCTCCAAACAGCAAGGGCAAACGCGACATCCTAGGCTAGATTCTAAAAGGTAATTTAAATATGAATGAAAGTTTGCTAAATGATAGTATCAATAAAAAGTTGCATATTGTGCAAGGAGCGGATTTAAGCCTTAGCGCGTATAATGAGAAATATAAGCAAAGCTATCATTGCAAAAGTCTTGGGGCTTATAGTGAGAGTATGATAAAGCATATTTTACCAGCATTAGTATTTTTGAAATATTTTGATAGTTTAGATTCTATAAATTATAATGTCTTTATAGATGAGATTACCAATATTAATACTTTTTTAGATTCTAATAAAAGTGATGATATAGAATCTAATATTATGAAAATTGAAACTTTAGCTAAAAAATATACTGAATTTAATAATTCAAAAATTAGAATCTTAGATATTTGTTTTGGCTTGGGATTTAATGCCTTGCTTGCCTTGCAGCATTTTAAAAATGTGGAAATTTACTCACCTGAAATTGATATGATATTACCAAATTTGCTAGATTTTAACTATAAAAATATCAAAAATTCTAATATAGTAATTAATGAACTTATAAAAAATAGAATTTATAAAGAAAATGAGAAGATTCTATATTTTTTGCATGGAAATGCCCTAGATTTTATAGTATCTTTTGAGCCTAATTTCTTTAATATTGTGTTTCAAGATGCCTTTTCAAAAGAATATAATGGCGAACTTTGGAATCTATCTTACTTTCAAAAATTGTATAAAATTATGGCTAAAAATTCTATAATTACGACTTATGCAAAAGCAAAAGTTATACTAGAAAACGCCTCAAAATCTAGCTTTAAAACCTTTAAACACAAACATGGAAGTATTTTTTATAAAAGTTAAATTATTATTATTTTATATAACAAACACTATATTTTTTTAAAATCTACATTATTTAAAACGTTCATATTTATTTCCCCCAAGCCATCCTTGCCCTGATACACGATTCGCGTGATAGGATATGCGATTTTTATATCGCTTTCTACTAGGTATTTTTCCACGATTTCTTGCGCGATTTTACTTTTCAGGCTCAAAGTCGCATACGCGTAGTTTTGAAACCACACCGATATTTCCATACCATTTTGTTTTACAAAATTAAACACGCGCGGCTCGACATTTAGCGCACTTTGCACGAGTTGGAATCTATCGCGCATTTTTTGCATTTGCTCCTTTGTGCCATCGGTGTATTTTTTGGCGTGGATTTGCGCGACTTGCAGAGCGATATTTTTTGCCTTAGTAATGTTAGAATCAAAAGTTATACAAATCTCAACACTATCCCATATATTACTCAAATCTCCATAAGTATAGTTCGAAATAAGGTTAGTAAAAACATAATTATTTGGGATAAAAATTAGCCTGCCTGCGCGATGATTTTCGCGATAACTAGTCTGTGTTATATCATCATAAATCGTGATTCTAAGCATTGAAATATCAAGCACATCGCCGATAAATACTTCATTTTCTTTTTTTATTCTAATGCGGTCGCCGACATGAATGCTGCCGCCTATCACAATCACAAGCCAGCCCAAAGTGCTCATAAACATATCCTTCATCGCAATCGCAAGCCCCGCAGACGCAAAACCCACCATCGCCACCGCATAAGTCGCATTATCAATATACGCGAAAAGTAGGATAAGAAAAATCACCGTGATATTAAAAAAATTGATAACCTTGCTAGTGGTGTAGGCGCGGTCGTGGTTTGCGATGTAGCGTTTGGCAAGCATTTTAAAAATGAATGCTATAACGATGCTAATAAGAATGCCAATGCCGATGTAGCCGAGTTTCAGCAGCTGATTTTTAATGCCAAGCTCAAGGTTAGCACGTATCTCATCAGCGTCCTTGTCAAACATATCAATGGTCGTATCATAGATATTTCTAGCAGATTCTAACTCAAGCCAAATGTCGCGGGTAATATCAAGATTTTCATTATAAATGCGGAGTTTTTCTTTTTTATTTTGTGGTTCGGTGGGTTTGGAATCTTGTTTGGGTTTAGATTCTATGTTTTTGTTTTGATTTATAGAATCTTTCGTGGTGGATTCTATATTTTTGGCTGTGTTTATGGAATCTCGTGTTACATTTTGTAACGCAGATTCAGTGATTTTAGAATCTAAATCCCCAGAATCAACGCCCCTTTCAACCTCATCAATTATCTCATTTAATAACTCATATTTTTTCTCAAACATAGCGATAAGCTGTTCTAAATCGCGTTTATTATGCTGCATAGAATCTCGCACCGCCGAGATATGCTTCATATACGAAAACGCCGAAAAAATGCCAAAAGGATTTGTAATAGTGGGCGGAGATTCTAAAGTCGGCTTTTCAAGCAGCTCGCCAAAAGGCTTGTTGCGATACTGCTCTAGCAGGGTTTGTTGTTTTTTTAATGTCTCAAGGCGATGGCTATCTTGCGGACTTAAAGTAGATTCTAAGCTCTTTTTTTCAAGCTCACTAATCTCATTTGTAATCAAGTGATAATTCCTAAAATTGTCATATCGCTTCAACCATATAGAATCAGTGTTACGAATCTGCACATTCAACCGCTCTAACTTCTGCTCATTTGTGTAGTTTTTACTCACATTAGCTTTATTATCAGCATAAATAATCGTGCATAAAAGTATAAAAAATAAAAAAACAACCTTATAGAATCTAGATTCTATATTCCTAAAAAAATCCATAAAAAACTCCATAAATTTTCTATAAATAATATCATTTTTATAGAATCTAAATCGTTTAAAAATTCATATTTTTGCAATTTTTATATATTTTTTGCATAAAGTAGCACTTTTTTGCAATTAACTTATATTTAATAGAATAAGTTATAATTTCAAGTTTAGATAAAAATAAGGAAAAATATGCTTAAAAAAATATTGATTTTTGTGTGTGTGTGCGTGTTTTTAAGTGCAAATGATGAAAAATTTGATGATAGCATCGAGTTTATCCGCACCTTAAGCCAGCCTGAAAGCACGCAAATAGAATCTATTAGCGATGAAAAGGGCGAGATTTTAGCGACTTTTTCAAATCTTAGTCTTGTGAAGGGCGAAAGTGGCATTGTTATGCGTGATTTGGAAGTCTATCAAGCCCTAGTTGGCAATATGGAAATTGTGGAAGTAGATGGCACTAAGGCGGTGGGTAAATTCTCAAAACTAACGCAACTTAGCCAGCCCTACCTGCCAACACCGCGTCTAAAGGCTGAAGTGGGCGATAAAGTTAGCTTTAGAAATTTCAATAATAAGGCGTTTGTCATTGCTCCAAATGAAGCGACTTATCGCCACATAATCGATAAATACGGCAAAATCATTGATTTTATAAACCCTGATTTGCTTATGGGCTTTTTAAACTCGCAGGGCAAGCACGACCCAACGGATAAACGATTGATTGCGGCGTGTAGTGAGTATGCCGCAGGGCTTGTTTTTATTGTAGGTAGCAAAAACTTAGCGATTTTTAGCTGCGGAAATATGGCTATGCTTAAAAAATATCCATTTACGCCGCTAAATAGCGAGAGCTTTCAAGCACCCTTTTACACTCGTGCAAAATTTGAGGGCGGCGGCTCTCTAACCTACCTTTTTGCTAGCAAAAAAAGCCGCCAATACTATCAATATTACGACATTATGATAGGGGATTTGATAGATGAAAAAGCCAAGAAATAACTTTTTTTGATATTTTATCTTATCGGCTGGATTGAGCTATTATCCGCCTTATTAGATTCTAAAAAAGTGATAAGGCGGCGTGCGATGTCCATATAAATCTTACTTGCGTTATTATCTGGGTGAAAGTAGCTAATGGGCTTGCCGCTGTCACTTGCCAAAATTATCTCTGGCTCAAGCGGGATTTTTGCCACAACCTGCGTCTTAAAATGCTCTGCCAAATTTTGCGTAGCGCCCCCACTTGAAGCACCGAAAATATCGTAGGTTTCGCTACATTTAGGACATCGAAAGCCACTCATATTCTCAATAATGCCAAAAATTGGGATAGCGCATTTCTCAAACATATCAAGGGCTCGCATCCCATCATCAAGGGCGACATTTTGCGGTGTCGTCACATTTATCCCAGCGCCCAC
Organism: Helicobacter saguini; assembly: GCF_000762875.2. Taxonomy (GTDB): domain Bacteria; phylum Campylobacterota; class Campylobacteria; order Campylobacterales; family Helicobacteraceae; genus Helicobacter_A; species Helicobacter_A saguini. Next base: position 147,626 of record NZ_JRMP02000002.1, read on the forward strand.
AGGCACACTTTGCGCAATCGTTAGCTGTGCATCACCCGTGCCAGGCGGCATATCAATCACCATCACATCAAGCGCCCCCCAAAACACATCCTGCAAAAGCTGCATAATCGCACGCATAACCACAGGACCACGCCACACTAGACTTGCTTCACGCTCATACAAAACGCCCATACTTATCATTTTCACACCAAAAATCTCAAGCGGCACTAGCTTTTTCCCATCAGGGGTAACCTTTGGCTGCAAATCAGCCACGCCAAGCATTCGCGGGATATTTGGACCATAAATATCGCAGTCAAGTAGCCCAACTTTCAAGCCACTTTTAGCCAAAGAAATCGCCAGATTCACACTTGTCGTAGTCTTGCCAACGCCACCCTTACCGCTACTCACCATCACAAAATGCTTTGTTGTAGGCAATAAATTATTTGGCTTTTGCGTGCTTTGCTCTTTGCGGCTTTCAGGTGTAGTGATTTGCACGATAGATTCTATATTTATATCGTTTAGTTTGGTGTAGATTTGCTCTTTTATTTGTTGCGTTGTTGCGTCGTCATTTGTTGGAATAGTTAGCTTTATTATAGCTTTTTGGTTAGAATCTTTTGAATTTTCTAATAGTTCGATACTGCTTACAAAGCCAAAGCTAACGATGTCTTTTTCAAAATTTGGGTAGATTATTTCTTTTAGTTTTGTTAGGATTTTTTCTTTCATTTTGTCTCCTTTTTTCGCATTTAAGGGGTGGCTGGGCGTTTTTAGATTCTATAAATCTAGCGTTAGAATCTAAATTTGCAAGTAGATTCTATCTTAAAGTTGTTATAATTTTATTTGCAAAGGTTAAGTTATGATTTATGTTTTAAAGTCAAGTGGCAGCGAAGTTTGTTTAGATTCTAATGGAATTTTATTGCTTGATTTATTATTAATTTCACAAGTAGAGTTTGATATAAAGTTAGATTTTTTAGAATCTATTGACTTTATAATTCTAACTTCTAAAAGTGCGATAAAAGTGATATTAGAATCTAAATATGCTAAATTTTTATTAGAAAAAAAGGCGATTTTGGTAGGAGAATCTAGTGCTAATCTTTGGCGTGAAAGCGGTGGCAAAGTCGCTTTTTGCCCAAATATTAAAGGAGCTAGTGGGAATGATTTAGCTTACGCTTTATTAGATTCTATAAATTCTAATATTTGTAATATTAAAGATAAAAATATTCTATATATTAAAGCTTTAGAATCTATTAGTGATATAAGCAAGATTCTAAAACCATATTGTAAAATAAGCGAATTAATCGTGTATAAAAGCGTAGAAAACACTCAATTAATTAAAGAAATTATAGAATCTAAAAAGATAGATTTTTTGAAAGAAAATTGTATAAAAAATTATAATATTAATAATATAGAATCTAAACAACGCAATAATATAGATTCTAAAAATAACTCACAACAAAACAATATTTTACGCAATCTAGATTCTATAAAAACTTATGAAATTAATAACTTAGATTCTAAAAAATTACAGAATCTAGATTATAAAGATTCTATAATGCAAGATTCTAAAACCACGCAAGAAATTATAGACTTTAAAGATTCTAACATTGCAAATAAAATTAACAGAATAGATTCCATAGATTCCAACATTATAAGTGAAATAAAAAAGTTAGATTGTAAAGATTCTAACATCACAAGTGAAATCAAAAAGTTAGATTCCAAAGCCACATTAGAAATTTTCAAAAAAGATTCTATATTTATTTTTGGCTCACCTAAAATTTATAGAATCTTTACAAAATATTTCACTTGGGATAAAAGCTACACCGCCATTTCTTTAGGCTCAACAACCTTTAACACTTTCCCGCAAAACATAAAAAAACTAAATGCCCACGGCAACTTCCCTTCCGCCATCAAACTAGCCATAAACTTAAAAAAACACAATAAAATATAGAAACCTAAATCCTTTTCTCCATCTCTTTTGGCGCAGTGGTAGGGAATTTCTTAACCACAGGCGGTTTATTTTCCTCTTGATATGTGATTTTACTTATAGAATCTTTTGGCGTCTCGCCCTTTGCCACTTCCTTGCCAATGCGCGCAAAGTTAATGCTATCATCCCTATCCACACGCGCACTATCTCGCTGCTCCGCGCCCACCACATCGCGATACTCACGCCCAAAAATCTTATCGACTTCATACCAGCTAGCAAACGAATCGCCCTTCAAAGGATAGCTTTTCAACAGCGGATAGCCTATCCAGTCAGTTGGCATCAAAATGCGTTTTAAAAACGGATGCCCACTAAACTTAATGCCAAACATATCATAGCACTCACGCTCACTCCAATTCGCCGCCTTTAAAATATCGCACACGCTAGGCACTTCCTCGCCCTCTTTTACGCGGGTTTTCACACGCAAACGTCGCCGATTTTTATGCGAACTCTCATGCGACGTAAGCTGATAAAATAGCTCAAACTCGCCATTTATCGCCACATTATCAATCGCACTCATCTCGCTCAAAATATCATAATCTAGCTCTTTTAAAATCTGCAACGCCACGCGTAAATCGCTCACATCAACAAAGAAAACCGCCTGATTTATCTCCACAAAAGATTGCAAGATTTTCACTTTAGATTCTAAAATCTCGCCCACTTCTTTATACGCACTCTCGCTAATAGGCACTTTTGGCGTCAAACTCGGCGCATAGAATCTATCGGTGTGGTAGCTCTTTTTCTGCACATCCTTTTTTGGCTCTTTTGCTCGTATCATTATCTATCCTTGTTAAAAGTTTGGGTTATTTAAAGTGTAGATTCTATATATTCCTATCTTAAAGATAGCTTAAAATATGGATTTTTGGAATCTTTTAAACGGCAATATTTCAAATTTTTACATTTTATTAAAATTTTATAGAATCTAAGAATCTTTTACCAAATATTTACAAAACTAGATTCTAAATCTTACATACAATTTTTACAATTCTTAAGCTTTTAGTAGCAAATCAAATTTAAAGGTAAAGTAATGAAAAGCGTAAAAAAAGTTGTTTTAAGTAGTGTGGCAGTGGGGTTATTAATATCGCAGTTGCAAGGTATTGAGGTCTATAAGGACGAGGAGAAAAAGACTTCAATTGATGTGTATGGTAGCATTCGTGCGTATGTGGGAGAAGGGACGAATTTAGGCAATGGTGTGGCTGGTAGCTTTGATTCACATTTTATTATGGGATTGCAAACGAGCTCAAGACTTGGTGTAACAGCTAAAATAGGAAATATATCGGCTGCAGTTGAATTTGGGGCTGGTGAGCCTACTTTTGCTTCAGGCAATACTGTTCCGGGTTTAAGACAGCTTTGGGGCCAATATAACTTTGGTAAAGCAGGAAAGATTCTAATAGGTAAGAAAGATACACAAAGCTTAGCAAAAGGCTTTAGTAGCGATATTTTCGATAATGATAATGGTGCGACAGGCTTTGGCTCAATGCGAACTAGCAATAGACAATTTCAAATCGAATATACATTAGGGAATCTAGCAGTAGGGCTAATAAAAGACTCTCTAAGCTATGATGTTAGTGGTGCTAAGTATGGGTTGATTCCTCGTATTGCAGCTTCTTATGGTGGTAAAATTGGTGGTAGTGAGTATAAGGTGGCTGGGTCTATTAAGATTATACAAGGTGGGGAAAATGGTTTTAGAAACTGGGCATTTGGAGGGCATTTAATGGGTGGATATAAAATGCACTTAATGGATAAAAAATTATATATTTCAGCACAAGTGCATGGGGGTGTAAATGGTAATACTTATGGTGAGCAAAGGATTAATAGAAATACAGGGGGGTATAATTTTGCAAATTCTCAAATTTCTATTAGTGGTAGCAACGTAGTTATCGTTGGGGCATTAGCTGAAGCAGGATATAAATTAGGAAGCTTGGGGACACTGATAGGTGCTGTGGGTTATCAGTTTGCTAGTGTTTCGGATTTAAATCGAACTTTTAATAGTTTTAGCGTAATGGCACAGCTACCTATGAAATTTGGTAAATTTACTCTAACTCCACAAGTATCATACTATGGAACGGGTGCTACTAGAACGCAGGATAGCGGAAATGGACTTATGGCATTCGTTCAAGCAAGATTTGATTTTTAATCTTTTTAAATATGTGTAATTTTGTAATTTTGCTATAATTTGCGTTTTAGATTCTATAATTTTAGAATCTTTATGGAATCTAAATTACTTTAAAACGCAAAGAAACACTATGAAACCTCTAAGTATCATTATCCCCATTTATAATGTTGAGAAATATCTGCGTGAGTGCCTAGATTCTATACAAAAGCAAAGCTATAGCAATTTTCAGGCAATTATGATAAATGATGGCAGTAGCGATAGGAGCAGGGCTATTGCTAGTGAATATGCTGCTAGGGACAAGCGATTTTTGCTTATAAATCAAAGTAATAAGGGCTTAGGAGAAGCCAGAAATGCGGGGCTAAATTTTATTTTTTCGGCTGAAAATCCGCAAGATACGCAGTATATTGGGCTTGTAGATTCTGATGATGTGATTGCGAGTGATTATTATGAAAATCTTATTTATAGTTTGGAATATCATAATACTCAAGTGGCAAAAACTAGGAATATTTGTGTTTTTAAGGATAATAGTTATGATTCTAGTATATTATCATATACACGTAATAAAGAGAAAGGAATTGTGCGGAAAGTGAGAAATTCTAATCTTACAAGCAAGATTGACCCGTGGCGTAGCGTATTTAGTGTAAGTTTACTAAAAAGTGTGCGTTTTCCACCTGTGCGATTTGCCGAGGATGTGGGCTTTGGCGTGTGTGTGAATATCTTGGCTAAACGCATTGCTCTTACAAAAAGTGCGCGGTATTTTTATCGTTTGCGTGAGGGTAGTTTGACGCGTGAAATGTCGCACCGACCGCAAGAAATGTTTAATGTGATTAAGTTTATTTATGATTTTTTAACGCGGGAAAATCTGCTTTACACATACAGCATTCCTACGCATATTTTGCGTGTGAATGAGAATTACTTGCATAAATATCCTAATTATTTCAATGATTTGCAAAATTTTGTTTCTTCACTGAAACTAGATTCTAAAGCATTGAAAAAAAATCCATCGCTGAAAGCCATTTTAGATTCTAAAAATATGCAAGAATATTTGAAAAAAACGCAGAGTTTTAAAGAATGGCGACATAGCAATTTTAGAATACATATTAGCAAAAAACAACTAATTATAAAACTTTTTGGCAAAACTATATTACAAAAATAATAACTTTTTATAAAATCTAGATTCTAACATTTCCCATTAAATTCGCACGCGGCGCGGTTTATAGGGTGACTTCTATCCTCTAATTCTTTGCCATTTTCAAAATTTTTATATGCAAGCAGCAAAAAGCAAACTACAAATATCACTAATGCGATAATGCGTGATTTTCCCATCTTTATCCTTATAAAATATGATATTTTTTAGCTTAAAAATTAGGCTTTTTAGAATCTAGATTCTATAAAAGTTAAAAATCAATGCTAGTTTTTGCCTGATATTTTTTACCCTCAAAACTAAAGCTAACCTTAACCTGCCAAGTGCCGCCGTGAGCGAGATTTACGCTACCTTTATAACTATCGCCATTTGCACTCAAAGTAGAATCTGAGCTCATCTTTGGCATCCCAGGCATTTCAGGCATAAAAAATGTGACTTTCAAATTCTCAACAGCCACGCTTTTCCCGCCCTTTTGCACGATAAAACTAAACTCATTTTGCCCACTTGTAAAATCCTTGCTAGATTCTAAAATAAAACTAAAATCTTTATTAGAAAAATTTTTGCTAAAGGCAAACAAAACACCGCAAAACATCGCTTGCAACGCAATAATCACACCTAAGATTCTAAAATATTTCCGCATTTTTTCTCCTTTTATTAAAAATTTAAAGTTATAAAATTTATAACTTTATTAGTAAAAAGTTATTATAAAATATTTTCTTTAATTTTGTTTTAACAAAATTCATTCAAAACCTCAAAAATTAGCTTTTTATCAATATCATTTCTTAAAGTTGCCTTAATTTTAGAATCTAAATTAGCGGTTTCTAGCATAGATTCTAAACTTAAACCTAGCGAAAAACTAGATTCTAACAGCACAAAATGCAGCTTAGAATCCACGCTCTTTTTATCAAGGAAAAAACTCTCATAAAACTGCTCCACATTTTTAATCTTGTATCGCGTAGGAAGCCCACAGGAACGCAATTTAGATTCTATAAAATCAGCAATTTTTGGGTGCAAAATGCCAAGTTTCACACTTAGAACATTCGCCATAATAATGCCCATCGCCACCGCCTCGCCGTGCAAAAATGTGCGAAATTTACACTCTAGCTCAATGCTATGCCCAAAAGTATGTCCGTAATTAAGCAGTGCGCGAAGTCCGCTTTTTTCTTTTTCATCATTTTCCACCACAAAAGCCTTTAACTTTATGCTATTAAAAATTAGACTTTTCATAATATTAGAATCTTGCAAAGTTTTAGATTCTATAACTTTTAACGCACTAAAATTAAAGCAAGAAAATATCTTAACAATCTCGGCAAGTCCAGCTGAAATCTCACGTTTTGGCAAGGATTTTAAAAAAAACATATCCACAAACACCGCACTTGGCTGATGAAAAAGCCCTACTAAATTTTTCCCATACTTATTATTTATCCCGCATTTTCCGCCCACGCTCGCATCCACCATAGCAAGTAGGCTCGTAGGAATGCTTAAAAAATCAATCCCGCGCTCATAAATCCCACTTGCAAAGCCCGTCATATCGCTAATTACGCCACCCCCAAAGCTAATCATAAGGCTATTTCGATTGAGTTTAGCCTGAAATGCGGCATCCAAAATCTTTTCAATGCTTTTCATATTCTTAAATTTCTCGCCATCAGGCAAAATACAAAAGTTAGCATTTTTAGAATCTATTAAATTTTCTATATATGATTTATATAACTTATATATGCTTTCATTACTAATAATTAGAACTTTCTTATTTTGTGTATATTTTTGCAATAACTCACTATTTACCGAATCAATATAGACTTTATAAGCCTTTGATTTCGTATTAACCTGTATAAATTGCTTCTTTTGCATACTAAAAATTCCTATAAATTTTTAAAGAATTGTATATTCTATCTTATAATTGTTTAAAATTAGTAAAATATTAAAAAGGTAAAAAATGTATCGTAACGGATTTAAAAATAAGGGTAAGATAAAAATACGAGATAAATGTACTTTTAACACTTCATATTTTAATGTTTCCCATTTTAATATTTCTCGGGGGAGGTTTAAGGGTTTAAGACTAAATTTAGAATCTAATGGGGTGACGCGACCGACAAAAAGCATTGTGAAAAAGAGCTTTTTTGATAGTTTGCAAGATTGCATCAATGGAGTGATTTTTATTGAGTGTTTTGCTGGGAGTGGGCAAATGGGCTTTGAGGCGTTAAGCTGTGGGGCTAAAAGGGCGATATTTTTTGAAAAAGATTCTAACGCGTATAAAAATCTACTTTCAAATATTAATATTTTTAATCAAAAAACTTATAAATATTATAATGATATAGAATCTAAAATTACGCCTTTGGAATCTAATTTAGAATCTCTTTTAGAATCTAAAGAAACTTTGGAATCTAATTTAGAATCTCCTTTAGAATCTAATTTAGAATCTTTAAAATCTAAAGAAAAATCTAAGCGAAATTCTAAGTTAGATTCTAAGTTAGATTCTAAAAAAAATACGCTAGATTCTAAAAAAGATTCTAAAAAAAATACGCCAAATTCTAAGAAAGATTCTATAAATCCTAATAATTTAAGATTCCAAAACATAGAATCTTTACATATTAAAAACTTGCAAGAGTGCAAAGATAAAAAACTTACAAATTTAGTGAATCTAGATTCTATAAACACCAAATTTCATAATAAAAATGCTAAAAACTTACAAAATATAAAACTAGATTCTAAAGAAAATATTATAGAATCTTACAACCTAGATTTTTTTCAATCATTACATATTTTAGAATCTTTGAGTGAAAATATTACAAATATCGAAACTACAAAAAATCAAACAAAAAATATAGAATCTAAAATAAAAAATGATATAATTTCAACTTTAAATCAAAAAACTTTACAAAAACAAACGCAAAAAGGAAAATTTGAGAGAACAATTCACACTGAATCTAAAACAGATTCTATAGAATCTAGCAAAATTGCTAAAAAACAAAGCCAGATTCTACTTTATTTAGACCCACCATTTATCGTGCGGCAGGGCTTTTGTGATATTTATGACAAAATTATTACATTTATAGAATCTTTTAGTAAAAATTTGCAAGATTCTATTAAAATTATCGTCATTGAAATGCAAAGTGGAATTGATATTGCTAGTAAAATTTGCAATTTTGAGTGTTATAAAGTGAGTAAATTTGGCAAAACATCGCTAGTTTATTACAAAAATATGCAGAGCTAAAGGAGCTAAAATGGCTGAAGAAGAAAAAAAAGAAGGCGAAAATAAGGAAGAGAAAAAGGGCAAAGGGTTGCTTTTCATCATCATCGGCGTTGTGGTAGCCGTTATCATTTTGATTGCCGTCATCGTGTTTATGTTTATGGGCGGCGATGAGGAAAGTAGCGGCGGTGGTGGTCATGCCGGCGGTGGCGCTGCCCCACAAGTGGCAAATCTTAGCCCAGAACAGCAAGCCCTTTTGCAAAATGAGGCGTTTAAAAATCCAGCGGCAATTCAGCCTTTGGAAAAGGATTTTATCGTCAATTTGAAGTCGCCAAACCCCGATAATATGCGTGAGGGCGGCTTTGTGAAGTTTAAGGCGACCCTGCTACTTGCCGATAAGCACACGGTTAAAGAGGTGGATGCCAAGCTTGATATTATTCGCAATGTGATTACGGATGTGGCGAGTAGTTTTACGGCAAGTGAGCTACAAAGTGCGCAAGGTAGGCAAAAGTTCGCATCTGCGGCGACAAATAGCGTAAATTCCGTGCTTACAGATGGGCATGTGGCAGCGATTGTTTTCCCTGATTTTGTGTTACAGCCTTAAGATTCTTTAGTGTAATGGACTAAAAGATTTTGAGTGTTTAGCTATTAAATTCTTAAAAAGATTCTAAAATAGATTCTAAAGTGAGGAAAAAATGAGAAAGATTTTTGTATATTTATTATTATTTGTTGCGTTTAACGCCTTAAGTAAAGCCGCTGATGAGGGCGGAAACGCGTGCTATGCGATATTTGCCCAAAGCGAAAAGGCACTGCCGATTGAAAAAGAGTTTATCGTAAGCTTAAAACCTGCAAACCCTGACAACCCGCGAAGTGGCGGCTATGGCAAATTTAGGGCGACCATACTTTACAATGACAAGGGCGTGGCAAAGGAGCTAGAGGCAAAAATGGACATCGTGCGACATGTGATAAATGACACGATTTCAGGCTTCTTGGCAAATGATTTGCAAGGCTCACAGGGACGCTGCAAGCTCGCAATGACGGCTACTGCTAGCATAAATGCGATTTTGACAGAGGGCGCAATAAACGGACTAACCTTCTCGGATTTTGTGATACAGCCGTAAGGCAAAAAAAATTAAGCTAGAATTTTACTTAGCAATTTCTTGCCCTTTTCTACTGCGGGTTGGTCGTAGGTGTTGATGTTTAGCAGGATTCCCACACTTGATGTGAGAAGCTCGTAATACATTATAAGGCTGCCGATTGTGCGTTCGTTAAGTCGCTCTAAGATTATAGAATCTAGCGGGATGTCTTGCTCGTCCATGACCTGCATTGTGGCTTTGCACTGCGAGTTTAATAGCTTTAGGAAGCTTACTCCATTGACAAAATTTGTAGATTCTAAGCCGCTTAATTTCACATTTGGGATTTTCAAAGATTCAACGCTACCACAACTTAGTCGCAAAAATGTTACGCTTTTATCGGCTTTTCCTTCCAAAATTAGCTGTAAAAATGAGTGCTGGTCAATGCTGCCAAGTAGGCTAATGGGCGTCAATCCACCGCGTTTATTATCCGCATTAATCTTGCCTAAACTCTCGCCCCAAAGCTGGATATACCACGCATTAAAATCACTAAAAACGCTCGAATATGAAAAAAGCACATTGATAGGATATTTATCACGATGTTTAGCGTAAAATAGGGCTTTACTTAAGATATGCTCCTGCTCTCTACGTAAAAAAGATTCAAAAAATTCTTTCGCCCCTTGCAAGATTTTCTCAACCTTGTATCCTAGTAAAGAAAGTGGCAAGATTCCAACGCTGCTTAAGACGCTGAAACGCCCGCCTACACTAGATTCTATAGCGATATTTTGCACGCCATTTTCCTTTGCCCATTTTTGCAAGGGCGAGTTAGAATCTGTGATAACTAAAAGGTGTTTTTTTGCGTCTAAAAGGGCGAATTTATTGATACAAAATTTTAGCAAAGATGTCGTCTCTATCGTGCTTCCCGACTTTGAAATAACGATAAAAAGTGTGCTTTTTAGCTTGATATTTTTTAGTATTTTTTTGGTTGCGATAGAATCTGTATGCTCTAAAAATTTTAGCTTGATTTCATTGCGATTTTTTAGCGAATTTAGCAGCGTATCAATGGCGCGAGTGCCAAGCGAACTCCCGCCGATACCGATAATTACGATATGTGTGAGACTTTTTAGTAGCTTTTTATTTGCGTTTTTATAGTTGATAGAATCTTGCAAGGCTCTCTGCGTGAAGGGAAGCTCATAATAGCCACTTTTGCCTGTGTTTTTTTCTTGTAAAATAGCGTTAAATAGGGCATTTCTTTGCTCTATTAACTTTTGATTTTGCTCTTTAGATTCTATAGAATCTTTTTTAGAATCTTTAATCTTAGAATCTTTATCGTGGCTAGGCGATAAATTTTTAGAATCTTTTCCACTAATAGGGTGGTGGGTGGGCGATAGGGTTTTAGAATCTTCATTGTGGTCGTGCGACAAGGCTTTAGAATCTTTACTTATAGATTCTGTAATTTCTTTAGAATCTAAGTTATGATTTTTAGAATCTTCCCCCTTAGAATCTTTTGAATCTTGCAAACTAGATTCTAAAAACTCACTATCCAAACGACCAAAATTATTAGCAAAACGCAACATTTTTCTTCCTTAAAAATAGTTTAAACGCAAAAGATTCTATACTACAAAAAAAAATACTTTTACAACAAAGTGAAAAATTTTCACATATTCTAAGAAAAACGCACAAAAAAATTACATTTTTCAAAACTTTACACAAAATCACAATTATTTATATTAAAATTATGACTAAAAATCTCATTTTAAAACATAAATTTAGGACAATTTAAATGAGCAGTTGGGTTATGTTTCTTATGCTAGGGACTTCGCTAAGTATCGGTGCGTTGGGACTTGTCGCGTTTTTGTGGGGGCTAAAAAATGGGCAGTTTGATGATAAGGAAAAATTTATGCGTGGCGTGCTTTTTGATAGCGTGGATGACTTAAATGCGATGGCAAAAAATGACGCCAAAAAAGATTCTATAAAAGGAGAAAAAAATGTATGATGTGATTATCGTGGGCGCAGGACCTGGTGGCATTGCGGCGGCTATTGAGTGTAAAAAGGCTGGGATTTCTAACATTTTGGTATTAGAGAAAACTGATAAGATTTCAGCGATGATTAGAGAGTATTACAAGGCTGGAAAACGCGTGGATAAGGACTATAAGGGGCAGGTGGTAGAGCTTGCTGGCAATATCCCATTTGGTGATAGTAATAAAGAGGATACTTTGGCGTTATTTGAGAGGCTTTTGGCTGAAAATAGCGTGGAGATTCTATATAATCACGAGGTTGATAGGATTGTCAAAAAGGGCGAGATTTTTTCTGTGCGGTGCGTAAATAACGAGGTTTTTGAATGCAAATTTGCCATTATCGGCATCGGTAAAATGGGCAAACCAAATAAGCCTAGCTATCCGCTCCCGATTTCACTGCGTAAAAAGGTGAATTTCAATGTGAATGACTGCGTGGCTGGGGAGAAAATCTTAGTCGTTGGCGGGGGCAACTCGGCGGTGGAATACGCGGTCTATCTTACCACGATTACGCCTACGACACTGAATTATCGCCGCAAGGAGTTTAGCCGCATAAATGAGGAAAATGCACGTGAGTTAGAATCTGCTTTAAGCAAGGGCTTAAAAGGCAAATTTGGCATTGATATAGAATCTGTTAGCGATGTAGATTCTAAGCTTTGCGTTACTTTTAGTGACGGAAGTAGTGAGAGCTTTGATAGAATCGTGTATGCTATCGGCGGCGTAACCCCTGTTGATTTCTTAAGAAAATGCGGCGTAGAAATAGATTCTAACGGCGCTGCAAAAGCGGATGAAAATAGAGAAAGCGAAGTAAAAAATCTATTTGTAGTCGGCGACTTGCTATACAAAAACGGCGGCTCAATTGCCATAAGTATGAACGACGCCCATAAAATCGTTGGTGTAATCAAATCCCGCTTAGGTTAGAATCTAGATTCTAAAAAAATGAAAAAATACGATATTGTTTTAGTTAGTGTAAATTCGCCTGTAATGCTTGGCGTTTATGATAACTGCAAATTAGTTTTTTTTATTATTATTGATGGGAAAACTAGCGATATTTTACCCTTTGTTTTTGCAAATATTTTTACAGATTCTGTAGAATCTAGCAAGGTAAAAATTATAGAATGCGGAATTTATAAAGATTTTAGTTCTAAAAATTCTAATATTTTAGAATCTAGCTTTTTAGATTCTAAAAGTAGTGATTTTATAGAATCTAATTTTACAATGCTAGCTCAATTTAGCGATTTTAAGGACATTTATTACGCACGTGGCGTGGGTTCGCTTAGTAGTATCAAGCTAACGCACATTTTTTTGCAAACGCTCCATCTAACGCGCGATATAAAGTTGCATGCGACAAATAGTTTTTATTTTAGCCCAAATAATGAGATAAAAGCCTTTGGCGCGATGTCGTTTTTTTTAAAAGATTCTATAGAATCTAATTTAGATTCTAACCTTGAAAAGCAAATTTTTATCGCAAAAAGTAGCCAACATATAGAATCTTTAAAGCTACCTTTAAGTCTGCAAAAGAACGCATTTAACGAGCCTTGCAGCCCTTTATACATTACCCCCGCTTTATAAATAACTTTAAGAATTAATTATCAACATTAGATTTTATCAATAAAGATGTTTTTACATCTGCTATATTTGTTACATCAATCGCATCATTTGATGATTTACTCATATAGTTTTGAATGTTCCCTAAAATATTACCCATGGATTTATTACCACCAAATAGCTCCTTTTGAGCCTTGCTAAATTCATCTTTTGCATTATCCAAAGCCTTGTCAATCTTTTTCATATTGCCCTTAAATTTTTCATAACTCCCTATTAATTTTTCACATTCACCTAAAATCTTAAGAATATTTTTATCCTTTGCTTCGTTTGTCCAAATATTTTCGATAAGTCGCAAAATCACAAGTAAAGTGCTAGGGGTAGCCAAAATCACCCCTTTTTTAAAACCCTCCTCAAAAAGCCCATCGCCCACAATCGCACTAAACGCACCTTCAATAGGCATAAACATAATCACAAAATCTAATTTATTCCCAGCATTTTCTCCCACAACTTTTTGATATTCCTTACCTTGAAGTCCTTTAATATGCTTCTTTACACTTTCTATATGTGCGTGCAAATCAGTTTTGTTTCCACCATTTACATACCGCTCGTATGCACTTAAACTTACCTTAGAATCTACAACTACCTTTCGCTCACTAGGTAGCGTAATAATTACGTCAGGACGTAGATTTGTATTCTCATTTTTGATAGTTACTTGCGTCTCATATTCAATGCCTTTTTTAAGTCCGCTAAGCTCTAAAAGTCTTTCTAATAGAATTTCCCCCCAACCGCCTTGCATTTTATTGTCGCCCTTTAAAGCATTTGTTAAATTATTAGCTTCTTTAGAAACTTTTTCGCTTTCACTTAATAATTTTTTAATGTTTTCTTCTAAACGTGCGTGTTTATCAATAGAATCTTTTGTATTTTTTTCGATTTCTTGTTTAAAAAGTGAAATTTCTTCTTTCAGCGGTTTTAGTGAATATTCTTGGTTTTCGTTAAATTTTTTAGATTTTTCATCTAAAATCTTACTACTTAATTCAGTAAATTTTTGTGTTAGTAAAGCGATTTGTCGCTCTCGCTCAGTATGTAGTAATTCTTTTAATTCGCTTTGTTTTTGATTATTTATAGAATCTAGTTTAATTTCTTGCTCTTTTAGAGCATTTTGGAGCTTATTTTCATTTTCTTTAACTAAAAGTGAAATTTTTTCATTATAATATTGCATAATCTCAGTGACTTTTTTTTCTTTTTCTGTGATTATAGAATCTATTTTAGCATCCTTAGATTCTGTAATTTCTTTTATTAAATAATCTTTTTGTTCTAAAATTTCTTGTAGTTTTTTATCAAAATTAGCCTGAATTTCCATGTTTTCTTTCCTTTTAATTTCATTACTTTCTAGAAGTTTAAGTTCTAGTTTTTCTAACTCTTCTTTTTTATAATCTAACTCTTTGTTTAAGTTTTCTTTTTGTAAATTTAACTCTTGAATTCTGTTAGCATTTTCAAATTCTAATTTTTGTAATTTTAGTTTAAATTTATTACGAATTATAAATATTAAAAAAACTAAACATACGCATACTGCAATTAAAATAGATTCTATAATATTCAATTTTACTTCCTTAAAATTTATATTCTCACTAATTATATAAGATTTGTTTTAAAAAATACATTATACATTCAATATAAATCTAAATATTGATATTTCTTTGCTAAAATGCAAGGTTTTATTAGTGGAATTTAAGGTTAAAATAAGGTGAAAAATGGCTAGAGAGCAGAGAGTGGAAAATAATCTAGAGCGGAATTTGCAAGAGGTAAAGGACAAACTTGCAAGTGACCAAAATATGCTATTTAACGCGTTTGCGTTGGAGAGTTTTTATAAAAAATATAAGATTTGGATATTTGTTGCGGTGGCTGTGATTATCGGCGTTATCGCATATTTCTCAATTTCGGCGTTTGTTGCTTCCCATCATAAAGAAAAAATGGTAGAGATAATGAATGAAATTAATGCAAAAGATGTTGAAGAATCCCGCAAGGAGCAGCTTTTAGGCGAGTTGCAAAAGCAAGATTCTATACTTTATGATTTTTATATGTTTGAAAATTTGCAAAAGTTATCGCCTTTGGAGATTAAAGATTCTAAAAATTTAGAGATTTTAAAGTCGCTAATGCAATCAAAAGACCCGCTCATTGCGGATTTTGCGAGTTATCAGTATGGCGTTTTTACTGAGAGTTTGGATATTTTAGAATCTCACTCCTTTGCTACTTCGCCACTTTTAAAAGATAGGGCGCGATTTTTTGCGGCATATTTGCATTTGCAAAAAGGCGAGATTGCCCTAGCCCACGCACTTTTAAATAGCATTACAAAGCGAGATGATAATGAGCAAATTTATGAATTAGCCACGCTTTTAAAGCATTATGGTTTAGATTCTATAGAATCTAATTTGCAAAATTCTATAAAAGATTCTAAAAATTCAACGCAAGATTCTAAAGATTCTAAAGAGTTACAAAATTCGGAAGAAAATATAGAATCTAGTTTCAATATTTATAATTTAGATTCTAAAGAAATTATAGAATCTAGCTATTTTTTAAAATCTAAAATAGATTCTAAAAATCCGCGATTTTCAAAGCAAATTTTAAAGCAAAATATAGAATCTAATCTAGGATAAGTTATGAAAATACTAAATATTTTTACATTTTTATTATTATTTTTGATAGTTAATGTGTTTAACACAGGCTGTGATTCACAAAAAAGTTTTAAACCGCAGATTCTAAATGGTAAGGCGAGTTTTAATGATAAAATTGATAAAAATATCATTGCCACAAATCGAATCGCTGCTAAACTTAAAAATGGTTACATAATTACACATGAAAGTGTAGAGCAAGTGCTTTTGAGTGAAAATGAGAATCTGCTTTATGCGGATTCTAAGCAGTGGATACTAACTGATGGGTGCAAGGGTGTGAAAATCATTCCCATTAATAATCCGCATTTTGAAAATATAGAATCTAGTCTAAGAAATGCCGATAATAGCAAAGATTCTAAAACAATAGATTCTAACAACAATCACAAAATAACGCTACAAAGAGATAAAACGCTAGAAATCCCAACAAATGGCTGCGTTGTCGCTGCTAGCATTAAAAACAATCTATTAGCTGGAATGCTAGGGGATAACACCGCCTTTTTGTATGATATTAGCACAAAAACTGAGATTTTCCGCGATAAAGGCGAGGGCGTTTATGCCATTAGCTCAAATATCGCAAACCCTGTATTTATGGACACTTTAGTGATTTTCCCAACCCTTGATGGACGCCTTAACACCATTGATTTAAATACGTTAAAAAGTGTGCGAAATATCATCGTAAATACCGATAAATTCCTAAATAACATTATTTATTTAAAGGTTAGTAATGACGAGCTAGTCGCGGCAACGCAAAAGAAAATCTACAGCCTTATTAAAGGTGAGAGCTACAACAAAGATATTGAGCTACGCGACCTACTTTTTGATGGGAAATTTGTATATGTTTTAAGCCTAAATGGCTATATTTACAAGCTTGATAAGACGCTTGGCGAAGTGCGAAGTGTGAAGCTGCCTTATGCGAATTTGAATGGCTTGATTTTAAAAAATAACAAACTTTACACTTATGAAAATAGCGGTGGATACTTGATTGAGCTTGATTTGGATAGCTTTTCTTATAATAGTTACAAAATGAGATTTGGAATGGAGAGTATGTTAAGAATCTTTAGCAAAAAATCAAGCATTTTTTATGTCGATGATAGAATCTATATTAATAAAAAAGTGCTAGATTTGAATAAAAAATATGATGTGAAATTAGAAGAAAAAAAGAAAAAGTAAGGGTATAGCGATGGGCGGGGCGATTTTGTGCGATATTGGCAATTCGTGTTTGCACTTTTATTATCAAGGGCGAATCTGGCGCGAAAATCCAAATGATATTACACAAAAAAAAGAACATATCCCTATTTACTACATCAGCGTCAATTCAAATTTTGAAAAAAAGCTGCTAGATTCTCACAAAAAGTGCATAAATTTAGAGCCTTATATCAATCTAAACACTTCTTATGTCGGGCTTGGCGTGGATAGACGCGCCGCGTGCAAGGCGTTAAATGATGGCATAATTATCGATGCTGGGAGTGCGATAACCATTGATATTATGGAATCTGGCGCGCACCTTGGCGGCTATATAATGCCCGGCATTGCGTCATTTCAAGGCTTTTATAAGAGCATAAGTAGCGCCCTTGATGTTACGCCTGATTTTAGTGTGAATTTGTATAGCCCGCCGCAAAATACGCGTGATGCGATTAGCTTTGGCATTTTAAAAAGCATACTTTTGATGATAAAGCAAACAAGCAACACAAAAAAGCTGTATTTTACCGGCGGTGATGGCAAATTTTTCGCGAAATTTTTTGAAAATAGCATTTTTGATAACACATTAATTTTCAAAGGGATGCTACAGGCAATTAAGGAAATTGAAAGCCAAAAAAGCTAAATCTTAACAAAAAATTAGGAAAATTTTAATTTTAGAGATTATAAAGGAGAAAAAATGGAAAATAAGGAAATAAAACTAGCAAAAGAATCGCTAAAAGATTCTAAAAGTGAAAGCATTTCATTGGCAAAAATGGGAGAAATCGTTGATAAAGGCGGTAAAAACGGAGCTTTTTTTTATCTTAGCAAAGATAATCAAGAAAAAGATTTAAAGAAACTAGAAAGCTTTTTTAAAGCAAGAAAACGCAACATAATGCTACGAGAACTCCGCTACAACATGGACACAAAAGACTACATCTACGAATTGCATGTTTTATAGAATCTATTATCATACTTGAGCATTGTAATTGTGTGTGCGTGTAAACAAGATTGAGTAGGGTGATATTTTAGATTTTATAAATCTTATTTGTTGCTAAAAATAAATTTTATGAGTTCATATTTGTAACATAAAATATTGTTACAATTTCCATAAACAAAACATTAATAATTTTAAGCTAAAATGCACTTTTTACATTTAAAATTATAGAATCTATAACATCAAAAAAGGGAAAATTATGGCTACGATTAGAGAATTAGACGCGTTTGAGGTGCTTGATAGCAGGGGGAATCCTAGCATTTGCGTGAAAGTGAGTTTGAATAATGGTGCGTTGGGTAGTGCGATTGTGCCTAGTGGGGCTAGCACAGGCAAAAGGGAGGCACTAGAGCTGCGTGATAAAGATGATAGCAGATTTAGCGGGAAGGGCGTGCTAAAGGCGTGTGCGAATGTTACAGAGGTCATTTCGCGCGAGCTTATCGGTATGGATGCGTATCGGCAGGCTGGCATCGATTATATGCTAAAAACCATTGATAATACTGAAAACTTTGAAAAGCTCGGCGCTAACGCTACTTTGGGCGTCTCAATGGCGGTGGCGCGTGCGGCGGCTAACTCGCTAAATATCCCGCTATTTCGCTATCTTGGCGGAATTAATGCCGCCACGCTCCCAGCACCCATGCTAAACATTATAAATGGTGGCTCTCATGCGGATAACAATGTGGATTTTCAAGAATATATGATTATGCCGCTTGGCTTTGAGTGCTTTAAACGTGCGTTACGTGCGAGTGTGGAGGTCTATCACGAGCTAAAAAAACTGCTAAATGAAAATCATTTAAGCACAGGTGTGGGCGATGAGGGCGGCTTTGCGCCGAATTTGAAAAATAATGAAGAGCCCATTACCTACATTTTAAAGGCGATTGAAAAGGCTGGATATAAGCCCGGTGAGGAGATTTCAATAGCCCTTGACATCGCAAGTAGCGAGTTTTATGAGAATGGATTTTATAACTTGAAAGGTGAGGGTAAAAAGCTAGATTCTAAAGGCTTGGTTGAGTATTATGAGAATCTAGTTAGCAAATATCCTATCGTTTCAATCGAGGATGGCTTGAGTGAGGATGACTGGGATGGATGGGCGATTTTAACGCAACGTTTGGGTTCTAAGATTCAGTTAGTCGGCGATGATTTGTTTGTCACAAATGCTAAGATTTTGCAAAATGGCATTGATAAAAAAATTGCAAATGCTATACTTATTAAGCCAAATCAAATAGGCACGGTTAGCCAGACCTTAGAGGCGATTCGCCTTGCGCAACGCAATAATTATAAGACGATAATTAGCCACAGGAGCGGGGAGAGCGAGGATAGCTTTATTGCCGATTTAAGCGTAGCGGTGAATGCAGGTGAGATTAAAACAGGTGCGCCAGCGCGCGGTGAGCGAAATGCGAAATACAACCGCTTGCTAGAACTTCGCCACCTAAATAAACTGCTAACTTACGAGGGGAAAAGTTTGTTTAGATAAGTTTAAATTCTATAAATTCATCAATTCAATTTATTGTTAATATTTAATGTATTTCTTAACCTTAATCTAACATTAATTAACTTTTAAACTTAGCTTAAATATGCTATAATCACAAAAGATTTTTTTGCGGAGTATTTTATGCGAATTTTGATTATTGAAAAAAAACAAGAATCCACAGAGCGCTGGATAAAAGAGCTTGAGAAAAACAACAGCTACACGATTGATACTGCGCACAATATGAAGGATGGCGATTATCACATAAATGTGCGGAGCTATGATTTGGTGCTTGTGGGCTATGAGCTTGATGATGGTGGGGCAATAGATGTTCTTACTATACTTAAGGAAAAGTATCCAAAGGTACCTGTGATTGTGCTTGGTGATAGGGAGGCTGAGCATGAGATTGCCGCGTTTCAAAGTGGTGCGGATGATTATGTGAGCTATCCTATCAATCCGCAGGTGCTGCTGGCGCGCATTCAGGCGAGGTTGAAGCTTTCAGATTCTAGCGTGATTGAGATTGAGGATATGCTGATTTTGCCAGATGAGGAAAAGGTCGTGTATAAGGGCGAGATGCTTGATGTGAAGGGCAAGCCTTTTGAGGTATTAACGCATTTGGCGCGCCAAAAGGGGCAGATTGTCTCAAAAGACCAGCTACTAAATGCGATATGGGAGGAGCCAGAGCTTGTGACGCCAAATGTGATTGAGGTCGCTATAAATCAAATTCGTCAAAAAATGGATAAGCCACTAGGCATTAGCACGATTGAGACCGTGCGCCGCCGCGGGTATAGATTCTGTTATCCTAATAACTAATTACTCGATTTATCATTTATAAAATAATGGAATATTACTATTATAAAAAACAATTTAAGCTTAAACTATCAACCTTGCCATTTCTTTTATCGCAGATTCTAACCCCACAAATACCGCGCGCGCAATAATGCTCTGCCCGATATTTAGCTCACTTATAGAATCTATATTCGCGATAAGCCCTACATTTTGATAATTTAGCCCATGCCCAGCATACACACCTAAGCCATTTTGGCACGCCAAATTCGCGCTAGATTCTATCAAATTCAACTCATCTATAAGCATTTTACGCAGTTTATTTCGCGGCAGCTCTAGCTCTTTTATCGCGTGCTGTGTGCGTCCCAAATTAGATTCTAACATCAAAAAAATATTTGCAAATTTGCCTGTGTGAAGCTCGATTCCAAAGCTAGAATCCTTGCTAGTTAGCCCTAATTTATCACGCAAAAATAGCGCATTTTCCACGCTATTGCTATCGATAAATAGCGACACATCAATGTCGTTTTGCAGGATTTTTTCAAGCGTAGGGAGCAGTTTTTCACTCACATTTAAGCCGCCCTCAGTGGTTACTTCCTCGCGTTTTTCAGGCACAAGTGTAAGGCGACTTGGCTTTAAAGGGAGCAAAAAATCAAGGATTTCTAGGGAGTTCGCACACTCGATATTGACAGGCAGAGCGCTAGATTCTATGATTCGCGTTACGTCGCTATCATGGATATGGCGTCTATCTTCGCGTAAATGGATTGTGATTTGTGCAGCCCCGGCGCGTTTTGCAATGCTTA
Source organism: Helicobacter saguini (assembly GCF_000762875.2). Lineage (GTDB taxonomy): Bacteria > Campylobacterota > Campylobacteria > Campylobacterales > Helicobacteraceae > Helicobacter_A > Helicobacter_A saguini. Next base: position 168,562 of record NZ_JRMP02000002.1, read on the forward strand.
GCGCGTCAAGTGGGTCAGGGTCATTTATCTTTCTAGCCTCCCTTAAAACCGCGATGTGGTCGATATTTACGCCTAGTTTCATTGCTTGCTCCTTAAAAATAGATTGCTAGAATTTTGTTTTATAAGATTCTAGATATTTTATATTAAAAATGCTATTTTGACCTATTTTTATAAAAATAAATTACTTGATGAATATTATTCTGTTTCATTATTACATCATTTTGAAATTTTTTAGTTTAGATTCTAAAAACTTATATGGTTTTTGGATTTTTTTGTGTAGAATTTTATTTGTTTAAAAAGTCTAAAATTAACCCAAAAATAATAAGGCTTTTTAAGCCACTTTATGCAAGATTCAATAACATGGAATCTTAAGGAAGAAAGAAAGGATAAAAAATGGCTTTTAATTATGATGAATATTTGCGTGTGGAAAAAATGCCTACGCTATGGTGCTGGGGCTGCGGTGATGGCGTGATTTTGAAAAGTATCATTCGCGCGATTGATGCGGTTGGCTGGAATATGGACGATGTGTGCCTTGTTAGCGGTATCGGCTGCAGTGGGCGTATGAGTTCGTATGTGAATTGCAACACCGTGCATACTACTCATGGACGCACCCTTGCCTATGCGACAGGGATAAAACTCGCAAACCCTGATAAACACGTGATTGTGGTAAGTGGCGATGGCGATAGCACGGCTATCGGGGGCAATCACACCATCCACGCTTGCCGTCGCAATATCGATATAAATCACATTATTGTGAATAATTTTATTTATGGTTTGACTAATTCGCAGACTTCGCCGACCACGCCAAAGGGCTTTTGGACTGTTACTGCACCCGGTGGGAATTTTGATAATCAGTTTGATATTTGCGAGCTTGCAATGGCGGCGGGGGCTAGTTTTGTAGCCCGAGAGAGCGTGCTAGAGCCTAAACGCATTGAAAAAGTGCTAATTGAGGGCTTTAAACACAAGGGCTTTAGTTTGTTTGATATAAATTCAAACTGCCATGTGAATCTTGGGCGTAAAAATAAGATGATTGAGGCAACTGATATGCTAAAATGGCTTGGCTCACGCGTAGTGCCAAAGCACAAATACGAGGCGTTAAGTGAAGAGGAAAAAAAGGATAAATTCCCCACAGGTGTGCTAAAACAAGATGAGAGTGCCAAAGAATACTGCGAAGCCTACGCAGAATACAAGGCAAAAGTCACTGCCCCTAAGAAAAAATAAAGTTATAGAATCTAGATATTTTTTGGTATAAATATTTTAGATTCTGCAATTACTTAAAATCTTAATTTCTTAGAATCTTAAAGGTAAGGTATGCAAAAAACTTATAAAAATTTTGTGTTTTTAGGGCTTTTGCCATTTGTTTTAATGTATTTATTTTTTGCTTGGCTTTATCTTTACGACCCATTGCAGCTTTTTCATAAGCCATTTTTGCGTGATGAAACTTTTCTCCATGATTTACGCTCACAAAATCGCGGAATAATAGAAAACTATGACTTTAATAGCGTAATTTTAGGCACATCAATGCTAGAAAATACCCTGCCAAAAGATGCAAATGAAATATTACAGAATCTAGTTCTATAAAAAAATCAATAAAAATTATTTCACCCCACTAATATTGATATTATTTTCATAATTTATATTTCGTCTATTTGATAACTTTAAAACCTTTTTTACTGCCTTGTTTGTCTCCTCGCAGGCTTTATCGCACTTTACATATTCCTTGCTATTTGGGTTCATCGCATCTTGCCCATTTTCAATCATTTTTGCGTAATAATCAAGCTTGTAATCAAGCTTACTCGCGACCTCCTTTAGCTCCTCAATCTCTGCTAACAACGCCCTTTGCTGCCGCTCTAGCATCGCCATCCGCTCGCGCGCCGTCCCATCCCCACGCAGCGCCAAATTCACATACTTGCGAATGTCCTCCACGCTCATATTCGTCTTGCGAAACCAGTTAATCCAGCGCACCCACTCAATGTCGCTGTTGCTAAAGTATTTCACGCCGTTTTTGTCGCGTTCCACAAATGGCAGCACGCCCTTTTTCGCCCAAAACCGCAACGTGTGCGGACTAATGCCCGTTTTTTGCGCCACTTCGATGATTGTGTATGCCATTTTTTCTCCTTTTTTGGCTAGAATTATTGCAAAAAAATGTGGATTTTTGCTAATGAAAAAAAATATTTTAATCCTTGCCACAGGCGGGACAATCGCAGGGGAAAGTTATGAATCTTATTATAAAGCAGGTATAAAAGCTATAGATTCTATAACTTCACTTTTGCCACGTGAAATCACGCAAAATGTGAATATTTTTAGCAAACAAATTTGCAATATTGATAGCGTTGAGATGAATTTTAAGGTGTGGTTTAGGCTGTATTTTGAAATTTTGCAGGTTATAGAATCTAAAAGTTTAGATACTAAAAATTCTAAATTTCATAATATAGATTCTATCATAATTACACATGGGACGGATACTTTAGAAGAAAGTAGCTTTTTTATTTACTTGCTTTTAGAATCTATGCTGTGTAAGTGTGGTGTAAGCGTGATTTTCACAGGCTCTATGAGGACGCTAGGAGACGTGTGTAGCGATGTTTTAAGCAATTTATCTGTGGCGTTTAAAGTTGCTATTAGCAAAGATTCTAAGGGCGTTTTGGTCGTGTTTAATGACAAGATTTTTAGCCCTAAAAATGTGGTAAAAATTAATATGAATGATGTGAATGCGTTTGGTAGCGTAAATGGCGGTGTTATGGGCGTTTTAGAGAGTGGAGGTGTGAAATTTTTTAGCGAAAATTTTGTAAAGAAAGCTAAGATTCTAAGTGAATTTGAGAGTGAATTTAAGTTAGGATTTTTAGAGTTTTTGAAAATAGAAACTAACGAATTAGCTAATTTTTTAGATTCTAAGTTGTCTTTTTTAGAATCTAAGTTGGAATTTATAGAATCTAGTTTGCCAAAGGTGCATATTTTGTATGCTTATGCTGATGATAATGTGGGCGATTTGGCTACATTTTTAAAGCAAAAAGGCGCGGCTGGTGTGGTGATTGCGGCGTGTGGGGCTGGAAATATAAGTGCTAAAAATAAAGAAATTTTAGAATCTTTAATGGATTTAGATTCTAATATTAGCCAAGATTCTAAGATTATGCAAGATTCTACTAATTTAAAAGATTTTTTGTGTCTAAAAGATTCTAAAAATCCGCAAGATTCTAAAAAAGCAGATTCTAAAAATCATAATTTTTCACGCAAAAAATTACGCAAAGATTCTATAGAATCTATTAAGAAAAACCACAAAGAAGATTCTATAGAATCTATAAATAAAAAACAAAAACCATTTATAGTAGCCCTAAGTAGCCGCGTCTTAAATGGAATTATCCCAAAAGAACCACTAAAATATTTAGAATCTAACTTACAAGATTCTAAAATAGATTATAATGCAAAATTCACAGAATCTAAAAATCAAAAAGATTCCAAAGTAGATTCTATAAACCTATCGCCCACCCACCACCCTTTTTTAAATAAAGTAGATTCTATAGAATCTAACACAAAAAAGGTAGATGTTTCGCATTCGCTCAACATGACGGATAATTTAGATTCTATAAATCATAATTTAGGGCTAAAAAAACCTACAAAATTCATAAGCACAAATAACCTAAACCCTACAAAATCTAGAATCTTACTAACCCTACTCCTAACCAAAACAAACGACAAAGACAAAATCCAACATTTCTTTCTAGAAATATAAAATTTAAAATACTTAACATTCTTGTAATTTAGATTCTATAATTTTATAAAAATTTTAAGGTTTTGTGAGATTATGTTTAGAAATGTGTTAGATTCTAATGTGAAAGTGTTTAGATTGTTTTGTGTGTTGGCTTTTTTGCCGTTATTTGTGATTTTGGCTTTATCAATTTTGCTTTTTATGTATGATGCGTTGCAGATTTTTCATAAGCCTATTTTGCGTGATACTACTTTTTCTACTGATATGAGAGTGCAGGATGCTGGGATTATTAAGCATTATGATTTTGATTCTATACTACTTGGTAGCTCGATGTTAAAAAATACACTAAACTCACAAGCAAATGATATTTTAGGTGGGAAATGGGTGAATTTATCGATGGGTGCTTCGCTTTTTGCCGAAAGAAGTATTGTGCTAAAATATGCTCTCACACACAAAAATATTAAGCATATTATTTATTCAGTAGATGGGACTTATATCCCACACTATGACGTAAACACAAACAACTTCGACTTTCTATACACTAGCAGTGATGAAATCAAAAAACTTAGAATCTATTTTAATAAAAAGTTTATCACTTGTGCGATTACATGGAGTAAAGATACTAACTGCGTAGGTGAAAAGCATAGCCTTGATGGTGTAAATACGTGGATAGATGATTCTAAAAATAAATTTTATTTGTTATATGGTGGGATACAAAATTGGTATAAATACATAGGCGTTATTAAATCGCATGGTTTAAGGCAGGATTTAATAAAAATTAGCAAAGGCATAGAGCCTTTTATAATGCCAAAAGTAGATTTTGCTAAATTAGATTCTATAAACATGGATTTAAGATTTGTTAGTGCTGATATACGGGGGGGGGGGGGTAACACACTCTAATAATCCTAAAAAAGATTCCAGATTCTATATCCCCATCATTTATCCAAATAATACATTAGATTCTATAGCTATCGATAAAGATTATTTAGAATCTAATATCATAAACTTTGTAAAAGAAAATCCACACATAAGATTTAGCTTTATCATCCCTACATATTCACGGCTTTTTTACTATATGGTAGGAGCTAAGTATTTTTTGCAATTAGTGCTAAATTATAAATGGCTTATATGGGAATTGCGTGAGTGTGATAATGCGAAATTTTATGGATTTGATGATTTAGATTATGCAGATGATATTAGAAACTATATGGATACTATTCACTATAATGTCGATATTAACGCATTACAGCTAGATTCTATCTTTAAATCAACGCACATTATAAACGTGCAAAATATGGATGCTTACTTTAATAAAATGCAAGATTCTATACAAAACTATGATATAGAATCTATCAAAAGAAAAATAGAACCTTATAAGGATGAGTTTTTAAAGAAATATGAAAAGGATTAATGAAAGATGTCATATAGTCTAAATACAATTGTGGATTTTCTAAATCAAGTTAAGCATATTTTGCTATAATTCAGGCTTTTTGATAGAATCTAGATTCTAAATTTAAAACCTAAAAAAGGTGTGAATTTGAGCGATACAAAATTATTTTTTCTAGTTACACTTTTGCTTAGTTTCGCGGTGTGTGCGAGCTATTCGCTCTCTTCTTACGCTGTGACTTACTACAATTATGGCGAGTTTCACTTTCTATATCGTGAGCTATTTGCCGCAATTCTTGGCATTTTCATTATGTGGGGGCTCTCCTACTTTAATGTCGATAAATATTTACTGACTTTTGGGCTTATTATTCTTTCTATTTCGCTATTCATTATCATTATCTTACCCTTTTTGCCTGATAGCTATGCTACAAGTGCTGGTGGGGCAAAGCGTTGGCTTAGACTTCCCAAATTTTCCCTTGCGCCCTTAGAATTTTTTAAAATCGGCTACATTATTTTTGTAGCGTGGAGCTTTAGTAGAAAATTTAAAAGGCAGGACAAACTAAGCTTTGCAGAGCAGCTTTATATCGTCATACCGCACCTTTTTGTTTTTTTATTAATCGCAATCATCATCTCCACACTCCAAAACGACTTAGGGCAAATAATCCTTCTGGCACTCGTGCTAATCACAATGCTAATGTGTGCTGGCGGGCGTTTCTCGCTATTTACCATCGCACTTGGAATCTTTAGCATTTTAGGCACGATTTTAATCGTAATTAGCCCGCATAGAATTAAGCGCGTGCGTGAATGGTGGGTAAATATCGAAAGCATCATCCACTCATATTCGCCAAATTTTACGCTTTTAGGCGATGTCGCCGATGTCGGTGGGCAGGTGCAAAACGCCACTTATGCCTTTTATCACGGCGGCATTTTTGGTAGTGGCTTGGGTGAAAGCGTGGTAAAACTTGGCTATTTAGGCGAGGTGCATACCGATATGGTCTTGGCTGGGATTAGCGAGGAGGCGGGGCTGCTTGGCATTGTGGTTTGCACTTTTATTTTCCTTGCGATGCTTTTTAGAATCTTTAAGATTGCCTTTAGGCTGCGGCTTAATTTTTATTATTTATTTTGCGTTGGGGTGGTTAGTTTGCTAGGATTTAGCTTTATTATTAATTGCTTTGGTGAAACAGGAATTATTCCCATTAAAGGAATGGCAGTGCCGTTTTTAAGCTATGGAGGTAGTAGCCTTATTGCTTCGTGCATTGCGATAGGACTGGTTTTGTCGCTATCTAGGAAAGTTGTTATGAAATAGATTCTATAGAATCTAATCTGTATTTGTATGTTCGATAATATAAACAGAAAAGATTTATAGGATTATAAAATATGCAATTTATGAAATTACCCCCCCCCGCAATCTTAAGTGCCTTATATAATTCTAACTTTTCTTTTATAAAAAATGAAGCGATGCGTCCTATCTCATCTTTATTTTCTTTATCCGTGTTTAGAATCTTGCCATCTTTTACATGGCGTCTATTTTGTGGCCGAAATGTTTGGAATGTGTAAGATGTGATATAAGATTGCAATAATTTAGAATCATCACTAGATTCTAAAAGCCTGTTATACAAATCAAGTGCCTCGCCACCCAAATTTTTCACATATTTAGAATCTTTTCGCACTAATTCATTATACGCCTTAATAAAAAGCTGCTCTGTATCAATGATTGTTAAGCCTCGTGCGATTACAGGAGATGCGACATATAGTGAAGATAACTGCAAGGCTTGCTGCTTAAATAAATAATCATTAAAGCCCTTGCATTGAGTTAAGATTCTATCATTTATATCTTGAGCTACACTTGCTATACCTTTGTGTATTAATACCATTAAAGAACTAATTGCAGCGGAAAAATCTAGCTTAGTGCTATCCATTATATCTTGCAGAGTTTTTGCCTTAAAACTATCGCTACTTAGCACATCTAATATTTTTTCATATTTCTCTTTTGATACTTCAGCCACTCCACGTGCGGTATCAAACTTAAAATCAAAGCTAGAAGTAGGGCTAATTAAAATAAAGCTAGTGTTTAAAAGTTTACCCCTTGCTTCTTGCAGTGTGATATTCCTAATAGCCTTTGCGTATAAATCTATCCTAAATTGCTTATTTGTAAAATAATCTTTCATTTGCTCTCTAAATATCTTATTTTTAATGTTATTTAAGAAATTTATGCCCTCAGGCGATATATGAAAATCATCAAAATGCTCAATCACTCTCCCAGAGCAAAGACACTTACACTTAGCCCTATCCATCATCTTAACGACATCTCTAAAATAAAACATATCCCAGTCTTCATTTAAATATTCGTGTGCTATATACGCCTTTTGCTGTGGCGGGATAGCCTTTATATCTCGTATAAATCTATCCATTTGATTATTTATCCTAGAAAACATAGGATTGCATTTCAAAAGCTCATCAAAAAAGTTAATACACTCATCAATTTTATTAAAGCTAGAATCAGTAGCATATTCATTATATATCTTAAAGACTTCACGTGCTGGCATTTTAGCAGCCCAGCCGTGCAGACAATTATAGCTATTATACACAATGCCGCCTCTATTACATTTAGCATATTTTTTAGCTATACGCACTAGCACATCTCTATTTTCATCATTTATCCAAGACCAGATTCCATGAAATACGATATAATCAAACTTATCATCTTCTTTAGGATATGCCCCATACATAGAATCTAGCCTAGATTCTAACTCAGCAAAGCTATCATTATAAATAGTAATATCTGCTTTACTAGCACTAGCAAAGCTACTAGCAAGTAAAGAATGTGAAGGTGCAAAATCAGTGCCTATAAATGTAGCGTTGCTAGTAGCAGCGTGGATATTAAGACTTGTGCCACGACCATATCCTAGCTCTAAATATCTATATTGCTTAATCTCGCCTATTTTCTCATTAGAATCTAAGCTAAATCCAGCAATGCTAAGATTCAAATCAATATTTAATGGAGATAACTCCGCTATATACCCATCATACACATCTACACTTGTGTAATATCCATCATTCCATACTGAATTTTCTTGCATGATTATCCTTATTTGATTTATAGAATCTAAATTGTAGCCTGTAAGTGTGAATATTTTTGGAGTGTTTTAATACTTAAACATTCAAGTCATCATGATATTATTGAGTTTGTTATGATAAATATGATTACAACACAATTATTTATATTAATGTCTAATGTAAAAAAATTCTAATAATTTAATAATTCAAAAGTAGATTCTATAAAAGCATTATTTATACACATCTTTGCGATTGTTTATGTTGATTACAACGACTATTAAAAGGCTATCTTGGCGTGTGTAGATTATTCTATAATTGCCGGCGCGTTTGCGAAATTTGCCCTTGTGTTTGCCTTTTAGGGCTTTATCGCCTAAGAAATTTCCACATTCTAGCAAATCAAGCTTTGCGTGTATCAAATCTTGGTCTTTTTGATTGAGTGACGCGACAAAATCTAGCTCATTTTCATCAATTTGCAATGTATATTTCATTTCCAACCAAGCCTCGCCTTGAACTCCTCAAAGCTAATAAGCCTTGCCTTGCCACTTGCAATATCATCTAGCCTTTTATCCGCTATCATTTCATCCATTTTGTCCTGATACGCCAAGATAGCGTATTCAATGAGCTTTGAGCGTGACATATCAATCTCTTTTGCCGCATTATCAAGTATATTAAGCACATCTTTATCAATGCTAATGTTTATCGCCTTTTTCATTTTTGCTCCTTTTTTGCGAAACCTTTGCGAACCTTTTGCGAACCTTTTTGCGTAATTATAGAATCTTGCAAAATCATAGAATCTAAATTACGAAAACTGCAACTTTTTCTCCATTTCTATATTAGATTCTATAACTTCATTTCGCCTTGTTAGCTCATCAATTAGCTCTTTTACACTTAGAATCTTATCCACACGCCAGCCATTTGCCCCACTAAAATATAGCCCATCACGCAAGTCACCCAAATGCCCTTTGCCAAGGCTATCTGCGATACAATAGCCCACCTTTTTAGCCTCTTTCCCACGCCCACAAGGGCTTACACAATTACTAACGCACTGCACCTTTGGCGCATTTCCCTCTTTTATCCGCGATAAAACGCCCATTTTCAAAGCCCTAGCCGGATAGCCAACAGGCGATTTGACTAGCTCAATATCCTCTTCTTTTATATGTGGCAAAATCTCCTGATACGCCTTAGCATCGCACTCTTTAGTCGCTAAAAATCGCGTCCCCATTTGCACCCCAGAAGCACCCAAACTCATAATATTTGTTATATCATTATAATCCCAAATCCCACCAGCCGCAATAATAGGCATATCCCCCCACGCGCGCGCCTCCTCTTTTACCTGCGGGACGATATTTTCTAGCTGATATTCTTCTTTAAAACAATCCTCATATTTAAAGCCCTGATGACCACCGCTTAAGGGACCCTCGACTACCACAGCATCAGGCACACGTTTATATCGCTCACTCCATCGTTTGCAGATGATTTTTAACGCCTTAGCAGACGAGATTATCGGTATCAGCGCGACTTCAGGGAAATTTTTAGTAAATTCAGGCATATTTGTCGGCAGACCAGCGCCTGTGATAATCATATTCGCCCCCGCTTCACACGCATCTTTAATGACCCTTGCATAGTCATTTATCGCATACAAAATATTCACGCCAAGCGGCTTAGTCCCACAGATTTTACGTGCATTTTTGACAATCTCATTTAGCGCATTTTTGCTATAAAAATTTATCGCTTCAAATGGCTTGCTACTTAGAATCTTATCCACAAACTGCATATTTTTGTAATAGCCCGTGCCAACGGCTGAAATAATGCCAAGCGCACCCTCTTTACTCACATTACCAGCCAGCTCATCCCAGCTAATGCCAACGCCCATACCGCCCTGAAATATCGGGTATTTAATGGTATATTTTCCTATTTTCAAACTTTTCAAAACCGCATTCATTTTTCTTCCTTAAATTTCACTCTTAGATTCTATAATTTTTAAAATGTATATTCTACAATATTTATTAAATAATTTTTGTTTTTTTATTGAATCTAGATTCTGCAATTATACCATTTAACAAAACCTTAACAATTTTTTTAACAAAGTTTTTCATAAATATGTTATAAATCGTAATTTTTATGTTATAAAACGCTTTTAGATTCTATAAAATGCGACTTAAAATAACAAAAGGACAAACGCAGCTTAAAAATAGCAAAATAAGAGAATAAAAAGGAGACAAAAATGCCGAAACGACAAGACAAAAAAGAGACAAAAATGAGCAAAATTACAAAACAAAAAGGAGTGAAAAATGAACGAACTAATTCTTTGTATCGATGATGAAGAGGACTTGCTAGAGCTAATCGAGCTAAATTTAAACTCTGCCTTAAACTCCAGCGGATACGAGGTTATCGGCTGTCTTAATACGAGTATGGCAAAGCGATTTTTGCAAAAAGAGCATGTGGCTTTAATCCTTGTTGATAGGAATCTTGTGGGCGAGGATGGGCTTGATTTTATAAAAGAGCTAAAGGATAGCGGGTATAATGTGCCTGTTATCATTGTGAGTGCGCGTAACTTGCCTACTGATAGGGTTAAAGGGCTGCATTATGCCGATGATTATGTCACTAAGCCCTTTAATTTTGAAGAACTTGTCGCTAGAATCCAAGCGGTGCTACGGCGTTACAAAAAAGATTCTAACAAAAGTGTGATAAAATACAAAAATATAAGCCTTGAAATCAATAATAAGGAGCTTTCCATAGAAGATGTGAATATCCAGCTAAGCCCTTTGGAGACGCGAATTATCCAGTGTTTTATGGAGAATGCAGGCAAGGCATTAAGCCGCGATTTTTTACTAGAGCATGCGTGGGATAAAAAAAGTAGCCATCAAGAAAATAGCGTAAATGTCGCCATCAAACGCCTACGCAAAAAACTAGAAAAAGAGAGCAAAGAAATCACAATCAAATCCATACGCAACGAAGGTTACAAATTATGCTGATTTCTACGCTGATTTCTTGCTGTTTGTTTATCATTGCGATACTTTTTATATTGTTTGAACGCGATGAGTTAGCCATTGTGGCGAATACTTTGGGGCTTGTGCTAACACTTATTGCCTTGTCAAAAAAGAAAAATAAAAGTGGCAAAACTTGGAAGCTAAACACGATAAACTCCACAAAAGTCGCCCTAAATGCTCTAACGCGAAAAAACTTTGATGATATAAATTTTAAGATTCTAGAAAAGGAAAATAACCCTTACACAAGCGAGTTAAAAGCCCTAAGTGAAGCGATGCAAAAGCAGCAAAATAGAATCCAAAAACGCACAAAAAAACTGCATGAAAAAAATATGCAAAATGTGCAGCTTTTATCAACTATTTCGCATGAAATAAAAAATCCATTAAGCGTAATTCAGGCAAGTATTGAGACGATTTTAATCCAGCCAAACCTAGATTCTACAATGCGCGATAAACTGCTAAATAGAATCCTTATGTATAGCAAAAAAATTAATGCACTTTTGAATAAACTTACTTTGAGCCAGAGTTTAGAGCATAGCGTTATTGCGGTAAAAATGGAGAATTTCTATCTTAAAAATCTTTGTGAAGAGGTGATTGAAGGCTTTAAAAACTATCTTTTAAAAAGCGTGTATGTGGATAAAAGAGTGATTTTGGAGGGGGAAAATCGTGAAGTATTTGCGGATAGAATCTTAATTGAACAGGTGCTAAATAATCTAATTTATAACGCATTGAAATATGCAAAAAGCCTTGTGATTGTGCGAATAAAGCCGCAATATTTTGAAGTAATCGATGATGGAAATGGCGTGGATAAGCAAGAACTAGGGCTTTTAACCAAAAAATTTTATCAAGGAGAGGGCGCGAAAAAAAACGAGCATTCACTTGGCTTAGGACTTTTTATCGTAAAAGAAATCGCCAAAATCCACAATACAAAGGTGGAATTTTTCTCCCGCCAAAATAAAAAAGAAGGCTTGTGTGTAAGATTTTATGTGTGAGAAATATTTAACAAAGGAATAAATATTGCATTAAATTTGTGCTGACTTAAAAGTCGCGTGCGGTAAGTAACTTATTGCATTTTATTTTATTGTAAGGAGCTTTTTATGAAAAAGTTATTAGCGATAGGAGCACTCAGTATAGCATTTGCTCAAGCTGGAGTGTTTGTAGGTGTGCAAGGTGGCTATGATGTGGCTGCTGGTTATGCTAGTGGTGGTAAGTTTAATGCACCACTTTATGATGGCAGAACAAACAATAGCGGTTGGAGCGTAGGTGCTAATGCTGGTTATGAACTTGGCTTAGGATTTTTTGGTGTTAGGGGATATTTGCAATTTGATTATTCACAGATGTTGGATGTCAGTAGATTCCATGCTTTTGATGTAGACTTTAATGTCGATGCTTTAATTAACTTTGTAAACAGTGATGCTTTTGGCTTGGGGTTATATGCAGGTATTGGTATTGGTTACCAAAGACTTATGTATGACTTGAATGTAGTGCAAATAAATAGCAATAATTTGCCATTATTTGCTCGCTTGGGACTAACATTTAAGGTTTTAGAGCACAGCAGAATTGATGTAGGTGTAAAACTACCTATCACAGGATGGAATCTAGATAATAGAATAACTGATGAATTTAGCATATATTCACCACTTAAAGCACAAATTAGCTATAAGTTTTTATTCTAAAATCTAAGGACAACATAAACTTTCAAAAACCTTACTCAATCTCATTAATGCCATTTTAATAAGATAAAATGGCTTAATAGAAAGTCTATCTTACAAACAATTTGCATTAAATGTCTATGAATCTTAAAATATTGAAGTTGCATTAGTGTTAAAGTATACCAGTGGTGGTTGCGACTGGACTCGAACCAGCGACCCCTACCATGTCAAGGTAGTGCTCTACCAACTGAGCTACGCTACCAGTTATAGAATCTAGATTCTATAATTTCGTTATTATAGTAATAATTTGTAAATGTTAAAATCTTGTAAAACTTTATTTATAAAAATGGATAGTTTTTTACAAAAATGTAGCTAAAATACATAAATTTTAGAATCTATCCTAATTTTTAGTTTTTTTAAAGCCTTTAGATATGCTTTTTAGCATTGCTCTAGCTCCGCTTTTTTTATACACCTTGCTTAATGCTCTATCTATTTTATATGAGATTCTATTTTTGATTTTTATCATTTCTTCTGCACTACCACGATTTTGATAATTTTTTACCCAGCCTTTTTGTATTTCTACTATTTCGTGAAAATATGTTGCATATTTTTCACCATAGTATTTTTTAAAATGTGCACTAGCTACTTTTAAGTCCGTATCACTTGGCATATAATACCACGGCAGATTTAAGATTCTAAAGTAGCTTTCAAGGTTAGAATCTTCTAGCTGATTATCACTTAGCACACAAGCACCAATGTTTTGCATCATATCTTTGTAGCTTAAATCAAATGTTGTTAACTTGGCGTATAAATATGGTTTAGGATAAAACTTCTTGCCATTCCAAGTATTAAATAAAACCGAACAAATATTCATATCGCGAAACTCAGCATTATAGCACCAATCAACCCTACGATTATCAAAATGATGCGTGATTAAATCATGCAATACAAGCACTGCATTTTTAGATAAAAAAGGCAAAATCATTAAGAAATCAAGTGCTTCACCCGGTGCATAGTGCATCGTGTCAATAATACATAAATCAATACCTTTACCGATTTTTTCTAAATGATTAGCTACGAGTCCGGGAACATAAAACTCCCAATATTTCTCTAAGTGCGGCACACATTCTTTTACTAAAAAACCTGTTTTTGCCTCTCCACCATAAAAATTTAGCACAGAATAATCCGCACTAATTAATTTTATAGAATCTAGCAAATTATGTTTCTCTAAATAATCAAGTATTATAGCTTCATTAGCACCACTTGCGATACCTACGCTTAATATTTTCTTTGGTTTATATTTTTCTATTATTTCTAGTATAAATTCTCTTTCTTCTCTCTCCATACCTGAATTTCTCTCTAAAATTGCATGATTTTTCATATTTTTCCTTTTTGCAGAATCTTAAAATACTAATGCTACAAAAAAAAAAAAAATGTGTCAATAGGTTTTTTGAAAAATTCATGCGTTTATTAAAAACATAGAATCTTATTGTAGTTATGGTAATTTATAGGATAAAATTATTATTATTATATATAGATTCTAAAAATTACCTTGTGCTAACAATCACATCATAATCTTTTAGAATCTGTGTTAAACCATTTAAATCACCCAAATTCTTTATGAATGTATCAAATTCTACAGGCGTAGTATTTTTACGTCTTAATGTTAAACTTACACCTTGTTTTTTACCTGTGATTACCGAGCCTAGTGCTATTGAAAGACTTGAGATATTTGCTAACGTATCAGGAGTTGCATTTCCATTTTGTGCTAACATCATGGGTAAAGAAGTTACAGCTACATTTACTTGTGTGTTAAACTGCTCTTTTGTAAGCTCTGGCGTAGTTTTTTTCATATATGTATATATTTTATCTCCAAGCTTAGGACCATATAAATGTATCGCACTCTCTTTAGCTAAAATTTTATAATTACTTGTGGCATTCTTATCTTTATTAGAATCTAATATGTCACCTATCTCTTTGTTCAAAAACGTATTTGATATAATATCTGCCAATAAATCAACTTTTAGCGTATAAGCATCAGCATTCACAACGCAATTTGTTTTACTAGAAATGCTAGTCCCTTGAAGTTTAGAATCTGTTTTGCAATTTACCTTTTTAATAGCAAAATCTTTTAAATCTACATCGTTAGTTGGAAAACTTGCTATATTTGCACTAAAGACAAAGTTAGCATTTTTAGAATCTATTACACTCGTAACTTTCACATCCTTAAATTTCAAGCCATTAATATCAATGCTAGGTATACTACACGTAGCCTTTCTATCATCACCATCGCAGTTGTATCTCACATCTTGAGTATGCGTAGATTCTAAAAAGCCTTGAATAAAGCTTTTAGAAGCATCTTTTGCTCCAACTTTTGCAAACACAATGTTAAACAAAGAACAAGCAACAAGTATTAAAATTAAGCTGCGTTTAAATAAACTATTTACAAGAACAATTTTCATGTATATCCTTATAAGAGTAAAATCAATAAAAAAAAGAATTATATGCTGAATTTATTAAGTTTCATTAACTTTTAAATTTTAACATATATCATTTATTTTCTTTACAAACTTCCCAAAATTCAAAAACTTTCCCTAATATTTCAACTATTTTCACAAAAAATATATCAAAAAAGCAATATTATGTATATAATAATAGCTTTTAAATTCTTGCGAATATCACAAATAAAGCAACAAAAGGAGTAAGAATGCCAAAGCGAGTTGAGCATGATTTTATCGGTGAGTTAGAGATTGATGATAGCGTGTATTATGGGGTGCAGACCTTTCGTGCGGTGCAAAATTTTAATATCACGGGTCGCACACTGAAAAGCTATCCTAGTTTTATTAAGGCGTTTGCGCAGGTTAAAAAGGCGGCAGCAGAGGCGAATAATGAGCTAAATTTGCTAGATTCTAACATCGCAAATGCGATTTGCAAGGCGTGTGATAGAATCATAAATGGCGAGTTTAGAGAGCAATTTGTAGTCGATATGATACAAGGGGGCGCAGGCACAAGCACAAATATGAATGCAAATGAGGTCATCGCAAATATCGCCCTTGAGATTCTAGGGCATAAAAAGGGCGAGTATCAATACTGCCATCCAAACGACCACGTAAATCTATCCCAAAGCACGAATGATTCTTACCCTACGGCTATCCACGTAGCACTTTATGATGAGCTATCTAGCCTTGCAAAAGATATGGAGGTGCTAAAGGCGTCCTTTGAAAAAAAGGCTAAAGAGTTTAAAGATGTGCTAAAAATGGGGCGAACGCAGCTTCAAGATGCCGTGCCGATGACCTTAGGGCAGGAGTTTCACACATTTAGCGTGATGATGGGCGAGGATATTGAGCGTGTGAAAGAGGCAAGAGAGCTTATCACTGAGATAAATATGGGCGGCACGGCGATTGGCACAGGGATAAACTCCGACCCGCGATACCCTAAAATCGTGCAAAAAAAGCTATGCGAGGTAACTGGGCATCCATTTGTAACCGCCGATGACTTAATCGAGGCTACGCAGGATACAGGTGCGTATGTGCAAGTTAGCGGTGTGTTAAAACGCGTGGCGGTAAAACTATCTAAAGTTTGCAACGACTTGCGGCTACTTAGTAGCGGTCCGCGCGCTGGTTTAAATGAGATAAATTTGCCAAAAATGCAGCCCGGAAGCTCCATTATGCCCGGAAAGGTAAATCCAGTAATACCAGAAGTGGTAAATCAAGTGTGCTACGCGGTTATCGGCAATGATGTGACCGTTAGCTTTGCAAGTGAGGGCGGGCAGCTGCAGCTGAATGTGTTTGAGCCTGTGATTGCTTTTGGGCTTTTTAACTCGATAAATATGCTGCGAAACGCCCTTTTGACCCTAGCTAGTAAGTGCGTGGATGGCATTACGGCTAATGAAAAAGTGTGTAGCGATTTTGTGTTTAATAGCATAGGGATTGTCACCGCGTTAAATCCATATATCGGCTATGAAAACTCCGCGTCTATCGCAAAGGAAGCCTTGCAAAGTGGGAAGTCTGTGCGTGATATTGCCTTGTCCCGTGGGCTTTTGACTAAGGAGCAACTAGATGAGATATTTAAACCAGCAAATATGCTAAATCCACACATGAGCGCGGAGGACAAGGCAAGATTTAAGAAGAAATAAAGCTATTGGTTGTAATAAGATTATGATTAACATAAATTAACTTTCAAAAGATATAATCTAATCTTTATTTCAAAAATTTCAACAACAAAGGAGAAAAAATGGGAAATTCTAAAAAGGCTATTTTTGGGAAGATTTTTTTATGCGCTGGGTTTGCTTTTAGCTCGATTTTAAGTGCGAAAGTGCTTGTAAATGTCGATGGGACCGAGATTTCAGATTCTGTATTTGCACCCATTAAGCAGCAAAATCCTAGCTTTAATTATGACGCGCTCCCACAGCAGCAAAAAGACGCACTTTTGGATGAATTAATCGCTGGAGCATTGATGGCAAATGCCGCAAAACGCGAGGGTTTAGACAAGAGCGAAGAGTATAAAATGGCGAATCTGCAGCTTTTATCGCAGCTATGGCTTAAAAAGCAAGGTGAGAGCATCGGCAAAACCATAAATGTGACCGAGCAGGAGGCAAAAGCGTTTTATGACAATCCGCAAAATAAGCAGATGTTTGTAAGCCAAAATGCGAGCGTGCGGCATATTTTGGTAGCAAAAGAGGACCAGGCGAAAAATATCATCGCTGAAATCGCGAAAGTGCCAAAGACAAAGACAGAGGATAAAGTGGCTGAACTTGCTAAGAAGTTTTCGCTAGATGAGGCTTCAAAGGCAAATGGTGGCTTAATGGAAAATTTGCCGATAGGACAGACCGCGCCTGAGTTTGCAGCAGCGGTCAAAGGGATGACTGCTGGTACATATAGCAAGACCCCGGTAAAAACGCAGTTTGGCTATCATATTATTTATTTAAAAAAGCTTGATGCGCCTACCACGCTTACTTTTGATAAGGTTAAGCCGCAGTTAATCGAGGCTTTAAGACAAGAAAAAATGCAAGGAATCTTGCAAGAAAAGCTTAGAAAAATGCGCGATACTGCTAAAATCACCTACGGCGCCGGGAAGTAGATTCTAAAAACAGCTCTTTAAAATCTTAAAGGTGAGTTTATAAAAGCATAGAATCTAAAAGGAATGGAATTGAAAAATACATTAAAGTTAATTTATGTAATATGTATTTTGATTTTTTTTAGCATGGATTTAGTAGCAAAAGTAAGCGAAAATGAATGCTATTTACCCATGATATCTTGCAATAATGATAGTCTAGAATGTAAAAAGCAACAAGGTGTTTATGGCGATTTTCAAAAAATGATAACATCAAGCATAAATCCGCTTGAATACACTAGTTATGTTAATATGAAAAGTGATTATGATAAAGAAACAACGCACACTAATAGGGAGGTATTTTTTAAACAAGAAACGTTAGAGATTGATGGTAAAGATGTGTTATATGGATTATCTTTTTATGATGACGGACTACAAGTATCATTAGAATGTAAAGAGCAAAACTGCACTAAAAAGGCTTACAATAGCGATGGTAATCTGCAATATGAGGCAAACTGCGTATCTGGGGTAAATAATGGACCGCAAAGATTATATAATTGGCAAGGAATGCTATTCTTACAAATAGATTATAATAATGGCAAACCAAATGGCACGATACAATCTTATAATAATAAAAAAATATACAAAGCAGAAATCAAAAATGGTAAATTAAATGGGAAAATACATATCAATGGTGTGTTTTTTTGCTGTGATGGTGGTGAGAGCAGAACGTTTGTGGCGGAAGTTAATAATGGGAATATTATATTTTCGCAATTAATGCATTGCATTGATGAATGCTTTAATTCACGATTTAAACTAACTCACTTTAATGCTAATGGTACATTTGATGGTGTTATAGAATCTGATTATTATTTCGCACAGATTAAGGATAGCAAAGTATCTAAATTTAAGATAGCTTATGAAATAGAGATTGATGAAATGGAATATGAGCATGTTAAAACTTGGCTTACTGGTGGCTTTAATAACAAGGGTGAAAGAAATGGTGAATGGATATACACTAGCGTTGTGTGGGATGAGAGCATAGGCAAAACAATTAAGAAACTAAAGCGGCACGAAATATATATAAATGGGGTAAAAACTAAGATTCTAAAATAAGGTTATATGATTTATGGAATCTTATTTAGTCGCACAAAGATTCTTTAGAAAAATTGAAGTCAAAGATTTTGTTTATTCTGCTAAAATTTCTTTAAATTTTAGATTCTTTCTTAGAATCTCACCCAAAAGGACTTGAACTTTGCAAAACATCTTCAAACTTCTAGTATTTTTCCTTATCGTTGGGCTTGGGCTTTATTTTACCTTTCCTTATGAGATTAGCAAGGGGGATTTGGACGCGACCTTTAAGAGTATCGGCACGACTTTTATCCTTACTATCGGGGGCGTTTCTATCGGCATTGTCGTGGGCTTTGCGTTGGCGTTTTTGCGGCTACTTAATATCAAGATTCTAACCTTTATCATTGATGAATACATCGATATTATGCGTGGGACGCCCATTATGATACAGCTTTTCATTTTCGCGTATGTGGTGTTTGCGACTTTGAGTGATAATTTTTTGGCTGCCCTTGTCGCGCTTGGGCTAAACTCATCTGCCTACATCGCTGAGATTATCCGCGCTGGTATTAATAGCGTGGATAAAGGGCAGCTAGAAGCCGCGCGTGCTATGGGCTTAAATTTCCGCACGAGCATGCAAGAAGTCGTATTTCCACAGGCGATAAAAAATATCCTGCCAAGCCTTGCTAATGAATTTATCGTGCTTTTTAAGGAGACGTCAGTTGTGGGCTTAATAAGTGTGAATGACTTGACCTTGCAAAGTAAGTCGCTTCAGGCACTGCTATATAATCCTACGCCGATAATCTTTGCTGCGGTGATTTATTATGCGTGTGTGAAGGTGTTTTCGTGGCTAGCACAATTGCTAGAATGGGAGCTAAAAAAGCATGATTAAGGTTGTAAATTTATGTAAAAACTATGGCAATTTGCGTGTATTGCAGAATCTAAATTTGGAGATAAAGCAAGGCGAAGTAGTCGCAATCATCGGTCCTAGCGGCAGTGGGAAAAGCACTTTTTTGCGTTGTTTGAATCTCCTTGAGACGCCTAGCAGCGGGCAGATTCTAATCGATGGAGATGATATTATGTCGCGTAATTGTGATATTAATAAAGTGCGTGCGAAAGTTAGTATGGTTTTCCAGCATTTTAATTTGTTTAATAATAAAAATGTATTAGAGAATCTTACCTTAGCGCCGATAAAAACGGGACTACTAAGTCGCGATGCTGCAGTGGCTAGGGCGCGTGAATTGTTAAAAAAAGTTGGTTTAAGCGATAAAGAAAGCGTAAAGCCTAGCCGTCTAAGTGGTGGGCAAAAGCAACGCATTGCTATAGCGCGTAGCCTTTGTATGAATCCAAAAGTGATACTTTTTGATGAGCCTACAAGTGCGCTAGACCCTGAAATGGTTGGCGAAGTGCTGAATCTAATGAAAGATTTGGCAAAAGAAGGTATGACAATGGTGGTCGTAACGCATGAAATGGGCTTTGCCAAAAATGTCGCTAGCCGCATTATCTTTATGGAAAAGGGCGAGATTTTGGTAGATTCTACCCCTGCTATCGCCTTTAACACGCATTCTACTAACTCTGCTGTTGCATCTAATACAGCAGATTCTAGCTCTACTGCTTCATTTAATGTAGTAGATTCTAGCCCTGCTGTTGTATCTAATATAGCGGATTCTAACCATGTTGTTGCATTTGACACAACGGATTCTAGCCCTTCTGTTGCACCTAATACAACCGCAACCAACCAGCCACCAAACCCCCGCCTAAAAGAATTTCTAGATAAGGTGTTAAATCATTAGAATCTGCTAATAATTTATTGATAATATTAAAATTAGATTCTATAATTTTCATTATAATGTTAGATTTAAAAGGTTTTAGAACGTGAAATTAATTGAATATAGTGTGAAAAATCCCGTTGTGGTCTTTGTTGGCGTGATATTTTTGCTGCTTTTTGGGTATTTGGCGATTATGCAGATGCCTTACTCGCTTACGCCTAATATTTCGCGTCCTACGATTAGTATAAATACGACTTGGGCTGGGGCTACGCCTTATGAAGTAGAAAAAGAAATCGTGCAACGTCAAGAAAAATTCCTAAAAAATCTACCAAATCTAATTTCTATGACTTCAAGCAGTCGCGAGGGCGTGGGCGTTGTCTCCTTAGAGTTTGAAGTAGGCACTGATATGAAAAAGGCAATGCTAGATACTAGCTCTAAACTTAGCGAAGTGCGTGGCTATCCTAGCAATATTGATAATCCTGTGATACGCTCCACTGGTGAGACAATCGCGCCTGTGGTGTATCTTTTTGTCAAATCAGATTCTAAACAATCTGTGCGATGGAGCTACACTTACCTTTATGAAGATATTGTGAAACTTTATGAACGAATCGATGGCGTAGGAATGGTCGATATTTTGGGTGGTGTGGCAAAGCAAGTCGAAGTGATATTAAACACAAAGCAACTAGCTTTCTACAATATTACACTTGATGATGTGATTTCTGCTATGCAAGCACACAATGTAAATGTCTCCGCTGGTAGCCTTGACTATGGGCAAAGGGCGTATAGAGTGCGAACTATCGGGCTATATGAGAGTAGCGAAGATGTGTATAACACGATTGTAAAAACGGATAATAGCCAAGTGGTGTATTTACGCGACATTGCAAATGTGATAAACACTTATGAGCTGCCAAAAGTGCCTAATATCCATAATAATGATGAGACGATTTCGCTGCAAATTCGCCCTACGGCTGAAGCAAATGTGCTTGAGCTAATCGATAAAGTGCGGAATCTTACTAATGAATTGAATGCGAAACAACTGAAAGAACATCATTTGCATATTGACTGGGGGCGCGATTCTGCTGGGTTTATACAAGATGCGATTGCTCTTGTAAAGCATGATATAATTTTGGGAATCTTACTTGCGGCGATTGTTTTGTATGCGTTTTTGCGTAACTTTTCAAGTGTGTTTGTGGTGAGTGTGATTATCCCTATTTCGATTTTAAGCTCTTTTATTTTATTGCAAGGGATGGGGCGCACTTTGAATGTGATTTTACTTGCTGGGGTGAGTTTTGCGGTAAGTATGATAATAGATTCTAGCATTGTAGTCGTGGAGAATATCCATCGCCATCACTCTATGGGTAAGCGAATGTTTGAATCTTGCATTGATGGGACAAAGGAAGTGCTGGGTGCGCTCTTTGCTAGCACGATTACTACCATTGGCATTTTTATCCCTATTATCGGGCTTAAGGATGAAATAGGGCAGCTTTTTAGCGATATTGCTTTGGCGTCTAGCTCGGCTTTATCGATTGCTTTAATTATTTGTCTTTTGGTCGTGCCATCGCTATATTATTCTTTGGCTAAATTTTTGGCTAGGAGAAAAGATTCTAAAGATTCTATGGAATCTAATTTGCAAGATTCTAAAATAGATTCTAAGAATTTAGAGAATCTAGATTCTAAAGAAGAATCTAATAATTTACAGAATCTAGATTCTAACAATGTCAAAGATTCTAACAACCTATCGCCCGCCCACCACCCTATTAATGAGAATGCCACCCACCGCCCTATCGATGAGAATACCGCAGACCACCCTATTAATAATGAAGATTCTAAAGATTCTATAACCCACAAAATAAATTCCCTTTTTAACACAATGACGACAAAATTTCACAATATAAAACAAACCATAGAATCTAAAATCACAAATAATAAAAAATTACAAAATCTAATACCAAAAATAAAACGATATACTAGATTCACTAAGTTTTATCTAAAAAAGTTTAAAATTTTAGTAGATACCACATTTATAAATATCGGCGTATATTTTTATAATAAAATCGTTAAGATTCTAACTATCTGCTTAAAATCCGCTAAAAATAGAATCTTATGCGTTTTAGGCTTTGTCGTGGTTAGCTTACTTATCACGCTGCCCTTTATCCCAAAGCTAGACTACTTGCCAAAGGGCAGTCAAAACTTCCTAGTCGCCTACATCCAAGCCCCAAATGGCTTAAGCTATGAAGAACGCTCAAACATCATAAACGCAATATACGACTACAACGCACCATATATGCTAGCCAACGGCTTTAAAGGTGATAAAGAATACCCAGCCATCCGCGACTTTTACATATCTGGCGGAACTACTAGCATTTATTTTTATGAAATTAGTGCCGACCCAAAGCGAGTAAAAGAGCTAATGAAACTAATGCAAGCTAGCATTGATTCTGTGCCAAATATTAGCGGGAGTGTCGTAGAACAGGGCATTTTCTCAAGTAGCGGAATAAGCGAAAATGTGGAAGTAAATATCATAGGCGCGGACCTAGATTCTATGCTAATATCAGCAAACTCATTTATGGAACTAGCAAAAGAAAATCTTAAGGGAGCGCGCATTCGTGCGTTTCCGTCTTTAGATGTAAATAATAGAGAGATAAATCTTTACCCAGATATGCGTTCCTTAGCGGTAAATGGGCTAAATGTCAAAAGCTTTGGCAATATCGTGGATGTTATTATCGGTGGTAAGAAAGTTGGCGATTTTAGAAACGCAGATGGGAAAATAATCGACTTAATGCTAAGTAGTGATAATACAACGCAAAGCCCTGAAGATGTGTTGTATAGCCAAATCTATGCACCAAGCGGGCAAATCGTGCCACTCTCAAGTCTAGCTGATATTCGCCAGGATATAGGCTTATCGCAGATTCGCCATTACGAGCAGGATAGAAACATTTTATTTTATATAAATCCGCAAGATTCTATGAGTTTGCAAGAAGTGATTGCTACGATAAATAATGTGATTGTGCCAAAAATGCAGGAGCTAAACACGCTAGGGGAAAATAAAATCGCCATTAGTGGAAACGCAAATAAGCTGCATAAACTAGCAAAGCATTTAAGCGGTGGGTTTTTACTTGCCTTAATTATCACATATTTGCTTTTAACCGCGTTATATGCGAACTTTTTTTATCCTATTATTATCATTTTTACCATTCCTTTTGCACTGACTGGTGGCTTTTTAGGCTTGGCGTTTGTGGATACTTTTATTGCGCATCAAAATTTGGATGTGCTGACTATGCTAGGCTTTATCATTTTGGTTGGAAGCGTTGTCAATAACGCGATTTTGATTGTGTATCAAAGTTTAATTAATCTGCGTGAATATAAAATGAATGTGTATGATAGCGTCTTTAATGCGACTACTTCGCGTATCCGCCCCATTTATATGAGTATGCTAACTAGCATCCTAGCCCTAGCTCCTTTGATTTTTTCAAGTGGCGCAGGTAGTGAAATCTATCGAGGTTTAGGCGCTGTAATTGCCGGGGGCATTCTAATCTCTACAATTATTAGCATATTTGTAATTCCCTCGCTACTAATCTTCGCCCTAAAACCACCAAACACGCAAGTGGTTTAGAATCTAGTGAGAGTAAAAATGAAATTAAGCTATAAAAAGTTTGTAATTTTAGGCATTTTGGTCCCTTGTGTAAATTTATTATTGCTAATATTATTGCTATATATTTATGACCCACTGCAAGTTTTCCACAAGCCATTTTTTAGAGAAACAACTTTTTTAAGCGATATGCGCGTGCAAAATCGCGGAATAATAAAAAACTATGACTTTAATAGCGTCATTTTAGGCACATCAATGCTAGAAAATACTCTGCCAAAAGATGCAAATGAAATACTAGCATATAACACATACGGGGGGGGGGGGTAAATCATAACTTTATCCCTAAAAAGTTAGGAAATATAGAATCTAATTTAAAACGAGATTCTAAAAATCATCATAAAGATTCTAACAAAACACAAAATTTAGATTCTAATAATTCACAAAAAAATCTTTGGGTAAATTTATCAATGAGTGGCTCTAGCTTTAATGAAAGAGCAGTTGTATTAAAATATTTACTAAAAGAAAAAGTTATAAATAATGTAATTTATTCGCTTGATTGGTTTGGATTTAGCGATGAAAATGTTATTGATAGTTTTGATTTTTTGTATATTGATGATTCTATAAAAAATATTAGAATCTATTTTAATCCGCATTTTATAACTTGTGCATTAAGTTGGAATCTAGATTTTAAATGTGTAGGTAAAAAATATGATATTTACGCAGATTCTATGAATTTTTGGATGAATGATTATAAAAAATATTTTGGCAGCATTAAAAATTATTTACAAAACCCTGAAAATATAAAGGAATTAAAAAAACCAAAAGAAAAAATAAATATCATAGAATCTAAAAAGATAGGCAAAAAATTAGTCGATAAATATGTGCTAAATATTATGAAAAATAACCCACAAACGCAGTTTTACCTTCTTATTCCTACGACTTCTAGGCTTTATTATAAGCTAAAAGGAGATGTATTTTTAAAATCTTGGCAGCAAAATATTAGATATGTTGTTAGCGAATGTGAGAATTTGCAAAATGTTAGAATCTATGGCTTTGATGATTTAGACTATGCTGATAATATCGCAAACTACAAAGATTCAAGGCACTATAATGTCAATATGAATCTTATGCAATTAAAAGCAATCGCCAACCAAACGCACATTTTAGATTCTAAAAATATAGAATCTTATTTGCAAACTATGCAAGAAAAAATAAAAAACTATGATATATCTCCGCTCATAACTGAAGTAAATTTGCTTAAGCAATAAAAAAAGCAAAAATAGATTCTAAGGATTACATAAAAATAGAAATTTTAGAATCTAGATTCTATAAGTTCTATATCTGTTAATAAAACCAAACTCATACATTCTTAAGAGCATCTTATCTAATCTTAGATTACATAAAGTTATAGAATCTAAAACCTAAGATTTTCTAAATATTGAATGCGGGCGACATTTGTAGCGATGTCATATCGCGCATTAACAAGCGCACTGCGGGCATTTGTAAGCAGCAGTTCCGCATTCAAAAGCTCAATATAATTCGCAATATTTTGCTGATAGCGATTGCTAACAATGCGGTAATTTTCCTCAGCCTGCGTTAGTGCGAGTTTGGCATAGTTTAGCTGCTCTTTTGCGACATTTAGGCTATTTAGCAGGTTAGAAACCTCGTTATTTATATCCTTTTTTAAGTCGCTCATTTGCGAATTTAGGGCGAGTGCGTTTGCGCGCCTACTTTGCATATTAAAAAACGATGAGTAGCTATCTATGAGATTCCACGCGACATCAAGACGCACTTGAGACTGCAGCGTAGAATTGACTACAGCGGTGCTTGCGCCCGTTAGATACCAGTATTTTGACGCGTTTAGATTTAGCTGCGAATAGAATCTTCCTTGTGCGATTTTGTTATCATATTCGTTACTTTTTAGCGATAAAGTTATAGCTTTCACCTGCGGATTGTTAGAATATATAGAATCTAGTAACTTATCTTTTTCATAACTTATCTCTTCTTTTACTTCTATATCTTGTAACTCATTAGAATCAATAGTTACACCACTAAGCTTTTGCAAAATGTCAATATTATACGCCAAATCAACCTGCACGCGCGTTAGCTCAATCTTAGCATTTGCTAAATTTACCTCCACACTCAAAGCCGCACTCTTATCGCTAATGCCGTGAATATAAAACTGAGTCGCCTGTTTTAGCTGGCTCTCAAGCAGTTTTATGGACTCATTTGCAATTTTTAATGCCTGTTTATTTTGCAGGATTTTGATGTAGGTAAGCTTGGTGTTTAGGACGATGTCGTTTTTATTTTGCT
Source organism: Helicobacter saguini (assembly GCF_000762875.2). GTDB lineage: Bacteria > Campylobacterota > Campylobacteria > Campylobacterales > Helicobacteraceae > Helicobacter_A > Helicobacter_A saguini. The sequence continues at coordinate 195,138 of NZ_JRMP02000002.1, forward strand.
CCAAATTGTTCTCATTTATGGCAACATTCACGCCCGATTTTTTGTAGGTGTAAAAGTCCTGCATACCATTAAAAAGGTTCATTTGACCGGTGATATTTAGCGTATTTGACGAAAAGGCAGTGCGATTTGCCGGGGCGCGATAGTTGTAAGTGTAACCAAAAGTAACACTCGGCATAAAAAGCGTGTGATTTGCGGCTCTTGCAAACTTGCTAGATTCTACCAAATGCTCTCTACTTTCAAGCTGATAGCTGTTTTTTAACGCAAGTTCAATCGCCTTTTCAAGCTCCAAAGCGTGCAGATTCTGCGTTAAAAAAGCTAATGATAAAATAAAAAAAATAAAAACTTTTTGCATTGTATTGACCTTTAAAGTCTATGGTATTATTTATCCATTCCGTTTATCAAGTGCCTCAAGGCGTGAGTCAATTAGGGCTAGTTGAAATTGCAAAAAGCCCAAAATCAAGTCTAACTTAGCACTTGCCTGCACTTCCTTGCTATCTTTCAATAAATCATCCGCACTCAAATTATCAATCCACAAATCATTATTTTTCAAGCCCTCAAACAGCACGAAAATGCGCTCCTTAAAGCTTTGCAAGAACTCGACCTCGCCTGTATTTATCCCGATATTTATATCCTTTGAGCCCTTCTCATCGACACTATTTTCAATCTCATTTAGCGTCTGCAGCACGACATCTTTTAATTCCATTTGCTAAACCATCCTATTAATTTTCGTGGATTTTCGCTAAAAATTTCTAATTTTTGCTCGACACTTCGCATATTCATATTTCGCGTGATTAGCTCACGATTTTTGCGATGTTTTACCATCATTTGATTTGCTTTAATGCCGATTCTAGCTTCTTTTAGCACGCTTGCATCAAGCTTTTTAGAATCTTTTTCTAAGACCTGCTCAAAGCACATAATTGCCTCGCCACTCTTGCCCATCATCTCGTAAATATAGCCTAATGTTAGTAGTTTTCTACTCATTTTTTATCCTAATTTTAAATGTAATTTTATATAAAAAATTAAAAAACGCCCTACTCCACCATTTGCCTTACAATTGAAGCGTGTTTTAGTCCTGTAACACCCGCACTTATAAGCTCTTTTATTTTTTTATTATCATAAATTTTATGATTATACGCCACAATGCAGACTTCATCACCCGGACGCAAGAAACGCGTTTCAGCAAAATGCGTATAGCTAGTAGCCCCGATTGCAATCAAAAACTGACGCGGAAAACCTGCCTTAGCTATCAGCTCGCGCAAATTCTCCAAAACTGCAAAATCCTCCTGCGTATTAAATTTCTTAATTATCCATTTCATAAGTTTTTGGTAAAAAAAGCTGTAATTTACTAACTTTGCATTATCACCATATTGATGTATCTCGCCATCAAAAAGTAGAAACGAAGTAAGCGAAAAATCATCGCAAATCCCCCCTTTTTCAAACTTATCAAGCTCAATTTGCTTGCCATAGCCCTTTGAAGCGTGCGAAAAATTCTTTTTTTGACTAATCTTACTAGCATTAGAATCATTTCGCACCGAAGTATCATCAAACGCCATAAAATGCGTAGGTTGCAGGGTTTTCACAAGCCCATTTTCATACTCGACATTACACAAAAGCGCGATTTCAGGCTCGGCTTGCACATGCAAACTCTTGTCCTGTGGCAGCATAATTCTTTGCCTATCAATACAGAATCTGCCCAAATAGTCGCTATTTTGCGGGATATAAAAAGGGAAAATGCCCTTTGGCGCGCCCTCTTCGTCACTTGCCACATCGGCAAAGTCGCCACTCTCACCTGCTTGCTCCAAATGATTAGCAAAATTCCCCGCCACGCCAAAACCCATAATGTCCTTCATAACCACACTCCTTAAATCTTCCCATATTCAAAGATAAATAAGTATTAATTTTAATCTTTTAAAACAACAAAATGTTAAATTTTTCCACACTTAATTTTATTTTTTGAATCTAGATTCACATAATGTAACAATTTTCAGTCAAACATAGCGATATTACAATACCCACTGCTTGACAAAATAAATGAAAGATTATAATTTTTACACTTTTTAAGGTTGGAAAAATAAGGCGTGGAAATCTTAAAATGGATATTTTCTTCTTGTGCTAGCACCTTTGCATGCCCTATGGTAAGGTTTGCGAGTTCCTTTGACATATCAATCATAGAGCCCAAACTCGGCTTATTTTCAAACAAAAACTCAACGCACATTATTTTCAAAAATTCCTTATTAAAAACAAACAAAAATTTAATAGTTTTTTCATTATTAAAAGTGATGTCAATTTGCGTTGTGTAGCCACGTTTTATGTGGTGCTCGGAGTCTTTTGGCGTTTGATTAATACTACCCTGCACTATTTCTATAAAGCTTTTTTTAACGATTGAAGTGATATTTTTATATAAATTATTGTTAGAATCTGTCGTAATAGTGCTATTTTGCGTGGTTTCATTTGGCATTCTTTCTCCTTTATTTATCGGTATAATTATAGCATAATTCGTTTTTAAAGGCTTTATTTTGATAGATTTGCAAGGGGTAATTTTAGAATCTATTGTGTTTCTAATATTAGCATTTTTAGCTATAATTATTATGAAATTTGTAATAAAAGATTCTAAAAAATAACGAAAATTATAGAATCTAAAGGAAAATAAATGGAATTTTTCACCGCCGTTTTTAATGCGCTAACTTCGCAAGATATAGAATCTAAAAAGCTTTTGACAAAGAAGATTCTAAGCGATTTTGATAATTTCTCATTTAACCACGATAGTGAGATTAAAACGCTTAAAAAGCCCAGCTACACGGCATTTTGCAAGGTTATCCACCCTACGCGTATCACGCGGATAAAAGAGCCAAATAGCGATAAAAGTCTCGCAAAACTGCTCCATAGTATCGCTCACATCGAGTATAGTGCGATTGATTTAGGGCTTGATGCAGCGTATCGTTTTCGGCATTTGCCGCGTGAATATTACCTAGATTTTGCGATTTTGGCGTGTGAGGAGGTGGCTCATTTTAGCCTTTTAGAGTCCCTGCTACACGAGCTTTCTTCGCATTATGGCGAGTTTGCTGTGCATGATAATTTGTTTAATGCGATGCAAAAATCAACGACTTTGATTGATAGGATGGCACTCGTGCATAAGGGCTTGGAGGCGTTAGGGCTAGATAGCAATCCCTTTGTGGCACGCAAAATCGCGCACATAAATCACGCTCTAAAGCCGCAGATTCTAAACACGCTAGAAACCATTTTAAATGATGAAATAAAGCACGTAAGTAAGGGCGTAAAGTGGCTAAAATACGCGCAAGAATGCGAAAATGATACGCGTGACATCGCTACTATTTTGGCGAATTTCAGCGAGTTTAATCTAATCGGCAAAGTGCCAAACACACTAGCGCGTCTTAAGGCTGGCTACACGGCTAAGGAGATAGAATCTTTGCAAACACTGCGTGTAAAATAGAATATGTTTGTATTTGTCAAAACACTATAACCCTACCCTACATGCAAAGATTCAATAAACTCAATGAAGAGGTCGCTGTCATTTGGGCATTGACATACGATAAATTCGCGTTTGCCATGCGTTGTTTCATACTCAAGGTGCAAGTCGCGATAAAGCATATCAAGCTCAAAAAGCGTCTCACTATTATCAATGGTAAAACTCAAAGGATACACGATAATGTTAGAATCTGCATTCGCGCGGATTATAGAATCTGTGTTTGGACCTAGCCATTTTACAGGACCAACCTTGCTTTGATAGCTTAAAATCACATCTTTAAAAACCACGCCTTTGTCACGTAAAGCAGTGACAATCAATTCGCGCGTTTTCTCACATTCACTCTGGTATGGGTCGCCCTTTTTTACGCGGCTAAGCGGGATTGAATGTGCTGATAAAATCAATATAAATTCACTCGCCTTAAAGCCTTGCATTTTTCTTAGAATCTCGCTTATTATGATATTTATAAAGCCGCTATGATGGGAATATCTATCAATTATCTGCACTTTTGGCGTGTATTTTAGGGCTTTAAGCGCGTCCGCGGCATCCTTAAATGACGAAAAAGTAGTCGTGCTACTATACTGCGGATACATGCTAAAAAGGCAGATTTCCTTAATCCCTTTATCCATAATATCACGAAGCACGTCAGTTGCAAATGGCGGGACATATCGCATAGCATAAGTGTAGAAAACTTCACTATTGCGGCTTTGCAGCTTTTGAGTTAGAGAAAAAGTCTTTGGCGTTAAAGGGCTAGAACCACCTAGCTTTTCATAGATTTTTTTACTTTTATTTGCACGAGAATTAACAATCATAGAGCCTATAACCCCACGCATAACGCCATTTTTCACACTCAAAATGCAAGGGTCAGCAAACATATTTTTTAAAAAAGATTCCACTTCATTTAGGCTATTTGGACCGCCCATATTTAGCAAAATCACCGCTTTTTTGTATTTTTTATCGTGCATATTTTTCCCTTGCAAAAATATCATTTTTGGACTAACAAAATTTACAAAATTCTAACAAAATATTGACTAATTTTATTCACTAATAAATATAATTAAAATCTTATTTTTATAATTTTATTACTTTAAAATAAATAACATTTTACCCAAAAATGTTAGAAATTAGCTATACTTTCTTATTATTAGTGCGTAATGAAAGGGGATGGTGATGATTGTTAGTGAGATTAATACAGATTCTATCAAAAATATTATGCGAGATTCTAATATTAGTGTGGCTGAAAAGATTGCCCTGCGGCTGCAAATGCTAAGAGATAAGCCCAAATTTAGCGATTTGTCAAGCCAAGATTCTATACAATGGATTAAGCAAAATTTAAGTTTAATCGGCGTGCCTACAAGCGGGACAATTACGCTTCAAAACATTGAAAATACAAAAATAGATTCTATAAACACGAGCGAGAAAACTCCAAACATAGATTCCATAAACAAAACCGACAAGATTCCAAACGCCAAAAATACCAACACAAACGACAAGATTCCAAATACAGATTCTATAAAAACAAACGCCCAAAACGCCGATAACCACGCAATAGAATCTACAAGCAACGCAACCGCCAAAATAGATTCTATAAATCCCAACAACACAACCACACAAAAAGACATCCTAGAATCCTGCATCGAAATCCTAGAAAAAATGGCGGATATGAAAGTGATTTGGCTGCATTTGCAAGAATGCACAGGCTGCAGTGAGAGCTTTTTACGCACGGAATCTCCTAGCTTTGAGGTGCTGATTTTTGACCTTTTTAAGATTGTCTATCACGATTTAGTGATGGCGCCAAGCGGTCATGGCGCGGTGCTAGACCTTGAATCTGCCGCTAAAAGCGAAAAGTATGTCCTGCTAGTTGAAGGCAGCGTGCCGATGGACTACGCCGCAAACTACATCACTTTGGGAAATCGCAATGGCTTTGAGGAGGTTAGCCATTTGATTAAAAATGCGGAGATTGTCTTTGCAGTAGGCACTTGCTCTAGCTTTGGGGGCATTCAAACCGCTTACCCAAATCCTACGAACGGACACGCCCTAACCGAGCTTTTTAATCGCGAGATTGTCAATATTCCGGGCTGTCCGCCGAGTGATAAAAATGTGATGGCGACTTTGATGTATTATTTTTTGTTTGAGTGTGCGCCGCGTCTTGATAGCCTGAAACGTCCGCTGTGGGCGTATAATAAGAGCGTGCATGATTTGTGCGAACGCAAGAGTTTTTTTATGAGCGGCGATTTTGTGGAAAGCTTTGATGACAAGAATTTGGCAAAGGGCTACTGCCTTTATAAAGTGGGCTGCAAGGGTCCATATACCTATAATAACTGCCCGAAAGTGAAATTTAACGCAAAAACTAGCTGGCCTGTGCAAGGCGGGCATGGCTGTATCGGGTGCAGTGAGCCGAACTTTTGGGATAATTTTGGCAATATTGAAAAGCCGCTAAGCAATGATAGTTTTTTTATTTTGAATACGGCGTTTTTGGGGCGAAATGATAGAATCCCGCATATTAGGGAGTTTAAGACGACAATTTCAGGCTCGATTTGGAGTAAGGATTTTGAAGATTCTAAGGTGCTTAGCACAGGCAAGGCATCTTGTGATTTTGGTGGCGATTTTCATAATATTAATGGGATAAAAGTTATAGAATCTAGTATTTTAGATTCTAAAGATTATTTATCTTTTGTGGATTTGCATAATGTGGAAAATAGCATTTTGCTTGATTTTAGTGAATCTAAAAGTTTAATTCTTCGACAAGCAGGAGATTCTATTACAAAATTATCAAATTTCTCCTTTGAAATCAATCCAAAATTAGTCCTAAAAAATTATGAATCTAAGAATAAACAAGGCAAAAAGTTATATGAAAACTACAAACGTGTGTTAGCAAATAATTATAGTTTTTTGCAGAATCTAAGCGAAGATTCTAAGATTAGTTCAAATTTATTTGATATTTTCTGCTTGTTTTATGTGATTTTGTGTGATAATGTCGTGGGGTTAGAATCTATGTTGAAAGATTCTAAAAATCCTAACTTTATAGAATATAAGTTAGAAAATTCCAAAGATTCTAATAATGAAAATTCTAAAAATACCAATTTTATAGAATCTAAGTCTCAAGATTCAATAGATTCTAAGAATACAGATTCTAACTTGCAAGATTCTAAAACTTGCGAAAATTCTAACTTTATAGAATCTAAAATGCTTTTTAACCCTGCGATTTTAGAGCAGTTTTTCCGCCACGCACACCACTTTAAGTTTCCATATATTAGCGAGCTAAGTAGCAAGTTTAAGGGCGCAGATTCCATAAATATCGACACAAACAAAAGCCTTAGTTTAGCTATGGCTTACACTATCGGCGGGCTTGATAGCTTTGGCGTGTGCTATAGCATAATGTGCGACACTTTTAACGCCCTTTGCGAGACCTTGCAAGGCATTTTAGATTCAATGCAAAATGCGAATATAGAATCTAGCACGCAAAACACCGCAGATTCTAAAAATAGCAATTTAGATTCCAAAAATATTACAGAATCTATAACTTTAGATTCTAAAAACTTACAAAATTCTAACAACATAGAATCTAACAAAGATTCTAAGAGCGCCCTAATCTTACAAGGCAAAATCTTTGAATCTAAACTTATCCAAAGCCTTATAACAAAAGCCTTTAGTAACACAAAAATACAAATTTTTATATTACAATACTAGATTTATTAGAATCTTTTTTGAAATATTTTTTCAAACAAAATTTTAATCTCGTAATAGCGTTTTTGGGTGCTACGTTTAAATCGGCGGATGAGTTTTCTTAAGGCACTGCCGCTAATGTGCGTATCTTGCATATATTTTAGAATCTGCTTTTGGTTTAGGGTCTTTTTAACGATTGTGAATTTGCGTGTGCTAATATTTTTGCGAATAGATTCTGGCATAAAATAAAAAAGTGCATCAAACCAAGTCGTATCCCAAAGGACATTAAAATCCTGTGGAAACTCCCTATACAACGACATTTGTAGCCCCTGGTCATCTGGAAAAATAGCGTGCGACAAACATTCATTATAAACCTTTGTCATTTGTGCGTTAAAGTGCCGCCACGCCGCAGTGTTGCCATAAAGCAGCCCACCGATTAAAATATGTGGATTATACCCATCGATTATACCATTTGCAAAAATATTCATCTTAGAATCTTGTAGGACATCTTGCGGTGTGAGCGTGAAATTAAACTCATTTGCCTTATAAAAAGTGCCATCTCCGCCGTGATTAAATCCAAAGTCAAACCAAAGAAGATTGCGTGTAATGTGATTTTTGCTAAGTGGATTAGTGATAGAATCTAGAATAAAGCAGCTTTTGCAATACATTAGATAGCTATAAAGGGCGTTAAGGGGGATTTTATTGCGTTTAGATTCTATGTTTGCGTTAGAATCTTTGTTTGTATTAGATTCTAAAATACTAGATTCTATAACTTTAGATTCTATATTATTATGATTTTTAGAATCTTTAAGGCTATTTTGAGCGTGGAAAATGTTAGCAATTTTTGCATATTCATTTGGCGCAATAGAATCTAGGCTTTTTTGAATGATAATTGTTATAGAATCTGGGGCTTTTTTAGCCCTAATTTGCTTTATTTGCTCGGCAATTTTTGCGTTTTCACAATAGATTATAAAAGTGTTTTTAAGAGCCGCATTAAAGGCGAAATAATCGATATATTTTTGACTGCTACGCCCTTTAAACTCATGTGTTAGCTCATAAAAGGCTGTGATTATGGTGATTTCTTGGGCTTTTTGCGTGTCTTGTAAATGCGTGGGATTGATAGAAACTTTAAAATTAGATTCTATATTTTTAGAATCTTGCTCTAACGGGGGGGGGGGGGTAAATATTAACGTGTTAGAATCTTTTGCATTCATTTTCTCTCCTTTATTTCAAAGGCTTTATTATATTGAAAAATTGTGTTTTATAGAATCTTTTTTGCGTATTTTGTGTAATGGTAAAAATTATATTTTTTAGAATTTTTATAGAATCTAGATTCTAAATTTTAGTATTTTTTGTAAGATTTGTGTTATAATTGCGATTGTGAGGCAATCGCGACCCTTTTGTGGAGTAAAGCGGCTTCACAAAAGGGAATAGTCTCACAGAAAGGAGGCTATGAAAATGTTCAAATACTTTGTTATTATAGCAATTATTTGTATATTTGCGACAAGAATGTATTAAAATCTTAATTTTTTGCATTTTGCAAGTTACAAAATTGCTAATAAAATAGGGTAAGCATTAAAGCGTGCTTACTCCTTAAGATAAAGTATTTTCCCTTTGCTTTAAATAGTATATAAAAGTTATAATACTGCAATATAAAATTCCAAAAAATGTTTTCAATAAGGTTTGTAAGGTGGATTTTACGTATTTGTTTTTGGTGGCTTTTGTTGGGGCGGTGACGCCTGGACCTGATATTTTGCTTGTGATAAATAGCACGTTAAAAAGTGGGGTTTTGGCTGGGTTAAAAGCGTTGGCTGGGATTGCCACAGGGTGGCTTATATTTTTAAGTGTGATTTATTTTGGGCTTAGTTTTATTTTTAGCGGGGAAATTATGCAGGTTATTTTAAGCCTTGTTGGTGGGGCTTATTTGCTTTATATTTCTATTCTTTTAGCAAAGTCAAAACAAGAAAAAGTTATAGAATCTGTAACTTTAGATTCTATGCAAAATTTAGATTCTAAAAAAACTATAGAATCTAGCATTTTAAATTCTAAAAATATCAATAATCCTAATTTTTATATTCGCGGATTTATAGTCAATATCTCAAATCCAAAAGCAATATTATTTTTTAGCGTCATAATCGCCCCATATATGCAAGGTGGCGATATTTTACTAAGCCTTATCGTGCTATTTTTTTCCCTTGCTAGCGGGTTTTTAGGCGTGATTATTTTATGTGCGTTTTTTCGCAAATTCATAAATGATAGAATCTTTTTTATCATAGATAAAGTGTGTGGCGTGATATTTTTTTTATTTTCAATCTATTTATTTATCAATGCTTTTAACATCTTAAAATCATTTTAGATATAATACGCTTTTGTCAAAGGAGAAAAATGAAATTTTTTGTGTTGGTTTTTTGCGTGGTTGGGGGGGTTTTTGCGGATAGTATTATTGATTTTGGTAGCTCAAATGTTACGCGTAAGAGTGATTTGGATGCTGCCTTGCGTGAAAGTAAGAATGAAGATAATATTATAGAATCTAATACTAAAAGTGGCATAAAGTTAGAAAAATCAAAACAGACACAGAATCTAGATTCTATAAATTCTAATAAAAATACAAATTCATGGAATCTAGATTCTAAAAATACAATAGATTCTAAAAACGCAAATTCTAAAAACGCCATAGATTCTAAAATACAAAATCCTAAAAACACGCAAGATTCTAAAAACGTGCAAGATTCTAAGAATACAAATCCTAAAAACACGCAAGATTCTAAAAACACACAAAATTCACAAAATACAAACTCTAAAAACACAATTTCCAAAACCACATCACAGAATCTAGATTCTAACAAAACAGATTCTAAACAAGAGCCCCAAAGCTTTAAATCTATGCCAAAGCCAACTAACGTGCAGGATCTAAAAGGACGTGACTTTTTCAATTACTACATAAAAGATAAGCCAAAGGGCATCGTTCGCGACTTTTACATCTGGCAGTATTTGAGTGAAAATAAGCTAGATAGCAAGCAAATTAACGAAGTTTATAAAATGCTAAATGCCAAAAATCCGTATTTGCGAAAAGTGCTAAATAATCTTGGCAAGACTGAGAAGCTACCGCGTGATATGGAGTGTGCTAAAATGGCGGTAAAAACGGCTTTGAAAGCCGAAGATAGCTGCCTTATAATCTCGGTAAAAAATCACTTGGCTGCTTTTAAAACGCTGGATAAAGCAACAACTGATTCAGTGCTTAAAAAAATAAAAAACACCCACAAGGATACCGCGCGCGCCATTGAGATTTTGCAAAATGCAAACCGCACCACCGCCCTTTTTAAAGAAAACTCAATCGTGTTTAATATGGTTTATCACGCCCTAAGTAGCGATGAAAAGCATAAAATCACAACACAGAATCCAGCCGAAGATTTTAAACGTTTGAGCGAGTATAAAACAAATGGATTCTATATTTTGCTAAATAACGCCATTTTAAGTAGCAATTTGAAAAATATAAAAACCCTACTTTTAAAGGCGGATATTAAGGAAGCTCCGCATAATACGCTATTTTTGCTTGGCATTAATGAGTTGCGTTTTGGCGATAAAACAAAAGCGATGAATTATTTTGAAAGGGCTAAAAAGGCGACAAGTTTGGGCTTTTTTATTGATAGGGCGACTTTTTGGCAGTATATGCTAAGCAAAGATTCTAAGTATTTGGACGCTTTGCTAAAGAGTAAAAATGCGAATATTTTTAGCATTTTTGCGTCTCAAAAAACGGGGAAAAGCCCGGGATACACGATAATTAGCACGCTTCCTAGCCTTGCACTTGATAATCCGCCCTTTGATACAAAAGACCCTTATGTGTGGCAAAATATTTCAAATACGATGATAAATTCTAGCGACCCTATAAAGCTTGCCAAAGTCGTGCCTTACTTTTCGTATAAAGACACGATGCCGCATCTTGCGTATTTGATGCAAAAGATTGATAAATATGCGACTAATTATTACATTACGCCTTATGAGGGGCTAATAAAGTGGAATAGTGTGGAGGAGCAAAGCTTCACATTTGCGATAGCGCGCCAGGAGAGCTACTTTATACCGACTTTGATTTCGCGCTCTTTCGCACTAGGAATCATGCAGATTATGCCAGCAAATGTGAAGCCTTTTGCTAAAGAAATGGGGCGAAGCGATATTGAGTATAACGACCTTTTTGACCCGAAAACTTCGCTAGAGATGGGGCGGCATTTTTTAAATGTGCTAAAGCGGCAATTTAAACATCCGCTATTTGTGGCGTATTCATACAATGGCGGTCCCGGATTTTTGAAAAGATTGCTAGATAAAAACGAGCTTTTTTTAAAAAATCGCGATTATGAGCCATGGCTTAGTATGGAGCTAGTGCCAAATGAGGAATCGCGTCTTTATGGGCAACGTGTACTAGCAAATTTTATCATTTATGAGAAACTCTTTGGCAAGGAAATAAACTTGGAAAATTTGTTGAAAGAAACGCTTATTTACCACAACGCGAATATTACAAAATAAAAAAAATAAATTTGTTTTCGTAACATTAATTTTTTAAATATATCATTACGATTTGTAATTGCAAAACGCGCGTAATTTTATGTTATAATAAAAGATTTAAAAATATTAGAACTTAAGAGGGATTGACCATGATGAATGAGCTTTTGGATAAGACCATTGAGAATCTGCCGCCATTGCCTGAGACCGTGATTAAACTTCGCAGCTACATCGATGGCGCAGGTAGCGAGGTGCGGATACAAGAAGTGGTTAATATCATCTCGCAAGACCCGCTTTTGACGGCGGATTTACTGCGTTTGGCAAACTCTCCTTATTATGGTTTCTCCCGCGAGATTTCCACGATAAATCAGGTCGTTGCCCTGCTTGGCGTGACAAATATCAAAAATATCGCCATTGCAAATTCGCTAAAGGGCAAGCTAAATGTGAATGTCGCGCCTTATGGGCTTGATACGCCGACATTCCTGCGGAAATCTAGCGAAGAGGTCAATTTTATTACCGAGTGGCTAGGCGAGGAGGATAAAAAGCTAAGTCAGGAGCTTGTGCCGTGTGCGATGCTTATGCGGCTTGGGATGATTTTATTTTCGAGTATGCTTATCCAGCAAAAAAAGGATAAGGAATTTTTGGAGCTTATTAAGCAAAATAATTATAAAAATATTAGCTTTGTTGAGAATGAATTTTTTGGCACAGACCATCTTAGTTTTTCTGGCTTTTTGTTTAATTATTGGAAGTTTGATGAGGATTTGATAGAATCTTTGGCATATATTACCGCTCCGCACGCGGCAAGTGACCATGTGAAAAAAAATTCGTATGCTTTGGCTATTGCAAATCGTGTATTTGAGCCTTATGAGGGTGGGAATCCTTACAATATGCACGAGGCAGTAGCTCTTATTCAAGAAGCAGCAACGCAAGGCATCCGCTTTGATGTAGAAAAATTCAAGGAAAAACTCCCCCACCAAGCCCTTATAAACTTGCAGATGAAAGTTGAGTAGATTAACATAAGATAATCATAAATTGCAAAAATATTATAGAATCTTACAAAACCACAAAGAAGCACAAAATGGGAAACATCAACGATTTTATCAATCCATATCGCGACAAAAATAGCATACAAGCCCTAAGCAAAAAAATAAACGCCCTTGCAAATGAGCTAAAAGAGCCTATTTTTATGATGGAGGTTTGTGGCGGACACACGCATACGCTTATGAAATTTGGGCTAAAAGGGCTAATAGATTCTAAAAACCTGCACTTTATCCATGGTCCTGGCTGCCCTGTTTGCATTATGCCAAAGGGGCGTATTAGCGAGGCTTACGAGCTTTCAATGATGTCAGATACGATACTTGTAACGCTTGGTGATATGATAAAGGTGCCTGGGCAAAAGGGCAGCCTTGCGGATGCGAGGGCGCGTGGTGCTGATGTGCGTTTTATTTATTCGCCCTTTGATTGCCTTGCGATTGCAAGGGAAAATCCGCACAAAAAAATCGTGTATTTTGCCATAGGCTTTGAGACGACAACGCCCATGAGCGCGGCACTTTTGCAGCGCGCAATAGATTCTAATATCACTAATCTTTTCTTGCATATAAATCATGTGCTAGTCCCCCCGCCTGTTCGCGCCATTTTGGATGATAAACGCGCTAAGGTCAATGCGCTAATTGCGCCTTCTCACGTAAGCGTGATTAGCGGTTCTAAAATCTATGAGCCGCTGGCGCGTGACTATCAAATTCCTATCGTGGTGAGCGGATTTGAGCCTGTGGATATGCTTGAGAGCATTTTAAAAATCATCACGCAACGCCTTGAAAATCGCGCCTGTGTGGAGAATCAATACTCGCGTGTGGTAAATTTTGATGGCAATCTTAAGGCACAAGAAATGGTGGCAAAATATTTTGAAATCGCGCCTAGCTTTGTGTGGCGAGGGCTAGGCGAGATTAAGCATTCTAGTTTGCGTTTGCGTGATGAATTTAGCGGGTTTGACGCAGAGAAAGTATTTAAGATTCCAAAGATAGAATCTAAAGAGAGCAAGAACTGCCTTTGTGGCGAGATTCTAAAAGGATTAGCAGAGCCAAAAGATTGCAAGGTTTTTGGCAAAGCCTGCACGCCAAGCAAGCCTATGGGTAGTTGTATGGTTAGCAGCGAAGGGGCGTGCGCCGCTTATTACAAATATGGGATGATTGTGTGAATATATTGAGTTTAATTTTGCAGATTCTAAAACCTTAAAATTTAAACTCATTGATTTTCGCTTCGATTTGCGTTGCTTTGGAATCTAGGGTTTTGGCTTCATTTGATATGTTATCCATTTCTTTTGCGATGTCTTGTAGGTTTTTATCTAGGATTTTATTATTGCCTAAAAGCGTTTTGGTATCTTCGCTTAATACTTCGCTACTATTCATCGTATCTTTTGCCAAGTCGCCTACAATGCTAATCTTACCTGCCACAGCCTGTATTGTCTCTTGTATTTTTTGGCTCTCTTCGGCGAAATTGTTGAAATTCTCCGTGCTTTGCATAATTCGTTCGCTTATTTCATTTATGCTTTGCGTTATTAGCTGGATAGTCGCGTCAATTTCGCTTAATGCCTTTTGCGTTCGCTCGGCTAATTTTCGCACTTCATCAGCGACCACGGCAAAGCCACGACCATGTTCGCCCGCTCTTGCCGCTTCTATTGCCGCATTTAAGGCTAGTAGATTTGTTTGTGACGCAATATCAGCGATGGTTGTTAAGATTCCCTTAATATTTTGCGCATTTTCATTTAGTGATGAAACATTGCTTGATAGCTCGCTTTGTAGTCCCGCATCCCTTGCGACAGATTCAGCAAAATGCGTTATAGAATCTAGCGTCTTATCTAGCTCATCTTTAGATTCTATAATATCTTGCATCGTATCGTTTGTTTTTTCCATACTTGTGCTTAGGGCTGCTTCAACTTGCGTTCCCACTTTTGCGGTATTATGCGATAGGGTGCTGCCTTCTTGCGTATGGTGCAGGACTTCGTTTGCGGATTTTATTAGGTTATTTGAGATTTGCACGTTTTGTTTTATTTGCGTATTTAGCGAACTGAAAACGTCCTTTATAGATTCTAAAAAGTTATTTATTGTTGTGGTAATCGTGCCGATTTCATCTTCGGCTTTATAACGAGTCAAGGCGGATGTATCGCTCATATCCTTAGTGTTACTTAATGTAACAAAATACGCCTGCATAGCCCTAATACGTTTGGCAATATTTGCCGCGATAATATATCCTATCACCATCGTTAAGATAATCGCACAGGTTACAGCAATCAACGCAGTCCAAAAGTAAAATCGCGACGTGGCATTTATATCCAAGATTCTATCATTTAGCTTTGTGGCGAGTTTATCTTCTACATCTTTCATCAAATTTATCTTTTTTGTAATCGTGTCAAACCAGTAAGTTGGCTCAATATTATACCCCCCAGCAGTCGCGTTATCAAGGGCTACTTTACGCATTCTATCCACTTCACTAAAGCTAGAATCTTTAGTAATCTCATCATACGCACTCGCATCCTGCTCTATGCTATATCGCTTGAAACTCTCAATATACACATTTTGGGCGACCATAAGTGAAATGAATTTAAGGAACATTCCCTCTGCGAAATGATTCGCACTAAAGGTATTATTTAGCACGGCTCTCTCTTGCCCGGCGCGCTCTTTAGCATTTAAAAAGTTGATATATGCAATGAGCGAACGCGTAATATCATCATTTGTGCTAACTTTTGCAATGTCAATGACCACTTCAATGCTAGTAGCAATCGTGCTAGTATAATATGCAATCGTATCTTGGACTGAAATATTTAGGCTACTAATGCGACTGCGGATGTCGCTTAGCTTGTCAATATCTTGCAGTGCCGTATTCATCGCATTTTGCACGATTAAAGGCATAGAATCTTTATCAAATGTGTTTAGAAATGCCTTTAACTCGGCTATTTGCTTATCAGTATCGCGTCTTACATTTTGCAAATTATCGCCAAATTTAGTGCCTTTAGAACCGATATAGCCAGCAGATGTCCCACGCTCCTTTTGCAGCTCGTGTATCACAAGGCTAATTTGCGTTGAAAGCTTAATGCCATTATCAAGGATGTTTGATTCCTTAAGATTGCTATAACGATTTGCTATCAAAATTGAGCTTAACACAATAGTCGTAATCAGCGGCAACAGGCTAAATAGCACCATTTTCACCCTAATTTTTAAATTGCTAAGATTGAACATTTTGTCACCTTTGTTTTGTTTAGATTCTACGATTTTAGATTCTATATTTTCTTAGAATCTTTGTTGTTTAGAATCTTTGGCTTTAGATTCTATATTTTGCCTTTGCTTAGAATCTTTAAATCTTAGATTCTATATTTTAGCATTGTTTAGAATCTCTAGCTTTTTAGATTCTATATTTTTAGAATCTTTTAGAATCTACATTATATAACAATACTTAGACTTTGTAGAAAAATATTGACTATTTTTCTTAATATATATGTGAAAAAATGTAAAAATATGGAAATATTTGAATAAAAGGCTAGATTTTTAAACACAGAATCTAAAACAACAGATTCTACAAACCTTTCAAAAATTCCTTTATGTTTCGGGCAGCTTGGCGGATGCGCTTTTCATTTTCAATTAATGCTATCCGCACATAATTTTCCCCAGCAATACCAAAGCCAACGCCAGGGCTAACTGCCACTTTTGCCTCCTCTAATAGCCTTTTACTAAACTCCAAACTTCCCATTTTAGAACACTTCGATGGTAAAGCAGCCCATATAAACATACTAGCCTTTGGCATCACCATATCCCATCCAGCCTTGCCAAAAGATTCTATCATCACTTTCATTCGCTTTTCATAAGTGGCGCGAATATCGGCTGTGGCGGCATCGCATTCATTCAAAGCAATCGTAGCAGCCACCTGCAGCGGCGTATAGATTCCATAATCTATCCAGCCCTTTATCTTTTGGAGTGCCTCGATAATGCGCCGATTACCACTCACAAAGCCGATACGCCAGCCCGCCATATTATAGCTCTTACTAAGCGTGTAAGTCTCAACCGCGACATCCTTTGCGCCCTTTACCTCAAAAATGCTTGGCGTCCTAAAATCGCCAAAATACAGCTCCGCATACGCAATATCGCTAATGATATAGAATCTTTCCTTTTTTGCCAAGGCGACAAGCCGCTCATAAAAGCCCTTATTGACAATCACACTCGTTGGGTTATGCGGGAAATTCACCACGACAAACTTAGGCTTTGGAAAGCTCTCATAAAGCGACTTTTGCAACGATTCAAAAAAAACATCCTCGTTTAGCTCGTAGTTTTCAGTATAGCTAAGCGGAAAAGTGCTAACATTCGCGCCATTAATGATAAAAGCGTGGTAGTGGATAGGATAGGCAGGCTCAGGGACAATCGCAAGGTCGCCTGGGTTCGTGATAGCTTGGACTAAATGCACAAAGCCCTCCTTACTGCCCATACTCACGCACACCTCTAAGTTCGGGTCAAGCGTGACATTAAAGCGACGTTTATACCACTCAGCCAAGGCTACACGCAGCTTGTAGATACCACGACTAACCGAGTAGCCTTGCGTTTTAGGCTTCCTTGCACTCTCACACAGCTTGTCAATTACAGCTTTTGGGGGCATCCCATCAGGATTACCCATTGAAAAATCGATAACATCAATGCCTTTTTGCCGCATTTCTAGCTTGATTTCATTAATCGTGCTAAAAAGATACTTCGGCAACCGCTTTATTTTCCCAAATGTGATTTCATCAAACATTTTTTTACCTTTATTAATAACGTGGGTAGATTATAGCATTTATATTTAGAATTTTTTGCAAGGTTTAGTTAGGGAAAATGGATTTTGTGAATTATGTGATAATTTACTCCAAAAATACAATTTTTTTTGCAAGGTTTCCGCGGTAGCCGCGGATAAAGGGGCTGTTATCTAGGTAGTTTTCTACTAACTTTCTAAGCGCGCCAGAGCCTATGCCATGCACGATTTCTACCTCGCTAAAGCGCGCTGCTAGGGCGTTGCTAAAAAAAGATTCTAAGGCTTCAAGGGCTTCTTGCTGTGTCATTCCGTGCAAGTCTAAGCTTAAACTTCCCTTAATTTCCATATCTAAATTTATGCCTTTTTTAGAATCTTTTTTGCGCGATAAAATGCCGCTAAATGCCTGCAAATCGCCCTCACTTACGCCTTTTAAACGCATATTATTTTCCAAAAATTCAATATCATAAACGCCATTTTTTACCGACAAAATCTTAGCCAAATTGCCTTTGTATTTCACGCTACTACCGCACTTTAAGGCACTTTTAGATTCCATATTTTTAGAATCTAAGTTCTTAGAATCTACAAATTTATGCGCCTTATTTAACGTCTTATGGATTTGCTTTGTAAAATCTTGCGACTTATTATCAAAGGGAGTAAAGTTAGGATTTTCAAAACTTTTTCCTTTTTTAGCTAGCATTTTTAGCTCTTTTATTGCTTCATTATATCGTCTTTTTAGCTCTATTTCTTGCTCTTTATATTGAGATTCTAAGGCACGTTTTTTAGAATCTAATTGCAGAAATTTTTCTTCATTTTGCTTTATTTTAGATTCTAATTCTTGCTGTAAAATTCTATTTTTTGTAATAATTTCATTTGAATTTTGTATCAAATTTTCTAACTTATTGGCTTCATTACCATAAAATTCCCTAGCTTTTTGTATTAAAAAGTTAGGGATTCCATAATGCGTAGCACACTCAAAAGCATAACTTTTGCCTATGCCATCAAAAAAGCTAAAAGTAGGCTTACTATTTTTATAGTCATAAGTGGCTGCAAGTAGCTGTGTAGCGGGGTTTTGCGCCATTAATGACGCCAGATTTTTATGGTGCGTTGTAACGATAATTTTGTTTTTATTCTCAAAATTCTTAGATTCTATAAAATCTTTATTCTCATTATAGTTAGAATCTTGCTTCTTAGAATCTAGCAAATACTCCAAAATTGCCTTGTAAAGCGCCGCTGCCTCGCTACTATCAGTGCCGATTTCAATCTCATCAATGCCAAGCAGCAAGTCGTTTTTATGCAAAATTTGCGAAATCTCCTTAATACGCCCAGAAAATGTCGAAATATCGCTGCTGCTATCTTGCGGGTCTTGGGCGATTATGGCGATATTTTTAAAAAAAGGAATGCTTGATTTAGCAGCATTCATCCGCTGTGGCAAAAGCTTTTTAGTGCAAAAACTAGCAGTCAAAATGCTTTTAAGTAGCATCGTTTTTCCGCCCGCATTCACGCCTGTTATCATTAGCAAATTTTTATTAAAATCAATGTTAGTTGGAATGGCTTTTGTGCTAGAATGCAAAATCGGGTGGATAAAATCGCGTAAAATTATAGAATCTTTATTATGATTTTTAGAACTTTTAGGCAAAAAAGTTTCACTAGATTCTATATTTTTAGGGAAAATAAACTCAAAATTATGCTCTTTTGCAAAATTTAGCCTAGAAAAGATAGAATCTAAAAAGTCAAACTCATTATTTATGAATTTTAAAAACAAAAAATGCTGACTTAAAATTGAACTAAAATCCTTTGAAAGTTCTAAAATTTGTAACTCTATTTTATCCTGCAGGGCATAAATTTGCTCTTGCAAATTGCTTAAACTTAATGGAATCACATAAAAAAATCCAGCGTGGGAGCGCCCTATAACCTTTGCTTTCAGCACATTTGAAAACCCAGCCCTAAGCAAAATCGCACTCTCATTTTCAATAAAATGAATGTTAGAATCTACCAAAAATTCTTGCAAATTTTCTCTTTTAAGGCACAAATATAGCTCTTCATTTTTTTGTTTTAATTTAGATTCTAAGATTTGCTCCAAACTATCTAAACTCTCACAAGCCCCGTGTTTCAAATACTTTTTATTTTTTAAATCAAATAAATTTGCTAGATTCAACACTTCATTTGGAATCTTAATCAAAGAGCAATATTCTTTTAAAAAGTTAGCATTTTTAGAACTTTTTAAATTCTCACCATAGCATAAAAATTCATTAAAAAAAAGGATAATTTTCACAAATTCAGCAATATCTTTTAAATGCAAAAAAAAGCCTTTTTTAAGCCGTTTTAAATCATTATCCAAATTTTTCACACGCGGCAAACTCGGCAGATTATCCATAGAATCTAGCGTATTTATCATACTTTTTGTTTTTTTTATATCATTAATATTTAAGATGTGAGACAATATTTTA
Source organism: Helicobacter saguini (assembly GCF_000762875.2). Classification (GTDB taxonomy): domain Bacteria; phylum Campylobacterota; class Campylobacteria; order Campylobacterales; family Helicobacteraceae; genus Helicobacter_A; species Helicobacter_A saguini. The sequence continues at coordinate 214,995 of NZ_JRMP02000002.1, forward strand.
GAATCTAGATTCTGTGAAACATCCGCATTAAAAATTTCACGCGAAAAATAACTCGCAAATTTTTTCAAAAATGGCAAAATTGATAGCTTAACACTTAGCTCAAATTCATTCATTTTTTACCCTTTTTAACACGCTCAAATAGCGGCTAGTCCTGCATTTCAAGCTCTTTTAAATCAATATGATTAAAGCAATTTTTAATGTCAATATCCACGCCCTTATTATCATTTTTACCCATAAATTGCAAAATATCAGGGAAATAAATAAAGCCACTGCGGCTCACACGATACTCACGCTCGCCCGCTTTGCAGATTAGAATCTCCTTATTTTTAAACGCGCTCTCATACTCGCTAATGTGCGCATTTACCGCACTCTGCCTAAACGCATGCACGCTCACCAAGACACTTAGCAAAATAAAAACGCCACAAAGCGAGACCTTAATCGCATTTTTAATAGCAAAATGATAAACCACACTCGCAAACAGAGTAAAACTCAAAAGCAAACCCACACAAATAATTATAGAATCTTGCAAAATAAAGCCTTATTTTTTAGCGAAATTATAGAATCTAAGTTTTAAGATTCTATATAAATTAGTATAATTTTAGGCTAAATTAGGAATTTATAAAGGTAAAAAATGGCAAAAGATTCCATAAATATAGAATCTAATTTTAAAGATTCTAAAGATTCCACAGAATCTAAACCACAAATAAAAAAACAAAAAGGCTTTAAAATATGGCTTCCTGTGCTTTGTATCGCTTGTGGGACTTTTGTTTTTAACACTAGCGAATTTGTCCCTATCGGGCTACTTAGCGCGATTGCGGCTGATTTCAATATGAGCGAAGCAAAAGTCGGGCTGCTTTTAACGATATACGCGTGGGTTGTCGCAGTCGCTAGCCTGCCACTTATGCTATATTTTTCACGCACGGAGCTAAAAAAACTAATGCTTTGCGTAATCGCCCTTTTCACACTCGCCCACTTCCTTTCAGCCATCGCCACAGGCTACTACATGCTAATGCTATCGCGAATCGGCGTGGCGTTCGCGCACTCGCTATTTTGGTCGATTGCAAGTCCTATGGCAGTCAAAGTCGCGCCAAAAGGCAAAAGTGCGGTGGCGTTAGGCTTTATCATTACAGGCAGCTCACTAGCAATGATTGTAGGCATCCCGCTAGGTCGCAGTATCGGGCTGTATCTTGACTGGCGAAGCACCTTCGGGCTAATCGGCGTAATCTCGCTTCTTATCGGCGTTTTATTCTGGGTCGTATTCCCAAAATTGCCCGCTGCAAAGGGCGTGAGCGTGAAAACCTTGCCTATTTTGCTAAAAGATTCTAGATTTATACAAATTTGCGTTTTAACTACGATTTTTATAACCGCACATTTCACCGCATATACATATATCGAACCTTTTTTGGAAAAAATATCCAAATTTTCTAGCTTTGCAATTACATCGACTTTGGGGCTTTTTGGTATTATGGGCGTGGTGGCAAGCTGGCTTTTCTCAAAATATTACGAAAGATTCTATAAAATCTTTACTTTTGGCTGCCTTTTTGGGCTATTTTTAAGCTTATTTTTGATTTATTTTGTCTCATTTTCAAGCGTGCTAATCGTGCTACTTTGCTGCTTTTGGGGGCTTTGCATTATGACTTTTGGGCTAGTTTTTCAATCGCAAGTCATCAAAATCTCAAAAGAAGCCAGCATGATAGCAATGTCGATATATTCAGGCATTTTCAATGTCGGTATCGGCGGTGGCGCAGCACTTGGTGGCTTTGTGGTAAATCACTTTGGACTTGGTTACATAGGACTTGTAGGGAGTGCCATCGCCCTTTTATCGCTCCTCTACTTCGCGCTGAAACTCCCTTTTACGCGAAGTTTAAGTCGTTAAAAAGATTTAGATTCTAAAGGCGCTGGTTTTTCCCAAAGGCTTCGCGCACACCTTCACCGATAAAAACTAAAGACGTTAGAATTAAAGAAATGCTTAGAAAGCCTATCAACGCAAGGTGCGGGGCTGAAATATTATTCTTACCCTGCTGCAAAAGCTCTCCTAGACTAGCGCTACCTAGCGGCATCCCAAAGCCAAGAAAATCAAGGCTAGCCAAAGTAGTGATACTGCTTATCATAATAAATGGAATGTATGTAATCGTGGCAATTAGGGCATTTGGCAAAATATGCACGAACATAATTCGCGTATCGCTAAAGCCCAAAATCTTACTCGCCTTGACATAGTCCATATTTCGCGTGCGTAGAAACTCGGCACGCACGACATTTACGATACCCATCCAGCTAAAAAGCAGCACGATTCCTAAAATAATCCAAAAAGTAGGAACTATAAAGCTCGATATAATGATAATCAAAAAAAGCGTAGGCGTGCTACTCCAAATCTCAATCACACGCTGCCCAAAAAGGTCGATTGCTCCGCCATAATAGCCCTGCAAACCGCCCACAAACACGCCAATCACAACGCTAAAAACGCTAAGAAAAATCCCAAAAAGTAGCGACGTGCGAAGCCCATAAAGCAAGCGAGACGCCACATCGCGACCCTGGTCGTCCGTGCCTAAAATATGGCGGCTATCTGGCGGGCTTGGCGGGATTTTACCCATCTCCCAATCAATGCTATCAGGGGCGTAGGTAATGAGTGGATAAATCACAAGGGCATCCTTAAACAAGCCCTGCACAAAGGCATCCTTGTAGTCTGGCGTAGTCTCAAAATCGCCGCCAAACTCCTTTTCGCTATAATCCTTGAAAATGGGAAAATAAAGCTTAGAATCTTTGTAAATTAAAAGCGGCTTTTCATTAGCAATAAAGGGCGCAAAAAGGCTAATGATAAGGCAAAAAATAAAAAAAAACAGGCAGTATCTCGCACGTTTATGCTCATAGAAAGTTTTCAGCCTGGTTTTAAAAAGGGAAGGATGGTTTTTAGAATCTAAGTTATTTTTATTAATATTTTTTTTCACAAAAAATCCTTGCGTTAAAATTCCAAGCTTATTTGTAATAAGCTTAAGATTTGCATTGAAATGGTGAATTTGCTGGCTGTTAGTTTGGTTTGGGTAAAGGTTTGGGGTTTGGAATCTAAGGTTTTAGGATTATTAAAATCTTTAGAATCTTTGTTGGTTTTAGATTCTATATTTTTGAAATCTTGTGGGTTAGATTCTGTGTTTTTTGTGATAAAGTAGATTTCGTTTGTGGCTTCGCCAAAGGCTTTGTTTTTTTTATTTATAATGTTTAGGCAGATGGCGCGGCAGTTTTTGGCGATTAGGGCGTTTTGTGCGTGTTGCAGGGCGTTTTTGTTATCTGTCTCGGCCTTAAAGGCGATTTTGACTAGGTTTTTAGAATCTTTTCGCAAATCTAGGCTTTTTAAAATATCAATATTTTGTGTTAAAGTTAGATTTAATTCGCTACCTACGGAATCTTTTTTTATTTTTCCGCTTACTTTTTGTGGAATATAATCGCTAATTGCCGCGACCATAAAAAGAAAGATTTTGTTATTAGATTCTATGTTGGATATTTTGCATTGCTTAATATGACTAGAATCTATAGAATCTAGAACTTCATTTATAGAATCTTTATAATTTTTAGAAGTTTTTACCAAAATAGTTTTGATATTTAAAGGTAGTGTAAAAGGAATATTACTTGTGATTAATGTAACTTTTGCTCCTAAAAAAAATAGGGCAAGGGCTAGATTTGCTCCCTGCAGACCGCTTGAATGATTAGAAATGCAGCGAATATCATCGATGTCTTCGCTACTGCCCCCGGCGGTAATTATTACATTTTTGTCTTTATAAAATTGCGATAAAGTTTTGGAATTTAGAATATTATAATCTATAAAATTATTAATATTAGAATTTTTTTGGATAGAATCTTTAGGATTAGATTCTATAAAGTTATGATTTTTAGAATTTTTTAAAGTAGATTTTTCGCTACACTCAACATGACCAAATAAATTTATATGACTAAAAAAGTTAGGAATTTTAGAACTCTCAAAAATAGGAATAGGATAAAAATTATAAATTGCCTTTTTTATATGAAAAATAATTTCATCAATACTAGCCATCGCTCCATCGCCCATGTCTCCACAGGCTAGAATATCGCTTTTAGATTCTATAACTTTATAGTCTAAAACTTTCAATTTATCTAACTTTTCTTGTGTGATTTTATTATGTAACATAAATGTATTTGCCGCTGGTGCGAGCAATTTTGGGATGTTTCTTAGAGCAAGGGCGGCGCTAAGATAGATATTATCGGCTATTGCGTTTGCGAGTTTGCTAATACTATTCGCGGTTATGGGCGCAAATAGGGCGATGTCAGCCCATTTAGCATAGCTTATATGATTTGGCGGAATAGTTATAGAATCTTGAATATTAGATTCTATAAAATTAGGAATATTAGAATCTTTAAAGCTAGATTCTATAAAGTTATTATTTTTAGAATTTTTTAAGGTAGATGTTTCGCAATGTTTAATATGACTAAAATTTATAGAATCTAAACTCCAACTTTCATTATCATCATGCAAAAGTGTCGTGCCGCTTAGTGCTTCAAAGGTTATAGGATTGATAAATTTTAGGGCGTTTTTAGTGGCAATAATCCGCACAAATGCGCCATTTTTACGCAAGATTCTAATCACTTCCAAAGTCTTATAAATAGCAATCGAGCCACTTACAAATATTAGAACTTTTTTGCCATTTAATACATTTTCAATCATTTTCAAACCCTTAAAGTTACCTTAAAACAGCCCACAAAACAAAGCTAAAACTTAAATATTACTTTAATATGACTTAATTTTAACTTAAAAATATTTTTAAAAATCCAAAAATTAAACCTTAATATTTAATAAAAATTGATATTATTTTACAATTAATTTTAAAATTTTAGAAAACTTTAAGGAAAAAGCCAAAAATGAGCCAAAATTTTAGCACACAAAACGCAGAGCAAAGCTTGAATCTATCGCAAGATTCTACAAATGATAATGAAATAATTTTGCGTGTGAATAATGTTTCAAAAAGTTACAATACATATTTTACCGCGTTAGAAAATGTGAGTTTCAATCTCAAAAAGGGCGAGATTTTTGGGCTTTTGGGGCGAAATGGTGGGGGCAAAACGACTTTGATAAAAATTCTTACTTCAATGATTCGCGATTATTCTGGCAGTGTGAAATTTCTAAATTATGACCTGCGAGAGCGGCAGCACCTTGTGTTTTTTAAGGCGAATATGGCGTATCTGCCCGATAAGGACTTCCTTTATCCATCGATGAATGCGCTACAAATGATTAAATTTTTTAGCGATTTTTTCCCTGATTTTAGCGAAAATAAGGCGTTGGAGATTTTGAAAGAACTTGATGTGATTCCACAGCAAAAAATCGGCACAATGTCAAAGGGGCAGGGCGAAAAGGTCGGTATAGCTTTAACTTTGGCGCGAAATGCTAGGCTTTACTTGTTTGATGAGCCTTTGGCTGGGGCTGATGTGATTAGCCGCGATGAGATTTTTCGCATTATTCGTGCGCACTGCACGCATGGGGCAAGCATCATTGCTACGCATTTGATTTCTAGTGTCGAGCCGATTTTAGATACTGCGTTATTTTTGAATAAAAAGGCGATGGCTTATGGTAGTAAAACTGCGTTACTGACGGGCTTTCCTAGCCTTGAAGATAGCTTTAGATATTATGCTGGTGGGAAAGATATTAAGCCACTTTTAGATTCTAAAGATATTATAGAATCTAGTGGAAATAATACAAAAAGTTATGAAAATAATAACTTGCAAGATTCTAAAGTTATGGAATCTACCCTGCAAGATTCAGTGAAAATTTCGCAAGATTCTAAGAATTTGCAAGAAAATATAGAATCTAACTCTCAAGATTCTAATATTACAGAATCTAGTATTAAAAACACTCAAAATTCTAATAATAGTAACTTGCAAGATTCTATAAATTCGGCTCAAAATATAGAATCTAAAGAAGATTCTAAAAAATACGATATTTAGAATATTTTTAAAGGAAAGTTATGGAATCTAATATTTCACAAGATAATTTTGGTTACAAAAGCGGCTTTATTCAATCGCTAAAAGATGGCGCGAAAATCTGCAAATACGAGTTTTCAATGTCTAGAATCTTGGTGATTATCACTGCGGTTTTAACTCTATTTATTTCGCTTTGTTTTATGATGAATGAAAACACGCAAACCGCTATCAAAACCACGATAGGTGCGCTCATTTTTTTTTCTTTTTTGATTTTTCTTGTTAGCTATTTTTTGAGTATTGCCATTAGTTTTTATCAGGGCATTTTTGGGCGAACTGCCTATCTTACGCACTCTTTGCCCATTAGCCTTGATGCGATGCTGCTTGGTAAGACGCTTATTTTCGTGCTGTGGGCACTTGTTTTTTTTCTTGAGCTGGTTTTCCTTGATGTTGCGACTGGTGGGCGTGTGCTAATTTCGGTTGTTGAGACTTATGAAGTGATAGGAGTTGCCAGCAGCACGGCGATGTATAGCTATCTTGTGTGCTTTTGGCTTAGCTGTTTGCTCGCTGAGATTATGTATATTTTTATGATTGCCACGCTCGTGCATAGAAAAAAAACTTATGTGTTCGTGTGGGGCATTATGTATTATTTCGCCCTGAAAATCGCCCTTAGCATCATCACTTCGCTAGTGGCTATCAACCTGCCTGATAGCTTTTATATGTGGCTTAGTGAGCCAACTGACCTTGTGTGGCATTTGGCTCTCGTTTCTATTATACCGCCCGTATTTTTCGCCCTTGTTTTTTATTTTATTTGCAGGAAAATTATTAGGGATAATCTATCTATTTAGATTCTATAACAATACGAAAAGTTAGAATCTAACTTTGCATAACATAAATATTTACAATACTTTTATGCTTATTAAATAAGAAAAGAAAATATTAAAAAAACCCTAAATCAAAATAAATTAACCACAAAGTATCAATTAGAATCTAGATTCTATAATATGCAAAATTATTATATAGTTAGATTTGATATTCGAAAAAAAAGGCACAAACAATGAAAGTATATAAAGATACTATTTTACAAGGCGAGTGCGTGGAGATTCTAAAAACTTTGCCAGATTCTAGTATTGATTTAATCTTTGCGGACCCGCCGTATTTTATGCAAACAGATGGCGAATTATTGCGCGTGGAGGGCAGTGCATTTAAGGGCGTTACAGAATCTTGGGATAAATTCGCCGATTTGAAAGATTATGACGCATTTTGCACGGCGTGGCTAGTTGAGTGTCGGCGCATTTTAAAGAAAAACGGCAGTATTTGGGTTATCGGTAGCTTTCAAAATATCTTTCGGCTGGGCTACATTATGCAGAATCTGGGCTTTTGGATAATAAATGATGTGATTTGGGCTAAGCCTAATCCTGTGCCAAATTTTAAAGGGACGCGGCTTTGCAATGCCCATGAAAGCCTGCTTTGGTGTGCTAAATCGCGTGAAAGCAAATACACTTTTAACTACAAAACGATGAAATTTCTAAATGGCGGGAAGCAGGAAAAAAGCGTGTGGAATCTTAGTATATGTATCGGCAATGAACGCTTAAAAGATTCTAAAGGTGATAAAATTCATCCAACCCAAAAGCCTGAAAGCTTACTTGAAAAAGTGATACTTGCGACTAGCAAAAAGGGCGATTTAGTCCTTGACCCCTTTTTTGGCACAGGCACGACTGGGGCAGTAGCAAAGCGTCTTGGGCGGCATTTCTTAGGTATTGAGCGTGAGATTAGCTACATTAAAGCGGCACAAAAGAGGCTAGATTCTGTGAATTTAGATTCTATGAAATTAGATATTATCGATGGCACTTTAGAATCTAAGCCGCCAAAAGTAAGCCTAAAAATGCTTTTAGATTCTAAGTTGATAGAATCTAAGCAGAAATTTTATGATAAAAATGGACGCTATATTTGCGAATTAAGCGAGATAGATTCTAACAAAGTCGTTGATAAAGATGAAACTTTAAGCATTCATAAAATGGCTGCAAAGCATTTAAACAAGGTAAATCACAACGGCTGGGATTATTTCTATATTTATAAAAATGATAAGCTGGTAAGCATTGATTCACTTCGCTATAAATACGATAAATTTAATAAAAAAAAGATTCTATAAAATCTAATAATATGAGCATTAGCAAAGCATACCTAATCTTACAAAGATTGTCATAAATCTAAACCACACCTACCAAGCTTATCCGCTCATCACGCACAAACATAATATCAAAGCTATTTTGAAATAAGATTCTATATCCATTATGTTGCAAAAGCGAAATGATTTCTAGCTTTACACTTTCCACATTATTATGCTCCATTGTTATTACACCAAAGCTGTATTTGCTAAAATCAATGCCCTTTAGCATCTCTAATTCGCCACTCTCAGTGATTGGCAATATCCACATAAAAGCCACTTTTTTATATCACATAAATCAAATCCTACTCAAGCTGCCCTTTAAAGTTCACATTTTGGACTTGTTTAGGACATAATTTTCGAATTTTAAGATTCTCTTTGAAAATTGAAAAGATTTTAGAATCTTATTTCAACTAATGTGAATGTTGTTTTATAACTTCAAGGCAGCGGGGGCATAGTTGGTTAGATTCTGCGTTTTTAGAATCTATTTTAGAATCTTTAGATTCTGTGTGTTTAGAATCTAGTTTGGAATCTTTAGATTCTGTGTTTTTAGAATCTTTAGAATCTAGCTTGTATTGCCAGCAGCGCGGGCATTTTTCTTTTTTGCTTTTTAATGCGTGGAAAGTAAAGCCATTAGATTCTATGCTAAATAATATTTCGCCTTTTTGGTTGGAATCTAAATTAGAATCTACGTTTTTAGAATCTAAGATTACGGAATCTTTTTTGGCGTCTTTAGAATCTAGGGCGTTAGATTCTATAAGACAAGAGCTTACCATTAAAAAGTCTTCTACTAGCTTTGTGAAATGTTTAGATTCTATATTAAAGGCGGTAGCGATGGAATTTACCCACCCCCCAACCCCCCTCCGCAAGGGAGGGGGGCTTTGAATATGGCTATCCTTCGCAATGGTGGGGGAACTAGCGGTTTTAGAATCTTTAAGATTAGATTCTATCACAATTTCTAACTCAAGGCTTGATTTTATGATTTTTTCTTTCTTCAATTTATCGATATTTTCATTAAATAAACTTCGTAAATTTAGAATCTTACTAAAATCCTCCCTTTTAGATTCTATAACTTCTTTTGGCAAAGGCAAACGCTCTAACTCAAACACATTTAAAGCGTTATTTTTTACGCAATTTTCCGCATATTCTAGCGCCTCATCGATTGTATAAGTAAGAAACGGTGCTAAAATATGCAACAAATGATTAGCAATTAGCCCAAAAGTGCTTTGAATCGCCACGCGTTTAGGCGATGAAAGAGCGTCACAATACAAGCTATCCTTGCAAATATCAAGGTAAATCCCGCTCAAAGTCGCGGTAATAAAGCCATTTAGCAACTGAAAGCCCTTGCTAAAATCATACGCACTAAATAGCTCACGCACTTCGCGCTCCATTGCCACAAACTCATGCAAGACCCATTTATCAATTTCACTTAAATGGCAAAATTCCAAAGTTTTCAAACCACTTGTATTTGCAAGTAAGAAACGCAGTGTATTACGCAGTTTAAGATAGTTTTCGCTCACTTGTTTTAAGATATTTTGACTAATTTTCACATCATTTTGATAATCACTTAGTGCGACCCAAAGCCGCAAAATCTCGCTTCCTTGCTGACTAATAATGCTGCTTGGGGCAAGGACATTTCCCTTACTTTTGCTCATTTTTTCGCTTTTTTCGTCAATCGTAAAGCCATGCGTTATGATAGTTTTAAAGGGCGCTTTTTTATTAATCGCGCAACTTACAAGCAAGGAGCTTTGAAACCAGCCACGATGCTGGTCGCTACCTTCTAAATACACATTTGCAGGGTAAGTCCCGGCGTTATATTCGTTATTAGAATCTAGGTAATTTTGAGATTCTATAGAATCTTTTAACACCGCAAACCACGTGCTACCACTATCAAACCACACATCCAAAATGTGCATATTTTTTGTGTAATTTTCCGCTTTCCCCTTGTAAGATTGCGGCAACAACTCCGCCACGCTCAGAGACCACCAAATATCACACCCATTTTTCTCAAACAAATCCGCAATATGCGATGTAACGATAGAATCAAGCAAAGGCTCACCGCTATTTTTATCAATAAAAAATGCAATCGGCACACCCCATTCCCTTTGGCGAGAAATGCACCAGTCAGGGCGATTTTCAACCATTGCCTTAATGCGATTTATGCCATTTGCGGGGTAAAAACGCGTTTTTTCAATCTCGCTTAGGGCGATTTCACGCAAAGTTTTCCCATCAAAAAAGGGCTTATCCATCAAAATAAACCACTGCTTAGTCGCGCGGAAAATCACAGGCTTATTTGTCCGCCAACAATGCGGATATGAGTGCGTTATCTCTTCGTGTTTTAGCAACGCACCACTTTCTTTTAACATCTCTAAAATGCGTTTTTGCGCTTTGAAAATGTGCATCCCAACAAACTCATCTGCCACATTTGCCGGGAGAAGTCCTAGCCGCAAAACGCTAGAATCATAGCACCCACCATCATCCACAGGCATAATCACAGGCAAATTATAACGCAAACACGCAAAGTAGTCATCCTCGCCATGCCCTGGGGCATTATGCACGGAGCCAGAGCCATCTTCAAGGCTTACATAATCAGCCAAAATTAGCTTAGATTCACGATTATTCAAAGGATTTATCGCGGTTAGATTCTCAAAATCTTTTGAATTGAATTTCTGTAAAATCTTACCACTTATAATACCTTTTTCTAGCATTTTTTCATACAGCTTTTCAGCCACGATGCCGCCACTCTCGCACAGCACATAAGTCTCATCAGGCTTAAAAGCAATCGCCACATTGCTAGGCAGGGTCCAAGGCGTTGTCGTCCAAATAATTGCAAAAGGCTTTGAAGTCTTGATATTTAGGGCTTTTATCGTGCTCTCACTCAAAGGAAATTTCACAAATATAGAATCTGATTTTTTATCCTTATATTCAACTTCGGCTTCGGCTAGTGCGCTTTTAGCAGCCCAGCTCCAAAAAATAGGCTTGCTTCTTTGTGTCAAAAGTCCATTTTCAGCGATTTTTGTGAGTGCCTTAAAAATGTCGGCTTCAAAGCGATACTTCATCGTCAAATATGGATTATCAAAATCAGCGATTATGCCCATTGATTCAAACTCGCTTTTTTGAATCTCTACAAACTTTTTAGCGTGTTCGCGACAAGCTTCTCGCGTCTCTATTTTGGTAGGTTTTATTTTTTTTTCTTCAAAGGCATTGCTTACTTGCTGCTCGATAGGAAGTCCATGGCAGTCCCAGCCGGGCGTAAAAAAGACCTGCTTTCCATTGAAAAAATTAAGTTTCACAATAAAATCTTTCAAAATCTTATTTAGGGCATGTCCTACATGCAAATGTCCGTTGGCATACGGCGGTCCATCATGCAGGTTAAATTGATTAGATTCTATATTTTTGTGATTTTTGCGTGGCGAAGACATAATTTTATAAGCAAACTCACGCCATTTAGCATAACGCAAAGGTTCATTTTGCGGCAAATTCGCCTTCATAGGAAAAGCAGTCTTTGGCAAAATCAATGTATCTTTATAATCAATTTGTCCATCTTTTTGAGAATTTTTAGAATCCATACTCGCCCCTTATCAAAATTAAAAATCATAAAAAGCAAGATTCTAACAAAAAACTATCAAAATATAGAATCTAAGAATATAGAATCTAAAATGTTTCAAATCTAAACACTACATAAAAATATATACACATTTTTTAATAAAACTCTTGACTTAGCTTTTTTTTTTTTTTTTGTATCATTTGCCTTATTTAGAATTTAAAGGAGAGAAAATGAAAAAAATGGGGAAATTTAAGAGAAGTTTATGTTTTTTAGCATTTATTACAAGCGGATAAGCACAAGAATACACGCGATGTATCCACAAGAATATTCATATCCACAAAGATATGCTCCGAAAAATTATGATGATACGCATAAATATAGCGATGCACTTTTGGCTTATGGAGCGAAAAAAACGGGGGCACTGCTAGGTATTGAGTATGTTATGCTCGATGTAGATTCTACACTGAAAGGGAATCTTGGCACTTCTTATAATGTAAAAGGAAATATGAATGGCTTTGGCTTAAGGGCTGGGTATCAAAGATTTTTTATGCCTGTGATAGGGACTCGCACTTATGTGGCGTTTAAGTATATGAGGGCTTCATTAAATGATGATACGCACAAGCTAGGGCAGACAAATATTACATTAAATGGAGATATTTTATTTGATTTACCTTTTAATTTTACTAAGCCTAGTAGTGGTTTTGGCGTTATTATCGGCGTTGCGCTAGGTGCGGCTAATTATTATGATAGCGTGTATAATCTGCCTTGGGGCTTTAATATCGGTGTAAATCTAGGTGTAAATTTTCATATCGCAGCAAGACACAGGCTAGAAATGCTTATGCAATGGCTAATACCACTAAAAGACCCAACACTAGCAGAATATAGCAAATCTCACATTTTAGCTACTACTTATAGTGCAGAATCTTTTACATTTAAAAATCTTTCCTTGGGCTTTGGATATACTATCAACTTTTAGGAGTTTAGATTCTATAATTATTATGTGATAATCTATTGTGTTATAGAATCTATCTTAGATTCTGTATTTTGTGCAAATGTTTGGAATCTAGATTTTGTAAATTTTTAAAATCTTTAGATTTTTTAGAATTTAGCAGATTAGATTCTATAACAACGTCATTGCGAGATGTTACCATAGCAAATTCGTAGCAATCTATTCTCTCTCCCTTAAGGATTTGCTTATAGGGCGGGTTTTTAGAATCTTTATTAGAATCTAGATTCTATGAATGTTTAGAATCGTTACGTGGTGCGTGATTAGATTCTATATGTTTTAAATCTTGCGTATAATTTGCGTGATTAGAATCTTTATTGTGTATACAGACATAATTTTATAAGCAAATTCACGCCATTTAGCATAACGCAAAGGCTCATTTTGCGGCAAATTCGCCTTCATAGGAAAAGCAGTCTTTGGCAAAATCAATGTATCTTTATAATCAATTTCTTTAGAATCTTTCTTGCTATCCATATTTTTCCCTTAAATTTTATAAACTAAAAGCAAGATTCTAACAAAAAACTATCAAAATATAGAATCTAAAATAATAAATACATAATGATTTATTTCTAATATTATTTGTATTATATACATAATATTGTTATTTAAAATTTAATTGATATGCTTTATAAAATTCTTTTAAAAAAGATTCTACATTTTTTTGCAAGGTTTTTAAGTCACTTACATTTTCTATCACAAAGTCACTTTTTTGTCTTTTTAACTCAATGTCAATTTGTGATTCTACACGCTTTAATGCTTCATCTTTGCTAAGATTATTTCTAATCATAAGTCGTTGAAGTTGAATTTCTTTACTAGCATAAACACAAACTACAAATCTTGCTTTATAATTGTATTTACTTTCAAAATATAAAGGAATATCTATAAAATACGGCTTATTTTTAGATTCCAAAATGCTACATTCTTTAGAAATTCTTTCGTAAATTAATGGATGCAATATAGATTCTAATAGCTCTTTTTGATTACTATCATTAAAAATAATCTTACCTAAGGCCGCCCTATTAATTTTAGAATCTTGCAAGATAGAGTCACCAAAATGACTAGCAATCAATAAAGAATTTTCATCTAAAATCTTATGCGAAATACTATCAGCATCAATAACTCCAAAGCCTTCCAATTTCAGTAAATTAGCGACAGTGCTTTTGCCACACGCAATGCCGCCAGTAAGAATATTTCCCATCATATATAATTCCAAAAACTTAGAATCTACTTCATCTCCTTAAGCCTTGCGACTATTTCATGTGGCGTGATTGTGCGACCATTTGCCCGACCGAAAAACTCGACCTTGCGACCTAAAATCCGCTCGATTTCATCCCTATACTGCCCCTTATTTAGCTCGACTACTAGAATCTTTTTAAATCGCTTTCCTATTTCTGCGATTTCTTTCTCTGGGCTTGGCCAAAGTGTTACCGGACGAAACAATCCTGCCTTTACCTCGCCACTTTTTTTCAGTTCATGGAGTGCCTCTTTCACACTCAAAGTCGTGCTACCATACGCAATGATAGCGATTTCCGCGTCATCTAAATACAATTCCTCATTTTTACTTAGATAATCAGCCCTTGATTCCACCTTATTAAATAGCCTATCAATCAACGCCTGACCTTCCACCGCATTTTCCGTTGGAAAGCCGATAGCCCCGTGGTGCAAACCTGTGATATGGTATCGATAGCCTTTGAAAAAGGGATTTAGCACGGCTGGTTCATTTGGTCCTACGCCATAAGGTTTGTAGTCTTTTGGGTCGCCTTTAAACTCTTTTCTATGCTTATTTGTGCGTTGAATCTCCTCTAAATCGGGGATTTCCGTCCTGCCATACATGTGTCCTAAGGTCTCATCAAGTAGCAAGAATACAGGCTGCATAAACTCTTCAGCCAGGTTAAATGCACGAACAGATTCAGTATAAGCCTCCTCCAAAGTCCCCGGTGCTAAAGCAATGGATTTATAATCGCCATGAGTTGGGTAACGAGCGAAAGCTATATCGCCCTGCCCTACGCGTGTTGGCATACCAGTTGAAGGTCCTAAACGCATTACATTTACAATCACTAGCGGGATTTCCGCCATGTAGCCTAAGCCTATTTGCTCCGCTTTAAGCGAGATTCCAGGACCTGAACTCCCCGTCATAGCCTTAACACCACTCATTGACGCGCCCAAAGCCACAGAAATACCGCTAATCTCATCTTCCATTTGTATAAAATTACCGCCGTGGTGTGGCAGTAAATGCGCCATCTCATGCATCACGTCCGAGCTAGGCGTGATAGGATAGCCCCCATAGAATCTACATCCAGCGTCAATCGCGCCCATCGCGACCAACTCATTTCCACCTGTTATAACCTCTCGCATTTACGCCTCCTGCAGTGCCATAAATTTATTTGCTTTGATTTTTTCAGCGCGCTCTTGCGCCTCTTTGCTCGATTTTGCAAACTTAAATTTCTTTCTATCCGCGACCACAATGGCGAAATCAGGGCAGTGCAACTCGCACTCCATGCAGCCTATGCAGCTTTGCGGATACATCACTTTGACGATTTTGCCTAGCACTTTGTGCGGGTCCAAATTCATCGCCAAGACGCCTGAAGGGCATCGCGACACGCATATATCACACGCTTTACACCTACTCTCATTTACCCATACAGGTGTGTTTTCGGGCATTATCACATCTGACATTTTGTTCTCCTTGTAAGTTTGTATGTTTCAAAATGAAACATTCACAAATCATTCTTTCACATTTTTACGCAATTTTATAGAATCTAATATTATCAAAAAATATTAGATTAATAAACGCAATTATACAACGCTTTACATTATTAGAATCTTAAAACACAACAATTTTAAGAATTTTTTTAAAAGCGTTTAGATTCTAAACATTTTTTATATGAAATATGTAAAAATTACACAATTCAAAATATATTATATAAATTTATCCCCTTATTTCTTCACTTCACTAGAACGTTTCATAATGCTATCAATTAGCCCGTATTTTGCCGCTTCTTCTGCGCTCATATAGTAGTCACGTTCGCAATCAGCTATGATTTTTTTCACACTTTGCCCTGTATTTTTGCTTAAAATCTCATTAATGATACTTTTTAGTCGCAAGATTTCACGTGCCTGAATCTCAATATCACTCGCCTGTCCGCGCGCCCCACCTAGTGGCTGATGTATCATAATTCTCGCATTTGGGAGCGCATATCGCTTACCCTTTGTGCCGCAACTAAGCAAAAACGCGCCCATACTTGCCGCCTGCCCTACGCAAATCGTGCAAATATCAGGCTTAATGTAGCTCATCGTATCATAAACGCTAAAGCCGCTAGTAACGCTACCCCCTGGCGAATTGATATACAAAAACACATCTTTTTGCGGGTCTTCAGCCTCCAAAAATAGCAGCTGGGCGACAATGGAACTCGCCACACCATCGTCAATCTCGCCACTTAGCATAATAATGCGGTCCTTTAGCAAACGCGAATAAATATCATAACTTCGCTCGCCACGCCCCGTTTTCTCAATCACATAAGGAATGTAGTTCATATCTTAACCCTTTTATTTTAGAATCTAAAAGGCAAGATTATATCAAAAAGTTATGTAGATTCTATGAAATTTGTTAGAAATGTGAAAGTTTGGCTGAACTTTGAAAATTTTGAAGTTATGAAATTTAGAATTTTCTTATTTTTTATAGAATCTAATTATTAAAAAGGAGTAAAAATGACAAACCTAGCAAAACGGATAATTCCCTGCCTTGATATAAAGGATGGTCGCGTGGTAAAGGGCGTGAATTTCATAGGTTTAAAAGATGCTGGAAACCCTATTGATGTGGCGAAACGTTACAATGATAGCGGGGCTGATGAGCTTGTTTTCCTTGATATAAATGCGAGTTTTGAAGGGCGTAAGGCGACTTTGAAGGTCATAGAATCTATCGCGCGGCAGGTCTTTATCCCGCTTAGCGTGGGCGGTGGGATTGCGACTTTGAGCGATATTAGCGACTTATTGAATGCTGGGTGTGACAAGGTTAGCCTTAATTCTGCGGCGTTAAATCGCCCTGATTTTATCAATGAAGCCGCGCAGAAATTTGGCAGTCAGTGCGTGGTCGTGGCGGTGGATGTAAAGCAGCGAAGTGATGGCTCTATCGGCGTTTTCACGCATGGTGGGCGGAAAGATAGCGCGCGTGAGATGGTTTCGTGGCTAAAAGAAGCACAAAGTCGCGGTGCAGGCGAGATTTTACTAACGAGTATGGATAGCGATGGGACAAAAAGCGGCTTTGATTTATCTAAACTCTCTAAGGCGCTAGAATCTTGCAATTTGCCCATTATCGCAAGTGGTGGGGCGGGCTCCATGCAGCATATTTTGGATGCCTTTGAAATCGGCGTAGATGCGGCACTCGCGGCTAGTATTTTCCACTATGGCGAAATTGAGATTATGGACTTAAAACATTTTCTAGCCCAAAACGGCGTTAAGGTTAGAATCTAGATTCTAATTATTCACAAAAGCAATAAAAATTTCAATCTAGATTCTAAAAATGCTAACACCAAAATTTAAACAGATTTAGCTAACTTTAAAATAAGTCAATATTACCCTAAAGTCCCTTAAAATCTATTGGTATATCTAACACTTCTTTTGGAAAAATATAAGGTCTAGCAGATGGTAGCCCATATTCTAAATTTCTATATATTTTTATAGCCATATATGTTGATAAATGATATAGTGGTGGCATTTTTTGATAATCTTTATAATATACATTAATTAGAATATCCCACATTTTTACATAGTAATCTTTTATGGAATCTGGAGTTGAATCTTTATCTCTAGGGTCTTTTATAAGTCCTTGTTCTCTTGCATACACTAAACCTATCTTATTCTTGTCGCCACCATAAACGCATGGATTTTGTATCCCTGTTAAATCTATTATTAAATCAGGTGGAAATTTGGTGTCAAAATATGGGTCTAAACCATTTATTAAACCCTTTTGCTTTGGCGGCTTATCCATGTAAGTTTGCATTTGTGTTGCCTTTAGCTTTGAAGGATGCAACATGGTTAATCCTCTAGTGTAGTTATACGCATACGCATTAATATCATCTTCACTACCTAAAGCAATAGCACAACGCTTACACGCATGATACATTACAAGTGCGTATATATCGCTATTTTTATAAGACGAAGCAGCAAGCCTGAAAGCTAAAGGACTTTTATACACAAGAGCGGCACCCAACCATAACTCTGCTTTCACGTATGTCTTGCTAAACTCTTCTCTTTGTGCTTCTATATCGATTACTTCCCAAAGACAAGATTCTAAAGCATAGTTATATTGATGTATTGCTTCTGCACGATTTAGGTTTAAATCACTAGGAGTAATATGTATATAATTTAACCTAGTTGTACGAGTTGCCCATTTATATAGTTGATAATACATATAGCTTACTTCGGGATTTTTTTCATGTAATAAAGCATGAACTATATTAGAACATTCAGCAAGTTGGCTTGGTGCTTCATCTCTAAAGCTAAAACGTGCTCTATCAAATAAACATTTAGCTAATGCTACACCAGCCTTAGAATATCCTTCTTTATATGCTAATCTAAGAAGTGGTAATATTTCTTGTTGTATATCCACATCAAACCTATCAAAATTCTCAGGTTTTACATCAAACCTATCAAATATCTTCATTGCTTTATCATAAGCGATTTTAGCAGTATTAGAAACTCTACCACTGTATTCATAAGGTTTGGAATCTGCATTGATATTTGGGAATAAACTTGATTTTAATTCGCTTTTTTTTACAATCATTTTTCTTTGTTCTTTTACGCTTAACTTCATAAATTTATCTTTCTCAGCCTTGCTCCATTTTATGCCATTACCCTTTGGAGAGTGTTTATATGATTTAAGAGTATGCATTATAAAATTTAATTCATATTGCTTTATAAAACTAAGAGAATTTGCATCTGCTGGTAAGCTAACCCTAAATTCTTCTACTTCTTTGTAAAATCTTTGCCAAAATGGCAATTCGCTTGTTTTAAAAATTGCTTCACTCATTTTAATCCTTTTTAATATCTATTGTAGTTGGTATAAAGTTTTTATCATATACAAGATTCCCTAATAATTTTGGCTCTTCTTTAAAACCTTCACTACCAGCTCTAATTTTATCAAAATCTCCGTTATATACATAATAATTATATTCTGCTATTCTCTTTAGCTGTATTATAAAATCTCTAGTGGTTGTTATAGGCTTTGAAGCTTTGAAATTGTTATCAACATTTTCTTCTTTGTCATCATTAGCTTCAACCTTTAATTTGGTTTTTATAAGTTTTTTAAAATCCATAAGATATTGTGTACTAAAAATACGTTTTATATCATTTATATTATGATTAGGAATGGTATCTGCCAAATACAAAATATGCTCATCTTTAGCCATATCTATATAGCACAATACTTTGCAATATGCAATTTTATAAATACTATATGTTTGAGTGTGAAAATTACTTAATGGGATTATATTTCTATTTTTTCCGCATATATAATTTCTTAGTATTTCTAAAGTATATTTTTTAGTATCATCAATATCTTGTATAAATCCTGCAAGACTTGGGTTATACATACAACATCCTGCATTAAAAGGTGAGCCACCTATTAGCATGGCAGAAAAATCAGCACTAAGAAATGTTTGCTCAATTGGCTCTGGCAAATAAATATGCGGGGAGTCATTCTCCCACTTAGAATATGGCATATTTTTATAACGTCTACTTGATAAAAATATATCAACTATCTTTTCTTTTGCAAGATTTTTACTTGCATTTGGAAATATTTTAGAAAATATAGAATCTAGTGCTATATCTATTAAAAAATTTACCCCAAAAGATTGTAGGTTATTAGTGGTAATTTTCTTATCCTTAAAGATTTTTTCATAATACTCTATGCTTTCTTGCAATGTATATTTTATTGCTTTTATGTTTTGATGTTCTAGTAGATTTGCTAGCAAATCTTTAGCATTTGGTTTAATATTGCTTGTGGTTGTATTTAGTGCATTATTTTGTAATTCTTCTTTTATACGTTGAGTAAAAACAAAAGTATTAGAATTTTGAATCTTATTTTCGATATTTTTACTCACATTATACAATAGCAAAGACTTAACAAATACATTCTCTATACCATCAAAATCAAAATCTACAAATACAATAAAACAAAACTTAAAATATATATCTGTATCTAGTATTTCTTTAAGTATTTTTTGCATAGCTAATGGTATAGTTCTTTCTATAAAATTAATTATGTAAGCTTTATCAAGAAAACCACTATTACTATATGTAAAGGATAAATCCTCATAAGTTTGTATAATAATTTTTGTATATTTTTTGTGTATCTTTTGGCTATTATATGTTTTTATAATATTATTCTTAAATTTTTCAATATCTTTTATATTTATCTTTGATGAATAATAAATATTTATAGCTTGCAATAAAAAATTATGTAAACTAGAAGGTTTAATATCTTTTATAGAATCTTCAAACCTGTTTTTTATACTATCCACATCTTTTTTAATATCTTGCGGAACAATGGATTCTATATCATAAAAATAAGAAAATAATACTGCAAAATAATTTAGAGTATTTATCATATTGGTTATATGCGGTCTTACTCTGTCGCTATATTCTAATGTTTTTGCAGGAGATATTCTTTTGTGATACCAAGCTAATCCCATATCATCATTTACAACAATAATCGTAAACAACTCTTTAAATACATTATAAGCTGTTTGCAAATCTAATCTATCTGCACTATTCTTGATAAATAATTTATTCAATATATTTGTTATTTTATCTGCTCTATTTGTAAATAGAAATGGCAATTTGGAATCTAATTCTTCAGCTTCCTTTAATAAATCTTGTCGCATCTTACTAAAAAACCTTGTTTTATTAATTTTATATATAGGTGTTAAAAACAATATGTGATTTTTGATTGATGTCTTTTTATTGTAAATATCTTGTATTTCTTTTTGTATTTTATACTCAATGGATTTTGTGTATAATGGGGTTGTAATAAAAATCATATTTTTTTGTAATGGTTTATTTTTTTGACTAGACATTTTAAAACCTTGAAGCAATAAATCAAGTATAAGCATGGAGCTAAAACTCTGCGTTTTTGCCAATAAAAAATTGCTAGATTCTAAAAACATATTTTTTAAATGCTGGAATGATGAGCTTATGGAAAGATTTTTAGTATTATTAAAGTTTGTTGATAAAACATTATTTGTATGTTTATAATTAAAATATTTCACTTTGTCTTTTTGTCTATTTATAGAATCTTGAAATTTTATAGATAGATACTCTAACGGAGATTGATTAATGTATGTTTCATCATAAATAGCACCTTGCAATCCTGTAAATAACGAAATTTGAGAATAACTATAATTAGAATCTCTTAAGTTTTGTGTATTTACTCGAGTTTGATATGTAATAGAAATATTAAATAAACATTCATTGCTATCAAATTGATTGTAGATTCTATAAGATTCTATAATAAGTTTTAAAGCTATTGCATTTCCACTAGAATCAATATTTTCAATACGAAAATTACCATATTTATTGTTGCTCATGTTTATTATATGTGAGTTTTTATACGATGAGTTTATAGAATCTAAGATATATAAAATTCTTGCAAAATGTTTATAAATAATATTTTCTAACTCTTTTCTTTTGTCATGATTATTTATTGCTTTATACATATCCACTAAGCTTAAGATTCCGCCTAAAATAAGTGTGGCTAACCTTAAATGTGGGCTAACACCAAGTATAATATTTGCTAAGCTAATAAGTATTTTATTATTCTTTAATCCTACATCTATCGCAAGAAATATAGCTATTGGAATACCAAAATCTTTTAGGATTGTTTTAGATAGTTGCTCTGCTTCCCTTTGAATATCATACAAGTTATATTCATCTTGTGCTTTTTTCTCATATTTTTTAATTTCATTAGAATAATTTGATTTGATATTTTGCATTTGTGTTAGTGCATTTATCGCGTTACCAGAATTTATATTTTTTAATAAATCTAATACCTTATAGTAATTGTCATTTATTGCTTTAAGATATTTATCTATATGCTTATTATCATCTTGCACTTCATATTTACCTTGCTTAAAATTTTCTATAATGCTTAATAGATTTTCTAATTCTTGTTGTACATTAATATACAATATATCTTCTTTATATTCAATGCTTGATTTATTTGAAATACTATCATTTATAATTGCTTTATTGTATAGTGTGGTATTTGATATAAACAAAGTATTTGTGTGTATTGTATTTGACATATTTTATCCTTTTTTGCTTAGATTCTATCTTAACACTATTAACTTGCTAAATAACTTTATCCATAATTAATTTTATCATCTTTTATCTTATGTTTTTTTGCATAATTTAGAATCTTTTGTCTTAATTGTGGTGGAAAGCCAACTCTTTGTATTGCTGGGATTCTTGGGTCTAGATTAAAATCTAGTGTGCCATTTTCAAATCTCTCTTCTAAATCCTCTGGAAAAAAATAATATGGTGCATTTGGGTATCCTTGTGGTGGTGTAACAGCTATGATTTTAGCCTCTGCTATCATTCGTATAATAAAAAATTCTAAATCTCTTGAAGGGTCATCATTATCATCCTCTATACCATAGTCGTATCTTATTAAATATTTATTATAGTTTTCTTTCAAAAATTTATAGTATTCTTTTCTACTTTTTTCACTTTGAGAAGGATTGAGTGTTGGGTCTATTAATTTACCTTCATTTTTCATATCGACTAAAGAAAATGCAACAGAATCATATATCCCTTGCTTATAAGTATCACATGTCCTAGCAAAATCCCAATTCCAACTTGGTGGCACTAATTCATCTATATAAGGATACATATCAAATCTATCTGGTTTTATACTCTGTTCTAGCTGGGTAACCATAGCGTTTTTTAATGGATTATTGAATCTATTTGGTTTTACGTGCCACAATGGTTCATCACTATGTGGGATAAAGCCTACTTGCACACTTAAGGTCTTTGATTGAATTCTCCTTGCAAGAAATGGAGTATTGTCATATCCTGCATCTCTAAAGCCTTCTTCATAACCTAATAAAGCTATACTTAAATTATATTCTGCTGATACTATTTCAATTGGATTATATCCACTTCCATCTTCTACTTCATCTACTAGCTGTGGATATTTACTACCATTGCCTATTGCCTCTAGCGGTATATCTACCACAGAACTTCTTAAGCCACTTCTAATACATAAATATTGATACCTTTGTGTAGTAGTATTTAAGGATTCAAAATATGCCTTTTCACTATTAGTCCATGGTGCTATCATTTTCTTTTTTGGATGCTCTAAATATAGTTTCTTCCAATTTAGCACATATAAATTAGCATTATTATATCCCCTAAATCCTTGCATGTTAGAATCTTTTTTAAATATCAAAGGTTTATAATTAAAATATGGGGAATTTCTTAGTATAGAATCTGCCTGAAATAACGCTTCGTTGTATTCCTGTCTATGTTTATTGATACTTTTACCCTTTAAAATTGGCATACCTTGTGAATCAAGGTAAACTTTTATACCACTTGGTGTAAGTAAATATTTTTTCTGTGACATACTATTCCTTAATATTAAGTTATCTCCCCCAAAATCCACCATCTTGTATAATCATAGTTGCAAGGCGACCTATTATTGGTTTTTGCATTGTATTAGTTTTATGCTCTTTTTTCCAATATAATGCTTGTATATTATGCTTTCCTATTGCTTTTAAAGATTCTAAAAAGGCTTTATCGCTTATAGTTACATTTGCAATGCCATCTATCTTTTCTGCAAGATATAATATTGCTTTGTTGTACTCTTTAAGTATTTCTGCTGTATCACTATATTTTTCAATATCTTTGTATTTATTCATCTCATTATCTAATATTTGTTTCTTTGTAAATTTATTTATATTGCTATCAAGGCTGTATATTTGTATGTCTTTGACACTTAATTCGCTTATTTTTAGAATCTTATTTGCAAAATCATTATCGCTAATTTCACCTCTAAATAAATCATAAACTATAAAACATAAAAGCTGTTTAATACAAAGCTGTCTTATGGCTTTATTATCATTGTCTATATATGGCATAATATATGGAAAAAACTCTATGCCACCACTACGTAAATCACCGCCAATTAATGCACTAGATAAATCAAATGCTATAATTGTGCTTGGATTTCAAGTGGATAATACACATAATCTTCTTTCATTATCGCATAAGGTGGATTATATTTCTCTGTAAATATAAATTCTAACTCTTCATATCTATCTTTCATTTTTTCAAAATGTGTTTTCCATAAATCATTTATTATTAATTTTGATATATTTTGCATGAATATTACAATCAATGCACTTCTTGTATTAAAAGATATTGATTTGATAGAATCTAGACTTATTTGTTTTATTGCTTTTGTATGATTGTTACTATTAGATTGTAGTGTTGTCTTGTAGTATGACTTAAATTGTGTGATTTTTTTTGAGAAGATAGTTTTTGTATGTTTTGCGTATTCTTTTAGCGTATTATCGTTAAAATGTTTATAAATATCTTTAAAGATATTACTAAAGATTCCAAACATAGATAGCCATGCGTATTTTTTTAATTTTGTGTTATAGGCAAACGATAAAATTATCATAAGTTTTATGGCATTTTTTTCTAATTCCTGCATATTATTGTTTATAAAATATTGTGGCAACGGAAATATAAAAAGAAATGAATCTTTTAATATATGAGAAGCTAAATCTAGTATAATTTCCATTAATGATTTTTTGGTAGGCTCATCTAAAAGCTTAAATGAGGCTTTTTCTTCATCATTTAAAAAATTAGATTCAAAAACACTAATTATACTTAAGGAGCTAAAAACATTTGCATTGCTAACATGGTTGGAATCTAAGTTTATGTGTAGATTTTCAAACACAAACTCTTTATTATTAAAGCTAAAAGATTCAAAGGATTCTATTAGTTCTTCTAGGCATATATTATCTTGAATATTATTTTTCTTTTGTAGCTTTGATATTAAAAAAATCGAGTTAGAATTATTAAAACTTGCATAATTAGCAATGCCAAAATTAAACCTTAAAGCATTATTTTTAAAATCCATATCTTTAATTTCTAAAAATTCACCTTTAAATATTAAAGAAAAATTCATTTGTTTAAGCACACTTAAATATATAGTTATAATAAATATACTTGAGATTTCGTAATGAAAATATGATAAATCTTTTTTGGTCCGTAAAGATTCTAAAAATTCATTAGTGTTACTTAATATCTTTTTCCTTATATTTTGTAAATTTTTATTTATATTATTTAAGTTTATTTCTGGTTGAAAAAATTTAGAAATATATTTATATGCCTGCGGTTCAATAGTAATATCTACAAAATAATTAATTAAAGAATTTACACTAGACGCAATAGGAATATGATTTGAGATGTCAATACTTTCTGTCTTTGTCTTTAATCCTTCATAAATATTTCTTGCTATTCTAGCAAAGGGCGATAATGATACCACTAATGGAGCAATTCTATTGCTTTTTCTTTTTTCTAAATCATATTTTGAGTAATCTTTATTTGCGTTATTAACTTTTTGCATATCGTTAATTTGTGGTCTGCCATTTATTTTAAAATTTAATAATTCACTTGAAGTGTAAATATATTCTGCTGTTTTATTAATAAGACGTGCAGGAGAATTTGTAATAAATAGATAGTTTTTTGATGTTTTTGAGGTTTCATTATTAGATTTAGACCTAGCTATCAATGTTGCTAAGGTTTGTGATGTAAAAAATGGATGTTGTATATACATAAAATTCAAAAAACTTCCACCTAAACATTTTTTTTGTAGCATATCATAACAACTATTAGATTCAAAAGATGAATTAAAACGCGTAAAAATTTTTCCGCTACTTTTAGAATCTATATTGCTATTTGATAATTTTTGCGTTATGGCAGATATAAATTCTTCTTTGCTTTCAATATTTGTAAAACTACCACTTAGAGCTACTTGATTTGACATTATATATTTATTGGAATTTATAGAATCTATATTTGAAAACATAATAAAATTATTATCACAAATAAGAAAAGAATTAGATAAGCTTTTAGTGCAAGTAGCAATACCATACGATACTTGCGTAAAAAAAGATTCTAAAATGGGGATTATAAGCGGAAAATAAAATTTGTTTTCTTCAAAAAATTTATTATTTTTGTGATATTCATACATTTGAAATATCATATCTATGGTTGTAATTGCTAATGATAAATAATTAGATGTGATAATAAATAATATACACTCAATTAATAATCCACTTATAAGAATAAATAAATTTTTATCTTTTTGATTGTTCCCATCTTTATAAGTCTGCATGATAAAAGATAATAAATTATCAAAAGCATTGTTAATATTTTCCTTAGTTTCTTGCAATGTAATAAGTGATAAGTCATAAATTTTAGTATTAGATTCTAATTGGGCAATTATATTCTTATTTAATATCTTAACTTCTTTATTAAAAGTATCAAAATCTATAAAATTCATATTTGAAAAAATATCATCTTTATAATTTTTTATAGTTTTTATTTCAGATTCTATAGAATCTTTATTGCTTGGATTTGAGTGTAAAGCATTATTTAGGTCTAGCAAACGTTGCTTTTTGTTTTTGTTTGCCTGATTTTTTATGCTATTTAAAAAATTTTTAAAAATATCATTAGAATCTGTTTGCAAGACTTTATATGTCAAATTTCTTGTTTGTGTTTTAGAATCTATATCGTTATAAAAATAAGCATATACTTTTTTAATATTCTTTTGTTTTTTCACTAACAGATTCTCTAAAGTACTAGAATCTATTTTTGTATATAAAATATTATAATGATTTGAGATAAAAGTAATATCACTCTTGGCATTGTATATTAAGTTGTCGATTGTGTATTTTATATCATTTGTATTATATTTAAATGATATTTGTGTGATTTTTACTGACATTTCTAAACCTTAAAAATATTTATAGAATCTATAAATAAAATTTGCTTGACTATAATTATAGCTTAAAGTAAATCACGCAAATCTATTTTTTAGTTTTATAAACTTCTTCTAAGCCTTCATTAAAATCTATTTTTAAATCTAGCACTTCTTTTGGGAATATGTAAGGACGAGCAGATGGGAGACCATAGATAAGATTCGAGTAGATTCTTTTACCAATAATATATATCGCACCTGTATATGCTTCAAACCCTACACCCTTATATCTTTGCACTATCACTTTCCACATCATAAGATAATATTCTTTTATAGATTCTAATGTTGAGTCTTTTGTCCTAGGGTCTTTTACATAACCATGTTCTACCGCCCAAGAAATCCCCATCCATCTGCCATCATCATCCAATTTTATCGCTCCATACATACAATTAGTGCAAAAAAATGAAAAATCTATAATTAAATCAGGTGGGAATTTAGTATCAAAATATGGGTCAAGACCATTTATTAAGCCTTTTTGTGTGCTACTTTTATTTTGATATGTTTTTAATTTGGTAGCTTTCAAAGGAGAAATTGGCATATTTTTAGTAGCTGAGATATAATTCCTACGAAGTGTGTCTATTCCATCTCCACCTAAAGCGATAGAGCAACGCAAACAGGCATGATGCATTATAAGCTCATTATATACAGAATACGGAAAAACATCATTAGGAGAATAATTATGTGCTGCTAAATAGAAAGCCAAAGGGCTTTGATATTTTATAGCAGCGGCAAGATAGAGTTCAGCTCTAAACATACGAGTATAATTATTCTCTTCTCTTTGTGCTTCTTCATCTATTGCCTCCCATACAATAGATTCTAATGCGTGATTGTAACACTCTAGTGCTACTTCTCTTAATAATCCTAAATCATAAGCTGTCATAGATGAATTATAAAGCCTATCATTATCTATACTCCATTTATATAATTGATAATACATATAGCTATTTTCTGGTATCTTTTCATTCATTAGCTCTTTTGTTATCTTAAGACATTCATACAAATCTTTTCTGCTTTCATCTCCACCTTTTAAATGTGATTTTTTAAATAATAGTCTTGCTAGTTCTACTCCCGCTTTTAAGTATCTTTCATTATAGGCTATTCTTAGATTTTGTAATATTTCTTGTTGTATCTTAGAATCTAAATTATTAAAATCTATTTTAGATTTAGATTCTAGAATCTTAGTTGCTTTATCATACGCCTTTTTTGCTGTATCACTTATTCTATCACTATATTTATAAGGCTCATAATCTACATCAACATAAGGAAATAAACTTGATTTTAACTCACTTTTTCTTACTATCATTTTTCGCTGTTCTTTATAGCTTAGCTTTATAAACTTTTCTTTTTCTTCTTTGCTCCATTTCATACCATTACCATTTGGGGATTGTTTGTAGGATTTGATAGTTTGTAGCATAAATTTAAAAACTTCCATTCTCATTTCTTCTTCTGTCATGCTATTATAAGGTGGTGTTTCATTTATTCTATCTACTTCATCATAAAGCTTTTTCCATAATGATATTTCTTCTTCTTCAAATATTGCACCTTTCATCTTTTTCCTTTAATCTTTTATATCTATTGTCGTTGGGATAAAATCTTTGTCATAAATAAGATTACCACATAACCAATTATCAGGGATAGTATTTTTTGCATAATCTTTTTGT
This sequence comes from Helicobacter saguini, assembly GCF_000762875.2. GTDB lineage: Bacteria > Campylobacterota > Campylobacteria > Campylobacterales > Helicobacteraceae > Helicobacter_A > Helicobacter_A saguini. Next base: position 243,363 of record NZ_JRMP02000002.1, read on the forward strand.
CGTTCACCTTTCGTTATTGTAGATTTACTTGGAGTTATTCTTTCTTTATATATTTCATAATTCCACCCTGCTATTCGTTTAAGCTGTATTAAAAAATCTCTATTTATTGCTATTGCTCCTTTTTCATTATATTTTATTTCAATAAAGTTTTCTTTTTTATTGTTGTCTAAAAACGATTTATTATTAGAATCTTTTGATATTTTTAGCTTTGTGGTAATAAGTAGTTTATGAGTAATCTTATGCAATGTGCAAGATTTTGGCTGGATGTATAATGTATTTCTTAAATAAGATTCTATTTGTTTATTTTCACCCATTTCTAGGTAATACCATAATTTACAATATGCATCTTTAAATGCACTGCCACCTTTTTCTCCAACCTTATTTATATCCACATTATGATTCATAAAATTTCTTAATGTTTGCAAAAGTGTTTGCATTGCTGTATCTTCATTATTGTGAAATAATGCTACACTAGGAGAGTGCATACAAAAGCCACTATTTAATGGAGAGCCACCAATTATCATAGCTTTTATATCTGCATTTATTAATGTTTGAGTGATTTCTATAGGTAATGTAATATATTTGCTACCTTTTTTACAACTAGCATAAGGTGTATCTGTGTGTCTATTGATAGCAATAAGTAATGTAATAGCTTTTTGTCTCATTTCGCTTACACTACTTATATGTGTAGGAAATATTTTATCAAGTATTTTATTAGTAACATATCCAATTGTTACTTTGGTGATTATTGCCGTAATGTTATATGTTAGCTTATTTGAATGTTTAGATAATGTATTTAACTCTTTTATATAAGTATTGTTTTTATCTAGGTTATTTGCAAGTGCTTTTGTTATATCTTTTAATACATCTTTAATATTATCATTAATAAGTGGGGTTATAAATGGGTATTTATTTTTTAATAATTCTTTTGCTATGTTTTTAGCAGAATCTTTACTTATATTAGCAATTCCATTTAATATTGCTTCCATTATATCTTGTGTGTTTTTTTGAATATCATATATTTTTCTAATATTATCTTGTATTGACTTATCCTTTGTATTTAATATAACAAATACAGTAAGATTAACATAATATATTCCTATAATGTTATCTAAAATTTGGTATTTCTGTTTATATTTTTTTATCTCATTTAAAATAATTTCATAAAATAATAATCTTTCATTTTCATCTAAACAATTTAGCATTGAAATATTTAATGGTAAAAGCGGCATTATTATAGTTTCTAGGATATTTTCATATTCCATTTTATTATCATCTTTTACGTCTTTTTCAAGTTTACTAAATTGCATATTTTGATATTTTTCGTATATTAATTCTAAATTAGAATCTTTATAAAAATATCTACTTAACACACATAAACATAAATCTTTTATAGAATCTATATTATAAAAAATATTACTTTTTTCTTTAAAATATTTTTCTATATCTTTTCTTTGTTGTTTGTATATGTTATCAATTTCTTTTTGGTATTCTTGCAATTTCATAAAATTAAAATTACTAAAATATGACAATATTTTTGTAATATCTAAGGATATTTTCAATAATTCATTATAGTTTTTTGTGATAATTGCTTGACATTCTAATTGAAATTGTATTTTATATTGATATATGTTTGTATCTTGTTGTATATTACCAAAATCCCAAGACATTATATTGAAATAATCCCATTGAAAAGAACTATGTAGAATATAAATAAAAAGTTCAGCTATGTCATTAATATCACAATGTATAAACGCATCTTTTTTTAATTGAATATCATTGTATTTATCCATAAAAAATGTTTTTACGTTTTTATAACTTTTTATATGTGCATCAATGTATTTATAATCCATTCTAAGTATGTATGGTGTATGTTTTCGCATATTATCTATGGCTTTTTCCATATTTTTATTAATATTATATATTTTTAAAAATATATACTCAAGTTTGTTTTTTTCAATCCTACACATAGCCGATAGAAATAAAACATTATTTTTTATATTCTCATTGTTTTGCAGTGTATTTTTTATATGTTGTTGCACTTTATATTCACTTACACCATTATGCAAACAATTTGTAAGAAACAATGCAGTTTTATTTATCCTTGCAGGATTGTGTTGATTACTTGTTTTAAAGCTTTGCATTAAAATATCATTTGCTAATAAAGAAGAAAAGCTAGAAGTTTTAACAAATAAAAAGCTATCAAATCTTAGAAATATATTTTTAATATGTTGAAATGCTGAAGATTCAGTAATATCCGCACTATCAATATTATCAATGCTAAATGTTGAAAATTGCGTGTTTGCAATATGAGATTTAGAATCTATATTGTTTATCTCAAAAATATTGTTTAGATATTTATCATTTTTTATCATTTCTTTTTGTAATGACAGGCTAACTTTAAATTGTGTATCTTTTAGTATATCTTTACTTATAATATCATATACACAAGTAGAGATAAATTCATTATGGTTAGGATAGAGATGATAAGTTAGAGTATTGTTATTTTGTGTTGTGATTAGATTCCCAAATCCTGTATTTTTAAGGTTTAAAAAACTAGCTAATGAATATTCAAGTTTTTCATAAATACTTATAATTGCCCCATAAAGCCTATAGGCTTGTGTAATTTTTTTATTTTCTTGCACTCTATAAACAAAAAAATCCATTATTTCAAATAACAATAAAGTGATAGAAATAAGTATACCAGTAGGTCCTATAATACTACCACATAACAATAAAAGCACTCTTTTTGCTGCACTGCTACCTAGTTTATATACTAAAATATGCACTAGTAATGGAGTGTGTGTTGTCATAAAAATACTTATACTAAGTATAATAGCCCCTTTGTTAAATCTATTTTCAAAGTCTTCCTTTGATATATTTTCATATTGATTTATTTGCATTATTATCTCTTTTATAGAATCTTTTGTTTTATCAAAAGCTTTTTTGGTATCAAAAAAATCGCAGTCTTTTATATTATCAAGATTTAAAGTTTTATCTTTATAAGATTCTAGATTCTGTTTTATTTTATTGAATTTAGTATTGATTTTATCTGTGCTTTTGTCTATATTTTTTTCTTGTAAAAGTGATGCTAATTCTATCATAATTGCATTTATATCTAAACTCTCTTGCTTGCTTGATATAATAGATATAGCATTATTAAAAGATTCTAAAGACTTATCTTTTTTATTATTTTGTTCTAGAGCTATTTTACTACTCTTATCTAATGTAAAAATATATTTTGATTGCGTAACGCTTCCTTTTTGATTAAGATATATTTGCATAGCTAACTTTAAATCTACTACTTGCATTTGTATTATATTATTTAAGCTAAAATGTTTATCATCTAAATAATTTATTTTTTCTATATTTATATTAACATTGTAATTTTTGTGTTTTTGTGATACAAAGATTACATTATTTGTTATTTTACTCACTTTTATCTCCTTCATCATTATTATCAATCTTTGTAATTGAGCTTTTTGTAATTGTTAGAATAAGAGCTGAAAGTATAAATATAACAGCCAATAAAACTTCTATCCAAAACTTATCCATAATATCATTAAGTAAAGCATAAATAGCAGGAGGTACAATAATAGCAAATACAATCAAAAGAACAATAATTTGAAACTTAAAGCTTGGTATATTAATTCTATACTTTGTGTGGCATTTTTTGCACTGAAACATAATTTTTCCTTTTTCATTGCTTATATCATAAGCCATCAATATATTTTGTTTGTTTCCACATATTTCGCATGTATGATTCAGCTGTATCATTTTATTCTCCCTTGATATAAGCTAATTTGTTATAGTACGAAACTTTTTTTATAAGTTAACTATTTATTAAAATTTTACTTGCTTTAATACTAATGAATTTTCACAACTCCCAGTCGTCCTTATTATCAAGGAAATCCTGCACTTGTGCTCTAATATCCTCATATAAAAAGCTCTCCTTAAAGCCATCCATACGCCCACCACTGGCGTTTTTATGCCCACCACCGCTAAAACAAGCCTGTGAAAGCGCGCTCACATCGCAGTTCCCATTAGAACGCAGGCTCACATTCCCACGACTGCCCACATCGATGTAAAAGTCAAACTCCTTATTATTCGTCAAAAAGCGATTTGCCACGACCGAAATCCCGCCCATACCATAGCTAAGAAAGCCGACCTTATCCTCATAATACACCTTGCAAGTCTCTTTTTTTCTCTCAAGGAGTGCGACTTGCGCGCGCGAAATGATATTATCCATCGTCTCACTATTTTTATCGCCGCCAAGCGCCTCTTTTTTAAGGAAAAAAATCTCATTATCAAAGGCGACTTCATCGAATGCCTTACCATTAATTAGCCCGCCAGCCTTGCTCTCATACTCTTTGAAATACTCAAAAGCCCTCCGCAGCAGCCCTAGCTTATACTCGCGGCTCTCAGTGTCAAACATATAGCGATTTAGCTCGTTGCTTGTCGCAATAAGGCTCATCGCGACCTTGCCAAACTCAAAGCCAAAGCCATCTTCAAGCCAAATATCAACCGAGTTAATCATCTCAACCATAGGCTTTAGCCACTCCTGCGTGGCTGCATCCAAGCCAAAACGCTCAAGCAAATACTCATAAGTGATTTTTGTCGCGCACCGATTAATATCAAGGTGATACCACTCGTAAGATTCCGCACTCTCCTGCCCTGTGGCGTGGTGGTCTAGCAGGATAATCTCCACATCAAGCCCGCTAAGTTTCAAGTCCTTAACCTGCTCGCTTAAAAACTTGCATTCGCTCAAAGTAAGATTTAAATCAGTGATTAGGATTATGAATTTTTCTTTATTATTATCTTTAGAATCTTGTGTATTAGATTCTATATTTTGTAGTTTTTGTGTGTTATTTATTGTAGATTCTGTAATTTCTTTAGAATCTAGATTCTGTGAATTGTTAGAATCTTTTGTTGTGGATTCTGTAGTTTTTATAGAATCTTTTATTTTAGATTCTATATTTTTGTAGTGTTTTTTAGAATCTAGATTATTAATTTTAGAATTTATAGAATCTTTAGAATCTAGATTCTGTAATTTCTTAGAATCTTTAATTATAGTTTCTGTAACTTTATTATTAGAATCTATTATAGATTCTATGTTTTTATTGCGATTTTTGGAATCTTTTATGCTGGATTTTATAACTTCTTTAGAATCTAAATTATTAATTTTAGAATTTATAGAATCTTTAGAATCTAGATTCTCTAATTTATTAGAATCTAACTTAGAATCTTGCAATTTAGATTCTATATTCCCTAACTTCTTAGAATCTAAACCACTAATATTCCTAGTTTCACTAATAATAAAGTTATTAATTTTAAAACTAAGATTTTTAGAACGTTTAGAATCTTTAACCTTAAAAGGAGAATTATCCGCAAAAATACTAGCAGGGCTACTTGATGCTGGCTTAAACCCCGCAATCTCATCAATAATCGAATTAAGCCGCACACTCACCTCACGCCCATAATTCGCATTATAGAATCTAATATCCCTAAAAAACTCGCTAGAAACCAGCTGACAACCATACCCATCCAAATCGATATGCGATAAATGATACACTTTCATAATAAATCTTTCTATTTTCGCCCTTACCTTAAACACGAAAAATTATACTAATCTCGCTATTATAGCAAACTTTTTGCAATCACTAATTTTGTTTGTTGTAATATTATGTTGTTATATTTACCTTGCCTTTAAATGTTATGCCTGATTTATCTAGGCTTATTTTAGTTTCATCTAGCTGTAATGTTATGTTATCGCTGCTAGCTTGAATTGAAATTTTATTGCCTAATGATATATTTATATTTTTCTTTGTTGATATTGTTATATCATTTTCTGCATTTATAATATATTCATTTTCACTTTTATGTAAGATATTATTAGCATTTATAGCTAATGATTTATTAGCCAAAATTCCAATAGATTCTTTACTTGATAAATGTAATATATTGGAGCTTACTAGACTTAATTCACCACTAGAACTTACATTAAGACTTTTTGCTGTATGTATATTGCCGCTTGCATTACCTATTATATCAAAGTTGCCTTGAATAATTTTTCTACTTTTCCCTTCTACAATACACTCCCCATCCCCCTTTATAGATTCTGTGTGATTCCTACCTATACTTATTTTATTATCTCCTAATATATTTAGGGTGTTTGATAAGCCTACTAATGTATCTTTGCTTAAATCTACTTTTGTAAAGTATTCTCCTTTTACATTTACGCTTTTTGATTGAAGTATGTTTTGTGTGTGAGATTTACTTATAGATTCAGTGTAGCTTCCTTTTACTACAGAATCTTTATCTTGTTTTATTACTTGATTAAAGTTAGATTCTATGATTTCTTTATAGTCTTTTTGGGCGTGTAAGTATATTTGTTCGTTATTCTTTGTGTTGGTTAATGTTAGTTCG
>NZ_JRMP02000030.1 GCF_000762875.2 Helicobacter saguini
AACAACTTATATAACTATGATAAACAAATAGTAGTATTTGCATACACAAAGTCACAAATAACCTTAAATGACAAACAACAAAAAGTATTAAGAAATCCTATCTTTAGAGTTATCACTTGGTTTAATCCTATTGTTAATCCTAGGGTTACTATATATAACTATAGTGGAGTCAAAAAATTACAATCTGCTATGTTTGGACAAGTTAGAATCAATCAAAAACAAGAACCTCAAATCCATCAAGGCATAGACTTATTTGCCAAAAAAGAAACACCTGTATATGCTCCATTAGATTCTAGAGTGCATTTAATAAAAGTTTTTGATGCTAAGAAAGGCAATAGAAATAAAAGTTACGGCAACCAAATAATCCTAGAACTAACAGGAGATGCAATAAAGATTCTAAAAATTAGAAAAAACTTTATTAATTATCAGCTAAAATATAAAAACAAAGGTGAGAAAAAACAAGAAGGATTTAATGAAAACTCAAACACATATTATTTATTATATGCTCATTTAGAGAAAATACTTGTAAAGCAAGGACAAGAAGTAAAAGCAGGAGAGCTTATAGGATATAGTGGTATAAGTGGCAATGCTAATAATACAAAAGCACCACATTTACATCTTGAGGTAAGAGATAATCAAGCAAACAGAATAAACCCAGCCTTTTACTTACAAGCTAAAGTAATTGAAAGTGATTTTACTAAAGAAGAAAAACAAGAACAAGAAAGATGTAGCAAGGATATGGACAATTGTTTATTTAATAAAAAGGAGTGAGCGTGAACATTTGGGAAGAATGGAGAGATGAAAATTCTCCTATGGGATTTAAAAAAGGCTTAAATGTAGAAGAAAGAAAAAGGTTAGTAAAAGATGGATATTCTATTATATTAGATGATATTAATAGCGTTTTAGCTCAAGATGATAGGATTAAATATAAAAAAGAATATAGATATTACACAGAGATAGAATTTAATACTACAGGATATAGCAGTATAGATGAAACAGGACATCTTATCTTAATAATCTATAAAGATGTTAATGTAGCAGAAATCTATAAAAAAAAAATAGGAGAATCAGCCGAAGATTATCCTAATGAAATCACAATGCGTCTATTAAAAATGTCAGCACAAGATTCTTATCCAGATACTATACAATATGACTTGGGCGATACAATAGAGATAAAAAGTAATGGTAACACATATCCACATGAGATACAAGATATTGATTATACATTTCTTTGTGTCTTACATTTTTCTAATAACATTATATTAGTATCTCTAGACTTTAATATATATTATTTTAGACAAGTAGGCAAAGATGTATATTTTATAAATGTGCCATTTGCAACTTAGTCTTATTTAAATTCTTAGTAAAAGGGCAGAATCTTAAAGGTTAGAATTTTGTTTTTGATTCTATATTCATGTGTAAATTGGGATAAAGAAAAAAGGCGGGGTTTAACCCAACAATGTGATATAAATTTACAGAATCTAAGATTCTACAACCCCCGTGTAGAATCTAAAAATGTGGCTTAGCTCTGCGGTAAAAATTCACATGCTTGTGCGATACTAGCAAAGAATAAGATGTCGTTATCAAGGCAGAATTTACGCGCTTCACGCATATTCTCGCCCCCTAGTAAAATAGGCACGACTTTGTGTTTAAAGTTATGCTGTTTTAGAATCTTAACCGTGCCTAAAGCATCCGTCATATCCTGCGGTGTAATAAGCATATAGATTAAGTCGATATTATCGAATTTATCCGCGATTTTCAACGCGTGCTCATATCTATCAGGCAGGGCATCACCGATAACATCAATAGGGTTATTATGCGACCACATCGGCGGTAACGCTTTATCAAGCTCTGCGATTTGGCTAGCATTTAGCTCATACAAATTCTTACCAGCATTGCTAATCGCATCAGTTAGCACCGTGCCTGGACCACCAGCATTTGTGATAACCACGATATTTTTCACATCCTTAAATAATGGCGCAAAAATTAGTGAATCTAGCGTCTCTACCACATGCACGCCTAAGCTTTTCATAATGCCATGAAACATCGCATAATTCCCACTCAAGTTCCCTGTGTGGCTAAATGCCGCCTTTTTAGCCGCTTCACTTTTTGCCGCTTTGAATAAATAAATAGGCTTTTTACAATTTCTAATGCTTTCACACAGCGACCTACCACGCGCCGCACCCTCGATATAAATTGTAATCGCCTTGCAAGTCTTAGCAGAATCTAGCATAGGGATTAAATCCACAGCCCTTAAATCCGCCGCATTACCGATGCTAAATAGGTGTGAAAAGCCGATATTTAGCTCTGCTGCTCTATCCATTAATGACGCTAAAACCGCGCCACTTTGTGATATGAAAGCCAAGTCGCCGCTATGCACTTCGCCTGTGCCAAATGTGATATTAAGTTTTTTAGAATCTTCGTAGAATCCAAGACAATTTGGACCCATAATATTAAAGTTATGCTCTTTGCCAAGACGCGCGATTTCTAGCTCATCTTTTTCATTTCCAGCTTCTTTAAATCCAGCAGTGATAATGATTAGATTCTTAAGATTTTTCTTTACCAAATCATGGATTGTAGGTATTACAAACTTTGCCGCGACCACGATTACAGCGGTGTCAATATCGCCTTCAATATCATTCACACTCTTATATAGCTTCTTACCAAATAGCTCACCACCCTTTGCATTTACATAGAATAGTTCGCCCTCAAAGCTTCTAGCATTTCTAGCGATTGTGTAGCCTGTTTTGCCTTTTTCAGTGTTAGCGCCCACAATTACCACGCGTTTATTATCAAGGAAGTCAGGACGTTTTTTCTCTCTATTGTCTTCTTTATATGTAGAATCTCCTTTTAAGATTCTAGCATCCACTGCTATTAGCCCATCTTTTGTTAGTTTCAAAGGGTTAATATCAAGCTCTTTTATGTTATTTTCTTTTAGCATTTTTTGCACAGATTCTATTAAGTTGATAGCCCACTCTTCTTTATAATCAAACCCGCGGAATCCATGAAACAACTCACCGATTTTAGTCGTAGCAATGGCGCGTTTAATCTCATCTTTACGTGCATTTGCCTCGATATAGCACACATCTTTATATAGCTCAAGGTAGATTCCACCTTTACCAAAAAGGATAACATTACCAAAAGTAGCATCTTCTACGCTACCTACATAAAGCTCCTCGCCAAAGACCATTTGCGTAATGATAAAGCCATCGTTAGAATCTAGCGTAATGTTGTGCTTTTTTAGATTCTCAATGATTTGCCGTCTCCCATTTTCAAGGTCTTCATTGCTATTTAAATGCAAGATTACGCCGCCCACATCGCTTTTATGCACGACTTTTGGCGATTGAATCTTGATTACTGCAGGGAACTTGCTAAAGCTAATCTTTTCATCCAAGCCGACACTTTTGCACTCAGGCGTCTTAATGCCGTATTTACCCAAGAACTTATATAGTTCGCTTTCACTCATAACATCTTTTGCCATAATCTCTCCTTTAAAATTGTAGTATTTTTTATAATATCAAAATATTTGATATTATGATAAAAAATCTTACAACATTACGAATTTTTTTAACGAAGTGTTTCTTAAGACTACATTTTGACATTCACATATCTAAAAAATGTATATAAATGTAACAAAATATAGATTCCATAAACTTACATATAAGATTTAAAAACACACAATAAATTGTTATAATACGCTTTTTTGCTTAGTTAGAATCTGCCTTAAAAAGCCAGAATAGCGAAAAGATTCCACAAATCATAGAATCTAAAAAGGGCATATATGATTGTCAATATACTTTTTACCATAATTATGTTAGGGCTTGCGTTTTGGGATATGAAAAGCTTTAATACCAAAAGCCACAAGGACTTTAAGTCGCTTATGATGAGCCTTGGGATTTTGGGGACATTTGTTGGGATTTTTATCGGGCTGCTTGGCTTTGATACGACTAATTTGCTAGAATCTGTGCCGACTTTGCTTGATGGATTGAAAACCGCGTTTTATACAAGTATCGTTGGGATGGGCTTAGCGATTGCTTTAAGCATATTTCAAAAGGCGAAAACTAAAGCAGACGAAGACGATATAAATGAGCTAGATTTTATAACTCAGCAAGTAAGCAAACTAGATGAACTAAGCAACTTACGCGAACTATCTTACTTACGACAAATTATGCAAGGCATAAAGGCTGAAATCGAAAAAAAGGAAAACTTTGAAACGCAGCTAAAAACTATGCTAAAAGATATAGAATCTTCGCTAAATAAAGCCCTAGAAACATTAGCAAGTGGCGCTAGTAAGGAGCTAATAAAGGCATTAGAAATTGTCATTAGCGATTTTAATAACAATTTGAAAGAACAATTTGGCGAGAACTTTAAACAGCTAAATGAAGCCACAAAAAATATGCTAACGTGGCAGGAAAACTACAAAGATTCTATAGTGCAAAATACGCAATCTATGCAAGAAATGCGACAGAGCTTAAAAGCCGCGCAAGATAATATGGAACAAGCGACCCAGATTCTAAACACAAATACGTTAAATTTAGAAGAGATAAGAAAATATAATGAGAATAATTTAGAGATTCAAGAGCGGCTGCGTGAAGCCTTGAAAACCCTAAATAGCTTAGAATCTAGCTTTGAGGAAAAGCTGGCGGCTATTTCGTCTTTAAAAGATTCTAGTTTAATTGCGTTAGAAACATCCAAACATTTTATAGATTCTATAAGTGAGTCTAAAAATAATTTAGAATCTTATTTTAAAGAATATGATAGCAAAGCATTAGAGTTTTTTAATACAAATTCAAATCGCTTAAAAAGCGTGAGTAGCGAACTTTCCGCTAGTCATATTGAAGCGTTGAACTACATTAAAGATTCTCATAATGAGTTTAAAAATACGCTTACAAATGCAAACGAGCAAGTTTTAGAATCTTTTAAAACCGCCGCTTTAGAATCTAATAATTTGGCAAACCAAACAAGCGATGATTTAAAAGCAAAAGGCGAAGCGTTAAGCGAATTAGCTATAAATTTCAAAACTAATACCGATAAAATGTTACAAAACTTAGAATCTATTAGCCTATATTCTATAAATCACGCTAAAAATCAACATGAAAATATAACACAGCTTTATAATGAAAAATTTAGCACGCTCCAAAACTATATCACAGATACGACAAATACCCTGCGTGACGGCATTCAAGATTACAACGAAAGCTTTAAAACCTTTAGTAAAGATTCTATAAATACGCTAAATTCTAGCTTTAAAGCCGCCCAAGAAAGCCTTAATAACACGCTAAACATAGAGCATGAAAAAATTACAAATAATCTAACTAATTTATATGAAAACTTCACTGACAAAATCGCCCAAAACTTTAGCAATGTAAAAGAGCAGATTTTAGAATCTAGCAAGATTTCCCAAGAAAATATAGAATCTAATTTGAAAAACTTTATAGATTCTAGCAAGACTTGTATCAATGAGCAGATTGAAAGCACGAATATGCTAACAAACGAGCATATTAATAAGCTCCAAGATTTGCACCGCCAAAACTTAGAGCAAATAGAATCTAATCTAGCAAATACCAAAGATTTCTTAACGACTACGCATAATCAAAACTTACAAACGTTAGAAGACTTGCATAAACATTCATTACAAAATTTAGAATCTACCAGCACAAAAACTATGGAAAATACAATTAATAATCTCCAAGAGTTACAAAAAAGCTATAAAGAGAGTTTGCAAAATAATATTGAATCTTTAAATGAAAATCTTTTGAAAGAGGTAGAAAATCTTAGCAAAAGTGCGAATGAAACCTTTAATATTTTTAATGAAACGCTCCACGCCCAGCACAGCAAGGCAACAGATTCTATCTTTGAAGCGATGAAAAATTCTAGTCAATATTTTATCCAAACAAGTGGCGATTTTAACGACCTTTTGAAAGGGCAGTATAAGCGAATGAATACCACTTTTGATAGGCACACACAGGATTTAAGCAACTTCCTTAATGAGCAAACACAAAATCTAACGCAGAACTTGACAGAGCAAACGCAAAATCTTAAAGATGCCCTAAATAGCCAGACAAAACAGCTAAATGAAGACCTTGTCGCTAAAGGGGATACTTTGCATGAATTTTTGCAAACGCAAACGACAAGCCTAGATACGAACCTGCAGCAAATGTTAAGCAAATTTAACAAAATGCTAGAGCATAACTATATAAATTTAAGCGATATGCTTGAAAAAGATAATGAATTGATAGTTAAGAGCCTTGATTCACAAGCGATAAATATTTCAAATAATTTGCTTACGTCGCATAAAAAGTTGGATGATTTTTTCTACACCGCAAATGCGAAATTTAACGAAAAAATGGATAATATGATTGAGCGGATAAACCAAAGCAATGCGCATATTTCTAACTCTTTGGGCGCACTAAGTGGCGAGGCTAAGGCTGGGCTAGATTCTATTAGTAATCTTTTAAGCGAAGTGTATAGCAAAAATGCGGACACTTTTAAGGAAAATATGCAAAATAGCTTTGATACGAATGCGAATTTAATGAAAAATATTAATGAAAATTTGAATAATTTTGTGTCTTCTTTTAGCGGTGCGTCCGCATCTTTTAGCGAGTCGGCAACTAATATCGCCAAACATTTAGAATCTTTGCAAGTGAATAATGAGGCAATGAGTGTGAGTTTGATGAAACAAAATGCGAATTTTGCATCAAGATTCTATGAAAGTTTAGAATCTAATCTAAATAATTTTAATGAAAGAATAGTTTCACAATTTAGTAGTATTATTAATAAAAATAATGAATTGTTGAACTCTTTAGAATCTAAGATTACAAATTTTGAAACTACTTTAACGTCTTTTGACTCGGGGACAAAGGCTAGTTTTGAAGGGCTAAATAATAACTTTAAAAATCTTTGCGTGCAATATATTAAGCTAATGCAAGCAAGTATGCAAACAAATATTAAAAATCAACAAGCAGCAGCCGCTGAATTTAATAAAGCCGTTTTGAGCGTAAAAGAAAATATCGCTACTTTGACAAATTCTAGCACGACTTTATTTGATACGCAAAAAGCGACCTTAGATTCTATAACGCAAACTTTTAGCCAAAACACTGCTCTTTTAACACAGCAAGGCAAAGCCCTACAAGAGAATATTTCATCAAATCTTACAAACCTAGATTCTAAACTCGAGCAAATGACACAGGGCTTTGCTAACAATTATGAATGGTTCTTAAAACGCGTGAAAGACCTTATGGGTAGTAATTAGATTCTGTTGGATTCTAAAGGGTGGAAAATGCGAGATGTTAGTAGTGTTGAGATTTTAAAAAGGCTTGTTAGTTATCCTAGTGTGACGCCTTTGGAGTGTGGGATTTATGAGTATATTGCTACGCTTTTGCCGCAATTTAGACGTTTTGAGATTGAAAAAAATGGCGTGAAAAATGTGCTTTTTTACTACATTCCGCCGAAGTTTTTAGAATCTAATTTGCAAAATTCTATGGATATTACAAATGTTACATCCAAGAGAAATGCCCTAAATAACGAGGTTTTAGAATCTAAAAATATAGAATCTAGTTTGCAAAATTCTAAACAAAAAGATTCTAAAAATACTGAATCTAAAAGCCAAGATTCTATGAAAACAGATTCTAAAAATACACAAGATTCTATCCTATCGCCCACCCACCACCCTATTTTAGAGAAAGATTCTAAAAACCTAAACGCCGCTTACCGCCCTAATAATAAAGAAGATTCTAAAGAAAACGCTCATCGCCCTACTTTAGAAAAAGATTCTAATGATTTTAGTGAAAATGAATTAAAGGCGTTTAGGACTTTGAAACATTTTTGTTTTGCTGGGCATATTGATGTGGTAGCTCCCGGCGGGGATTATATTTGTAAAGATTCTAAGTTTGTGAAAATAGAATCTAAAGATTCTAAAAAAACGCAAGAAAATATAGAATCTAAAGTGCAAGATTCTATGGATATTACAAATGTTACATCCAAGAGAAATGCCCTAAATAACGAGATTTTAGAATCTAAAAATATAGAATCTAATTTGCAAGATTTTACGAAAACAGATTCTAAAAATACTGAATCTAATTCGCAAGATTCTAAAAAAGATTCTAAAAACAACCTATCGCCCACCCACCACCCTATTTTAGAGAAAGATTCTAAAAACTTAAACGCCACTCACCATCCTACTAATGAAAAAGAAGATTCTATAAGTGTGTGGAAATATCCGCCTTTTAGCCCGACTATTGAAATGCAAGAAAATATAGAATCTAGTTTGCAAGATTCTATGGATATTACAAATGTTACATCCAAGAGAAATACCATAAATAGCGAGATTTTAGAATCTAAAAATATAGAATCTAGTTTGCAAGATTCTAAACAAAAAGATTCTAAAAATACTGAATCTCAAAGCCAAGATTCTATAAAAACAGATTCTAAAAACCTATCGCCCACCCACCACCCTACTCATAATAAAGATTTTAAAAACCTAAACGCCGCTTACCGCCCTATTTTTAATAAAGAAGAAAATAAAAAACTTTTCTTATATGGACGGGGTTCTCAAGATATGAAAGGGGGGATTGCCTGTTTTTTGCAAGCCATAATCAACAACTTAGATTCCATAAAAAAGGGCGAAAAAATCATCTCAATCCTGCTAACAAGCGATGAGGAAGGCGATGGAATCTATGGCACAAGATACATGCTAGAAGTGCTAAAAGAAAAAAACTTACTGCCACACTACGCCATTGTCGCCGAGCCAACAAGCGAAAAAAAATCAGGCGATACAATCAAAGTCGGTCGCCGCGGCTCAATCAATGGCAAAATCACAATCAAAGGCAAGCAAGGGCATGTCGCCTACCCTGAAAAATGCGTAAATCCGCTTGAGCTTTTGGGCGCGAAACTAGGCAAATTAGCAGGGGTGAATTTGGATAGCGGCGATGCAAATTTTGCGCCTTCAAAGCTCGTCATCACCGACATTCGCGGTGGCATTGAAGCGGTAAATGTGACCCCGGCGGAGCTAAAAATTATGTTTAATGTGCGAAACTCGACTTTGAGTGATGTGGATAGCGTGAAAGGCTACATTGAAAGTGTGCTAAAAGGCGTCCCACACGAGCTTTCTTTGAAGCAAACATCAAAAAGTTTTGTCGCAAAAAAAGATTCTAAATTAGTGAAATTGCTAGAAAAAAGCGTGGTGGAAACGCAAGGATTTAAGCCAACTTTAAGCACGAGCGGGGGGACAAGTGATGCACGTTTCTTTAGCGAATATGGCGTAGAAGTCGCGGAAGTGGGCGTTTGCAATGATAGAATCCACGCTGTAAATGAACGCGTTGCTTTAAGCGATATAGAATCTTTGAGGCAAATTTTTGAGTGTGTGATAAACTCGCTAGAAATGCTTTGAGATTTATAGAATCTAGATTCTAAACACAAATCTTATAATCCTACAAATTTCCACAAAACTTTTACAAATACTATTGACAATATATATATATATATATAATGCTACACATATTTTAACAAAAAGGAGTTTTTATGTTATATTGTTTTGATTGCAATGGCACGGGTAAAGTTAGGGATGGTGATGGGAACTGGATGATATGTCCTAATTGTGGTGGTCGTGGTGAAACTGAAGAGTAATAAGACAACAAATTTATTGTAAAGGAGAAAGTTATGGAAGTATTTGTGAGATGTGAGACATGTGGTGGCAGTGGAAAAATTTGGGATGACTATTCTAAGCAATGGGAAATATGTGGTTCTTGCGGTGGTAGCGGAGAAGCTTAGAATACGCAACATTTTGAAAGGAAGTTTTGACACAGCTTATATTCATATAAGGAGACTTTATGGGAAATGGTGGCATAGAATGTCCCGCTTGCAATGGCAAAGGCACATACAAAGATGACAATGGCAAAGTTATCGCAAAATGCGAAAAATGCAACGGACAAGGGACAATATACATAAACAATAAAAAGTAGATTCTATCCAAGGGATAAAATAATGCGATTAGAAATCAGCTTAGAAACCTATAAAGACTTGCTTAAAAGTAATAATATTGATGAAACATTCAAAACATTCGCTAAAAATTTGCTTAATACTGACTTTTTAAAACGTCGTAATTCGCATAATATCCGCAGATTCTATGAATGCTTATAAAATTAAATTTAGATTCTAGAATCTAAACTCAAAATCCATTAAAAAGATTCTATAATTTCATTTTTACCAAAATGGATTCAAACAATGAAATACCTAACTTTTAAAAATAAAAATTACGAAATTTATAATATTGATTGTAAAAAAGGTTTAGAATCTATCCCTAGCAATAGCATAGATTTTATCAATATAAAAGCATATTAAAATAGTTTTAAAAACAAAATTTGTATTTTTCCACACTCGCAATTTTTAGCAAATATTTTTGTATAGATTCTAAAATTACACCTTGTGCCATAGTAATATCATTGCTGCACTAAAGGAGTTAAATCAACCGATTTAAACTTACACTTTTGCCGTGTGGAAATGTTAAGTCTATGGACTAAGGAAAATCTTTTTACAAAACTGATGTAAATAAAAATCTTTATAAACACTAAAATCATAGAATCTTAAAACACAAAACAACAAAATTAGATTCTATAAACAAATCACAAACCTTAGAATCTAGATTCTATCGTTTATATGTTTTATCATCCCTTTTATCAATTTTTATCACGCTAACGATGAAAATTTCTTGCTTTGTGACTAAGCCGATTACGATATTGCCCTATTCGCCATCTATATCTATTATCTTTGTAGCCTTTTAAATATTTGGCATTTGGCATAAAGGTCGCCGCTATAATTTGGCAGGGTTTCACTCAAAAAATTCGCGATTTTTACATTCGCCTCTTTGTTTGTCTTGGCTAAATCATCGACAAATTTATTCGCCTTTTTGTCAATTTCAACCTTAATCATCATAAGTCCTATTTATATCCGCCTGTAGCTCGACATCTAGCCTGTCGCGCTCCTCTTGCGTCATACTTTCCCAAATTTTTTGTGCATTTTTTATGCAGCTTGCCTTTTCAATCGGTATAAACTCATACTTTGGCTTTTTAGTGGGCTTTTTCACCTTTGCCTTTAAATACGCGATTAAATCTTTGTTTTCCTTGCTTTGCTTTTCAAGCTTTGCTTTTCTTTTCTCTGCATAATTTAGCGAACGTTTCAACTCCGCATAGCCCATATTTTCGTATTTTTCATAGTTTAGAGTTTGCATTTTTTACCCTTTTTATGATGAATTGCTTAGAATCTTAGCATAATTAATTTGAAAATATTATAAAATCTAGATTCTATAATTTCATAAAATCTAACCAAACTTTATTATAAAACTAAACCCACAAATTTCCACAAAACTTTTACAAATACTATTGACAATATATATAATGCTACTTGCTATTTTAATTAATGGCTAAATTTTAGCAAGGAGCTTATTATGGGGATGTTAGATGATTTGTGGGATTATCTTGTGACAGGTAGGAGTGAAAGCGATGGTCGCGTTATTAAATGTCCTGCAACAAATGGTCAAACTTCGGTAAAGTGCGGTGCTGTGGTTACTAGATTAAAACGAGTTGAAACGACATCTTGGGGTAGGCTTTCAAAAGAAGAGAAAAATTGGACTAAAGATTATAGATGCCCTAGCTGTGGGAAAACTATCAAGGTTCAATGTGTTGATGGCACTAAAATATACACAAGTGTTGTGCGTTAATTCAAGTCAAAATAGAATGATAGATTCTATAATCTTTAATTCTTTTCACAAGGAGTTATTATGTCTAGCAAAGTTTTTTACATTGATTGCCCGGTTTGCAAGGCTTTTGTATTTAAGTATAATCTAAAAGAAAATTACAAAGAGGTTGAAGCTGAGCATAAAAAATGCAATAATTGCAACACACAAGTTTATTATCAAGTTGTAGATGGCGAACGCTTATATATCAGCAGATATAAATATAAATAGTTGAAATTCTAATCTTGTTGGTTTAATATAGCGATAGTTTCGCACTAGATTCTATAATAAAAGATAGAATCTTACTTAAGATAATCTAATAAAAAATTACGATTTTTTCTTAGCTCATAGCGATAAAAAAGGCTATTACAAAAAGACGTATAGAATCCCTGAAATCACTAAACGCACACTAAATGATTTAAGAAAAGAAAATATAAATATTGCCATTATGGAATTTTTAGAAAAATATCCACTTATATTACACACAGAATTTGAAAGATGGCTAAAGACTAAGCATACAAGTATGCTTTCATACATTTTAGATAAATATTGGCATAATTTTATGATTTATACTTACGAATATAAATCATGGTGCTTTGATAATTTTTCGCGTTTTATCCACCACGTCCCTATGCTACAATATGAAAAAGATGAGTTTTTAGCCCTTGATTCTAATTTAGCAATGGATTCTAAAAATGATAAAGCCACAGATTCTAAACATAATAAAGCAGAGTATTTTTTCCGCGAAAACGCCCTATTTTTCGCAAAATATACCGCCAAATTCCCTTTAACACAAAACATTTTAATTTATAACTTCCCATATAAACTTTTAGCACAGAATCTAGATTTTAAAACAATTAAAAATATAATCCGCTACATCGCTAAAATATAGAATCTAGATACTAAAATCAATGGCATTTGTGGGCAGGTTTAAAGAGATATTTTTAGGTATCGCATAGATTATTTTGTCTAAAAAAGTTTGATTTGTTAGTATATCACCACACGCGAAAACTTCGCTTACGCCGTAGTTTGTAAGCATATCGCCACACAGCGTGCCAATAAATTCGCACAAACTCTCAATCACGCCAAAAGCAATAAGCTCAACTTCCACACCCGCAAGGTAAAAACTAAGCACGCTACGCAGGATTCGCGCGTAATCTAGGCTGATATTTTCACTAATTTTCACCAGCTTAAAATCAATTCTAGGACCGCGTTCTCGCACGCAATTATTTGCGTAAATCAAAAGATTTTGCGGGAGATTTAGCAGTTTTTCTATCAGTGTAAAAATATCAATTAAGTTATTAGATTCTATATTTTTTGTATTAAATTGTTTTGAATCTTGTAACTTTTTAGAATCTAAGCCGATTTTACTAGCAAAGTTAGAATCTAGCCCCCAAGTTTGCGCTATTCCTGCGTGTTGCAAAGCAAAATTTTTTAGCAATTTATCGCCATTTTGATAAGTGTAAAGTGTCTTTAAATGTGTAGCTAAATTTGTGCTAAAAGAAATGTTTAAAATCTCGCTATACTCGGCGTTTCCTTTCAAATTATAAAGCCAAAAAAGGCTATTATTTCGACTTGAAAGTAGGATTATAAATTTCTTATTTTGAGTAATTATTTGATTGTTTAAAAAACCTGAAAGGTCGGTGTGCGCGTATTTTAGCGGCACAAAACGTCCACTCTCACTACTTGCCACAATTTGCAAATTAGAATCTAAATGATATTTTAAAGTGTAAGAAATATCGATTTGCTCGGCGTTTTTAGCACTTTTAAGGCTTTTAAAAAAGGCAAAATCAATGTTAAAATTTTTCTGCAATTTATCAAATAAAAGCATTAAAAAACAATCATTTGGCAAACTTGCTAAAATTGTATTTTTAGATTCTAAAAAGTTATGATTTTTAGAATTTTTTGACTTAGAATCTTCTGTGTTAAAATCTTTAGAATCTTGCGACACTTTAGATTCTATGTTTTTGCAATCTATCGGGCGAAACTGCGACACAAACGCACTTTTTAGTGCTAATAAAATCTCTATATTTTCCAAACTTGCCAAAATCTGCTTTTGAATATCGCTAATCCTTAGATAGCTAGTCGCATTATACAAATCAGCAAACATCACATGTGGAATGTTATCAATATTTAGGGCTTTAGATTCTATAACTTTTTTCTTAGAATCTTTTAGATTTAATAACTCTTTATCAATAAAAAGTTCAAATATTTCCTTATCTTTTTGAATAATAATTTTTTTGTTTTCTACTAATTTTTTAGCTAGATTTTCTAAAATAGATTCTATAGAATCTTTGCTTTTTATAGTTATAAAATTTCTAATTAATTCATAATTTTGTTTTATATTTTGTAAGTCTTTAATGCTAGGAATTATATTTTTAGAATCTAAATTCGCTGTGGCAAATTCTATAAAACTAGATTCACTAAAATCACAAAAAGTTTCAATATTTATAGAATCTAAGCTAATAAATTCTAAATTTTGAAAGGTAAAATTAAGCGACAAAGGCAAATCACTTAAAGCATTTGAAAAATCCAAAATATTTTTGCTGCTTCCTTGCATAAAAATAAAAAACTTTTGGCTATTTTGCGTAGATTCTATAGAATCTATTTTGTATTTTATGGTGATTTTTGTAACAAATTCAGCAGATTCTAAACTAGATTCTATAGAATCTAAAAACTCCAAAACAATATTTTTTAGCAAAAAAATCATATTATTCGCGCTTTTAGATTGCGTCATTTTAAAGGTAAAAAGGGCATTTTGATTATCATTTTGAGCGACTTCAAAGCCGCTAGATTCAGCACTTTCAATGCTGTAATCCATCTCATTTATCACAATAATTTCTTGCTCTTTTTCACTCATAAATTTCCTTGCCAAACACTATAAAATGCAAATTATAACACAAAAATAACGCATATTTTTTGTCAAAAACACAGGAAATTTTGTAATAATTTTAGTGTTAAAATGCGTAAAAAAATAAAAAACTTGTAAGGAAATATCGTGGGTGGATTTTTTAGAATCTTTGGCAAGGGCGTGCTCGTGATTTTGCCATTTTGCATTGTGGCGTGGCTTTTGTTTTTTTTATTTGGTATGCTAGATGGCGTGTGGAACTTGGTTTTGGGCTTTGTTAGATGGGCTGCAAAGCACTTTGCAAACGAGGATTTTGACGTGGAAATCCCTAGCATTGTGGCGAGTTCGGCGCTCATTTTGCTGATTTTGGCGGTGATTTTTTTTATCGGCTATCGCTTTGAGAAGCGGCAAAATGTGATTTTTGTAAAGCTTGGCGAGTGGATTATTAGCAAGATTCCCTTGCTTGGCAGCGTGTATTACACGATTAAGGATTTGACGAATATGCTAAGTGGCGAGAGCAAGGATAAGTATCTTGGCGTGGCGTTTGTGGAGCTTGGTGGGGGCGAGATTATGGGCTTTATTACACGCGAAGAGGGTGAGTATTTTTGGGTGTTTTGCCCTTTGACGCCGCCGACATCTGGGCTACTTTTACGCATTCATAAGGATAAAATAAAAAAATCAAATATGAGTGTGAGCGATGGCTTAAAAAAACTTGTTAGTTTTGGGATGAAGTAGCTAAGAATTTTTAAGTCTTTTATCTAAATAGTCAAGTAATTTTGTTTTATGAGCTTCATATTTTATAAACAAACTGCATTCTTTAAGCTAGGTTTAAGGTTAGTTTAGGTATAGTTTCGTTTCGCAAGTTTGAATTTGCGGTTCTGCTTTTACTTCTTTTGTGATTTAAGGCATGATCTTTGAAAACTAAGCAAAGCTTAAATATTGTTTAATTCTTTAATACAACTCAAATATTGCTTTGGATTTTATCGCTTTATCTTAATTTGGCGATAGAATCTTTAATCTTTGCAAGATTTTTAAAAAGAACTAGGATTATATTTTCTATAATTTTTAACCTAAATTGTTATGGAATCTTTAACTTTTATGTTTTTAGATTCTATGATTTTGTTGTGTTTTATAGCACAATAAACTTTTTTATGGAGAGTTTGATCCTGGCTCAGAGTGAACGCTGGCGGCGTGCCTAATACATGCAAGTCGAACGATGAAGCTTTTAGCTTGCTAGAAGTGGATTAGTGGCGCACGGGTGAGTAACGCATAGATAACATGCCCTTTAGTCTGGGATAGCCATTGGAAACGATGATTAATACTAGATACACCCCATGGGGGAAAGTGGCTCTTAAATAAGTCTATATTTGTTGTTGTGTATATTCTTTGGATAAAGTTAAGGAGTTTTTTATGGCTGTAAATAAAGATAGTATAGGTAATTTTATATCGTGCGTGGCGGATAAATTAACAAATTCTGGGGAAGGTGATAAAGTTTCTAAATTTACAGATTCTATACAAAAATCTTTTGCAAGTAAAAAGGATTTGGGTATTTCTGACGTAAAAGATGCTGCAAGTAGTGCTGGTATTTCTATTGCACTTATCGCTGTTGTTTTAGATTGTGCTTACAAGCACTTTATAAAGTAGTTTTAAGATTTAAGAATATACACACAATAAATCAAATTTAGATTTATTTAAGAGCTTACGCTAAAGGATTGGTCTATGTCCTATCAGCTTGTTGGTAAGGTAATGGCTTACCAAGGCTATGACGGGTATCCGGCCTGAGAGGGTGAACGGACACACTGGAACTGAGACACGGTCCAGACTCCTACGGGAGGCAGCA
>NZ_JRMP02000031.1 GCF_000762875.2 Helicobacter saguini
TTTATTATTTACAAACTACATTTTTAGATTCTATGTTTTCTTTAGAATCAAGTTTCGCAAACTCTAGCAGTTCATTTGCAAACGATTCAAATTCTTTTAGTGCCTTGCTATCTTTTTGCTGGATTTCATTTATGCCTAGCCCTTGTTTTACCACGTTTTGATAAGCAATTCTTTCATATATCACGCTATCCATAAGAAACATAGAATCTTTTTTCTTAGATTCTATAAATTCTTTTAAATCACTGATATTTTTCTTTAATGTAGGATTTGTATTTGCCTTTGAAATGACAAATAAAACCTTAGAATCTACATTAAAGATTCTAGCTTGTGTATGCAATTCTATCATTTTATTTAATACCGCTATATCGTATTGAGATGGGATTATAGGGATTATTGATAGATTTGCCACGCTCATTGCTCCACGCATTTCAGCAGAATCTCGTCCGCCTGTATCAATTATGATTAAATCATAATTATCTTTTAGCTTATTGACTTGACTTGCCACGCTATTGCCAAGCAAAGAAACGCTGGTAAAATTTAGCTCGATATTCTCTTGCATTCTAGATTCTATAAACGCCCTTACGCTTCCTTGTGGGTCGGCATCGACTAATAAAACATTGTCGCCTTTGGTTGCAAAATAGTTTGCTAAATTCACAGCTATTGTCGTTTTTCCGCTTCCGCCTTTTTCATTTGTTATTGCTAGTATCATTTGTTATCCTTTAGTATTTGGTAAAATTCTCGCCCTTTTTCATATTCCATTGTAGAGTCAAAATATCCTACATAATCACTTAGCAAATTTTGTATTTCCACTTTTACATAAGCGTTTGCTAAAGTGCAATCAAACATAGGGCGTGATTTTATTAAGCCTTTGAGTTTAGAATCTTTATCCATAAACTCGCCCTTTAAATTAGCCATAATTTCTAGCTTTATAGAATCTAGCAAATTACTTACTCGCTCTTTAAAGTCTCTTTGTGTCATCGTAGCTCCTTTAGTGTCTTTGCTATTTCTTGCATTTGCTTAAAATAGCTCTCTTGCCATTCTTTAAACTCTTTTTCTTTGTTTTTATTCATTATTCTAAGCAATTTCCTTGCGTGTTTTTGCCCACGTATTAAGGCTTCTTTTTGTTGCTCTAAACACATTTCATTATCCTTTCTATTTCATTTTCGTAAGAATCACTAAACCTTTCTTTAATTGTTATTAAACCTAAATTGTCTATTTCAGTATAATATATTAGAGAAACTATACATTCCTTGTTTAGAATTTTGCCGCTTTCATTAAATAGATTTATAAAAAAATCTACATAAGAATCTATTTGAAATTCTCTAAAATCCATATAATCGTATCTATCGTTTATGATAGATTTCACATAAAAAAACACGTCATCTCTGTCCCAAAGAACGTCGAATCGTTTCGTATCTAGTAATAAATTTTCCATTGTCTATCCTTTTAGTTGATTTATTTTTGTCATCATATTCCCTATGATTTCAAAAAAATTACCGCTTCTGGCATAAACAAAATAATCTAAATCTAGTTTATTGCCATTTTCTTTTATTTCGTCTTGCGTTGCCTTGATATATTCATTATCATTTAGCAGTTTTTCGCTCTCTTTATCGATATAATCATTATATGCTTTTTTAAGCATTTCACAATATGTATCGATACTCTCTAGTCCGCTTTTTTTCGCAAACACAAAGGCTTCCTTTAAAGTCTCTCTAGTCTTTTCCACGCTTTCTAGCTTATCATTTGAAATTTCAATTTTCATTTTATATCCTTTCTTGTGGGATTGCCATTGTAGTTATGTTGATAAAATCATAACTTAAAGTTAGATTTGTTTCATAATTAGAATCAAAATCTAAACTAGATTCTATTTTTTCTTCATAACTTTCGGCGTCTGTGCGTGTTTCAAACGCTTTTACAATTACAATACTAAACGCATGGTTATTGTGATTAATCACCATTTCAATACACATAAGGCAGGTTTTATTCCATCCATTCACGTAAGTGTATTCCATTGTTTCCACATCCGCTGATTTTAATCTCAAAACTTTGTTTGAATATGTTTCATTTAATCTTATTGTTAGCATTTTTACTCCTTTATGCAATTTTACCCAGCAGAATTGCTAAGTTTATGTTAGATTCAGCCTTTTTTCTCGCTTCTTTTATGGATAAATTTTCATTTTCCATAATCTTTTGCATTTCCTTTCTAAACTCAAGATTCCTTTTGTCTAGCGTTTTTTGCCTTAAATATGCACGTTTATGTGCCTTAAAACTCGCCCTTTTTTCTTTCCTTTTTTCACTATCCACGCATTTTGTTTGCAAACTTTTACGCAGTTTTGCGATTGCTTTTTTCTTTAGAATCTTGCGTTTTATCTTTGGCGTTTTAGATTCTATATCTTTAGATTCTAAGTTAGTATTTATAGAATCTAAACTCGCAGTTTCCACGCTTTCCGCAGTTTCCACATTTTCATTAAATGGATTGTATGTTACATTTTCCATTTCATTAATGCAGTTTATAGCATTTTGCAAAAAATCTATTTCGTGCGGCGATATGTTAGATTCTAAGTATTCTAAATCTACTTGATAGAATCTTAAGTTTAAGAATTTAAATTCCACATCATTATCGTATTTATAAAGTAGTGAAAATTCCTTAAAACCCGCTATCACACTATCATTTGCAAACTTTAATTCACCCAAAAGCTTAAATGTGAATTTATTGTAATTTATCTCGTAGAATCTATTTTTGACTTTGTAGATAAAAGCCTTAAAAAAATCTACACTACTTAGCTTATTAAACACTTGGCTTAGATTTTTAAAATCTAAATCTTTTGTTAAATTTTTCATTTTTTATCCTTTTAAATATTTTTAAAGCGTTTTTAGCAGTTTTTAGAATTAAAAACCTTTTAAAACCCTTTTTTACACTTTAAAGATTCTAAAAACTTAGAATCTAACCTACATTGCCCAGCCCTTTAGATTCTTAGAATCTAATATGTTAATTGACATTCAACAATACTTGCCCCCCCTTGTTTAAACAAACACAGATAACCATTTTCCGCATCTTTGTTATAATGCAATTCTAGTGGCTCGTTTTCACTAATACCTTTTAGCTTATCACTTGCTAGAATTATTGTAAAGCTATCTTTATCTTTGAAAATAGATTCTATATTGTTATGAATTTCATTTGTGTTATATTCATAACTAAATAGATTTTGACTAAATTTTATTCTTTCGCCGCCATTGTTTAATTTAGCTAAACCAGCATTTAAGAATACTTTGTCGCCTTGCCTTTCGCACATTATAAAACGTGTATCTTTAAACATTTTTAGCTTTGCAAAAGTAGAATCTAGCTTAAAGATTAAATTAGATTCTTTAAAGTTTTTTAGCACTTCTTTATATTGTGGATATGCTTCATTATGAATCTTAATAATGCCCACGTTCCCATTTTGCAAACACTTAACCTTTGCTTCTTCACACACATTTACAATTTCGTATTTATCGGTGTTAGAATTGTAAATTTCCATTTCCTTTGGAGTTAGAAAATCAATTTCAAACTCTAGCACATCGCACTTTTTTAGCTTTGATAGTGGGGAGACTAACTTTTTTAAAGTATTAAAGTGTAAGTTTAAGCCATCGCTATCAATTTCTACATTTTCACAATTTATACTTAAAAGACTTTTTGAATCAGTTATCAAAATGTGATTATTTGTGATTCTAATCGCATTTAAAGCCTTTTGATATTCATTATCTTTTAAGCTAAATTCAAACGCTTTTTTTGGTATATTTATTCTCATTTTTTATCCTTTTTAATAGTTTTTATACCTTTTTAGTAGTTTATAGAATTTAAAACCTATAAAAACCTTTTAAAATCATTAATAGATTCTAAAAACACAAAAAAACTACATTTTACCTACTTGCCCTTTTATCTTTAGATTCTAAGTGAAATCTTTATCTTTAGAATCTTAATGCTTTTTTAAAACTTTTAGCTTGAATCTAAAAATTTCATTTTATCCCCCCCGCTTATTGAAATTTGCTAGAATCTATTAAGCTAGAATCTAAATTTATAGCGGTATTCAATTCAAGCATAATTCGCCCTGCTGGTGTGCTTTCGTTGTAATTTATTTCAAAAAATCTAGTATTTTTGTAAATCACAAAAATTCTTTCAAACTTTGTTTGCTGGTCGATTATCCAACGTAAGCCTTGAGATGATTCTGTGCTTCCATCATCGTTTAAAATTTCACTATCAAAAATAGCTAACATAAAATCTCTGCTTACTTCCCTTACATATTCAAACTTAGGAGTTATTTCCACTATTTCAATATTTCCCATTTTTGCTCCTTTATGCAATTTCTGCGGATTCTAATTTTTCGTAAAATTTGTTATATTCGTTGCTATTGTCGATAAAAGTTTCAAATATAACCTCGCCTTGTTTTAGTAAGATTTCTATAAAATCTAAGCATTGATAATTCGCAAAATACGAGAAAATATACTTAGGCGGATTCAACTCATCGTTATGAAAAAAGTAACCTTTAAACGCAAATAAGGGGGCGTTTGTTAGTCCATATCCATAATTTATAGTCTGCATATTTTCGCCATATAAATATAAATCGCTATTATCCAAGCAAAATTCAATCGGCACGTCTTGCATGTAAAAATAATCTCTTATATAATGAAAGCGGTCGCTAAATTCCACTTCATTAGTGATTTCACATTCACTAAAAAGCTCTTTTAGCTCTTTTGTGAGTTTGATTACTAAGCCTTTTTTAGAATCAAATTTTAAAAATGTGTTTATCCATTGCCCTACGTCTTGCCTTAATTCTTTGCAAATTTCTTTGGTTAAAATATCCATTTTTACGCTCCTTTTGTATTGTCGTCTGTGTCGTCTAAGTCGTTTTCTGCCTTAAATCTTTTAAGCAATTCCACGTGTTTTTTATCGTTTTGTGCTTCCCAGCTATCAAACAAAAGGTAGCCGATTCCACGCAAAAAATCACACGCCAAAAGCCTTAAAACTTCGTCTTTTTGCCACTGCTCCCCGCATATTAAGTCGGTTATGTCTAGCTTATGCTCTTTATTTATCCATTCATTAAAGGCATCGGAGTCTAGTTCGGCTCTTTGCTCTTTGTAGAATTTCAAAACGCTTTTTTTATGCTTTTTTGCAAAACGTGTAAATATACATTCCCAATCAAAAATTCCGCCGCCTTGTTCTCCCAGCCCTGCATTCCATGTTTCATATAAATTTATTAATTCATAAGAATTATTTAAGATTCTGTCCCTTTCGTAAGGGTCTATATTTTCGTTATTTTTAACCTTAAATTTATCTATTGAATCTAATTTAAAGTTATAACGCTTTAAAATCTCGTTATAAGCCAACGTGCCTTTAAAATCTTTAAAAGTTACCATTTACGCCCCTTTGTGCATGTTTTAATAAAATATAAATCTCTATTTTTCATTAATTCACACGCTCTTTTTACAAATATGTCTATATTTTCCTTTAATTCCTTTGAATCTCTCGGCGTTTTAGCAAATTCGATTACTTGCGGTGCATCGCCTTGCATGTCTAACGTTAAGCCTTCGCTGTAAGGGTGGCTATAAACATAAAATAACCTTCTTGGGTCGTTTCTAAATAATTCATAAGCGGATAACACTTTAAAATCTAAAAAAGAATTTTTAGTGTTTCTTACATATTCATTATTTAAAATGTAGTTTATACATTTTAATAAATTACACTTTGTTGCCTTAATTTCTTGCTCTACGTCTTCATAATACCAGCCCATGTTACGCTCCTTTTTCGTTTTCATTTTGATTTAAAAGTTTTTCAATTTCTTTTAAATCGTGCCTTAACATTAGCCTTACGTCTTTCATTCTCTCTTTGCTAGTCCATATTTTTAAGCTCCCATCCCTTAGTTTTGGTATGATTTCTTTATATTCAAAATCTAGTTGCTCTTTTATAGATTCCCTTAAATCTTTAAGCGTTTGTATAATTTCTCGCTCTCGCTTTTCTTGTCCTTGACTCGTGCTAAATCCTAAGCTGTCTGCGGCGTCTTTTATCAATTCCACTAAATAGCCTTTATAATCTAGCACGTCTATGCTTACCTCTTCATAATCATAACCGAGTCCATTGTATCCATTAAGGGGGTTGTTTTGATAAATTTCCCAACTTCCTATTGACAACGTTTCCTTTATGCTAAAAAAATTAAAACTCATGCTATATCCTTTCTTTTATAAATCTGCATTGCTTAGATAATTTATTTTATTATCTAAGGCTATAAATAAATCTATAATTTCATTAGCCATGAAACTCATTAAACTATAAGCGTTTATTTTTAAGTCGCTAAAAAATTTATAGAATGGAGTTGTATATTTACTATCCATATTCTCGGCTATTCCATGCTTTTTTGCTTTCCTTTTGACATGGTTTATTTCGCTCTCGCTTTTTCTAATCAATAGATTTTTTAAAGCTTTGTAGGTCTTTACTTTTTCTACGCTTTTAATACCATGATAATTTGCTAATCTAATCAACGTGTCTCTTGCCTCTTTGCTTATTTCACAATTCAAAAAATAATCATTACTTAACATTTTTTATCCTTTCTTACAAATATTTAATATAAACGCTTTCATTGTAAATGTCGTTTAGTTTCTCTTGCACGTCCTTTAGCTCTGCGGTTAGCTCGTTTAGCTCGGCTTCTTGCTCTGCGGTTAGCTCTTCCCCGAACGTCTCGTTTTCAATGTCGTTTATTTGAGATTGTAAAGTCTCTTGTTGCTTTATTAATTCCCTTGCTCTGCTCTCGTTTGGTATGTTTAAATATATTAACTCGCCCTTTTCGTAAGCTTCCATCGCTTCTTGCAAATTTTCATAACCGCTATAATTCGCTAAATAACCATGACATCCATTTATTAAGGCGTTGTCTATTATTCCGCTCGGTGTGTCGTCTGCATCGACTCCGCATTCTGCTAACAATTCAAGGGCGTATTCTTCCATGTCGCATGTCGCAAATTCCCAGCCACGTTCCCTTACTAAGTCTAGCCTGTCTTGTAAAGCCGCCTTTACAAATTCCCCATAAATTACATTGTCTCTCATGTTTTATCCTTTTAAAATCTCGTTTAAAAATAAGTCTAGCTCTATATCTAAAGGCTCTTTGATTTTTCGTAACTCTATAAACTTAGGCTGTGTTACTTTTTGTAACATTTTCGCACATTCTTTTAAAAACTTTTTGATAAGCTCGTTTATTTCAAATATTTTTATTTGAAAAGGGCTTTTCATTAAACTTTCGATTTCTAAGTCTGTCATCATGTTTTATCCTTTCTAAAATGGTGTTGTCTTGCTTTTATATGTGCGTGTTTTATGCTCGTGCTTTTAGGTTGTGCGTTTAGCACATTTTTAAGAAAATGCTAAAAACACTTAAAAATTAAGATTCCTTAGCATATTTCACAAAACACATAAAAACAAAAAATAAAATTAAAAAGTTGGTAAAAAGCCTTGATTCGTTGTAAAAAAGTAGCTATAATGTAGTTTCTTATGTTACATTAATCTACAATTTTTTACGAGTCAAGGTTTCTTAGATTCTATAAAAATTTAGATTAAATCTTTTGAATCTTTGTTAAATCTGCTTAAAAAAATCAAATTGACAAATGCAAATCTAAACAAATCAAATAATTTTTAATTGCCTTAAAAATATCACTTTGACAAATGGCTTTTAAAAATCATAAAATTTCAAAAAAACTTAAAACTAAAAAGTTATAAAATCTTTAACCTTTCAATTTATGTTATAATTATACAATTTTTTAAAGTCAAATAAGTCAAGTAAAATAGCGTATTTTTCGATATTTTTTCGCTTTTTTTTCAAAAAAATTTGTGTTTTTTTATGTTACTTTTTGCTAATAAAAGTTACATATTTCATAACATTTCTGCCCTTGCTAAAAACGCATAAAATTCTAAATTTCATAACTTTACACTTTTAAAAAAGCCCTTGTGTATATTCACATTTTAAGGCTGTTTTTAGCCCTTTAAAGCTTCGCCCTTGCTTGTGTATGAATCTAGTCTAGTTTATGCTTATAAACTATCTTATTATGTGTTTAAACACTATGTGTGTGTGCGAGTGGGGCGGGTGGGCTTTTTGCTCGATTTTGCTTCAGCGGAAATATCCACACTTTGCTTAATTCCGCTTAAATCGAGCGTAGCGAGATTTAAGCAGGACAATTAAGCAAAAGCGAACGAAGTGAGCGTGTGTGGATATAATTCCGCTGAATAGAAGCAAAAAGACAGCGAAGTGTGTGGCGGAAAGTCTCTAAAATGACTACAAGGAAGCGGACAGAAAGAACAAACAAACTAATAATTCCGCTTCCTTGTAGGCATTTTAGAAGCCACACACGAAGCCACGCCACACGCACACACGCAGTGTCCTACATCTATCTAAACTAATATTTCAAAGTATTCATAAACTCATAGTAAAAACAAATAAACTAGATTCTAAAAAATACAAAAAACTATCATTTTAAGCCTTTTTGGCTATTTTTAATACTTTTTTATAGTTTTTAGTAGTTTTTAGAATTTAAAACCTATTAAAACCCTAAAAAACCTTAAAAAATCACTTATAACATTTCAAAACGACTTAGAATCTTTAATAATCTTTATAAACTCTAAAAAATCCTAAAAAACAATAAAATTATCTTATTTAATCCTTTTTTCGCACACACACGCCCGAAGCGGCGTAAGCGAAGTGAAACGAAGCTAGGGCGTGGCTCGGGGCGAGCGGGCGTGTGTGTGCGAATATAAAAAAACAATAAAAACAAACAAACTAATCTAAAAAAACATATAAACTAAAATAAACTAAACTAGATTCTATAAAAACAAACGCAAAATAAGCCTTTTAAAAGGCTTTTATATTAGAATCTATAAATATCAAAAACTATAAAAAAGTGCGTAGAAATGCCCTTAAAATGTTTAAAATTGATAGAATCTAATTAAAGATTCTATATAATTTGATAATTTATTAAAACAACATTTTGTAGGTATAAAAAAGGATTTAAAATGAAAGAAACTTATCTAATTAATGGAATGCTTTATAGCGTATTTGTGCTATTTGCTATCACAATTTATATTATTCCAACTCTTTTGCTTTCTATGTAAATTTATAATAAACAACTAATTATATGTAACAAAACAACTTACTATCTATCATAGTTGTTTTAATAGGTCTTTTTCTAGGCACTAAAGGCTTTATTCCTAATGCAAAATTCTTATTTTTCTTGCATATAGGCTTTTTTCTTTGTTTTCTTGCGTATTTTATAAAAAAGTCTATTGATTGTATTAAATCTTTGCTTGTAGGCTTTTTAAGGAATATGTATTCAATCTTTTTATCATTTAAAAAATTTCCTTTATAGTTTTGCTTTAAACTTAAGCATTTTAACGCTTTTTTCATACTAAATCTCCTTAAAATCAACTCAAATACACTCGCTTAAATGTATAATATAAATTTATAGAATCTAAAATAAACTAAGAACTTTTTGTTTAATACCAAGCTTAGATTCTATCACATCTTTAAAATGTGGATAGATTTCGTATCCTACATAGTTTCTATTTAATTCTTTTGCGACTTTTAGTGTCGTGCCACTACCACAAAAGCAATCTAACACATTATCTCCCACAAAAGAAAACATTTTTATTAATCGATATGGAATCTCACTAGGCATTATAGCTGGATGTTTTCCATGAGCTATATCAAATCGTGTTGGCACGTTTATTTCCCACACTTTTTTAGTAAATTCTAGCCATTCTTTTTGCGTTAGCTTTGAGATTTCTTTAGTTTTAGAATCTATATTTCTTGGCTTACCATCTTTTACATAAATTGCTATAAATTCACTTGTATTTTGCGAGTAAAAGTTGCTAGGATAAGGATAACTACCAAACACTAAGCTTTTAGAGCTATTTGTTTTATTCCATACATATAAATCTAGCAAATATAAGCCTTTGATATTAGTTAAAATGCTATGTTGAATATCTGCGTTTAAATCAAATAAATGTCGGTTATAATGCGTTTTAAATTGAGCCTTTTTTATAGGAAGCAAAGGCACATTTATACACAATTTTCCATTTGGAGTTAAGATTCTATAACACTCTTTCCACACATTTAATAGCTTTTCAATAAAGATTGAATAATCCTTAATCGAGCCGACATCATTTACATTTCTAAATCCACCCATTGAATAATCTTTTATGCAAAAATAAGGCGGACTTGTAATAATCAAATGAATGCTAGAATCTTGCATTTCACACATATTTTCACTACTTTTAAAATATACATTATTTAGATTATTCATTTTCTAGCCTTTGTGAGTTTATAGAATCTAGCGACTTTATAGCCTTTATAGAATCTAAATATTTCATATTTTCTATAATTTCATTCCACTTATTAGATTCTAAAAAATGTAAAGATTCTAATTTCTCAAATACAACTTGTTTATTAAAGACTTTCCACGCATAATAGCCACTTTTAAAGCTTATTCTATTCTTAGAATCTGCATTGATAAATTCCATTCTTTTATCAAATATAAGCAATTCTAAATCAATATCTTTGAATAAGTGATATGGTGTAGAATCATTTAAATAAGTTAGTGGCAAAAGCAAACAAAAAGGCTTTTTAAAGCTTAAAACTCGACTTATAAACTCTTTTTTATTAGAAAAAGGCGGATTTGTAATCAAAATATCCCACTCTTTTGGCTCGAAATGATAGAAATCCTGCCCTAAATTAATATGTGAATGAATAACTTTATAGCCATTAAGCCTAAAGATTCTAACAAAATAGCTAGATTCTAAGTCGCAAGGACACCAAATAACTTTATCCTTTGGAATGTATTTTAAAAGTGGAAAAATGGCTTCTGGCTTTGTATATCTTTCATCACTATTTTCATAAGAATTTTGATTAGCCATAAAATTAAATTTACTCATCTTTTATCCTTTATAGAATCTAAGTTTAAATCTTTTAAGGCAGATTCATATTCCTTAATGCAATGCTTTCTATCATCATAAACATACATACATCTTTCAAATATCTTTACAAGATTTTTGTCTTTAGAATCTTGTATTATCCCAAAATAAATACTTGTAGGTATTGATAAAAGAAATGCTACAAATGCAATTATTACGACATAAAATGCTATTGTATCAGCGTGTTGTATTAGCTTTTTCATTAAACATCCTTTATGTTTTTATAATTAGATTCATAACTAAAGGCAGTGTTAGCGTGATTAAAATCAATGCAAAAAATAAGTTAGTAAAATCAAATTTCATAGTGGTATCGCCTTTAATTCATTTAAAAAGCTATCAAAACTACAAAGTTTGAAACTTATCTTATTGTCGGTTGTATAAAGCACTAAGCCATTAAATAAATCCATAAAAGCTAATGCTCCTAATGTTTTAGCCCCGATAGATTCTATATTTTCAATTAAAAAATATCTACTAGGGCGATTTAGCATTTTGTGTATAGAATCTAAGTCTATATTAGAATCTAAGTCTTTGTGAATGTGTAAGTTAAGATTTTTCATTTTTGCTCCTTTTATATAAAATCATCTAAACTGAAAGTAATCCCATTTTCTTGTATTTCTTTAGATTTCTTATAACTTTCAATCAATTCTTGCAAATTATCAAAAGCTATAATCTTTAAATGCGTAGATTCTATCTTTGATAAATCTAGGTTATCTTTTAAAAGATAAAATTCCATTACTTTATTCCCATATTTTAAGTTTATAACGCACTTAATAGGGAATATATTTTCAATAGGATTACACAATTCTTTTTCAATTAATGTGATATTATCCACATTGATAAATGTCGTTACATTGCGTATTTTGATTTCTAAATATTTCATTTTTTTCTCCTTTTATGAATTAGTGGATTAGAATCTAGCATTGTGATAGAATCTATTTTAGATTCTATATTTTGTAGTTTTTTACTTGCTAGATTCAAAGATTTTTGTTTCTCTTTTAGTGTATAAAACACTTGCACTTCGCCATTTTCGTTTAGATAATCATTAAAAAATGTAAAGCTTTCACTTGAATTAAGTTTAATAATGTATTTATTAATATTAGATTCTAAGGCTACTTCCTTTATATATGCGATATTTTGCAAAGGTATTTTCACATTAGAATCTTTTAAAAT
This sequence comes from Helicobacter saguini, assembly GCF_000762875.2. Lineage (GTDB taxonomy): Bacteria > Campylobacterota > Campylobacteria > Campylobacterales > Helicobacteraceae > Helicobacter_A > Helicobacter_A saguini. The sequence goes on from NZ_JRMP02000031.1 coordinate 12,149, forward strand.
TTCATTATTTTCAATTCGCATAAAAACTAAATTTATAGATTCCATGTTTAGCCCTTTTTTGGTTTTTTATATCTAACAAAATCCCTTAAATCTTTTTTCTCTTTTTCCCTATCTTCAGCCTTAGATAAGTTTCTTTTTTCAGTCCTTGAAATTACTTTTTCAAAGTAATATTTCATAAGAAACAAAAATAGTTTATCATGGTCTAAATCTATGTGAAATTCATTTGTTGCTTCACACATATAATAGAAAGCATCGCCAAATTTATTGATATTGTTGTAAAGCAAAATTATATTATTCATGCAAATTTCTTTATTTTCTTTTATTGTATCCACAACAGAATTTAGGCGTTTGAAATACTCTTCATAAGTTTCAAAGTAGTCTTCATAGGTGCAGTCTATCATTTTGCATAAAGCTTTTAATAGAGTTTCATTATTACACTCTTGCTTGTCTCTACTAATTATAAACCTATTTTTCTCTCCTGTTTGTTCGTTTATGAACTCTCCGCTATCAAAGTAAATAACTTTTTCTTTTGCCATTTTAAACTCCTATTTTCATCTTATTTCTTTCTTTTACATTCTAGTTTATAGAATCTATTCACATTCACACACTTTTAGCCATTAAAAAGGTATAGGCTCTTGGTTTTGTTGCATTTGTTGCATTGCCTGATTTAGCTGTTGCATTTGAGCCTGTAATTGTTGCATTGTCATATTTTGCGTATTGCTTGGCGGTTGCTCTATATTTTGCTCTCTTACATTAGCTTTATTAAAGTCTAAAAGTTGCAAAGATTCCACAATTACGCTATGTTTGCTTCGTGTCATGCCTGAAACTTTATCAATCCATTGCGAGAATAAAAGGCGACCTTCAATTAGAATCCTTGAGCCTTTCAATCCACGCTCACTCATTATTTGAGCCGCCCTGCCAAATACGCTTAAATCCACATAGCAAGTCTCTTGCCCTTTTTCGCCATTTTTTTGCTTAAAAAATCTATTTGTAGCAAGTGAATTAGTCGCTAAGGAATTTTTAAAACTTTAATGCTAAAATTACGCTTTTAAATTGTGATATTTTTAGAATCTAAAAAGGGCAGAATAGAATGTATAGCGAAAAGATTAGCGAATTAGAAGTGATAAATAATGTCGCGGCTGATTATTTTGATATAAAAGACTTAAATTGCAATAAAATGCTAGGAAATATCGATTTTTGCGTTAGTTACACTATTCAAAGCCTTTATCATAATATTAATTTTTTATGGGCGGAAGCTAAAAAGGGAAATGATAAAGATATTATAGAATCTTTAATTCAGTTGATTTTAACAATAGGAAAAGAGAAGACTTACAGCGATGAGCTGCCCCCTGCGTTTTTGGGCGCGTTTGATTGCGAAAAAATTGCATTTATTGAATATCACGAGATACAGCACATATTTAGCCAAAATGATTTTAATTGGAATGTAGCGCCAAGCAACCACGAAAGTAAAGAGTTTAAGCAACTTTATAGCGAACTACAAAGCCTTTTAGATTCTAAAAAAATGCTTTTCTTTTATGATAAAGATAACGTTCAATTAAAGCAATTTATAGAATCTAATTTTGTAATTACAAATAAAAACCTTAAAAAGATTCAAATTGATAAGAATAATTTTATTGCGATTTTTAGGCGATGGCTAGAAG
>NZ_JRMP02000032.1 GCF_000762875.2 Helicobacter saguini
GCATTTGTAATTTCAACTGCACCAGTGCCACCAGTAATAGCACTTTTTATTTCAGCGGCAGCATCATTATTATTAATGGTTAGCTTACCAGCACCGCCTGTGATTGTCTTATCCGCTGCACCTAGTGTTTTGGTATTGTTGATTTCTATATCACCTTCACCTGATATATTACCACTTATAGTTGCAGCATTATCTATTTCTAGCTTACTATTTTTGCCTTGTATGTCGCCTTCTATTGTAGAATTTGCATCATTTTGTATGATTAAAGTTCCAGCGGCACCTACTATATTGCCACTTATTTTTGCAGCATCGCTAGTGTCAGTAGTTGTATTTTTGATAATTATAGTGGTGGTTTGATTTTCATTTTGAGAGGTAATGCCACCTGCAAAATTTTTACTATTATTATCAATCACAGCTGTGGTTACATTACTGCCTATTGTTACATTTTTGCCAGTGACTACACCACCAGAATCGCTTTTTACATTTAAGATTGTAGTGGGGCTAGTTAGAGTGACATTATTTAGCTTACCATTTGCCCCGCTTACATTATTTGTTAGGTCAGATAATGTCGTGCCATCTACTTGCTCAGTTGTTATATCTGCAGCCAACAGGGTATTACCCCCTGCAATCATTAAGCTAGCAATAAAGCTAATGTTTGCCAAGGTCTTTTTGTTTAAAAAAGCCGCATTTTCTTTTGTCTGTCCGTTGGTCTTGTTCTTATCCTTAGCATTTAGCCTTGTTGTTATATGTGGATTTACCATATATTCTCCTTAAAATTGTAGTGCTTCCATTCTAACACAAAAAAAAAAAAAAAAAAAAGAAAAAAATTGATAAAAACGCATTTTTTTAGAATCTAAAAGACGATTATGTTACAAAATGAAACATTTTTTAGTTATAAATAAAAATTTTGTATAGAATCTAAACTCCATAAAACGCCACCCACCACCTTTTTTTAAATGGATAGAATCTAGATTCTATGTTTTTTCCCATACTCCACGATTTTCCCATGGAATCTTGCCATGATTTGAGCTAGGCTAATATCATAGTTATATAAATCTTTCGCTTTTTCTAACTCTTTAGATAGGAAATTTTGTATTTCATAATAGTCATCAAATTCAAAACCTAATTTTCCTAACAATTTCTGCGTATATTTATCCACGACCATTTCAGCCCGACACAGCCCATAATTTAAAATGGACGAAGCACTCTCATTTCCTATACCTTTTTGCGAAAGTAGCCACTCACGCGTCACATTTTCGCTAAAAGATTCAAAATCGCCAAAATCTTGCAAAATATTTTTTGTTAGTAAAATTATTCTCTGTGATTTTTGATTATGAAATCCAGCACTTTTTATTAAATTAATTAGCTCACTTTGATTCATACCACTAATTATTTCTATAATATTATTACAGAATCTAGATTGTGATATAAAAGCTAAGTTAGGATATTTATAAGATTTAAACTCATTTAGTTGCTCTAAATCATTTTTAGAAATTCTAGATTCTATAACTTTTGTAAGGTAAGAATACAAATTATAAATCGCACTAGAAGCATTTTCATACTTAGTATTCTGCCCTAAAATACTAGCGATACAAAACATCACATTTGGGCTATGAGTGCGTGCTCCACGCACTTCTATACCATTTTGCACCTCTAAAGAAAGATAGCTAGGCCACCACCAGCTATTACTATCGCCCACATCAAAATGCCCTTTTAGAATCTGCAATAAATCAAACCCACTAGAAATATTAGAATCTTTAAAAATATCGCTCATTTTTGCCCTTTAAAATATTTTTAGAATCCAGATTCTAAAATTCTCTTGATTTAAAATCATAAGATTGCGTATCTAGCGTAATGCGTTTGTAAAGTAACACAAAAAGTTTTCATTCTTTGCCTTTTAAGAATTTATGATTGTAGCAAAGAATTTTGTAGTTTAGATTCTATAGAATCTTTTTTAAGTGCTACTTTCCGCTCAAACTTTTAATGTAAGAATCAGCCAAGAATAAGCCATTGCTTTCTTTACCGATAAGCTTAATCTTATCAACAATGCCGCGGAATAGGGCTTCCTCTTCGTGCTGTTCTGCCACATACCATTGCAAAAAGTTGAAAGTCGAATAATCTTTTTCTTTCAACATATAATCGACTAGCTCATTTATCGACTTTGTGATGTAAAGCTCGTGCGCGTAAGTTTGCTCAAACACATCAAGCAAGCCGCTAAACTCATGCTTTGGCTTCTCAATCGCATCAAGTTCCAAGCGCGCATCCGTCTCATTCAAATAAGTGATTAGCTTCCTAGCGTGGTCGCTCTCCTGACTTGCATGCTCGAAAAGAAACTGCCCAGCGCCATCGTAGCGATTAGTGTAGCACCACGAACTCATACTCAAATACAAGTTTGACGCATTCATTTCCTTAACAACTTGCTCACTCAACTTTTTAATAACCTCTTTTGTTAGCATTTTCTGCTCCTTATAATGAAATTTGTTTGTTAATTCTTATCTTTATCAAATTAACTTTATCATTATACTACACAAAATGATAATTTGTCAATAGATTTTCTCAAAAATATATAAAAAATGAGAAAAACTTTTTAGCGTTATGGAATCTAAATGAGAAAATATTTACTTTTAAATTATTAAATTGATAGAAAATGGATATGTATGCAAAATAAGAAAAACATATAATTTTTATAGCTTTTTTATGTTTAATTTCTTAATATTTACTAATTCCATAAAAATTAATATATAATTAAGGCTTAGTTTTAAGGCGAGGATGATTGATGAAATGGCTATATAGCAGTGTAAATTCGATTTTCTATTCCATATTTTTATGTAGCGTTAGTGTGTTTGTAGGGTGTGCTACTTTTGAAAAATTTGGAGAATTTAGCAACAAAGAAAGTCAAGATTATAGTGGTATTGTGCAACTACATAAAGAAATGAATGATAAAAAAGGGAAAACATCAAGTTATTTTGCCAGCATTGCCGTCGCTAATGAAGATTATGATAAGGCTTATGGATTATATTATATAGAATGCAAAATGGGTTCTGTTGTAGCTTGTTTAAATGCCTACTATATAGGCGAGGAAAGAGCCCTTAGTGCGTATGATAGTGCTGCTTTTGCTAGAGATTTAGATAAAAGTATAAAACAAAGCATATCGGCATGTAGTGATAATGAAAGTATGGGTTGTGCAAATGTATTTTTTGCTTTTGATGCCTTAAATGATGATGATGATTTTATAACAGATGTTGTATCCACTAGTCTAAAAGGACAAAATAATGATAAAATTATGGATAAAGCCTTGTATTTAACACAAGAAGAATGTGATAAAAATGATGCTACTTCATGTTTTTTATACGCTAGAATGTCACGAAGTATTGATAATTATGCAGATGTAGATTCTTACATAAATAAGGGGTTAGATTCAGGGTATGTTCTTGCTCCATTTGTGCATTTACCTGTGCAGTCTCCACAAACTATTGATTATTTTCAAAGAGCTTGTACGCTGAATGAAGCCTTATCATGCAATTATGTAGCATATTGGTTTGATAAATATGAAAGAGATACGAAAAGAGCTAGGGAATTTTATAAAAAGGCTTGTACTTTGGGCGTTGATTCTGCTTGTTTAGAAAATAAAATAGAGAGCAATAAACCAAAAACAGATGAACTAGGAGCTCCTGTTTTGAATAGAAGATAATCAGCTTAGTTACTAAGTCTCAATAAACTAAAAATATTTTGTATAAATTATAAAATCCTACTTTGACTTAAAAATGATAGAATCTTTTAGAATTTTATAAAGTCTAAAAGGCTAAAAATGGTTTTTGAATCTTATTTTGCGTTGTTTGTGGCGGCGTTTTTGGCTTCGCTTTCACATTGCATTCCTATGTGCGGCGGCATTGCTTTGGGGCTTAATATGCGTTTTTTTAATCCAGATTCTATGAAAGATTCTATAAAAGATTATAAAAAAGATTCTAAAGATTTGCAAACCAAAGAAGATTCTAGCGAGTTAAATCACAAAATAGATTCTAACGATATAGAATCTACAAATTTACACAAAAATAAGAATATAGATTCTAAAAATATAGAATCTACAAATCCAGATTCTAAAACTTCCAAAAATCCTAACTTTTCAAACAAAAATATAGAATCTAATACGCAAGATTCTATAACTTTTACACAAAAAAGCTCTAAAATCAATAACATAAAAATAACGCAGATTCTAGCAAATATAATCTATTTTTGCGGACGAAGCCTTAGCTACATTGCCATCGGTTTAGCCTTTAGCCTAATCACAATAAAAGTTGGCTTTAGCGACAAAGCCCACGCGATTATGCTAATAATTTTGGGCGTTTTGCTTTTATTTTTCGCATTTTTTGCGACATTTTTGCCAAAATTTCTAAGCCTAAATTTCAACAATTTTAACCTAAAAACACCGAGCAACGCTAATTCTAGCCTATTTAGATTCTATAAAAACGCCTTTAAAGCCGCCCTTAAAAAGCGCAGTTTTTCTAGCTTTTTTGTGATTGGCATGCTAAATGGACTTCTGCCCTGTCATCTTGTGTATATGTTTGCCTTGAGTGCCGCATCGAGTGCGAGTTTGGGCGAGTCGCTTCTTATTATGCTGCTATTTTGCATAGCGACTTTTCCAGCCCTTTTTAGCGTTGGCATTTTTGCGACAAGCCTTTTGCAATCGCGTCTAAAAGGGCTTTTTATGCAGCTTGCCTTTATCATTATGTGCTTTTTTGCCCTAAATAATATTTACAAAGGAGCAACTTTTTTCACCACACCAAAACAAGATTCTATAGAATCTAATTCGCACCATCACCACCATTAATAGAATCTACTTCTCAATATTCTGCATAATTTTCTCAATATCTTTATTCGCCCCAAGGAAAATCACAACATCGCCGCGCTGCAAAATAAAGCCAGAATCTACATCCAGCTCCCAGCTCTCGCCACGTTTATACGCCGCGATTTTCACATTAAACTCCTCACGCACCGTGCCAACACTCTTCTTTACAAAATAATTCGTCACAACCGCCTTGCACACACGCATATTCGCGCTAATCTCGATATTTTCGGCGTGATATTCGGTTAGCTCGCTAAGAAGCCGCTTTGCCGCCTGCTTCTCCGCATAAATCACCTCATCTACGCCAAGCCGCTCTAATATCGCGCCGTGCGTGCTTGAAATCGCCTTTGCAATCACGCGTTTGTTGCCAAGCTCCTTTAGCGCCATCACACTAAGGATGCTCGCCTCGATATTCTCGCCGATGCTAACCACCACGATGTCCAAATCAGTGATACCAGCCTCACGCAACGCGGCTTTGTCGGTGCAATCAAGGACATAAATTTGCTCGACTTTATCACGCAAATTCGCGAAATTAGATTCAGTATTATCACACAAAATCACGCTCTCACCGCTCTCCACAAGCCCTAATGCCACATAATAGCCAAAGCGACCAAGCCCTAAAACCGCATAACTTTTCGCCATTTTCTACCCCTAAATATAGAATCTAAAATCTAGATTCTATACAACTTTTCTAAACACAATATGTTTTCATTTTTTATATACAATCTTATTATTTTTAAGCTATAATAGAAAAATCACTTAAAGCATAAAAGGAGACAAAATGGCGAATCCAACAGGCTTTTTAGACTATGAAAGAGAAGAAATCATCTCACTACCACCACTTGAGCGCGTGAAAAATAACCACGAGTTCCACATTTTGCTAGATTCCACCAAGCAAGAAGACCAAGCCAAACGCTGTATGCAGTGTGGCGTGCCATTTTGCCAAGCAGGCGTAATGCTAAAAAACCAAATCATCGGCTGCCCAAACCTAAACCTAATCCCTGAATGGAACGACTTGCTATCACGCAAATTGTGGGATTTAGCCTACTATCGCTTGTCAATGACAATGCCTTTCCCCGAAATCACAGGGCGAATCTGCCCCGCACCCTGCGAGAGCTCCTGCGTATGCAACGCAAATAACGCCCCCGTGACAATTCGCGACAACGAGCTAGCCCTAGCCGAATACGCCTTTGCAAATGGCTTAGTCAAACCGCGAAGCATAGAGAGAAATGGGCGAAAAGTCGCAATAGTTGGCAGTGGTCCAGCAGGATTAGCGTGTGCAAATGAGCTAAATTTAATGGGCTTTGAAGTCGAAGTATTCGAGCGAGACGACCGCGTAGGCGGCTTACTAATGTATGGAATCCCTGATGCGAAGCTAGAAAAAAGCGTGGTGGAACGTCGCATTGATGTGATGAAAAAAGAAGGCATAAAATTCCACACAAATCACGCCATAGATTCTAAGGTGAAATTTGATAATTTGCTTAAAAAATTTGACAAGGTCGTCTTGGCGTTGGGGGCGCGAAAGGCTCGTGAGCTAAATATCGAGGGTGAGAATCTAAAGGGCGTGTATAATGCCCTTGATTTCCTTACCGCAAATACCAAAAATGTGCTAGATTCTAAGGCAAATCCTTTGAGTGCGAACCTAAATGCAAAGGGCAAGAATGTCGTGGTTATCGGTAGTGGCGATACTAGCACGGACTGCGTGGCGGTGGCATTGCGTCAGGGGGCTAAGTCTGTGGTGCGGCTAGAGCGTTCGCCAAGCAAGCCGATAAAGCGAAAAAGTAGTAATCCGTGGCCAGAGCCGCCGCTGGTGCTAAATACTGATTATGGTATCGAAGAGGCTATTTCGCTCACACATCACGACCCGCGTGAGTTTAGCACTTCGCCCAAAGTGCTAAAAGGTGATAAGAGTTTGCAAAAAATCATTACTACGCGTTTGGAGTGGAGTGTCGTTGATGGTCGGCGAAAAAGCAGCGAGATTCTAAATAGTAGCAAGGAAATCAAGGCTGATATGGTGTTAAAAGCGATGGGCTTTAGCGGTGTGGAAAGCAATGTCGCTGACATCTTTGGTGTGGCGGTAAGCCGCGATGTGATTGTGCATAATGACTTTGCTACTTCGCGTCCTAATGTATATGCGTGTGGCGATTGTAAAATCGGCGCATCACTTGTTGTTACCGCTATAAAAGAGGGGCGTGAATGCGCGAAAAAACTCGCCTTTGATATGGGAATACATTAAGTGGTGTTATACATTATTTATCATTTTTCCGCTTTGCATTTTCAGGCAAAATATTATAAATCTCATCAATTCGTTTTCTATCAGCAAACGTTTTTTCTGCTATATAGTTTATTATGTTAAACAATCTAGTGGCAATTTCTTTGTTGTCTTTCATATCTAGTTCATTTGGATGCACGGCATTATTACCTATCACACGCACAGAATCTAGGGCTTTTTGTAAATACTTGTCAATCGTTTTCTTATCAATCAAACTTTGTATAGCTTTATTAAGATTTCTATCTTCTCCTAACTCTATCATAATCTTTTGTAAAGCTAGACGCAATAACGCACACGCTCCTCTTGGTGAATCTTGTAAAATTAAAGACGCCTCTTCATAGTCTTCTTTTATTTCTTTTGGTAAATATTCATTTGGTAATGGTGTTAAAAGTGGCTTTGGATAAATCATTTTGGAATCTACCCAAATATTAATTTCTTTACAATTTTGACAAACAGCATAAGTGTAAGCATATTTTGCATTGTAATTCATAATTTTATTTATATTATTGATTTTATTTTGTATATTTTCTTGTAATGCTTGGTATACTTCAGTATGTATCATTTGCATAATTTCTAATAAGTTTTTACGCACACATTCATTAATATATCTTGGATCGATAAACTCCATTTGTGCTACTACTTGGCAGTGCGGACAAGTAAAAGGAGTTATACCAAATTGCGGCTCTATAAATTTGTTATTCATTTTTATTTATCCTAAATAAACTAGATTCTATAATTTTACTTAAAAGTTATGAATGTATTAAAAGTCTTGTAATATTCTTAAGATGTAAAGTATGTTGATTTTTATGTAAATCTACTCCAAAGATTCCAAAATGTATATCGGGCGGTTTTTGACCTGCTCGTAGATTCTGGCGATATATTCGCCGATTACGCCTAAAAGTATGAGTTGAATGCCGCCGATAAATGTAATTAGCACAATAAGACTTGGGTAGCCCGGCACAAGATTCCCATAAAGTAGCGTGTAAATAAAGCGATAAAGCCCGTAACACAGGGAAATAAGACTAATCATAAAGCCAAAAATAAACGCAAAGCGTAGCGGTGTCGTGCTAAAACTCACAATGCCCTCAATCGCATACTTAAAAAGCTTCCAAAAGCTCCAGCTGCTCGCCTCCTTAAAGTGCGGTATATACTCGTATTCAAGGCATTGCCGCTTAAAGCCAACCCACGCAAACATCGCCTTGCTAAAGCGGTGATACTCGCTCATATTAAGTAGCGAATTAATCACTTCCCTATCCATAAGGCGAAAATCGCGCACGCCAGATTCTATCTTTACCTCGCTTAATGCGTTGCTAACGCGGTAAAACTGCTCACTAAGAAACGCGCGAAGTTTGCTCTCACCTGCCCTTGTAGTGCGGCGTGCGTATATTACTTTTGTGTCGCGATTGCTATCTAGCCAGATGTTTATCATTTGTGGGATTAGGTTTGGTGGGTCTTGTAAGTCGGCGTCTAGCAAGATTACGCCTTCGCCTTTAGCTTGTTTTAGCCCGGCTAAGATTGCGGCTTCTTTGCCAAAGTTACGTGAAAATGAGAATATGCGGATGGTGAAATCTTTTGAGTTTTTAGAATCTATTTTGGAATCTTGTGGGTTAGATTCTGTGTTTTCTTTAGAATCTTTTGCTTGATTTATAGAATCTTGCGACTTAGATTCTATGTTCTCTTTAGAATCTTGCGACTTTTTAGAATCTATTTTAGAATCTAACTCCCTAAATAAAAAGCCCTTAATATCATTATTTTCACAACTTTTTTTCATATCTTTTAAGAGTTCCAAAGTCCTATCACGTGAGCCATCATTGACAAATATCAACTCATAAAAAGGCTTCTTAGAATCTAGCCCAAAATACCCACGCACCTTAGAGCCTAAGCCACTCATCGTTTTAGTTATCTCATCTAAGAATTTAGGCAGACTAACCTCTTCATTATAGCAGGGCACGACAATAGAAATCTTCGCATTATTCTTAGAATCCGCCATAGAATCCACTTTACAATCCAAACCCTTAGAATCTTTAGAATCCACAGCCTTGGATTCCATAAAATTCTTAGAATCCACACTATTTTTAGAATCTTTAAAACGTTCCACATTCCGCTCCACAAATAAAATCAAACTATATTTTTACAAAGCAAAATTAACACTAAAATAATCAAAACGCAAAATCACACATTTTAATAACACATTTATTACGTATTGAAATTAATATACTTAAAACACATAATATTTAGATTGAATATAGAATCTAGATTCTGTGATTCTTAAATTACCTTTAACTAAAATTCTTTCCTTGGGTCGGTTGCGCCGTAGTAAAAGCCACTTTTAAAATCTTTTATAATCGCATTCACATCACCCATATCAGGCATTTCTACTAATTTATAGCCCATTTTCTTTAAAAGATTTTGTGTATCAATACTTAAGCCAAAAGATTCTATGCGAATTTTATCTGGACTCCATTGATTATGGAATCTTGGTGCGGCAAGGGCTGCTCCTAGCTCCATCTTATGGTCTATCACATTGCTTATCACTTGCAATACGGTAGTTATGATTCTAGCGCCACCGGGGCTGCCTACCACCATAAAAAGCTTTTTATCTTTTAAAATAATTGTAGGACTCATCGAGCTAAGCGGTCGCTTCCCTGCCACTATCGCATTAGCCTCGCTCCCTACTAAGCCATAAAGATTTGCCACGCCGGGCTTTATAGAAAAGTCATCCATCTCATTATTTAGCAAAAATCCAGCTCCATCAATTGCCGCATACGCCCCATAGCTACCATTTATCGTATATGTAACGCTTACTGCATTCCCCCATTTATCCACGACTGAGTAATGTGTCGTGTGGTTGCCTTCCTTTATGCTCTTTGCCTTGCCTTCCTTAATCTGCCCTAAACCAGCCTTTATATCCTTGCTAGGAATTGCCTTATTTGGCGATTTTAAAATATTTTCATAGATTTTTTTCGCATAAGATTTGCTAAGGATAGAATCTAGTGGCACTTCAAAAAAGTCAGGGTCACCCATAAATACCGCTCTATCCGCATAAGCCTGTCGCATCGCCTCGCTCATTAGATGTATTGTCGCAGCGGAGTTAAAGCCCATATTTTTGATATTCGCATTTTCCATAATGTTTAGAATCTGCAAAATGTGTGCTCCGCCACTGCTTGGCGGTGGCATAGAAATGATTTCATACCCGCGATATGTGCCACTTACAGGCTTTCTCCACACGACTTTATAATTTGCCAAGTCCTGCTTTGTAATAATACCGCCATTTTTTTTCATATCAGATTCTATCATATCAGCGATTTTTCCTTTATAAAAGGCACTCTCCCCCTCTTTTTGTATAAGCCTTAAAGTGTTTGCCAAGTCTTTTTGCACCAAAATCTCGCCACCTTTATAAGTGCTAGAATCTTTTTTAAGGAAATATTTTTTAGAACTTGCAAATTTAAGGAAATTCTCCCTTGCCTCTACAAAGGTCTCAGCCTGTCTATCGCTAAGCACAAAGCCATTTTCAGCCAAATCTATGCTAGGGGCGATTAGCTCACTCAAAGGCTTTGTGCCATACTTTTCAAGCATAGATGACATCCCCTTAACGCTACCTGGCACACCCGCAGCAAGATAGCCGATGGTAGAGGCGTCCTTTATCACATTGCCCTTTTTATCCAAATACATATCTTTGGTCGCCTTAAGCGGGGCTACTTCACGGAAGTCAAGGGCGATATTTTCACCATTTGCCAAATGGATAATCGCAAAGCCACCACCACCGATATTGCCCGCTGCTGGATGCACGACAGCTAAGGCGTAGCCTACCGCTACTGCCGCATCAATGGCGTTACCGCCGCTATCTAGCACATCTTTGCCGATTTTATTTGCCTGTGGGAAGCTAGAAATGGCTAAACCATTACCATTCATATCACGCAAGGCTGGGAAACTAGCGGCATTTATGATATTTATGCTACTTAGGATGATTAGCACGATAAAGGCTGTGTAGAATTTTTTAATCATAATTTTCTCCTTAAAATGTTGATTTTACAGAATTATTTTGAATTTAGATTCTATAATTTGTAATTTTTGGTGGAAAAATTTTGATTGATTTCGATTTTACACATTTTTTCAAATTATGGTTTTATAAAATTTATATAGAGTTTTTATGACAATAAAATGTTTAAAAACGCATAAATAAATATTAAAATTATGGATTTTATAAGTTTTGTTTAGTTGCTAAGGTGGAATGTGATTAGTATTTGTGTGTTATTTTTTTCTGTGATTTTGTATTTTGTGGATAGAATCTTGTGTTTTTTAAAACTAGATTCTAAAAAGATTCTAATTTTTAAATATTGCCTTGTTTTGATATTATTTTTATTTGCGTTATTTGCGCCATTTTATGAGGGTTTTAGCCTTGTTGTTTTGTGTTATTCTTTGTTTGATTCTACTAGCGTTTTTTGCACGTTGTTGTTAATTTATTTGTGTTTTAAGATTATGTATAAAGATTTTATAGAATCTAACTTGCAAAATTCGCATTCGCATTTTTTGTCTAAATCTATTCCCACCCTGCCACCCTTTTGTAAGATTAATACAAAAAATGCGAATGCGAATTTTGCCAACGCACAAGATTTTATAGAATCTAATTCGCTCCAAACCTACGTCCTATGTATCACCTTAGCCCTGCTAGGCTTTATTCTCTACGCCCACACGCTAAATCTTACAAATATCGATATTTACCACAAAAGCCCCATAATCCACGCCTTTATCGCACTAATAACAATCATAACGCTTTATAAAATAAACAAAACCTACGCCACATTAGCACTCACAGCCCTAATATCAAGCATTTTTACAAAGCAAGATTTCAGCATTTTAGAGTTTCTAATCTGCCCATATCTATGGATTTTCAGCCTATTTTACATTACAATCACGCCATTTTTAAACCTCATAAAAATATTACAAAAATCATAGAATCTAAACATTTCTATGCTAAAATTGTAAATTTTAAACACAAACACAAGGGACGCATTATGTCAATGTCAAATATCGACCAGGTCACAAGCCTGCATAAGAATAACGAGCTGCAGCTGCTTTGCTTTCGCCTTGAAAAAGATAAGGATTTGTATGCGGTAAATGTCTTTAAAATCCGCGAAGTTGTGAAATATAACGGCACGATTACGATTGTTAGCCATGAGCCAAATTCGCTTGTTGAGGGCTTAATCACTATTCGTGAGCTGACTATTCCATTAGTTGATATGCGAAAGTGGTTTTTTTACGACCCTGCGATGCCTAATAAGGACTTGCGACCTTACGGCGTGCCGCGAAATAATGGCGAGGATATTGTGATGATTTGCGAGTTTTCTCGCTGGACTATCGGCGTTAGAATCTATGAGGCGGATAGAATCTTAAATAAGAAATGGACTGAGATAGAGCAGAGCGCTGGTGTGGGCGGCAGCTCTGGCACTGGTAAGTTGGTCTCACGCACAAGGTATTATGATGGCAAATTAGTGCAGGTCGTGGATATTGAAAAGATGCTAGTGGATGTGTTTCCTTGGATTGAGGCGGAGAAAAATAAGGAAATGGAAAACATTAGCCAGGTGCAGACAAATAAGCAGATTTTACTTGCTGATGATAGCCCTGTGGTGCTTAAGACTATGCAAACGATACTAAATCATTTGGGTGTGGTGCATCACGATTTTATAAATGGGCAAAAGCTGCTTGATTATCTATTTGATTCTAGCACGAATATTGATAATGTAGGGATGGTTATAACTGACCTTGAGATGCCAGAGGCTAGCGGCTTTGAGGTGATAAAGCAGATAAAGGCTAATCCAAAAACTAAGCACATACCTATCGTTGTAAATTCATCAATGAGCGGGACAAGTAATGAGGAAATGGCACTCTCACTCCAAGCCGATGAATTTATCTCGAAATCAAACCCCGTTGAAATCGAACAAGCCGTGCGAAAGCTGATGCTAAAATAGGGTTACGCCAAAGCTTTACAACGTGCATTTTTTATGCTATAATTTCGGCTTTTTTGTAACTTTTAAGTTATTTAGATTCTATAAAATTTAATCGTGGCGACTCTTTAAAAGGAACTTTAGCTCAGTTGGTTAGAGCGCTCGGCTCATAACCGAGTGGTCGTAGGTTCAAGTCCTACAAGTTCCACCATATACGCAATTTAGGCTACCATGAAAAACACAAAGACAAAAGGTAATCATTACGAAGATGTGGCTTTGCAATATCTCTTAAGCAATGGATTTACCTTTATTGACAAGAATTTTTATAGCAAATATGGCGAAATTGATTTAGTGATGCAAAAGGACAATATTTTGCATTTTATCGAGGTAAAATACGCCAAAAAATTTAATCCGCTTTATAACATCACGGAAAAAAAGTTGGAAAAACTTATGAAAACAATCGATATTTTTTTAAACACAAATGATTTAAAGCTAGATTTTTGCATTGATGCACTTAGTATTTATGATAATCACATCTCTTTTATTGAAAATATAACAATTTAGATTTTATAAATTTTTTGTAAAAAATTTGTGAATTTTTGTGGAATTTAAGGATAGATTCAGTTTAGATTCTATATAATCACATTTCTTTTTTTGATTTATGTCTTTTAAATTG
>NZ_JRMP02000033.1 GCF_000762875.2 Helicobacter saguini
GCGCAAAAAAGGGGCTTTGACTTGCTTGATTTATTCAATCAAAAATACCATTATAATGTGACAAATTTGGAGGGAAATGTTACTTATGGTTACGCTTTTATTTTGAAAAAGGGCTATACTTTGAAGCCATTTTTGGGCGCGAGTTATTACATTAGCACAAGCACGGGTTACAATCGACAAGCAAGTGGCATTTTTGAGATTGATACAAGTGATAACGCGCGTCACGCAATAGGCGTAAATGTCGGCATCGAAGGGCGTAAATATTTCAAAAATCAAAGCTACATTTTCCTAAACGCACAATTTCGCCAAGATGTGTATGTGCTAAAAGATAATCTAGATTCTAAGCGTCTTAGCTCTTCTAATGTTAGTAACACTGAATCTAACCTTGCTTTCACTTTTGATTATCGTGGCGATAGTTTGCGTTCAAATATGTTTGTTACCGCTGGGGGCGAGCTAGCACTTGGTAGATTCTATATCAATACAAGTCTAACAAGCCACACATCAGTTATCTCAAAAGCCTTTGGCTTTGGCGCAAACGCAGGCTTCCGCTTTGTGTTTTAGAATTTAGAAATGTTTGTGATAAAAGACATTATCATTGATAAATTATATTATTTTTTTGTTGAATAGACTTTCTACAGGAATACAATAAATTTATACTTTCTTAAATACCACCACGCCGTTGGTGCCACCAAAACCAAAGGAGTTGCTCATAGTGCAGTTAATTTTAGCCAAACGTGCGGTATTTGAGATGTAGTCTAAGTCGCACTCAGGGTCGCTTTCCTCTTGATTGATAGTCGGTGGCATGATAGAATCTCGCATCGCCATAATGCAAATCACCGCCTCAATCGCACCCGCCGCACCTAAGCAATGCCCTAACTGCCCTTTTGTGCTTGAAATAGCTGGAATCTTCCCGCCAAACTTTTCGCCAAAAATGCGCTTTATAGCCATCGTCTCATACAAATCGTTGTAATACGTGCTAGTGCCATGCGCGTTGATATAATCAGGCGATATAGCACTGCCATTTATGCGTTCCGCCATATTCAGTGCTTGAGCCATAGCGCGATACGCACCCTCGCCCTGTGGGGCTGGTGCGGTGATATGATTAGCATCGCCACTCTCGCCAAAGCCTATGATTTCAGCGTAGATTCTAGCTCCACGCGCCTTAGCAGATTCTAAAGATTCTAGAATCAAAGCCCCAGCACCCTCGCCCATTACAAAGCCCTCGCGTTTTTTATCAAAAGGGCGTGACGCCTTAGTAGGATTGTCATTGTAGCTACTTGCAAGGGCTTTCATCGCGGCAAATCCGCCGATACCGATTTCACATATCGTGCTTTCTGCGCCCACCACTAGCATTTTATCCGCGTTGCCTATCATTATGGTTTTCGCGGCTTCGGCGATGGCGTGCGTGCTAGCCGCACATGCGGTGACACTTGATAAATTCGGTCCTTTTATGCCATGCTGAATGGATGTGAAACCGCCAAGCATATTCACTAACGCAGAAGGGATAAAAAATGGCGAAATGCGACGCGGACCCTTTGTATAGCAGGCAATGGCGTTCTCTTGTATATTTTGCAAGCCGCCGATACCCGCTGCCGAGCTAACGCCAAAGCTCTCTGCCGCGTCTTTTAACACTTTCAAATCGGCGTCCAAAAAGCTCTCTTTTGCGTCCTTATTTGCGTCTAGCAGGGCTTCGCGGCTTGCCAAAAGTCCTAGCTGGATAAATCTGTGTGCCTTTTTTACTTCGCGCGCCTCAAGCACACTTTCAGGGTTAAAGTCCATGATTTCCCCTGCGATTTGCACGCTGAAGTCTTTTGTGTCAAAGCATTCTATGCGTTTTATGCCGCACTCGCCTTTCACAATCCTGCTAAATGAAGTCTCTTTATCTAAGCCAAGGGCATTTACCATGCCTATGCCACTCACTACCACGCGTCTCAAATATACTCCTTAAAAGCCTATCACAAGGCAGTTGTTTTTTATTTTTTAGCTTCGTTATAGAATCTATTTTAAAAATTCTTTAGAATCATATAAAAAGATTATAAATTTTTGTTATTTTTAAAGATTCTTATTTAAAAGATTCTATCAATGTGACAAATCACATTAAAAAGATTCTAACTAAAATCATAAAAAATTATAGAATCTAGATTCTAAAAATCCATAAAATTATGCAATTTAGAATCTTTAAATCTTTTGCTTTATAAAAACAAGCAAAGATTCTATAAAATCCTAAAATTACAGAATCTAGATTCTAAAAAAACAACGCCCAAAAATAGCCCATTTCAAACGTTTTAAAAACGTTTAAAAACAAGCCAAAAAAGGCTATTTTTTGTGTGCTTCAATATAATTCACAACATCCTGCACGGTCTTAATTTTCTCCGCGTCCTCATCTGGAATCTTAATATCAAACTTCTCTTCCAAGCTCATAATAAACTCGACCACATCCAAGCTATCCGCATTCAAATCCTTAGTAAAGTCGCTCTCAGGCTTAATCTCTTCTAATTTCACCTTTAGCTCGCTAGCTACCAACTCTTTTACTTGGTCAAAAATCTCAGCATTCATACCTTTCTCCTTATAATCCAAAATCGAATTTAAAAAACCAAAATTATAACAAAAATAGTGTTAATTTTAAACTTTTAACATTTTTTTTACAAAGATTTAATATTTTGTTGCTATTTAATATTTTTTAGTAATTTAGCGTTAGCAAAAATGACAATTTATCATCCTATCAAAAATTCTTTTAGTGGCGTTAGATATTGATGATTTAGGTCGAATAAATCGGTGGATAAAAAGTCATTTTTAGAGTTTTTGCCAAAAGATTCTAAATATGCATAAATCATAGATTTTTTTGTTTGGCAAGCATATTTTTTCGTCATTATTTTTTAAATTTTTTATACATTTTTTGTAGTTTTCAAAGCATTTTAGGACTTTCTTTTGAGTGGCTATTTTATCGTATAATGTTTCTAAAGTGCCGCAATCTTGGTTGTTTGGTAGTAAAAATATCTCGCAAATTTCTTGCATTTCTTTATCTAATTGTTTATTTATGTTGGCTATAGAATCTTCAAAATTATCATCGCAATCAAAAATTATTTTAACTTTTTTGCCTTCTTTTATGGCTTTTTCTATCAATGATAAAACGTCTTTTAGTTATTTTTGCCGCCGCTAACTTGTATATTTATAGAATCTAAGTCTAAAAATTTTGCATAATTTTCTATAAATTTTCTATCGGTTTCGCCCTCAACCACAATTAACATTCTAGCCCCTTAGCTCATTTTCAACGCTAAGATTTTGCAATAATTCATCTTGCGAAAACCTTACAGATTCTATATCTCCATTCTTATTTTCAAAGATATTAAATAATGAAACCTCATTCTTATTTAAATTGATTTTAGTTAGGTTATTTAGAATCTCCTCATTATGTGTAGTTATAAAAAATTGAATATTTTTATCACAATCTATCAAATTTTGTAATACCATTTTAATACTTTCAAAATGCAGTCCATTCTCAATTTCATCAATGCAAATATATTTCTTACCACTCAAAATACACGATTGTATCGCAATATATTTTTGGAATCCATGCCCACTTAGCTTAAAATTTATCGCTTTATCTATGTGCTTTTTGCGAATGATAATTTTATTTTTCACTAGCTCAAGGCTCTCAATATTTAGCGAAAATTTTTTGCAAACTTCCTTTAACTCGTTAAATTTTTTTTTAGATTCTAAAATTTGCGTTAGATTTTTTAGAGTTTTATCCAAAACATTATTTTGTGATATAAGCTGCACGCATGATGATTTATAATCTATGCTGCTTCCCTTGTTACCCATTAAAAACTCAAACTGCACTTGGTCGTATTTTGCAATATTTCGCGTGAATGTCATCTCACGATTATGATAATCAAGCGTAATGCGATTTGGCAAACTCTCATCATCGCTTGGGTAGGTTTTATTCCCAGCAATCATTATGTAATTATTGTCAATAGTGATTGAAAGTGCGTTATTATCGGCATTTATAACAATATTTTTGCTAGCATTATAATTGTGAAAAAGGCTCAAAAAGCAATCGCTTTCAAAAGACATAGCACGCACATCAAGAATATCGCGTAAATCAAATTGATTTTGTGCAAAATATAAACAAATGGCTTCTAGTATCGTGCTCTTGCAGGTATTTGGCTTGCCAACAAAAATATTTATGCGTGACAAATTGTCTAATTTTAGATTTTTTATGCCTTTAAAATGGGTAATTTCTAGGTTTTTTATCATATTTTGTCCGTTTTGTTTTGATAAAAGATTCTATCATATTTTGAGTATTTTGAGTTTAGATTCTATATTGCCATTGATGAAATCAATATAATCTCTGCAATCGATATTATAAATTTCTTAATTTTTATTTTTAAAAGTTAGGTATTTCATTGTTTGAATCCATTTTGGTAAAAATGAAATTATAGAATCTTTTTAACAAATAGAATCTAAACTAGAAATTTCAAGGCAAGAATGCAAATATTGCTTATGCTTTTCGCAGCCGATAAAATTTCGCCCTAAATTATGGCTTACAAGGCTTGTAGTGCCGCTTCCGCTAAATAAATCTAGCACTAAATCGCCCTTTTTAGAAGAGGCTAAAATCATTCGCTCAATCATAGCTTTTGGCTTTATTGTAGGGTGATTTAGCTTTTGAATCTTGCCATTTATTTTTCGTGCGTGGCGTTCACTTGGAATCTCCCACACATCAGGGCAAAGCTTACCTTTTTCATTTGGATACCAACGCTTTCCATTTTTTAGTATGCCCTTTTTAGTGGCGTGATTAATGCGACTTGTCGAAGCATAAGGCACACGGATAGAATCAAAGTCAAAATAATAGCCCTTTTCGCACATTGTGTAAAATAAAATGCTTTCTTGATTATTATTAAAACGCCTTTTACTAGCCGCAAAGCCATCCTTTTTATACCAAGTAATCCAGTTTTGAAACACAGCCTTATCTTGCAAATGATTTAAAAATAGCGCGGCGTTAAAAGGCGTATTAAAGATATAAAAACTCCCCGTTTTTTTTAGTTTTGGCAACATTTTATCAATCCAAGCAAAGCTAAAATCTAAAAAATCTTTTTGAGTTTTGAAAGTATCCCAAGCGTTTGATGATTTATCCACGTTCAAATTATACGGTGGGTCAATTATTGCCAAATCAATGCTATTATCTTGCAAAGATTCTAAGAATCTAAACACATCGCAGATATAAATTTTGTTTGTTGCTAACACTTATTTCCTTACAAGTTTAAAGATGTTTTATAAAAATTTTAAATTTCACACAAGAATATTTGCAAAATAGCTTTTTAATTTTTCATAAATTTCTTTATTTCTATTTTCAATTTGCTCCTTGCTCCAGTCACTTAAATCACTTTTGCCTAAAGAGTGCATTTCTAAAAAATTAGATTCTATATATAATTTCTTTTTATTCAAAAAATAGCCATTTCCACAATCTATATTTATTTTCTTTTCTAGCAAACTTTTATTTCCTATATATTCTAAATATTTATTTGCATCATCTTTATCCCAGCCATTATAGTTACTATTTTGCCATTTTTTAGGCAGTATATGCTCGATTTCTCCTTTTATCACACTATAATTTTTCCCTTTATAATTCCACTCCCAGCTTTGATTCTTATCATATATCAATGTATAAATCGCAAGTATATATCGCACGTGTTTTGGCAGGGCTTTTACACAAAAGCTTGTAAAGATTTCAAGGCTAGGCATAGTTAAATCAGGTATGTTTAAGCCAGATTCAAAGATTTTTTCTTTTTTATTTAATATATTTATATTTGCTTTCATAAAACCCCAAAAAAGTCCGCTACTACCACCTTTTCCATAGATTAAACCAATCGCACAATAGCTTACAATTTGCGGCAATATGCTATCAAATATATTTTCTTGGCAATCTTTTTTAGGTTTATGTTTAAAATAAATTACACTAAGCACCATTTGCCACATTTTATTTTGATAGATGCTTAATATATCAAAATATTTTTGTGCATTTTCGTTCATATATTCCTTAGGATTACACCAAAACTCTGCTAAGCTTTGTATTTCTTTAAAAGTTTCAGCTTTACTTAAAGCATCTTCATTTGCTGCAAAATGAACTTTTTTCTTTTTAGAATTTAGCTTATCTTTTTTAGTGAAAAAATCAAGTGTGCTAGGGATTACGGTATCTACTTCATTGTGTTTAGCTCTTATAATATGCTCTAATTGTGTGAATAAAAAGCTAATATCTTCTTTTGCTAAATAATTTGAATTTGATATTTTAGATTCTAAGTTTTTCCATTCTTTTGCAAAATTATTTCTAGATGCATTATCAAGATTTGCATAAATAATTCCTTTAAAAATATCGGCTGTGTTTAGTGATATTCCACGATTATTTATCGTATTAAAAATACGCAAGGCGTTATCTTGCCCATCGCATTCAATAGGTAAAATTATGCAAGAAGTTAGCAAACTTAGACAAAATTTATACCATTCATCAGGACGCTCCATAGCTAGCTCATCAATCTTTTTTACAAAATATAAATAATTTTTTTCATAATTTGAGTTTGATTTTTTAATGATATTATCAATATTTTCTCTATCAAAGTTATATTTATCACTTAAAATATCATTTAATAGATTATTATCAGAATCTATTGCTACCTCACTTTTTAAATGAGGCTTAGTAAAATCAACACTACCATCTAAAGGGTCAGTATCCCAAAGACAAGAAGCAAGGGAATTTAGCAATTTTGATATTTTATCGCTATTACCGTGATTTTTTGCCTTTCTATACAAAGCACGAATAAAAAGACTAAGCGTTGTTGTGCGCTGTTGTCCATCAATTATATTTTGCCGTCCTTGCTCTTTATACATTACCACAGAGCCAAGAAAATATTCCTCATCGCTATCTTGCATTTTAGTATCAAAGAAATTATACACATCATCATAAAGCTGCTCGCATTCATCCTCGCTCCATACATACGCTCTTTGATACATAGGGATTAAAAACTTATTTTTAGATAAATAATCTAGTATATTTTTTCTCTCTGTTTTCATTTCCGCCATTGTTTTTCCTTTGTGAAAATTTAAAATATATTAGCATATTTTAGAATCTTTTTATTAAAATAAGCCCTTATTAGCTAACTTAGATTCTATAATTTCTTTATAATGCGAGTAGATTTCATAGCCTATGAAGTTGCGTTTTAAGCTCTTTGCTACGCTTAAAGTCGTGCCACTTCCTGCAAAGGGGTCTAGGATAATATCACCTACAAATGAGTAAAGTTTTATTAAACGAAATGGAATCTCGCTAGGCATAATCGCGGAGTGCTTGCCAAAGGCTAAATCAGCTTTATTTGGTATAGGAATATCCCATATTTGCTTTGTAAAATTTACCCATTCGCTTTGAGTTAGCTTACTTGCTTCTTTAATTTCACTTGAGATAGAATCTTTTGAAATGCCATCCTTTACATAAATCGTAATAAACTCACTACTATTTTGTGCGTAAAAATTACGCGGATAAGGATAGCTACCAAACATTAGCTTTTTAGCGGTATTTGTGCGATTCCATATATATAAATCAAGCAGGTAAAAGCCCTTAATTTCACTTAAAATGCTGTGCTGTATATCACTTTGTAAGTCAAAAATATGGCGATTATAATGCGTGTTTAAATCCTTTTTTAGCATCGGCATAAGCGGCACATTGATACAAAGTTTGCCATTTGGCTTTAAGATTCTAAAACATTCACGCCACACTTTCAACAAAGATTCTATATAGATTCTATAATCATTTATCGCGCCCATATCTTTAGAATCTATTTGCGAATGCGTTTGCGTTTGATAGCCATTTTTTGAATAATCTTTAATGTTAAAATACGGCGGAGATGTAATAATCAAATGAATACTAGAATCTGCTATCTCGCTCATATTTTCGCTAGATTTGTAAAAGATTTTATTCATTATTATCACCTTAAATTACAATAATTTTTGATTATATTCACGCATAATATTTTGCAAATTTATGTTGTATTTTACGTTTCTTTCAAATTCTAAGCAAATCTCAACGCCCAAAAAATCATCTAATATTGCGTTTTTATCTTTAAAGCTTAATCTTATCGCATTTCGCCCACTTTTATGCGTTAGTCTTTTATGCGAATTTGCATCAATATAAATTAGATTCTGCCAATTATCAATGATTTTTAAGCTATCAATATCTTTAGCAAAATAAAATGGCACTATGTGATGTAGCTCAAATATAGAATCTTTTTGCACGTTATGATTTTTAAAATATTGCTCTTTTATAATATTGCTTCGTTTGAAAATGATTTTTTCATTATTTATAGAATCTTTTAAAAAAAGCCGCTTTGTCTTGCTATCATATTCAAAAAGCGACATTAGATTAAGGCTGTCAAATATGCTTTGAGCTTCATTTTTCCAATTATGTAAGTCCCTTTTTTGCGTTTTATTTCCTTTGAAATTTTTAGGATTGCAAAAATCATTAATGACTTGCGTAACAATTTTTTGCCTTGCTCCAAGACTTCTAAATTCACTTATAAATTCAATAATATCATCTTTGTTTAGAATCTTATTTTCATAACTTTTATTTAAATAAGTTACAAAATATGTCATTTCTTCAATGCTTAAATATTTTTGTTTTTCATTAAAAGAGCTTAAAATATCAAAAATATCCTGCACCAAACCATCAAATATAGAATCTAAAGCTAGACCTAGTATCTTTTGGCTTTTAAAAAGATTATTAGATTCTATAAAATCAATTCCGCTTTGTGTGAGTTTGACATAGCGATAGTTTTTATATTTTTTATTTACATCGCATAATTCTTTGTGGTTGTTATAACGCTCTATAAAACCCATTCGTTGCAAATTTACAAATATTATTTTTCGCATAACCATATCTTTTGTGCTACCAGAATCTGCCTTTTTTAAATCAAAATTTACAGCATTTATAAATTCACAAAATGGAATTTCATTTTCTTTATATCTGTAAGATTCGTTTATATCGCCACTTGTGTGATATAAAAAGCCTTTACTATCGCTAAATTTTGCAATATTTTGCAATGTGATTTTTATATATTCGCTACTCCAGCGATAATGTTGTAATTTATGAGTGCCACGATAATCATCACGCAAAATTCTATGATATAAAAATTTCAAACACTTTAAAGCTGGATTTATATTTGTTAAATTATCATAAAAGTTTTGCATTTTACTTCTTTGTTTTTTATATAAAATTGTAATATTTTTGTGTTTAGAATCTGTTGTTTTAAAATCTAGATTCTAATATTTGTAGTTTGTTTATAGAATCTAGTTTTGTGCTTGTTTGTATCTTAAGATTCTATAATTTTAATTTTGTGGGTTTTGGAAATTTGTAGTTTTGTGATTAAAAGTTTTGATTATTTTGAGAAGATTAAAATGTTTTGTATTTGTAAAAAAAGATTTTCCCTATCCTTGCATCGACCTACATTTCCACACTTGAAAAGTGCAGTATCATCGGCTGAAGGTAGCTTAACTTCTAGGTTCGGAATGGAGCTAGGTGTGTCCTACTATCATAAAAACACAAGAAAAAGGGAAATAAAGACAAACAATAAATATTCGTCCTTGTGTAATCATTCGAAACAATCCTTTTTCGCCACTCATTGCGACAGACGTTTTAGTCTAGTCTCACTCGCGGCGAAAAACGATTGTCCAAAGCATTACAGCAATTACTAGAATATAGAATCTATAATCCACGTTTTATTGTGAAAGCAGATTCTATTATTCATCGCAAATACTTCCAAAAATAGAACACAATCATAGAATCTATAATCCACGTGTTGCAAGATTTATAGAATCTAGATTCTATGATTTTAGAATCTTTGTCCTTATTTCCATTTTTGCTTGCTTAGTTTTATAGAATCTAGATTCTGTATTTTGAAACTTAGAATCTTGTTTTAAGGTAAAGGCAGAAATGCTTTACTTTTTAGAATAATCTATTCCCGCCCAACCACCCTTTTTCTAAGATGTATTCTAAAAAGTAAAGCATTTCTGCAATCACACTTTACGAGTGTTTTAGAATACAACTACAAAGGTAACTTAGATTCTATAAAACTATAAGTTCTAAAGGATTTGTTAATAGCTTGTTTGGTAAAAGTAATTAACTATATTACGCTTTTATAGAATCTAGATTCTATTCATACAACCAAACTTACTTGAGTTGGGATTGTCGAGTATCTTGAGACGATTTTAAGGGTTGTGCAGATTTTTGTGCGGAGACTAGCCTTTTTGGCTGTCGCACAAACAAAAATCAAACTCCCTTAAAAGCGTCCAAGAGACGAAGACAAGCAAATACACTCAATAAGGCGGTATCCTTAAATCAAAAAGCCACAAGGTCTATTAGTAGTAGTCAGCTAAACATATTACTATGCTTACACATCTACCCTATC
>NZ_JRMP02000034.1 GCF_000762875.2 Helicobacter saguini
CGAACTAACATTAACCAACACAAAGAATAACGAACAAATATACTTACACGCCCAAAAAGACTATAAAGAAATCATAGAATCTAACTTTAATCAAGTAATAAAACAAGATAAAGATTCTGTAGTAAAAGGAAGCTACACTGAATCTATCACAAAATATCATAAACAAGAAATACTAGGATTAAAAGATGTTCGAATAGGAGCAGAATATCTAACAAATGTCGCACTCTCCAAAGATACGATAGTAGGAGGAAGCAACACTCTAAATGTAGGAATGGACAATAAACTAAGAGTAGCAAATAACTCTAGTGAATATGTAGGTGAAAATAAAGAAATAGAAATAAATGGCAATCTTATAGAATCTATCAATAAAGATAAAGTAGAAAATATCAAAGAAAATAAGAGTGAAGTGGTGCATGGAAGTTATTTTATTAATGCAAAGACAGATATAAAAGTCTTAGCACAAGAAGAAATAAGTTTAAATTCTAGTAATAATATTTTTATTAATGCTAAAGATGCAATGAGTTTTATATCTAATAATCATCTTACCATAAAAGCAAAGTCCAAAGATTGTCAAGTTAAAGAAAAATATTATATTAATGCAGATAGCCAGATAAATATGCAAGTTGGTAATAGTATTTTTACTATTAATGATGGTAGTATTACTATAAAAATAGATGATACAGAATATGAATTTAGCAAAGAAGGTTTAAGGCTAAAAAATGCTAAAATTAGCATTAAAAAATAGGTAGTGTTATGAGTGAATTAAGTAAAAAATTAGGCGAAGAATTAAAAGATTATTTTTTATATAGACAATATCGTTGTATGGAAACTACAATTAATGAAAACGCATATTATTATGTTACAGAAGGTAAGATTCAAGTTGTCGAAAATAAAGTTGTTATAGAAGATTTTAAGTTAGAATCTTTTGCATTTGCACCAAAGCTTAATGAGCCTATTAAGATTCTTAGTTATGAGAAATCTACAAATGGCTTACCTATTTACAATACAAGCGTTATATCAAAACTAATAATACTACATAAATCTAATGCTAATATTTTTAAGCAAAACTTTTCAGAATCTACTATAAATAAAATACAAGAACTTATACTTAACGCTCAAGTGGACGAAAACGATAAATTAGAAGTGTTGAAATTGCTTTTTAGTGTTAGCGATAACAATGTAATATTTTTTTATTCTACAAGTTTACAAAAAGAATTTTATAAAAAAATGCAGGTTTTTGATACACAAAAGAAAATATTTGAATCTTTTTTAAAATCTAAACCAAAAGAAATTGATATTATTGAAACATTAATTTATGCCTTTTATCCTAATGCAAATGTTGAATTTACATTATATTTACTAAATAAATATAGTAATGCAATAGTAACCACACAATATAATATAAAAAATAAAATAGATTCTAAAGACAACACAAAAGAAGCACAATATGAAATACACACTCCTTTTAGATTTATAGATATTTTATTTGCTAAGGCTTTATTTAGCAATAGACTTGATTTAATAAATTTATTAGAAAGATAT
Organism: Helicobacter saguini; assembly: GCF_000762875.2. GTDB lineage: Bacteria > Campylobacterota > Campylobacteria > Campylobacterales > Helicobacteraceae > Helicobacter_A > Helicobacter_A saguini. The sequence continues at coordinate 1,543 of NZ_JRMP02000034.1, forward strand.
AATGTAAAAAAAGAAGTGCTTATTGATATAGCTAAATTAAATGAATATGATATAAAAAAATATAAATTTGATGAACTTTTTATAATAGTAGAAAATTTAGCCTCATGGGATATAAATAATAATCCATTAAAGTATATACTAGATAAAGGCATAAATGATAAAAAGTTATTAGAATATATCATTTGGAATACTTTTATAATGTTGTTTGAAGGAATATATTATAGAGAAGGATTTATTTTATATGATATATTTGGATATGCAATGAAATATCAAGATAGTTTAAGAAAAGATGAAGCATTAGGAGAAGATGGTAAGATAAATCTTGAATATATAATATTTACATACACAAACATAGAATTAATCTTTAAAACCTTGCAATATATTAATATTACTTTAAGGCAATATTTTATAGCAAGTGATGAAGTATATCCATTATTATCACAAGAACTTTATGATTTACTTACACCCATAGTTAGTGGTAATTATGATACACTTGCTACACATTATAAAGATGTAGTTTTATATTTGGTGAAGAATTTTCGTGGGAGATATAATGAAAATATTACAAGCTATTTAGAAATTAGCGATGAAGAAGAAATAAAAGAATTAGAGAAAATAAAAGAAAATATTAGAGAAGAAACAATTATGTTTATTGTTAGGAGAGTGCAATGAGCAAAAACACTAATTTTATAGAAACATTTAAATATGCACTAAGATTCTATGTAAGCATAGAATATCAATCACAGGAAATAAAACTTATAGGAAACAAATATAACCTTGCTTGGAATAATAGTTATAAGATACAAGAAAAGCAATTGGGTTTTACATTAAAAGATATTAGGAATATGGCAACCAAAATTTGCTCTAAATATGAAGCAATTAAGTATGACTACGACAACAAAGGTCTTAATTTCTCTATTGATTTTGATAGATTCTATAAAATACCAGATTATGGCAATGAATATGGATATATACAAAAAAAATATTATAGATTTATTAAAGAAGGATATAACTATATAATACATAACAAAAGTAAAAGTATTATTGAAACCTCTTTCCCAAATCTATATTCTCCTATCAGAGGAGAAATAGTAGAATTAGACACCACCAAAGTGGATAAAGACAAAAACAATATTTTTGTTAATTTTCTTATTATAAAAGATACACAAGGATTCAAACATATATTTAGATATTTTTATGCGAATACATATCCAAATAACAAACCTCTACTTTCAATAGGCACACAAATAGAAATAGGAGATTATTTAGGTAGTTTGGGATATGGTGATTATTGCAAATCTGTAACGGAGGATGAAATAAAAAACCACTTCTTCTTTAAATACATTATACAAGATTCTAAAGGACATTATCTAAATCCTATAACTTTTTGGGAATGGGCTAAAAGTGAATATTATGAAATATTAGATTCTAATGATAATAAAAATAGTGAAATAATATATTATTTTAATGCTAATAATGAAATGGTGGAAATAGCTTATAGTAAAGATTCTAAAAACTTTGAGCGATATTTCCCAAATCTACATAACCATGATTTTTTTCAAAGTCAAGCATATACGCATCAATATCATAATACAACGCAAGATATTTATCCTTATAAACTTCTATCAAATGGCAAATTAGTAAAAATTACAGAATCTAATTATCCACTTTATGCTTCTATAAATGGCATAGTAGGTGCTACAAACACTCCTAGTGATGAAGAAATATTGCTTAATTGCAGTTTTATAGACACTAAAGGCAAGGTAATTCAAAATAGCAAAATATATTTTTACAACATAGATTCTAAAAAGATATATGAAATATCTACGAATAAAGAAGGCAAAGCACAATTCTCTATTAAAAAGATATATATTTATTCAAATACAACGCTTTACTTTAGTGTTAATATCAATGATATGTTTGATAAAAACTTTTCTTTATGTAGAAATTATCAAATAACTCCAAAACAAAAGCTAGATTCTAAAGCAAATATTACTCTAACCTTAAACAATACTATCAACTTAGATACACACAAACTCAAACTTATAGAATCTAAAAATATCACAACAGCTACACTATGGCAAGAAGATAGATACAGTAAAAAAGAACGAGAAGTTAAAGTAATAAATAAAAATGGAGATTTTCTTTTTAGTTTAAAAGATATAAATAATCTTAATCTTATAGAATCTAATGAAATATTAGCTATAAAACTTTATAAAATACAAGAATTACAATGGTTTAGCAAAAAAGGAGCAAATTATTATAAATTAATAGAATCTAATTTAAATGATAAAACACAATGTGAAAAGCTAGGAGTAAGCTATGATACTTGGGGTAATCTAGGTGAATTTATAGAATCTATAAGTCCACAAAAAGATAATATAACAAGTGATATAAAATTTATCAAATATGCTACAGTATATGCTAGTGGAAGCAAGGGAGATTATAAACAACATAAAAACTTTCTAATATCAATGCAAGGACAAATATATTATAGCGATGCAATAGGACAGCTACCATTTGCAATAAATATATATAGAGGATTTCAAATGCTTTTAGAATCTAAAGGAGATTTACACAAAGATATGATAAAACAAAAAGCAAGGAATGCTACTATAAACATAGGCTATGCCTTTAGTGATGGTGGAAAAAAAGGAGTTGATTTACTATGGCAAAAAGGATTTATTAATCGCAAGATAGGTTTCACAGATATATTAAGCACATATCTTAATATCCCAAATAATATAAATTTTACAGATAAACTCTATGAAAAAGAAAATAATCCCCCACTAGATTCTAAGTCTTATGATAATATGATGATTTTAAGAGGAATAGAGTGGGTAGATAAATATAATACAAAAAATGAATATGATAAACTTAGCTTTGAGCTAGAGAATGGAAATAGTAAAGAAGTAATTAAGCACAGCAAAGAAATTATATTTCCATTGAAAGCAAAACCTTTAAACGACAAAGGTCTATTATATGATTGGAGCATAAAGAATATAACAGACAAAGGAGCATCTCAAACAATTTATGGTTGGAATAGAAGTGGTGGCAAAAGAAAACATGCTGGTAGGGACCTTTATACAAATTTATTTAATAGAAAGATTTATGAAAATAGCGTTAATACATTACGTTCTCAAATTGAAATAGTGTCCATAGCTAATGGAGAAATACTAGAAATAAAATATTTTTATTATGAAACTTATCAAGTAACTATATTACATAAAACTTTTAATCATGGAAAATTTATTATTCGTTATGGTGAATTGGATAAAAATACTATAAAAGTTAAAATAGGGGATAAAGTTAAACAAGGACAAGTATTAGGGTATTCCGGCATATTAATAGATAACTCTAAAAACAAACACCCAAATATTATTAGTGGTCAAATAGTTATGATGCTTCACTTTGAATATTTTAAAGATGGTGATGATACAAAAAATAACTTAACAAACAAAAATAATTTACCATTTCAACGCAGAAAAGATATATCTGATCCATTAGAAATCTTAGAAGAAGGATATAAAAACACTTTTTTTAAAGATTAATTTATTTAAAAGGATTGAAAATGAAAAAGTTAGCAATAATGCTTATTTTATCTGTAATGCAAGCAAATGCAAATATGATATGTGATTCTAGTATGGAATATGTAAAGAAAATATGTCAAGATGTATATATATGTTCTGCGGAAAAGTGTATTGTAAAAAATACAGATTTGCAAGAAGCATATAAACTATATTTACAAAGAATGGTGAAAAAAGAATTAGAAGATAGTGTTCAAAAAGAAGGGGCAAAAATGATGTTAAACTTACCTTTACCAACTGTTGGTGAAATAAAAAAAGTTATTTTCAAAGATGTCCCGGGTGATAGTTATACGGGAAATGATATCTGTCATGTTAAAATGGAACGCACGAAAGATATGCTTATACTGAAGTATGATTTATGTTATGATGTCCAAGATGTAGAATTTATAAGCACTATTTTTAAACAAAGTGGCAATGATGTTGAAATAATGTATAGAAGTTATTAACATTTGTGATATATAGAGGATTTCAAATGCTTTTAGAATCTAAAGGAGAATTAAATAAAGATATGATAAAACAAAAAGCAAGAAATGCTACTATAAATATAGGCTATGCCTTTAGTGATGGTGGAAAAAAAAGGAGTTGATTTACTATGGCAAAAAAGATTTATTAATCGCAAGATAGGTTTCGCAGATAAACTATATTAAAGGGAAAATAATCCATCACTAGATTCTAAAAATACATTTTATTTTGTGGAAATTAAAGGGCTAAATGAAGCAAAAGGCAATTTTTTATTCACGCAAAAAGAATTTGAAATCGCACAAAAATTTAGTCAAAATTACTGCCTTTATATCGTTAGCAATTTTAAAGAAAAGCCAAAAGAAAGCGTGTTTTTTAACCCTTTAGAGTCTTTTAGCTTTAAAGAAATAAAAAAAGAAATTACACAAATTAGCTATCAAGGAGCGTTATAATGTATAATGTGGATTTGTATTATTTAGGTTATTTAATAGAATCTAAAGTATTTTCTAATCTAAAAGAAGCTAAAATTTTAAAACGAAAATGGCTTATAGAATATTTGGTAGGCTATGGCGTAGCGTGAGATTACATTACAGAAGAAGAACATAAAAAGCAGCTTTCAAAACTTAGCAATAAAGATTTAGAAGAATTAAATAATGAAGCAAAGTGCAATAAAGAAATGGATTACACTATAACAATAAATAAAATAAAACATAAAAAAAATATAAAATCCAAATCTTTTAATCGATATGAATTATTCAAATATATCTACGATAATTATATAGTTGGCGATTGTAACGTCTAAAAATCCTTGTGAAGTCTATGATAAAATATAAAATGGGTATTAAAATCTATCAATGAAGTATTAAATTTTTATTACAGGGATGTTTGTGTTTCTCCTAAAAAAAGCCTAAAAATAGTAAAAGTTTTAGTGCAGCGAAAGGGATGAGATGGCGGATGCGAAAGTACTAAATTGATTGCATTCGCCTTTGTCACTTTGAAAGATTGAAAGCAAATCAATGTTATATTTTTCATTGATTTTTTTCCGTGTTAGATTCTATATTTTGTTTAAAAAGTTAGGATTTTTAGAAGTTTTAGAATCTGGATTTGTAGATTCTATATTTTTAGAATCTATTTTGTGATTTAACTCGCTAGAATCTTCTTTGGTTTGCAAATCTTTAGAATCTTTTTTATAATCTTTTATGGAATCTGGATTAAAAAAACGCATATTAAGCCCCAAAGCAATGCCGCCGCACATAGGAATGCAATGTGAAAGCGAAGCCAAAAACGCCGCCACAAACAACGCAAAGTAAGATTCAAAAACCATTTTTAGCCTTTAGATTCTATAAAAATTATAAATTTTAGAATTTTATGAAATCTATTATGCCAAAATGTTATTAAGAAAATTCTAGATTCTATAATTTTGATTTTACGTGAATTAGAAAAGTTTTGTGGTTTTAGATTCTAATAATGGAATAAAAATTATAGAATCTATATAGCAAGATTTACTAAAAATTGTGAGATTTAACTTATATATTAATGTATTTTAGCAATATCGTGGATTATATTTGTAATTGTTGGGAAGTCTAGATTCTGTGCTAAAAGTTTATATGGAAAGTTATAAATTAGAATGTTTTGTGTTATAGGGAATTTGGCGGTGTATTTTGTAAAAAATAGGGCATTTTCGCGGATAAAATATTTAGCTTTGTTATTGTTAGAATCTATTGCTAAATTAGAATCAAGAGCTAAAAACTCATCTTTTTCATATTGTGGCGTGGAGACGTGATGGATAAAGCGATTAAAATTATCAAAGCACCACGAGTTATATTCAAGCGTATAAATTATAAAAGTGTGCCAGTATTTATCTAGGATTAGTGAAGGCATATTTTTATAGCCGCTTTTTATCCATCGTTCTAATTCTGTGTGTAAAATCAGCGGATTTTGCTCTAGCATATTCATCACAATGGGATTTATATTTTCTTTTCTTAAGTCATTTAGTGTGCGTTTGGCGATTTCAGGGATTCTATACGTCTTTTTGTAGTAGCCTTTTTTATCGCTATGAGCTAAGAAAAAATAATTGCTTTGTATTAATTTATCAATTTCGCTTTGGTATCGCTCTAATAAGATTCTATCTTTTATTATAGAATCTAGGGTAAAGCTGTCGCTACTTTTGTGTGTATAAACAGCAAGACTTAAGTCTTTTAGAAACTCAATTTTTTGTGAATCTTGCGTCATACTTTTACCCTTAAAGCCCTGTGCAATGTGTCTCGCCTGTCATATCCTCACCGCTACAATGTGCAGTGCCGCAGTTGAAACAATCGCTACGACTAGCGCTCCCACCAAATAACGAAAGCAAATCAATGTTATATTTTTCATTGATTTTTTCAATCTCTTTGCTAATATCCTTTGTCATTTTTGCTCCTTTAAGTGAAATTATAAGCATTCATAGAATCTGCGAATGTTTTGTCTATTTGCTCGTTTAAGGAAATTATTACAAAGCAAATTTTTAGCGAATGTTTTAAATGTTTCATCTATATTTCCACTTGCAATTAAGTCCTTAATAATCTCTTGGCTGATTTCTAATCGTTGTAAATCTAACATTATTTATCCTTGAAGATTAGAATCTATTATGTATCACTAAGTGCTACACTCAATTTTTGTTAAACACATTTTTTAACACTTTGTTACCAGTCTGTGTCACGTTCTATTCTCCATTCATAATGGTGTGGTGGTTCTCCATTTATTCTGGCATCCTCTGTCTCCCATACTGCTATATACTGCTTGTTAGTATATTCGTCTTGTTTAGTAGCAGATTTAACAAAATCTGGTTTGCTAGCTTTACTACCCATAACTCCACCTAACACAGATGACATACCCATACCTGTTCCTATACCTATAGCTATACGCTCTAAATCCCTTCTTCTAGCCATATATTACTCCTTGTTAATAAAATAAGTAAGCACTAGCTTGTTATCAACTAATGCTTACGAAAAATTTAAGTTCAATAAATTGAACGATATTTAAAAGCAACATTCATAGAATCTACGAATGTTTTGTCTGTTCTTACGTTTAAGGAAATTATTGCAAAGTAGATTTTTAGTGAATGTTTTAAATGTTTCATCTATATTTCCACTTGCAATTAAGTCCTTAATAATCTCTTAGCTGATTTCTACTCTGTAACTTCGCAAGTCTGTCATATTCGTAATCTTTATGATAAAGTGTTGCTAACAAATGTTTGACGAAAAACATTTCTTAAAGCGTATCCTACCTGTTATATCCTATATGTGTGTATTGTATGCTTACATACGTCATTTGAGTATAACTCACATATTGCATAAAACCTTGTGAAGTGTCATGGCATATGCTATTATGTGTGTATTGAGTCTGTTGAGCACAACACATTTGCTGTTGCACTTGTGGGATATAACTAGCATTTGCCATATTTTGCAAATAAGGATTTTGCAATCCATATTGCATATTTGGGTTATAGATAACGCCATTACCGCCACACTTATCACATAAAACTACTTCGTTCATTTAAACTCCTTACCTTTAACTTACAAGATTAAAGACTATCAAAACCTTTACCGCCGCAATTAGGACAATCTATTAAAATGTCCAATCCATTCTCATCAGCAGCAGGGATTTTACCACTACCACGACATGTACCACATACAGCCATAACATCTCCTTGTCAAAAAAATTTTTGCTATTGATTAAAATAGCAAGCAGCATTATATATATCTTCATTTTGTCAATAATATATGCGAAAGTTTTGTAGAAATTTTTGAGTTTTAGTTTTATGTTAAAGTTTGATTAGATTTTATGGATTTTGTTTTTAGAATCTAATTTTTGTGATTTGTTGGATTAGATTCTATATTTGAGTGGATTTTTAGAATCTAATTTTATAGTTTTGCGTTTTAAGATTCAGTGATTTTGGTTTTTTGTGTGATTTGTTATTTAAATAGATTCTGTAAATTTTATTTTTGTAAAGATTTTTATTTGAATGAAATTTGTGAGTTTTGTAAAAAGATTTTCCCTATCCTTGCATCGACCTACATTTCCACACTTGAAAAGTGCAGTATCATCGGCTGAATGTAGCTTAACTTCTAGGTTCGGAATGGAGCTAGGTGTGTCCTACTATCATAAAAACACAAGAAAAAGGGAAATAAAGACAATTTCTGCGTTCGTCTCGTGGAAGCTTTTCAGGGAGCTTGATTTTTGCTTGTGCGACAGCCAAAAAAGGCTAGTCTCCGCACAAAAATCTACGCAACCCTGAAAATCTTCTCACGATACTCCGCATAAACTCTCGCAATATAGAATCTATAACCCACATTTTGTAAGATTTATAGAATCTAGATTCTATAATTTTAAAATCTTTGTCCTTATTTCCATTTTTGCTTGGTTAAATCTTTAACTTATTTATAGAATCTAGATTCTAAGATTCTATATTTAAAGTTCTAAAATTGTTAAAGCCTGCTTTGCTGTAAAAGTAATTAACTACATTACGCTTTTATAGAATCTAGATTCTATCGTTTTATCTTTTTAAAAGATAATGGATTGCTTCGCTTACGCTCGCAATGACAAAAATAGATTCTATAAACATACTACGTTATTGAATCTAATACACTCAATAAGGCGGTATCCTTAAATCAAAAAGCCACAAGGTCTATTAGTAGTAGTCAGCTAAACATATTACTATGCTTACACATCTACCCTATC
>NZ_JRMP02000035.1 GCF_000762875.2 Helicobacter saguini
TGAATAAATTTAGCTTTGGCAAGTTTATATTAGATTGCTTGATATGTATGTTGTTAATACTCATCTCTGTAGTTATATTATTATTTCCGATAAATTTAATTACAGAATTTCTTAAGAAGTTTACTTTTGATATTTTAGGACCAACATTCTATTTGGGAAATCTAGATATTTTAAATGATTTTTTGTTTGATGCCCTATCATTTACATTATGTCATATATTGTTTTTTAGTATTTGGTTTTTTTTAGAAAAGAAAGGCATAATGATTAAATATAAAATTTATAAATCAAGTTTTTGGTTTGTATTTATATTATCGACTAGTTTTTGGTGGTTATGTGCAATAAAAATTGCTACAGGACCAATTAAAGGATAATCAATGAAATTTTTTGTAACTATTTATATCCATCCAATGAATTCTAATATCCCACATGCCTTTTTGGGTTTAACACGTAAACACCCTAATGAACTGGATAAGATAGATAAAGAATTAAGAGATAAAAAGCTTAAAAATAAAGATTTTAAAGATATTGATAAAGTGTGGTATGAAAGTTTAGAAATAAGTGAATTTAATGATGGCTTTTTTGGTTTTGCTCCTGTGGAAATTGGAAAAAATCATTGAGAAATAGTATTTGAATATAATAAAAAGGGTATTATATGAATAATAATTGCGATTTAGGCAAATTTATATTAGATTGTATTATATGTTTTGGAGTGATGACAATAGCTATTCCAATATTATTTTTACCATCATTTTTTATTGCAGGAACTTTGTTTGAATTTATATTGCAAGATGCAGATACATTATACTACTATGCCTTAGCCTTGAATTTATCAAATGTTGTCGTTGTATTTTTTCTAAAATATTTTTACAAAATAATATGTGTAATAAGCTCCATACTATGCTGTATGCTATTTTCAGGTTTTTGGTGGCTAGTAGCTGCTAGTATTTTACATGATTTATGAATAAAGGAGAATTTATGTCGTATTTTGTAACATTATATATTAACCCTATGTCTATAATTAATTTTAACTCTGGAGAATTTATAAATATTCCACATGTCTTTCTAGGACTATCACATAAACATCCTAATGAATTAGATAAACTAGATAAACAAAAAAATAAAGAGGTTCTTAAAAGCAAACAATGGGACAAAATAGATTCTAAATGGTATGAACAAATATATCCTAGTATTTTAGATTCTGATTTTAAAAATGAGGGTTTCTTTGGTTTTGGACCAGTAAATCATGCTTCTAGTCATTGGGGTAAAGTGTATGAGAATAATCAGTACATACAAGAATGGGGAGACATATTAGTAGGGTATTATAATAAAGATAGAGATAAAAATACATTTACAGAATCTAATCGCTGCACTTTAGAAGTCTCAAAAGAGCAATATGAAATGTTACTAGAATTTATCAAACAAGATGTAAATCTTACAAAAGATAGAAATGGGACTTGGACAAAAAATGATATGTCGTTTTACGGAAAAAGAAAAGATTTAGAATATCAGCTTTACTATAATTCTGCTCCTATAGCTAAAACTAAAATTAGTTTTGTAATCCCACCCATCCACAACTGCGTTACTTGGGTTTTAAATAAATTAGATTCTATCGGTATAGAAGTGGTAGATATAAATGAATGGATACCCGATATATTGCCAAATCTAAGTATTAATTATCAAATAACTAAATTTATTTATAAAAAAGCCTTTGACATAGAAATCAATCTTGTTAATACACTAAAAGATTCTATAAAATCTCTAGAATATTACAATCAAGTATTTATAAAATTTCAACAAATAGATTCTAATTTAGAATCTATACAAGCAGCAAAAGCCTTTAGAAAATGGGCTAGAGAAATGATAGGAAATAAATTTATATGCAACATAGCAACTAAGAAAGAAAACTCACAATATGAAATAATATGCACAAGTGAAAATGAAGGCTTAAAGAGCTATTTACAAAACAAACTTGAAAATTTAAAACATAAAAGACAAAATCTATATAGCATATACAACAATTTATATTCTATTCTTTCTATGCAAATAGTGGATAATGCTAAAAATAAAGGTTGTGTGGAGATAAAAGGTGATTTTATATTTATTTTGTATAACAAAGATAAGAATAATATACAAATATTGAAGAAGGAAAATAACTATATTCCATACAATCAAAGTCAACTAGACCCAAACATTCCTGAATATAATTGGGCTTTAAATAAAAATTCACCTTTTGTATTTGTATCAAAAGATAAGTGTATGTATGCAAATTATACTTATAAAAACATAAGCCAAAGCTATATAGATTCTATAAATAAAAGCTATATAGCTATCTTAAGTGGAAAGGATGATTTAAACTATTGGAGTAATTCTTTGCATAAATTACGAAAATCTATAAACAAGGAAGCATTAAATGGATAAAGAAAATAATAAACAAATAGAAAAAATATTTACTTATCAAAATCAAACACTAGATTTAAAAATCTTAGAATCTAAAAATATAGATTCTATAAATTCTAAAATATATTTCTTAGGCATAGAACTAAAAGGCGGTATAGAATCTAGCAAAGAAAATGAAGAATGTTTCTTTTATGGTGAATATAACGAAGTGTATTGTCTACAAGAATCTAATTTAGATTCTAAAAAGGCTACACAAACTTTGCAAGTGTTTTTAGATTCTAAAGTCTTAACGATATTACATTATTCAATCTTAGAATCTAGTTTAAATATAAAGTTAGAATCTAAATCTAAAGAAGCAAAGAAGATTCTAAGTAAAGAGTTAGATTGCCACGACTTTTTACAAAAGTCTCGCAATGACAAATTAGATTCCATAGAATCTAGCCTATCGCCCACCCACCGCCCTTTTAAATGGGAGTTAGATTCTATAGAATCTATAGCAATGCTTTGTCCTATCTTAGAAGATAACGAAATCAAATGTATTCATGGTGGAATAGTAAAACTACAATCAAACAAAGGAAAGCCATTTAAATCAAACAATAAATCAATGATTTTAGAATCTGATTTATTAAATAGTCAAATAATAGGTTGTCAAAATACTATCTTAGGAGTGCCAACTCCTTGCACTTTAGTAAGTCTTATAATATATAATTATGATATAATCTAAGTTGATAGATAACAACAATAATTACAGGAGAAAAATCTTGCCTTATCAATTTGAGCTAAAAGAGGAAAGTCAATTTAGTAAAATAATAGCTAATAAATTATTGCATAAGCAAAAACTAAAACAAATGGATATGCGTTCAATTCAATATGAAAATATATTGCCTTTAGAATTAGAGTGTTGTTATAATGAATTTAAATATCACAAATATATTGCAAAAAATAAAATAGCAGCACTAGGTTGGGCTGTAAGTTATAATTTGCAATATTTATGGCAAAATAGTCCTAAAGTTGATATGATTAATAACTTTGATATCCCCATCAAACAAACAAAACACATGACTCAACAAGAGAAACAAAGATTACAAGAAATACAAACATTTATGCAAACTTACAACATTGAACCACTAAAACTTTCATTTACGCCATATCCTAAAGATGTAGAATCTAATGATGCAAAAACACTAAGACAAAGGGCAGAATTATTTTCGTATCATAAAAATAATCAAGTTAATAATATAAATGAAACAAAACGACCCATTAGATTCTATACTACGCTTAATTGGGATAAGTTTTATATGCAGTTTCCATTGATAAAAAGATTGAGTGATTTTGATAAACAGAAAATATATAGTGATAATTTTTTAACACATATAAGAAATATGCTAATTAATAATAAAAATATCATCACGTTTATAAAAAGATTATCACAAGGTGAGTATAGATTTAATTTTGCTATTGATATACGAGAAAATAGGAGTAATAAAAATGTAGAATCTTATATTATCGCAAAAGAAAATGATAAATTGCCACAAGGTTATAAATTTATCTTACAATGTAAGCCTTATGAAATAGATAATCTTAATTGTCAATTACAAGGAATTGATGATGATGAGTTTTTTATGCAAACATTACGGAATCTAGGAACAAATATCGCAGGACAATTTAGTGTAGATATTTCAGCGACGTTATTTATTAAACAAGCAAGGCGAAGTATTCCTGTGGTAGGACAAGGAATATTGGCTTATGAAGCCTATAATGTAAGCAAAGAGATAAATCAGCAATTTTATAATGACACAATGCAAGATTTATCACTTTATGCTTGTAGTGGTAAATTTTCTATATATTACGCCCCTACACAAATAAGCATAAAAAAAGAAATAAAAAACAATAAAGAAAAAGTAGTATTTCGTATAGATAAAATGGTAGCTTATGTATATGATAGCTTTGATTTTCTAGATCAACCACATATTTTTAATGATAATGGAGAAATTATAAAACTAGGTCAGCCTGTTGGTGCGTGGGATTTTGATAATAAGTGTTTTAGTATATCGGGCTCAATTAGTCAAATAGTAACATATATGCCTAAAAAGTTTAAAAAATATATCATAGGCCATGCTATTCCAGATGTATCCTCGGCCGATATACTAGAATCTAAAAAAACAAATCAATACTATATCTACAATCAAGATTATCAAGATTATCAAAAATTTACTCCTTATGGCTTAGATTTTAAACTTTATAGCGATGATTTTATCGCCAAACTTCATTTTGATGAGTTTAAGTATTCTACACTTTATGACACGATAGGATAAATATGGAAAATATGTTACTTGCAACGTGGAGAATTTTTATAAATTTTATTGTTTTGTGAATTAAATATTTTAAACTATTATTGTAAGTTAGGGTTAGGTAATGATTGAGAGTATTTTTATAGGTATTGCAGTTGGTATAATGTCATGCGTTATATGTCCTATTGCACCATCTCTTTTTTTATTCTTCTATTTATCTCTATTTCTCAATATAGTGTTTTTTTATATTTTAAATCGTTTTTTAGTACCTAACATATTATTTTCAAAAGAATTCATGAAATCATATTTTATAGGTATGTTGATTGTTATTGTATTATTTGAAACTATTGGTTTTTGTCTTATTCCTGCTAGTGGTCATATAAACCCTTTAGCCGATATAGATGAAATAAGAAAGCAATATAATGGCATGTCAAAAATAATATTTGAATATGAATATGTTAACTATAATGTCTTTTTTATTGGCTTTATTCTTTTAAAAATTATGATATTTTTCATTAGCAGATGGATTCTTAGTTATATATTTAAAAATGAATATAAGCATTATGCAATGCGACATAGTGTGATTTCTTTTATAAAACCAAATAAACATTTTAAATATATAGCTATATTTATCGGTGTATTTTTTACGCTTACAAATATTGATATTTTGGGCTTACAACAAGAAATATATCCACATATACCTATTGTAGTTTTTATGGAGTTAATTTATAAATATTTCTTAAGGATTTAACATGGACAATAATTTATTTACAGCTAGGCTAATGTTTATAAGCTATGATGAAATAAAAAATATTAATAAAAACTCATCTATTGCACATCTCAAAGCCCTTTATGAATGTCAAGATTTTATTGCAATAGATTATAACAACAAAACACTTCTTAATAAAAATCTAGCAATAAAAAACTTTGGATATAAAAATGACTTTGCAAATATATTTATTCTAAATAAAGATTCTATAACAAATGAATATTTAGAATCTAGAAAGGCTTTATATAAATCTTTTATAACTTTAAAACAAGAAAGAATAGAATCTATTGCAAAAGAAATGGAGAGAATAAATAATCTAAGTTTTAAAGAAAATCTAATCTTAGAATCTAAGGACAAATCTATAAAAATAATCTTTTTAGATTCTATAGAATCTAATATTTCAATGTCAAATCTAATTCATATTTATAAT
>NZ_JRMP02000036.1 GCF_000762875.2 Helicobacter saguini
ATATCGTGTATATTGTTTTGAAAGATACTATCATTAATTGATGATTCTAAAAGATAGGAGTGGAAATAGAGAGTTTGAGTAAGGGGGATAATGGAGTGTTTATCAATAATTCCATCTAATCCAATTTGTATTGCAAGATTATGTGCTGGTATTTTTATCCCTAAGTTGCCAATCACATCATAGCCTCCACTTATATCTTGTGAAATGATATGGAAACATTGTCTTTTTTCTAATGTCTTATCTTTATAGTAGCTTTCTTTTCTTAATGATTGAAATTGATTGATAAGATTTCCATAAGGGATATTTAAATCATAGCTTAATACAATAAGATTAGATTCTGATATTTGAGCTTGTGTTGTCGTATGTATAAATGCATAGGCATAATATACATAAAATGTTTTATCTTTGTATATCTTAATATTTTCTTCTAATATATCATATAGTTTCTTTGCATACTCTCTCATGCTATTAGGATAGAATATTTTTCTTGTATAAGTATATTTTGATACTTCAAGAGTTATTTCTTCTTGGTCTATACGTAAGAAATAAGGAATAGTATATTTAAGTTGCTGTGTGATATTATCATCTTTATTGATAATCTCTAATAATCCTCTACTATTATTGTTTGCTATACACTTAAAGAGTGTTTCATTCATTTCTAACATACCACAATATAATTTTCCTTTATTTCCCATATCAAGCATTTGATAAGATTCTATATTGGTATTTGATTTAAATAAAGCAACGATATAATCCGCAAACTTTTTTATTCCATACAAAGACGGAGCTATTGCAATAGCACTTATTTTTGTATTATTTAATATTTTTGCTGGGGTATCATTAAAGATTCCCGGTGCATTATAAGTATAAATTTCATTGATTAATTCATCATAACTTAAAGCACACATTTGAGCTAAAAAGCCTCCTAGTGAATGCCCTACTATCGTCATTTTAGAATAAGATCCAGATATTTCATTATAGATTCTAGGTTTAATCTTTGTTTCTATACAATCTATCAATTCAAAATACTGCTTAGGAATCTTATTTGTAGCAAGCAAAAAATCAGCATAAAAGTCATTAAAAACTTCTTTTAGCTTATCACTTCCCATCTCACTGCCACGAATAGATAAGATAAATTGTTCATTACTATCAACACTTTTTCTTTTTCTTGTAACCTTGTCTAATTCTCCTAAGTCTTTGAATAGCGTAGCGGAGAATCCTGAATCTGTATTTGGCTGATGAAATAATAATTCATATCTTTCAAAGAATCTTTGTGCTTGGTTGGGCGACATATCACCATTAAGCTTTTGTGTATTAAAAAATGTGCTATTTTCTGTTTTATAACCATTGTAAGTTAAATTTAAAATATCAGTATGGGTTATTGGTTTATTTCTCTTATCCTTATATTCTTCTTCATCTTTAAACTTCTCGCCTATCAAATCAAATTTAAAGTAACTAGCCCATGCCAACTCTGCATTATTTTTTAAATTATCAACTTGCTCTTTATGGTTCATCATTTATCCTTATTTAAAACATAATTTCTTTGCCAAGATTATTGCAATGTATATTTGTTTTCCAATCTATCCTAAAATCCATATTGCCTTCATGACCAAATATTTGAGGATAGTAAAAAATCCAACTTGGTTTAAAATCAATATTGGCGATATTGTTCATAGATAAAATTTCATTATTCTTATCTTTGAAATCAATATAAACAAATAATTCGATACCATATTTATACGATGAATTTTTAGGAAAGACATATTTATCTCCTAATTTCATTCCAAAATATCCTAGAATCTTATTGTATTTTTCTTCACTATTTGGCAAATCATTGATTTTGCATAACCTTCTAAACTCCCAATAATTAGGCTGTATCCACCAAAATGGCACGAAACCAAGAGGGATACCTATAAAGTAGATTCCAGCACATACAATAAATGTTAAAATAATCTTTTTAGGTGTAAAAAACTTTTTCATTTTTATATCTTTAGAATCTAAATAAGTCAAAATACCCATAACTAGCCCAAGCAAGTTCGGCACAATCTCTTAAATTTTTAATTTGTTGTTTGTTTGTCATTGTTAACCTTTTTTCTTAATATCCTCACACCATATTTCGTAATCTTTAATCCTATTCCACTTGTAGCTAGTAGAGCTAAAATAGTAATTATAACGCTTTGTATTCCAATATACAAATATTTTTATGCCAGTTATATTATTTTTGTTGATATACGGCTGTAGAGTATAAAAATCTACAATTATAGCTGTAAATCTATCAAGTTTAGGAGTATTGCTTATGATAAATCTATTTTTATCTATGTATTCATATCGATACGCATCATCTGGCAACGAATTTCTTGATAATATCTCAAATTTATAAATTGTTTGCTCATTATTTGGATTATTGGATATTTTTTTAGTTTTATTCAACTCCTCCCAATCCAAACTATCCAAACTCAAATCAAAATATCCTAGAATCTTATTATATTTTTCTTCACTATTTGGCAATTCATTTAATTCACACATTTCTTTAAACTTGTAATAGCTAGGTTGAAATGAATAAGGCACAAACTACCCCAGCCAATATTATCCACAATCACTATAAACAATACCGATATTACAAAGCCAATAACCATACTTGTGCGTTTTTGCAATCTATTGTTACTAAGTGCTATTGAAATTATGGATATAATTTTGATAAGTGTCCATAACACAAATATTACAAACATAATCAATAAAAATATAATAAATATATTCAAATATTTATATCCTTTTATTTTTTGCATTTCCAATTCTTATGGCACAATATATTAGGCTCAAGACAACTTAAGCGGATATTTTCTAATCAATTTTAGTAAAATTTTATACAAATCTTTACCTTCATTTTTGACATTATATCTAAATTACTAAAGAAGCTACGCTTTCTGTTTCTTTTAAATGTAGGTAAAAATTTTCTTTTTTTATACCTTTAAATTTTGCTAATCTGTGTTTTGCATAACCCCAAAAATTCTCAATTCCATTTATGTGATTTTTACCATTTGCAAATTCATTTTCGCTGTGTTTTACTCTATAATGCGCCAACGCTCCAAAATCAACCAAAGCGTCATAAGACTTCCACGTATCGCTATAAATTATAGAATCTTTAAGGGCTGAAAACTGCGTTATTATCGGCATTAGCTCGGTCCTGGAGCAATTTTTTACAATCTGCGTATATACCTTTCCGTTGCGTTTTAGCATACCAAAAACGGGCGTTTTTTTACTAGCTCCTCTGCCTTTTTTACCCTTTACTCTTTTTGGTCCAAAGTAGGATTCATCCACTTCTATTTCACCTTTTAATTGTGAAATATTTTCGCATTCTTTTGCCATTAATTTGCGAATTTCTTTGAAGATTTTGTTAAGAGAATTTCTAGAAATTTTGCAAATTTTTGCAATTTTTACTGCTTCGATATCAAGACAAAAATGCCACAAAATTTCTCTAAATTTAGCCTCCGAAATTCGTGAACGTATTATAAACCCATTTTTCATCGGTGTAATCATAACTTAAAGCTCCTTTAAAAGAGCTTAAGTTGTCTTGAGCCTAGCATTTTACACACAATCCTACATTTAATCTCATATTTACATCATTTTCTATATGCTCTATATTGCTATCTCTAGGAATAGATGGTATTTTATTTTGTCCTAGACGATTAAGCTTCTCATCATAAATTAGATGGGAATAAAGCATGGAATTATAATATTCACTAAAAGCCCTTAATCCTTTCTCGCTTTCCCAAGTAGAATCTAGTTTGCATAAAGTAGCGTAGTTTTGGTAGAAGAGGTTTATATCTAATAGATTGCTAAATATTAGATATTCTATTGAGTTAAAATATTGTGAGTGTTTTTTAATAACATTATAAACACCTTGTGGCGTCCAAGTAATGTTATCCCACCAATCAAGCTTTTTACCAAAAATTATCTTTAATTTATCCATTACAAATGTTACACATGAACGACCTATTAAAGCATAATATCTAAATTTGCTATCGTTATCTACAAAGGCAAATCCACCTCTTAAATCATCATCGGTAATTAACACATCTTCTATAATTTTACTTGCTACTTCAATATATTTTTCTTGTGGTATTTCCATAGCAAAAGCGTGGTTTGCTTGAAATGTGCTAATGGGTCGAATCCGTGTTAGTACATGTCCATTGCTAAAAGAGTATATTTTTAAATTATCTTCCATTAAACATTCACCACTATTGTTTGTTGTGAGAATATTATTGGTTTTATTTTCTGCTTCAATATATTCATAATGATTGTTTTGATAAACTTTGCCTCCCATTTCTTGTTTGCCATAGCTAGAAGTTCTTAAAGGAGCAGATGATTTATATGGAGCAAAGCCAAAGAAACCCTCAATATCTCTTATATTACTTGTTTTACTTTGTATAAACTTATCTAAAGATTGTTTATAAGATTGGTAATGAAAGAATATCTTGCTTTTGAGATATTCTTTTACGTGAAGTGTTATATCTTGATAACCTTGAGTAAAAAATAGAAATTCGTTATCAAATAATGCTGTATTTTTTATCCACTTATTTTTATTGTCATCATTATTAATATCGTGTGTAAGTCTTTCTATAAATTCCATTTGCGTAGTCTTGTTATATGATTTTAGTTGTGTTTCTAAGACATATACTTTATTGTATTCATCATTTAAGATTCCACGAAAACTATCAGCAATTAGCCTATATTCTATTTTAAGTCCTAAGAATACATGCGGAATTGCACCTTCATTTAACCCCCAAGTATCTACATAAACTCCTAAAGTATAGTATTTTTGATAAAGTTTATTTGACATTATTGTTTTCCTTTGTTAAAAGCGTATATCATTTGTTGTGCCTATGGTTTGTTTATTTTCCAAACTTTCATTGAATAATTTATTATCTCTAGGTATTTCGATGCTATAAAATTTCTTATTAATTGCACTACCTTTAGTAAAAAATATAAATTCATTCCAATGTCTATCAAAACGATAACCAACAATTTGTTGATAAATAATCGTTTTATTAAAATCTTTGTGACCATGTTCAATTGTCCCTAAAGTATATAAAACTTCATATATATTTTTATTAATAGATGTAACATATAGCTTATATGGTGAATAACGACCATACCAAGTCGCATTTATCAATTCTTCTTTTTTCTCCTTTGCTAGTGGTCTTGCATATACCACTTTCCCTATATTTTCTTTGCATAGTCTCTCATATTCCTTATATTCATTATCCCATTGCTTTGGGATAAACGCTTTATAGCTTGTAGGATAGTAAATGCCATATTTATTAGCTATGAACACAACAAAGATTCCAAAAAGTCCTAAGATGTAAATTATTTTCATACTATTTCCCTAATACTAGATTCTATCCCACCTTGTAAGATTACACCATAAAATGATATAAAGATATTATATTCATCTAGGCTTTGTTTATCTTGTTTTGTATGAGTGTTTATGA
>NZ_JRMP02000037.1 GCF_000762875.2 Helicobacter saguini
AAAAATAAGAAAAAATTTGCTAGTTTTTAGAATCTAAATTGCAAGTTTGTATAAAAATTCTTGTAAAAAATATAAAAAATTAATGGTAAATTTTAGAAAAATGCTGGTAAAAAATCTAAAAAACTTGTAAAAAGATTCTAAATTCTAGTAAATATCTATAATAAAGGTGTGAAAAAATATTTAAAAGTTAGAATCTAAATTGCAAGTAAAAATATTAAAATTTCTATCTAGTTTTATAAATTCTAGTTTGCAAGTATTTTTCTAGCTTTAAAATTATTTTTTCATATTTATTGCAAATTTTTTAAAATTTCTTTTCCTTTTTAATGAATATTAAAAATTAGATACAAACTGCGTTGGTGTCGGCTTTTAGACTACCTTTTGTATATACAAAAGGGTTATCCTGCTATTAATTTTACTATACAATCTTATTGACAAACTTTAAAAATCATCTTAGAATCATAGTTACAAAAAATTTGTAGAAATTTACAAAATTTTTGAATTTTTTTGTGAAATTCTGCAAAAATATATTAAGGGGTGTATTATGACTTATAAACTGCGACTTGAAAATGCTAATGAAAATTTTTTAAAAGAAATTAGAGAATTAGCGAAAAAATCTAATGTTAAATTGCGTTTGCTAAATCCAAATAGAAAAACGACCATTAAAGAATTTAAAGAGTGGGTAAAAGAGAGAAACCCTGAAAAAATGCCAACTGATAGATTGCGAAAGGCTTTGTATGAAAGTGAAAATATTTTGGAGCATCCAAATGAGTATAAATCGTATCGAAGCATTAGTGATTTAAAAAGAAACTTAGAATCTTAGAGTGCCAAATGAAATGCGAAGTAAAGTTTTCAAGTGCGTTTAAAACTTCTTTTAAAAAAATAAGCGATAAAGATAAAGAATTATTTTATGAAGTTTTAGAAAAAATAGGGAATAATGAAGTCTTGGATGAAAAATATAAAAATCATAAATTGCAAGGCGATTATAAAGATTGTTTTGAATGCCACATAAAATCCTATTTATTATTAATTTATAGAAAAGTAGAAAATATTTTAATATGTGTAGATATAGGAAACAAAAGCGATTTATTTAAATAAAAGGATTCTAAAATGAGTTTTGATATAGGAAAATACAAACGAGTAGAATCTTTTTTACTAGATTTTGAAAAAGTAAAAAATACAATTTTTAAAAAGAAAAAAGAATATGAAAAACCACCAGCAAATTTGCATTTACTAAAAAAGCATAGCAGTATTGAAAAATCACGACCAAAACAAGCTGTTGTAAAACTACTTTCAAATTTAAATCCGCAAGGAATTAAAAACGCTTTAAAATATACAATTACAAATTCTTTAGAAAATTTTGCAATAAATCAATATGGCGAAAAACAAAGTATGCAAGAAATTTTTAAAGAATGGGAAATGGATTTCACAGGCAAGAAAAATGCTAAGGAAGCTTGGCATCTATGTTTCAGCATAAATGAATCACTAAACAATAAAAATTTATACGCACTAGAGCAAAGTGTAAAAACAACTTTAGAAAAAAATTTCTACAATCACAAATATTGCTATGTAATTCACACTCACCAAAATAAACCACACATCCACGTCTTAGTAAATAAAAATGATATGTTTAGCCACAAAAAATTACATTTTAATGACAAAAACGAAATAAAAAATTTCTTTAATACCTTGCGAAATGATTTCTGCGATGGCTTAAATTATTATGGATTAAACTACTACAACGCATATAAAAGTGAAAAAACTAACTTTTTAGAGCAGAATCTAAATTCATTTCTTTATAAAGATTCTAATCAATTAAATATCGTTACACATTTAGAAAAAACTGCGGATAGAATCTATAAAAAGATAGATAATTATGAAAATAAATTAAACAAAAAAGATTCTAAACTAGACAATCTTTATGCCCTGCGTGATAAATATTTTAAAGAATTAGAAAAATATAAGCTAAATCCTAGAGACGAACTAGAATTAAACAAATATCAAAGAAATAAAAAATATAAACAAAGAAATGAAATATGGAATGAAATAAAGATTCTAAGTAAAGAAATAAAGCAACAACACAATGCCACAAAAAAACAAAACTACTTCTATAAAAAAGAAATAAACAAACTCCACAATATAGCCAAAGATATAGAATCTAAAATGCAAAATGTGCGAGATAAATTTGTAAAAAATCAACAAGAATTTTTCGCTGATTTGCGAGAAAAAGATTCTTATATCAATTATTTGCAAACTTATAAGAAATACGCTTCCACTGAAAATATTATCGCCCTAAAAAATATTCAAAAAGAAATGCGATTAAATTCACAAAATATTTTTGAAAATATCAAAAACTTTATAAATTTAGATAAAAAGATTTTAGATTCTATAATTGCAAATAAAGATTCTAACGCACAAAATCTAAACACAAATTATGCCCTGCGTAAGCTTCTTGGCACAAAGTTAAGTGCAAAAGCCCTAATAGATTCTAAAAAAAATATAGATAAATTTTTCCACATTTTAAAATCAATGGATAGATATGTAATGATTAAAAGAAATGAAATGAGTGAAGATTCATTCCAGCATTACTACAAACTTTTAAAAGAAAATTCCCACACAATTTCACTAATTTTAAATGAAAAACTGCAAAACTTAGAATCTTTATTTAAAAATCCACAAGAAATAAATCAATATGACAATAAATCATTGCGATATTTGCAAAAAGAATTAAACGTTTTAAAAAAATATATAGAATCTAATGACAATGTGAAACATGATATGAAATATCTACAAGACTTTGAAAATAAAACAAAATTACAGAATCTAAATACAATTTTGCAAGTCGTGCGACAAAACATACTAGAGCAAAACGCAAAATTAAAAGCTAAGGCTAAGATTCTAAACGCAGAATCTAAGCAAAAAGATTCTAAAAATATTCAAAAAACTACGCAAAATATTTCTCAAACTCAAACACAAAATCAAAATAAAAACACACAAACTTTACACAAAAATATAGAATCTAACTCGCAAAATAACAAAAAAGATTCTAAAAAATCACAACAAAATCAAGGTTTTAGCAGATAAATTTCTAAAAATTCACAATTCTTTTTAAAGATTTCTCATAATATTCTTTATTTATTTCAGTGGCGATATAGAATCTATTATTTCTAATCGCAGAAATGATTTCACTTCCAGCCCCTGCAAATGGAATAAAAATTAAATCGCCCACGTTTGAATGCGTTTGTATGATTCTATCGCATAGCTTTTGTGCTTTTATAGTTGGGTGGAAACATCGCTCCTTGCTTGATTGACTTGCTTCAGCAATATCTATCCACACATTTGAAATTCTTTTGTGCGTATTTTTTCGTGGTTTGCCATTTGCTCCTAAATCTTTTCGCAAAGATTTTTCATTGCTATAAGGAATGTTAAATGTATAATTTTCACTTTTTGTAAGAAATAAAAAATCTTCTCTAGCCGACATATAATTTTTTTTGCTCCCCCTGCCACGAGTATTTCTTTGCGTTACCCAATTTTTGATTTTAAAAAGTTTGTTATCTTCAATCATAATCGCAAGTCTAGCAAAACTCAAAGGTTTAATTCCCACGCCGCCCCAAAGAATTAATGTGCCACTTTCTTTTAAAATGCGTTTAGATTCTAAAAGCCAAGTTTTGCTCCATTGCAAATATTCATTCACATTTTTAAAGATTCCAAAATCAAACTCGCCACAAATTTCAAAATAAGGGGGGTCAGCAATGATTAAATCAATGCTATTAGAATCTAATTTTTTCATAAAAGAAATCGCATCGGTATTGTGAAAAGTTTTAGAATCTATCATTTTTTACCTTTTAATATTATAAAATCTAGCGAGAAAAGCCTTTGTCTTTGTCTTGCGATTTAGATTCTAAAGATTTAGATTCCAAAGATTTTTCGTAGATTTTTATTTTTTCGTGTGAGATTTTTAGCATTTCTTCTACTTCTTTTCTACCTTGTATTAATCCTTTTATGTAGCCATTTTTCATTTGTTTGTCACAATATTCACAAAAACCTTTATAAGATTCTAAAGCTACTTTATCGCCTTTATCTTTTGTGATTAAATCAAATTGATTTTGTATTCTTTTAACTTCTCTATTTGATAAGATTTCATTGTATTTGTCATTTGTATCTTGAGTTTTTACTCTTTGCTCGAAATAATCTAATTTTAATCGTTTTTGCTCTTCGAGTTCGTCTCGATTGATTCCTTGAATTGCAGAATTTCTTTCGTCAATGCTTTGTTTTCTTGTATCGATTTCCTTAACAATTTCAGCTCTAGCTCCGCTTCGTCTGCTCTCTGCTTGGAGTATTTCACTAATGCTTCCATTATGTGTGGCGGTGTAAAGTCCTGTATCACTTTCAATGCTTGTGGATTGTTCTTGTTCTCCACTATTATTTGTATTATTTTGTCCATGTCCTGTTTTGGTGGTATCGGGCAATTTGATTGTGGGTGTATCGGTTGCGTCATGTTCTTTTCCTTTCATTCCTAAGCTTCTTAACAAAAGCTCCATAAAACTCAAATCTTTTTCATTCTTTTCAGCCATTTTCATTCCTTAAATATATTTTATAGATTCTAAAATTAGATTCTATAAAAATACATTTAAGTTTTGAAAAATGTTATTCTAGCATATTTTTATATGTTTAGAATCTGCTTTACAGCCTTTTTGATTTCATTTACTTTTGGTAAGCCGAAACGCTTTTTTTTATTGCCATTGATAAAAAAATCAAAAAATACTTCT
>NZ_JRMP02000038.1 GCF_000762875.2 Helicobacter saguini
AAAACGATTATTTATCAACAAATTGTTGGTTATCGTTTTGATAGACATTGGAATGAATTTATATTTTTTACTAAAGGTAGTGCAATTAATAAGAAATTTATAGTATAGATACTTATGAGAGACAATACAGAACTTGAGTGGGTAGCTTATGGGCACTTTCATCTATATCCTAAGGTTATAGAATGCAGAAGTTAAAAAAGATTTTTAGAATCAAATTAAACCTTTGCTATAATATCTCAAGACATAAAATCTAAAAAATACACACTATCTTTTTACAATAGAATCTAAATAAAGGAAATAAATGTTATTTATCATAATGTTTTTACTTATAATCTTTACTTTATCTTACTTTATATGTTGGCTTATTTATAGAAAAGTCTTTAAATCGCAAAGGAAAATATCTAAGATTCTAGTATTTATCGGCGGTATAGGGCTAATAATCTTTTATTATACGCCTTATTCATATTATTTAGAGCCTAGTTTCTGGCAGTTTAGAAATATTTGTAAGCTATACCCTAAAATATATCAAGCAAATGGCGGTAAGCTTGATGAGGAATATTACAATAAAGTGTTAAGGCATTTTGATACGGATTTGGATAGCTTAGATTGGGAATACATTCAGCAAAATTTAAAAGTTAATGATTGGGGGACATATTTGTATGAATTCGAAAAGTATCATGGTAGAATATATCAGGATTTTACATTACTTTTTAACGACAACCAAGCAAGAAGAGACAATATTAAAAAGATAATGTTTTATGTTAATTGGGATCGCATGAGACCATTCCTAGCAGGTAATGAGGGGACGGGATTTTTTCTAGGAAGTGTCCCAATAAGTTGTATATATTTCAAAAAGGACTAAAAAATGAATAATAAAGTAGTGATTAATAAACTAAAAGATAATGCGGAGTTAGCCTGGGCAGCGTATGGTTATTTTCATCTAGCCAATCCTCATTATGACTTTAACAAAGACAGCACAGATAAAGAGAGATTAGAATACTTTAGAGAAAAAATCGCAAACAATGAAACTGCTATCCCCACCAATTCTGATATTCTCAATATAGAACATAAATATTTCAAAGATAAAAATGGCAAATCTCAAGACTCTTGGTATCATAAGCATTTCTTAGGAGGCGACTTTTCCCCACTTCAAGCAAAAAGATTTTTTGAAAGATATGATTTACTCACTCATCAGCCAAATACAGATTCTGGCTTTTCTGCTACGCTCTTTAGAGAAAAGAAATTGCAAATTGATAGCAAAACAAACGAAAAAACTTATACTGCCAAGTATGGCTATGTTAATTATATCTTAGCAATTAGGGGCACAGAATTAGGAGAAATAAGTCAAATTTACAATGATTTAATTAAAGCTGATTTGGTATATCTAGTGCATGGTAAAGTGCCATTGGAACAATATGATGATATGATACAATTCTATGAATCTTGTGCTAGAAGTTATCCACAAATCAAAGAAAAAGATTCTCTAACACTCACAGGACACTCTCTTGGAGGTTGTCTAGCACAATTACTCGCCTTAAGTCTATGTGATGATAAAAATAAAAATAATATCAAAGCTTTATACACATATAATGCGCCAGGAGCCAGTGCATTATATCCACCATATTTTGCTATTTTTGATATTACTAAATATCCAAATGGACTAAGACGACATTTTTATGTAGAAATAAGAGATATGCTATTTCATAATATACAAGGGACTTATTACGAGCATTTAAGCAAAATAAACGAATTTGAAAAAATACTAGAGCTGATATTTGATAAATGTTATAATGAACAAGATAGATATCTTGATAAAGTATATGGTATAGAATTATTAAATGCTGGTAAATACAATCTTTTACGGTTTATTCCACGAATCACTAAACTTAATGAAATTTATTATAATAAATCAAGAATGCCTTATTATCAAATGTTGCTAGAAAATTTTACAAAATATATACGATGTGAAATGGAAAATAAAAAACAAGAAGAGAAAAAAGCATATAAACTCGCAATTCAAAATTATATCTATCATTGCGAATCAAGCAATAATGAATACAAAAATGAATGGTATATGGGCTCTCCTATATCAAAGCTAGGGATTAAACTAGGATTACACCAAGATAATCAATATAGCGATACAACAATACTACATAATATCACAACAAGCAAAAGTATCACAGGTGATCACTCTATTATCCCCCTTACTCGAACTCTCCATCTTTACTCCTACCTTTTAGAATTAGATTTTAACCATAATAAAATCAAAGATAAAACTCTAAGTGAATGTATAGGATATCTTAATAATTTTATGCAAAGTATTTTTATAGTCTTTAATCCGTTAAGTATAATGATTAATAATAAGAATCTAACTCCTTATAAAACTCAAGAAAAAAGTCCAGATAGCACAGATTTTTTATCTACATTTATAGAGCACATTTTATATGTAACAGACTTAGAAAAAGAAATAAAAAGCATTTATGTGAAACTTCATACAACTAAAGAAAACATTATAGATAAAATAATTATTTTAGATTCTAAAGGGTATTTTCCTAGAATGATGGATAAAGAAGACTTAATAAAACTTAAAGACAAAAGATGCACTCTTGCAGAAAAAAGAGCCATCTTTAAATGTCAACCATTTGTAATAGTCAATAGAAAGAATGAAGAAGTCCTAGATACTAAAGAAAAAATGACAAAACTATTTAAGTACAACTCAAATTCTACCCAAATCACGCTCTCGAGTAGTGATGAGATAAACCAAAAATACTTTAATGCTAAAATTACCATGATGAATAATATACTCTATGGAGATGAAATAAGGGTATGCTATATAGCAGATATAATGCAATGATAAAGGAGCGATAATGTCAAGTTTATCAATGAGTTCAAATTTATACGTGGATATTGCAAACAAAGAAATAAATATATTTGCAAATAATAAGGATATATTAGATTATGGAATTATATACAATGAGATAGAAAAACAATATAATATCAATATAGATGAATATACAATAAATTT
Source organism: Helicobacter saguini (assembly GCF_000762875.2). Classification (GTDB taxonomy): domain Bacteria; phylum Campylobacterota; class Campylobacteria; order Campylobacterales; family Helicobacteraceae; genus Helicobacter_A; species Helicobacter_A saguini. The sequence continues at coordinate 3,026 of NZ_JRMP02000038.1, forward strand.
GTATTTCAATGAATATCTCTTAACAGGTGGGATAGAATCTAATAATGATTTATTGTTTGGTAATTTAGATTCCAATAATGAATTACTTGAATCTAAGCCTATTTATTATTTACAAGATTCAATAGATTCTAAAGATTCTACACAAACCCTGCAAGTGTTTTTAGATTCTAAAGTCTTAACAATATTACATTATTCAATCTTAGAATCTAGTTTAAATATCAAGTTAGAATCTAAAAGCAAAGAAGCAAAGAAGATTCTAAGTAAAGAGTTAGATTACTGCAAAGCTAAAGCTTCTGGCAATGACAATAAAGTTATAGAATCTACTGCCTTTCTTTGCCCTATCTTAGAAGATAACGAAATAAAATGTATTCATGGTGGAATAGTAAAATTAAAAAGTAATAAAGGTAAAAACTTTAAATCAAATAATAAATCAATGATTTTAGAATCTGATTTATTAAATAGCCAAATAATAGGTTGTCAAAATACTATCTTAGGAGTGCCAACTCCTTGCAATCTAATTAGT
>NZ_JRMP02000039.1 GCF_000762875.2 Helicobacter saguini
AAAAATAAGAAAAAATTTGCTAGTTTTTAGAATCTAAATTGCAAGTTTGTATAAAAATTCTTGTAAAAAATATAAAAAATTAATGGTAAATTTTAGAAATTTCTAGTTTGAAAAATCATATTACTTGTAAGAAATTTATCTTTATGCTGGAATAAAAACTTAAAACATAGATTCTAAAAAGTCGCTAGTAAGAATTAAAAATGCTAGTAAGATAGAATCTAAATTATTTGTAAGCAGATTCTAAATTATTAGTTTATAAAATCTATTGCTAGTAAAAAAATTAGCATTAATCCACATTCATATAGAATCTAAACATTGCTAGTTTGTATAGAATGCTGGTGTCAATAATTTTATAGATTGATATTTGATTTTTTCTTTTTAGATTCTAATATTTTTATCACACTTTTACAAAAATTGAAAATTTTTCTATATTTTTTTGATATTTTCAAAAAACAGATATAAATGTCGTGCCGACCGACATTTTAGCTACCTTTTGTATATACAAAAGGGTTATCCTGCTATCAATTTTACTATACAAAATACTTGATTTTATTTACTAAAAATATTAGAATCTATGTTACAAAAAAAATTAAGGGGTGTGTTATGACTTTGGGAGCTGAGATTACAAAAAATGCTGAAAATATTGCAAAGGTTAGTAAAGATTCTAATCTTACCATAAATGGATTTAGTAAAGAGTTTGAAGCGGATATATTGCAGGATATGAAAGAGTTTGAAAAAGAGTTGCAGAATAAAACTGCGGAGTTGTATGATAGCCACGCTGATTTTCTAAAGGATTTAGATAATGGCAAAATATAAAATTTCATATCGCAAGGCTTTTAGAAAAAATTTTAAAAAGTTAAGCAAGGAAAATAAAAATTTAGCCAACGAAGTGATTAATAAAATTGCAAATGGAGAAGTTTTAGATAGCTCATATAATAATCATAAACTAAAAGGTGATTTACAAGATTTTATGGAGTGCCATATAAAACCTGATTTGTTATTGATTTATAAAAAGTTTGACGATATTTTAGTATTAGTGTGTGTGAATATAGGAAGCCATAGTGATTTATTTTGAGTAAGAAAAATTTGTAGGTGTTTTATGATTTTTATTTCAAACGATTTTGAAAACTTTTTTAAAACTTTAAACGATAAAGATAAAGATTTGTTGGCAGAAGTTATTAGAAAAATTGAATCTAAAGAATCTTTAGGGCAAGAATATAAGATTATTAATTTGCAAGGGGATTTAAAAGATTTTTTTGTTTGTTATGTTAAGCCTGATTTACTTTTAATTTATAAAGAATTTGAAAATAAATTAATACTTGTTAATGCTGGAAATGAAAAAGATTTATTTAAATAAAAGGATTCTAAAATGAGTTTTGATATAGGCAAATATAAACGAGTAGAATCTTTTTTACTAGATTTTGAAAAAGTAAAAAATACAATTTTTAAAAAGAAAAAAGAATATGAGAAGCCACCAGCAAATTTGCATTTACTAAAAAAGCATAGTAGTATTGAAAAAACTAGACCAAAACAAGCTGTTGTTAAACTACTTTCAAATTTAAATCCGCAAGGAATTAAAAACGCTCTGCGTTATACAATCACAAATTCGCTAGAAAATTTTGCAATAAATCAATATGGCGAAAAACAAAGTATGCAAGAAATTTTTAAAGAATGGGAAATGGATTTCACAGGCAAGAAAAATGCTAAGGAAGCTTGGCATCTTTGTTTCAGCATAAATGAATCGCTAAACAATAAAAATCTATACGCACTAGAGCAAAGTGTAAAAACAACTTTAGAAAAAAACTTTTACAATCACAAATATTGCTATGTGATTCACACTCACCAAAATAAACCACACATCCACGTCTTAGTAAATAAAAATGATATGTTTAGCCACAAAAAGCTACATTTTAATGACAAAAATGAAATAAAAAGTTTTTTTAATACTTTGCGAAATGATTTCTGCGATGGCTTAAATTATTATGGATTAAACTACTATAACGCATATAAAAGTGAAAAAACTAACTTTTTAGAGCAGAATCTAAATTCATTTCTTTACAAAGATTCTAATCAACTAAATATCGTTACACATTTAGAAAAAACTGCGGATAGAATCTATAAAAAGATAGATAATTTTAATAATAAGATTCCAAAAGTGGATAGGGATTTAAAGAAATTATATGAAAGAAAAAATGAATTAATCACAAAAATTAATTTTTATAAAGCAAATTGTGATAATAATTTAGAAAAAACATTATTCGATACCAAACGCAAATTTAAGCAAAACTATAAGAAATACGATAGCAATAAAGCTAAATTTTTCCAAACTGCAAAAAAGATAAAAGAGCTAAATAAAGAAATAAATAAACATAAAAAACAAAACTATTTCTACAAAAAAGAAATAAACAAACTCCACAATATAGCCAAAGATATAGAATCTAAAATGCAAAATGTGCGAGATAAATTTGTAAAAAATCAGCAAGAATTTTTCGCTGATTTGCGAGAAAAAGATTCTTATATTAATTATTTGCAAACTTATAAGAAATATGCTTCCACTGAAAATATCATCGCCCTAAAAAATATTCAAAAAGAAATGCGATTAAATTCACAAAATATTTTTGAAAATATCAAAAACTTTATTAATTTAGATAAAAAGATTTTAGATTCTATAATCGCAAATAAAGATTCTAATACGCAAAATCTAAACACAAATTATGCCCTGCGTAAGCTTCTTGGCACTAAACTTAGTAGCAAAGCCTTAATAGATTCTAAAAAAAATATAGATAAATTTTTCCACATTTTAAAATCAATGGATAGATATGTAATGATTAAGCGAAACGAAATGAGTGAAGATTCATTCCAGCATTACTACAAACTTTTAAAAGAAAATTCCCACACAATATCATTAATTTTAAATGAAAAATTGCAAAACTTAGAATCTTTATTTAAAAATCAAGCCGAAATAAAGCAATATGACAATAAATCATTGCGATATTTACAAAAAGAATTAAACGCATTAAAAAAATATATAGAATCTGCTGACAACACAAAACACGATATGAAATATTTAAACGACTTTGAAAATAAAACAAAATTACAGAATCTAAATACAATTTTGCAAGTCGTGCGACAAAATATATTAGAACAAAACGCAAAATTAACAGCTAAGGCTAAGATTCTAAATGCAGAATCTAAGCAAAAAGATTCTAAACTTTCACAAAATCAAACACAAATTCAAAGACAAAATCAAAATAAAAACACACAAACTTTACACAAAAATATAGAATCTAACTCGCAAAATAACAAAAAAGATTCTAAAAAATCACAACAAAATCAAGGTTTTAGTAGATAGATTAATTTAGAATCTGCTTTACAGCCTTTTTGATTTCATTTACTTTTGGTAAGCCGAAACGCTTTTTTTTATTGCCATTGATAAAAAAATCAAAAAATACTTCT
>NZ_JRMP02000003.1 GCF_000762875.2 Helicobacter saguini
TTGCAAGGAACATATAGGAAAAATAGATTCTAAATGTGAGAAATGTAAAGAGTTAGAAAAACCTTGCTTAAAACATCAAAATTTCGCAGATTCTAAATGCAAAAAGTGTAAAACTTCAAAAGTGCCACAAAATTTGCAAAATATTTTGCGAGATTCTAATAAGCGAAAAAAGCTAATAATTTTTATAAATCCGCCTTATGCGGAAGCGAGTAATAAAAAAACTATCGTAGGAAAAGGGAAAAATAGGGAAAATTTAGCAAAAGAAACAATGATTTATGAAAAATATTCTAAAGATTACGGCACTGCTACAAGGGAGCTTTTTATGCAATTTTTTATTAGAATCTATAATGAAATTAAGGGTTGCATTTTGGCATCTTTTTCAAAATTAAAATATATAAATGCTAGTAATTTTATAAAATTTAGAGAAAATTTTAAGGCTAAATTTTTAAGTGGCTTTGTTTGTCCAGCTTATACTTTTGATAATGTTAATGGGCATTTTGCTATCGGCTTTTTAATATGGAATCTAGATTCTAAAGATGAAATCAAAAAAGTAACCTTAGATGTTTTCGCGCCAAAAGGCGTAGTAAAACTAGAAGAAGCAAGAGAGCTAAAAAATAAAAATGTAGAAATTTTTGAGTATAAAAAGAAAAAAGTTAGGGTAGTAGATAAAAATGGATATATCATTCAATGGTTACAAACTTTCCACGATAAAAAAGGCGAAAAGTTAGTATATTTGCGAATGTTAGGCACTGATATGTCGCATAAAGACCATATTTTTATAACAAATAATTTATCACAAAATGATATAAAAAAACATTTATACGCCACTTTTACTAAAAAAAATGTGATACCTTATTGCGTTTATTTTGCCGTGAGACAATGTATAAAGGCTACGTGGCTTAATGCGGATGTGCAGTTTTTATACCCAAAGGATAAATGGATAAAAGATTCTAATTTTCATAACGACTGCTTGGCTTTTGCGTTATTTCATCCTAAAAATCGTATATCTTTGCCCTATAATGTGGATTCTATAAATCATTTTATACCTTTTAGTGAAAAAGAAGTAAATGCAAAAAGAGCCTTTGATAGCGACTTTATGTATAAATTTATCAATGGAAAGATTAAAGCAGATTCTATAAAATCTATGCAATATAAAAAGGGTAAAATGATAGAAATAGATTCTATAGAATCTAATGTTTTTATACCAAGCTCGCCTTTAAAGTTTAGCCAGCAAGCTCAAGCCGTGTTTAACACTGGACGTGAAGTCTTTAAATATTATCATTCACAAGATTTTTCTAACTTAACTTTTCACTATGATGACGGCTATGACCGCTCATATAATCCAAACGCTTCGTTATATGATATAAAAGCGCACTTTCAAGGCTTTAGCCTAGATTCTAAAGGAAACCCTACTAAAATGAATCCACTTCACAAAGCCCAAGATTCCCACTATCAAACATTACTAAACGATTTAAACACCGCCCTAGATGAACTTGCCTTAAACATAGAATCTAAAACCTACGAATACGAATTTTTAATCGAATAAATAAATTAGATTCTATAAATTATAATTTTTAGTATGAAAGATTCTATAAAGCTTAAGATTTTAAAGTTTTCAAACACATTCTTGTAGCGAGTGAATGTAGAATCTTTTAAATGTGCTTTTTCTAGCTCTAGCACGATTTTGCCATAATTTGCAATGCTATATTTGCTATCACTATACACTTGCTTTTTAAATTCACATAGATATTTTTGTATTAGAATCTTATAATTAGATTCTACATAGTCCATATTTTCCACATTCACATCTAAGCTAGTGCTAAATCTAATTCGCTTTTTATCAATACATTTTTCAATGTATATAAACTTAGAATCTTTTCTAACCTTTGTGTGTTTATAATCCTTGCCAAACATTTTCATACTTTCCCCTTTAAAAAGTTTCTTTAAATTTATAAGCTACAAGCTTATTTACCTTGCGTTGTAAGTCGCTAGATTCTAAGTTTTCATCTTTTAAAGGATTTATGCAAGTAATTAGGCTAAAATCTTTAGAATCTGCTCTTATATTAAGCGTTTTTTTAATCTTTTTAACCTTAATTACAAATTCCACATTATCAATAATTGCGTTATATTCAATACTTTTCATACTTGCTCCCTTATAGATTCAAAGTAGATATTGTAGATATATCCACATTCGCTATTTTTTGAGATATAGCCTTTTATAGCTTTAATGCTAAATCTTTTGCACTCTATTGCTATTTCATTAAAGATTATTTCCACAATAGAATCTATTTGCTTTTTAGATTCTATACACACTTGGTCGCTACGCCTTGTTTTAAATATCATAATGCGTTGGCATTCTTTTTTGTATTTTGCAATAGTGGCATTTATCACTCGCTCTACATTTAAATCTAGTTTCATTCTTTATCCTTTGCTTTCTCGTCTAAATACGCCATAAACTCTGCAAAATCAGTCATTTTATTCGCCATTTCATTTGGGAATAAAGGCTTTGAGTTTAAAAACAAACTATATATTTCATCGGTGCTAGTGTGTTTGCCATAAAAAGCTGTCTCAATTTCATCAATTTGCTCTTCACTAAAATCTTTTAGCAAAGAATTAATCTTGCTAACACATTCTATATAGCTTCTAACTGCATCGTTATCTAGGTATTTCACATACTTTTTCTTTATCATTTTTTATCCTTTCCATACGCTTTTAGCGAGTAAATCACAATTTGCCCTGCCACCATAATCATTACCAAGCCGACTAATCCAAAAGAATCTATTTCAAAACACACACTCATTTAATAGCCCTTTTTAAGAAATTCTTTTGTCTTTTTACTAAGCTTCATATTGAATTTAGATTCTAAATCCTTGCTAGTTTGAGCCTTTTTCTCACGCTCAAATTCTAATGCCTTGCTTTGATTCCACTTGCCCTTAATAATCTTGCTAAAATCAATCTCGCAGGGTAACTTTAACTCTTTTGCCTTTGGTCTCATTTTTTGCTCCTTTCTTTAATAGTTTTAGAATCTAATTGACTATCAATAATTCCTTTAAACGAAATTATTAAAAGTATAATTAAAAACGCATTTATTACTAAAATCCATAAGTTCTTAGTAATATACTTATACACTTTTTGTAATATTTCTAACATTTAGTTATCCTTTTTAGAATCTAGTTTAGAATCTTGTCCTACTTGCGAAGCCTTAAAGACTTTGTAAATCACAAAGAAAAAACTAGCCACTAAGATAATATTTACCGCACAATAAATAAACAAACTCATTTCACATTTCCTTTTATTTTATATCCACCGCCACAATAATATTCAACACATTTTATTTGCGTGTATATGATTATTCCAAGACAACTAATACATTCTAATACAATTATAGATTCTGCATATTTTTGCATTAGATAATTAGCATATTCATAAGCTTTTTGCTTATCCTTGAAAATCTTTTGGCTTACGATATATTTGTTATCAAATATTTTCATTTAGAATCCTTTTTAAATAGGGCTATGCCAAAAAGATTTCCCTAATTTCACATTTGCCTTTGCCTTGTGCATAGCCTTGCTTATAGAATATTCAAAATCTTTTTCACTCTTTATCTCATCTTGCAAGATTTCTATACTTTTCTTACACATTTCAATTTGTTGCTTATCAAGCACTCGTAGAAATTCAGCGATTTTCTCATTGCCTTTAAACTTATTTTCATATTTCTCGCAAATATCTTTATGATTAGCAAGATAGCTTTGCAAATACTCTAGCAATATTTCCTTTTTCACAATATCCACATTCATTTGATTTCTCCTTTTTCAAATTTTTCAACTAATTTCCTACTTTCTTCTATCTTAAACTCTTCTTCTGCAATTTCAAAAAATTCCGCAAGGCTAGGATATTTCCTAATCTCATCTTGGTATTGTGCTTCATAAGCATCATACAAAGAAACTAAATCTTCTATAAAATCTAGGGCGATTTCCTTTGCCTTTGTTGGCATTTTGTTAATGTTATCCATTTACTCTCCTTTATTTCGCAAGATATATTCAAGCACTTTTTGCTTATTTTTAGATTCAATAGCGTTATAGAATCCAAAGCGATATGGCAGTAAAAAATATGCAATATCTAGCTTTTTGCAGATAAATTTAAGCTTTTTGTTAAACTCTCGCCTTTGAATGTTGATATTCATTTCACTTAGCTCATTTCGCATTTCATAAAATCCTACAAATTCTTTTTCTAATTCTTGCACGATTTGCTTTTTACTCTTTTTAACCTTTTTCATTACGCTATCCTTTCGGTATATTTGCGTTTTGGATAACGTTTGTAGTTGTGAAATTTAGGCTTTCTATGCGTTGGTGGAAATACCCAATTATAGTCTCGCTGTATGCTTTGCTCGATTGCCTTAACTACATCTATGCCATTTGCTTCAAACTCAGCAAGTCTAAGACATAACGCATCAAAACTATAAGTGCTAAAATATCTACGCTTAGATTCTCTAAAAGTTATAAAATCTAGTAGTTTTTCTTTATAAACTTCTTTAATTTGTTGTATTAAGCCTTTTTTAGTTACATTTATTCTAACTAATAGCAGATTCCATAACTCTTTTAGATAGCTTAGGGCTTGTTTTGATTTAGATTCTATCTCGCTAGGATTACACAAAGTGATTAGATTATTTTCTTTACAAATTTTTAAATTGATTTCAAGGCTATTGTCAAGCACCATAGATTCTATCGTTTCGATTAATTCTTTTTTAGCCTTTGGTAAGTGTAGATAGTTAAATTTGCTAATAAATTCACTCAAACTAGCCAAAGTCTTAGAATCTATTTTTTTAGCAATTTGTGGGCTTAATTTGATATTTTCTGCTTCTTTGGTGTATTCAGGCAGAATCTCATCGTATTTGTCTATAAATGCCTTTGGTAATGCAAATTTATAATTATTGATTTCTTTAAGGCTTATTGCGTTTGTGTTTTTTAGAAATGCGTGTAAAGTCTCTTCTAATGTGAGTGGTTTTTCCGCAATATCTACACTATGTTTTTCAAACATAGTGATTGTATTTTGTATATTATAATGTATAGGAAGTGTAACATTTTGATTCACTTTTGTAACATTTTGATTCAAAAAAGTATCATTAGATTCTATGGAATCTTCGGTATTTTTATCACTTGAAAAAATTTCATTTTTTTGCGATTTAGTATTGACTTTATACCTTTGCTTTGTTACTATTTCTTTGCTAGAAATTGAAGTGTTAATTTCTAAGCTTTCTTTAAGTAACTTGAGTGTGCTTGTGGCTATGCTTACTAATCCTTTTATGAGACTTTTCAAAGCATAAACTTTTAACTTCCTTATAATAATCACTAACAATATATCTATTAGATTCTTTATAAACTAATTCTTTTTTGACTAAGATTTTTAGTATTCGTTGTAAATGTCCCCTTGAATATTGCAACATTTCGCTTAATTTAACATTGCTGACTTTAAACGCAGGAAAATGTGGATTTTTATTAATGTAATCCAGCATATCTAACACTATGGCTTCACTCTTACTTATCGATAGATTAGATAAAAGCTCTAAATCTATGGTAAAATTGCTTTTCATCTTTAAGCTCCTATTTGTATAGAAATAGGATTTTAGTAGGCTAAATTTGCTATAACCTGTGGCAAAATCTGCCACAGCTGTGGCATTTGTGGCAAAACACAACCACTCAAACGCCCTAAAATCCTTGCTTAAAGAAAACTTTATAGAATCTAGATTCTATAAAGTTATGTTTTTTGATAGAATCTTTGTGGTTAGATTCTATATTTTGTAATTTAGATTCTAAAAACATAGAATCTGTTTTTTTATCTTGCATTTGTAGCCTTAAAAATATTTTCATTTTGTGAAATCTTAGCATTTGTATTTTAGATTTTATATTTCTTTTCTTTCAAAATCGCTTGGGCTAGCTTCATATACGCGATATTTCCGCTGGATTTTTTCTCATATAATGCGATAGGTTTGCCGTAACTCGGAGCTTCCGCAAGGCGTATCGTGCGTGGAATCACAATAATTTCGCCATTTTCATCCTTAAAAAACTTAAAATTATTCAAACTTAGCTCTTCTAAAACCTGCTTTGATAAGTTATTTTGCGGGCTAAACATCGTTGGCAGAAAGCCTCTAATTTGCAGCTTTGGATTGTATGAAGGCTTTAGAATCTTAATGGTATTTAGCAGTTGCGCGATACCATCAAGGGCGAAATACTCGCACTGCACGGGGATTATCACAGAATCACTAACAACCAAAACATTAATTGTAAGCGGACCTAAAGCCGGGGCAGAATCAATAATTATAAAATCGTATTCATTGCGAATTTCTTGCAAACACTGCGATAGAATCTTCTCACGAAAGCCCTTTTCTTGGTTATAAAACTCCTTTTCTACAGCGATTAAATTTTGGTCAGTTGGCGCGATAAAAAGCGTGTCAATAAGCGTGGGCTGGATAATCTCTTTTATTTTTTTTCGCCCTTGTATCACAGAAATAATGCTATGATTTATCATACTGCGTTTGAAGCCAAGGCTAAGCGTGGCGTTTGCTTGCGAGTCAAAGTCAAGCAGCAGCACTTTTTTGTCATTTAGGGCGAGTGAAGCGGCGAGATTTACCGCTGTGGTGGTCTTTCCTACGCCCCCTTTTTGATTTGCTATGCCGATAATTTCAGCCATTTTTTTATCCTTTTTATCGCCTTTATTTGCTTTTAATTTGTAATTATAGAATCTAATTTTTAAGATTATGAATTTATGTGAAAAATTGTAACGAATTAAAGGATAAAAAAGATTCTAAACATTAAACTCCAAAAATTCTAATATTTTGTAGAATCTATCTTTTGCTTCTTTTGATATTGTGCCTTTGTTGCATAATATTTCACGTTTCATAGCTTTTGATTTTTGTGAGTTTTTTACTGGGTTTTTGCGTTTTTCTTCTTGTGTGGATTCTATGCCAATTATTTTTTTATCCAAGCGATATGTTTCAAAATCAATATCACTAAAGCAATCCTCAATTTCTCTTAAGTTAGAATCTATTTCCCTTAGCTCGACTATATGTAGCTTATCCATAGGCTTTCTTTTTTTATTTTCCCCAGCTTTTATTTTTTTAAATTTTCTACCAGCCATATCACTATCTACTAAAAGTATAGGCTCTGGGAAAATATGTATAAGATTTTCTATCACTTGCTCTTTATCAGCATCACTAGCGCCAAGCCCGCCAATAGGTAAAAAGGCGATATTGCACTCACCGCCCTCTTTTTGTTTCAAAATCTTAAAAGTCGTTAGATAATTATAATCTGTAATGCCCTCTACAAACACAATTCGCATTCCCGGATTATAAAAAAAGTGGCTACTAACGCCAAAAGCTTTTTTTATTTCGGTCAAGGCATTGCTATCTTCGCGTTCAATCACAGAAAAATCATTGCTAATATTTACGCCCTTGCCCTCTGCTATCGTATCGCTTGAGTGCATATTTGTAATGATTCTAAGCTCATCTAGGTTATCAATATCTACTAAAAATGGGTCATGCGTTACAACTACAAATGTGATTCCATGTTTTTCACCATAGCTTTTTAAAAAATCCCTACAACCTTTACGCGCCGGCACGGATAAATTATGTGCTGGTTCATCCATTAAGACAATTGAGTTTTTACTCAAGGTATTTTCACCATATAAAAGACCAAAGAATAGGTTAAAAAACCATTTAAAACCCTCACTTTGTAAATCTAACTCCAAAACATCTTGCTTTTTATTCCGTGAGATTGAAAAGGCTATTTCATTAGTATATAAATTAATTTCAAATTCATAAGATAAATCGCCTTTCTTTTTATATAACTTGTTAAAACGTTTTTCAATAGTATCTTTTAGCTTTTTATTGATTTTAGATTCTATCCTTGGTAAGTAGTCTTTTTTACTACCATGATGTTTAAAGGGCTGTATTATATCCTTTTGTATATCAATTTTTGCTGCCCTTGCTAAGCTTTGAAAAAACTTGCTAGATTCTATAGAATCTATTGTAGTTTCTAAATCTTTTGACGTGAAAGTATTTTTTGAGTTATCATATTTTATAACTTTTGGGCGTATATTGTGTTTTGTGTTATTGCTAGGCACACTTACATTATCAAATACTTTTGGGATTATAAATTGCGTTTTTATATTTATAGGTTTGCTTATGCAAGGACTTGCATTATAGATTCTAACAGCATTATTTATAACTTTTTCTAATTCAATATACGCCTTTTTTGTCTCATCATAAGTTTGCGATTGCTGGACCTTATCTTTTGCATTTTTTATTAGGTTTATTTGCTCGTTATATATGGTTTTAAAATGCTCTAAATCTTTTATATTTTGATTGTCCGCTGGATGTATAAATTTATCTTTTAACTCGTTATAAATCTCAATGTTTGAACGTTTTAGCTTTCTTATTTCTCGCTCTATTTCATCTTGCAGAGCTTTTTGTTTGTCTTCTTTTTGCTGCATTTCTGCCGCTTTTATCTCATGGGCACTGCCTTGACAATCATGGATATTAACTCGTCCATTTGAGTAAATAATTTTCGTGCTAAATTCCTGTGTATAATTTGGCATATCTTTATTGCTTATTTCAGGATTTATTGTAAAATCAATATAAGAAGTTTTAAGAGTTAAAATCGGCTCACAATTTGTGCAAGTATCAAAGTTTGGTTTATCAGATTCACTAAAAGTATTTTGTGGATTTTTTGTTCTAATAAATTTTTCTAAAGCGCGGCTAACATTGCTTTTACCCGTATTATTTTCCCCTATGATAATTACTAATCCACCAAGTTTTGTATCAACGCCATTTGTATTTATAACTGCATCTAAAAGTAAAGTTTGCGGTTTAACATCCCTTGAATTTTCTATATGACAATCTGCACTAACATTTTTACCTATGATATTTTTAAAAGTGCGTATTTCCAAGATTCTAGTTTTCATGCCCTTGCCTTTTTTATGTGTTTTGTAACTATAAAGCAAAGATTCTAGCAAAAAAATTTAGATTCTACAAATGCTTCCTATACCAAGATTCTAAGTATGAAAAAATGATACTTAATGGCAATAAAATTATGATATATGCAACTATGAGCAGGAATAAAGCTTCATTTGTCATAGCATAATTGCCGATTAGCTCTTTGCTAAAGCTCATTAAATCTTGCAAGCCGATGACGCCTACTATGCTTGTTTCCTTGATTAAAAAAAGAACATTAGCGCAAATTGCGGACATACTTAAGCCTAGCCCTTGTGGTAAAATCACAAATCTTAGGATTTCCACTCTGTTAAATCCTAGTGCGAGAGCTGATTCAATTTGTGATTTTTTCACACTTTTTAGCCCAAGTAGAAAGGATTCTGCCATATAGCTGCCGCCAAGAAAGGTCACACCGATGATAGCGCAAGTAAAATTGCTTAATTCCACAAAATAATAAAGCCCAAAATATAAAAAAAACAACTGAATGATTAAGGGCGTATTACGCGAAATCTCAATATAGAATCTAGCGATGGATTGAAAAAATCTAATGCGATAATATAATATCAAAGATAATAAAAATCCTAATATGATAGAAAATAAGATTCCAAAAAATGAAATTTCTATCGTTAAAATAAACGCTTTTTGAAATAATGGTAAAATAGAAATTATAAAATCTATATCTAAAAATTTATTTAAAAAATTCTTATCCAACATCGCTTAAAATCCATAAAAAATTTGTGTATTATAGCAAGGAAGTTTTAAAAGATTCTAAAAAGGTAAAAAATGCAAGTGAGTTTAGACAATAAATCTAGTGCAAAATCGCAGCAAGCTTGGCAAATCAAGGGCTTTTTGTATAAATCTTACTTTATATTTCTTGCGCTCATAGCGTTTTGGGCGTGTTCGTTTGTTTTAGGCATTATCAATATTTCTAGTATTTCTAGCAGTAGTTTTAGCTTTAGCGGTCACGATTATGACGGGATGGGTATGTTTTTTGATATGCTAAATACATTTGATACTAAGCTAAAAAAGATTGAAGCAACGCAAAATTTGCTGCAGTTTTTATTTGTGGTGAATATGATTATTTTTGTGGTTAGTATTTTTGTTTTGAATGCGTTTAAAAAGCTTAGTGATTTTACGCGTAGTGGGCTATTTTCTTGCTTTGTGCGTGGGATGGTGGTGAATTTTTTGTGTGTTGTGGCATTTATTATTTTGTGTGAGCTGAGTGAGAGTTATAATGTGAATGTAAGGGGGCTTTGCGTGGTGGCTGGCAGTGGGCTAATCGTGGGCTTTTGTGTGTATTTGCTTTATGTTTATCATAGGATTTGCAGGGTAATGCACGAGATTACAAATGTGAGTGATTTTTTAGAATCTTTTAAGTCTATGTTAGTTAGCACTTTTATGACATTGCCGCTGATGCTTTATGTTGGCGGGCAGATGCTTTGGCTAGATATTGACGATTTTGCAGAAAAGATTAGTAATTCTTGGGCTTTAACTCCTATGTTTTTTATATTTGCGATGGCGTTTGCAATAGGATTTAACGCACAAGTTTTTTTTATTTCAGGCATTCGTAAGATTAAGATTCTAAATATTAAGGAGTAAGATTCTATACATTCTTTGGTTATGTTTTATATGTTTTATAAAAAAGGGCGATAAGTGGGCGATTAGGTTAAAAAATATAGAATCTAATTGTAAATATTTTTCTTTTATCTATTCTAAGCCATGCCATCCCTTAAGGTAGAAAAATATTTTATAGAATCTAGATTCTATAAAGTCTAATCTTCAAGCAAATTCAGTAAAAAAGTCTTGTATGTGGCTAGGTCGTCTTTGCTGTAAGCTTCAAAGCGCGTGACTAGCATAGGCGTGGTGTTGCTAGCGCGCACAAGCCCCCAGCCATTATCAAATATCACGCGAACGCCATCAATATCAATGATTTTCTTAATATGTGGAACGCTATTTGCGCCCTGCTCTTTTACATAATCCTCTAGCTTTTTCTTTAAAGATTCTATAAGGGCAAACTTCCTATCCTCCGTAGTTTTTATTTTTTCCTCATCCGTGCTATAAGTCTTTGGTAGTGTCTTTATCACAGATTCTAACGCCGCGATGCCGCTCTCTTGGCTTTTTATTAGCTCCAAGATTCTAAACGCCGCATAAATCGCATCATCATAGCCAAAATACCTATCGTTGAAAAAAATATGCCCACTCATCTCACACGCAAGGTGCGCTTTTAGCTCTTTTAGCTTGACTTTCAGGTTGCTATGACCCGTCTTATACATCACAGCGCGACCGATTTTATCGATGGTATCATACATAATTTGCGAGCATTTCACCTCGCCGATAACGACTAAATCCTTGACCTTTTTAGCAATATCTTGCGCGAAAAGTATGGCAAGTTCATCGCCTTTAAAAATGTGATTAGGGCTTAAAAGTGCGACTCTATCGGCATCCCCATCAAATGCAATGCCAACTTTTATGCCCTTTTCTTTCATCGTTTTTTTCAAATCATCAAGGTTTTCATGCTCGCTTGGGTCTGGATGATGATTTGGGAAAGTGCCATCTGGCTCGAAATATAACTTCGTAGCGTTTAGTTGTAGATTCTGCAAGATTCTATCCATAGCCACGCCTGCTACGCCATTACCGCAGTCAAAGGCGATAGGCTCACTCCAGCCCTTTAGCGCACTAAACTCATCGCTAATAAATTTCACATATTCGCTAAGCATATCAAGCTTTGTAGTTTCCGCACTTTCGTCAATGAATTTTACGCTATTCATTTCGTGGCTTAGATTCTGTATATCCTTGCCATAAAATGGCGCCTGATTTATGGTGATTTTAAAGCCATTATATTGCGGTGGATTGTGCGAGCCTGTTATCATTATCGAGCTTTTTATATCGCTTTTAAATGTCGTAAAATACGCCACAGGAGTAGGGATTAGCCCTAAATCAAAGACTTGCACTCCGCTTTGATTTAGCCCGCTTGCTAGCCACTTAAAAAGTGTGGGGCTATGCGTCCTTGCATCATAGCCGATAGCGACTTTATCTTGCGTTTTTAGAATCTTTTGTCCTAAAAGAAAGCCGATTTTATACACTACTTCATGGCTTAAATCTTTCTCAAAAATCCCGCGTATATCGTATTCTCTAAATATTGACATGTTTGCTCCTTTAAAATTTGTTTAAGTCTAGATTCTATCTTTTACTCCCAACTAAAAGTAAGAATATTACACCTATAATGCACGAAGATAGCGAAGCGATTAGTATGCTAACTTTGGCTAATTCCTTAGCGCTTTCATTATCAAAGGCTAAAGCAGAGACGAATAGCGACATCGTAAAGCCTATTCCAGCTAACATTCCAGCGCCCAAAATATGCAGCCATGAAACGCCACTAGGACGCACCGCTATCCTTAATTTTTCACACAAAAAACACGCTAGAAAAATCCCCACAGGCTTACCCACAAGTAGCCCTAAGAAAATCCCAAAAAAGATTCTATCAAT
This sequence comes from Helicobacter saguini, assembly GCF_000762875.2. Taxonomy (GTDB): domain Bacteria; phylum Campylobacterota; class Campylobacteria; order Campylobacterales; family Helicobacteraceae; genus Helicobacter_A; species Helicobacter_A saguini. Next base: position 12,473 of record NZ_JRMP02000003.1, read on the forward strand.
ATTAAAATCAAAGTCGCCGCTCACGCTCACACCAGCATTTGCAAAGGCAAAAAGCGGCATAATAAAATACGCGCTATAAGGCTGCAAAAAATGCTCCAGCCGCAGCAGCGGATTTTGCGTGTTTTGCGTATTGCGCTGAATCTTATCGATAAACTCCACACGATACGCATCTAGCAAAATAGAAGCGGGTTTGCTATTTTTAGATTCTAACTTGCTATCAATAGAATCTAGCTCGGCTAACTGCGTTTTAATCTGCCCTTTTAACGCCTTAAAATCCTGCGTAGCGCGCACAGGAATGCAAAAGGCTAAAACCACAGCCGCGATTGTCGCGTGTATGCCGCTTAAATGCACGAAAATCCATAGCAAGATTCCAAGCAGGATATACACGCGCAGCATTTTCACGCCAAAGTAGTTGCATAGGCTAAGGATAATCACTACCAACGCAGAAGCAAATAGCCACGCAAAGTGTATCTCTCCGCCGTAAAATAGGGCAATTACCACGATTGCACCCAAGTCATCGACAACGGCGAGTGTGACTAAAAAGATTTTTAGTGCGAGTGGGACGCGTTTTCCTAGCATTAGCATTACGCCTAGTGCGAAGGCGATGTCGGTTGCCATCGGGATTCCAAAGCCGTGATATGATGGCGTGTTGAAATTCAAAGCGTAGTAAATCGCACCCGGGACTATCATACCACCAAGTGCGGCAATGGCGGGAAATGCGGCTTTTGATACGCTATTTAACTCGCCAAAAAGCATTTCGCGTTTGATTTCTAAGCCGACCAAAAGAAAGAAAAAGGACATCAAAATGTCGTTGATAAAATCGTGCATTGACATGCTGAATTTTAAGTCATTTAAATGAAATGGGCTTAAATCAAGGCTAAATGAGAATCTTAAATGGAAAAATTCGTGATATAGATTTTGCAAGGGCGAATTAGCGATAATAAGGGCAAGGAGCGTGCTAATCGCAAGGAAAATCCCGCCAAAAGACTCACTTTTAATAAAATCGCTAAGTGCCTGTGTCAGCCGCATATTTGTCCTTTTTGTGGTTTGGCTACATCTTAAGAATTAGATTATAAACCTTACCAATTTACAACATTGCAAGATTCATTATCGCCGGCGTCGCAGGCTTTTTGATAATATTGTTTTGAAAGTGTAGAATCTTCGCTTACACCCTTTGCATTGCGATACATTAGCCCTAGTGCCGCACATGCTTTCGCTTCTTTTGCATCGCATAGCCCTTTGTAAAGCTCGATTGCTTTTGTGTAGTTGCCTTCGTTATATGCCTTATTTGCCTCGTCCAAATTCTCCGCTGCAAACGCCACGCTACACGCTACTAACGCACAAATAACAAGTTTTTTCATTACCATCTCCTTTGTGAAAATAAAGACTAATTGTGAAAAAAAAATGTAAATTTTTAGCAAATATTTATAGAATCTTAAATGTATATTTTATAGAATCTTTTTATTTTAAAGCTACTTTTCAGCCTTAATTTGATATTATTATGCTTTTAGATTCTAAAAATTTTAGGGTTTTTATGAGTAATATAGTATTTGTTTATATTCTAAGTGTTTTACCTAAAGTAAGAATTTTATTATATATATTATTTTTTTTGGTGATTCCTATGGTTGTTGCTTCATATAACAATTCTGTGAGTTCAAAGAAATTAATTAAGCTATTTTTGTTGCTCGAAACCTTATGTCTTGCTTTATGGGTTTTGATACCAAATAAAGATATAGCTTCGGTTATTCTTGCCGCAGATAACAAAAATATTAGTTTAGTGGTTTATATTTTGGATGTATTGTTGGCATTAAAAATTGCATCATGGTTGTGTCTAGTTGTCAATACATTGCTGTTATTAACGTGGCTTTTATTAAAACAATTATCAATACATGAAAAATGTAGTTTCTTTACTTTTCTTTGTAGCAACATCAAGAAGTTATTGGTTTTTGAGATTTTATTAATTATTTTATTATTACTAATACCAAATAAACAAGACTGTTTAAATATACTGAAAGAATATGATAAAGATTTAGCCAAAATAGAAGACTTATTAATAAGAAAAGACAAGGATTAAGCAATATGCAAAATTTCACATATAAAGATTTTGGTGTGGATATTGATAGTGGGAATGCCTTTGTGGAGCGGCTAAAGCCCCTTGTGGCAAGCACTTTTAGCCCTTTAGTTTTAGGCGGACTTGGCGGATTCAGCGGCTGCTTTGAGCTGCCAAAAGGCTATCAAAACCCCGTGCTTTGCGCTGCCACTGATGGCGTGGGGAGCAAACTAACCCTTGCTATCACGCATAATCGGCTTGAAAATATCGGCATTGATTTAGTTGCGATGTGCGTGAATGATTTAATTTGCGACTTTGCTACGCCGCTTGTTTTCCTTGATTATTACGCGATGAATGCCCTTGATATTGAGAAAAGTCTAGTGATTTTGCAGGGTATCACGCAGGGTTGCAAGCTCGCTGGGTGTGCGTTAATCGGTGGTGAGAGCGCGGAGATGCCTAGCGTGTATGGGAAGGGCGATTTTGACTTGGCTGGATTTAGCATAGGCGTGGCTGAAAAGGCTGATATGTTGAAACGCGAGAGTGTTAAGGATGGCGATATTATTTTAGCATTCCAAAGCAGTGGATTCCATAGTAATGGCTATTCGCTTATTCGCGGTATTATAGAATCTAAAAAGTTAGATTTATCGCAGGTTTTTGATAGTAAAGATTCTAAAAATGCTAATATGACGTTGCTTGATGGCTTAATGAAACCTACTCGCATTTACACTAATATTTTTGCAAAATTTAAGGATAAATTTAAGGCATTAGCACACATCACAGGCGGTGGATTGCGTGAAAATTTAGTGCGCGTTTTACCGCAAAACACACAAGCCGTGATAGAATCTAAAGCCATAAAGGTGCCAAAAATTATCGAATTTTTCCTGCCTTTTGTAGATTCTAAAGAGGCTTTCCGCGTGTTTAATATGGGCGTAGGATTGTGCGTGATAGTCGATAAAAGCGAAGTAGATTCTATAGTGAAAAATAGCGATGCTTACGCAATCGGGCGTATAGAATCTAGCCAAACAAAACAAGTAATTTTGAGGTGAATATGATAAGCATTAGTAAAATGATATTAATTCCTGTTGGCGTGGCGGCGGCAAGCATCGCGGTGTATGTGCCTATATCGCTAGCTTTAAGCGAGTATAAGCCTAGCAAGGTTACCACGATTATCGAGAGCGGCGGCGACTTTAGCGATACCAAAAAAATCATCGAGCAAGTCCAAACGCAAAATGAGCTAAATAAAATCAAAGATAGCACAAAAGAGGAATTTATCAAGGATACGCTTAATAAAAATATCGATAATGTCGTATCCCACGCGGACTTTGAGTTTGAAAATAAAAAGAAAAAGGGCAAAATCGCCGCGAATAGAGCGCTAAAAGAAAACATAACAAACGAAGAGCCCCAGTTAAAATCTAATACAAAATCTAATTTAGATTCTAACAAAGTAAAAAAATCTACAACGGAATATCGCTCTATAAATACCCACGAAATTAAGTTTTAAATAATTTAACTTGCAATGTGTTTATGGAATCTTTTTTGCAAATCTCTCAGCCCAAATTTGTATAAACCTCTTGGACGTCGTCGTCTTCTTCGATTTTATCTAGGAGTTTTTCTAACTCGCTTAGTTGGGCTTCATTTAAGGTTATAGGGCTAGTTGGCAAACGCACTAATTTTGCACTTTTTACCGCGATATTCTTAGATTCTAAAGCATTTTGCAAATTCCCAAAATCCTCATACTTGCAATACGCCACAAACTCGCCCTTTTTGCTCTCAATCTCGCTTGTTTCCGCAGAATCTAAGTCCATAGAATCTAGCACAGATTCCAAACTATCAAGCCCAAAATCAATGAGTTCAAGCTCCAAATTCTCAATATTTTCAGCCTCCAAACCAGCCAAATCAAGCACAAATTCGCCCTTCCGCTCAAACATAAATTCCACCGCGCCATTTGTTAGCAAACTAGCCCCCGGCGTCTTATTAAAGTAGCTTTTGATGTTGGCAACGGTGCGCGTAGGATTGTCGCTCATACACTCAATAAAGAGCAGCACGCCATTTGCCGCCTTGCCCTCATAGGTAATCTCAAGGAAGTTGCCATCCTTGCCGCTGGCGCGCTTTATCGCGGCTTCGATGTTGTCCTTTGGCATATTCTGGGCTTTGGCGTTTGCGATTGCGGTGCGAAGTTTTGCGTTCATTTCGGGGTCAGCCCCGCCCTCTTTTGCGGCGAGTGTGATGGCGGTGGCAAGCTTGGGGAAAACTTTGCTCATTTTCCCCCAACGCTTCTCTTTTGCGGCGCGGCGGTATTCAAAGGCTCTGCCCATTTTCGCTCCTTTTGCGTGTTTTAGAATCTAGATTCTATCATAATCTTTTAGAATCTTAATTAACATTAAAAATGCGTCATTTACGCTCTCCCCGTGCGTTTTGTTATAAAAATCATAGAATCTAATATCATTTTGCGGGTTTTCACGCTTTAGCAAATTGTATAAATTTTCGCGGCTAAAAGTGGCTCTGCTTGCCCTTTCAAGCGAGCCTTGCGAGATAATTAATGTTTTGTTTTTAAAGTTGCTTAACATCGGCGAATATCGCGGGAAAATCGCGCCATTATTAAGATAAAGCGAAGGAGAAGCACTAAAATAAATACTGAAATCTTGCGGATAATTAAAGGCATTATAAAGGACGTAAAGTCCGCCAAAAGAGTGTCCAAAAAGGATAGATTCTATATTATTAGAATCTTTGGAAATTTTAGGGTTATTAGAATCTAAAGTTAGAGATTTTATAACTTGTAAATTTTGAAAGTTAGCATAATTACTCTCAATAAAAGGTTTTAGAATCTTAACTAAAAAATAATGGAAAGCTTCAATATTTTTACTAGATTCTATATTTAACGTATAGTCAATCTCACGCAGATTTCTATCAAAGGCTAGGTTGCTATCATGTCCTATACCTACGATAATAGGCAGGTTTTTTAAAGAATATGGATTAGATTCTATATCATTTGTAATTAGATTTAAAAATCGTGGGAAAAAGGCATTGCCATCAAGTAAATATAGAATCTTTTGTGGCTTTTTAGGGTTATTTTTAATAAGGGAAAAAGTTCTAGATTCTATAACTTGGGATTTTTGAAAGTTAGAATCTTTTTTGTTAGAATCTAACGCAAAATCTTGCGTGGAATTTATAGAATCTAGCTTTTTAGAATCTAGCGAAAAATCATCGGTTTTAGCGTTTAAAGAATCTCGTGTAGAATTTATAGAATCTAATAAAGGCAAAGCAATTTGGATTCTATAGATTCTATCATTTACATTTTTTATTTCAATTTTTTTAATGATAAAATATTTATACACGTTAGAATCTAAGCTAACTATCTCTTGACTTGGCTTACAGATTCCATAATTTAAAAGCATAAAAACACTAAAAACAAACACAAAACAACGCATAAAACTCCCTACTAAAAATGTGATAAAATTTTATCTTTATTTTGCAAAATTTATAGAATCTATTTTGTCATTATAAGAATTTTTACGTCAATCTAAAATATTTTGACTTAAATTCTAAAATCTTGAAAGGGTGTTATGTGTGTGTTTTGCGTGTTGCATTCTTACAAAAGGCTTGATATTGCCTTGCAAATTTTGCTAGATTCTAAACGCAATCAAGTAAGCCAACTTATAGAATCTAAACGAGTTTTGGTTAATAATAAAGTGGCTAAAAAGTCGCAAGCCCTTAAAAAAGGCGATGAAATTAGAATTGATTTTAGTAAAAACATGCAAGAAGATTCTATAACGCAGGGGCTTTTGCCCTTAGATTCTAAATGCTTTGGAATGGATGGGACATTGAATTTAGGGGGGAAAAATATTGCAAATTTCAAAGAAGATTCTAAAAACGCCTTAGAAAATCTAAATATCGAAATTATCGCGCAAACCCCCGATTTTGTGATATTTAATAAACCGCAAAACTTAGTCATTCACGCCGCCCCAAGCGTGAAAGAAATAACCCTTTGTGACTATCTAAAATCGCGTAATTTCACTTTGTCAAATCTTGCCGGGCAGGAGCGGCTTGGCATCGTGCATAGGCTTGATAAGGACACGAGCGGGGCGATTTTGGTGGCGAAAAATAACAAATCACACGCGCATTTTAGCGAGCTACTAAAGCAGCGGAAAATGGGGCGGATTTATCTTTGCGTGATTTCGCCGCCTTTGAGAGAGAATGTGATAATTGAGAAATTTTTAGGGCGAAATCCGCATAATCGGCTGAAAATGGCGGTGCTAGATAAGGATAGATTCCCACAAGCGCGCGATAGTAAGAGTGAGTTTCGTAAAATTATGAGAAGCGATAATGGCAAGTTTGAGCTAGTTTCTGTGCGGCTTTTTAGCGGTAGGACGCATCAAATCCGTGTGCATTTGGATAGCATAAATCGCCATATTTACGGCGATAGCCTTTACTCGCCAGCTACTTTGGCTAAGGGCTATAAGTGTAAAATGCTGCTGCACGCCACGCTGCTTTATTTTAACACGTTGCCAAATTTTATAGAATCTAAGGGCGTTTTAGATTCTAAAGATTCTATTTTGGAAGCTAAAGATATTATAGATTCTAAAGATTCTATAGAATCTAGGGAATGCAAAAATGGCGAAGATTCTATAAATATTATGGAATGTAAAAATAGCGGTGGTGAAGTCTTTTTCGCCCCTTTGCCACGCGATTTCACAGCCTTTTTAGAATCTAATTTTACAAATTACAAGGAGGTTTTAAACGCACATTTGGATGAGTGGAAAAATGAGTTAAAAGTTTCTATAATTTGAAATTACTTTCAAGTAAAGACAGATTCTATTTACTTTATTAAAAATCTTTTTATTAATTATTATTTAAATGACCCTATGAATTTTATAATTCTAGATTCTATGCTACAATACCATTTTTTAGAATCTTATAAGCGAGAAGCAAATGACAAAGCCAAATTTTGATATGTATAAAAATAGCAGCCACGATGAAGTCGATAGTGTGACGCGTGCGAAACTGAAGCGATATAGCGATAGTGAAATCCTTGATTTAATGCAAAATGCGAGCCTAAAGGAGCTTGGGCGAATGGCAAGTGAGGTCAAAGCCACGCTGCACCCGCATAAAATCACATCTTTTGTGGTCGATAGGAATATAAATTACACGAATATTTGCTGGGTTGATTGCAAGTTTTGCGCGTTTAAGCGGCACTTGGGCGAGGATGGCGAGTATATTTTGAGCTTTGAAGCGATTGATAAAAAAATCGATGAGTTGCTTGAAATAGGCGGAACGCAGATTCTATTTCAAGGGGGTGTGCATCCAAAGCTAAAAATTGATTATTATGAGAATCTTGTCGCACACATCGCACAAAAATATCCGCAGATTACTATTCATGGCTTCTCCGCAATTGAGATAAATTTTATTTCTAAGATTTCAAAACTTAGCATTGCTGAAGTGCTGAAACGACTGCAAAAGGCTGGGCTCTCTTCAATACCTGGCGCTGGTGCGGAGATTTTAAGTGATTCTGTCCGCGATAAAATTGCGCCAAAAAAGTTAAGTAGTGATGAGTGGATAGAAGTCCATCATGAAGCGCACAAGATAGGGATGAAAAGCACGGCTACGATGATGTTTGGCAGCGTGGAGAGTGATAAGGACATCGTGGAGCATTGGCGGCGTGTGCGTGATTTGCAAGATAGCACAAATGGCTTTCGCGCGTTTATTTTATGGAGCTTTCAGCCGGATAATACGCCTTTGAAAGCCGAGTATCCGCAGATAGAGAGGGCTAGTTCGAACCGATATTTGCGGCTTTTGGCGTGCTCGCGGCTTTATTTGGATAATGTGCGGAATATCCAAAGCAGCTGGGTTACGCAGGGCAGTCACATAGGGCAACTAGCTCTTTTATTTGGTGCGAATGATTTAGGCAGCACGATGATGGAGGAAAATGTCGTATCATCTGCGGGGGCGCATAACTCGATGAATCAAGATGAGATGATAGCCCTAATCCGCGATATAAACGAAACGCCCGCCAAACGCAACACGGCGTATAGGATGCTAAAAATTTATTAGAATCTAGATTCTATAAAGGACAAAGATGATAATAAATCTAAACGATGAAAGTGATAAAGCAAAATTGGCTAAGGAAACAAGACAGATATTATTAAATAGTGTTTTTTTGTGTGTTGCAGTGATGGTTATGCAGATTATGATTGTAACTAGCATGAGTATGATAATCTTAAATGAATATGGCAATTCTTTAAATTTACTTGATGTACTAATAAATGGAATGGATAGTAGCTTACAAATTTTAGAGGATAAAATCGCCATAGATAATATTACCTACATAAATAACTTTATAAAATATTGTAGTATTTTTTCAAGTATTATGTTGTTTTTGGTATCTATTAATGTTTTGACAAGTTTTAAAAAGCTTAGTAATCTTACGCGCACGCCACTATTTCGCTACATAATATTTAATGTTATTTTGTGTGTAATGTATGGTTGTTTTGTATGGATTTTGTATATTAGTGATGATGGTAGCAATACGAGTTTAAGAACTTTAAGTGTGGTATTTTGTGGCATTCTTAGCGTTATATTTATGGTGTGTGTGATTTATTTTTATTATAAAATTTGTGTGGCGATGCGTGAAATTAGTGGGATTGCGGATTTTGCGTATTCTTTTAAGTTTATGTGTGCGGCTATTATAATTGTCTTGCCATTTGTGATATATGTAACTTCACAGATTCTATGGCATAGAGTTGAAGATATTTTGTCTGGAGATAATTTATCTTATTTTATGTTAGCTTTGCTTTTTATTTCGTGTTTTATTGCTTTTATTGCACTGATTTGCTTTATTTTAGGGATTTATAGAATCAAAAATATAAAAATAAAAGATAAAGCCTAGATTCTAAAAGTTTCTTGCCCCAAATGTGTGTAATTTTTGCTATTATCTTAATAGATTTTATATGCTTTTTTTGAGTTAGATTCAACCGACTAAAATAGGTTAAATTTAAATGTGTATTTTCCGCGATTTTTTTTAGATAAAGAATCTTTATTTACGGGCGATGGCTTCTAACGGGTTTATGTGTTTGCCATCTTGGATTATTTCTAGGTTTAATCTATCATTTACGCGTCCTATAACATAGCCTTTTGACACGACAAAGCCTTGTTTTAATGTTGGGGGGATTTTATCTAGCATTGAGTAGATTGTATTCATTTTATTTGCGTGTTCGATTACTACGACTTTTTTTAGCCCTGCCATTTCTTGGGCGTATATTACTTTTCCATCCATTATGTTATACACTTGGGCATCGCTAACTTTTGGCTTTAGCACCACGCCATTATTAAATACCTTTATTTTATACACAGGGTCTAGGTAGTCGCCGAAATTTTGCTCTATTGTGTAAGAATCTAGCGGACTTATCAATTTTTTGCCTGTGTATTTTGCCACATCTGGCTTTTGATATACGCTATCTACGCGTTTTAAGTCTTCAAAGCTAGTGATTGCCAAATCCGCTTCTTGCGTGCTAATTTTAGCGTCATATTCTCTTTGAATCTCTTTACTTTTATCACTTAAGAATTTTTGGGCTTCCTGCGTATTTGTTTTAGCGATTTTTTCTGCTTCTGCTTTTGCTTTTTTCTCGGCTTCCTCTTTTTGCTTTTGAGCTAGTTTTTTAGCCTCAGCTGCTTTCCTTTGCCGCTCTGCTTCTAGCTTTTTTTGCCTCTCGGCTTCTAATTTAGCCAAACGTTCCGCTTCTTTTTTAGCATTTGCTGCTTCAGTATTTTTTTTCAAAATATTTAGCTTTGATAATAGATTATCAAGTTCCTTTTTTTGATTATCGATTTCTTTAAGTCGCGCGTTATATACAGCCATTTCGCCTTTCATATTTTCTACCAACGCTCTTTGCTGCGTGATTTTCTTTTGCAGCTCGACTTGGCGGCTCTCTTGCGTTGTAATGATTTGGGTTACTTGATTTATACTAGCGTTTATATCTTTTATCTGCGTTGCGATTATTTCTTGCTCTTTTTGGATTGTGGCGATATTTTTTGTGGTTTGCTTTTTTAAGATATTAAAGGCTTCTTTATTGATAATATCATCCATTGTCTGCACTTCCTCGTCATCTAGCACTTGTGAAAAAGTCATATATCTTAGAATCAGCGCACTTAATTCCTTTTTAGAATTTTCCATTTTTTTACTAAGTTTTGCCTTTTCAAACTCTAAATCTTTTAGCTTTTCTTCTTGGCTTTTATTTTGGTCTTTATTAGATTCTATATTTCTTGATAGGCTTTGGATTTCAGAATCTAACTTGCGAATTTGTGCGATATTATTGCTAATATTTTGCCCTAAGGTGCTTAGTTTCATATTAAGATTCTCACGTTGCTTTGCTATGGCTACTTGCTTTTGATTTTGCGCTGCTATGTTTTTATTGATTTCATTTATATCATTTGCAGCATTTAGCAAAGCTAGATTCAATAAAATAAATAATAGAATCTTCATCGTCTAGCCTTTGATAAAATAATAAAGATTACACAAAGAATAGACGCCATTAAACACGCAAAAAAGATTCTAATAAAATCAAGCGGGATTTGAAACACGCTACCACTAAGTGATAATGAGTTTAGAATCTCATTTGTGAAACTTAGTGTGGATATATAAAATGTAAGCACCGCAATGCTAAAAGACGCTAAAAATGAATCAATTAAGGCGAGTTTAAAAAGACTGCGATTTCGTATCCACACAGACGCGCCTAAAATATCCATCACTTCCATTTTATCACGGCTAACATATCGCCATATTTCTATTTGCTTTAGCATTAACATAAAACTTATAAAGGCTAGTATCACGCTAAAAGTTATAACGCTAAATTTTATAAAGCTAAGTAACGTGTAGTTTTCTAAATGGCGTTTGCTAAAAGTATCTACGGCTATAATATTTGGATTTTTTTTCAAAATAGATTCTATCTCGCTTAGTCGTTGCGTGTTTGGGAAATACTCTAGGCTTAAAGAATAAAAGTAGGGCATTTGCTGGGTTAGGGCGATAATATTGCTTTCATTTATATCTTTTGTAAGCTTGCTTATAGAATCTTTTGGGTTTAATTCTTTCAGCTCCTTTGCTTCCACGACTTTGCTTTGGATAGATTCAAAGTTTATGGGCTTTTTAGCGGTTATTCCTATGGCGTATTTTTGCGTGATAAATTGCTCTTGTTTGGCTACGGTGCGTTCTAATATCAATAAACATTGCAAGGAAAACGCCATTGTTATAAGCGGTATAAGTAATGATAAATGTTGTTTAAGCGTATTCACTTACAACTCCTTCTTTTATTTCAATTTTTCTATATCTTAGATTCAAATGCTTTGGAATCCTATGTGTAACGATTACAATCGTAATGTTTAACTGCTCATTTGAAGACTTTAATAAGCCCCAAATCATATCACTTGAGTAATCATCTAAGTTTCCTGTTGGCTCATCACATAGAATCAAACGCGGTCTGTGTGCTATTGCACGTGCAAGGGCTACACGTTGCTGCTCTCCACCGCTAAGCTCTAAAGGATATTTATTTGCCTTATGTAATAGATTTATATGTGAAAGTAGCCTTTCAGTTTGCGTTTTTATCTCATTTCGTGGAAACTTATTTATAATCATAGGCAAAGCGATATTTTTTTCTATATTCCAGTCATGGATTAGTTTATAGTCTTGAAATACTATTCCTAGCTTTCGTCTTAATAGCACGAGTCGGTGTGAGCTAATCTTTTTCATATCATAGTGCATTACTTTTAAATCGCCCGTTGCCACAGGTAAATTACCATATATTGAACGCAAAAGTGTGCTTTTCCCACTACCAGACGCGCCAGATATAAAGACAAAATCTTTTGGATATATCGTAAAATTCGCATTTTTTATCACAATGCCTGTGCGTTTATAGCCAAGACATAAATTTTTTGCTTGTATCATTATTTCCATTTTGTTTTGTCCTTATGTTTATCGTCATTGCAATTTTAGATTCTATAATAACTTTTGATGTATTATATTAGAATCTAGTTTGTTATTTAGAATCTTACACAAAAATTTAGATAATAATCTAGCATACATATCTTAGATTCCATAGTTTTTTATTTAAATCGATTTTTTCTAATCCAAAGGCTTCTCTAAATTCATTAGCTATAAAAAAACTCATTAAGGGCGGAACTGCATTTCCTATTTGTGCAAAACACGCTCCATTGCTACCATAAAATATAAAATCATCAGGGAAACTTTGAATCCTAGCACATTCTCTAACACTTAGTCGTCTTTGTAAATTTGGGTGCGGATGAATTACTGCTCCACCGCCCCTACTGCCACGTCCTGTAATTGTAGGGGCTGGCTTATCCCATTGCAAGATTCTATTACCTATATAGCCTGTGATTTGAATCTTATGCCTTGAGCCTGTGTGATTAGGGATTAACTCACTATAATCACTAGGCAAATCAAAAATAGCGTCACGTAAGGTCTTAGGAGATTCTATAATAGGTTTTGGGAAATTTACTTCTTTTTGTATATCTTTTCTTTTACCTAAGATAATTACTCGTTTTCTATTTTGCGGGACAAAAAAATCACTTGCGTTTAGAATCTTATGCTTAACATCATATCCACAAGATTCAAAAGTAGGTAATATTTTTTCATAAAAATGCTCTTTAAAGCCCTTGCCACTTTGTATGCCCGCTACATTTTCTACTAAAAAATATTTTGGTTGCTTATCTTTTAATACTCTTGCGTATTCTAAATATAAAGTGTTATAGTGTGAGTTTAAATCTCTATTTTTACCATTAGCAATAGTAAAGCCTAAGCAGGGAAAACCACCTATTAAAATATCCCCATTTGGTATTTCTTTAGAATCTAGCTTATAAATATCTTTACAAACAATATGATTTCCTATATTTTGTTTGTAACTTTCACAAGCTTCTTTATCAATATCATTTGCAAAAATTATATTAAAGCCAGCCTTTATAAAACCTAAATCAAGCCCACCACAGCCAGAAAATAAGCTTATTACAGAAATATCTTTCATACTAATGCCTTGTCAAATTCATTAAATAAATCTTTTAATGATTTTATAGAATCTTTTTTTATCTTTTCTTTATCATTGCTATTAAAATAATGTGCATAGTTTTTATGTAGTTTTAAATCCATTTTATTAATAGATTCTATAATCGTAGAATCTAAATATGAAAAATCAAGCTCAAGTTTTTTATTGCATTTTTCAAATAACATATTTCTATCAATACGCAGGGAATTGCCTTCATAACGATTTACTATTTTTAATAATTCATTTTTATTTATACTTAAATCTTTAAAAATATTTATTAATTCGCTCCCACTTAAAAAATAAAGATTCATTAATTTATCGTTTTTTACAGCGATTAATAAATCATCAGCATAAATAAAATTAATCATAGCATTAAATTTATCACTAAATTTTTCCCAGCTTGAAAGCGTTTCTATAATACTAAAAAGCTTTAAGAGTTGGGATTTGCTACCTAGTCCAGCCCCACTTTTTGATTTTCTTTCATTTAAATAATCATCTACTTTTAAAGAGTCAAAAAGGACGGATTTTTCAAAAGAACCCATATTTATTTCTTGATTATCTTGCATAAGAGTTTTAAGAGATATACTATAATTTTCAAAAATAATATCAGCTTTTTCTCGTCTATTTGAGGCTATTTTATCTTTTACATTATTAAAATAATTAGGCACTTGATAGCTTAAATTTTTTCTCTCTTTTGTATCGCTTACAATGCCATTAAATAAAATGGCTAACATATCTTCAAAAACTCTAGCACTTGTTTTTCGTTTTGCAACTTCATCACTACTTACAAAGTTATATAAATAGTTAAAAATATAAAGCGTATTAAAACTTTGCAAGTTGTCATTTAGATATACAAAAAAGTTATAAATATCATTTATGCTTTTAGTCTCTTTTGGCAAGATTTTGCATTCTTGTAAATAATCTTTAATGAGGCTAATTGTATAAAGCTCTTTTAACATTTATTTGTCCTTAGGATAACTTTTGATGTATTATATTAGAATCTAGTTTGTTATTTAGAATCTTACACAAAAATTTATGTGCTATTATATGCGATTTTATATTTAATGGATATTTTAGATAATGCAAATTTCCATTTTCTATCACTAAATAGGTGCTAAATGGGACATAAAAACTCCCAAAGGTTAGCTCTACTATCTTAGTAGGGTGGTTGGCGGGCGTTTGGCTTTTGTTTTTAGAATCTTTCTCTAAAATAGGGTGGTGGGCGGGCGATAGGTTTTTAGATTCTATGTTTTCTAAAGAAACTTCGTTTTCTAAAGAAACTTCGTTTTCTTGTGTGTTGGCAAAATTCGCAGGATAATTTTCCTTTAAATTTTCAGTGGGTGGGAATGGGTGGGACATTGAATCTAAAGGAAAATTATCCTGCGAATTTTGCGATTTAGATTCTATGTTTTCTTTAGAATCTAGATTCACTAAATCATTAGAATCAACGCTAATATACATATCACCGATAGAAATAAATACGCTATTTTCCTTATCCACCCACTTTTGATTGCAAAAAGATTCTATATTGCTAAGAGAAAAGTCAAACTCAAACACGCAATCTTGCGATTTTAAAAAGCTCTCGCTATCACTTTGCTTATACAAAAATAAGTCATAAATATCCTTTTGTTGCTTGGTCCATCGCGCCTCATACTTGCTAATCACATTCGCCGCATTATTTTTTTTCACCTCAAAATGCGCAATGGGCGCGGATAGCATCTCATTTATAGAATCTCTCACATATTCTAAGTCATCGCTACGCAAGTTCAAATGCCCATTTAGCCGCAAGATTCTAAAACAAGCAAGCAAAAAATCACGGCTCATAACGCGTCTGTGTTTAGCATTATTCCACGGCACAGGAAAGTGCAAAAAAATCGCATTTGCCACGCTAGAATCTATTAGCTGCATAGCATTTCTAGCATCCGCCGCGCAAATGTAGAGATTTTTTAGCTGGTAAGATTCTATAGCGTTTAGCACTTGGCGAATGCTAGGGGCGTGGATTTCAAAGCCTAAGATTATCTTTTTTGGATTGCTTTTAGCAAGACTAAGTATATGCCGCCCAGAGCCAAAGCCTATTTCTATAAAGTGCGGTTTTAAGCCTGTTAATTGCGTTTCTTTTAGCAAAAATGGCGTATTACTTCCCTTTGTGTGCTTTTTTGTCTCACTCAAATTATGGCTAATAACATCTACGTGGCTTGCCAAAAAACTTAGAATCTCTTTAATCTTATTCAAATTACTAACCTGCGTTAGCTTATCAATTTTATACAAAAATCTATCGCTTTTCACAACACAGCGGATAAAAAGCACTTCATGCGTGGAATCTATTTTTGTAGTTAGGCTATTAGAATCTAGATTTTTCTTAGCAACTTTTTGCGATTTAGATTCTAATATAATAGGCAAAATCATAAGATTAGGATGGCGAAAATTACGCAAATAAGGCATAATAAAAAAATCATTATGCGAAATATTCACACATAAAAACATATTTTTACTAATAAAATGCGGCATAAACTTAAACTTTACTTACAAATTCAAAGCAATAATTTTACTATCTTTCTTTGTAATTAATTAAACGCATTTAAACTAAAAATTAATGTTTAAAATCTTATTTTTTAACAATAAATATTTTTTTTTTTTTGTCCTTGTGGTATTATAATGTAGGTTTTAGAATCTAGATTCAAAGGGTTAATAAAATGAGTGAGATAAAATGTAATTTTTCTAGTGGGGAATATGTTTTTAATATAGAATCTAATGAGAAAAAAGCTAAGGAAAATAAGCTTTTATTTCGCCTTTATGCGTATTTGAATGATAAAGATAAACTTGTATATAGAAAAAATAATGGATATGCGACATATATAAATGGCGTGATAAAAAAGGCGAGCGAACAGGGCATTTTTTCACAAAATTTTGATTTTTTTAATTTAGGGAAAAATGATATTAACTTTTTAGAAAAGCTAAAAGATGAGCTAAATAATAAAGGTTCTAAGTTATATAAAATTGAAGAGAGTTTTGATAGACATCCATTTCGTGCGTTATTGAATAATCATTATATTGATTTTGTGAATGATTTTAAGTTGCCTGCTATTTTTTGGCTGAATGTAAGTAAAGATGGGCAATATTGGCAACAATTTCCATTTGATAGTTGGAAGCTAGGAGAGAATAATGGCAAAATATGCTATGAGAAAGATAGCGGGA
This sequence comes from Helicobacter saguini, assembly GCF_000762875.2. Taxonomy (GTDB): domain Bacteria; phylum Campylobacterota; class Campylobacteria; order Campylobacterales; family Helicobacteraceae; genus Helicobacter_A; species Helicobacter_A saguini. Next base: position 28,760 of record NZ_JRMP02000003.1, read on the forward strand.
GACGCAATTTTGAAGTTGGTGACTTAGCTATATTTTATCAAATTGGCATTAAAATTATACAGCATATAGGTCGTGTATATAAAATTGATAATGAACTTGCATATTTTGAGATTTTGTGCTGCAATAAAGATTCTATAACATTGCAAGATATTAGAAAACTTAGCCCCCTTACAAACTATCCACCACAAGGCGATGTCGCTAGAATGAGAGATGATAAAGAATTAGCTGGTGTTGAGCTAATCGTGCAATGTTTTGATAAATCACAAGGAGAGAATATGAGTAATGTAGATTTTAAGGGTTTAGATTCTAAAGATTCTAAGAATGAGTTAAATCAAATACTTTATGGACCGCCGGGGACTGGGAAAACTTATAATACTATAAATGTGGCGTTAAGGATTTTGGGCTTTGGTAAAATAGATTCTAAGGATTCTAATAATTCAAATGAAAACATAGAATCTAGTTCTAAAGATTCTAAGAATATAGAATCTAGTTCTAATGTTTCTAATAAAAATATAGAATCTAATTCGCAAGATTCTAATAAAAGAGAGAAAGATTCTAAAGACAATTTGGATTATGACAAAATAAAGCAAAAAGTTGGCGAGTTAAATTTACATGTTGAAAATCAAAAAAATAGGGCTTATGCTAAGGCTTTATTTGATTATTATAAATCGCAAGGGCAAATTGAGTTTGTGACCTTTCATCAAAGCTTTTCGTATGAAGAGTTTGTGGAGGGGATAAAGCCTAAATTGCTTGGTTTGGATAATGAAGATTCTATAGAATCTAGTGATGATATAGAAAATATAGAATCTAGTGAAAATACTGAATCTAAAAATATAGAATCTAAGCAAGATTCTAACACCATAACATACGAATTAAAAAATGGAATCTTTAAGCAGATTTGCGGACGAGCTTTAGAAAATTTACAAATAAACAAGTATAAAGAAATAGCTAAAAAAGAGCGTAAAGAAAATGTAAATATCGACAATAAAAAATCATTATGGCGACTTTATACGATACCTGAAAGGCAAGACGATTATTTTATGGAATGTATAGATAATAATTATGTGTGGGCTTATAAAGATTATGGAGCACAAGCATTAGAAAAACAAAGTAAAATCGGTGATTATATCGTTATCCCTACGGCAAATTATGGTAGAAGTAGGACGATTAGAGCTTTTGGAATCTTGGGCGATTTTATAGAGACAAAAGGCATTCAAAGTTATCGCAAGGTAAAATGGCTTTGGGTTGATAAAAGTGGCGGTGGATTGATGTTAAGCGATGTTAATTTTGGTCGCCCTACATTTCAACGAGTATATAAAAATAAAGATAAGATTCTAAGTGCGATTAGCAATATATTAAATCCAAATGACAATACAGATACAAACACAGATTCTATAGAATCTAAGCCGACTTTAAAGCCCTATATTTTAATAATCGATGAGATAAATCGGGGGAATATTAGCAAGATTTTGGGTGAGCTAATTACGCTTATAGAAGAAAGTAAAAGGATAGGAAATGAAGAAGAGCTAAGGGTTAGCCTACCTTATAGTGGGCGCGAATTTGATAATGGCAAGGGCTTTGGTGTGCCGCGCAACCTTTATATTATCGGCACGATGAATACCGCCGATAGGAGTATCGCACTCATTGATACGGCGTTAAGACGGCGATTTAGCTTTGTGGAAATGATGCCGGATTCTACGCTTTTAAAAAATATTTGGCTTGTGAAACACGATGATAAAAATCAAGCTGATGAAAATTATATAGATATAAATGATAACGAAGAAGCGGAAATCTTAAGCAAGATTTTGGAATCTATAAATAATAGAATTGAATTTTTGCTTGATAGGGAGCATACTATCGGGCATTCCTTTTTTTATGAAAGGGCGATTTTTTATACAGACGATGAACTTGGTGAATGGTATGAACTAAGTTTAGATTCACTAAAATTTATCTTTAAAAATAAAATCATTCCGCTTTTGCAGGAATATTTTTATGAAGATTATGCGAAAATCGATGCGGTTTTGAATGGGAATAAAATGATAGAATCTAAATCGATGAGTGATTTAAAAGTGAATTTGAGCGATGATTTTGTGGATAGTGAAAAAAGGGTTTATAGGATTACTGAATCTAGCAAGTGGAATATTGAGACTTTTACAGATATTTATACTAAAGATTCTAAAAAAGAAGATTCTAAAAACTAAGATTCTAAAGAGCAAAAATGAAAACCTTAAGCATACTTGAACATCAAAAATTTGGCATAAGTAATATAAAATCTGCTTTAAAAATAGATTCTAAGGATTCAGATTCTAAAATACAAACTAAGGCGACAAAATATTTTAGCGAACTTTGCGACTTTGCAATGGGAAAAGACAATCACAACTTTTTAAGATTCTATGGAAAACACGCTTTAAGAGCCCAAAAATATGTCGGCTTAATCCAAACAAAAAGCGGCTTTTGTGTAGAAATCTTGCCTAAGATTTTTAAGAATGATTTAAAAGATTCTAATGCAGAATCTAAGGAAAAAATCAAAATAGATTCTAAAAAATACCGCGAAAAAATACAAAAAAATGCGGAAAAATTTACAAACTATATAACAACAGATTCGGAAAAACCGCCAACTTACGAATCAATATTCAAAGATTCACAAGAAAAACTTAGCACAGAACAACAAAGTAGAATCCTACTTTTCAACATCCTAAAAACGCTTAAAAAAACGCCATTTAAAGATAGCAATTTTGCAAATTTGCACACTCAAAATATGAATATTTTAGAGATTTTTGTAAATATGTTTTTGGATAGCCTAGATTCACTAATTAAAAGGGGCGTGAAACACGATTATATCAATATAGAATCTAATAAAAAGTTCTTAAAAGGCAAACTTTTGTTCGCTCAAAATCTAAGGGAAAATCTCATTCACAAAGAAAGATTCTATACGCAAAGTGATGAATTTTCTAATGATATAGCTATCAATAGGCTCATTATCTCCACACTAAAAGTTCTAAATAATCTAACTTTAAGCGGGAAAACTTCTACTCGATTAAACAAAATGCGATTTATACTCCAAGATATAAATGAGAGTAAGAATCTAAGTAAAGATTTTGCCATTGCGCATTCGCAAATGCGAAATTTAAAACTACACGCAAAAGAGTATGAAAGCCTTTATGCGTGGTGTAAAATCTTTTTAAAACGCGAGTCTTTTAGCACTTATAGCGGTGATTCTATTGCGTTTGCCCTATTATTTGATATGAATAAATTGTTTGAATATTTTGTGACTTTTTATGTGAAAAAACATGCTCCTAACGCAAAAGCACAGACTACGCAAAAGAAAATGCTAATAGATTCTAACAATAATGAGACTTTTACGCTAAAGCCTGACATTGTGATAGAATCTAACTCACAGATTCTAATACTTGATACGAAATGGAAAAATATAAAATCTAATGAGATTTCAAAAGCCATTTCGTCAGCCGACCTTTATCAAATATGGGCGTATGCGAGTAAATACGCGATTTCGCATATTGTTAAAGGGCGGCGGGTGGGCGATAGGAAAACAGATTCTAAAGATTCTAAAAAAGAAGTAAAAACATTTCTAATCTATCCGCAAACAGAAAATAATAAAGAATCTACATTGCAAAACCAAACGCATTATTTCAAAGCAAGTTTAAAAGATTCTAAAAACACTATTTCTTTACAACTCGCCTTTTTTCCACTATTTTAATATCAAAAAAAAGGGGTTGAAAATAACGCTCCTATTTTGTGAGCGACTAAAATCTAGATTCCATATATTAAGAAAAGATGATTAAGAAGGCCACAAAATTTGGAAACTAAAATATTTCCACATTCCATATAGTTAAAAAGTCTTTTATTAATTCATTTGTGCGTTTAGTTATAGAATCTTCGCTCCATTGTTCTATGCCAAATAGCTCTTTTGTGATTAATAACTCTGCGTTTTTCTTAAGATAGTGTCTAGTTTTTTTCGTGCCATTTAGCTTAGTTTGCCAGTTACTATTTCTTAACGCGGCATTTAAAGCACCTTTAACCAAAGTCATATTTCCTATTTGATAGATTAAATCACTTGCTTTTTCTTTATCTTTAATAACATCACTCCAGCTAGATTCCCACTTTTGTGGTAAAAGATGCTCTAAAGTGTATTCATAATGTAGCGTTGCCCTATCTCTAAAATCTTTATCTTTATACTCTCTATACAATTCAATCCAAAATAAAATAAATTTTGCATCTTTATTTTCTATATTCTTTAACCACTGCTTTATAGAATCTATTTTAAGACAATTTTCATATTTTTCTTTAATCTCTTGTTTCATAAACTCTACAATATCTTTAGAATCTTCTTTAATAATTTTGGCAAAAAATTTATTGTAATCTTTTGTTGCATCATTGCATAAAATAAGCATTTCTAATAAATACAAGCATTCTTTATAAATCTTAGAATCTAATTTGTGTTTTAAGCAAATCACTAAAGGCAAAACAGCATTGATATTAAACACATCTATTAAATGGAAGAATCTCTCCTCATAGTTCTCAAAACTTAAATCAGTTTCTTTTGTAATTTGTGGGAAATTGCGATATATTTGTGCATATTGTGCTATTTGCTCTAGCATTTTATGTAAAGATTGTATATTTGTTTTTTGTATATCTTGCTTATAAAGCACACTAAGTTTGGATAAATTATCTTTATCTGCATCAAAAATGCCCTTTATAATAGCAACTGCGTGTAGTAATATTTCGCTTCTAGTGCGTTTAATTCTGCCTGTCTCAATTTCTTTATTCCAAAAATTTCGCTCTTTTTCATCTTTTTCAAAAATATTTTCCCAATATGTTTTGTAATATTCTAATGCTTTTTCTTCATTAGATTCTTTGATTGCTTTATCAAAAATAGCATTTTTTATAATATCTGTCGCACTTAATCGCTCGCCTGTGGAGTTTATAGAATCAAATATTTTTTGCTCATCTTCATTATCTTTTAAACACACAATAACCCAAAGTTTACTTTCAATAATAAATTTCATAAATTCAAAAATTTCATTAGAATCTATTTTTAGCTCTTCAATTTGCTTATTAAAATAATTAAAACAACCATAGATTCCATTTTCCTCTTTTTGGTTAATAGGAACATTTTGCAAAACTTTACAATACTGCTCTTTATCAAGCCTTGAATGATTAATTTTTGGCTTATCATTTGTAAAACTTTCAAATAAATAATCATTAAAATGTTTTTTCTTATCATCATCCACCTTGTTAAATAACACTTTTAAAAGAATAGAAAATGTAGTAAGTCTTTGTTGTCCATCAATCACTAAAGATTCATTATTTACGCCTTGCTGTCGTTTTAAAATAATTGAGCCTAAAAAATGCTCTCTTTTTTCTTGAAAGCTACTATATAAATCATCTAAAAATTGCTCCCAATGCTCTTGTTTCCATACATAAGCTCTTTGAAAAAATGGTATTATTAATCTTTTTTCATCTCGCACAAAATTAAAGTTATTTTCCCTTGCTTCCATTATTGCTCCTTATCATTGAGATAAATATTTCAATATAAAATAGCAAAAGAATCTGAAGGATTTTAAACCAAAATTATAGAATCTATATTAAACGACAAAAATAATTTTAATTTGCAAGGACAACTTTATTCTCTATTTTTTGTATATTTTTATTGTTATTAAGATTCTAATGTTATGACGAAATATTTTTAAGTTTTAGCTAAAATTTACAAATATGATAGCCTAAGTTAATATACAAAATCTAAATTCAATATAAACATAGAATCTATTCATTCCTAAGCACGGATAAAACATCGATTTGGCTTGCCTTTTTGGCGGGGTAGTAGGACGAGAGCGCCACGATAGCACACGCACCGATAATCGTGTAAATCAAATCGCTAAAAAGCAAATCCACAGGCAAACTCGAAGTGCCATAAACATCGGCAGGTATGGAAATAATATCAAATGTCTTTAGCGCCCAAATCACCACGAGCGCGCCCACCACGCCAAAGATAACGCCGCTGCCCCCGATTACTGCTCCTAGCCGAAAAAATATGCGTTTGACCTGCTTTTTGCTCGCCCCTAGCGAGATTAGGAGTGCGATTTCTTTGCGGCGGTTCATAACGACCATTAAAAGCGAGCTAATGATGTTTAGACTAGCCATCAAAATGATTAGCATAAGCACGAAAAATAGGGCTTTTTTTTCCAGTTCCATAGCCGAAAAAAAGTTGCCATTTTGCTCCCACCAGCCCTGCACGTCGGCAAATAGCCGCTCTTGTGTTTCCCTTTCGTATTCTAAAAGGGCTTCTTTTAGCTTAGAAATGTCGCCAAACGCGTCATCGCTATAAATGTGGATACCATCAAAACGCGAATTTTGCTGTGATTTTATCGCTTTTAGCGCGTCAAAAGTGGTGTAAATTATGGAATTATCGTAGTTTTTTAGTCCGCTTGTGTAGGTCGCAGCAACCTCAAATTTTTTCATACGCGGGGTCATTGCGATGCCTGTGGGGGCTAGTTCTGTGAAAATTAGCGTGACTTTTTCATCACTCTCAAGGCTTAAAGTGTGGTATAGATTTTCGCCCATAACGGCGATGAAGGGGTTTTTAGAATCTTTGTGGTTAGATTCTATGTTTTTATTAGTTGTAAGATTCTGTGAAGTATTTAAATTATTAGAATCTACATTTATCATTTTCATAGAATCTAGCACAGAATTTACCGCCCTTTCACGTTCCAAATCCACGCCATAAGCCACCACAGGATAAATCTCGGCATTCATTCTCACAATCGCCTGTGATTGAATGTAAGGACTAAATTTCAAATTTGGGAACTTTTTCTCTAAAAAATTCAAAATATTAGAATCTAGCCCACGAAACGAAGTAGAAAAAATAGTCAGCGGATAATTCATAATAAAAAGCTTGCTCTCAAACTCCTTAATCATCCCATTCATAATGCTCATCGTCACAAGCAGCACCAACACGCCTACGCCAACGCCAAGGAACGCTAAAATCGCCGTAATGGAAATAAAAGGCTGCGTCTTATCAAACTTCAAATAATGCTTTAAAATAAAGGAAATCAGCATAAAATTACCTTAAAAACCACAAAATAAAGTTAAGATTCTATCAATAAAAGTTATGTTTTGCAATAATTATTTGGAATCTTTCTTGCTTAAAACCAAAATAATTACAAAATTAACAAAAGGATTTGTTATGAGATTTTTAGGGAATGTGATTTTTAGTAAAGTTGCGACGTTATTTGCGGTAGGCATTTTTCTAGTAGCGACGTTCTTTCTTGGAAACACTTTAAGGGCTGAAAAAATCGGCGATTTGACTAGCATTGCGGGCGTGCGCGACAACCAGCTTATGGGCTATGGCATCGTTATCGGCTTGAATGGCACGGGCGATAAGGGTGGCTCGCAATTTACCGCGCAATCAATGGCAAATATGCTTGAAACAATGAATGTGAAGCTATCCGCGAATGATATTAAGTCCAAAAATGTCGCTGCGGTAATGGTTACTGCGAGCCTGCCGCCATTTGCGCGTCAGGGCGATAAGATTGACATTAAGATTTCAAGTATCGGCGATGCGAAGTCCCTGCAGGGCGGCACTCTTGTGATGACGCCTTTGAATGCGGTCGATGGGCAGATTTATGCGGTAGCACAAGGCGCGATTAGTGTAGGCAAGGGCGATAGCTTGGTAAGTGGCACGATAAATGGCGGCGCGACTATTGAAAAAGAGGTCGTTTATAACATCGGCAAGCAAGATAGCACGATTTTAAGCCTTAAAAAGAGCGACTTTCAAAACGCTATAAAGGTGCAAAATAAGCTGCGTGAGGTCTTTGGTGAGAATGCGGCGGTGGCTTTGGATTCTCGCACTGTGCGGATAAATAAGCCTGATAATTTGAGTATGATTGAGTATCTTGCCTTGGTGCAGGAAGTCGATATTCCCTACTCGGCGCGTGAAAAAATCGTAATTGACGAGAAGTCTGGCACGATTGTCTCTGGGCTTGGCATTAGTGTGCAGCCCATCGTTTTGACGCATGGCGATTTGACGCTAAAAATCACAAATGAATTTGATAGCAATGGCAGCGTGAGTGTGGATTCTATGAGCCTTGACCCAAAAACTAATACGCTTAGTAGCAATGGGAAAATTCCTACCGTGGCAAGTGTGGTGCGAGCGCTGCAGCGGCTTGGAGCTAGTCCGCAAAGTGTGATTTCAATCCTTGAAACAATGAAGCGAAGCGGGGCAATCGCCGCTGATATTGAGGTATTGTAGGAATAATAAATGAACCTTTACAAACAAATTGCTCCGCTACTTTACAAAATGGATGCTGAAAGTGCGCATGAAATCGCTGTGAAAATGATGAAAATTCCGCAAAATTTCCCACTTATAGAATCTAGTATCGCAAAAAATCACTGCGTTATCAATGAAACTCTAAGTCAAAATATCAATGGACTAAGATTTTATAATCCGCTAGGTTTAGCTAGTGGCTTTGATAAAAATGCAGAGCTTGTGCGTCCACTAAGTGCGATGGGCTTTGGCTTTTTGGAGCTTGGCAGTGTAACGCAAATGGCACAAGCCGGGAATCCTAAGCCACGAATCTTTCGCCATATAAAAGAAAATAGTCTGCAAAATGCGATGGGTTTTAATAATATCGGTGCGCGCGGAATGCTAGCAAATCTTAAAAATTGCTATCCTTTTGTCGTCCCGCTTGGTATAAATATCGGTAAAAATAAGCTTGTAGCGCAAGTTGATTCGCTTACAAATTATGAGCTTAGTTTGCAGACGCTGGAGGGCTTTGGTGATTATTTTGTCTTTAATCTCTCTTCGCCAAACACGCCTAATTTACGCGATTTGCAAAATGTGGAATTTGTAAGCGAACTATTAAAAATGGCGAAAAATAATACGCAAAAGCCGCTTTTTATAAAAATCTCGCCTGATATGGAAGTAGATTCTATGTTAGCGGTAGTGGAGAGTGCGATAAATAGCGGCGCAAGCGGCATTGTGGCGACTAATACGACTATTGATTATGGCGTGGTGGCAACGCCTAATGTGCGTGATGGCGTGCCTTTTGGGGGCATTAGCGGGGCGGCGTTGCGTGAGAAAAGTAGGGAAGTTTTGCGGATTTTGGGACAGCATTTTTTTGGGAAAATTACTTTGATTTCTGTGGGCGGCATTTCTAGTAGCGATGATGTGTGGGAGCGACTAAAGCTTGGGGCAAGTCTAGTGCAGCTTTTTACTGCCCTAATTTATGAAGGTCCAAGTCTAATAAAAAAAATAAACAAAGAGCTGGCGATTAAATGCAAAAAAGAAGGCGTGAAAAATATTAGTGAAATTGTGGGGAGCGGGATTGTTAAGAATTTATAGAATCTAGATTCTATAAAACCAAAATATTTTCTTTTCTATATATTCCTACCATTGCTATCTTTAGGGTTTAAAAATAAACTTACAAGTTAAGTATTAAGTCGTCTAATATTTTTAGAATCTAAAATATATTCATAAAGATTTAGTGTGCCTTTAAATTCCCACTCTAGCTTTTTCCAAAAAAGATTGCCTAGCTCATTTGTCTTAAAAGCGACAAGATTTATGTGTGTAGCATCAATCTTATGCAGGGCTGAAATGACAAAATTAACCATCGCACTACCTATACCCTGATGTCGAAAATCCTTATGCACGCACACATGATAAAGATACGCACATCGCCCATCATATCCGCATAAAATTGAGCCTATGATTCTATCATTTTGCAGGGCGACTACATTTGTGCTAGGGTTTCGCTCTAAAAACTTTTGCATCCCAGATAGCGAATCATCAATCTCTCGTATATAAAAGCCCTCAATGCTTTTCCACAGGCTCAAAACATTATCATAATCGCGTATATTCATAAGTCGCAGCTGCATATTTTTCCTTTGTCAATTATCAAAGCAAAATGATAGCTTATTTTTGTTTATATAGAATCTTTATTGATTTTAAGCTTCCTTTAAGAATAATAATCTTACAATGTAATATCTATTACTATTTTACTTTTAAGGATATTTATGAAGTTGATAATAAAAAAGTTTTTGGGTAGATTCTTAGAATCTAGATTTAAAAATAGTTGCAAACTACGTATAACGGGGGGGGGGTAAATAGGCTTTTACTCGCTACTTTTGTTTTTTTATTTGGGCTTTTTGGGGTTTTAGATTCTAAAGAAAATATAGAATCTAAGTTGCAAGATTCTAAAGATTCTAAGAATATAGAATCTAAATTTGCTTTGCGTAATTCTAAAGAAAATATAGAATCTAAACTCGCTTTTGTGGATAAACAAGATTCTATAGAATCTAAAAATCTAAACGCCGCTCACCGCCCTACAAGTAAGGAAGATTCTATAGAATCTAAAAACATAGAATCTAAGAATGCAAAAGTAGATGTTTCGCGTTCGCTCAACATGACGGATAATAAAGATTCTAAAGTTTTAATCTTAGCGGAGAATGAAACTAAAGAATCTAACAGCCTATCGCCCATCCACCGCCCTACAAATGAAAAAGATTCTAACGCCATAGATTCTAAAAACACAACAAAAGATTCTAAAAACAACACGATAGAATCTTACAAACTAAATGCCGTGACTACAACGGCGAATAATCCGCTAAAGACTTATCAAAGTAGTAGCGGCGTATTAAATAAAGAAATGCTAGATTCTAATCCTAGTGGAAATGGTGATATTACAAGCATTCTTAAAATTTTACCAAATGTGCAATTTGATAATGCTCAACTAAAAAGTACAACGCCAGGCGAGATTGACCCTGCTAATATCTCAATAAGTGGCGGACTTTTTTACCAAAATAATTTTCAACTAGATGGCTTTAATATGAATAATGACTTAGACCCAAATGGCGGGACTACAAATGGACCAAATGCTATGCGTAGCGGACGTTCGCAAGGTTTAGCAGTGGATACTAGCCTTTTAGATTCTATAAACGTGCAAGATAGCAATATTTCTGCGGCGTATGGAGGCTTTACAGGTGGTGTGGTAGAAGCTAATATTAGAAAACCACGTAGAGATAAAGGAATGCTAGGCTCTTGGCATGCGAATATAAATTATCAATACACATCAAATTATTTTACACAATATTTTGTCGATAGCTCACAAGAAGCAAACTTTGCCACAAGTAGCAATGAAAATTACCAACCAAACTTTACAAAGCATTTAGTGCGTGCAAATGTAGAAGGATATGTGACTAATAATTTAGGAATTATTGCTAGTTATTCTACCACGCGTTCATTTATCCCCTTAAAAGCATATAGCTTTAATGTAGGGAGTGCTGCAAATAGCACAAGGCAGCAGCATCGCTATATAGATAACTACTATGTAAAGCTAAATTACAATCCTTTAGAATCTTTAAATATAGAAGCATCACTAGCATATATGCCACAAGATAACACATACTATAATAATGTTGCAAAAGATAGCTTTTATAGTATGCAAAGTGGTGGTTGGCAAGCAGGGCTAAAAGCTTTATGGTATTCTAATCTTGGGCTTTTAACTAATCAAATGAGCTATAATTATTTACAAAATAGCAGGGAGAGCGAAAGAAATTATTTTATGACTTGGAGAGTTAGTAGCACTAAAAATTGGGCTAGTGCAAATGCCACAGGCACAGCTAGTGAAGGTGGCTATGGTAATATGCAGCAAGTGCAAAATACCTTTAATTACAAAAGTGATATGGGCTTTGAGACAATAGAGTGGTGGAAAAGCGCTCATAATTTTAGAGTAGGATTAGAGCTAGGATATACACATGCTTTGCGTAATAGATTAAATCCATATTATTCCTTTGGTTTGCCACAGAATCTAAATGGGGCAACTTGTGGAAGTGATAGTATGTTTAGCTTTGATACTTGTGATAGCGCTACTGCATATAGTGGTAATGCTACTTGGCAAGGGCAGTATTTTAATAGAGTTACAGAATCTAAAGTAGGTGAAATAGCCTTTGGGACCTTTTCGTATGGAATCTATGTAGAAGATGATATAAAGTTTGACTTAGGAAAATTTGGTAATATAGGCTTTCGACCGGGCTTTAGGCTTGATGGTGACGATTATATGAAAAAGCATACAATTGCTCCTAGATTCTCACTTAATTATACAACGCCTTTTAAGAATGAATATAAAACGACATTTATACTTGGTGCGAATAGATATTATGGGCGAAATTTACTAAGCTATCGTCTTTATGACTTTATCGCTAATAATCAAATAATATATACTCGCCCAAATGCTAATACAGCGTGGAGTGCTACTACTAATACCGCTGGAGATTCTGGCTATGTTAATTTTACAACATTAAATGTGCCTTATGCTGATGAATATATGGCTGGAATTTCACAGAATCTTTATATGTTTGAAATGGCGTTAAAATACATTTATCGTGGGGGTAAAGATGAGATAATGAGACAGCGACCAAATGCAACGACTAATAATTGCCAACCTCCAACTAATCTTAACACGACTAATATCCCTTGTAGCTGGAGCAATGATGGCACTTCACAAAGTCATATTATCACACTTAGCATTCAAAATAATAAAAATATTGAAACTTTTGGGGTGAAACATTATTACTTACTCGCATTTGATTATACAAATACAAGGCGAAGTTATAATATTTATGCCGCTGATGATGCTTATGCAGATGATGTTGATGTGCTATATAACGGACAAATTATTAAGTATAGAGATAGACCAACTGAAAATTTTGCACGTCCTTACACATTAAGATTCAATACTACACATACATTTAATATTTGGAAAACAAAGTGGATGTGGAATAACTTTTTTAGACTTCGCGGTGCGTATGATGCAATGGTGCTAATCGCTCAAAATCAAGCAGGATATAACCAAAACTATGCGAATTTAACGCAATATGGCAAAAGGCATTTTAAAGAAGCATTTACTTGGGATATGCGAATAGGCTTTGAAATCGATGTGTGGAATAAAAATACATTATATGTGAATCTAGATATTTACAATGTATTAGATTCTAAAAATATGACTGCTTTAAGTAGTGCTAATAGTGGCGCTATAACACAAGGCATTGCAACCGCCGCTACCGCTGTAGCTGTATATGAAATAGGACGACAATTCTGGCTACAAGTGGGCTATAAATTCTAGAATCTAGATTCTAAAAAACGTCATTGCAAGACTTTTTAACTAGCAAAAAGGCGTGGCAATCTAGATTTATGTTTGGATTACTTTTTACGCAAATTTCGCAATAATATATAGAATCTATTTTAAACTTCATTATAGATTCTATAAGATTTTATATAAATAATAGTTTTTTAAGCTTAAATTAATTAAAAAATAGTAATAATTCTTTAATTTTAATTTGAAAGGCTTAAAATGACTTTTTTACGTAATATTTTTTTGTTTGTTTTTATTAATATGATTTGTATTAATAATGTATTTGCTACAACGGGGGGGGGGGGGGTAAATAGGCTTTTACTCGCTGTTTTTGTTTTTTTATTTGGGCTTTTTGGTGGAATGGATGCTAAGGATTCTAAGGTTTTAAGTTTAGAAAGTGTAGGGAATGTTGGTTTAGATTCTAAAGATTCTAAGATTTTAATCTTAGCGGATAATAAAACCTCGCAAAGTATAGAATCTAATTTGCAAGATTCTAACCTATCGCTCACCCGCCGCCCTACTAATAATAAGATTCTAATTTTAGCGGATAATCAAACGCAAAGTGTAGAATCTAACATAGATTCTAATATTGAAAGTTTAGCAAATGTGGAAAATGTTTTAGATTCTAAAGATTCTAAGAATATAGAATCTAAAATGGCTTTTGTGGATAAAAAAGATTTTATAGAATCTAGTTTGTTAGATTCTAATAAATTTATAGAATCTAGCTTAACGCCAACTCACCGACTTACTAATAAAAAAGATTCTATAGAATCTAAAAACCTAAATGCCGCTCACCGACCTTTTAGTGATAAGATTCTAACTTTAGCAGATAATCAAACGCAAAGTATAAAATCTAAAAAGGTAGATTCTAAAGTGTTGGTCTTAGCAGATAATGAAAGTATAGAATCTAATAGCCTATCGCCCATCCACCGCCCTACAAGTAAGGGAGATTCTATAGAATCTAATTCTCTAAACGTCGTTCGCCACCCTTTTAATGATAAGATTCTAATCTTAGCGGATAATCAAAGCATAGAATCTAACTCGCAAGATTCTAACACCACACAAACAACTGCAACAAGCACAAAAGATTCTAACAACAATGATATAGAATCTTACAAACTAAACGCCATAGTTGCCACGACAAATAGTATCATAGGCACATATCAAGGTAGTAATAATCTTAAATCACAATTACTAGATTCTAATCCTAGCGGAAATGGCGATATTACAAGCATTCTTAGAATCTTACCAAACGTTCAATATGATACACAGCAAAATAAAAGCACAACGCCGGGCGAAATTGACACTGCAAATATCTCCATTAGTGGTGGCTTATATTATCAAAATAATTTCCAACTAGATGGCTTTAATATGAATAATGACTTAGACCCAGCAGGTAGTCAAGCTAGTAACCCCGTGGCTGCTAATGCAATGCCAGGGCGAAGTCAAGGGCTAAATGTAGATACTAGCATATTAGAATCTATAAATGTGCAAGATTCTAACATATCTGCGGCGTATGGCGGTTTCACAGGTGGTGTAGTAGAAGCAAATACTAAAAAGGCAACTAAAAAATTTGGCGCAAATGTAAGCTATCAAATAACACAAGGTGACGCCACGCTAGATAAAGCAAGTATGACAAACTATCATCTTTATAATGCTAGTGATAGCGACTATGCTAACTTTTTAAACTCAAGCTCTGCGTCTAATCAGCCAAAGTTTATAAAACATCTTTTTAAATCTAGCTTTGAATCTAGATTCAGCCAAAATGCTGGGATTGTGCTAAGTTTTACCACAACGCAAAGCTTTATCCCGCTAAATACCTATAATAGCGTAGCACAAGCACAAAATAGCACAATGGAAATCACTAAAACGCAAAAGCGTCAAAGCTATAATTTCTATCTAAAAGGGCATTATGATATAGGTGAAAGTCTGCGTTTAGAGCTAAACTATGGCTATTTGCCACAATATAATGAATACTTTATCGCAAATACAAAAGATTCTAGCTTTGATATGCTAAGCGGTGGGCATCAGCTAGGGCTTAAAAGCTTTTGGGATAATGCTTTAGGTGAGCTAAAAACGCAGTTTAGCTTTAATTATATGGATAATTCAAGGACAAATAGTGCGGTAAATATGAAAGGATGGCGTTTAAGTGCGGATAAAAACTGGAGTCCCGCTTTAGGTAGTGCAAGTGAAGGTGGCTACGGGAATGTAGATTCTAAACAAATCACTTTTAATCTAAAATCTTCACAGGAATTTAGTCGAATTGAGCTAGGCTTTTGGGAAAATAGATTCAATGCTGGAGTGGAGCTTGGCTATGTAAATGCGTTTTATGAAAGGTATCAAGATACTATATTTAGCGGTTCTGCTTTTACTCGTCCTTTGGCTGCAGGGCAAGTGTGTGATAGTTCGCAGACGTGGGGTGAGTGGTGTAGTAATTCGCCTGTATATACAGATTCTATGACAGGTGGCACTTTAACGCAGTGGCAAAATAATAATGGACAATATATGTATCGTGCTACTATTTATAAAGCTGGGAAAATTGATATTTCTAACTTTAGCTTAGGTGCGTTTATAGAAGATTCTATGCGATTTGACTTAGGGCTTAATGGTGG
Source organism: Helicobacter saguini (assembly GCF_000762875.2). Lineage (GTDB taxonomy): Bacteria > Campylobacterota > Campylobacteria > Campylobacterales > Helicobacteraceae > Helicobacter_A > Helicobacter_A saguini. The sequence goes on from NZ_JRMP02000003.1 coordinate 44,520, forward strand.
GGAGATAAACTCGCGTCTTGGGCTGCGTTTAGATTATGATACTTATATGAATAAGGCTACACTTGCCCCACGTCTTGCTATAAGTTATGAGGCGCCGTGGAATGTGCGTGATGTTACAAAAAATTTTGCTACACAATTTACCTTTGGATATAATAGATATTATGGACGAAATTTATTTGCCTTTGGGCTAATGGATGGGCGAAGTGCCTTAGAGCGAACAATAACTAATAGAGCGTATAATCAAAACTGGGAAGATGCCGCATATACGCAAAATAAAAACGACACGAATTTCAAGCAAATAAAAGTGCCTTATAGCGATGAGCTAATGGCTGGATTTGTCCAAAGGGTGTATATGTTTGATATTAGTGCGAAGTATATACATAGATTTGGTCGTGATGAGATAAGGAGAATGTGTCAGGCTCCAGATGGTAGCTTTAGCACACTAAACTGCACTAGCAATGTAAATTTGCCTACTATAAATACATCAATTCTAAGATTTGTCTATGCTAATGAAGGAATAAGTGAAACTGATGTAGTAACCCTAAGCATACAAAATAATCGTGTAATTGATACTTTTGGTATAAAACATCAATATTTGTTTGCATTTGATTGGACAAATGTCATTCGCAATTATCAAGACTATGCTGAAAATATGACGCTAGATTCTGTAAATAATGAGATTATTAGCTGGAATGGGCAGTTTATACGATATGCGGATAGACCTGCGACTAACTTTGTGCGACCATATACTATAAGGCTAAATACTACGCATACTTATAGAATCTATAATACAAATATTATATGGAATAACTTTTTTAGATTCCGTAGTGGCTATACTGCGATGGCTAGTGTAAGCGGGGCTAATAGAGATACATACAATGGAGTGCCTGTTTCTACATTTCGTCCTTTAGATGTAAAGGGGGCTTTTACTTGGGATATGCGAATAGGCTTTGAAGTGGATGTGTGGAATAAAAATATACTTTATGTAAATCTAGATATTTATAACGTGCTAGATTCACAAAATCTTAGCATAGCGCAAGTAACATCTGTAAATGGCGGCTCTGTTAGTATAAGCTCCTTGCCATTTTATGAAATAGGACGGCAATTCTGGCTACAAGTTGGGTATAAATTTTAGAATCTAGATTCTATCCATTTTGTTAATAGGGTGGTGGGTGGGCGTTAGGCATTTGCAAAGTAAAACATAGAATCTAGCTAGATTCTGTAAAATATTTTTACAACCTTAAGGGTGGTAGGATGGGAATAGATAAAAATAAAAATATTTTAGATTCTATAAAAAATTAGATTCTAAAAAATTATAGAATCTAGATTCTATCATTGTAAAAAAAAGTCATTATCCTGCAAGAAAACAAGTTAGATTCTAAAGCATTTAAGGTTTTTAAGTAAGATTATCATTTTACTTTTTTTTAAAGGAAATCTATGCTAATAAGAATTAAACACATTTTATTGCTTTTTTGCTTGATTGTAAGTATAAACGCAGAAGATTCTAACGACAACATAGAATCTAACACAAAAGAATCTAAAAACACAGATAAAAACTATAAATTAGAATCTCTAATCACAACAGGCTCGGCTCTAAGCAGTGATGTATCGCAAATCCCGGGAAATATGAGCGTTGTAGATTCTAAAAGCATAAATTCTATGCCAAATAATAAAATTAGCGATGTGGTAAAAAAGCTAGCAGGTGTTAGAATCGAAAATGATGGTAGCTATAATCCGCGTCCGCAAATTAAAATACGCGGTATAAATTTTGGCACATTAGTAATGCTTGATGGCGTGATTTTAAGCGATTTAGAAGGCGAAGCAAGGCTACTTAATCAAATCTCACTTTTTGATGTTAAACGCGTAGAAGTGGCACGCGGGGCGTTTTCTAGCCTTTATGGCACGGGCGCAATCGGGGGCGTTATCAACTTTATCACTAATATGCCAGATAAGCTAGGTCGCCTTAAAATCGCAAAACATTTCGCAAAAATATAAAAGCTAAAATTGTATCATAAAATAATGTATAAAATATAATACAGGATTTAAAATGCAAAATTTTGATTTTATTATAAAAAATAAGAAAAACTCTTGACAGCTTTTTTTTTTTTGTATAATCACATTCTAATTTAATTTTAAAGGATTTCTTAATGAAAAAAATGTTGCTTTGTGCTGGTTGTGTTTGTGTTGTATTCTTTAGTGGATGTTCAAAACTTGTAGGGACAAAAGTAGATTCTAATGTTGGCTATATTGTGCAGTTTAATGGGAGCGATTTTGATGTGGGGAATGTTATCACCACAGAAATGCCTTATGACCCAAAGAATTTGAATATGACGCAGACTTTGTTAAATAAGGCGATTACTGATAATAAGTGTGACACAATCTTGTTGCCTCGTTACGAGATTATTTCAAAGACTTTTGGTAAAGACATTATTCGTGTAACAGGTAGGGCTGCTACATTTAAGAAAAAATAATTTTTTATTTTTTTATTAGTTGCATAAATTCTGTGCGGGTTTTGGAATGGCAATCCTAGCTTGCTTGTAAATGGCGAGTGTGTATGTGAATTTAGATTCTATGTGGCTAGAATCTTTAAGCACGACTTTGGGTTTGCGATATGATTTTTGGCAAAATTTTGATGGATATTTTAGAAATGCGACCTTAGATAGCAAAAATCAAAGTAATAATCTATCAATTTTTCCCCTAAATTTGGCATAAATTATATTCCACTGCAAAGTCAAACACAAAATCTTGTTTTTAAGACAAGTGTAGGCACAGGCTTTAGAATGCCAACTATGAGAGATAAATACTTTACCCCAGCGGCTTTAATTTGGAGTATTAATCCAAACTTAAAACATGAAAGTGCCATTAGCTTTGATATAGGGGGCGAGTATAGCCTAGATTCTAATATTTTAAAAGGGCGACTTAATGCGTCACTTTATTATTTTCAAATAGAGCTAGATAATATGATATATCGCGCAGGAAATGGCAGTGCGACTGCACCTACGCATTATGAAAACGCAGGGAAAGGTAGAATCTTAGGGATAGAATCTAGTTTAAGTTTGCCTTTATTTGTCGAGCGTTTAAGCCTAGATGCGACATATACATTAACAAGTGCTAGAATCATAGATAACCCCATAAACCGCGCTACGCAAGGAAAGCAATTAATAGGAATACCTTTGCATATGTTAAATGTTTCGCTAAATTATTCGCCATTAGATTCTAATGATTTTATAGAATCTAGACGCGCTTCTTTAGATTCTAATAGTGCTTTAGATTCTAATGGTGTTTTAGATTCTCCTTTAGAATCTAGACGTTCTTTAGAATCTAAACGTCGTGCGTTTCGCGGATTAGATGGACTTTATGGCTCACTTTGGCTTTATTACGCTCCAGCTTTTTATAGCGATGATATAAATACCACGCCGCTAGAAAACACTTTTCAGCAATATAGCACGCAATTTAGCCTAAATGCAAAAATCGGCTATATTTTTGCTAATGGCTTTGATATAAGCTTAAGTGCTACTAATATCACAAACTATCGCTATTATGACTACTTCTACCAAGTCGCCGTCACCAGCCTTTACGCCCAAGTAGGCTATAAATACTAGATTCTAAAAATATAAAACAGGATTTTACTCTTAAATATATTTTGTTATAATCCTTTTTAAAAATAATAGGATTTTTATGAAAAATATTCCAAATATTCTAACTTTTTCACGCATAATATTATCAGTTTTATTACTTGCTGTGATTTTGTATTGGGAAAAATTTATGCCTGCTTGGGTGGATATTTCATGGCGTGATTTTAGCGCGTGTGTCGTGTTTTGCTTGGCGTCAATCACTGATTTTTTCGATGGATATATCGCGCGCCAGTTTAAGTTTGGCAGCGTTTTTGGCGAGGTTTTTGACCCATTAGCAGACAAAATGCTGATTTTGGCGGCTTTTATAGGGCTTCTTTGGCTTGAAAGGGCGAGTGCGTGGGCTGTTTTTTTAATTTTGTCGCGCGAATTTTACATCACAGGGCTTCGCGTAGTAGCCGCAAGCTCAAAGCAAAATGTCGCCGCAAGCCCGCTAGGCAAATACAAAACAGGCTTTCAAATCTTAGCGATTGCAATTTTATTAGCAAACTTTTTTCCGGGTGGCGAAGTGCTATTATGGATAGCTGTTTTTGTGACTTTATATTCGGGCTTAGATTACACATTTAAGTATTATAAGGCGATAAAATAGATTCTATAGAATCTTTAGTATATGATTGTTAAAGGGATACTAAAGTTTGGTAGCGTGCTAGTTAGTTTGTCTAGATTATCACTAGAGTCTATTTTTATATCAAAATACATTTTATTGTTATTGTTAAATATCATTGAGTATCCTTTTTTGGTCTTAGTAATATCTTTTAGGAATTTAAACCATGCCCATTCTCCATCATATTTCTTAGAAAATTCAACTATGTTGTTGTGATTAGTCGCACTAAATTCAAATAAACTTGCGGCTTTAAAGTTACTAGCCACTACATCTAACTTTGATTGTAATGTATGGTCGTATTTAGCTATTACATTATCATAACCAAAAGTTATATAATTAAATTCAGGGGATAAATCTATGCTAGTTATATTATATGAAATTCTTAGATTACTATTTAAATCAAACATAATATCTGCTAGTGTCGCAATATTTGTAATAGCACTTATAAATTCACTTGAGAATCTAATTTTATTAATATAAGATGGATTAATATAATACACACTTCCTTTTTTCAATAATATATTTTGTAAATACTGCTCATAAAATTTACTCCAAGTTCCGCTCTTACCAAAAAAACCTTTAAAATTATCCATACTTATAGAATCATTTGATTTAAGATTAAATGGATAATATGGAGCAATATCATTCATAAAACTATAATATACCTCATCACTCCAAGCTGTATTTAAGTCTTGTATTGCTACCAATTCTATTAGATTCCATACATTACTAATCGCAGTGTTATAATATTTCCTTAGCTCCTTTGGCAAGGCATTTATATCTTTTCTTAAAATGCTAAAGGCATCTTCTTTTGGTAAATTTTTAGAAAAAGCATAAGTTATTCTTTCTTTTTTATTATCACTTTGATTTAGATATTCACTTAGTCTTGCACTAACTCCTGCTATATCTTTACTAATTATTTCTAAGATATTAGAATCTTTAGTTTGATTATTTTGTGTGTTATTAGAATCTTTTTTAGGACTTGCCTTTTGAGCTATGTTATCTATCATAGAATCTTCATTTATTAAGGTGTGATAGGACGTAAAATTAGAACTTACATTATTAAATATATTTTTAATTTCACTTGTTGGTAAGCCTAAATTATACGCAAACGTAAAGATTAAAGGGTCGTTTAAATTTGTGTTTTTATTTACTATACTAATTAAATTATACATTGTGTTGGTGGTAATAGGATTTTTTGCTAATGTGTTTAGATACATAATCATTTCTTCTTTTGTGTTATATTTTTTTGGCTCTAGATTATCTAGTAAAATTTGCCATTTTTCTACATAGCTATGAAAATATAAATTTATAAGCCCAATATTAATTGCAACTTTATCATTTATAGAATCTAAACTAAAATCTTTTAATAGCCAAGATTCTATATCTATGCTATTATCTACATATTTATTAATATTTATTAAAAATCGTTCAACTCCTTTTTTAGTATAAATACTATCAAATTTTAGATTGTCATTATACGTAAACAATATATCAAAACCTAAGCCTATATCATCTTTTAGATTATATAGAATCTTTTTATTATTTTTATATGACGTAATTTCTAATATCGTGTATAATCGCTCTATTCTAGGAATCCTTAGAATCTTTTCACTAGCAAATAGACTAATCTCTTTATTTTCCTTATTTTTTTGAAAATGAATATTATTTATGCAAGATATTAAATCTTCTTGTGGAATCTTATATTTTTTAAAAGATTCGTAATTATTAAGCAACCATATTTTTAATAGTTCTTTATCTAAATATGTGCTATCAAATAAGCTTTTATAAATATATAGTGTCTTTATAAGTTCTTTAGAATCTTGTGTGGTTTTTAATTTAGATTCTAATTCTATTATTAGTGTATCCTTTAAAAGTTTATTAATAGATTCTATATACATATCTTTTGCATTTTCAAATGCTTTATATGAAATATCTAGGGTGATATAGTTATTTATAGAATCTTTTTTAAAAAGCTCGGGATAAGAATCTAAAATCCCCTTTAGATTCTGTAAAAATCTAACCTTAGCTTCAATACTTAATCTGTCATAGATTCTATACATATCCATTAGATTTAGTATTTTTTTAGCATTATTATTTGCGATTTCTATTTCTACATTTGTTTTATTGATATAAAAACTGCTAATTTTATATGTAATAAATATAGTGCAAATAATTACGCAAGTCACGGCAACCTTTTTCCATAATTGCTTTAAAACACCACTAGCACTTAAATCTTTAAATATCACATTTTTAAGAAGTGATTTTACAAAATAACTTTGTTTTGTGTAATTATTACGTGCTTTATTTATGGGCTTTTTAATATCAAATTTATCACAAATAGCATCATATAAATAATTTATAGGTATATTTTCTTGATAAGGACTTACAAAATATATGCCTTTTATAAATGATTTATTTTTTAAAATATTTTCTTTATTTGCTAAAAGAGCAAATTCACTTGCAAGAAAGAAAAGATTTTCTAATTGCTTTAAAAATAAATATGCTTTATTTTTTTCATCTAGTGAATGAATTAAATTATTTTTGCTAAATAAATAATATTGCAAATTTTGCATTAAAATACTAAATTCATTGTGTAATATATTAGAATCTAAATTAATAGAATCTTGTAAAGAAATCCCAAGCACATTATTTGCTACATCTTCACTAAAAATTCTTAAATAATCACCCATACCATCAATTAAATCAATTTTGCTAAATACAAGATAAATAGGAAATTTTGTATCTGTATTATTTTCAATCTCGCTAACTCTTTTTACTAAATATCTAGCAAGATTCTTTGAGTATTCAACATCACTTGTCAAAAATAATCTTGTATCAATTACTAAAATAATCGCATTTAATTTATTATAAAATATATTTTTATTTAAAAAACTTATAAATTTTTTCCATATATTTTTTTTCACAATATAATCTTTATTTTTATCTAAATCATCCTCTGGCATTTCATCACTACTTGCAGGATTAAATAGCTCCTCTTGATTAAAATAATTTCCTTCTGTATCAACTAATGCTCCATCTTTACTAATATAAAGACTAAAATTTGTTGTTGAGTGATGAAACTTTTTATAAGATTCTAAACTATCATTTAAAGGATAATCAATATTTGCATAATTTATTAATGTACTTTTACCAACTCCTTCATTACCGATAATTACAACTAATGGAATGCTTTTTAATCGCATATATTTCCAAGTATTTTTGGAATCTTTTATGGATAATTTGAAGTTACGTCTCATTCTGTGTATAAAACTTTTTGATTCTTTTTTGATTTCTTTTAGTTTTTCTTTATCTTCATTTTTAAAGCTTTGTATAAATTCTATTGTTTCTTGTAAAAAAAATACCAAAAAAACTATAATCCAAACTACAAAAATGATACCTAGACGAATAAAACTACTACTAAAAATATATATATCATTAAAGGCAAATAATGAGCCATATAAAAAAAATAGCACACTTAAAATAAGTAGGGTTAATAGCCCTACGCAAATTAATACTTTCTTAGAAAATAAAAAATTAAATATTTTTTTAAACATTCATAAAACACTTTGAATTATATTAAATTATAGAATCTAGTTTATATTTTAATGGCATTTGTCACCACATTATTATCCTTATAGCTTTTCTCTTCGCGTTTGATTAGTCGCTTGATATTTTCCGTGTGCGTGTTTAGGATGATTAGCCCGATTAGGACAAGTGGCGTGTGCGTGTGGATTTGCACATTTACATCAATGCTAGGCGGTAGGGCGAATACATTTGGCACGATAAATGTCAGCAAAATGCCGCTTAAAACGCCCAAAAGTGAGCTAAGTGATGAGACCTTGAAAACCTTGCCAACGATTGCCCACACAAGCAGTCCGCACGTGCCTTCAATGGGGATTAAAAGTATCACGCTACCGATTGCGGTCGCCACGCCCTTGCCACCATTAAATCGCAAAAATGGGCTGTAACAATGCCCTAAAATAGCCAAAATTGCGATTGTGTATTGCGTTTCATAACTTAGCCCCACGCATTTTGCAGCAAGCACGACAAACATCCCCTTACACGCATCCAAAATGAGCGTAGAAATGGAGAAAAACCGCGCTTTTTTAGGCGAAATATCCGCGAACGCACGATACACATTTGTCGCGCCCGTGCTTTTTGAGCCGATTTCAAGGACATTTTTTTTCGCAAAAACCTTTACGATTATCGCGCCAAAGGGAATTGCCCCCACAAAATACGCAATGATGTAAAAAAGCACATTTGGGTTTGTTAAGATTTCTAAGATATTCATTTTTGCTCTCCTTTATTGATACTAATTTATAGAATCTAAAAATGTGTATTATACAAAAGATTTTATAAAGTAACGTAGAATTAATACTTTGTGTTTTATTTAGTTTTCTACAGCGTGAAAAGCATAAGGATTTTGTTTAGATTCACGCGTTTGGTTTTTGTGGAGATGATGAAAATGTCAATGCCCCACCATATCGTGCAAAGGATTAAGCCTACATAGCCCGCTATCATAAGCGAAACCGCGAGTGTGGCGTAGTCGGGAAATAGGGCTAGGGCGAGACTTGCGGCGAGTAAAATGTAGGATAAAAAAAGTAGCGTGACTTTTAGAAAGCCCAAAAGTTTGTCGCCTATCATAAAGCGTCCCACGCCAAAAATGCCCAAAATCACGCTGCCGACCCAAAAAACCATGCTGACATTGTGAAGTTTTAGTGCGGGAAGCCCGATTACGATTTTTGCCAAGCCGATTTTATCGAGCTTTTTAAGCTTGCCACGCACGATATTAAAGCTCTCATTTGGAATCTTGTCATAAATATGCAACATAATAAGAGAGGGAACCATAAAACTCCTTTTATTCTAAAATTTATAACTTTTATAGAATCTAGATTCTAAAATCCATAACTTTCACTGCCCAAAAATTAGATTTTTAAGCTTATTTCTAAAAACTAGATTCAATATTTCCTGCTCCTTTAAGGGCGGCATTTCGCGTTTGTATTTCTTGCTTAGAATCCGCATTAAAAGGCTAACGCACACTTCACAAATATGCAGCGGATGCTCGTAAAAAAGCCTTGTATCCACGCCATTTACACGCACGCGATAGTCAAAGGCATTCACACTTGGCACACACACCTTGATATTATCAGGCGAAATCTTCTTAAAGCTATCACACTTAATAATGTGTAGTCTAGGTGACTCAACTTTATTAAAATCTCGCTCATCAAAAATGTAACTATACGCCACGCCCAAATGCAGAGTAGAGCCTACATACAGCGTAAAAAATATAGAATCTTTGCCATCATTAGAATCAAATTTCATTCCTTTTTGCAGCACATCCTTATCAAAAATGCTAAAGGTGCTTATCTTTTCAAGCAACGATTCAGTCTTAGTAAAAAAATTCTTTTCTTGCATAAAAACTACTTAAAAAACACTAAAGATTGCTAAAATTTTACTTTAAAAATTTGAAGATTCTATGAATTTCAACAAGTGGGGAGAAAAATGAAAAAGATTCTAAAAAGTATCATATTACTAAGCTTTATAGCTATAAATTTTCTAACTTTAAATGCAGAAAGTGAGAAAAAATCAAACTTTAAAAAAGCATACAACTACATTTATAAAACACTGCAACGACTATATATCGATGAAGATTCACTAAATCTAACGCCAAAATGCGATATAACTTGGCAGGAAAATTTCTGCAAGGGCGATTTTATGTGCTATTCCACAAAGTGCGCTTACAATACGCAAACAAAGGATTTATACGCACTAGCCTTAGTTACGCATCTTGATTCCTTGCAAGATTCTAATGATAAAGAGCTAAAAGAAGTTATGCCGCGAGTGAAAGAAATGATAGAATTTGGCTTGCCAACGGATAATTTTAAGCATGATTTTAGCTTTACAAATTCTAATAACACATTGTGTAAATATTATGTTTGGCAGAAAGATATAAAAGAGCTAGAGCTAAATATTAGTGGATGCAATGAAAATATTGATGTGGTTTATACATTTATTGAAGAGCGTCAAAATAGCGATGCGTTGGGCTTTTATAAAAAGATTCTAAAAGAGCATATAGCCTTTTTAGAATCTAAGAAGCCTAGAAATTCAGCCCTTATAAATCGTATAAAAGAGCTTATTAATTTTGGCTTACCAAAGGATTATAAAAAGCATGATTTTAGCTTTAAAGATTCTAATAACGCCGTGTGCAAATACTATGTGTGGCGGAAAAATAAGACGACCCTAGAAGTAAATCTAACAGGCTGTCAAAAGGGCGTGGATATACTTTACACATTTAATAATGATGAGAAAAATCTCAATGGCACAATCGAGATTTATAGCATTTTAGATTCTAAAGTGAATTAGATTTGGAAAGCTTATGAGACTTGAAAAAATACTTGATATTTTATATGGCACTCTTGTGAATAAGGGCTATATTAGCACATTTAGCTCTCTTGCAAATTCGGCTGACGAGACGAAAAAAGGCTCATTGTTTTTTTCTTTTAATAATGATGATATAGGAGCGGCTATTAAAAATGGGGCGTATGGCGTAGTTTTTAGCGGTGAGTGCGAGATTAGCGATAGTGAGATAGCGTGGATAAAAGTAGATTCTATGGAAAAGAGCATTTTTAGGCTAATTCGCTATCTTATCTTAGAATCTAATTATATTTTTTTAATGATGAATACTTTGGAAATAGATTCTATAACAAAAATTATGCACGATGAAAAGGCTATAAAAATACTAAAAAATGATGACTTAAATGAAACATTAAATTATCTTTTTAGTAATTATTTGGATGAATCTAAAGGAGTTGATTCTAAAAAAGAAATTATAATTAGCGATATAAAAGAGTTAGAAAAAATAGAAGTGTTAAAAATATGCTCCTTATTATATACGCAAGAAATGCAGGCTAGAAATTATGATTTTAGTAATAATGAATTTATAAAAGTTATAGATAAAAATGCTAAGTTAAATATTTTTTCTTATAATCTTTTTGAGACAAAAATACATCTTAACGAAAAGATTTTTACACTAAATTACCCTTATATTTTTACGCCATTTTTGCAGGGTGCAATAAATAGTATTTCTTATATAAATGAAAATTTTAGTGCAAATATCACATATAATGTGCGTGAAAATATCAAGTATTTTGAGTGTGCGTTTTTAGATTCTAAGCTTAGATTCAGTAATACGCAGCGACAAAAAGCCCTAATTTTTCTGCCAAATATTAAGATTTTTTCTCTTATTTCTTTAAAGCGTGAAGATTTTTCGCTAAGCCTGCAAAGCGAAATAAAAAAAATAATTAAGGAAAATACAGAATCTAAATTCCTAAACATCATAATGACATATTTTAAAATCCACATTTCACACCAAAAAGTGCTAATTTGCTACAAAAATGGCTCAAGCCTTAAAAAACCCTTTGCAAAATGCAGCATCCTACCCTACCCACACATAGCAAATCTAAAGCAGATTCTAAGTAACATTCCCTTTGACATCGCCATAATATGCGGAAGCAATAAAACTCAAATCGACCTTACCCCAAAGCCCAAAAATCCCACCCAACCAAGCCTTTTTGGGTAATCATAGATGTGGTATTTTTTAGAATATAAGTAAAATTATGGGTTAGATTCTATATTCCCAACGTTTTAATAAGAATTATTTTGTAAATTTCTTGCAAATTTTTAGAATCTTTTTTGATGGTGGAGATTGTTAGGGCGTTTTGATGACGTAGGGTAGCTAGTTCATTTTTTTTTAATTTGTCAGCTTTTGTGTAGATATTTATGATTTCGTAATCAATTCTTTGTTGATTTTTTAGCGTAGATTCTAAAAAATGCGCGATGTTAGAATCTATTTCAAGCTCCCTATGACGCGCGTCAATTAGATGGCAAAATAGTTTCACGCTAAGCCTTTTTGCCAAAAAATCGCTTAAGTTTTTATCCCACAAATTGCGTGTTTTTTTATCCACTTTTGCATAGCCAAAGCCGGGGAAATCAATGATAATAAGGGGGATTTTTAGGGTTTGGGATTGTTTAGAATCTGCGTTTTTGCAAGGGCTAGATTCTATATTTTTTATAGAATCTTTTAGATTAGATTCTATAAAATTCTTAGAATCTGCGTTAAAATCCAAAATTTTTACCTCAAAATCAACCTTAAAAAAATTTATAAGCCGCGTTTTGCCCGGCGTAGATGAACTTTTGGCAAGTTTGTGATTTAAAAGCGTGTTAATAAAACTACTTTTCCCAACATTGCTACGCCCTAAAATAGCCACTTCAGCACACTCAGCCGGGATAGAATCTTTAAAGCCCACAGAAGATTTTATAAATCTAGCATTGAGTGGGCGAATAGATTCTATAAAACGCGATTGAGTGATTTTAGATTCCATAAAGTGCCTTAGAATCTATGTTTGAAGTTATTTTTTGCTAGGATTTTTATCGCCTAACTCGCTTAAATCGCAATCACTAGCTTTGCTTATTTTAGAATCTTTTAGCTTGTCTAAAAGCGAATTTCCCCTGCCGCTATCGCAGTTTGCGTCAGTTATAATTAGCGTGTCGCCCTTTATTTGTATTTTAGATTCAGTGATTTTTGGAGATTTTTCCTGCACAATTTTTTCTTGGGCGTTTAAAATGCTGAGATTTAAAATACCAAAAGTCGCCAAAATACAAAGCAAAAACGCCAAAATATTGCTAAAAATTTTCATATTTTCTCCTTAAAATAAAGCTAACATTATAACGAAAATTTTTGGATTTTTGGTGATTTTAAAGGATTTTGGATGGGTTTTCGTGTGGGAATTATTCGCTTGAGCGCGCTTGGTGATGTGATTATAAGTGCGGCGTTTTTGGGCTTTTTGGGCGAAGTTAAAAGGGCGATTTTGGACGCTAAAGATTCTAAGTTGGAATCTAGTGGCAATTTTAGTTGTGAAAGTCTGCAAATTGAATGGTTTGTGGATAAAAGGTTTAGCGCGATTTTGGAAAATTCTCCTGTGATTGACAGGCTACACGTGCTTGATTTTAAGGGGAGTTTGAAAAGTTTTAGTGGACTTTTGGCGTTGCGAAAATATATGAAAGAGTGCGGTAAATACGACATTGTGATTGATATGCAGGGGCTAATAAAGTCTAGTCTTGTTGGGAAAATGCTAGATTCTAGGACGTTTGTTGGTTTTAGTTGGCGTGGAGCGCGTGAGAGTGCGGCTAGTTTTTTTTATTCTAGGCGTGTGGATATTAGCTATCATGCGAATATTTTGGAGCGAAATTTTAGTTTGATTTTAGAATCTTTGAGTGTTTTAAAACTAGATTCTATACTAAAATCTATGGATGTAACATTTGCTACACCCGATAGAAATGCCCTAAATAACGAGCTTTTAAGCTTTGCTATAAATTTGCGAAAAAATGGTTTTTCTTTTAATTTAGAGAATCTAGATTCTAATCTTAAAGCCAAATTAGATTCTAAAAATTTTAAAATTTTATTTGTTTTGGAAGCATCTATTAAAGAAAAAATCTATCCAGCAAATAAATTTATAGAGTTAGCAAAATTGATACAAAATTATAAAAAAGCTACATTTTTCCTAGCTTTTAAAGATAATAAAGATTCAGCAAATTTTATAGAATCTAATTTAAAAAACGAAAATATAAATTGCGAAAAATTAGAAAATTTATCTTTTAATGAATTAAAATTTGCACTTAGCAAAATGGATTGCGTTATCGGTGGAGACACGGGGCTAACATACTTAGCGTGGGCTTTTGGTGTGCTAACAATCACGCTTTATGGTAATAAAGATTCTAAAAATTTACAGAATCTAGATTCTATAGAATCTAGGTCGCAAGATTCTAACAATTTAGAGAATCTAGATTCTAAAAATACAAAAAATATAGAATCTAATTTGCAAAATAACGCAAAAATTTCTAATAAAAATAGCAAGAAAAATATGCGAAACACGCACTTAAATCGCATACTTTTAGGCAACCCCTACATCGTCTCAAATAGCAATACTTTTGAGATAGAATCAATCCCCCCACAAGAAATCTTTAACATTTTCAAAACCCAAATTTCAAAGAAATTTAATTTAAATTTAAGTATTTAAAATGTATTTATAGCAATCATTTGTTATAATTTTATCTTTTGTAATTTAGTTGAAAGGGAAGTGATGAAATTGCCAAGTTTGAAAGAAGCAATGAAGTTAAGTGCTAATGAGATAGAAGATTTAAAAAAAGAATTAATAAAAAATATAGAATCTAAAAGGGAGTTGAATGCGTATGTTGAGATTCCAAGCCTTTGTGATGGTAAGTTAGAATCTAAACATAAAAATCACGCACAAGATTGTGGAAATAAAGATTCTAAACACGCACAAGATTCTATAAACAAAGATTCTAATCACGTGCAAGATTGTGCAAATCACGCACAAGATTCTAAAGATTCTACAAAAGTTTCCAAAAACACAGAATCTAGCGACAATTTCGGTAAAATCCCCATTTTGATAAAAGATAATATCTGCGTTAAAGGACAGAGTGCGAATGCGGGTAGCAAGATTCTAAGCGGCTTTATATCGCCATATAACGCCACCGCGATAAACAAGCTACATCAAAGCAATATGTGCGCGTTTGGTCGTGCGAATATGGATGAGTTTGGCATGGGTAGCACGACTGAATCTAGCCATTTTGGCGCGTGTAAAAATCCGCATGATTTGACCCGCGTGCCTGGTGGTAGTAGCGGTGGGAGCGCGGCTGCTGTGGCTAGTGGCTTGGCTATTGCATCACTTGGCAGTGACACAGGCGGGAGCATTCGCCAGCCTGCTAGCTATTGCGGTGTGGTAGGTTTGAAGCCAAGCTATGGGTGCGTTAGTCGTTATGGCTTGATTGCGTATAGTAGCAGTTTGGAGCAAATCGGTCCTATAACGCAAAATGTGGAGGATGCGAGTATTTTGCTTGATATTATTAGCGGCTCTTGCAAACACGATTCAACTTGCCTTGACCTGCCGCCAAGCCAGACGCACACGCATTTAGATTCTAAAAAACGTTATAAAATTGCGTTGTTGCCTGAGTTTGTGCAAAAGGCTAGTGATAGTGTGAAAACGGCTTACGAAGCGGCGGTAAAAAAGCTAGAATCTATGGGACACACGCTCGTTAGTAAGCAAATGCTAAATGTTGATTATCACATTAGCGCGTATTATATCATTGCGATGGCAGAAGCTAGTAGCAATCTGTCGCGATTTGATGGGGTGCGATATGGGTCGCGTGTGGCTCGTGCGGGAGGGAGTTTGAGCGATTTGTATTTTGATACTAGGGCGCAGTTTGGCGATGAGGTGAAAAAGCGAGTGTTGCTAGGCTCATTTGTGCTAAGTAGCGGATATTACGATGCGTATTATCTTAAGGCACAAAAGGTTCGCGCACTGATAAAGTCGCAGTTTGAGGAGATTTTTAAGGATTGCGATATGATTTTTTTGCCGGTCGCGCCAACTATCGCGCCACATTTTAACGCGTCTAAAACTTCGCTAGAAATGTATCTTAGCGATATTTATACAATAGGAGTGAATCTTGCTGGGCTTCCTGCTATTTCCTTGCCTGTGGGGAGTGTAGATTCTAATAATGCGTTTAATCTAGGGCATAAATATGGCAATTTAGATTCTAAAAAACTACCCATAGGAATGCAATTTATCGGTAAAAACTTAGGGGAACAAGAGATTCTAAACGCCGCTTATGCGTTAGAAAAAGAAATATAATATCCTACCCCTTAAACCACCCAAATGAGCTTTTGCCCGTGTCAAGCTTGGCAATTAAGGCTAAATCTTTAGAATCTAATTTAAAATCAAAAATATTTATATTTTCTTTCATCCGCTCAATCTTGCTAGTCTTTGGAATGACGCTCACACCGCGATTTGCAAGGTAATTTAAGCCAACTTGCGCCACTGATTTGTTATGTTTTTTTGCAATAGATTCCAAAGTTTTATTATTAAAAAAGTCGTTTTTACCCTTTGAAAACGGACTCCACGCCTGCAGTTTCACGCCGTGCTGCTCCAAAATCTTTTGATACTCATTTCGCTGGAAAAACACATGCGTTTCAAGCTGATTAAGCGTAGGCTTAATTTCACAAGTTTTGATAAAGTCCAAAAAGACTTCCTTGCTAAAATTTGAAATGCCAAGTGCGCGGATTTTCCCTGCCTTGTGGGCTTCCTGCATCGCACGCCACATCTCATTGCGGCTCTCAAACTCTCTATGCAAAAGCAGCAAATCAATATAGCCCAAATTTAGATTCTTAAGACGCGTCTCAATCTCATTTTTGCATTCATTATAGCTCATATTATTGCTTAGTTTTGTGGTTACAAAAATACGCTCACGTGGGATTCTAAGCGTTTTTAGCCCCGCATTTAGCCCAAGCCCTACTTCATTTTCATTTTCATACATTTGCGCGGTATCAAACAGCCGATAGCCCACGCTCAAGGCATCTTGCATCGCCTGAATGCAAGCCTTCCCGCGCAAATCATAAGTACCAAGCCCCACAAGCGGCATCTCAACGCCATTATTTAGCTTTTGGCTTGGCACGCTCGCACTAAAATCGCTCTTAGATTCTATTTTTTTAGAATCATTACTTGCTAATTTTATAACTTTTTGGCTTATATTATTATTAGATTCAGTATTTTTTATATCTTTAGAATCTGCAAATAACGCATTACCAAACACACTCGCTAATCCGCCAAATACCGCTAATTTCGACCCATTTTCTAAAAACTCTCGCCGTTTCATAACTTCGCTCCTTGTGGAAATAAAATAAATATTATATATAATTTTTAAGAATTATTATTAAATATTACGTTCAAGATCATTTCAAGGTTTTAATTACAACTTATCATTCAAATACTCCAAAATCTTGCCAAAGTTTGCCTTTGTTGTGTCGCTTGGTTTTAGTTTATTGTTTAAAATGGCGGTTTTAAGGGCGTGAGATTCTTTATAGCCTTTGATAGTTTTAGAATCTATTTTAGAAATATCGCCAGAATCTAGCTTAGAATCCGCATTAAGACCACCTTTAGAATCCACTTTAGAATCACCACCAAAAGCAATATTAAAAGCTTCCAAATCTTTAGAATCAAAACAAGATTCTATATCTTTAAACTTAGAATCTATCTCTTTTAATTCGATAATGCTTAAAGATTCTAACTTTAGCTTTTTAGCACACTCCTTGATAGCCGCACCAGCCTTATCACTATCCACTAATAAAATGGGCGATTCATGCAATTCACAAAGACCTTTTAGAATCTTTTCTTCTTCACCCTTAATGCCAAGCCCACCGATAGGTAAAAACGCAAGGTTTAAACTCTCTTTATTCCCGCTTTTAAGATACTCTCGTTCTAGCAAAATCTTAAAAATAGTCAAATAATTATAATCCGTAATGCCCTCCACAAAAATAAGTCGCAGTTTGCGATTATAAAGAATGCCGCTATCCACGCCAAACGCCTTTTTAATACTACGCAGAGCGTCTGTATCACTAGATTTTATACTAGAAAAATCATTGATAATTTCTACGCCATTTTTAGAATCTAGATTTTGCACGATGCGGATTTCATCCAAATAATCAATATCCGCTAAAAACGGGTCATGCGTTATCACCACAAATGTAATGCCATAATCCTGCCCATAGCTTTTTAAAAAATCGCGAAATTCCTTTCTAGAAGGCACGCTTAGATTATGGGCTGGCTCATCCATTATCACAATAGAATCTTTTTGCAGCCCCTTACCATAAAGTAGCCCAAAAAATAGGTTAAAAAACCACTGAAACCCGCTACTTTGCAAGTCTAGCTCTTTTACCACTTTTTTCTCGTTGGTGAATATCTCTAGTGATATTTGATTTTGACTTAAAGCAAAATTAAATTCATATATATCGCTTCCATTTTTTTTATATAATTTATTAAATTCTTGTGTTATAAATCTAGATATTCTTTTATTTATATCTTCCATTTCTGCGGTTAGATATGCAGTTGATTTAGCGGAATTTTTATAAGCATTTTTAAGACTAGAAATGTCAATTTTTGCAATATTGCATAACGCATTAAAAAACTCGCTAGATTCTATAGAATCTATATTTGTGATTAAGTCTTTATTGTTAAAACGCAAAGAATTATTGTAATAAATGATTTTAGGCAAAATGGATTTTGCATTTGCGCTAAAAGTAGTCTTGCTTAGCAAGTCTAAAATTTGCTGCTTTAGATTCTCTTTTTTTATTGCATTTATTTCTTGTGGTCTTAAAAAATCTGTATTCATTGTTATATTATACCTACTATAACTATTACGTCTAGCATTGTTATGATGTAAAATTGCATCTTTTATAAAGTCTGTTAAATCTTTATACAAGGGCTTTATTGTTTCATAATCTTTAGCGTTATTAAGATTTGTGATTAATTCATTATATATCCCTTGAAAGTCTTTATTTATTTGATTTCTAGCGTGGCCAAAGATATTATTTGCCCTATTTTTCTCATCAAATTCTTTTATAATTTCTTGGCTACTTGCCTTTAGTCTCTCAAATTCTTTTTTGGCTTCTTTGTCATAATTTGCCATGTCAGGCACATTATCTAGCTCATCAAATAGATTTAAGATTCTATCTTTACTATTTGTCTTAAAGGCTTCATCTATTATTAAGGCTATTTTGTTACTTTGCTTAAAAGTCGCATTTATAGAATCTAGCGTATCTATACCTGTTGCCATTTGCTCTTTTTTCTTGGTTGCAAACTTTATTAGATATGAGCGTAAAAAATCTATTTCATTTGAGACTTCTACTATCGCTTCACTTTCTCTATTTTCTTGTGTAATGCTAATGCTAGATTCTATAATTTTGGGATTCCCCCCCCCCCGTATGTTTTTCTCGCACTTTTAGTGTTAATGTAGGCATAAATTTATAACAACCTAAAAAGTTTGTATAATCACTCTCCTTAAAAATCTCACTATCATTAAACATAAACTTAGACAAAGCCTTGCTTACATTGCTTTTGCCTGTGTTATTTTCACCGATAATTAAGACTAAACCGCCGAAATTAGATTCTATATTCGCATTAGAATCTTTAGAATCTAAACTATCAAAAGCCGCATTTAACAATAAACTCTGCGTTTCTTTCACTTCATTAAAGTCCTTATCCTGCGTGCTAATGCCTATATTTCTAAAGTTAGAAATTAAGAAAGTCCTAGTTTTCATTTTGTCTCCTTAAAGTATTGATTTGTTGTTTAAAGCTTTCAAGTGGCGCTAAAAATTCCACATCTTGCGAAGTTTTATTTTCTTTTTTAAGCAAATTATGACAATGATTTAGATACTCCAAAATACTATCAAATTCATCGCTAGATTCTATAATCTTTATAAAATCGCCCTTTGCATTGCCCTTAGAAACGCCGCCTTTTAGAATATTTTCAGCGATATACACAAAGACATTATTCTTATTAATATATGGATTTTGCAAATAGTTAAAAAGCCCTAAAATGTGTGGGGCGATTTTACTTAGCTCATTATTTTCATAGCACTCAATAAGCTTATAAAGCGTAGGACGCGACATATCAAGCATAGAAGCCAAATCCATAATTTTCAAATCAAGCAAACGCAATTTCTGCCGCAAATTGAAATTAGATTCTAAATTTTGCTCTTTGCTAGTGGAATCTAGCGGATTAGATTCTAACTTTTGCGTAGAATCTTTAGAATCTATATTATTAGAATCTTGCAAATTAGATTCTATGTTTTTTAAAGAATCTTTAGAATCTATCGCATTTATAGAATCTAAATTGCTACTAGATTCTATAACCTGCATAGAATCTAAATTGCTAGATTCTGTAATGTGTGTAAAATCCGCGTTATTAGATTCTAAAAAAGCCTTAGAATCTTGCAAAGACGTATTATTAGGTTCTATAAAATCTGCATTTTGAGATTCTTTTAAACTCATAGAATCTGCGTTATTAGATTCTAAAACTAGCTTAGAATCTTGCGTAATATTAGAATCTAAAATATCCTTTTGCATTGTCACTTCCTTATTAAATCTTAAAAAAGAAATGACATCATACCACACTTTTACACTTTTTGTCAATATTTTTTACATTTTTTGTAAAATTTATAGAATCTAGATTCTACCCTGCAAGATTCTATCCACCAAAATGCCACACGCCACGCTCACATTTAGCGAGTTAAAGTTATTTTGCATTTTTATGCTGATTATAGAATCCATTTTATTTAGCACTTTTTTATGCAGCCCAACATCCTCGCTACCCAAAAATAACGCCCATTTTTCGCCCTTATTAACGCCCTTAAACGCAAGAGCAGATTCCACAATACCGCTACCAAAAAGCCTAAACTTCGCGCCCTGCAACTGATTGATAAAATCAAGCGTATTAAGCCTAGATTCCATAGATTCTAACACGCAAAAAGGCAGGCTCAAAAGCGCCCCACTACTCGCGCGAAACACGCTCTCTAACGCAGTAAGCGACAAATTAATATCACACACAACCACGCCGCCCACGCCAAGGGCATAACTCGTCCGCACGATATTGCCGATATTTCCCACATCGCTTACGCCACACAGCACAATTAGGCTCTTTTGCGACAGCGCATTTTCCACATTTGCAAGGCTCAAAGGCGAAATTTTAGCAAAAAGCCCTTGATGATTTTTCCCCTTTGATAAGCCCTGTGCTTTTTTATTATCAATGCGTAAAATAGGCACTTTTAGCCGTTTCAAACGCGAAAATAAGCCCTTATCAACTTCCTTACTCAAATAAATTTCTTTTATAGAATCTGACGAATTTTCCAGCACATACAAAACGCATTGTTTCCCAAAGATTATCATTTTTTTCCTTTAAGATTCTATAGAATCTAATCAATCTTAAGCACCGCGAGGAAGGCTTCTTGTGGGATTTCAACCTTGCCTATGGCTTTAAGGCGTTTTTTGCCCTCTTTTTGCTTTTCAAGTAGTTTTCGTTTTCGCGTTATATCGCCACCATAGCATTTCGCTGTGACATTTTTACCCATTGATTTTACATTTTCGCGTGCTATCACTTTATTGCCGATACTTGCTTGGATTGCCACTTCAAAAAGCTGACGCGGTATAATCTCTTTCATTTGTGCGACCAACGCCTTACCACGCTCATAGCTCTTGCTCTTATCAATTATCACGCTTAACGCATCGACTACTTCACCTGCCACACGCACATCAAGCTTCACAAGATTGCCCTCACGATAGCCAATAGGCTCGTAATCAAAGCTCGCATAGCCTTTCGTGCTGCTTTTTAGCTTGTCATAAAAATCCATAATGATTTCATTACTCGGCAGGGCAAAAGTCAGCATCACACGCGTTTGGCTCAAATACTCCATATTTTCTTGCACGCCACGTTTATTATTCAAAAGCACAATCACATTACCCAAAAACTCGCTAGGCGTGATAATCGTGGCACGCACATAAGGCTCTTTTATGAAAGCTATTTTTTGCTCTGGCGGTAGCTCGCTAGGATTTTGCACGCTTATTACGCTACCATCAGTTAAGCCCACTTCATAGACAACCGTTGGCGCACTTGCTATTAAATCAAGTCCAAACTCCCGCTCTAGCCGCTCTTTTACCACTTCCATGTGTAGCAGTCCTAAAAAGCCAACGCGAAAGCCAAAGCCTAACGCCACGCTAGATTCAGGCTCGTAAGCAAGGGCAGAGTCGTTAAGTTTCAACTTATTCAACGCGTCACGCAAATCTTCAAACTTATCCGTATCAATAGGATAAAGCCCGGCAAACACAAAGGGCTTGGCTGGTTTGAAGCCATCCACGGCTTCATTTGTGGGGTTTTCGGTGCTTGTAATCGTATCGCCTACCGCGATGTCGGTCACACTTTTTAAGCCAAGATTAAGTATGCCGATTTCGCCACTTTTAAGCGTGTCAGTGGCGACTTTATGCAGCGGGTGCGGATACTCTAAGCCTAGCACTTGATAGCTTTTGTCCGCACTCATCGTTTTGACGAGTTCGCCCTTTCTTATTGTGCCTTGCATAATGCGAATTAGCCCTAGCGCGCCCAAGTAATTATCAAACCACGAGTCATAAATTAGGGCTTTTAAGGGTGCTTCGTTGTTGATTTTTGGCGGTGGGATTCTATCCACTATCGCGTTTAAAAGCTCTCTAATGCCTTGTCCTGTTTTCGCGGATATTAGCACTGCGTTGCTGCAATCTAAGCCCAAAACGTCTTCGATTTCAGCCTTTACTTTATCCGGGTCGGCGGCGGGCAAGTCGATTTTATTTATCACAGGGATAATTTCAAGGTTATTATCTAGGGCGATATAGACATTTGCGATGGTTTGGGCTTGTATGCCCTGAGACGCATCGACTACAAGGAGCGCACCTTCACAGGATTTTAAAGAGCGACTTACTTCGTAACTAAAATCCACATGCCCGGGCGTGTCGATTAGATTCAATATATATTCTTCAAAAATAGGGTGGTGGGCGGGCGTTTGGATGCTAGAATCTTTTGCGTTTTTAAAGTTTTGTAAATTAGATTCTGTGTTTTTAGAATCTTGCAGTTTAGATTCTATGGAATCTTTTTTGTAATTTTCCCCCTTGCCTTTTTGTGCGTTGTGTATAGAATCTTGAAAGTTAGATTCTATATTAGAGTTTTGTTTAGAATCTTGCAATTTAGATTCTATATTATTAGCATTTTTAAAATCTTGTGATTTAGAATCTAAAATAGGGCGGCGATAGATTAAACGTGCACTTTGTGCCTTTATAGTGATACCACGTTCTTTTTCTATATCCATCGTATCCATAATTTGCGCACGACTTTCACGCTTAGAAATGCTCCCACAATACTGCAGCAAACAATCAGCAATAGTGCTTTTCCCATGGTCAATATGCGCTATAATCGAAAAATTCCGTATATTACTCTGCATTACTTCCCTTTTTTATATTCGAAAAATTACACATACTTTTTTCCATTTTGTCCCTTTAAATATAGAATCTAGATTCTAAACCACAACAAAGATTCTAAAAGAATAACAAAAGATTTTTAAGATTTTAGGCTTTTATAAGTTACAAAGATAATTAGTAAGATTCGCTAGTTTTAAATATTTTTTCTATATATTTACATCTAAGCCACCCTTTAAGGTAGAAAAATATTTTATAATAAAAGAATGGTTAGAATCTTGTTTGCAAGAGATGATAAAATATAAAACTCAAATTATATAGAACACAAGAGCGATAATACTTATGATATTTTACAATTATAAAAAACAACAAAGATAAAGACATATATCTTTACATTAATGTATCATTTTTACAACAAATAAAAATTAATATGTTATATTTGGCTTTTTTGTAGCTGGTGAATAAAATTGTAAATTAATGCAATAGTAAATATTTTAGTGAAACAAGAGAAGATTCTAGGTCATTGTGAGTGCAAACGAAGTAATTCAAAAAACAATATGCTATAATTTCGCTTTTATAAGTTTTACAATTTTTAAAAATAATGTAAAGAAATGATTTAGGATACATTTTGCAAAGAATATTAACGATTTTAGTTACGATTTTACTAACTTTTGGAGCGATAAGTTACACCATAAAAGCCGCACCGCAAGACATAAATGGGGATGAAAGCACCCTAGATTCCATAAATAGCGAGATTTTCACCCAAGATGATGAAAGCGAGGAGAGTAGCAGTATAGAATCTGCTTTAAATCCGCAAAGTGAAGCCGCTGATACCGCCAAAATCCTGCACCTTGAAATCGCCACTAACTTGCAAGATTTAAACAATCAAACGCTCTACATTGGGCAATACATTAGCATTACATATAGAATCATGCTTTTAAATGACGCTAAAATCGTGCATACCGAGTTTAATCCTAGCCTTGATTCTAAAGAGGCAAACGCGAGTGTGGCGTTAATTAAAAGTGGCGAATGGGTCGCAAGTGGCGAGTATATGACTAACACTTTTACTTTTAAGCTGCTAGATTCCGTAAGCGTCATTCCGTCCCTTGTCGTGCATGTGCAAAATAATTTTACGCAAGATTCTATGCAGACAGATTCTATCACGCTTAATGCCCAAAGCCTTGTGGCAAACCCGAATTATTGCGGCGTTATCGCGTCAAGTATGCAGGTAACCGATGTCAATATCGAGGAAAATGACGCCACGACTAACCTTGTGCATTTAGAAATCGAGGCGACAAATAGCAATTTGGAGGACTTTCGCCTACCGCATATAAAGGAGCAGGAGTTCGCGCAAGGCTCGATATTTGGGATGGATACGGCGCGTGTGAATGTCGTGGCGCGCGTTAGCAAGGAGGCTAAAAGTTTGGAATTTAGCTATTTTGATATCGCGCGGCATGATTTTGTCCCTGTGAGTGTGAATATCGCGAATGTGCCGACCTTTGATGAGGATGTAAAGGAGGATTTAAATCCAAAAAGCAGCTGGCTTAAAATCACTAATCTTGCGGTTTTAGTGCTGCTGGCGATATTTTTGCTAATGACTATTATTAAGCGAAGTTATATTTTTGCGGCGCTCAGTTTGCTACTTGCAGGCTTTTTGATATATAAAATTTTTGTGAATACTTATAGTATTAAAACCCTGCCAAATGCACGAGTTTTGATACTACCGACTAAAAACTCAACCGAGCTTTTAACCATACCAAACCCAACAAAGCTAGAAGCAATCGATAAGAAAAATAATTTCTACAAAGTCAATATAGATTCTAAAACCGGCTGGATAAGCAAGGAAGATGTGAGGTAGATTCTATAGAATCTAAACCTACAAACAATTCTATAATACTTCACAATATAAAGCAGTCTCGATACTAATACTACCATCAACTGGCTTGTGAAATTTAAATGTATAACCTAAGTTCCAAGATTCTATAAGAGGTTTTATCTCAAAAAAATCACTTGCATTGTGATAAATGCTAATTAACATTGCTGGTTTAAATTTCTTTATAGTTTTAAACGCACCCTTTAACAACTCTTGCTCAAAGCCTTCAATGTCTACTTTTATAAAGCCCACATCAATATTATTTTGCTCCACATAAGAATCTAAAGTGATAATTTCTGCTATCTGTGTGAGTAAAATCCCATAAATTTTTAGCATCTTTATTCATTGTGGAGCCACCACCAATAAATGATATTTCTAGCTTCTCAAATTTTGAACCTAAACCTTTATTTATCGGTATTACACGATTTGAGTGATTTAGTTTTAAGGTTTTTAGCATAAGATTAAAGTTAGTTTGTGTAGCTTCAAAACTATGAATTTTTTTATCACAAAATTCCCTTTCTAACAAAATCGCACTATCCCCAATATACCCACCAGCATCGATAATATCTTTATTTCTAAGCTTTTGCAGCGTACTAGATTCAAACATATCCATACTATGCTTGTAAAAAAATACACTAGCACCAAAACTATTAGTAGGCAAAAAATAACCATCATACACATACACATCTTTTGAAATCTCAAAAATATTTGCTTTGAAATCAAATGCTATTTTACGTAAAGATTCCAACTCATCTTGCGTAGTGGCAATGACATAATTAGAATCTAAATAATTTTGCCTAAGCCTACTTATAACCTTTAGGATATTTCTAGCTTGAATAGGAGCTACGCCCTTTATTAAATTTTGAATTTTACTAAGAATATCAGGCTCTTTTGCTATATATTCACCAATATTTAAAACCATAGGAGCATCTCTATAATCCCCTAAAACCATAAGTGGATAGGTCATATTAATTGATTTATAATATCCCAAATAATAATCTGCTATTTTTTTGGAATATGAAATCTTTTCGCTGCGAGTGAAAATAGGAATATTACAGAATCTATATATAAATCTTATTTTTATATATTCATCTTTTTGCTTTTGCACCTTATAAATTTTTAATAATGGCAAGCCACAAATTCGTTTTATCTTATGAAGTTTTGTCATTCTCTCTCCATTTATTTTTTAAAAAGTAAAGATACAAAAAAAAAAAAAAAAACAGAAAGTAAATGAAAAGTAAATTTGTATAGATTTTTTTTTGCTAAACATTTTGAAATATTAGAATCTAAATTCTGTATTCTTTCTTTAAGTTATTGATATTGTATGATTGTTATATTTTAGATTCTAAGTATTTTAGGGCGTTTATGGGTGTGAGATGTGGTTATATTTGCAAAACTCTTAGGGTCTTTGGGAGTGTGAAATTTGTGCTTGTATCCTTAAAACTTTTAGATTTTTTGGAGCGTGGGAAGTGTTTATATCCGCAAAACTCGCAAGGCGTTTAGGAGCGTTAAAAGTGCCACGCCCACATCGCCAAAGACGGCTAGCCACATATTTGCAATGCCAAAAAGCCCAAGTGCGATTATGATTAATTTGACTAAAAGCACGAAAACTATGTTTTGATAGGTGATTTTTTTTATTTTTCTAGCAATTTTAATTGCCGCTACCACGCCTTTTAGGCTAGGATTTGTCAAAATCACATCCGCGCTTTGCTTGCTTATGTCGTTATTAGAATCTTGTCCGCTAACGCTTATGCCCACATCGCTTGTGGCTAAAACGATAGAATCATTTATGCCATCGCCGACAAATGCGGTAATTGTGTGTGGGTTAAAGTTAGGATTTTTAGAACTTTTTATAGAATCTTTTGGGTTAGATTCTGTGTTTTTTGTCATATTGAGCGAATGCGAAATATCTATTTTTTCCTTATTTTGTTCTAAATTTTCTAACTTTATAGAATCTTTCTCTTGCGATAAAAAGTTAGTATTTTCATAACTTTTATTATACATTAATTCTTTTAGAATCTCCGCCTTTTGCGTTGGTAGTAAATTAGCAAAAAAACGTTTTATCCCTAGCAAACTTGCGATATAGCCGACACTTTTAGCATTATCACCGCTTAAAATAGCGTAAGGCTCAATGTTTAAGCCCCTTAAATCATTCATAACGCCCAAAGTATCAGGCTTCAAACTATCAGCAATTAGCACAAACCCCGCATACACGCCATTTTTAGCAATATGCACAATGGTGCAAGTCTCCATTTCACTAGATTCTAAGCTCGCTGAAAGCTTAGAAAAGCTGCTTACATCAATATTTTGCGACTTTAAAAGCTGCAAAGTTCCAACGATTATACAATCTCCCTTGCAAGTGACTAGGACGCCCTGCCCACCGCGTTCTTCATGCTTTAAAATATCGCAATTATGCCGCTTTAAATCCTTTAGCTTTTCATTTGAAAAATCAAGGAAAGCCCTTGCAATCGGGTGGCTACTAAATTGTTCAGCACAAATTGCACTTTGCAGCAAAATATCATCGCTAAAGCCCGCACTACACACAATTTTAGCAATGCTAAATCGCCCATTTGTAAGCGTGCCGGTCTTGTCAAAAACGACATTTTTCACATTCGCAAGGCTCTCTAAAAAATTGCTACCTTTTATCAAAATGCCTTTCTTGCTAGCAATGCCAAGTGCGCCAAAATAGCCAAGTGGCACGGACAGCACGAGCGCACAAGGGCAGCTAACCATTAAAATAACTAACGCGCGATAAATCCACTCATGCCAGATTTGTGATGTAGTGTTAGAATCTTGTGTAACATTCAAATTAGATTCTAAGGTAGAAATATTATTGTTAGTTAGAAAATCAAGACTAAGGATAGAATCTAGCCTTACATCAAAATAAAGAGTTAGAAAAGGTGGAACTATTGCGACAATTAGTGCGATAAAAAACATAATGGGAGTGTAAATTTTTGCAAATTTAGTTATGATTTTTTGAGTTTTTGGTTTAGAATCACTTGCATTTTCTACCATTTCTTTAATCTTGCTAAGTTGCGAATTATGAAACTTTTGAGTGACTTTTGCTATAAGGGCGTGGCTAAGATTTATGCTACCAGCTAGAATCTGCTCGGTGGGCTTTACGCTTTTTGGCACACTTTCACCATTTAAGGCACTCATATCAAGGTGGCTTTCCCCTTGCAAAATCACGCAATCCGCAGGCACACTTTCCCCTGCTTTTATTAGAATCAAATCGCCTATTTGCAAATTCTGCGGGTTAGTATCTTGCCAAGTATTTTGGATATTTTGTTCTAAATTTCCTAACTTTTTAGAATCTGTTTTAAAATTTGCAAGCATTTTAGGTTGCCTTAATTTTTCAGTGGGTGGGAATGGGTGGGACTTTGAATCTAAGGCAGGCTGAAATGCTTGCAAATTTCTTGAATTTATAGAATCTTTTAAGCTAGATTCTGTATTTTTATGGTTAGAATCTTGCAAATTTCCTAACTTTTTAGAATCTTCTTTCACTTTTACGTGTGCGATTTGTGGCATAATCGAAAGCAAGTTTGAAATGGATTTTTTAGCCTTGTTTGTCGAAATAGATTCTAAAAATTCACCCATTCTAAAGAACAACATAACCGCGACAGCCTCGCTAATCTCGCCGATACAAAATGCCGCAATAGTCGCCACACACATTAGCAAATTCTCATCAAAAATCTCTTTATTTTTAATATTTTGAAAACTAGCCCTAAAGACAGGCAGCCCAGCTATCACATATAAAATACTTAAAATTGTAATATTAAAATAAACAAAATTATGAAATTTATAACTTTTAAAAAATGGTAAATATTCAAAACTTAGCATTACTAAAAATATAATTAAAAGAAAACTTAATAAAATTCCTTCTTTTTTTATAGAATCTTCTTTGAATTTTTTAATAAAAAAAGTTATAGATTCTATAATATTTTTAGAATCTTTTTGCAAATTAGATTCTAACTTTTCTTTATTTAAATTATTAAATTTAGAATCTACATTAGAATCTAGCAAATTAGATTCTATAAAATTAGTATTTTTAGCATTAGATTCTATATTTTGTTCTAAATTTTCTAACTTTGCATTTGGTTCTAATTTCTTAATTTTTTCTTTTACAGATTCTAAATCTTGCGTATCAATGCTGAGCGTATTTGTGCTAAAATTCACACTCACAGACGCCACACTGGGCATTTTAGCTAGCGCACTCTCTAGCTTTGCCGCACAACCAGCGCACGACAAATTATTAATCCTAAACTTTTGCATATTCTAATCCTTTGGAGCAATTTAGATTCTAAAATTTATGTAAAAACTATAATAAAATAGCCTAAAAATTATAGAATCTATAACTTATTTTGACCTATCGTCCGCCCACCGCCCTTTATGGACTTGATGGATAAATATTTTAGATTCTCATAAACTAAACTTTATGATATTAATTTTTATTTTGCATAAAGCATTATAACACAAAAATACATATAGGGGGTATAGGTATATAAAAAATGTTTCATAAAGTTAAATTTATAGAATCTAAATTCCAAATATTGCAATGTTTTTCGCAAAAAGCTAAAAAATCTGCTAAAATTTAGGTTTTATTTGTAAGGAAAGTAATGAAGATTTTAAAGAATTTATATATTTTAATTGTGTTTTTGTGTGTGAATGTGTGTGTGTTAAGTGCCGATAGTATCGAGTTTAACGCGAGTGATTATGCGGTGAGTGAGTGCAAGAAAATTAATACTCCTAAGGATGCCCCTAAGGATAAAAAGACAAAAGAAGATTCAAATGTTGCTAAAGATGAAAAGTCAAAAGAAAATTTAGAATCTGCTAAATTAGAATCTGCTAAAAATGAAAAAGATTCTATAAAAATGCCGAGTGAAAAGAAAATGCCAACTTGGCGAAATGGCTATGCTATAAGTGCGGAGAGTGCGCATCTTTATACCGCGCCACTTGAGTCTTGCGATTTATATTCGATTAATTTTGATACGCCAGAGCCTGAGATTCCATTCAATCTTAATAATGAAACTAGCCACGCCTTGAGAGTAGATTCCATAAATAATAGCCACGTCGTGACAGCAGATTCTAAAAACACAGAATCTAATGCAACTTTAAACACAAATAAAGATTCTAAAAGTGCGATAAATCCGCAAGATTCTAATACAAATCTAGCCAAAATAGATTCTAAAAACAAAATAGATTCTAAGAGCGAATTACACAATATAGAATCTAAAAATATAGAATCTAAAAACGCCCACAAAGCAGATTCTAAAGCGGATATTAAAATAGAATCTAACGCCACCAACGCAGATTTTAAAAACATAGAATCTAAAACCGCCGCAAACATCACAAAAGATTCCAACATTACAGAATCTAAAACCGCCACGCCACAAACAAATATAGATTCTAAAAACACAGAATCCGCCACAAACACCATAATAGAATACACCAACCCCAAAGATTACATTATCCATAATAAAACTATGCAAAATATTATATATAATGGAATACCTAAAAACGAAAAAGTTACAATTATCGCAACTTTTGGCGATTTTTATAAGATTCAATACACCACAAAAATAAACAAAGAAAATGTCGAAATCACAGGCTTTATCAAAAAAAGTGACGCAAAACTAGCCGCTTTTAACTTTGATTTTTACTTCACGCTCGTGTGTATGGTGTTTGTGCTGCTTTTGGGTCGCTACATTATCGCACGTGTCAAACTTTTGCAGGATTATAACATCCCAGAGCCCGTTGTGGGCGGCATTTTGGCGGCGATTTTTATTTTGTGTGCGTATCAGTTTTTGGGCGTTGAGTTTAAGTTTGATGGTTCGCTTAAAGACCCGCTAATGCTTGCGTTTTTCTCATCCATCGGCTTGTCTGCGGACTTTGCGTCTCTTAAAAAGGGTGGCAAAATGCTAGGCATTTTCCTTGTTGTCGTGGTTGTGTTGCTATTTTTGCAAAATTTCATCGGCGTTGGCGTGGCTTACGCGATGGGGACAAACCCGCTAATAGGCATGCTAGGCGGCTCAATCACAATGAGCGGCGGACATGGCACGGGCGCTGCGTGGGCAGCGACTTTTAGCGACCCGCCCTACAACTTCGCCGCGGCGATGGAAGTGGCAATGGCGTGTGCGACCTTTGGGCTTATTATGGGCGGCATTATCGGCGGTCCTACGGCGCGATATTTGATTAAAAAATACAAGCTAAAAACGCCCGGCAAAGAGCATAACAATGACGACCCGCACGGCTTTGAGACGCCGCAAAAGGAGCGGCTAATCACGCCTATTAGTTTTATAGAATCTTTGGCGTTAATTGCGATTTGTCTGCTTGTTGGGAATTTGCTAAGTGATTTTGTCAAAAGCCTCGCTCCTAGCTTTAATCTGCCGACTTTTGTGTATTGTCTATTTGTCGGCGTGGTGCTGCGAAATGCTTTGAGTGCGACGAACATTCACCATGTTTTTGATAGGGAAGTAAGCGTGCTTGGCAATGTTTCGCTTTCATTATTTCTAGCCTTTGCGATGATGACTTTGAACCTTTGGGAGCTAGTCGCTTTGGCGCTGCCTATGATTGTGATACTTGTGGCGCAAGCCGTGTGTATGGTGCTTTTTGCGATTTACGTTACCTTTAGATTCTGCGGACGCGACTATGATGCGGCGGTGCTGGCTAGCGGACATTGTGGCTTTGGGCTTGGCGCGACCCCTACTGCGATGGTAAATATGCAAACGGTTACAAGCCACTATGGTCCTAGCCATATGGCATTTATCATCGTGCCGCTTGTTGGCGCATTTTTCATCGACATCATTAACGCAGTGGTAATCCAGCTAATCTTGCAAATCCTACCGATGTAGCCACGCGATGAATGATATAAAACAGGTTTTAGATTCTATAAATTCGCTAATTGATAATGGCGTAAATATTTTTTTACTTAGCGGAAATGTAGGCGTGGGGAAAACTTTTTTGGTTAAAGAATTTGCCAAAACAAAGGGCATTACGCAGGTAAATTCACCTACATTCTCATTTATCCACGAATATGCGTCTTTAGATTCTAAGATTTTTCATTATGATTTATATCTAAAAAACACACAAGATTCTAAGGCAAAATTATTAGAATCTTTAAGCCTTGAAGGCATCCACTTTATTGAATGGGGCGACAAATCTCTAGCTCAAACCTTGCAATCCTTAGGCTTTTGTGTAAGTCTAGTTGAAATTACAGAATCTAGCACTAAAGATTCTAGAATCTATACAATTATTAGTATATTTTAATTTTGATAAATTCTTTTCCGTATCTAAAGTATGGAATCTAGCGGTGAAGGACTGAGAGTTTATGTGCTTGTAAGCCTTCGATGTCGGCGATTGTAGCACATGCTTCACGTAAAGATTCTAAGCCATCTTTTGTAAATGATAAAAGCGATGTGCGTGTGCTAAAGTTTTCGCTGCTTAATGGTGAGAAAAACTTCGCACTGCCGCCTGTTGGCAGCGTGTGGTTTGGTCCTGCTAGGTAGTCGCCGATAGCCTCTGGGGTGTAGCGACCTAAGAAAATCGCGCCAGCGGCTTTTATGCGTGGGAGCAAGTCTAGCGGGTTTTGCGTGATGATTTCAAGGTGCTCGGGTGCGATTTCATTCATCAGTGCCGCGCCTTGCTTTAGGTTTTCGACTACGATTATGACGCCGCGGCTATTTATGCTTTTTTCCGCTATTTCGCGGCGGGTTAAGGTCGCTAGTTTTTTATCAATTTTGGTGGCGACTTGCGTTGCCAAAAGTGCGTCATCTGTGATTAAAATGGAGCTAGCTAGCTCGTCATGCTCGGCTTGTGATAGCATATCAATCGCCAAAGTGTCAATGGGCGCGCTCCTATCCGCTAGTATGCCTATTTCGCTAGGACCGGCTATCATATCGATATTGACCTCGCCAAATACAAGCTTTTTCGCGGTCGCCACATAGATGTTGCCAGGACCTGTGATGACATCGACTTTCCGCACACTTTTGGAATCTTGCGTAGCGTTTGTTCGCCATTTTTTATCGCCTAAACCGTAAGCCAAAAGCCCTATCGCGCCCACACCGCCGACTTTGTAGGCTTCTTTTATGTCACAAAGATACATCGCGGCAAGGAGCAGTTCGTTGATTTCATTTCGCGGCGTGGGCGTGGTTACAACGATATTTTGCACGCCTGCGACTTTTGCGGGGATGGCATTCATCAAAAGTGAGCTAGGGTAAAACGCCTTGCCACCTGGGACATAAAGCCCAGCGCGCGATACAGGCAGCACGATTTGCCCTAGCGTATTTGCGTAGTTATCGTTCTTTATAAAGCCGCGTGGCTTAGTGTATTCGTGGAATGTGTAGATTCTATCATACGCAATTTTTAGGGCGTCTTTGCTTTTAGAATCTAGATTTTTGTAGGCATTTTCGGCGTGATTAAAGTCGATTTTTAGGCACTCTAAGGACTTTGGATTCCAAGAATCATACTTTGCTACCAGCTCTAAAATGCTATCTATCCCACGCTTTTTTATATCCTTAAGCGTCTCTAAAACGCTAGGGATAATGCTATCCATATCCTCACTAGCGCGATTTAGCAGGATATTAAACTCATTCTCAAAGTTAGAATCTTTTGTGTTTAGAATCTTTATCATTTTATTTTCTCCATTTATATTTATTTGATTCTATCATTGAAAGTTAGAATCTTTTGTTAGAATCTACAAAAATATTAGGGGAAAATATAAAGCGAGAATCACATTTCATTATACCTTACAATATTCCTTGATTTCGGCGGTTTTGTCTGTTTTTTCCCATGTGAAATCTGGCAACTCGCGACCGAAGTGTCCATAACTTGCGGTTTTTTGATATATCGGGCGGAGTAAGTCTAAAGATTCTATAATGCCTTTTGGCGTAAGTTTAAAGATGCGTTTTACGCACTCTGTCAATACTGAATCTTCCACGCGACCTGTGCCTTGCGTATTCACTAAAATGCTAACCGGCTCGACTACGCCGATAGCGTAAGCCACCTGCACGGTAGCCTTATCACACACGCCACTAGCCACTAGATTTTTGGCGACATATCGTGCCGCATACGCCGCACTTCTATCCACTTTGCTAGGGTCTTTCCCACTAAATGCGCCACCCCCATGCGGACAGCTCCCACCATAAGTATCAACGATGATTTTGCGACCTGTCAAACCTGCATCGCCCTGCGGTCCGCCTATTACAAACTTGCCTGTGGGATTTACAAAATAGCGGATATTATCGTTCAAATACTGCTCTGGCAGGACTTTCTGCACGATTTCTTCAATCACGGCATCTTTCAAATGATTTTGCTGCGTTTCAGGGCTATGCTGCGTTGAAATCACAATCGTATCAATCGCGCTCGGCACACCATTTTCATACCGCACGGTCACTTGAGATTTCCCATCTGGGCGTAAAAAGGGCAGCGTGCCATCCTTTCTAGCCTTTGCAAGTCCTTCAGTCAGTCGGTGTGAAAGCCATATCGGCAAGGGCATAAGCTGCGGCGTCTCACGACACGCATAGCCAAACATTAGCCCCTGGTCGCCTGCGCCGATTTCGCCATCTTCTCTATCCACGCCTTGATTAATATCTGGGCTTTGCTCCCCGATACCATTTAGCACGGCGGCACTGCGATAGTCAAAGCCATAAAGTGCGTCAGTGTAGCCGATTTCTTGCACGACTTTTCGCGCGATTTCTTGCATGGGCGCATATACGCTAGTTTTTAGCTCGCCAGCAATTACGCAAAAGCCATTGCTTACAAGTGTTTCGCACGCCACACGTGCCTTTTTATCGCGCGCTATGATGTAGTCTAGCACAGCGTCACTTATTTGGTCTGCCATTTTATCTGGGTGTCCTTCTGTTACTGATTCGCTTGTGAATAGGTATGAATTGCTCATTTTTGTCCTTTTGTTTTTTAAAAAATATGTGAAAGAATAGCACAAAATATTAAATATACATATTGTAATTTTAATTTTTTGCATAAAATTAGCGTTTCTTTTTTGTTATGTTTTTGGGTTTATAATTTGCGTTTTGATTGTGATTTATAGAATCTTTCGTCATATTGAGCGAAGCGAAATATGTGATTATGTATTTTTAGGGGTTTTTTATGATTGAAAAAGTGCGGTTAAATATCGGTGGAATGAGCTGTGCGTCCTGCGTGGCAAATGTGCAAAGGGCTTTAAGTCGGCTTAAGGGCGTGGAATCTGCGGAAGTTTTTTTACTTACAAATAGCGCGAAAGTTATTTTTGATTCTAATTTGTGTAATGTGGAATCTTTGATTAAGGCGGTGCAAGGTGTAGGCTATGATGCAAGTTTCGACTCGGTTTTGAGTGAAGATTCTATGGAATCTAAGTCGCAAGATTCTAACAAAACACAGAATCTAGATTCTAAAAATACGCAAAATTCGCAGGATAATTTTCCTTTAGATTCAATGTCCCACCCAGTCCCACCCACTGAAAATTTAAAGGAAAATTATCCTGCGAATTTTCAACCAAACCAAGATTCTAAAGAAAATATGGAATCTAACACGCAAAATTCGCAGTTGCGAGATTCATATCAATCTATTCCCACCCAACCACCCATTTTTAAGACTGAAATGAATCTCTCAACTGCGAATTTTGCTAACACACAAGAAAACGCAGTTTCTTTAGAAAACATAGAATCTAAAAACGTGGATTCTAAAGATTCTATACAAAATACAGAATCTAATTTGCAAGATTCTATAAAAACTCAAAGTATGGATTGTCACGAAATTTCTCGCAATGACTTACAGAATCTAGATTCTAAAGAAACACAAAATATAGAATCTAAAGAGCAAAAACCTAAGCTTACATGTGCTTTGCCAAAGGACTGCTACACAAAAAGAAATGGTTTAAAAGAGATGTTAGAGTATATCGAAATAAAGATTCTAACACCAAAAGTGCGATTGATTTTATCCGCGATATTATCAAGCATAATACTTTATATTACAATGTTTGCTGAAATGCTAAATTTCCCGCTGCCACACATTTTACAACAAGCAACAATAAACGCACTAACACAATGCTTTATCGCCCTTTGTGTAATGCACTTAGGACGCGATTTTTATTTTAAGGGCATAAAGGCGTTATTTTACTTGTCGCCAAATATGGATTCACTTGTTGCACTTGGTTCTTTGGCTGGATTTTTTTATAGTCTTTATATATTGATTCAAGGCTTAATAGCAGGACATATAAATGTGCATAATTTATATTTTGAAGGCGTGTGCGTAATCTTAACCTTTGTAATGTTAGGTAAATTTATCGAAAATAACGCTAAAAATAAAGCAATGGCAAATGCTAAGAAGCTACTTCAAAAGCAAGATTCTAAAGTGTATAAATTACAGAATCTAGATTCTAAAAGTCGCATTGAAATTAGCCCAGATTCTATCATTAAGGGCGATTATTTAGAGATTTTAGAGCATAGCTTTGTGCCTGTGGATTGCGTTTTAATAACGCCGCAAATTGCAAGTATTGATGAGAGCGTTTTAAGTGGTGAGAGTTTGCCGATAAATAAATCTAAGGGCGAAATAATAAATGCTGGAAGTCTAAACTTAGAATCTAATATCATCGTTCAGGCACTTAGCGGCGTAAAAGATTCTACGCTATCTAAGATGAAAGCTTTGATAATGGATAGTTTAGAATCTAAGGCGCGAATTGCAGCGTTGGCTGATAAAATCTCTGGAATCTTTGTGCCTTGCGTTATACTTTTGGCTTTGCTTTCTTTTGCTTTTTGGCTATTTTATGCGGATTTAGGCGTGGCTATTAGCTATTTTGCATCCACGCTTTTGATTTCGTGTCCTTGCGCTTTAGGCTTGGCTACGCCGATGGCAATTCTTTTTGCAAATGCTAGGGCAAATAATATGGGTATTTTCTTTAAAGATTCTAAAAGTTTAGAAAATATTGCGACTTGTGATGTAGCTATTTTTGATAAAACCGGGACTTTGACAAGCCGCGATTTTAAGGTTGTGGATATACAATCCGCTCACTCCCCCTCCCTTGCGGAGGGGGCTGGGGGGTGGGTCAATAACCACGAAAATATAGAAAACCAAAGTATAGAATCTAAAACTAAAATACCCACCCCCCAACCCCCCTCCGCAAGGGAGGGGGGCTACTCCACTAATGAAATCTTGCGTTTAATTGCTAGTTGTGAAAAATCTAGCACGCATATACTAGCGCAATCAATTTGCAAGGCTTATAAAAGAAGCGATTTATATAATATTATAGAATCTAAAAATATTATAAACCGCGGCATACACGCAATATTAAATATAGATTCTAAACCCATCGATTTTATCGTAGGAAATGCGACTTTTATGCGTGAAAATGGTATAGAATCTATAAATGAAGATTCTATAAAAGGCTTAAATATCTACATAGCAAAACTAGATTCTAACAAATATCAGCTTTTAGGAAGTATAACCTTGCAAGAAAATCTAAGGGAAGATGCGATAAATCTTATAGAATCTTTAAAAGAATTAGGCATAAATAGCGAGATTTTAAGCGGTGATAGCACGCAAAATGTGGAACGTGTCGCAAAAATTTTAAATATGAATTTTAAGGGAAATTGCTCTCCAAATGATAAATTAGAAAGGATAAAAGAACTGCAAAAGCAAGGCAAAAAAGTAATAATGATAGGCGATGGGACAAATGATGCGATGGCTCTATCAAGGGCAAATGTGTCAATTGTAATGTCAAGCGGGGCAAACTTAAGCCTTGAAGTAGGCGATATAATCTATTTTAATAATCACTTAGGTGGCATAAAAAACGCCGTTTTACTAGGACGAAAGGCACTGCGTAATATCAAGGAAAATCTAAGCTTTGCCTTTATTTATAACGCGATATGTATCCCTATTGCAATGGGAGTTTTTAGCCATTTTGGAATCTATTTAAACCCAATGCTAGCAAGTCTAGCAATGTCTCTAAGCTCAATAAGTGTCGTAACCAACGCCACAAGACTTTATTATACAAAATTGTAAAAACAATGTTAGAATCTTAAAAAGGATAAAAATGAATAATGTAAAACTTAGTGATATAATGGATGGTGAATTAAGCATATATAGCTGCATTCTTTACTGCATTTCTAATAAACTTGATATTGTCCTGCCTGATAGTGATAGTATAGCCTTAGCCTTTCCAAATCTTAAGGATAAAAACTTGCAATATGGTGAAGCGGATAATACAATAAAAGTTAAAAAAGATGAAGCCGCCGCTAGGGAGCTTTTCAATATGTTTTTACAAATACATAATGAGTGTATAAATCTTAGTATGGATAATGAAAAAATGGATGGATATTTAGGTAGGATTTATACATTTATTATTTCACGTCCTATTCTTAGTTATATTTATGAATTTACAAGCTTATTTTTAAATCATGTAGAAAATAATCAAAATAGCCTTGATGGCGTTCGCATTCTTAGCGTGGATATATTTAAGCACTTTCTAAGAGATGCCCCGCACAGAGAAGCGGTAAAATTTGCCGCATTTATGCTAAGCGTAACACATCAAGATAGTGAAACTAGAATGCTACTAGATACGATAGGGCACTGCGATGAGTTTGCTTTGCCTGTGGCTCGTGCCTTTGCGTATGACAAGGATAATGAAAGCATATTTAAACTAGCAAAATTTGTAAAAGGCTGGGGGCGATTTAACTACTTAAGTTATATGGAAATAGATTCTATAGACAAAAGAGAATGGCTAATATTTGAAAGTTATAAATGTGATTTTTGCCAAGATTATGTAAGTCTTATAGCCTTAAAGTATGGAGATGTGCTAGGATACCTTAAAGAAAATGGCTTTGATGATAGAATCTATGATGCGGTTGGTGATTTATTAGATAATATTTATGCGTCAAAATATGTAGATTTTAGCGATTATAAAGATTCTAAAGAAGTGATAAAATTATTTATAGATGATATTATAAATAGGGAAATCAACGATGCTAGACAATATGTATTAGTGTCAATATTAAACACATTAGATTCTAACTTATTTAGCGACAGCGAAAGGGAATTATTAGCTCCATTAGTGCAAGTCCCTTTATTTGAAAACCTTACATTTGACAAAGATAACAAAGCCACAATATTTTGCAGGGATAAATCTAAAAAATATGTGATAGAAAGGGTTAGTAATATAGAATCTAAAAAAACTAAATCTGTTAAAAAAAGTGGAAAAATTAAAAATACCAAAAAAGATTCCAAAAACTATAGAATTTAAATATCAACCCATTTTACACATTCTTTACATTTCAAATATTCTAACTTTACACAAGATTTTTATACTTTTGGCATTTTTTTAGAATCTAGATTCTAACCAACAAAAAGGACAACAAAATGGAATTTAAAGAGAAGTTTTTCAAGTATCTTTTTGGGCTTTGTGCGATGATTTCGATATTTGCGGTCATTATGATTTGCGTATTTTTGTTTGCAAATGCGATACCGACCACGATTAAAATCGGCTTTACAAACTTCATTTTTGGGCGCGATTGGTATCCTGATGTCGAGCTTTTTGGCATTTTCCCTATGATTGTGGGGAGCTTTTATGTGACGGCATTAGCGATACTTTTTGGTGTGCCACTAGGCGTTTTGTGTGCGGTTTATTTATCCAAATTCTGCCCGCCGCATATCAAAAAATATCTTATTCCAGCGGTAGAACTGCTTGGTGCGATACCTTCGGTTGTCTATGGATTTTTCGGGCTTGTAGTAATCGTGCCGATGCTATCAAGTATGTTTGGCGGTATTAGCGGTAAATGCGTGCTTGCGGCTAGTCTCATTTTGGCGATTATGGTCTTGCCAACTAT
Organism: Helicobacter saguini; assembly: GCF_000762875.2. Classification (GTDB taxonomy): domain Bacteria; phylum Campylobacterota; class Campylobacteria; order Campylobacterales; family Helicobacteraceae; genus Helicobacter_A; species Helicobacter_A saguini. The sequence continues at coordinate 84,293 of NZ_JRMP02000003.1, forward strand.
CATTTTGGTCTCAAAAGCGGCAATAGATTCCGTACCAAACACATATTATGAAGGAGCGTTGGCGTTGGGTGCAAGTAGCGAGCGTAGCATATTTTTTGCGACCTTACCAGCGGCAAAATCAGGCGTTTTAGCGGCAGTGATTTTAGGCGTAGGACGGGCAATCGGCGAGGCGATGGCTGTAATCATGGTCGCAGGTAACCAAACCACAATCCCGCACAGCATTTTGGATGGTGTGCGCACACTCACCACAAACATCGTGCTAGAAATGGGCTACGCAGAAGGCTTACACCGCGAAGTGCTAATCGCAAACGCCGTAGTTCTTTTCGTCTTTATCCTTATTATCAATATGTGCTTTAATTTGATAAAGAAAGAGAAGAATTAAAATATTTATAGAATCTAAATTAAAAATTTTATAAAATATCTTACAATACAGAATCTAACTTAAAGTAGGATTACGTGAAGTATTTTGTGTGTTTTGTATTGTGGTTATTTGTCTTAAATGCTAAAGAAGATTCTGTAAAAAATAGGTTGGTTGTAGAATGTGCTAACTCTCATTTAGAATCCTGTGAAACTTTATTGGAAAATATACCAAGCATAGAATCTTGTGATGCAACTAATGAGTGTGAATTTAGCGGATGGGTATATGCACAAGTACAAGATTATAATCGCTCTATTATATATTTACAAAAAGCCTGTGATAGTAATTATTTTGAGGCATGCAATAAGTTAGGTTTTAGCTTTCAGCGATTAAATAATTATAAAAAGGCAAAGAAATATTATAAAATAGCTTGTGATAGAGATAATATGAACGCATGTTTTAATCTAGCAAGTTTATATATTGATGGATTAGGCGTAGGAAAAAGTTATGAAAAAGCCAATAAACTATATGAAAAAATTTGCAATAATAGCGAAGGAATAGGTTGTTTGCATTTAGCCCTTGCGTATATAAATGGTGATGGAGTAAAAAAAAATATTAGTAAAGCCTTAAGGTATTTTAAGCAAGGATGTGATTTAGGAAATAATAAATCGTGTGAGTTATATGATAAAAATAATCAATAAGTTTATAGTATTGTTTTAATACTATTTTGTATAACAGCAGGGTTGCTTGGCTCTACCAATCTTTGTCCTATCTCTTGCCCGTCTTTATAGAAAATTAATGTTGGTATTCTTTGTATGTTTAGAGTGTCTTTTAATTCTTCTTCGTTGCTAAAATTTACACTAAAAAATTTTACTTGCCCTTCAAAATCCTTTTGCATTTTATCCATAATAGGAGCAATTCTTCTGCAGTCTCCACACCAATCCGCCTGAAACTCAACCACCACTATACCATTTTTTATAGAATCAAAATAATTGTTTTTGTTTAACTCTTGCATATTTTTCCCTTACTTCTTCGACCAGCCTCTAGAATCTAAGCCCTTTTTTACTGCGCGCTCAAACTCCATTGCCAAATCAGGATTTTTCTCTGTGAATTTCTTTTGCGTATCAAGTATGATATTTTTTTCCGCGTTTGGATGCAGGCTCAAAGCCACGAGCATTCCCTTAATATCGCGTTTGTCAATCTCTAGCTTGTCATAATCCTCAAAGACCTTATCCATCGCCTCTTGCAAGTCCTGCAGTGTGCTATTTCTAGAATCTAGCACCATTTTTACGCCCTCTAAACTTGGTCCGCTTGATAAATCGATATTAATCTCACGCTCCTTTGGCTTACTACTAAGCACAAACTTAAACAACGCAAAAATAAAAAGAACCACGACAACGACAAAACTACCGCCGATAAATATGAGATTTGTATTATCCATACTTTTACCTTTTTTGGAAAATTGTAGCTATTATTCTAACATAAAATTTTATTGTATTCTAAAATAAATTATCTTTTATTTGATAGAATTAGTATTTTTTGAAAGTGGTTATTAAAAAGGTGGGTTTATGCGACATTTTTTGGCTGATTGTGACTATGCTTTTTTGGCGCGAAAATATGGCACGCCGCTGTATATTTACGATATAGATTCTATGCAAAGGCAGTATGGCACGATAAAAGACGCGTTTGCGGGGTTTAAATCGCTTATTTGCTACGCGCTTAAGGCGAACTCAAATCTTAGCATTATCAAAACGTTGGCAAATATGGGAAGCGGGGCTGATTGCGTTAGCTTAAATGAAGTGCGAAGGGCGTTACTTGCGGGGATTCCGCGATATAAGATTATCTTTAGTGGCGTGGGGAAAGAAGATTATGAGATAAGGGAAGCCCTGCGTTTAGGCATTTTGTTTATAAATGTGGAATCTGAAATGGAATTACTGCGGATTGAGCGGATTGTAAAGGAGATAAGGGCGGAATCTAGGGAATCTGATTCCCCCCTCCCTTGCGGAGGGGGGTTAGGGGGGTGGGTCAAAGATTCACAAGATTCTAACCTAGATTCTAAAAATACTAACAAAACTACAGAATCTATTAGCAATATCCAAACTCTACAAGCCAGAATCTCCATCCGCGTAAATCCAGATGTAAATGCCAACACGCACCCATATATTTCCACAGGACTGCATGAAAATAAGTTTGGGCTTGATATTGAGAGTGCCAAACGCCTTTATCTTTACGCACAAAAAAGCGAGTTTTTAAACCCGGTTGGAATCCACTATCACATCGGCTCGCAGATTCTAGATTCTAGCCCTTTGCTTGAAGCCACAGATAAGATTTTTGAACTTGCAAAAAGTTTGAAAAGTGCGAATATTGACTTAAAATTTTTTGATATAGGCGGTGGCTTTGGTATTAATTATAAAGATGATAAAAGCTTTGATATTACTAATTATATAGGGCAAATAATTAGGAAAATCGATAGTTTGGATTTAACTTGTATATGCGAGCCGGGACGATTTATCATGGGAAATAGTGGCGCGATTTTAACGCGTGTCATCGGTGAAAAACGCACTGCAAATAAACGTTTTGTAATTATAGATTGCGCTATGAATGATTTAATCCGTCCAAGCCTTTATCACGCGTATCATAATATTGTGAAAGTAGATTCTAAAATTACAGAATCTAGCACTAAAACCACCAAAAAGTTACAAAAATGCGATATTGTCGGCGCAATTTGTGAAAGCGGCGATTATGTCGCAAAAGATAGAGAAATGCCAGAGTGCGAGAGCGGCGACTTGCTACTTATAGAATCTTGTGGCGCGTATGGCTTTAGTATGTCAAGCAACTACAACTCGCGAATGCGCCCCGCCCAAGTCGCCCTTTTTAATGGCAAAGACTACCTAATACAACCCCGCGAAACCTTCGAAACCACAATCACCCCCGAACTAGAAAACCTACACAACTTTAAAAAAGATTCTAAATCTATAATAGATTAAAACATTTTTTATCATAAAAAATAAATATTTGAAAGTATTTTATAAAGTTTTGTGACATACTAGATTCTATAAAACACAAAACATTATGTTACATAATAATTTATAATAAATTTGATATAATTTCAAATTTTCAAAGGAGAGATAATGACAAGTAGTTTGAATGCAAATGGTGGTAGCACCGCCTTTAAAAGTGGGAATGCAAATGAGTTTAAAACAAATGTGAGTAACTTTAAAACAAGCGATTTTCAAGGCTTTCAAAGTGGGCAAAAAAGTGGGGAAAATGCAGAGCAAAAAAGCAGTAATTTTCAAGCCTTTAAAGGTGGGGATGGCTTTCAAAGTGGGGGTAAAGGTGCGACAAAATGGAGCGTGGGAAGTCCGCAAAATCCGCATAGTCCGCTAAAAAAAGAGCGTGAAATCACAAAAGTGCCTTTTACAAAGGAAATGAAAGAAACGCACACGATTTTAGTGCCGATGATGCTGCCTATTCACTTTCGCTTTTTGGTTAATATCTTGCACCTGCATGGCTACAAGGCTGAGCTGCTGCATAATGCGGGCGCTGCTGTGGTAAATGAGGGCTTAAGAAACGTTCATAATGATACGTGCTATCCTGCATTGCTTGTGATAGGGCAGATGATTGACGCGCTTAAATCAGGCAAGTGGGATTTAAACAAAGTCGCCCTTTTGATAACGCAAACAGGTGGCGGCTGCAGGGCTAGTAACTATATTCATTTATTACGAAAGGCGTTGAATAAGGCTGGGTTTGGCTATATTCCTGTGATTTCGCTTAATTTTAGTGGGTTAGAATCTGGGCAGGGCTTCTCCGTTACGCGTGAAATGCTTAAAAACTTCTTAAGTGCGATTGTGTATGGCGACTTGCTTATGAATCTAGCTAATCAATGCAAGGCTTACGAGCTAAATAAGGGCGATACTGACGCTATGGTAAGCAAGTGGGTGGAACGCATTACGACAAAGGGAAGTAATGCTGGTTTGACGAATTACCGCGCGCAAAAGAAAGATATGCAAGAGATTTTAGATGATTTTGCAAGCATTCCGCGTGAAGATTCTAAAAAGATTAGGGTTGGCATTGTCGGTGAGATTTATATCAAGTTTTCGCCGATAGGAAATAATAATTTGGAGGATTTTTTGCTGGCGGAGAATTGCGAAGTGGTGATTCCGGGCTTCCTTGATTTTTGCCTTTATTGCATAAATGATAGCATTGTGGAGAATAAAATGTATGGTGGCAAACGCCTTACACGCCTTATTTATCGCGTGGTGTATGAGTATTTTTGCAAGAAGCAAAGCGATATGATTAAGATGATAAAGCGGCACGGGGTTTTCACGCCGCCTAGCCCATTTAAGCACACCAAAACCCTTGCTGATGGCTATGTGAGCGAGGCGATGAATATGGGCGAGGGATGGCTACTAACTGCTGAAATGCTAGAACTTATCGAGCAGGGCGTAAATAACATCGTATGCACGCAGCCCTTTGGTTGCCTGCCAAATCACATCGTAGGACGTGGAATGCTAAAAATTATCAAAGAGAAAAACCCGCAAAGCAACATCGTCTCAATCGACTACGACCCATCCGCTACGCGTGTAAATCAAGAAAATAGGATAAAACTTATGCTAAGCAACGCAAAAAAGGAATTGATAGAATCTAAAGATTCTAAAAGTATGCAAAAAGCCCATGCTTAAAGGGTTAAACCTTGTTTAAACGATTTAGATTCTATAATTTAACAAATTTTTAAAAAATGGACTAATAAAAAATGGCGAAATTAAAAGATATACTAAAAATGCTTTATAGAAATTTATTTGCAAGTATGCCTTTAAGCATATTTTTGATGATTGTGTATGCTATTGCGATAGGCTGGGCGACTTTTATTGAAAAGGACTATGGCACGCTTGTCGCGCAAGATGTGATATATCATTCATGGTGGTTTGAGGGGCTAAATGTGTGGCTGCTATTAAACATTTTGGGCTGTATGTACTTAAGTGCAAAGCATAATTTGAAAATTAATGTGATACTTTTTCACGCGTCTTTGGTTGTGATTATTTTGGGGGCTGGGATAACGCGCCACTTTGGCTTTGAGGGGCGTATGACATTATCAAATGGGCAGGAAAGCGCCTTTGTGCTAAGTAGTGATAAGTTTTTAAATGTGCTTGTGAGTAATGAAATAGGCTCTGGTGGGATGAGCGATATTCGTCCCCTTGATAGTTTTAAAGAGGGCTACAAGATTTTCCTTAGCCCTTATGTTCGCTATTCGAGTTTCTCTTTAGATACGGAAGTGTATGATAAACCCTTGAAAATAAAGTCCTTAGAAGTGCTAAATTACTCCCTTGCAAGCCTTTATAACGACACGATAAAAAATAATCGCGAGATTGCAAATATCGATAAAAACGAGCTAGATTCTAAGATGAAAGAAAATCATTATGTAGCCCAGTTTGAGGTTGAATATGATGGCGTGAGTAAGAAAATGGTTGTTAGCAATGGCGGCGAGATTGCTAGTGAAATCTTTGGAAACCGCATCATCACGCTATCTTGGGGACCTAAAAATGTGCTTTTGCCTTTTGCTTTAAAGCTGGAACGTTTCGAAGTGACGACTTATCCGGGCTCACGTATGGAATCTAGTTTCGCGTCTTATGTCGAGGTGATTGATAGTGAGCGAAAAAATTTTGAGTATAAAATCTATATGAATAATGTGCTAGATTATCGTGGGTATCGCTTTTTTCAAAGTGAGTATTTAGTCGAGCGTGATGAAAACGGAATGCCTATTCGCGATGATAATGGACTGCCTATTTATACCGCTACGATTTTGTCTGTGAATAATGACCCGGGCAAGGTTACGACTTATATCGGCTATACTTTGATGATTTTGGGAGCGATTTGGCTACTATTTGATTCTAACTCGCGCTTTAGAAAGCTAAGCAATTTCTTAAAATCGCAAAAGCCTTTACTAGCGTTGCTTGTAGGGTTATCGTTTATGTTTAGCGTGGATTCTAAACTTATGGCTGATTCTATAGAATCTACTTTGCAAGATTCTAAACAAATTATAGAATCTAAAATAGCTTACTCTCCGTCCCTTGCAAATAGAAGTCACGTAGATTCCCCCCTCCCTTGCGGAGGGGGGCTAGGGGGGTGGGTAAAAAACCATACTAATCCACACAACCAAAATACCAAAAAAGATTCTATAAATTTACAGAATCTAGATTCTAAAAACGTTGAAATACCCACCCCCCAACCCCCCTCCGCAAGGGATGGGGGCTACCCTCATTCCGCGTTTAAAGAAATAAAAAACGCAACTAACAACATAGAATCTAGCACAAAAGATTCTAATAAAAACATAGAATCTAATTATAAAGATTCTATAAAATTAGTAAATTTAGAATCTAGATTCTATAAAAATACTGAATCTAATAATTTACAAAATATAGAATCTCAAAACAATGGAATCTATCTAAGCAATTTAGGCGATTTGCAAACATCGCAAAATACGCATTTAATGCAAGATTCTAAAATAATCAAAGTAGCCAAACAAGACGAAATTATAGAATCTAAGTCGCAAGATTCTAAAGATTCTAACAAAAAAGATTCTATAGAATCTACAGAATCTACCCAGCAAAAAGACGATGAAAAGCTAAATAATTTTATGGAATACAACAAGATTCTAACCGCACAAAGTAAAGAGCTAGAGCCTTATATTAACGATATGAGCAAAGAAGCGATTGATAAAAGAATAGAAAATCTAAAAAAGATTCCAAAAAAATATTTAGAATCTTTTGCGAGCTTGCAAGTGCAAGGAATGGATGGGCGTGTAAAGCTGCTTGATACGCTAAGTGATGAGATTATGCGAAAGATTGTGGGGGCAAATCATTTTGCAGGATTAAAACATAATGAGTTTTTACTAGGGCTAATGGTAATGCCACAAGATATGGTAAAACTGCAACTAATCAAGGTAAAAAATGCTGAAATTCGTAACTTACTTGGAATCACAAATAGCAATTATGTAAGTTTTGAAGATTTATTCTACCCGGACAAATTAGCTGATGTTTATAAATACGCACTCACACAAGATATTGCGTATTTGCAGGATTTTCAAAATGCTTATAAGCTTTATCATTTTAGCAATATTGCGTTGAAAAAACGCGATGCGGATAGAAATGAATTTGACAAAGAAATCTTAAAAATTGATGAAAAAATGGACATTTTATTGCCATTTTCTATTTGGAATTATCTAAAGATTTTCCCTGAAAAAGGTGATTCTAACTGGAAAGTGCTAGGAAATGTGATGAATTTGCAGCATCCTTTTACAATGTATTTTTACCACGCCTTTGCTACTGAATCCCGCATGGGCATTGTGTTTGATAAGTGGGATAGTTTGCAAAATTCGCTAAATTTTTTGCATAATTATCAGCGTGAAACCGGCGGCGATTTATATCTAGATTCTACACGTGTCAAAAGCGAGCTATTTTTAAATCACACCGATATTTTCCCTATTTCGCAGTATTTTTATTTAGGGCTTGGAATCTTGCTATTTTTTATCGCTTTAATTGCAATTATTTCTAATAAAAAAATACCAAAGTGGCTAGGGAAAGGCATTTATTATGTGCTTTTATTTGTGTTTTTAGCGCACACTTTAGGGCTACTTTTGCGGTGGTATATCGGCGGACACGCGCCTTGGAGTAATGCGTATGAATCTATGCTTTATATCGCGTGGGCTTCGGCTTTAAGCGGGATTATAATCCTAAGAAAGTCCTATTTTGCCCTTTGTGGTGCGGCGTTCTTGGCTGGAATGGCGTTACTTGTGGCGCACTGGGGCTTTATGGACCCCTACATTGGCAATCTTCAGCCGGTACTGCAAAGCTATTGGCTAAATATCCACGTGGCAATAATTGTCGCAAGTTATGGCTTTTTAGGGCTTTCTTTAATGCTAGGAATTATCAATTTGATTTTATTCATTTTCCGCGCAAAATCCCGCCCGCAAGTAGATTCAGCCATTATTTCGCTTACCGCCATAAATGAAATGAGCATGACAATAGGCATTTTAATGCTTATCACAGGGACATTTTTGGGCGGCGTGTGGGCGAATGAATCTTGGGGGCGATATTGGAGCTGGGATTCTAAAGAAACTTGGTCTTTGGTAAGCGTTGGCGTGTATGCGGTCGTGCTTCACACGCGATTTTTAAAGCCCATTTACCAGCCTTATGTGTTTAATGTGTTATCAGTCGTGGCATTTTATAGCATTTTGATGACTTATTTTGGTGTGAATTACTACTTGGCAACAGGTATGCACTCCTATGGTCGCGGCGATACTGATGTGGTCTCAGCTAGATTGTATGTAGCCATCGCCCTAACTCTTATCCTAATCGCCCTTTCTTTCTTCCGCCGCAAACTAATCCCCCCAAAGGAAATTTTGTGAAATTGCTTTTTTGGATATTAAGTTAAAATTCAAATTTTTTCACACAAATAATGCCAAAGAATCGCCCAAAAAGTAATCGTTTGCATAGATTTTATCTCCTTTTTTGAAACACATTTTTTCATCTAATAGAATCTAGGCTTTTTTATCGTCACAAAATGCGTAATTTACGCCTACTTCACTACAAAAGCCTAAAAAAATTGCTTCTATTTTGCATATCATTTAGCCACTTTTTATTTAGCAAATTTGGATTAGATTCTATGCTAATCTCACAATTTATAGCAAGATGAGATTCCAAAATCTTAAAAATATTTTTATAAAACTTAGAATCTGCCATATTAGGCGTGCCACCACCGATAAATACGCTATTTATTTTTTTTAATTTACCCAAATTTTGCATAAAATTTAGCTGATTTTTTAAGTCAATTTCTAATGCCCTAAAATAAGACTCTATCAAATGGCTTTGATTAACTTGCGAAAAAAAGCCGCAATACCCGCACTTTGAATCGCAAAATGGAATGTGAATATATAGCAAAATCTAGCCTTTTGTAACTTTGTAAATTTTTACACAACTCTTTAAATTTATAGAATCTATTTTCTAAAAATCATATATGGGACGCCCTCGATGCCAGCGGCGATGGTAGATTCTGTGATTTCTTTTGTGATTTTGTCATTGCCTGTTTTTGGGTCATATTCTTTGGTGAAAACTTTTTTTAGCAACTTGATTTTATCATCCCTACTTGTTACTTTTTGTAACTCTTCGTAATATCCAGCCGTGCGTTTTTGCGACTTAGCACCCAAAAATGCGACCATCAAAACCTCCACATTAGAATCTTTTAAATAAGAATCAAGCTTATTAACCTCCTGCAAACAATACGGACACATCGTGTCTAGCACCATATAAGTCGTCTTTGTCGTCTTTGTCGCGGCTGGGATTTTCAGCGTATAATTTGTGTATTTTTGTAACACTTTCATCGCATTAGAATCTTTCAAGTCCTTATTATACACACTCACGCCCTCAACACTCGCACGCAGCGCGCTTTTAGCCTCGCTAAGTGGCAGCCCACCATTAAGCGGCACAATGTAGCTCCCATCGCTACTAGCAAGGAAAATTAGCCGCTCACCGCTAGGCGACTGCACGATAAGCAAACTCGCATCGCTTGCTGGTTTATTGCTAACAACTTTAAAATCCACGCTGGTTAGCTCTTTTAGCCGCTTTTGTAGGGCATTCGTGTCTAAAGCAAGAGCAAAATTGCAAAAACTGCACACAAAAATAAAAAAAACAAATATTTGTTTCATACATACTCCTTTATTTTAAAGGTATTTCTACTTTAAATGCTGCCTCTCCCCAAGTTTTTCCTTCATGCATGTATTCACAAGTTTTTCTAAGTTTGTTTAATGCATTACCCAATGCAAAGTCATAAAAATCAACTACGCCTCTTGCACTAAGCATATTACCGCTAATACTATAAGGCATCCATGATGGATGCTTTATCCCATTTAGCTCAATGCTAACCTCAAGTCGTCCCTTATTAACATCAGTAGAATCAGGTACTACTTTATCCACAACAACAACAATATTTTGATTTTTAAACTCTTTAAAAAATCCATCCCTAACATTCTCGTTTTTGGTTTCATCATTTAAATCAACACTCAACGCATTAATACTAGCCTTAGCTCCCTTAAGCGTTTCTTGCCATTCCTTGCCTTTGCTCCAAGTATATTTTATATCTTTAAAAGTTCCACTAACAGGCGTTTTATCATAAAATTTATACGCGGTCCAAGTAACTTTTGTTTTTGTAGTATCAAGATTTTTTGCATTTGCAACCATAAAAATACTACTAGCTAACATTACACCAAAACAAAACTTTTTAACAAACATAATATCTCCTTTAAAAAAAATTATATTTATTGTATCTATTTTTAGTAATTATTCTGTAATTTTAAAATCTAAAGTTGCAAAAGTGCTACGGCAATTATTACTAATATTACTCCAAAATATCCAATAGGCTTTAGTTTTTGATGTAAAAAATAATATGCACCAATAACGCTACCTAAGATTCCAATTGCTCCCCACAATGTATAAGCAACAGGCAAATACATTCCATTATCTGTAACAATAGCAAGTAAAAGAAAAGCTACGCCTACAAGCACTAAAGCAAGCACCCCCCAGCCAATATTTTTAAATCCATTTGATTTTTGCAAAGCAATATTTGCAAATACATCAAGTATCCCTGAAATTATGATTAATAAAAAATTCATTATTTTATTTCCCTTATAACCCACACATATTCTAGGCACAAAACTATATTATTTTAAAAGAAAATGACATATAGGTTCTAATTCTTCACATACGGGGCGACAATATTTTGTAAAATTGTTGGTAGTCTAAACATACTTTGGTGTAGGTTTGAGTTATAAAACTGCAGATTTTCCAACATGTCACTTTTTTGCAACTTTAAATCGGCTAGCGGATGCAAAGTGTTACTTAAATACCCATAACAATCAATAATAAAACTAGGCACAATAAAAGGCATTAAAATATTGCCAAAATCGCGCGCCGTGCATAACGTATTCAAAGCAAAACTAGGCTCTAAATACAAATTATTCAGCCGAAAAATAATGATAGAATCTTTTTTTGTCATGCGTTTTAGCGCGTCAAACTCATGCAATTTTATCGCGCCCAAATGTATCACAACATCGTATTTTGGGTATTCCAAATCCAAAAAATTATCATAAATATTCACATTTTCACTGCTTACACTCTCCTTAAAATGTGGCAAAAAGCCACTTAGTGCGAAAAGCGCTTCCTTATCACTCACAACCATATCCACGCTTACATTTTGACGACTTAGAAAGTAGGCAATTTCAGTATTTATACTCCCACAAATTAGTGCGCGTTTGCACTCGGCAATAACGCAGTATGGAATCATACTCACAACCTCGCTTTGAATATAGCTAAATCGCTGCGTGATAACCTCTTGAATGCCGCTCGTGCCTTCCTTATAATAAAGTAGAGCTATTTGGTCAAAAAGTTCGCTATTAAATAACTCAACATCGATATTACCTTTATAATCACTAATTTTATTTGTAATTTTATATTGATTTTGAAAGTTTGATGTAATGTAATTTGTCATCCACATTGTTAAAACGCCTTGTGTTTAAAATCCTGCAATTATATTATGGAAATGTTAAGTTTTTACTTGCAAAATTTTTGCTAATTGTGTTTTAACAATATCCATCTTTACAACTTCCAGCGTAAGCCCAGTTCCCCTAGCATTGTGAAATTGTATTGAAAGTATTTATCTTCTAGCCACGTGCCTACTTTTGCCGCGATAAATGGCTCTAAATGCTTCCATTTTTTAAAAGGCTTATTATAAATTAAGAGCCCAAAAACGCCATAACGCCACAAGCCTTTAAATGATGCAATATGCTCCAAAGTGCCTACTGCGCCCACTTTCAAGCCGACATTTTCCATAATATACATTAGCATCACATCATGAGCGTAATGCACATCGCCTTGCGCGCGCACCACGACATTATCGCCGCTAAAATACATTAGCGTATCGCGCGGCACATCAAATGCGTGATACATCGTAATAGTCGGGCGATACACAAAGACTAGCATATCATCACGCCACACCTTGCCCCCGAGCGTAAGATAGGGCATAATCTGCGTTACAAGCGTGCTACCACCAACACGCTCCTTTGTCCTATCACTTACGCCCGGGATGTTTGGACCGCCTGTTACCGCGTGAGCGTATTCCCTATCTTCGCGTATCAAAACAGGTCGCCCAAGGCTAGTCCATGCGCCCTCATAGCCGACATAGACTACCGCGCCCATAAAGCTAAATGGCTGGAAATCCACATAGCCGCCAACGCGTGTATATGACGTGACTTGAAACTCGCCGCCTGCGTTAATCTCCGCACTTTTAAAAAGCAAGGAGTTACTATTTGTAAAAAGCTTTTTCTTATAATAGCCCATAAGTGAGTATGAAAAGCCTAAATAGTTGAATTTATAGCCCATTTTATTTATCACATAAAAGCCGTTATCACCGATTTTATCGTGGTTTTCGCTGTTTTTAGAATCTAGGGCGTTTGGGATAGAATCTAGGATTACATCGGTATTCTCGGCTTCTACGTCGCTTATTGCTAAAAGCAGGGGTTTTTCTTTATTATTAAAAGGGTGGTGGGCGGGCGATAGGATTTTAGAATCATTTAGATTCAATGAATTTATAGAATCTTTAGAATCTAGATTCTGTAATAAGTTAGATTCTATAGAATCTGTTTTTATAGAATCTTGTAAATTAGATTCTATAGAATCTTTTGCATTAGACAATACAAAATTACATAACACAAGCGAAATAAAAACTAGCCTTTTCATAACTTCCCCTTTATTTAGATTCTATAGAATCTGCCGACTTAGAATCTAAAGCGTTAGAATCCGCAATATTAGAATCCACATTAGATTCAATAGAATCTATCCCTAAATCTAAATCAATCATCACATTATTATCACGCGGACTTAAATCATGCCAAATCCCTAAAATCAAGTCGCGTTTAACTTGCAAGACGACTTTCCCAAAAAGCCCTAATTTGCTAGATTCTGGCAAAAGTTTCGCATCTTCTAAAGGCTTCTCATCGCCCCTGTAATGCGCCAAAAACGCTTCGCTAATAAAAGGCGCGATATACTCCTGGTCGCTGCTACTTACAAAATAATCATTCATCACATTTTTAGCCAACACTTCTAAGCCTTGCTTAGTATATTCACGCGCAAAGGCTTGAAAATCGCTCTTAGATTCTATGCGTTCGACAATCTTACTACGCACCGAGACAACTGAGCCATCAAGCGTGATAAATCGATAAGGCGAAGGCGCAGTAACAAGGCTGCCTGTCTCAATATCAAGCAAACTTTTGCCATTAAAAGCCTTACCACTAATATCATTTGCGTGAAAATGCCCTGTTAGCACCACTCGCGCATTATACGCCGCATACATCTCGCCCAAAAGCGAAAAATCATCAATCAAATATTCCGGGTAAAAATCCTTATTTCCCTTGTAATGCTCTAAGATTCCATGATGTTGCGTTATTAGTATCGCCTTGCCTTTTTGGTTTGCTTCCAAAAGTTTGCTCTCAAGCCACTTTATCGTCTCTTTATAGAATCTACCACCAACAATCGGCGGTGTGTGTAGCGTATTTTCTCTCCATTTTACAGAATCTAGGGCAAAAAGCCACAAGTCTTCCACAGGCTCTACGATATAACTAAGCGAATTAGGGTCTTTATCAATCGCATCGTTGTAACCAAAATCAGCGTAATTTGCGGCAAACTCTTTATCATTTACGCTTTTTATCTGCTCAGTTTTATCACCGATAAATCGCACCGCATCGCTATTATTTATATCGTGATTGCCCGGAATAACATACACATTTATGCCATTTTCTTTGAAACGCGCGATTTTACTCGCAAATAGCCTATGTGCGACCTCTTCGCCATCCTTAGTCAAATCACCGCTAACTATCACAAACTGCGGCTTAGTCGCAATGATGTCGTCCATGGCAGAATCTAGAATCTCGCTACTTTGGATAAGCATTTTTCTATCATTATCAAGGTAGTGCTGAAACGCCTTGCCACTTGTCCCTAGCGAAGTGTCGTATATATGAGTATCGCTCAAAGTCGCAAAGGTCACTTTTGGGAATTTTATAGGCTTGTAGGTCTTTAGCTCGTTTTGCAAGGCATTATCTTTTTTATAGGCAAAGCTTGGCTTTTCCCTAAAAATCTCCTTAAATGGAATGAAAAAATACGCTATTATCAGGATAATCACCACGACAATAGCATAGCAAATCTTGCGCTTCAATGTCATTTTTGTCCTTTTGTTAGATTTTGCAAGATTCTAAAAAGCATAGGTAAAATAAAATAAGATAAAGTGTAAAATGTGTGTAAAAACGAAGTTTTGTTTTTTTATTTAGTTATAAATATAGTATAATTTGCATTGAAAATATTATAAGGTGGAATTTTATGGCGAGTAAAATTACATATTTTAAAACTTTTATAAAATGGCGGAATAGGTTTTTTAGAATCTATAATAAAATCGATTTTATTTTGGTGTTTTTTTTATTTTTGTTGGCACTGACTTTTACATCGTTTTTTGGCTTTAAAAGTCCGCTTAGCTCGGTAAGCGTGGATAGAAATCTTGCTAGTCTTGAGATAAGTGATTTTAGACTTTATCGGTTTGCGTCTTTTGTGGATTCTAATGCTGAAAATATGGAATCTAAGTCGCAAGATTCTAAAAATTTGCAAATAGATTCTAAAGATTCTCAAGATTCTATAGAATCTAAAAGCCAAAAAGATTCTAAAAATATTACAGAATCTAACAATTTATCGCCCACTAATAAAACAGATTCTATAGAATCTAATAACCTTTCGCCCACCCACCGCCCTACTAATAAGAACCTTATCGACCTTTACGCACAAGGCACAAGTATAAAGCAGTTTAGTGACAAAGAAATCTACACAGATTTTATCGGGCAAAAGCTTGATAGCAAGGGTGAAATTGAGCGTTTGCAAGGGGCTGAAGTCCTGCATATAAACGATGATTACGACTTTACGCAGGGCATAAATTACGCTAAAGGGGCAAATATCAAGTTTTTTTCACAATTTGGCGTGTATAATATCCGCGATGAAATTTTTAAGGGGCGTGGGGATTTTGTGATTGAGGATGAAGCGATGAAAACCACAGGCAAAAATATTTTTTATGATAAAAAAAGTGATGAAATTACGGCGATTGATGTGCATTCGCAAATTATGAAATAGGTAATAAAATATGAAAAAAGTTATGATTTTCCTAATATTTAGCGTGATACTAAATGCGGCTGATGTGATTGATATAGTCGCAAATAATTTTAAAAGTGTGGGCAATGTAACGACAATCACAGGCAATGTAAAAATAAAAAAAGGCAACGACTTGCTGAATGCAAACAAGGTCGTGGTATTCACCGATAGCGCGCGAAAACCGCTGTATTACGAAGCCACAGGCGATGTGACTTTCAGCATCCTAACAAGCGACAAACGCGAGCTAAGCGGCAGCGGCAACCGCCTAGTCTATGATGTCAAAACAAATCAATACAAGCTCTACGACAACGCTGTGGTGGCAGAAAAAGGCAAGGAAAACGTGCTACGTGGCGATGAAATCGTGCTATCAGGCGATGGCGAATACGCAAATATCGTAGGCAAGGCGACAAAGCCCGCCCGCGTAATCTTTTCGCTTGATTCTAAGGATTAGGTTTTGTGATTTATAGAATCTAAAGGGCGTGAAATGGGCTATGTTGGGATATTTTGGGCGATTAATAATGATGTGAAAGCGGTAAAAAATAGCGTGAAAAGCACAAAGCAAAATGGGGGTGTAAAAGAATATGGAGCGCACATAAATGATTGGAATCTTATTAATGATACTTTGCCACGTGAGCTGCAAAATGAAAGCCCATATTTTTACCCACGTGGCAGGGTTACTTACAATGCGACTTTAAAGCAATACACGATTTTTATAAACGCCACTCTAAACTCAAAAGCGATTTTAGATTCTATAAAAAGCGAATTTAATCTTGCAAATAAAAATATCAAAATAGATTCTAAAGACATTCACTACAACAGCCCTGACATCCCTATTTTAGAGCCTTTTGATGAGTTTTAGATTCTGTAAAAAATTCTAAAAATTATAAAAAGTAACTAATACTTGCAAAACCTGCTAAGTTGAGCTTTTTTATTTCTATGATTTTAGATTCTGTGTTTATGCCGCCTAGGGCGATTAGTTTTGATTTTAGATTAGAATCTAGATTTGCTAAATAATTCACACCTAAAGCCTTATTATATTTATCATAATAAATCGGGCTAATAGTTACATAATCTATATTTTTACTAAGTGCTAAAGTTATAGAATCTAAACTATGCGCACTATAAAATTTTGGCTTTAGATTCACTATATTTTGATTGTCGATTATATCTAACATAGAATCTTTTAAGTGGATTCCAACATTTATAGTTTTTTGTGATAAAAGTTGCGAAATTTCTAATATATTTTCACTAAGATTAAAAAGCGGTGTGATATTAAATTCAGTGCAAATATTACAAAAAGATTCTATAGAATCTATATCGTTTTTTATAGAATCTTTGCCATTTATATAACGCAAACAAGCGTATTTTAAGATTATGTTTTGATTATATTTTGCGTTGAATTGCTGTATTTTTAAGGTTGCATTTTTTAGAACTTTTTGGCTAAAAAAGTTATCTTTTGTAATTAAATATGCAAACATAATTACACCCTTTTGTTTTGCATAATTTTAGCGATTTTTAGAATCTTTTGTGATTATAGATTCTAAATCTTAAAAGTTTTCAAGTATAATGTTAAGTTTAGATTCTAAAGTTTTAAGGGTAAGGTATGGTTGTAGGTTCTATGAGTGCGCTTGTGACGCCGTTTAAAAATGGTAAGATTGATGTAGAAACCTATGAAAGCCTAATAAAGCGGCAGATAAAATATGGAATGAATGCGTGCGTGCCAGCCGGGACTACAGGTGAATCTGCTACTATGAGCCATGCTGAGCACAAGCAATGTATTGAAATAGCGGTGAGTGTTTGCAAGGCGTATAATGAAAGTTTAGAATCTAAGGGCGTAAAAGATTCTAAAGCCACACGTAATACTGAAATTACACGTCATACTGAGCAAAGCGAAGTATCTAAAAGCAAAAAAAGTAGCAAAATACAGAATCTAGATTCTAAAGTAGATGTTTCGCATTCACTCAACATGACGCAAGGGCTAGATTCTAAAAAATCACAGAATCTAGATTCTAAAAACGCCTTAGATTCTACAAATAAAAAAATAAAAGTCCTTGCAGGTGCGGGAAGTAACAATACAATTGAAGCGATTGAACTTGCTAAGTTTGCACAGACTTGCGGCGCGGATGCCATTCTTTCGGTTACACCATATTATAATAAGCCCACGCCAAGTGGCTTAATCGCACACTACAAGGCGATTGCAAAGGCGGTAGATATTCCCATTATGCTTTATAATGTCCCCGGTCGCACAGGATGTGATATTAGCCCTGAATTAGCGATGCAATTATTTACTGAAATTCCAAATATTTATGCGATAAAAGAGGCTAGTGGGATAATTGAGCGAGTGATAACATTAGCGAGTTTAGAATCTAACAAAGTTATAGAATCTAAAACCAAAAAAGATTCTAACCTAAAAGTCCTAAGCGGTGATGATTTACTAAACTATTCAATACTAACCTATGGCGGCAGCGGCGTAATTTCCGTTACAGGAAATCTACTGCCCGATAAAATATCAGCGATGACAGAATCTGCCCTAAATGGCGACTACAAAGCCGCCCAAAAAATAAGCAACGAACTATACGAAATAAACAAGATTCTATTTATAGAATCTAACCCCATCCCCATCAAAGCAGCAATGTGGCTAAGCGGCTTGCTACCAACACTTGAATACCGCCTACCACTATGCGCTCCAAGCGGGGAAAATATGAAAAAAATAGAGCAAACTTTACGAAAATACGAGGTGCTAAAATGACGACAAGCGAATATATGAAGGGCAAGACATTAGTGATTAGCGGGGCGACACGGGGCATAGGCAAGGCGATACTTTATCGTTTCGCACGGGAAAATGTGAATGTGGCTTTTACCTACAATAAAAATGACGAGGAAGCGCGTAAAATCATAGAAGATGTGGAATCTAAATATGGCATAAAAGCGAAAGCCTATCCGCTAAATGTGCTTGAGCCTGAGCAGTATATCGGGCTTTTTGAGGAAATCGACAAAGATTTTGACAGGGTTGATTTTTTCATTTCAAATGCGATAATTTATGGGCGTAGCGTGGTTGGAGGTTTTGCGCCATTTATGCGGCTTAAGCCAAAGGGGCTAAATAATATTTATACCGCGACCGTCCTAGCCTTTGTAGTCGGCGCTCAAGAAGCAGTGAAGCGAATGCAAAAAGTTGGCGGTGGCAATATCGTCTCACTATCTAGCACAGGAAATCTCGTGTATATGCCAAACTACGCAGGACATGGCAACTCAAAAAATGCGGTAGAAACAATGGTAAAATACGCCGCACAAGACTTAGGACAATACAACATCCGCGTAAATGCGGTAAGTGGCGGACCTATTGACACTGACGCACTTAGAGCATTCCCTGATTATAATGAAGTGAAAGCAAAAGTAGAGGAGCAAAGTCCGCTAGGTCGCATGGGCTTGCCAGAAGACTTAGCAGGGGCTGCCTTTTTCTTATGTGATAATACACAAAGCGCGTGGCTAACAGGACAGACAATCGTAATTGACGGCGGCACAACATTTAAATAAGATTCTATAGAATCTAGATTTTAGATGTTTATGTTGAGTTTCCTTTTTATCCATTCGCTTAGTCGGGCGAAGTATGTGTAAAATAGTGGGATAAAAAATATAGCGATAAATGTTGCGGCTAACATTCCACCGATTACGCCTGTGGCTATGGCGTGGCGAGATAAAGCACCTGCGCCACTTGAAATCGCAAGGGGTAACACGCCAAGTGTGAATGCTAATGATGTCATTACTATGGGGCGAAAACGCATTTTTACGGCTTTAATGGCGGAGTTAAAAATGATTTTTCGCATAGTCTTAGAATCTATTTTTCTATTTTTAGAATCTACTTTTTTAGATTCTATATTTTCTTTAGAATCTTTATTAAAAATAGGGTGGTGGGTGGGCGATAGGTTTTTAGATTCTATATTTTTATTAGAATCTTTAGAATCTAGATTCTGTGAATTTATAGAATCTAATTTATTGTCGTGGTTATTGACCCACCCCCCAGCCCCCTCCGCAAGGGAGGGGGAGTAAGCACTCTTAGATTCTATGTTTTTATTAGAATCTTTAGAATCTGTTTTAGAATCTACGTTTTTTATTTCGCTTCGCGATTGCCTATCGCCCGCCCGCCGCCCTATTGATGGACTATTAGATTCTATATTTTCTTTAGAATCTTCATTAAAAATAGGGTTTTTAGATTCTATATTAGAATCTTGCGACAAATTAGATTCTATGTTTTTATTAGAATCTTTAGAATTTAGATTCTGTAAATTTGCAGAATTTAGAGTGCTAACCACTTTTGAAATTTCGCCATTACTTCCCGCCGCTCCCGCCCTTAAAGGAGAATTTACAAAAGTGTCTAGCACTCTAAATTCTCCATTTTGAAAGCTATTAGATTCTATAGAATGATATTTCTGCGATGATATTATCCCACCGCTCCCACCCTTAAAGGTAGCAGAAATATCTTGCGAATCTTCCCATTTTTCTAACGCTTTATTCTTTTCTTGCTCGGCAAATTCCACGATTAAAATAGCGTTTTTTGCACTTAAGGCGATTAGCACCAACAGCCCAACTTGGAAAAATATATCATTTTCAATGCCACGCAAATATGTAAATAAAATCGCGCCAAATACGCCAAAAGGCACGGCAGTTAGCACGGCTAAGGGCATTAGCCACTTTTCATATTGTGCGACCAAAATCAAAAATACAAATAAAAGCCCAAACAAAAACGCCACGCTACCGCTACTACTTGAAACTTTTTCTTGATATGTCGCGCCAAAATATGATATATCATAGCCACTCGGCAAAACTTCTGCGGCGACTTCTTCTAAAGCACGTATCGCATCGCCGCTTGAATAGCCTTGCGCGTTATAGCCGATTACTTGCGCGGCTGGGAATTGATTAAATCTATTTACGATTTCAGCTCCTATCTTTCGCTCAAAATGCAATAAAGAACTCAAAGGCACAAGATTCCCATCTGTAAAAACGCCATTTACAAAGCCACTTTGGCTTTTAACAAAAATATCATTCAAATTTTCTGGGTTGCTACGATAGTTAGAATCTGCTTGCGCGATAACGCGAAAAGTGCGATTAAACGCTTCAAAATTATTCACATAATAGCTCCCAAAGGCAATTTGCATCGTGCTAAAAACATCGTTGATATTTACATTCAAGCTCTCAGCCATTTCGCGATTTAGGCTTACTTCATACTGCGGAGTATCCGCCGCGAACGAAGTCACAATATTTGCGATTTCAGGTCGCTCTTTAGCTTTAGCTATCAGCAAATCTGTGTATTTTTTTAAATCGCTTAAACTTCCGCCATCTTTACTTTGTATAAAAATATTTACGCCGCTAGAATCTAAGCCGATTATGGTTGGCGCTTGGCTTAAGACAAAATTTGCCTTTGGATTGCCACTTAGCTCTTCTCTTAATTCTGCGATTAAGGCTCTATCGCTTAATTTCGGATCTTTTCGCAAATCCCAGTCAATAAGGCGGTGAAAGCCTATTCCTGCGTTTGTCTTAAAGCCTTGCGCTAAGAAGCTATAGCCTGTGATTGTGGTTAGATTCTCAAAATAGGGCTTTTTTAGCAGCGTTTGTATTAGCTCTTTTTGCACGTCAATTGTGCGATTTAAACTCGCTCCTTCAGGCAAAATTGTGTGGATAAAGACAAAGCCCATATCTTCGCTTGGCACTAAGCCACGTGGCGTTTTTTGGAATAATTGATATGTTGCTCCTAAGATTATGGCAAGTAAGATTAGCATTAAAAGCCCACGTTTTATCGCGGTTCTAACTTGATTAGTGAATCTTATGGTTAGCCAGTCAAAGAATTTATTGAAAGGTGTGATGATAAAGCGATTTGGCAATGATAGAATCTTATTTGTCATTGCGAGAAAATTCGTAGAATTTTCGTGGCAATCCACTTGGTTTTCTTGTGTGTGGATTGCTTCGCTATCGCTCGCAATGACGTTGTGGTTTTCACTTTTATGTGGTTTTAAAAACATCGCACATAACGCAGGGGTAAGACTTAAGGCGACACAGCCTGAAATTATCACTGATATTGTAATGGTTACCGCGAATTGCTTGTAGATTTCCCCACTAAAGCCACTCATAAATGTTACGGGTAAAAACACAGCCGAGATTACTAGCACGATAGCGACCACCGCACCACTAATTTCTTTCATAGATTCTATAGTGGCTTCTTTTGCACTGCATCCACGCTCTGCCATAATGCGTTCCACATTTTCTATCACAATAATCGCATCATCTACGACTATGCCGATAGCTAGAATCAAACCAAAAAGCGTTAATAAATTGATAGAAAAGCCAAGAAAATAAAGCCCCACAAATGTGCCGATAATGCTAACAGGTATCGCAATGACCGGGATTATCGTAGCTCTAAAGCTCCCTAAAAATAGATAAATCACAAGCACGACTAAGATTATCGCTTCAAAAAATGTCTTTTTTACTTCGGCAATGGACTTTGTGATAAATTCAGTTGGGCGAAAGGTTTTCTCATAGCTTATACCATCTGGGAATTTTGCCGCGATAGATTCTATAGCCTTATCCACGGCGTTGCTTACTTCTAAGATATTAGCACCTGGCTGCAAACTTACACGAATAGGGACAGAAGGAATATCATTATAAAAGTTTTCGGTGACATAATCTTGCGCCCCAAGCGTTACTTTAGCGACATCCTTAAGCCTTAAAGTAGAGCCATCAGCGTTTGCACGAATTATAATATTTTCAAACTCTTCAGGCTTATTAAAAAGCCCTTTTGTAGTAATCGTGTAGGTAAAAGTGCTAGCATTGATAGGCTCTGCGCCAAATTTCCCGGGGGCAAATTGTGCGTTTTGTTGTTGAATCTTATTGATTACTTCTAAGGGACTTAGATTGTAGTTTTGCAAAGCGGCAGGATTTAGCCAAATTCGCATTGCATAGTTTTGCAAACTCCATAACTGCACATCGCCCACGCCGCTAATGCGATTTACTTCATCAATGATATTTAGCAAAATGTAGTTTGCGATAAAAAGCTGGTTATGTGCTGGATTTTTAGAGTAAAATTGATAGAATCCTACTACGGCGGTGCTTTGTTTTCGCACATTTACGCCAAGTCGTTGCACTTCGGCTGGGAGCTGGTTTATCACGGCTTGCACGCGATTATTGACATTGACTACTGCCATATCTGGATTTGCATCTTGTTTGAAAAAAATGTTGATTGTGCTCTCCCCACTAGAATTTGCCGAGCTTTGCATATATATCATATCTTCTACGCCATTGATACTAGATTCTAAAACGCTTATAACGCTATTACTCATCGTCTCCGCACTTGCACCCGGATAGCTAACACGCACCATAACTTGCGGTGGCGTAACCTTTGGATACTGCTCTATAGGCAAATTATCCATACAAAGTAGCCCAGCAATCACTATAACGATACTTAGCACCGCACTTAGTGCCGGACGATTTATAAAGAATTTGGATAGCATTTTGGTTTTCTCCTTTTTGTTTGTTTCTTTGGTTGGGCGGTGGGCGGGCGATTAGGAATATTAGAATCTAGATTCTATAAACCTACCCTTTTTAGATTCTATTTTAGATTCTATAAACAATAAAAAAGCGAAATTATAAACGATGATAGTAACTCTAAGTCAATACCAAAACACAAAAAATATGTAAAAACTTGGTAAAATGTTGGAATCTATAAAAGACTAAGAGTAGAATAATCTTAAATTACAAGCTAAAATTAATGTAAATTTTAGAATCTAAAAGGGTATGTGATGTTAAAAAAAATTAAAGTATTAAGAAAAAAACTAATACGGTGGTATAAGGATTCCGAAAAGTTTTTTCACCTTTTAGTGGGGTTACCTAGCTATGAAAAATATATCGAATATCACAAAAAATATCACCCAAATTGCAAACCAAAAAGTAGAAAAGAATTTTTCTTAGATTCGCAAGACAAAAGATATGGGAAAAATGGCAGTAAAAAATGTTGTTAACAGCACTAGAATCTTTATATGTGAAAAACTTAACTAAATTTTAATTAATCTAGATTCTAAAAATCAAACGAGCCGCTTTGCCCTCTATTCATTTTTTTATACACATTTGCGACATAGCTTTCACGTGTTTGGCAGTTAAAAAGGCTAGGACAGATAAGACATGAGCTTAGATTCTTAGAATCTTGGCAATGTATTAGGGCATTTTTTGCGTTTAAAAAGTTTGTTTCATAGTTATCAGTTGTGTAATTTTGCGTAGTTTGCACACTAGATTCCATATTTTTCCTTTTAAATTTTGCCTAAAATTATATAAAAACTTTTAGAATCTTTTCCCTTTCAAAATAAAAAAGGATAATGGGATGATGAAAAGCGTTAGGATTGTGCTAGAAATCATGCCAAAAAGCATGGGTGTGGCAATCGCTTTCATTATTTCGCTGCCTACACCTTGTGAAAACATTATAGGGATTAAGGAAGCAATTATGCTAAAGACAGTCATTAGCTTTGGTCGTACGCGTTTTGCCGCGCCAAATATCACGGCTTCTTGCAACGCTTTTAAATACGTTTTATTAGATTCTATGGAATCTTTAGAATCTACGCTAGATTTTATGGAATCTTTTTTATGGATTGCCTTGCGAATGCTCGCAATGACCCACCCCCCAACCCCCCTCCGCAAGGGAGGGGGGCTAGAAGTGGTATCTCCGCAAGGGATGGAGGAAGTCGCTCCCTTAGATTCCATAAAAGAAGATTCCATAGTTGATTTCATAGAAGAATATTCCATAAAATCACCCTTAGAATCCGCGCTAGATTCTATAAAATTACGCCCTTTAGAATCTAAAATCATACTTTGGAAACTCTGTTCCAAATATAAAAGCATCACAATGCTAGTCTCACTTGCGATGCCTAGCAGGGCTAAAAGACCGACAATTCCAGCGATATTAAGATTATATCCCATTAAATCAATGCCTAAAATGCCGCCGCAAATGGCAAATGGTAAGGTCGCAAAACACAAAACCGCATAGCTAAGATTTTTCAAAGCTAGAAAAATTAGCACAAAAATTAAAAGCAAAGAAAAAGGCACAATGTAGCTCAAAGTATCCATCGCCTTTTGCAGATATTCGCTCTCCCCGCTAAACTCATAATAATATCCACTAGGCAACTCCAAACCGCTCAACGCCTGCAAAGCCGCATCCTTATAGCTAGACGCGCTAACCCCCTGTCGTGGCGTAATGTAAATGTAATTTACGCCCAAACCTTTTTCACTTTTCAATTCACTTGCCCCATGACTTAAAGTTATCTCACAAAGCTCACCCAAAGGATAGAATCCACTCCCCGTTTTCACATAAATCTCACGCAAAGATTCTATATCATCGCGGCTCACAGAATCTAGCCGCACAGAAATAGGATAGCTCTCCACGCCCTTAATCATGCGCGAAATCTCACTCCCACCCACAGCATAGCCTACAAAGTCCATAATCTCGCCACGCGAAATGCCATAACGAGCAAGTTTAGAATCTTCAAAATTTATATCGATATAATACCCCGCGTTTGCGCGCTCCGCAAAGACGCTTAGGCTTTCATTTAGCCCTTTTAGTCGCGTCTCAATCTCTATTGACAGCCGCTCTAAAGTCGCCCTATCATTCCCATAAAGCTTTAGCCCCAAAGGCGTGCGAATGCCTGTCAGCAGCATATCCGTGCGACCGCGAATGGGGTAAGTCCATGAGTTTGTAAGCCCTTCAATTTGCAGGGCAGATTCTAGCTTATCTCTTAGTAGCTCGTTAGTTTGGCTTTTATCCTGCCACATTTCACGCGGTTTCAAATGGATATAGACTTCTAGCATACTTAGCGGCGCAGAGTCGCTACTTGTATTTGCGCGCCCAGCCTTGCCAAAGACGCTCTCCACTTCATCAAACTGCATTATTATAGAATCTACTTTTTTAAGATAAGCCACGCTTGTTTCAATGTTTGGCGAAGCGTTACTCACAGGCATATACATCAGCACGCCCTCATTTATTTTTGGCATAAATTCCCAGCTTAGATTTTTGTAGATAAAATAAAAAAAAGGAGTGCTACACACGCAAATAGCAAGGAAAATATACTTGAAATTTAGGGCTTTGATTAATGCGATTTTGTAGATATTTATGCAGATTCTATTGATAGGATTTTCGCTCTCTTTGCGGATTTTGCCTTTGATAAAAAATAGCATAAGGATAGGCACAATCGTAATTGAGAGCATCGCGCCGATAAGCATAGCAAAGGTTTTGGTATAAGCTAAGGGGGAGAAAAGTCGCTCTTCTTGACCGCTAAGGGCGAAAATGGGTAAAAACGAAACAACGATAATGATAAGGGCGAAAAATATGGGGCTACCAACTTGCTTTGCGGATTTTAGGATTATGCTTTGGCGGGTGGATTCTGTGGATTTATTAATAGTAGGGCGGTGGGTGGGCGACAGGTGATTAGATTCTATATTTTCATTTATTGTAGAATTATTAGAATCTATGGAATCTTGTTTCTTAGAATCTTGCGAATTTTGCAAATTAGATACTATAGAATTATTAGAATTTTTAGATTCTGTATTTTCTAACTTTTTAGAATCTAAATTAGTAGATACAGTATTTTGATTAGTTTGCAAATTCGCAGGATAATTTTCCTTTAAATTTTCAGTGGGTGGGTATGGGCGGGACATTGAATCTAAAGGAAAATTATCCTGCGAATTTGCGTTGTTCTTAGAATCCACGTTAGTTTTAGGAGAAGTCGCACAAATCTCACTACTTTCAGTCTTAAAAAAGGGTGGTCGGGTGGGAATAGATTGCAAGGAGTGAGATTTGTGCGACTTCTCTTGTAAATTAGAATCTATGGAATCCTGCGAATTTATAGAATCTAATTGCACACGAGATGAATTGCCCTTAGCTAAATTGCGATGTGCATTTTCTATCATAACAATCGCTGCATCCACCATCGCTCCTATCGCAATGGCAATGCCCCCAAGGCTCATAATGCTAGATTCAATATCAAAAACCCACATTAATAAGAATGTAAATAACACGCAAAGCGGCAGGGTAATCATAATGATTAAAGCCGAGCGAAAATGCAATAAAAAAACAACACATACGATAAGCACGATAACGCACTCTTCAAAAAGCGTCTTTAGCAAATTCAAAACCGCACTCAAAATCAGCTCACTTCTATCATAAACAGGCTCAATAATCACAGAATCATTCTTAGAATCTTGCATATTTTGCAAGTTAGATTCTATAGAATTATTAGTATTTTTAGATTCTATATTCCCTAACTTTTTAGAATCTAAATTACTATTTTTAGAATCTAGATTCTGCAAACTAGATTCTATATTTGCCAAAGTGATAGAATCTTTATTAAAATTTGCATTAGTTGTAAAAATTGCTGGTTTAGCAAATTGCAAGTGCGTATTTTGCAAAAAACTAGATTCCAAACTAGCTAACTTTACTAAATTAAAATTATTAAATTCAGCGTTTTGATAGAATCTAGATTCTATATTTTGTAATATTTTAGAATCTTTTTTATTAATAGGGTGGTGGGTGGGCGATAGGTTAGATTCTATAACATTTTTAGAATCTAGATTCTGTAATTTATTAGAATCTTCCAAATTAGATTCTATATTCCCTAACTTTTTAGAATCTAAATTAGTATATTCAATATTATTATAGAATCTAGATTCTATATTTTGTAATATTTTAGAATCTTGTGTGTATGACAAATTCGCCCTTTGAATCTGCTCTATATTTTTAATGGGTGGGACTGGGCGAGACATTGAATCTAGAGCAGATTCAAAGGGCGAATTTGCATTATTCTTAAAATCTTGCAAATTTATAGAATCTTGCAAATTTATAGAATCTTTATTCTTAAAATCCACAGCATTTTGCAAATTAGATTCTATAGCATTATTAGAATCTTGAAAACTAGATTCTATAGAATCATTAGCATTTTTAGATTCCATATTTTCTAACTTTTTAGAATCTAAATTAGTAGATTCAGTATTTTGATTACTTTGCAAATTCGCAGGATAATTTTCCTTTAAATTTTCAGTGGGTGGGACAGGGCGGGACATTGAATCTAAAGGAAAATTATCCTGCGAATTTGCGTTATTCTTAGAATCTATAGAATCTTTATTCTTAGAATCTTGCATATTTTGCAAATTAGATTCTATAACATTATTAGAATCTTGAAAACTAGATTCTATAGAATTATTAATATTTTTAGATTTCATATTCCCTAACTTTTTAGAATCTAAGTTACCATTTTTAGAATTTTTCATAAAAGAAGCATTCAAAGTCGAAACTTTTTCCTTAATCTTTTGCAAGGTCTCATAAGTATTCCCACCATATTTCACCATCACAATGCCGCCGACTACTTCGCCCTTGCCATCAAGCTCGGCAGCCCCACGGCGCGGCGCAGGTTTCAGCGTCACAACGCCCACATCGCCGATAGTCAAAGGCACATCGCCGACTTGCTTTATGATAAGATTCTCAATATCACGCTCATTTTGCACATAGCCATTTACGCGTATGATTTTCTCAAAGCCGCCCTCAAGGCTCACACCCCCGCCACGTTCGTTATTTGCAAGTTTTATCGCATCGATAATTTCGCTAATTTTCAAATCATATCGCACAATTTTATCATTATCAAGCGTGATTTCATAGTCTTTGATGAAGCCACCTATACTTGCAACTTCGCTCACACCATCAATTCCTAAAAGTGCATATTTATAGTAAAAATCTTGCAAACTTCGTAACTCACCTAAATCATTAGTTTCACTTTTTAGAACATATTGATACGCCCAGCCCACAGATGTAGAATCACTACCTAGCGAAATTTTTGCATTACTAGGCAGATTTTGCACTTGATTTAACTGCTCCAAAATGCGACTTCTAGCCCAGTAAAGCTCAGTTTTATCCTTGAAAATCACATAAATGAGCGCATTTTCATACCCACTCATCGCACGAACTGAATCCACATTCGCAATCGCTAATAAATTGCGTGTCAAAGGATACACGATTTGCTCTTCGATAATTTTTGGGCTTTGATTTGGGAACTCAACTTGCAAAACAACTTGCGGCGGCGTTAAATCAGGCAGTGCATCAAGCTTAATTTTTTCCAACACTGCAAGGCTAAATAGGCTCATTATAGCGGTAAAAACCACGACTACAACCCTATTTTTACAACTCCAAGTGATTATAGAATCTATCATTTTTAGCCCTTAAAATTCACTTTAGATTCTATCAAATCATTGATTAGATTGCCGTATTTGGCGACTTCCACAAGGAAGCTATCGTGTCCGTAATCACTTTGAATGTTGTGATAAGTAGCTGGGCGATTCATAGAATCTAGGCGCACTTTTAGCTCTTGCATTTCACTAATAGGGAACATATTATCACCGCTAAAAGTGATTAAATGCAGCGGCGACTTAATTTGCGAAAGTGCAGAATCTAGCGAGTCAAAGCCAAGCGAAGCGTCATACATACTTAATGCACGAATGAGATAAAGATAGCAAAGTGGGTCAAAATATTTCACAAAATTTGCACCATTATAATCCAAATATCGCTCAATCTCATATCGCCCTAAAATGTCGAACTCGCCGTCATTTGCGACATAGTTTCGGGCGAATTTTTTCTGCATTGTAGTAAGCGAAATATATTGTGAAAAGCCTAGCATACGTGCTACTTGCAGCCCTTTAAACTCTGGCAAGATTCCAGAATTTATTTCATAATTCCCATTTTTAAAAGATGGGTCTAGCATGATAATCTCTCTCATAATCTTATTTATCATAATAATTTGCGGGTTACTTTCATAGCTCATCGAAATGGGAATGAACATATCGGCACTCTTAGGGTATAAAATGGCAAAAGAGAGCGTCTGCATACCCCCCATCGAGCCACCGATAACCGCTCTTAAATGCTCGATTCCAAGCGAATTTAGCAAAATCTTAATCGCCTTTACCATATCTTGAATTGTAATCACAGGAAACTTAAATCTATAATAATCGTTATCACCAAAGCTGCCAAAAACAGGGCTAATAGGCGACGTAGAGCCATAACACGACCCGATAACATTCGCACAAATCACAAAATATTTGTCCGTATTTATCGGCTTCCCACTGCCTATCATATCATCCCACCAGCCACGTTTTTTATCGTGCGGATACTGCCCAGCGGCGTGATGGCTGCCTGTTAAGGCGTGCATTACCAAAATGGCGTTATTCTTATTCTCATTTAGCTCACCATAAGTCTCATAAATAATGCTTGTCGGCTCTAAAATGCGACCAGAAGTAAGGTAAAGCGCACTTGTAAAAGTCTTAGTGTGGGTTTGTAAGTTTAGTTTGGAATCTTGGAGCTTAGATTCTATAAAGTTAGGATTTTTAGAACTTTGCGTAATAGATTCTATATTAGAATCGTTATTTTGCCTAGCAATATTTTTAGAATCTTTACACATAAATCACGCCTTTAAATACCACAAAAAAGTAAAAATTTTTTAATTATAGCAAGGAAGTTAGGAGATTTTGAGCGTATTTGTTACTATGTGTAAAATTTATTCTATGAAAATTAGCAAGATTTAGAATCTAAGTTAGATTCTATCAAATTATGGTAAAATGATATTTGTTATTAAATTTTTTAATAATATGATTTTAATTTTAAGGTTGGCTTTATGGGTTTTAAGGTTGCTAAAATTTTAGGCATATATATATATATATATATATATATCGTTATGCTGTGGCGTGGCGTTTGGGGCAGATTCTAAAAAGATAGAATCTAGTTTGAAAGATTCTATAGAATCTAGAGAAGTAATGAAAAAAGATTCTAAAAATATAGAATCTAAAAAATGCGATGGTGTGGATTGCCACGATTTTTATTCGCTTCGCTCACAAAAATCTCGCAATGACGAGAATATAGAATCTAAAATGAAAGATTCTAAACAAAATAGCGTAGATGTTTCGCTTTCGCTCAACATGACGGAAAATATAGAATCTAAGGTCCTAACACTAGCAGATATTGCAGAATCTAGCACACTACAAGATTCTAATAAAGATATAGAATCTTACAAGCTAAATAAGGTTACAACAACGGCAAATACCATAAATAGCGACATTGACAAAGATGTGAGTAAAAATATTATCACAATCACAAAAGAAGAAATTAGCAATAAAGGCTATCAAAATTTAGAGCAGGCTTTAGAGCATCAGCCATTTGTGAATTTCGTAGATTCTGGCTTTGGTCGTAATATTGACTTGCGTGGGCAGGGCAAGGATAGTAATCGCGCTGTAAAAATCCTAGTAAATGGTGTGCCGATAAATTCCTTAGATACGATTAGCGGTGTGGCAAGTTTCAATAATCTAAATTTAGAAGATGTAGAGGGCATTGAGATACTACCTGGTGGCTCATCTGTGGTATATGGTAGCGGTAGTCGTGGCGGTGTGGTAAATATCATCACTAAAAAGATTGATAAAGATTATCTAAAAGTCTCACTAAAAGGTAGTAGTGCGGAAGCCTTAGGACTGCAAGGTGGTAGTCTTAGTATAAATGGCGGTAAAAAGCTAAATGATTCTATATTTTTGTATGGTAGTGTGGGTGTGGGTTATATCCCGGGACCTAGAAATACTAATATTAAACCACCAGCTATAATTTCTAGTTATTCCATATCTGCTCCAACACAAGACCAACAATGTCCAGACTATGTGCCGGGTGCTAATGGTGAACTACCTAGTGCTACACAAGGACAGGCTTGGTATCCTAGCTGTGATACTTCCCCTTTAGGTGAGACTAAAAATGCTACATTTTTAAATTACCACGATAATAATTTGCAATTTAACGCAAACTTTGGACTAAACTATAATATTACAGAATCTCAACGACTAGAATTTAATACAACCTACGCATATAATAGACTAAAGCGTATACCTACATATTTAGATTCTAGAAATAGACGCATTATGGCAAACCCAGCGTATGAGAGCGATAAATCACAACCGCCATTTTTACTACAATCCTGCAATCCTACAACAGGCGTATGTAGATGGACTGCTGATACAGGCTCTCTTTTTCCTATGGACTATGTAGATTTAAAAGAACGTAGATATACCATAGATATGGACTTTGTAGGAATGGACGTTCACTCTATGAATAACTCACTAAAATATAACCTTGCTATAAATGATTCTAGCACCTTTGATATAATTCTTTATCATAATATGAATCTTATAAATTATACAAACTACTATAAAGATGGGATGTTACCGACTATGTATAGCGATTTAGCAGGCAGCTACTTTCATAATCATAATAGTGGGCTAAATATGAAATACAAGCTAGAGAGTGATAAAAATATGCTATTAGCAGGGCTAGATAATACTTTGGGCTATGCTATTAGAAAGCTGCAAATGGATGCAGTAATAGCTGACTGGGGTAGTATTTTGCCAGGTCTAGGCAAAGCATATTTAACGACAAATGCGGATAATTCTGCGTTTAAATACGCCTTTAGCCCTTATGTTTATGATAAATATGATGTGTTAGAGAATCTAAATGTAAGTGGTGGCGCTAGAATTGAGTATAGCTTTTATCGTGTAACAAATAATCAAAGAGCCGATTTTACTAAAGATGAATCCTTAAATGGCGTAATGCCAGATATGGATACAGGGAATCTAGATTCTGCAAATTTTGATATTAAAACACATAGATTTGCTTATGCGTTAGAGATTTCTCCTGAATATAATTATTATAAAAATGGCTATGTTTTTTCGCGGTTAGAATATGGCTTTATAAGTCCATCTCCCTTTCAAATGATAGATGCTGACCCTGAAAATGAAATTAATCAAGGGGGAAGTGAAGGTCCCCCAACAGGAACAGGCACTAAAAATCTAATAAGAAATACATATAATAATTTACAACCTGAAAAATATCTAACTTTTGAAATAGGAGTAAAAGATACTTATAAATTTGATAACTTTTGGGTAAATGGAATCTATCTTAGCGCTACTACATATTACACACATACATTTGATGAAATCTTTTTAAATCAAACAAGTGGGACAAATTCATTTTTGTATAGAAATATAGGGCAGACGCAAAGAGCTGGATTTGAGATACTAAGTAATCAAAGCTTTATTGATAATCGTGTGCGTTTGGCTGAATCTATCGGCTATGTTTGGACTAATATTTATAAGGCTGATAGGGCATTAATGGAATCTTATGCGGCTAATACTAATGTGGCAAATTTCGCCCTAGAAGGTAGCCGTGTGCCTTATGTCCCAGAGTGGAAAATCACTCTTAAAATCGAGGGAGATATAATCCGCTCTAGCAAACATATCCTAAGCGGCTTAGTGCAGATGAGCTATACAGGAGAATCTTATAGCCTATTTATAAGCAGTGGGAGAAATCCTACAAATAGCACCGCTGCGCGTCCGCAAACTAGCGATGAAATATATAGCGTAATGAATAAGGGCGGATATTTTCTAATGGATTTAGGCTTAACCTATGGCTTTAATGGTGGTAAATGGAATAAATGGAAAGTAAGCTTAGGAGCAAGAAATATCCTAGATACATTCTACAAAACATATCAAAGCCGCTATTACTACTACCCGGCAATGGGTCGCAGCTACTACCTTGAAGCCAAGTGGGAATTCTAACCCTTATCACTTTAGAATCTAGCAAAAAAAAAGATTCTAAAAAATTAGGAAATTTAGATTACCACGACTTAACAAGCAAGTCTCGCAATTACAAACTCACGCTATCATTGCAAAGCAAAATTCAAGCAATCCAAATACAATAAATAAAAAAGATTCTATAGAATCTAACAATGATTTACTACTTTACGCTACAACTTGCAATCTTAGCTTTATAGCTAGTAGTATTAAAAATTTGCGTTTTGATAAATCTTTCCCAAATGCAGCAAGTGAAGATATTGAATTTTGTTTCCGTTCTTTTTATAACCTTAAAAAATTCAAAAATCTTTTTAAAAAATACGCAAATGGCAAAAAAAATACTCTTAGATAAAATCCCACAATATTATTGTTTTCTAGATAAAAGCAAGGAAATTTCTAACATTAATTATCATAGGTGATTGCTTAGAATCTACCATTTTAATAGGCCGGTGCGGTTTTCATTTTGCAAGATTGTTTTTACATCCTCTAAATCTTTGATTTTTAACTCTTTGCCAAAAAGTTTATTTATATTATTTAATGTTGTGTAAATGCCGCTGCTATCGGCGTTTTGTAAAGCTAAAGCATAATCATTAAAGCTAGATTCAAGACTTAGCATCCGCTCTCTATGCTCTTTTGCTATTAGCTTTTGTGCTGCGAATATTTTACTTTATTCTATATAGCAAACTAGATTTAGAATCTAATTTTTGATTTAAAAGCCTTAAAACAATTTTGTTTCACTCAATATTACAGAATAGAATCTATCCTATTTTTTGCAATATTAAAATAAGTTTTATTTATTTCTATACCTAAAAAGTTTCGATTTAATAACTTACACGCCACGCCTGTCGTGCCACTACCCATAAATGGGTCGCAAATAAAATCATTAAGATTTGTGTGAATCTTTATTATTTCTTGCATTAATTGCAAACTTTTTTGCGTTGAGTGCTTTACTTTTTCTTTGCCACTTACAACGCTCGTTTTAAAACTAGCCCTTAAATATGGCACATCTTTAGGCTTATTAAAAGTCCATTTTGCATTTTTCCGCACAGCCCATATAGCAAATTCGCTATCTTGCACATATCTACGATTTATATTTCTAGGCATAGGATTAGATTTTTCCCACTTTAAAATATCTTTTGTTATAAAATTTAGTGAATCTAATTTTTTTATAATAAAACTAAGATAAATGTAAGAGCAAAAAATAATAATACAGCCATCTTTATGTATAAAAGGGATAAATTTTTCTATCCATTCACAAGGATTAAAATCTTTATCCCACTCGCCAAAATCCACGCCTTGACGCTTATTTTTCATTGTAGATAAATTATTTTCTTTGGAAATATTATAGGGCGGGTCAGTAATTATCGCATTAAATATAATCTTTTCTTTTTTTAGCATTGTTATAGAATCTAAACAATTTTCATTTAGTAAAATAATATTACAACTTTTACTTTGATTTATAATTTCATCTGCTAACGCCTTAGCTAGTAGCGGTGGGACAGCATTTCCTATTTGCTTGCAAATTTGCGTTTTACTACCTAAAAATCTAAAATTATCACTAAAGCTTTGTAGTCTTGCTGCTTCTCTTGGTGTAATTGAGCGATTTAGCTCTGGATGTGAGTTTTTACCATTACTTGGCGTATCAAACCTTGTATCAATCGTAGGGCTTATCTCATCCCACACTAAACGACCCCAAGTTGTTTTAAATTGCTGTTTTCCATGTAAATCTTTTGGCAGATTCTCTTTTCCTCCCCCTTTTGGTATCATCTTTAGTTTATCAATGGCTATTTGTTTATGATTTGTCGCTTTGTGATTATAGAGTTTAGTTCCTCTTAGTCTTTTTTGATATTCACTTTGAGCCTTTTTTATATATTTGCTTATCTCTTCGCCCTCATTAGAATCTAAATATGCTAAATCACTAATAGCATCTTTAATAGTTATCTTTTCTTGTTTTTTAAGCTTAGAAAAATCAAATTCTATTGTTTTACTAGCGATTATAAAGGCTCTTTGTCTATTTTGTGGCACACCAAAATCACAGGCATTTAGCACATCGTAACTAACTTTATAACCTAAATTTTTAGCATAATTTATAATTTCATTCAAAAAAAACGAATTTTCACAAGTAATTAGATTCTTTACATTTTCAATCACAAAGATTTCAGGGTTTAGAATCTTTACAATATCTAAATATTCTTTAAATAAAAAATTCCTTTCATCTAAAAGCCCTAAGTTTTTTCCTTTTAATGAAAAGCCCTGACAAGGAGGTCCTCCTATTATCATATTTACACCAAGCTTTTTACTTAACTTTATTACTTCATTTTTTATATTTTTATCTCTTAAATCACCGCAAATAAAATGAGTTTTAAAATGATTAAACTTAAAAGTTTGCAAGGCAGAATCTTCAAAATCAACGCCCAACACACACTCAAAATTTTCATTCATCATAAAGCCATTAGAAAATCCACCAGCCCCACAAAATAAATCAAGTATCTTATATTTCATGCTAAAGTCTCATAAATGTATTCTATTAATTCATCATCATTTTCTATTTTGCTTATAGCTTTTGCAAAGTCTTTTGCTTCGCTTGAATGCTTTAAAATAGATTCTATAATTTCTTTTTGATAATTTTCATCTGCCCTATTTTTACTCAAGGCTTTATGACAAGTAGGGCAAAGTTTAACTAAATTATCTATATCATCACAAAGATTCTTATTAAAACTAAACGCTACATTATGATGAATTTCAAGGTAATAAAATCCTTGTCTTGTCTTAAAACTCCTATCTTTAATATCATATTTATGCAAACAACCCACACATTCATCTTTTAAAAGATTTCTAGCTAAAAGTATAATATTTGCATTTCGCACATTTTTAGATTCTATATTATTTTTTTCAAAGCCTAGTCTTTCGCGTAGTTTATCAATATTTATAGCTTGTTTATTTAGAATCAAATTATTATAAAATTCAAATCGTTTTATTATTTCATTACTACTCTCTTCTTTTTGTGATAAAGGTTTTATTTTTTCTTTATTAGATTCTAAAAGTTTTATTTTATAAATATTTAGATTCTGCATATTTTTGTAAAAATAGGCTAGATTTACGCGAAATTGCATATTTCTTTTACGTTCATTATTTGTAAATTGCGGTTGCAATTCTCTAAAATTTAGATTCAAAAAATTTTGATTTAAATGTAAAATAAGTTTAAAATATTTTGAAAAATAATTTTTCGTGCAATAATTTGAGCAAATATCAACAGCCATTAAATTACGATTAAAATCAGGGCTTCCATTTAGCATAAAAATCGCATTTAAAAGGGCTTTTTCAAATTCTTTAGAATCATAATTATTAAAACCTAAAAAAATAATATTTTTATATAAGGCATTAAAATATTCATCTATTGTATAGTTTAAATCATTTTTGATTCTAACTTCGTGTTTGCCAAATTTACCACTAAAATCTAGATTTGAGAGTTTAGATAAATTTTTATTTGTTTGTATAAAAAATTCTAGTTTTTCTTTTTCATTTATTTCATAAAATTTGCTTAATTGATAAGTCGAGCTAATTACAAAAGATTCAAAAGATTCTATCTTTCTATCTAATCTTGTGTTAAAAAATGCAAAAAGAGCAGAATCTAAATGTTTATTTTGTAATAATTCACTCAATTTATACATTCGTATTTATCCTTTTAAAGTTTGATAAAAGGCAAAATTATATCAAAATACTTTTAGAATCTTTTAGATTCTAAAGCGGAATTTAGGCTAGATTCTAACTTACATTCACTGCTAGATTCTAAGTCGCAATCCAAACTAGATTCTAAAGCAGATTCTAAAGATTTCATTTCTAAAGCTCAATTAAGCTCTCGCCCTGCCTAGCAAGGCTTAGCATAGTCTTACTCCACTCCACATACACATTTAGCAGGTGCGGGGTGATGTTAAAGTGCGTAGTTATCGCATTTAGCACCTCTTTTTCCGCCTCATACATAGAATCTAAATTGAGATTATGCTCACTTAAAATCAAAGCCAAAATCTCTAGCGTGATAATTCGCTGGTCTTTTTTCGCACTAATGCGGCTTAGCGTCTCATCCAAATTAAACTTTTTTTCATCATACAAAATGTCTTGTACCTGCATTTCATCGCAGTAGCTTTTAATCACAGCCTTTTCTCTCTCACTCACATCGCCGCTACTCCACGCCAAATGGTGTGCCAACTCCAAAAACGAAGTCTTATCACTCTCACTCAAAGTATTTAAAAACATAACTTTCCTTTTATAAATATTCTAGATTCTATAATTCTTATTGTGAAACCTAAAAGATTCTATTAAATCTTTAGAATTTTTTTTTTTCTAATCTTATCAAACATTAGATTCTACAAGTAAGAATAATTTTTATAAAATCTAAATTCATTCTACCTGTTTTTTTTTTTTTTGTGTAAATAAATTGTTAATTTTGCAAAATTTCTTACATTTTTTAAAATGAGTGTGTAGAATCTATACACTACTAAAATCTATCTCCTTTGCAATATCATTTAGCAAAACCACACTAAAAGATTCTATAATTTCACTTTTTAAATGCGGATGTAGTGGCTAAAACACGAGAAAATTTATAGAATCTAAACACTAAAAGGGCGAGAGAAAATGGAGCGAAATGTGAATTATGTGCTGATTGGGGCGATATTTTGCGCGCTGTCTGTGCTTATGATTGCGTTCATTTTTTGGATTGGGCGATTTGGCATTGATGAGCGGCGCGTGCGGATGTATCACATTTACACGAGCGAGGGCGTGGGCGGCATCGGTGTGAATACGCCTGTGAAATACAAGGGCATTTCTGTGGGCAGCGTGATGGCGATGGGCTTTAAAAAGGACGACCCAAATGTCGTGCAAATCGATGTTGGCATAAATAAAAAAATCCCTGTCAAAGAGGGCAGCCAGCTTATGATTGATAGCGATGGCTTTGTGGGGATGAGCTATCTTAGTTTGCTGCAAAATGACGCGGGCGCGGTGATTAAAGAAGATTCTAAAGCCGAGCTAACTTTGGCGAAAAATACGCTAAGTAAAATTATGGGTAATGCGGAGGGTATGAGTAGCGATGTGCAGGCGATTTTGCATAATGTGAAGGTGATTACGGATAGTCAGAATCTGCAGGATATTCGCGATGCGATTGCTTCGCTAGAGTCGACTAAGAAAAGTTTGGATAGCACCCTTGCTAGTGCGGATAAGCTGATGAAAGATATTGATAAAGCCCTTGTGCGTGGGGATTTTAACTTTAAAGAGATTTTGATACCGCTTGTCAATCGTAGTAATATGAGCTTGCAGATTCTAAACACATTTTTAGAAAAGGCAAGTCATTTTATGGATAGGCTAGAGCGCGACCCGTATGAGACGCTACTTGGAAAACGCGGGTAGATTCTATAACTATGATTTATATGTTAAATAAGTTATAAATCTTTTTATTCTTTAAACACGCGGTGGAATATGGAATCTACGCTCTTTGTGTAGTAACTAAATTCAAAGCATTCTTTTATCGCATCTGCGCCTATTAGATTCACTAATTTAGAATCTGCTAGTAAATATTGTAAAAATAGTGGTTCATTTGCGTTTTTAGAATCCGCCACAAAAGGCGATTTAGAATCTACCCCAAAAGATGAGTTAGAATCCGCCCCAAAAGCCCCAGAATCCGCACTCATAGACGACCCCAAAGCCCCATTAGAATCTGTCCGCAAAGACGAGTTTAAAGACGACCCCAAAGCCCCATTAGAATCTATAGAATCCAAACTCCCATTTTGCAAAGCTTCCCACACTTTCATCGCATTTTCCTGCACGATTTTATACGCATCTTCGCGGCTAACACCCTTTTTTGGCAGCTCTAGCAAGACGCGTTGGCTAAAGACCAAACCGCCGGTCAAATTCAAATTTTTCATCATATTTTTTGGATAAATCACAAGTTTTTTGATTAGATTTGTAAGCCTAGCAAGCATAAAATCAGCCGTGATAAAGCCATCTGGCAGGATAAATCGCTCCACGCTTGAGTGGCTAATATCGCGCTCATGCCACAGGGCGACATTTTCCATCGCAGGCGTGGCGTAGCTTCGTATCACGCGGCAAAGCCCTGTGATATTCTCGCTCAGCACGGGATTTCGCTTATGCGGCATTGCACTGCTTCCCTTTTGCCCGATTTCAAAAAACTCTTCTGCTTCATAGACTTCGGTTCGTTGCAGGTGGCGGATTTCTACCGCGATTTTTTCGCAGCTACTTGCAAGTAGTGCCAAGTCGCACATTAGCCTTGCGTAGCGGTCGCGTTGTATCACTTGATTGCTAACTGGCGCTGGTTTTAGCCCTAAATTTTTGCATACCAACTCTTCTAATTCTATGGGCGTGTGTGCGAGATTGCCCATCGCGCCGCTTAATTGCCCTACGCTAATGGTGTCAAGCGTGGATTCTAACGCACTCAAGTGCCGTCCTAGCTCATCAAACCATATCGCGCACACTAGCCCAAATGTGATAGGTTCGCCGTGAATGCCGTGGCTGCGACCGACCATTAGCGTGTATTTGTGCTGCATTGCTTTTTCTTTTATAGCGGCTCTTAGGGCTTTTACGTCGTCGATTATTATGCGTAGCGAGTCGCGCATTTGCAAGGCTACGGCGGTATCGATGCAGTCGCTGCTTGTGATTCCATAATGAAACCAGCGGCTTTCTTCGCCGAGACTTTCAGCCACGCTTGTGGTGAATGCGATTAAGTCGTGTTTTGTGACTTTTTCGATTTCATCGATGCGATTGATGTCAAATTTTGCGTTTTTGCAGATTTTTTCGCAATCTTGCTTTGGGATTAGCCCAAGCTCGCTCCAGCCTTTCACTAACGCCTTTTCGACTTCTAGCCACGCGCCATATTTTGCTTCCACGCTCCAAAGGCTTTTCATTTTTTCTCGCGCATATCGCTCGACCATTTTTTTACTCCTTTAAGATTATTTAAATTCTTTGTTACTCAGTTATATTGTTAGATTACCAAGAAATTTTTAAGAATTTAACACAAAACATACAAGCCCGAATATTAATATTCCATATAAATTTAGACATTTTTTCCACAAAAAAATCGCTTTTTTGCATTTTTTCAATGAATTTATACTAAAATTACAGAATCTAGATTTAAATCAAGGGTAGGCGATGTTAGTTAGTCCAGAAAAAATTGATGAGATGTATGCGGATGTAGGAGGAGATTTTACGGAATTATTTGACCTGCATAAAGACGATGATGACGATGGTAGCGTGCGTGATGGCAAGATTATAAAGATTGACAATGAGTTTGTCATGGTCGATGTGCAGGAGAAAAAAGAGGCGCGTATGAGTGTGGATGAAATCAAGGATAGCAAGGGCAATTTGCTATTTAAAGAGGGCGACACACTGCAGGTTTTTGTTAGTCACAAGGGCGGTTTAAAAGTTAGCTATAAAAAGGCGCACAAGTATCAAAAAATACAACAAGAGATAGAATCTTTGGGTGCAAATTATAAGGATAAAGTCGTTGATGGCGTGATTGTCAAGCGGAATAAGGGCGGCTTTGTGGTTGAGTCTAAAAGCGGCGTTGAGTATTTTATGCCAAAGCAGTATTCGGGTATCCGCGATGACGCAAAAGGCGTGGTTGGCAAGGAAGTGAAGGCTTGCATTGTGGATGTGCGAAAGGAGAGTAGCTCGATAGTTATTTCACGCAAACGCTATCTTGATATGAATAGCAGCCTGCAAAAAGAGAACGCTAAAAAGCTTATAGAATCTGGCTTGGCGTATGATGGCATTGTGCGTAGCATTACGGATTTTGGGATGTTTGTGGATGTTGGCGGCGTGGAGGGCTTGGTGCATTTGAGTGAGATAAGTCACAAAGGACGTGTAAATCCGCATAAGCTCTATAAAGTCGGCGATAAAGTGCAGGTAAAACCGCTTGAATATAATGAAGAAAAAAACAAACTTTCCTTTTCTATGCGGGCTTTGTTTGATGACCCGTGGAAAGATATTACAAATGATATTAAGGTTGGCTATGTGATTCGCGTTAGCGTTAGCAATATAGAATCTTATGGCGCATTTGTGGATTTGGGCAATGATATTGAGGGCTTTTTGCACATTAGCGAGATGTCGTGGGAAAAGAATGTGAAACGTGTGGAGGACATTTTAAAGGTCGGGCAAGAGATTGACGTGGAAGTAATCGAAATAGATTCTAACAATCGCAAACTGCGTGTGAGCCTTAAAAAGACGCAAGATAAGCCCTTTATTAAGTTTGCAAAAGAGCATAAGGTAGGCGATGTGATTAAGGGCAAGGTGGCAAGTGTTCTGCCCTTTGGCGTGTTTGTGAATCTTGCTAAGGGTGTGGATGGGCTGCTACACAACGAGGACGCCTTTTGGGATAAGAATAAGAAGTGCGCTGATGTGTTTAAGGAGGGAGATTCTATCGAGGTAAAAATCGAAAAAATTGACAAGGCAAATGAGAAAATTTCGCTAAATAAAAAGATTTTAAGCGAGTCGCCATGTGAAGAGTTTGCTAAAAAGCATAATATTGATGATGAAATCATAGGAAAAGTTATTGACATTAAAGACTTTGGCGTGTTTATAAAGGTTGAGGGCGAGGGCATTGATGCGTTAATTCGCAATGAAGATATTGACAAGCACACAAAGGAAAATTTGAAAGTGGGCGATAGTATAAAAGCAGCCCTTGTTAGCATTGATAAAAAGGCAAATCGCGTGCGTTTGAGCGTGCGTAGGCTATATAAAAAGCAAGAGCAGCAAGAACTTCGCGAGTATAATTCAAAGCATGATTCTAAACAAAAATCAACTTTAGGCGATGCTTTAGGCAATGCGTTAAAAGAGTTAAAAAAATAATTTTTATATTTGCAAGATTATTAAAAGGCGAAGTTTTAGCAATTTAGATTCTATAATTTATAATTTTTAAAAGTGGTGAATTATGATAAAAGGAATTATAGCAGGATTATTATTTATCTCGACAATTATCGGTGGCTACGTCCTTTATGCGTTTTATAAAAAAATGCAAAATAGCGATGTAGAAATCGAGCAAACCATAATCGATAACGCCCCAAAGCCCCGCATAGCCGAGATTCCAAAGCTAGATTCTATCCCTGATAATACGTGGATTAGCGGCACGCCAAAAGCAAAGGACACGAGCTATCAATTCCCTTCAAACGTGCTAGATATAAATGTGGATGTGAAAAAATACGAGGATTTAAAAACCGACTACACAAAAGTGCTAGTGAAAAACCTAGATGATTATAAATTCCTTTGTATAAACGAGATTTTACGCCAACGTCGCATTGACTTTTCATATTTTAAAAATCAAAATAGTTTAGATTTGCTACTTTTTGTGCCAAATAAAGAGCAAAGAGAAGCCATCCTAAAAGACTTCGACTACTACAACGTCGAATACGAAATAAGCCTAAAACGATAGGGATTAATATATTTTAAATTCTTACTATTCTTAAAAATCACATCGGCGATTTTTAGCTCTGGTAGGTTTTCAAACTTTTTAGATTCTATAGAATCTAGTTTAGAATCTGGCTTAAAAATTACAAATAAAAAATAAACTATCACGCAAATAGCACTAAGTCTAAAGATAATTTTTAGCATATTTTGCCCTAAATTTTAGCTTTTTATAAAATAAAACATTACAAATTAGAATCTAATTTAGCTTTTTCATAAAATCCACCATAGAATCTAGTCATTTATGGGTAGGTAAAATTGCGGGTTAGAATCTAGATTGTATGCTAAGCCCTCAAAATTTGTCTTAAAAAGTGAGATAAAACGCGACCTAGCAATGCTTTCAGTAAATGGCACAAAGTGCAAAATGGGCGTGTTTAGATTCTGTAAATAAAACATAGGATTTATCGCATTATTTTTTTCAATGTGAAATGGACGCTCAAAAATGCGCGAAAGATTGCTAAACTCCTCGTCAATCTCGGCATTAAAATGATTGTCCGGCTCAAAATCATACACATTCACATCAAGCCCTAGCTGCTTTGAAATATCAAAAATAAGCGTGGAAATATCGCTATTTTTCTTACTATCACCAGCGATGACAAGCAGGCTGTAGGCGACATTTGTAGGGCTTTTTTTAGAATCTTTTGCTGCATTTCCGCTAAAATCTTTCCCCGCTTTAGAATCTTTTGCCCCATTTCCACTAGCATTTTTCCCAGCAGGATTCTTATTATTCATA
Source organism: Helicobacter saguini (assembly GCF_000762875.2). GTDB lineage: Bacteria > Campylobacterota > Campylobacteria > Campylobacterales > Helicobacteraceae > Helicobacter_A > Helicobacter_A saguini. Next base: position 127,749 of record NZ_JRMP02000003.1, read on the forward strand.
CTAATTTGCAACGCTTTGCTTCCCATTATATTTAGACTAATATTCTCATTATTCCCACTATCTTTAGAATCTTGCGTAATTTTAATTAGCCTAGATTCCCACATATCAAAGTTTTCTGGCGCAAGGGCATTTTCCCCACTCCTAAAAACAGGGATTTTACTAGCGTATAGAATCTTTCTAAAGGCGCGTTTATGAAACATTTCTTTACCCAAAATTATTAAGCCGACTTTCTTATCAGTTTTGTTACTTATGACTTGAGTAAAGTTCAAATTATCATAATCTATTGAGACAAAAATATCATTTTTTGCAAGTTGCTGAATCTCATTAATTACACCAAAATCTCCCGCGTGCAAGACCTTAATCGTAAGCTTACTACTTTTTAAATGGCGGTGCAAAAATATCGCTTCCTTGCAGTCAAAAAAGATTCTATCGCGTTTTTGGAGAGCCATATCAATGATGAGATACATCTCGCGACCAAAGGGCGAAGGGAACTGCCCCATCTCGCTTTTAATGCGTGTATAAAGGTTTTTTAGCGCCTCAGGCTTACCCGCGACCAAAATCGTATCGCCTGGATTTATCACCAAATGATGGCTTGATAAAATAAACTCATTTCGCCGATAAATGCCCACCACTCGCCAGTTTTGCTGTCTAATCGTGCTAATTTGCCGATGGGCTAAAATGCTACCGCTTGGGATACCGATTTCCATCAATTCGCCTTGCTCTAAGCCAAAGCCACGCGGGATTACAGGGACATTTGGCATTCTTAGCAAAAGGCGGCTTGCCATCGCATTTGTTTGTGTGATTAAAATGAGATTAGAATCTCGCCTTTTTAGATTCTCATAATAGTCATTTAGGGCGTGAATGCTTTGGATAATGCGGATATTTTTGTAGGTTTTCCGCAGATATTCATACACGACTTTGCCCTCGCTCTCGCTATCTAGCACGATAAAAGCATCGCTAATATCATAATCGCCAAGTATAGAATCTAGCCTAAAATACGATGTGTAATCGCAGTAGAAAAACTTAAAGGTGCTTGGGTATTCTTTTGGAAGTTCAAGGTCGTTGTTAGAATCTAGCCTGTTTTGCGTGTGTTTTTTGTGTGTATTTTGTGTGCTTTTATAAAAATCGTTTTGTGGGTGTTTTGTATTTTTGGTGGAATCTGGGGCGTTTTGTGGGTTGTGTTCTTTGTTTAGATTCTGTTCTTTGTGTGCGTTGTAAATGTTGCGTGAGTGTCCATTTTGGTCTTTTGTGTATTGCGTGTTGCGTTCTTTGTTTGTGACGTATGTGTTGTTTTCTTTTGTGGCTTTGTGTTGCGTGTTATAGTCTCTGTTTGCGTTGTATGTGTTATATGCAGTGCGTTCTTTATTTGTGTCGTATGCGTTCCACCCTTTATTTTCGACGTTATATTGCATAGAATCTTGCTTGGCTTCTTGCGTTATATCTTTATTTGCCGCGCGCGTTAGCACAATATAAAAATTGTTACTAGAATACCCACTTAGAATCTTATGTATAAAATGCTTTGCAATATCCCCATCACCAACGATTAAAATGTGTTTCATAAAATCCCTTACCTTGTTTCGTACCTTAAAAGTCCATAGATTCTATCAATAATAAGCATAATTTGGCTATTTTGATAATTTTGCGAATCAAGCATCGGCGTGGCTGAAAACTGCAGTAAATCGCCGCTATTAAAGGTAAAAGTCGCATATTGCGAGTTAAAAAACATAGCTTTAATCACGCTAGATTCAAACCGCAGGGCAAACTCTAAAAAGCCTTTAGTCGTGCGTTTGTAGCCCAAAATTTCAAGCTCCAAAAAAAACTTTGGCACAGGATTCCCATTGCCATAAGGCTCGAAAATATCGATTGTGGCGAGTAAATCATGGCTTATCACTTCTGGGTGCAGAATGCCTAAAATGTGGCTTTTTGTCTCCATTTCGTCGCACAAAATCGGCTCAAAACTATCAATAAACACCTGAATATTCGCATAAGGAATCTCTAAGCCCACCGCGCCCGTGTGTCCGCCGTGCCGATTTGTGAGATGTGCGAGCCGCTGCATACTAGAAATCAAGTCAATATCGCCAAAACTACGCGCACTGCCCTTGCAAATGCCATTTGTGTGTGTCAGCACAAAACAAGGCTTTTTAAAATCGCTAGTCATCTTGCCCGCCACAATGCCTAGCACGCCTTCATGCCAGTCATCGCCTACTGCGAAAATGATGTGCTTGCTTTGATTAAAACGCGAGAGCGAGTCAAATGCCTTGTAGGTCACTTCATCCTGCAGGGCGCGGCGTTTATCGTTTAGAATCTTTAGCGTTCTAAAGTAGTCTTGGGCTTCTTTTTCATCTTTGGAACGCAGGAAATTTAGGGCGATTTTGCCATCTTCTATTCGCCCAGCGGCGTTTAGCAAAGGGATTAGCCGAAAGCCTAGCGTTTGGGAATCTATTTTGTGGCTAAGATGGCTTACTAGCGTTTGGATGGCAATTTTTTTTGACCTGTGTAAATTTTTCAAAGCATATTTGCAAATTGTGTGATTTATCGCATTTAGCGGCATTACATCGCTAATTATGGCGATTCCTACGAGTAATAGAAACTCGTTCATATTGAAATTATGGAATTTTTTGGCGTAATTTTTGGCTATTTTGTGAATTTCTTTAGAATCTAGATTCTGTATTTTGTTAGAATCTTTTAAATATTCCATAAAAATGCTCGTATCTTTTGCAATACTTTTCAATGTTATTTTTATAGCGCAACACAAATACCACGCAACTAGCGAGCCGCAAATATCAGGGTATTCAAAAGTATACATACTTTGCTGTGGATTTACTAGAAAGTTACACGGCGGAATGCGCTCAATCCCATTAATAGATTCTAACGTGTGATGGTCAGTGATAATTAAATCAATGCCACGCTCTACGCACATAGCCCCCGCTTCAAAGGAAGATACGCCATTATCCACGGTGATAATTAGCCGCGTATCAGGGTGCAGCTCCATAATCTCATTAAAGAGCAAAGGTGAGAATCCATAGCCATGTTTAAAGCGATTTGGCATCGCATAAGCCACATTTGTGTAGCCTATATGCTCGAAAAAATCTAAAGTCAAACAAGTCGCACAAATCCCGTCCGCATCGTAATCCCCAGCAATCACAATCTTTTCATTCAGCAAAATTTTCTCAACGACAAGGAAGCTAGATTCTATATTATTTAGGAGTGTATCAGGGTGTGGCAGCCCTTTTAGCGAGTCAAATTTGAAATGTTTAAAGCGAGATTCAAGCAAATTATGGATATGATTTATGTTATTTAGCAGGGCAAGTTCTTTTTTTAATGCGTTGATTTCCTCTTTTTTGTTAAACAACTCGTGATTTATGTGTCTCCTAGCACTCACAACTCTATCCTTCGTCATTTTGCAGTCCTTAAAAATATTTCCCCTTTGTAAAATTAATGTGTAATAAATCGACACAATTTTTAGAATCTAGATTCTAGATTCTATAAACCCTTGCATTTCAGCCACGATTTCATCGATACTTCGCTCGCCATTTATCACTTTCAAAATGCCCTTTTTATTGTAAAACGCCTGAATGTCGCTCAAAGGCTCTAAAAACACACGCATACGATTTTTAAACACCTCCGCATTATCATCCGCCCCGCGCGCACGCCCTAGCACCCTATCTTTCGCGACTTGCTCGCTTACTTGCACCTCAATCACATTCACCAACACCACGCTAGAATCCGCACTCAACACCTTATCAAGCTCGCTCATCTGCTCGACACTACGCGGATAGCCATCAATCACAATGATATCCTTTGGGCAATTTTTTATCGCATGCACAATCGTGCTAACCACAATATCAAGCGGCACGAGATTGCCTTGCGATGTGAAGCTCTCAATAAGCTGCCCTTGCTTGCTACCACTAGCCACCTCCGCGCGAAGCAAATCGCCTGTAGAATAATGCGCGATTTTGTCATTATTTTCCGCGATTTTTTGCGCATCTGTGGTCTTTCCACTGCCGGGAGCACCGATAATTAAAAACAACTTTTTCATCATTTTTCCTTTAAAATTTTTTAACGTGTAATTTTAGCGAAAATTAGTGGATTTAATGATATTTGTAAATGTCTTTTTTGAGTAAATATATTGTTAAATCATAATACATTAAAACAATTTTTAGATTCTAAAACTCAAATAAATTGCCGTTTTTTAGGTAGGTTAGAAAAGTTGTCGCATACGCGCCACTTGGTAGTGTGAAACTTAAAAGGGCGTGATTTTGCACTTTATCGTATTCAATATGCGTGTGCGTGGGATAAACCCACGCATAACGCCGACTGCCAAGTGCCTCTAAATTATAGCTAAAATCTTGTTCGATTTGCCCGGCTAAATCGCGTGCTAGCCATACTTTTGGGGCTTTAGAATCTAATTTAGATTCTATAATATTTTCGCTTTCTTTAAGATTAGAAAAAGTTACAGATTCTATAACTTTTTTAGAATCTAAATTCGCGCTAGTTTCTATGCTTTTCAAAAATTTTTTAGAATCTAAATTTTTTCCACAATTTATACCGCTTAAAAGCCCTGTGATAGCCACTTCACCAGACTTTAAACGCTCCAAATCACTGCTAGATTCTATGTTTAAAAAAAACAACTTCCCAAATGGATAGTGCATTACAACATCGCCATTTAAAGGCATAAGCCCTAAATTAGTCTCTTTAAGCAGCCTTAAAACCTTAGAATCTAAGCCCAAATTAAAGCTAGTTTGCAGCACTTTTTTGCAATCTTGCAGACTAAATTCGCTAATAATATGCGAAATTTTCAATCTAGATTCTAACCAAGCGTTAAAAAAAAAGCTTTGCAGGCTTGAAATTAGCAGCTTTTCACGCGGATTTTGTTTTTTAAATGGCTTTTTAATTTTTAAAGCATTCACAAAATTATCGCCAAAATTTCCAAACCTTTGATAGCCAAAAAAGTTAGGAAATCCATAACTTTTTGCCTTGTCAAATTCTTGACTAAGTCGCGTAAAGTTTAGTGAATCTACCTTTTTTAATCGAATGAAAAATTTATTTCCTTTCAAATGACCGATTTTAATTTTGTTATTATGCAAATTAGATTCTATAATTTTTATGGAGCAATTTTGTGAATTTTTATTATCTAAAAGTTTTAAATTTAGTAACTTTTCTAACTCATCATTACTTTGAATAGTTCTAAAAAATGCAACTTTTGGCAGAGAAATATACTGAAAACTTAGTGCATTTTTATCTTTCAATCCAGCATATCCTATATCGCGATTTTTTATATTTAACACACTTGAAAGGACACTAAGAAGCTCGTGCGTGCTTAAGTTTTTTTTACGAATCTTTAGGATAATATGCTCGCCATTCCCACTAAACTCATAAAGTGGGACTTCTTCTACCACAAAATCACGGCAATTATGAGAAAATACAAAACGTAGCGGCGGATAACTTTTACCTTGAAAGTAGTTGTGCTGCATTCTAAAAGGGCTAAAATTTATAGAATCTTTTTCCATAACGCGTTAAATCCTAAAAATTTTTAGCAAATTTTAGCTTAAAGATGCGTAAAAATCCTTATTTTACATAAAAAAATCTTATAATTATCGCGTTAAAATCATTTTAAGGAAAAAATATGAATGATAAATTAAACATCAATCGCCGTGAAAGTTTTAAGAAACTCGCTGGGGTTGGGGCTTTAAGCCTTGCTAGTTTGGGTGTTTTAAAGGCGGCGGAGATAGATTCTAATAGCCAAGATTCTCAAAATGCTAATAAAATTGCGCAAAATAAAATCCCAGAATACGCCGATAGTGATAAAATGATGCTGCCAAAGTCTCAAATGAAGCTAACACAGGGCAGTGTGGGGCTTGTTGTGGTTAATCCACAGATTGATTTTCTAAGTCCAAAGGGCGTTGGGTGGAATATTTATGGCGCAAATATTAAGGAAAATGGCACGATTGAAAATATAGGAATGCTGCTGCGTGTCGCAAAAGCCCTTGCACTGCCGACTTTCATCTCGTATGTCGTGTGGAATAAGCAGGATTTTGACTCCATGCCAAAGACGCCGATGAAAAACTTTATACGCGGCACTTCGATGTGTCTAGGCAAGGGAAGTGGGCTAAATGCGAATGATATTTCAAATAGTGGCGCGGATTTTTTGCCTGAATATAAGCCCTTTATTTTGGATAATAAAAGTGTGCTAACCACGCCACGTAAGGACTTTGGGCTAAATGGGAGCAATCTTGTCTCAAGGCTGCGTCAATATGGCGTGCGGCAGGTTATTTTGTGCGGGATGGATGCGAATACGCATATTGACTCGCATTTGCGTGACTTGCTAGCGGAGGGCTTTGATGTGGGCGTGGTGCGTGATGCTACTGCGGGAGCGAAACTGCCTGAGGGCGATGGCTACTTAGCCGCGTTAATCAACTTTCGCTATATTGCAAACGAGCTATTTTACACAAGCGAAATCGTGCCGAGACTGCAGGGGATGATGTAAGTTTATTAGCAGAGTAGGGCGGTTAGGCTTAATAGATTCTAATGTTTTTATTATTTATTTAGATTCTATAGAATCTTTCCCCACAATGCGTTTTTCCCTGTGAATCTTATCTCCTAAATCTTCGAAATTTTCATATTTATAAGGCATATTTTTAGAATCTTTAATAAGTTTATTTGCCGTGTCATCTTCGTGAGAATCAAGACGCGGATTAGCTTTTGCGCCCTTAGTTGTAGGCATAGGATTAGTGAAAATGTCCCAATTTGTTAAGATTACTTCACACTTTCGCACTAGCAGATTATAAAACACAATGCTAGGAATAGCAACAATTAGCCCCAAAGCAGTCGCACGCAGCGCCATCGCAAGCCCCGCCATAATGCTTTTTGTGTCAATAATGCTATTTACGCCAATCGTGGCAAAGGTCAGCATAATGCCAATCACCGTGCCAAGTAGCCCAACATAAGGCGCATTAGAGCCGATAGTCGCTATCAAAGTAAGCCTTTTATGCAAATCAAGCTCCAGCTCACGCCTATCAGCATAGTCATCAAGGCGAATAATCGAGTAAAACCACAGCCGCTCAATGCCAATCGCAAGCACAAGCAGGCTCAAAAATATCAAAAAACCAAAGATAGAATAATCAATATACGCCGCATAATCGCTAATTTTTTCCATTAAATGCCCTAAATTTAAGTAAAATTGTATTTTATCTATTTTGTGTTGGTTTTTTGGAATCTACCTACTCATTTTTGTATCATTTGCCGTTTTTAGTAGAAAGTCGATTGGTTTTCGAAGTGGGGCGTATTTTGCTGCTTCGCTTTCACTCAACTTCTCCCAAATATAGCCGCGATGCATTATATAATAAGAATCTAGCGCCCCCACAAACTCGATTGTGCCATCACTTTTTGGGATAATCTTGCTGTAATAAAATTTGCAATTATTAAAATTGTAGATTTGCCCACCTGTAAGTTGCCCTTTGCCATTGTCGCTGTAGCCATAAGCAAAGACATTTCCCACGCTAAGTCGCTCCCGCAAATGCGCATTTTTATTGCAACTATCCTTGATAGGCTCACGCTCAAGATTTTTTAGTCCATACACATAAAAGGTATCGCCACTTTTAAAAATCTCAACAATGCTTTGCCCACCATCAGTGCCTTTATGCGTTTTGTAAATGCCGCTAATATCGATATTTCCAGCCTTTAAAAGACTGAAACAAAAAATCAAAACCCACAAGATTCTCATTTTTACCCCTTTTTAAATCTTAAAATCAACCAAATCAATAGGAATTTTCACCACAACTTTATACACTTTTTTAGAATCTTTTTTGGAAAGCCCAGAATCTAAATCGCTAAACTTTATCCCCCCAGCATGAACGTCACAGGGCAAAAACACACACAAAGTCCCCGCCACGCTAAAGATTCTATGCACGCACAAGCCGCGTTTATACACGATTAAATCGCGTTCATCGTTATATTCTTTCTTAACCTTAAAAAGCTTAGAATCTCCTAGCAGAAAGCCTTCCGCACCCTTTAAAGTAAGCTGAAAATCCACATATTTTCTATGCGTCTCAAAAAATGCGTCCTTTTCCTTTTTAAGCCCATAAGTTTGCAAAATCGCAAAGATTCCATTATCCAAATCCACGCGTTTGTTTTTTTTAAAATCGTTTTTACTAAACGCACCAAAATCGCTCTTAGATTCTACCAAAAGCAAAGATTCCAAAAAATCGCTAACTTTTTGCAAGTTTTTATTCGCATTTATAGAATCTTTCACACTAAAAAAGTCAGTCACAATCGCCATAATATCCCCACAAAATTAAATATTTTTAACAAAACGCAAATTATATAGTAAAAATTTTAATGTTTTTAAACTAAAAGTAACATTTTGTAATATTCCCTTGCTTTTTATTCGATGTTATGTTATGATAATAGTTACTAATTATGAATTTTAAGCTATTTTTAATGTTATTGTTAATTTTTTAAGGATGGTTTTATTTGTTTTAGTTTTCATTTTAATTTAAAGGTTTTTTATGAAAAGTTTTGTTTTAAAGGGCAAGGTTGCCTTTGTTTTGGCTGGGTTACTCTCTACTACGGGGGGGGGGGGTATTTACTCGCGAAAGATTTTGTAGAATCTAAAGATTTGATAACATTAGCAAGTGCAAAATCTAGTAAAGAAGTCGCATTGAGTGATGGTAAATCCTTGCAAGATATTAAGGTAGATTCCATAGAATCTAAACAAGTTATGTTGAGTGATGGCAAATTCTCAAAAGATTTAAGGGCAGATTCTATAGAATCTAAATATAAAAATGCAGAAGCCTTGCTATCGCACAATAAGGCGGAGAAAAATTCCTTAAGTGTAATGGATAAAGTAGATTCTATAGAATCTAAAAATATCCACAGCCTAACCACATCCGCAAAAAAAGGGGAAGTAATAACCATGGCTAGTGCAGATTCTACAAATATAGATTCTATAACCTTAGCGAGTGTAGATTCTATAAAAAACATAGAATCTAAACGCCAAACATCCGCTAATAAGCTAGATTCCATAACCTTAGCGAGTAGCGAGACAAACAAGATTCTAACCCTAGCTGACAATAGCGACAACGATAGCGACACAGAGACAAGCACAAACGCCGATAATGCCGATGTAAAAGCAAACACCGCCGTGCTAAATAAAGTCGTTACATCCGCGACAGGCTTTTCGCTTCCCTTAAAAGATGAGCCAAAAAATATCATTTTGATTGACAAGCAAGATATTGAGGATAAGGGCTATACTAATTTAGAGCAGGCGTTAGAAAAGCAGCCAAGTGTAACTTTCGTGCAAGGACCGCAAGGGACAAAAGAGATTGACATTCGTGGGCAGGGCTTGGATGCTACAAGGGCGGTTAAAATCTTAGTAAATCGTGTGCCGATAAATTTGAATGATACAGGAAATGGCGGACACACTGCTTCTGCGGTAACTCCTTTTAATCAAATTAGCATTGATGATATAGAATCTATTGAGATAATACCTGGTGGTGGCGCGGTAGTATATGGTAATGGCACACGCGGTGGCGTGGTAAATATCGTTACTAAAAAGCCTAGTAAAGATTATGCTAATTTTAATTTGCGTGGGAATTTGTATGAAAATTTTACGCCTTTTAGTGCTGGAGCTGGCGCTGGTGTTAGCGGTGGTAAAAAAATCGGTGATAAATTCTTTGTTGGCGCATCGGCAAATTATACCTATCAAAATGGTGTGCGACCAAAGGAATATACGCATAATGTTTATACATCGCTAAATACATATTATCAAATCAATGAAGATTCTAAGCTAGAGTGGAATATTAGCTATTCTTTGATGAATCGGTATTTTGCGGGGTATCAAACGCGTTTGACAGGTAGCACAACGGCAGGTTTTACATTTAAAAGTTTTGAGACGATGAAAAATGAGCGTTACACTTCTCCAGCCGCTTCGCAAAACTCCACAGGTGCGGTGCAGCAAGACTTTATTCAAACGTCACTAAATTATACAAATAAGATTCTAGAAAATCTTGACTTTGATTCTATCCTTTTTTATCAGTTTAGCTATTTTAGATTCCCTAGCCAGACTTTAGGTAGTAATACTCGTAGTTTCTTAAGCAATCACGCAGTAGGATTAAATCTAAAAACAAAATGGAGCGCCGGTAGCAACACGTTAATCACAGGCTTAGATAATCAATTTGAAGCAAGTGATACATTATCAAAATCCGCATCCACAGACCTAGAAAATAAAGGGACAAAATATTCGCTTTCTTTCTATGGACTAGATTCATATAAATTTGGTGAATCTTTTAGCCTAAGTGGCGGGGCGCGTGGGGAAATATCATATTTTACACTAGCAGGACACACAGGGATGGCTAACATATTTGGCACAGGGGCTAGTTATTATGATGTGAATGCGAAAAAATGGCAGTTTGGCTATGCCTTAGAGCTAACCCCTAGCTATAATTATAGTGATACAGGCGCGGTATATGTAAAGCAAGAAATAGGCTTTATTAGCCCTAGCATTCGCCAAGCGGTAAGCACTGACCCAAGCTGGACACCTGTTATCGGGCAAGTAGGACCAAAAGTAGCTAGTGATATAAAGCCAGAGCAGTATTTCACAAGTGAGCTAGGTTGGCGAGATGAGTTTGAGTATAGCTATTTAAGTGCGACTTTATTTTACACACATACACTAAATGAGATTCGCTATAACCTTTATGGCTTTGCTACTGAGTATTATAATATCGGCGCTACGCAACGTTTAGGCTTTGAGTTTAGCACTAAGCAAGATTTTATGATAGCAGATACCTTGCCTTTGAATCTGCAAGAATCTATTAGCTACATTTACTCAAATGTATTAAAAGGACGCGAAACAGGGATGACCAGACCAGGACCTAGCACAAGTGGGCGTCCTAGTAGCAGTGGTGCATTAGAAGAAGGTAAGCCTGTGCCTTATGTGCCTTTGCTAAAGTTAGCCTTATTAATGGATGCTGAAGTGCTAAGCAAGGGCAAACACACGCTAAAAGTCTTTTGGAATAATACATATTATGGGAATCAAGTGGATAATAATCAATTTGATATGAATCCAAATGGATATGTTTTAAGCGACTTAGGACTAAATTATAAAATGGGCGATTTGCATATAAGTGCTGGTATTAGAAATCTTTTTGATAGCTTTTATATCGCATATCAAAACACAAGCGTAAATGCTACTAGCGGTGCACTAAGCGGAGCAGGCACATACCTAGCCGGCGAAGGTCGCAACTACTTCTTAGAGGGACGATATAGCTTTTAATTTACCGCACAAATGATAAAAAGGGCTAGGGTGATAAAGGGGATAAAGGGGATTTTTATAGAATCTATCTTGCTATAAAATTTGGTGAAAAGGGCGAAAGTGATTCCTAAAATGCTAGAGATAATAAGCAAATGGAAAATTAGCTCAAAATGCAGCGGATAGCACAATAAAAGCACGCTAGAGCTACTAGATAACGCCCAAATATCGCCACTACCCATAAGCTCGCGGCGGCTAAAAATGTGTATTGTAAAATAAAAAAAATAAAACACGCCTAAAATGGCGAATGGAATGAAAATTAAAGCCACTGAAATAAGGGCAAACATCGCTAGATTTAGTGCAAAAAGAGCGAATATTAGCACATTTGGCACGTATAAATTCTTAAAATCAAGCAAACTTAAGACTAATAAAAGCGTGAAAAATACCGACAAACAAGCACTTAAAATCATATCAAACAAATTGCTTTTAACAATGCTAAATAAAAAATAAAAATCATTGAAATTTAGGGAAGATTCTAACTTTAACGCAAAAAAGCAAAGGGCAAAAATTACGCAAAAAATAGCTAGATTTTTAAAGGAGAAAAATTTTATAGAATCTTTTATAGAATCTTGTGTGATTTTAGATTCTATAAAATCTTTAGAATCTAGATTTAGTGTTTTGATAGAATCTTTTTTGGTTTTAGATTCTGTATTTTTGTTAGAACCTAGATTGCTTTGCTCGCTCGCAATGATGTGGTGTTTTTTAGAATCTTGTTTGTTTTCCATAGAATCTAATGTGGATTTAGATTCTATAGATTTTATAGAATCTTCGTTATTAGATTCTATATTTTCACTAAACTCACTACGTAAAAATAAAAAAAACAATACACTATAAACGCTACTTGCAACGCATACACAAATGATAAAATTGACTAACATTACATTCTACATCGCATTAAATTAAGTAATATTAAGACGTTAGAATCTACTCTAAAATCTAATAAAGTCGCACAAAAAAATATCACAAAAATTTTCATTTACATCCTTTTATAGAATCTAGATTCTATAGTGTAAGTTTTAAGTTGTGGTATTTTTGTGATTAAAAGTGGTGGATTTTTATAGAATCTTATTTAGATTCTATAAAAGTTTATTGATAAGATAGAATCTTATTTCTTGCCCTTGCCGCCTTTGTATGCTGCATTGTTTGGGTTTAGCTGATTTGCCCTGTTATCCCTTGTGGCTTGGTTTGCCGCATTGTTTGGGTTGCCTTGATTTGCGTGGTGGTCTCTTTGACCTTGATTTGTCTATTTTTTTTACATTTTGGTTTTTATCTCAATGCCTAGCAGGGAAAAGGCGGTGGTTAGGGTTAAAGAGATGAATTTTAGGGCTTTTAGAATCTGCTTTTCATAAGGTGTGTTTAGAATCTTATGTGCGTTATAAAATGTGTGGAAATCTTTTGCTAAGTTTTTTAGGTATTCGCAAATTTTATGCAAACTCCTATCTTTGTAGCTAGATTCTAAAATGTGGCTTAAGGTTAGCGCGTTAAAGATTAGGTTTGATAAGTCTTTTGCAAGGGCATTGTTAGAATCTTTTATAAAATCTTCTTTGGAGTTTGGATTGCTTCGCTCGCTACGCTCGCTCGCAATGACGTGGGGAGTAGTGGCAGAATCTCCCGCAATTATGGTGGAAATATCACAAATTTTTGCATTCATTATAGAATCTAAAGTGCAACTTGATTTACCCAAAAGCGTGTGGATGCGCGCATTTGCGTAATTGATATAAAAAATAGGATTGCTAGAATCTTGCTTATTTAAATCATCAATGTCAAACTCAAGGTGCGTATCAAGGCTCTTACTAAGGAAAATAAAACGCAAACTATCCACGCCTATGTCATCTAGCACATCTTGCATAAGGATAAAATTACCCGCGCGCTTACTCATTTTATAAGGCTGCCCGCCCTTTAGCAAACTTACCATTTGCGCGAGTAGCACTTCCAAATTAGCCGAGTTGTAGCCCAAAAAGTCAATACTAGCCTTAATGCGTTTAATGTAGCCGTGATGGTCTGCCCCCCAAATATTTATGTAGTGCTTGAAATGTCGCTCAAATTTATCGCGATGATAGATTATATCGCCTGCCATGTAGGTTGGCTCGCCATTATTTCGCACTAAAACGCGGTCTTTATCATCGCCTTTAAGCGTGGATTTTAGCCATATTGCGCCATCTTTTTCTTCAATCGCATTGTGTTTTTGCAAGTCGCTTAAAGTCGCATCCCACTCTTTGTATAACGCCTTTTCACTTACAAAATTATCAAAATGTATTCTTGCTTGTTTTAACGTCCTTTTGATTTCATCTAGCATTTTTTCCTTGCCAAAAGTGCCTAAGTTTTCTTTTATTTCGCTCCATTGTTTATGAAATTCGCTCACGCCAAAGTGTTCTATCGCGGCTTTTGCGACATCTTTAATATATTCGCCTTTGTATATTTCGCCTTGCAATGTGCTTAGATTCAATATCTCACGTGCTGCATTATAAAGGCTTAAAGATAGCATTGAGATTTGCGCTCCTGCGTCATTTACATAATATTCGCACACGATTTTTTCGCCTAAGTGTTGTGCTATGTTGGTTAAAGCAGAGCCAAAAATTGCGCCACGTGCGTGTCCTATATGCAAGGGTCCTGTTGGATTTGCACTGACAAATTCTAATAGGATTTTTTGGGCGTTATTAGAATCTTTTTTAGAATCTAGATTCTGTGGTTTTGCATAATCTTGCGGGTTTTTTAAGGCGATATTGATTTTAGATTCTAAAAATTGCAAAGATAAAGTTAGATTTATAAAGCCATTTAAGGCTTCCACGTTTTCAAAGATAGAATCTTTGTTTTTAGATTCTATAAATTCGCTTAAAGCGTTGGCTAAATCGCGTGGATTTTTTCGCAATCTCTTAGCAAGGCTAAAGCAAATTGTCGTGGCGAAATGCCCATGCTCTTTATTTTTTGGGTATTCAAGCGGGATGTTTTCAGGGATTAGAATCTCTTTAGATTCTATGGAATCTTTTTTATCGTCATGCTGAGACGTAGGCGAAGTATCTATGCTAGTAGATGTTTTTATTTGCTTAACATGACGTGTTTTAGATTCTATAGAATCTTTTTTAGAATCTTGGTTGGGATTTTTTACCCCCCCCCTAGCCCCCCCCGCAAGTGGGGGGGAAACAATGGTAACATCCCCCGCAAGGGTGGGGGAATTAAATGTGGTGTCCCCCGCAATGGTGGGGGGAACAATGGAATCACTCGCAAGTGGGGGGGAAACAATGGTAGAATCCTTTGCAATGACATGAGAAGATTCTATAAATTCATTAATAAGCCCAGCTAAAATAGCTTTTACTTCATAAAACATTATGCTTTTTGCTCTTTATTAGCATTTGTCGTTGGAGTAGATTCTATGACTTGAGCTTCGATTACCTCGACTTGTTGCGGCTGTGTAGGCTGTGTAGATTCTATCTTTGAATTAGTAGCAGTTGTAGCCGCTGCCGCAGGAGCTTTAGAATCTGCCCCTTCACCATCATCTTTTTTCTCACCATCTAGCTCCTTTTTAAACGTGCGAATGCCGCTACCTAGCCCTTTAGCTAGTTCTGGAATCTTTTTTGCCCCAAATAAAAGCACAATTACTAAAAGCACAATCAGCCAGTGCCAAACACTCATACCACCCATCTTAAACTCCTTAAAACAAAAAACCTAAATATAATATCTCCGCATTAAATCCGCGACCTTGCCCTCGCTATTTAGCAAAAAAACGCTTTTTGCAATGTGCAAAATCGCCTCTTTAGAATCCTCTATTTTATCATTAATTAGCAAATAATCAAACGAATTTGCGTATTTTAGCTCCTCTAGGGCATTCACAAGCCGCTTATTTATCGTCTCCTCGCTATCGGTATTTCGCGCCTTCAAGCGACTTTCAAGCGTTTGAATATCTTTTGCGGTAATAAACACAGATTTTGCCCTGTGATAGTGCCGCTTAATGCTATCGTGACCCTTAACATCCACATCGCAAAGTATGAATTTATCGGCATTTATCGCATCCTCAAACTGACTAAGTCCTGTGCCATAAAAATGCCCATGCACCTCCTCATACTCCAAAAACTCGCCACTTTGAATGCCATGCATAAAATCCTTATGGCTAATAAAAAAATAATCACGCCCATTTTTCTCGCCATCGCGCGGCTTCCTTGTAGTCGTGGAGATACTAAAATACAAATTTTTAATATTTTCTTTCAAAATCTTTGTAATCGTGCTTTTCCCACCGCCACTAGGACCTGAAATAATCAAAATGTTGTAAGATTTTTCTTGCTTCATATCTTGCCTTTTTTAAGTTGTTATTTTACATTATTTTTGTGAATCTAGATTCTATAATTTCGGGGCGCGATAAAAAAGCTTAAAAATAAATCGCTTTATAGCGATAAAACTGCGATAAAATGGACGCAAAATCTTGTAGATTCTAGGGACATTTTGATTGATACTTCGACTAATTGTAGCCTGTGGGCTAAGCTCACTCTCACTCACAAAAAAGGGCTTATAAATAATATTATCAATTTTATGCGCTCCCCCCCACTCAATAAAGGCATCCACAGGATACTCCCACTTTTTAGCCGCACTAAACGCCGCTGCAGCACGTGGCGTAATGTAGTATCCCTGCGTGCCACTTAGATTTTTTAGGGCGTAATAAAAGTGCGAATTGCCTATTTGACGTGCGAATTTATCACGATTTTTATCGCAAAAATACCCACGCACAAAGCTAAACTTGCTATTTTGTATTTCATCTAACGCGCTAAAAAAATTAGATTCTATAATAATATCATCTTCAAGCACGATTATAGGCTCATTAAGCCTTATACACTCCTGCCACAAGCTAAAATGTGAAGCATAACAAGCGATTTCATTATCAGTCATCACGCGCCCATGAAACATATAGCAAGTATATGGACTAAAATACTTATTTTTGAACTCTGCAAATTCTTTACTTGTAGAATCTATAGCTTTAAAGAAAATAAATTCGTATTTTTGAAAGTCTTTATCACCCTTAAGTTTCTCAATTTCTTTTAGCATATGCTCTTTTCTATCAACACTTCGCTCTAGATTTATGATAAAGATTTTCATATTTTTCCTTTTTTTAGTTATGTGAAGCCTAATACTTTTCTCTTTTATAACTTGCAAATAAAAAAACTATCACGCACACTGAGCCTAAAAATACGCCTAAAAGATACACAAGCGGGTAAAAAACCTTGCAAAATATTAGCAATAAAAAGCTAAAAATCATTAATAAAAACGCCAAGATTCTAGGCAGACTAAAGCTAAACTCAAATCCTAAAGTAACTTTTGACAAATCCAAAAATTTTAGAATCTTTTTAGAATTTTTTTTAGAATCTTCCTTTAAATTCTCTTTAGAATCTTGCGAATTAGATTCTATAAAATCTTTATTAGATTCTAAAGAAATCCCTTGCTCCTTAGCCTTTTTTATTTTTTCTTTTATCTTAGAATCTACTGACTTAAAAGTCGCAATCATCAAAATAATATATGAAAAAAGCCCACAAAGAAGCGAAAAAATATACAAAAAATTATAAAAAATGCAAAAAATAATGCTAAAAATGGCAAGAAAAATCGCAAAAAAAAGGGCAAATTTTTGCGTCAAATTCATATTATTTAGATAATTTTTTAGCAATTTTTATCCTTTACTTCAAGGTTTTGTGAAACTTTTTTGCGTAAGATTCTATCCAAAATCATCGTTAAAAAATACCCAAAAAGTAAGCCTATTAAGCTCCCACATATCACTTGCAAAGGCGTGTGCCAGCTCGTTATAACGCGAGAAAACGGCACTAATAACGCCAAAATAAACACCAAAAACACCCACTTTTTAGGATAAAAATACATTGCAAAGCCAAGCGCAAGAAACGCTGGCGCACTATGTCCGCTAGGAAAGCCGCTAAACTCGCCATTTATCGGGCGTCTAGCAATCTGCACAAACACATCGCCATAATGCAGCGCCAAATATCCAAAGATTTTTTTGAGTGTGAAAACTAGCCCAACCACAACAATTGCCACAATGATTAAAAGCCCTACACGCCGATACTCCTTTTTGTATAGCATAAAAAGCCCCAAAAATATCGGTAAAAAGCGAAAAATATCCCCATAAAGTTTAATATCATAAAACCAAAGGGCAATCGCACAAATTAAAATCAGCGATAAAATGCCATATTCACGCACTTCTTTTTTTTTATTTTGTGTAGTAAGCATAGAATCTTTTCTTGCAACTTGACTTAGATTATTAGAATCTTTAGGCTTTTTAGAATCTTGCAATTCCAAATCTGTATCTTTAATATTACTAAAATCTTTCATAATTTATCCATAGAATTTAGATTCTATAATTGTATTAGAATTTCTAGGATTTATGACATTTTCGATTTTAATTATTGTGTAAAACTTTTGTTAAAATATTAGAATCTTTAACTTTAAAGGTGTGAGTTTGATTAAAAAAATATTCTATCTTAATCTTTTTACGATGATTTTTATTGCGCTGAATTTGCGTGCGCCAATTACTAGCATTGCACCCATTGTGGAAAATGTGCGTGATTTTTTTAGCCTTAGCTCTGCGCAAGTTGGCTTTCTTACGAGCCTGCCTTTGATTGCCTTTGGCGTTTTTAGCTTTTTTGTGTCCAAACTTCATCATATTAAAGCGATGATTTTTGGGCTTTTGTGTATTGTTTTGGGCGAGATTTTGCGCTCTTTTGGTGGGTTTTTTTCGCGTATTTTTATAGGAATTTTTGTTGATTTTAAGGGTCAATATGCGGAATCTATTCCTCAGATTCTAAGTCACACAGCCACATTTTTTTTATTTTTTGGCACATTAATTATGGGCGTTGGCATTGCGATTGCAAATGTGCTTTTGCCGAGCTTCATCAAGGCGAAATTTCCGCGACAAATCCCTAAAATTATGAGCATTTACAGCCTTACGCTTAATACGAGTGCGATTTTGGGGCTGCTTTTATCGCTTGTTTTAATGCGCACTTTTGGGCTTTTGAATGGAATGGCATTTTGGGCGATTTTTGGGCTTTTGGCGTTAATTTTTTATCTCCCGCAAGCAAAAAATGCACGTTTCAAACGCGTAAAAACGACCACAAATGCACCACAAATTAGCCTTTTTAAAAGCCTGAAAGCGTGGAAAATAGCCATTTTTATGGGGCTGCAAAGCTATATGTTTTATGGAATAATCGTGTGGCTGCCAAAAATTATAGAATCTAAAGGCTACAACATCGATTTTAGCACGAATATCACGCTGCTTTCGCAGTTTATCGCACTTTTTTCATCCTTTCTAATTCCCACTATGATGGCAAAAATGCGAAACAAATACAAGGCTTTTAGTATGTTTTTTGCATGTTTTATGTATTGCGTTGGTATGGTTTTGTTATTGCTTAGTCATACTTCTGTATGGCTTTGCGTTAGTGCGGCGATTTTGGGCATTCCTATGGGTAGCGTTTTTACGATTGCCTTGCTTTTTATCGCGCAAAAAAGCTCGAACGTGTCGGTATCTATTAAGCTCTCAGCCCTAAGTCAAGGGAGTGGATATTTGATTGCTAGCATTTCGCCTTTTGTGGTTGGCAGATTCTATGATATTTTTGGTGATTTTAGGGCTGCCATTTGCGTATTTATCGGCATTTCGCTTACTTTGTGCCTTTTTGGTTTTTTGGCAAATAAAGTGGATAGAATCTAGCTATAATATCCCTTTTGATTTAAGGAGAAAATATGAATTTTAGATACTTTTTTCGTGATAGTTTAAGGAAGTTTCGCAAGGGTTTTTACACCCAAACAGCGAAGTTTTTTGGGAATTATGAAACTAATAAATTGCTAAAAGAAATCTTAGAATCTAATCGCGCTTTGAATGCGAGTATTAATGCGAGTTCTGCTCTAAGTTCTAGCAAGATTCCACAAAGTATTAAGGATTCTTACTTTTTGCAAAGCTATCCTACGCCAGGCGGCGGCATAAGGTTTAGCAATGCGCGCGATAATATAAGGGCGTTTTTAAATCTTGTGCGTCCTGTGACTTCGAGTGCGATAAAATTGCGGCGATTTGGCGGTGGATATGATGGCGGATATGTGATGAGTGTGCCGCCACTCTTAGAATCTAGGCTAAATTTTACCACTTTGCACACAAATGAAAAGGGCGAAATTTTGGATATTAAGTCTCATAATGTAGCTAATAATGAGATTACCCCCCCCCCCCGTTAGTGTAGAATCTAATTTTTTAGAATCTAAAAAGCCCATCGCTATTTCGCTTGGTGTCTCCCCTTATAGCCCTTGGGATTTAGAAATGGCAAACTTAGGATATAGAGTGCTTCAATACGATGCAAGTATAGAATCTGCTCCATACAACCACGAAAATATCACATTTTTTAAGAAATTTGTTGGCGTGATGGACAACGAAAATACGATAAGTCTGCAAAATGTTATCACACAAAATGATTTGCGTGAAGATTCTCATAATATCTTGCAATGTGATATTGAGGACTGCGAATGGGAGATATTAGAAAATATCGATTTAGGTTTAATGGCGAAGTTTTTCCCGCAGGTTTTGTTTGAGTTTCACAACTGCAACCCTGAAAATGATGAGCTTTCAAGCCGCAGATTAAAAGTTTTAGAATCTTTACGCAGATTCTACACGCCCATTTTCACGCATTTTAACTACCACGATGTAACTTATTATAATGACGGACTATTTTTATGCGGACTAATCGAAGTAAGCTTTTTGCGAAACGACTTAATCCCAAAAGATTCCAAACCCTTTAGCGGCTATCTAAATATAAGCAATCTATCCGCGCCAAACTCGCACTTTTACCCAGATGTGCCAGCATGTTTTAAGGATTTATAGAATCTACAATTCTCGCGTTTTTTTCCATATTCCGCTTTTAAACACAAAGTAGAAAATAATAGCGCGGATATAAGTCTCAAGAAAAATAATAAAAAAAAGTGCGTATAATCCAGCACCCATACTACTGCAAATCCACATCGGCACAAGGCGAAAAAGCGTCATACTGCTAATATTTATGAAAAGTGGAATCTGCGTCCAGCCAGCCCCGCGTATCGCGCCATCATAGATAAACGCCATAATTAGCGGCACTTGCGACAAGCCAACCGCTAGCAAATACGCCACGGCAATCTCTACGCCTGTTGCATCTGCCTTGATAAAAATCTCTGCTAAAGGCTTGGCAAAAATCGCCAAAATCACGCCACACACGCCTAAAATCACCGCCGCTATTCGCACAGATAACCGCGTGTATTCCTCCGCCAAATGCAGCTTCTTAGCACCGATACTCTGCCCAACAAGGCTCATCACAGCAATCATAAAGCCAAAGCCAGGCAAAAACGAAAAGCCCTCAATTTGCCCGCCAGCCTTAAATCCCGTAATCGCACTATCCCCATACACACTCGCATACTGCCCAACAAAAATCAGCACAATATTAATCGCCACCATCCCAAAAATGCGCTCCAACGCCGTTGGCAAGCCAACTTTTAACGCGCTAATTAGAAATGAAATATGGAATCTAAGTCGCAATTTTAACTGCGTTTTGACAAAAAGCGGCAGGGCAAAAAGCAAAAAAAGTTCCAAATATGAAATAATAAGCGTCACATACGCCGCACCAACTAGCTCTAAGCGCGGCATCCCAAGATTCCCATTAATAAGCGTATAATAGCCCAAAATGCTAAAAAAAGTAAGAAAAATCTTAATGTAAAATGGACGCTTCGTATCGCCAGTCGCCGCAAAGCCCGAAATCAGCACATTTTTAATCATAATGCTAGGAATGGCAAAAATAGTAAGGCTCACATAGCTAAAAGTCAAGGCGTAAAGCTCATCGCTCAAGTTAAAAAGTCGCAGGTAGCTAGGTAAAAACGCCCACGCAAGAAGCAAAACAAGCAAGGAGGCAAGGGCGGAGGCAAGATTCATTGTGGAATAAACAGCATTCATCTCGCTAAAATTTTTCGCACCAAATCGCCGCGACATCAGCACATTTGTCCCCATTCCAAAAATCGCACTCAAAGGAAAAAAAACAAAAATATAGCTAGCTCCAGTGCTAAGTGCGGCAAAATTTAGCGGTGAAATCTCGCCTAAAAAAAACAACGCCATTGACACGCTAAGCATATCAAAAAGCCCTTGCAGTCCGCTAGGGATGGCGATGTTTAAAATCCGCTTTAATTTTATACGCGTGGCAAGCCGCAATGTTGGCATTATTATCCTTAGAATCTATAGTGTAAATGAAATTTTACTATTAAATTCTAAAAAATATAATTTTTTCATATTTTCTCTTGTAGATTTTTGTTTAAAAATATTACTAGATTCTATAATATTTATCAATATTTAGTGTAGAATCTAACATTTTGTTACTTTTTTTCGTGTATTTTTTGTTTGCAATAAATTTAAATACAATTCGTTTATAAATTATTGACAAAAATTTTTTTATATATTATAATATTCTTAGTTTTTCTTTAAAAAGGATATGTGATGAAAAAGATGTTTTTTGGTAGTGTGTGCGTTTCTTTTACGCTAGGGACGCTATTTGCGAGTGTTGATAATGCTTTAGATTCTAAAAACATAGAATCTATAAACAAGTCGAGTTATGAAAATTTGCAAAGTGTAAATTTAGATTCTAAAAGTATAGAATCTAATCTAGATTCTAATAGCAAAAATAGTGATAAAATCAGCATTTTAGCCCTACAAGATTCTAAAAACATAGAATCTAAATACGATATGCGTATAGATTCTAAGCTAGATTCCATATTATTAGCCGATAATGCAGATTCTATAGAATCTACACAATCTAATGAAAGTGATAAAATCGCCATTCCACCGCAAGAAAGGGGCATTTCACAAAAAGAAATTGAAGATGAAAGAGAGAGCAAACCAGATGGAATCTTTTTTAATGGTGGCTTAGAAGTATTTAATAAAACCGCTTTTTCAATGCAGCAAAGTAACAAAAATCCACTGCCAACCGTTAGCTATGGCTATGTCTTAGGCGAGTTAAGCGTAGGGTATAAATACAAGGCATTTGAAGTGGCAGTAGGCGGCGTGGCAGCGGGATTGACCGTTGATTCTAGCAAAGGCTTAGCCTACAACTATGTCGGGGCAAACCCGGGATGGAATCTAAGTCAAAGTGCAAGTGAAAATAACGCAAGCAGAATGTTTATACACAACGCGTATTTTAAATATTCGCTTGAAAATTTCGACATTCAAATCGGGCGATTTGCAAAAAGTAGCGACTGGGTAGAAGCTTATGTGGAGGGCATTGATATGTCCTATAGCTTTGCTAAACACTATCACGTAAGCCTTTTTGGTATGAGCACGCTCGCACTTGTGGGCGCTGGCTGGCTGAATACTTTTGCGACTACTTATTCTAGCTATGGGCTGATGAATGCGGAGTTTGGCTACACTAGCGAGATTTTGAAGGCTGATATTTTCGCGTATTTTGGCATGAAAGAGTATTTTGCGCCCGGATTTAACCTTGAACTAAGCTTTGGAAAGCCTGAAAGCGTGGCATTTACGACTAAAATCAATGTGCTTTTCCCTTATCAATTTGAGAGTATGGAGAGTCTTGGCAAGTATTTTTGGGGCGATTTTGGCGCGAAAAATACGGGCTTTACAAGCAGCATTTTGGTGCGACAAGATGTCGATTTCTACGATAAATACAAGGTCGCGGTGGCAGTTTATAAAAACATAAATAATGCAAATGCGCGTATGGGGATGTTTGGTAACCCTATCGGTATTGATATTTGGGATAGTAGCGTCTATACGACAGGGACTTCGCTAAATGCGGCGGCAGCTCCTGATGCGTTTAGTTTTTTATTTTTTACACAGGCGCAATATGAAAACCTGCATAAATATGTAAAACGACTCGTAGTAGGACTTGATGGCAGATATACAAATGCTCCAAGTGCGAATGAATATTCGCTCAAACTGCACGCTAGCTGGGAGATTATCGATAATCTTAGCATTAGTGCGATATTAAACTACTACACAATGGATATGATAAATCCTATGGCTTGGGGAGGCATCGCAAACCCCCGCTACACTGCAGATAGAAGCTATCTAATGACAACAATTGCGTATATGTTTTAAAAGCATATAATCCTAAAACGATATGTATTTAGATTCTATAGAATCTATTTTAAAGATTCCATAAATATAGAATCTTAAGATATAATCACAAAATGACGAAAATATTTACATTCTTTTTTTTAATTTTTTCTGCAACATTTGCGGTAGAAATTAGTGGCGATAGGGAAAGTGCGAAATATGCTCTCTTAAATGCGGCTCATAATGAGAAAAGTGGCTTTTTTGTGGGCGTTCATTTGGGTGTAAGCTTGTATTACACGATTTTGCATAATGCAGCTGGACAAAATATCGCTTGGGATAGTCAAAACTCTAATCAAATCGTTGGCAAAAATATGCAAGTGATGACAAATGTGGGTATTAAGCTAGGATACAGCCATTTTTTCAACGCCTTAATCGGTGTGCGTGGCTATATAAACTACGATTATAGCGACTATAGGGAAGTGCTAAAAGATTCTAAAATCGCAAGCGAAGATGTGAGTATAAATAGCGATGTGATGATAAATTTTTATAATGGGAAGCGTGGGTCTTTTGGGCTTTTTATAGGCTTTGGCGTGGGGTATAATCTGCCGCAGTTTGAAAATGCACAAACGCGTATAAATTTGGAATCTACGCATAAATATAACGGCTTTATTATGCCGCTTAATCTTGGGTTATCTTTTAGTAGCAGTCCGCATAAAATCGAGCTAGGGACGCGTATCCCTACACTTTTAGGGCGGTATAAAAGCAATGCAGATTCTAGTGGCTTTAGCCTTAAGCCTGTGATTATTTCACTTGAGTATATGTATATTTTTTAGAAATTTAGATTCTAGAATCTACCCATTAACCATCTTAACAATTTCGCGCACATCTTTTCGCACAGAGCGAATAGGAAACCACTTGCCCATCGCATTTAGAATCTTTAAAACAAGCGGCTTATTCCGCAAGTTCATATTGATTTTTGCGCGTTTATCAAGTATGCCAAAGCTATCATTTGTGCCGCTATGGTCGTGATAATCAGTGAATGTGTAGCAGTCATATTTTCGCATCAAAAGGTCAAAAATGCTCTGGTCATGCCTATGCTCCAAAAAGCCGCTCACATTTGGCAGGCTAGATTCACTATCATCGACAAACTCAAAATGCTCCCAAATCACCTGCCGCCACTCACGCATAAACTGCAGGGTTTTCTCACTTTTCTTGCAAAAAAACACGCCGCCTTTTATCTGCCTATCATTGATTACTTGCTCGTTATTTAGGTAGCCAAAATGCGCTAGAACACTTGCCTTTGTGTATTGCCGATTATGACAAGGTATCGCGGATTTAAAGCCGACAATATCGTGGTTTTCAAGGATTTCTAGCTTTTCTAGCAAGTTTTGGGCTTTATTTGGGATTAAATGACAGCCGACGTCAATGTAGAGCAAAATATCGCCGTTTTCAATTTTCTCAAGCGTTTGTAGCACGACTTGTGGCTTCCAGCTCCAGTAGCCATATCCGCGTGTAAATTTCGTCTTTGAATCTTGTGGCAAACAGCTTGATTTGTGATAATAATTTTCTAGGGTGTATGGGGGGGGGGGGGTAAATTCTATTGAATCTTTAGAATCTTTTTTTGCGTCATTGCGAGATTTAAATTCGCTAGAATGTAAATCGTGGCAATCCATTGTGTTTGGTTTAGAATCTTGTTTAGAGTTTTTGTTATTAGATTGCTTTAATAATTCTTGCGAATTTTTTTGTAATAACAAATCTTTAGAATCTTTTGCGTTAGATTCTATAAAATCTTTAGAATCTTGCGTGTTTTTAAGATTAGATTCTATATAAATCTTATCTTTAAAATGCCGTTTATAATCCATATCTAAATTTGTTTCATTATAAATAAAAATATTCTCAAAAATGCCCATATCTAAGGCTTGATTATAGAATCTAAAACTTGCTGGATGAAAATTAAAACTAGCAAAACTCGCTAAATAAATCTTTCTTTTTTGCATATTTTTCCTAAATACTGAAATAATTTATCACTTCATCGCCTGGGCGCGATAATGCACAAGTAGCCCATATTTATCAAGCAGCTCGTAGTATGCGTCACTCTCTTTTATCTCTTTTATCGCCTTGTCAATGCGTGTCAAAAGCTCTGCGTGCTTGCCCTTATCAAGTGCGATTGAAATGCCATTTGAGCCATCACTCTCACTCCAAAACTCAATCAATTCAGGATTTTCCTTCAAATACCCCAAAGCAGTCGCCCCATCCGCTAACACGACATCCACCTTGCCCGTTTTCAAATTCATAATCGCGCCAAAAATGCTATCACTTGGTATCACGCTCAGGTTATACTCGGCTTTCATACGATTGATTGCCTGCTCTTGCACCGTGCCTAAGAAAACGCCCACACGCTTGCCCTTGATAGAATCTTTATCGATTAGCTCCTCGTTACCTTTCTGCTTAATATAAATCGTGATGCCTTCATAGTATGGAATGCTGAAATCCACCTGCTTTTCACGCTCTGGCGTATCACTCATAGAGGACATAATCATATCGATTTTGCCTGATTTTAACGCAGGAATTAGCCCATCAAAGCTCATGTGATGCAGCGTGTATTTAAACTGCACCTTTTTGCTAATCATATCGAGCAAATCCACATCAAAGCCCGTAATCTTGCCATCTTTTTTAAACTCAAATGGCGGATACTCGGCATTCAACCCAACGCGAAAAGTAGGAATGGTATCAGCAGCGTAATTTTTGGCATAATTCTTAGAATCTTTAGAATCTTGCGAATCTCCACAGGCTAAGAAAAACACGCAAATAAAGAGTAAAGATAAAAAACGAAGTAGCATAATAAATCCTTGCAATATAAACACAAATGGCAGAGAGGAAGGGATTCGAACCCTCGAAAGCTTGCGCTTTACACGCGTTCCAGGCGTGCTCCTTCAACCACTCGGACACCTCTCTAAATAAAAAGCAGATTCTATCATATTTTTTGATATTTACACTTATTAAAAAACTAAATATATAATCTATATTTTACATAAAGGTTAGCATTATGAGAAAATTTCTTTGCATTATCATTTTTAGCGTGATGTTAGTTGCTAAGGATGACTGGGGCTATGGCGTAGATGAGTCAAAAAACTGGGGGAATATAAGTGAGCTATATCTAGGCTGTAAATTTGGCAAACAGCAATCGCCTATCAACATCTCGCCAAAGCATGTAAGCCCCGGTGCACAAAGCTTTACGCTTAAATATCTACCAGCAAAGGGCGTAAATCTAAGGCTTGATAATCACACATTTAAAATTACTTATCCAAAGGGAAGCTACATTGAAATGGCTGGAACGCGTTATATTTTGCAAGAAATCCATTTTAAAACCCCAGCAGAAACGATTATAAACTCACAGGCAAGACCGCTTGAAGCGCAATTTTACCACGAAGATTCTAAGGGAAGAATGCTTATAATGTCGGTTATTTTTGATGAAGGGCGTGCAAATCCGCTAATTGAGCGGCTAAATAAAAGCTTGCCAAAAGAGAGTAATAAGTCTATTTTTATCACAAATGTGGATGCAAATGAGCTTGTGCCAAAGAGTTTAGAATCTTATCAATTCTATGGCTCAATCACTTATCCACCCTGCACGCAAGATGTTTATTGGATAGTGCTAAAAAATCACATGCGAATAATGCAAATCGAAGCGGATGCAATGCGTGAAATAACAGGCGAAAACGCCCGCGAAACGCAAGATATTGCTGATAGGTTGATAATGGAGAATTAAAATTATCAAACTTTAAGAAAAATTTAAAGTTTTTATTATACAATGTGTGTTTAGAATCTAGGTTAAAAGGAAGTGTTATGATAGATTTAGATAATGTGCAAGGGAATGGGAATACAGGGCTTTATAATCCAAAAAACGAGCATGATGCCT
This sequence comes from Helicobacter saguini, assembly GCF_000762875.2. Classification (GTDB taxonomy): domain Bacteria; phylum Campylobacterota; class Campylobacteria; order Campylobacterales; family Helicobacteraceae; genus Helicobacter_A; species Helicobacter_A saguini. The sequence continues at coordinate 155,016 of NZ_JRMP02000003.1, forward strand.
GTGGTATCGGTGCTATTGCAAATATTAAAGGCATAAAAAGTCATAAACTAATACAAGATGCGTTAGTGATATTAGAAAATATGGAGCATCGCGGTGGTAGCTATAAAAATAGCGGTGATGGCGCTGGCGTGCTTATTCAAATCCCGCATAAGTTTTTTAAAACGCAGAATCTTGGCTTTAAATTGCCCGATGAGGGCGAATATGCGGTCGCTCAAATCTTTCTATCACGCAATGAAGATTCTAAAAAAGAGGGCATTGAAATCTTTAAACAAGGCTTAATTGATAATAATTTAGAGCTTTTGGGCTTTAGAGAAGTGCCAACAAACCCTTTAAAAATCGGCGATACGGCGCGTAATGCGATGCCTTATATTTTACAAGCCTTTGTTAAAAAGCCTAGTAATCTTGCAAAAGGCTTAGATTTTGAGCGAAAGCTTTATATCGCAAGGCGGGCTATTGAAAAAGTCGCCCTTGCCCTAAATATCGCTAAGTTCTACATTTCTAGCTTTTCATCTCGCACGATTGTGTATAAGGGAATGCTTGTTAGCAATCAGGTAAATGACTTTTATTTGGACTTTCAGAATCTAAATGTTGAGTCGGCTATTTGCTTGGTGCATTCGCGTTTTTCTACGAACACTTTTCCATCTTGGGAGCGCGCCCATCCAAATCGATATATGGTGCATAATGGCGAGATAAACACGATAAATGGCAATGTGGATGCGATGAAAGCAAGGCAAGGCACTTGCGAGTCGGCGTTTTTCAGTGATTTAGATTCTATATTTCCTATCATTGCAAAGCCTAGCAGCGACTCAGCGATGTTTGATAACACTTTGGAATTTTTAGTAATGAATGGTCGCAGCCTTGAAGAAGCAATAATGCTAATGATACCAGAGCCATGGAGTAAAAATGATTCTATGGATAAGACAAAAAGGGCATTTTATGAGTTTAACTCGACCTTTATGGAGCCTTGGGATGGTCCTGCTAGTATCATTTTTAGTGATGGCGTGATAATGGGTGCTAGTTTGGATAGAAATGGCTTTCGTCCATCGCGATATTATATTACAAAAGATGATTATTTAATTTTGGCGAGTGAAACAGGCGCTTTACATGTAGAAGAGAGTCGCATTAAAGAAAAGAAACGTTTGGAGCCGGGAAAACTACTAATGGTAGATACGCAAAAGGGACGCGTGATAAGTGATGAAGAGATAAAAATGCAATACGCTCACGCAAAGCCTTATGCAAAGTGGTTAGAAAATCTTATCAATTTGGATAAGGTGGAAATAGATTCTAAAACATTAGATTCTAAAGATTCTAAAAAAGATTCTAAAAAGGGTAAGAATATAGAATCTAAAAAAGATTCTAAGGTTAAAGATTCTAAAAAAATTATAGAATCTAAAAGCCTAAACGCCGCACACCACCCTTTTAATGAAAAAGATTCTAAGAATCTAAACGCCCACGCTATTAGTGAAAAAGAGATTCTAAAAGATATAGAATCTATTTCCACGCTGCAACGAGCGTTTGGTTACAACTATGATGAATTGACCCAAAGTATCGAAACGATGAGCCGCACTGGTAAAGAAATGCTAGCAAGTATGGGCGTGGATACACCCATTGCCTTATTATCGCCTAATCCTGTGCCACTTTTCAATTATTTTAAACAACTTTTCGCACAAGTAACAAATCCGCCCCTTGATGCGATGCGAGAAAAAATTGTAACTAGCCAACGCACTTATTTAGGAAAAGAGGGCAATTTGCTAAATCCAAATGAAAATAATGCAAAACGCATTAGAATCAATCGCCCGATTTTAAGCAATATTGAATTACAAAAGATTCAAAGTTTGGAAAGCAAAGGCTTTAAAACGCACACAATTTCGCTTCTATTTAATAAAAACGAGTTGCATAAAGATGTCTGCGGTGATAGCGATGTGCTAGAAGAGATTCTAAATAGAATCTTTTTAGAGGCAAATGACGCGATAAGCAAGGGCGTTAGCATTTTAATCTTAAGTGATAAAGGCTTAGATTCTAATCATTTGTATGTGCCTAGTCTCCTTGCTGTATCTGCCTTGCACCACCATTTAGTGCGGACAAGCCAACGCACAAAGGCAAGTATAATTATAGAATCTGCCGAGCCACGTGAGATACATCACTTCGCTTGTCTTTTAGGATATGGCGCGACTGCGGTGTGTCCTTATTTAGTCTTTGATTCTATAAATTTATTAATTCATCAAGGGCGTTTGAATCTAAACTACGATAAAGCGTGTAGTAACTTTATAAATGCGGTCTCAAGTGGTATTATAAAAATTGCTTCAAAAATGGGTGTTTCCACATTGCAAAGCTATAATGGTGCGCAAATTTTTGAGTGTTTGGGCATTTCAAGTGATTTAATTGAGCGGCACTTTACCGGTACACAGACAAATATTGAGGGCATAGAATCTAGTGATATTTTAAATGATATTATTACGCTTCATAACAACGCATTTGCTCCTAAATATCACACAAAAAATAGTTTAGAATCTAAATTTTCAAACACCAAATTTGAGCTAGGTAGTGTCGGGCTACATGGTATGCGAAGCGGTAGCTATGTGTATGGGCATAATGATTCTAGTAAAGAGGAGCATTTATATGACCCGCTAATGATTTATAAACTGCAAAATTCTTGTCGCAATAGCGATTATGAGGAGTTTAGAGAGTATGCAAAGCTAGTAGATTCTAAGTTTGTGCATATTCGTCATTGTATGGATATGGATTTTAGCCAAGCCATTAGCATTGATGAGGTAGAGAGTATAGAATCTATCGTGCAACGCTTTAAAACGGGCGCTATGAGCTATGGTAGCATATCTAAAGAAGCCCACGAAACCCTAGCCATTGCAATGAATAGAATAAAAGGGCAATCTAACACAGGCGAGGGCGGTGAAAATGAAGAGAGATTTAAACCCTTGCCTAATGGAGATAGTGCAAACTCAGCCATTAAGCAAGTCGCAAGCGGTCGCTTTGGCGTTAGTATAAACTATTTAGTAAATAGCAAAGAAATACAAATAAAAATCGCACAAGGTGCAAAGCCCGGAGAAGGCGGACAATTACCCGGAAATAAAGTATATCCATGGATAGCAAATGCAAGGCATTCAACCCCGGGCGTTACATTAATTAGCCCACCACCTCACCATGATATTTACTCAATAGAAGATTTAGCCCAGCTAATATTTGATTTAAAACACGCAAATCGCCACGCAAAAATAAGTGTAAAGTTAGTTAGTGAAAGCGGCATAGGCACGGTAGCCGCCGGCGTGGCAAAAGCTGGGGCTGATACGATATTAGTTAGCGGATATGATGGCGGCACTGGTGCTAGTCCGCGTACATCAATAGCAAATGCTGGGACTCCTTGGGAGCTAGGATTAAGCGAAGTGCATCAAACCTTGATTCTAAATGGTTTGCGTGAAAGAGTAAGGCTTGAAGTCGATGGAAAATTGCTAAGCGGTCGTGATTTAGCCATCGCTGCACTGCTTGGAGCTGAAGACTTTGGCTTTGCTACCGCACCTTTAGTTGTTATCGGTTGCACGATGATGCGTGTGTGTAATCTTAATACTTGCCCTTTTGGCATTGCTACGCAAAATAAAGAATTGCGAAAAAGATTCCACGGAAAGCCTGAATATGTGGTAAATTTTATGCACTTTATAGCGCAGAATCTGCGTGAATATATGGCTATGCTAGGGTTTAAGAGCTTAGATTCTATGATAGGGCGAAGTGATAAGCTATTTAAGGCGAAATTTTTAGAATCTAATCGGCTTTTGGGTAGCTCGATTAACAATAGCGTGAATGTAGTCGGTGGTTGCTTGGATAATAATCCGGGTGGGCTTGGCTTAAGTAATGTAAGTAAAAGTTTTAACGCTGATTTAACAAGCGGTGCGTCTTTATCGCATTTAGATTCTAAAATAAATAAACATTTATTGCAAAAAGCAAGTAAGATAAGCCTAGATAGAATCTTGTATAATCCACTAAGTATCAATCGCACCGCAACGCATAATATGGGCTATTTTCCGCATGATTTTAGTAATAATAAGGATTTAAATTTGATTTTACCGCAAGTCAAAGGCGCTATTACACAAGGTAAAAAAGTGCATTTAGAGCTAGAAGTAAGCAACATTACGGGGCGAACGCTTGGCACGATTTTAAGTAGCGAAGTAACTAAGATTCATGGTAAAAAGGGTTTAAGCGAAGATTCTATCACAATTGTAGGGCATGGAAATGGTGGTAATAGCTTTGGCGCATTTCTAACACATGGAATCACAATGAAAGTCATAGGCGATGTAAATGACTATCTTGGCAAGGGCTTAAGCGGTGGGAAAATTATCGTTTCGTTATCGCCTGATTCTAGCTTTAAAGCAGAAGAAAATATCATCGCTGGAAATGTGTGTATGTATGGCGCTATTGAGGGCGAAGTCTATTTGGATGGCAAGGCTGGAGAGCGTTTCTGCGTGCGTAATTCTGGCGTAAAAGCGGTTGCACTTGGCGTAGGACAGCATGGATGTGAGTATATGACAGGCGGCGTAGTCGTGGTGCTAGGCGATATAGGGCGAAACTTTGCGGCTGGTATGAGCGGCGGCGTGGCGTATATTTATGGTAAGCATAATACGCAAAATGTGAATACTGAGCTAGTGGATATAAGGGAGCTAGATTCCGCAGATTCTATTGAGCTTAGGGCGTTAATTAGCAAGCACGCACATTTAACGCACTCAAAAGTCTCAAAAAAGATTCTAGAATCTTTTGATAGCAACGACTTTTTTAAAATAATGCCAAGGGATTATGAAAAAATGCTAAAAAGCATTGCAAAACACGCAAAGGAAGCCGACCCCATCCTTACAGCCTTTTATGAAATTACAAAATGAAATTAAAGGCTTGAGATTGTTGATAAAATAATGCTATTTGTAAATAATAGAATCCAATTAGAAATTACTTAGTGTAATATATTGTTGTAATTATGTGAAGGAAATAATAATGCAAAAACGAATTATATGTGTGAGCGTGATTAACGAGCATAGCGTGCTAGCTAGGATTTCAGGGCTTTTTGCTGGGCGTGGGTATAATATCGATAGTTTGACCGTCGCGCCCCTGCCAAATAGCAATCTAAGCTACATTACGATTAGCACACGTGGCGATGAAAAGGTGCTAGAGCAAATCATAAAGCAGCTGCATAAGCTAATCCCGGTGCTGAATGTGATTGAGAGTAGCGAGATTGTGACGCAAGAAATCGTGCTTTTGAAATTTGAAAATAATGAGAAAATCGGCAATATTAGTGCGTTAATAGCCGCGGCTGGTGGGAAAATCGTTAGCTTTGGTGAGAAAAATATCATTTTTAGCGTGAGTGGTGAGAGTGCTCGTATCAAGGATTTAATCAAATCGCTGGTAAATTTCGCCCCAAAAGAAATCGTGCGTAGCGGCGTAGTGGCAATGGAGCGATAACTTATTACTTTGTTTAGAATCTAGTTATCAAAACATATTAGAATTTTAAGCATATTTGTAAAAAAGGAGAGAAAATGAAAAAGGCTGATAAAGAAAGAGCGGAGAGTATAAAAAAGCATATGGAATCTGGGCGGATGAAGGTTGTGAATGTGCTTTTTGAAGATTCTATAGAATCTAGGAGTGTAGATTCTAAAAAAAGTGCGGTAGATTCTATAGAATCTAGCAAATTAGATTGTGTTAAAAACGTGGGAGATTCTAATACAAACGCACAAGATTCTACGCAAAATGCACAAGATTCTATAACAAACGTGCAAGATTCTATAGAATCTACACAAGATTCTAAAAGTGGGACAGATTCTAAAAAAAGCAAAAAACTTCCATTTATATTTGTGTTGGCGATTCCATTAATTTTAGGAGTAAATCTAGCCCATGCAATAAGCGATGCGCCACCTTTCACACGCGTAAATCCGGGCAATGCAAGTGGTAACGCCATAATTTCCTACCACGATGCAATCAAAAATGCGACAAAGGCTGTGGTCAATATCACAACTGAGACAAAGGTCGGCGTTGGGGGGAATTCGCCTTTTAATGACCCATTTTTCCGCCAGTTTTTCGGCGATATGGTGCCGCAAGATAGGCTGCAAGGCGGTATCGGCTCAGGCGTAATCATTACAAATAATGGCTATATAGTTACAAATAGCCACGTGGTGCGTGATGCCGACAAGATTTATGTAACACTGCCCGGTAGCACGACTAAGATTCCAGCCAAACTTATCGGTGAAGATGTGCAAAGTGATATTGCGGTCATTAAAATAGAAAAAAACAACCTGCCTACACTGCCATTTGCCGATAGCACGAAGTATGCGGTAGGCGATGTGGTTTTTGCCATCGGTAACCCTTTTGGTGTTGGCGAGAGCGTGACGCAGGGCATTATTTCTGCGGTAAATAAGACTGGTTTTGGCATTAGTAGCTATGAGAATTTTATCCAAACTGATGCGAGTATAAACCCTGGAAATAGCGGTGGTGCGTTAATTGATAGCCGTGGGGCGCTAATAGGAATGAATACTGCCATTATTTCAAAAACAGGGGGAAATCACGGCATAGGCTTTGCAATACCAGCTGAAATGGTGAAAAGTGTCGCAAGCGAGCTTATGCGTAGCGGAAAGGTGCGGCGTGGCTTTATCGGCGTGAGTATCCAAGACATAGATTCTGATGTGGAGAATACTTATGGTGATAATAAGGGCGTGTTGGTTGTCGGCATTCAGGCGAATTCGCCGGCGCAAAAGGCTGGACTTGCCGTGTGGGACTTGATTACTGCGGTAAATGGTAAGCAGATGAAAAATGCGGCAGAGCTTAGAAACTACATAGGCTCACTACCGCCAAATAGCCGCGTTACGCTTAATATTTTGCGAAGTCACATGAGCGGGGATAAGCCGAGTTTAGAATCTAAGCAGATTGTGATTCAGTTAGCAGAGCAGCCTTCGGCGGTTTCTAATGCGGCTGCTAGCAATACGCCAAGTGTAAATCCCACAGGCAGTGCATTTGATGGTATAAAAGCGGAGAATCTAAATGGACATATCCGCCAAGTGTATAGAATCCCAAGCGATGTAAATGGCGCACTAATCACAGAAGTAAATCCTAACTCAAAAGCCGCAAGTGTAGGCTTTAGCAAGGGCGATATAATCGCGCAAATTGAAAATATGCCTATTAAAAACACAACCGACTTGCAAGATGCAATAAATAAGTTTAAGGGCAAGAAAAAACGCGTCCTTGTCTATAACGTAAATGGCAGTATAAAGACTATAATCGTGCAGTAGATTAATTAATTATCGCAGTTACCATATAAAATCTACGAACTCAAATGCAACCACAGCGGCGTGGTAACAAAGCTTAAGATTAGCCCAAATGTGACGGTGTTTAGCGCTAGTTTGCCATTAAATCCAGCGGCAAGTAAAATCGCTACGCCGCTTACAAGTGGTGGCATCCCAACTTCGATTAAGCTCATCCGCCAAATATCGCTAAACTCGCCCTTTGTAAGCATTACAAACGCGAATAATAATAGCGGTGCGACTAGCATTTTACCACTCAAAACGACTGCGGTAAGCTTCCAATCCAAAAATGCCCTTAGGCTCATTTGCACGCCGATGGCGAAAAGGGCGACAGGCGTTGCGGTTTGTGCTAGGCTTTTTAGCGGCACGAAAACCCAATCTGGTATGTGAAATGGCACGAGCCGAAAGCTTAGCCCGCAGATTAACGCCAAAAATAGCGGGCTTTTTGCAAGGCGAAATGCGACGGCTTTGAGCGAAAATTTGTTCTTGCCCCCGAGTGAAAGCACGATAGGACCGATAAATGCGAAGGGTATGCCTGTGACGAATTGGTCAAAAATTACGACTTGATTTGCGTAGTCTTCGCCGAGCGCACCTTTGACAAATGGCAGCCCTAAAAAGAGCGTGTTGCCAAGTGCGCCCATGACGCAAAAAACCATTGTTGTGCTTTTGTCTAGCTTTAGTAATTTTGCGATAAAAAAAAGAACAAGCCCGGTAATTGCGTTACAAACAATGCTAGTCAAACACACTAGCATAAAATCAAGGTGAATGGGCGCGTGATAAGTGCCGTTGAAAACTTGCGCTGGCAGGGCAAAATTGATAAGAAATCCTAGCAAAATGCCGCTTTGTTGATTACCGATAAGATTTAGAATCTTTGCGGCATAACCGATAAAAATAAAGGTAAAAATGCTATACATAGCAAGTAACATAAGATGTCCTTAAGATATGATTTTTAGAACTTTTTATAAAATAGATTCTATAAATCATAACTTTAAAATTTGGGTTATTTTAAGATTAAACAGATAAATTATAGCACTTTTGTGGTTAAGAGTTTAAGAAATTACACATTTTCATATTAGAATCTAATTTCAATTTTTACTTAAAAAGGGCGAGAAAATGGCTGGCTTCAAAAAGCAAGATTCTATAAAAGATTCTATAAAAAATTCCAAAAAAGATTCTATGAAAAATCCTAAAATAGATTCTAAAGATTCTAAAAATGCGAACAAAGATTCTAAAAAAAATATAGAATCTAGCAAGAAAAACCCCGCACAAAAGCAAAATATAGAATCCACCACAACCTTTTTCACACAATCTTGCCTTGCCTTTGAAGAGTTTTTAAAAAACAATAAGCCCACAATACAGAGCTTTCACCCACATTTTGAGGACGCCTTTTGGGAGATGGTGCTAGTTGGTGGGAAGCGATTTCGCCCTAATTTGCTCCTTAGCGTTGTGTGCGCTTTTGCCCCGCAGCTAAGGCAGAATGCTTACATTCCAGCCCTTGCCATCGAGTGTTTGCACACTTATTCGCTAATTCACGATGATTTGCCCTGCATGGATAACGCGGATTTGCGGCGAGGCAGCGCGACCCTGCATAAAAAATACGATGAGACAAGTGCCGTGCTTGTGGGCGATGGGCTTAACACTTATGCGTTTTTTTTGCTTTCAAACGCGAAGTTTTCGGCGCAAACGCGCATTAATTTAGTGCAGATTTTAAGCCAAAATGGCGGAATTAGCGGGATGATTCTAGGGCAGAGCCTTGATTGCGCGTTTGAAAATGTGCGTTTAACGCGAACGCAAGTTGATTTTATCCACACGCAAAAGACGGCAAAACTCATCGCTGCAAGTCTAAAAATGGGCGCTGTGATTGCGAATTTGTCGCGTGAAATGTGCGAGCTGCTTTACACTTTTGGCTTGAAACTTGGGCTATTTTTTCAAATCCGCGATGATATTATCGATTTTACGCAAGATTCTAAAAAAAGTGGGAAAACCAGCCAAAATGACGCCGCGAAAAATAGTTATGTGAATTTGCTAGGCTTATCTCGCGCTATAAAAATTAAGGATGAATACGCCACGTCATTGCAAAACGACCTGCAATCTTTTGACGATAGCATAGAATCTAAAAATCTAAAAGCCAACTTAGAGCTACTTTTAAGCGCGTATTTTAAAGAATAAATATATTGTTTATGCAAACTAATCTAAATAAGATATACTTGTGTAATAATGAAATTTTTTAAAAAAGTTAGAATGAATGGAAAAAGTGTATTTTAAGACTTTTGGGTGTCGTAGTAATTTGTATGATACGCAGGTGATGATTCATAGTTTATTGCGAGATTCTAAGGATTTTGTCCGTGAAGATTTGCGAGATTCTAAGGATTTAGATTCTATAAAAAATATGGAATCTAGTTTGCAAGATTCTAAGGATTTTGGTTTGGAAAAGGTGGGGGATTCTAAAGATTCAAAGTTAGGAAATTTAGAACTTTCAAACGTGAAAAGCAAAAAAGATTCTAAGATAGGAAATATAGAATTTTTTAGTAAAAAAGTTATAGAATCTACGTTACTAGATTCTAAAAATTTAGATTCTATAAAAAATATGGAATCTAGTTTGCAAGATTCTAAGGATTTTGGTTTGGAAAACTCGTGCTTTGAAAAGTCACAAGATTCTAATAAAAAAAAATACTTAGTCGTGGAGAGCGAGAGTGAAGCTAGTATAATTGTGATAAATTCCTGCACGGTCACAAATAAGGCGGATAGGGAAGTGAGAAGCTATGCTAGGAAATGCACAAAGGAGGGCAAACGCGTGATTTTCACAGGCTGTGGTGTGAAGCATTTGGGTAAAAATCTTTTTAAGCAAAATGCCGTCTATAGCGTGTTTTCTCACTCTCATAAAGAGGATTTAAGGGCGATTTTAGATTCTAAAAATCGTGTGAATCTTGTGAAAGAAAAAAACAAAAACCACGTAGATTCCAGCATTTTCCCACAAATTGTTGGTCGTGTGAGAGCGTTTATTAAGATTCAAGAAGGGTGCAATTTTAAGTGCAGTTATTGCGTGATTCCTAGCGTGCGTGGGGCGGCGCGAAGTTTTAGTGAAAGGCAGATTCTAAAACAGGTTGAAATTTTGGCACAAAATGGTGTAAGTGAAGTCATTCTAACAGGCACAAATATCGGTAGCTACGGGCTTGACACGGGGTCACATATAGCAGATTTGCTATTACAAATCGATGAAATTAAGGGCATAAAACGCATTCGGCTAGGTAGCCTTGAGCCTAGCCAGATTGATGCGCGGTTTTTGGGCGTTTTGGGGGAGCTTAGGAGCCTAGAAAAGCACCTGCACATCGCCATTCAGCACACGCATCCTACTATGCTAAAGATTATGAATCGTAAGAATACTTTTGAGCGTGATTTGGAGCTTTTTTGTGAGCTTTCAAGTCGTGGAATGACGCTTGGCACGGACTTTATAGTCGGTCATAATGGAGAGAGTGAGAGCATTTTTGAGAGTGCGTTGCAAAATTTGCAAAAGCTGCCGCTAACGCACATTCACCCCTTTATTTATTCGCCGCGATTAGGGACTGCTTCGGCGAAAAATGCGGAGGGGCTAGAAATTGTGCGTGGTGATGTGGCTAAAAAAAGGTTGCGTTTAGTGCAGAATATGATAGAGCAGAAAAATCTAGATTTTAGAATGCGAAATAAAGATAAGATTCTAAAAGTGCTAATAGATGGCGAAAAAAATTATGAAAATAATAATGTTATAGAATCTTACATTACAGGGCTTGATGAATATTTTAATAGAATTTTAGTGCCGCTGCAATCTAAGTTTTTAGATTCTATAGAATCTGTGAAAAAAGGTAGCTGGATTGAAGTAAGTCAATATGATGTAAAAGATTATAATATTGCTAATAATTTTAGGATTTTATAATGGAAAATGAAAGTTTAGATTCTATAAATGTTGGTCTCTCTAAAGTTGGGGACTTAGATTCTAAAATTACTAATTTTTTAACTAAAAAGTTAGAATCTAATGGCAGTAATAAAGTTATAGAATCTAGAACTTTTGATAGAATCTATGCCATAGATTTTGGCTTAAAAAAAATAGGCGTAGCAAAATTAGTAAATAATATCGCTCTGCCCTTGCCAGCTATCATTCGTAAAAATCGCAATCAAGCAGCTCGTGATTTAATGGATTTAGTTACAGAATCTAGAACTTTTGATAGTGAAAAACTCATATTAGTTGTTGGAGTCACGAGTTTAGATTCTAATGAAAAGGCTAATGAATTTAAGCGTAGAATTATACATTTTATAACTTTAATGGATTTTAAGGGCAAAATAATTTTTGTAGATGAAAATCTAAGTAGCCTTGAGGCTGAGAGTAAAATCATTGATAGAAAGTATAAAAAGCGTCAAAATATCCGCACAAACGGGGCTTTGGATAGTATTAGCGCGTGTATAATTTTGGAACGTTTTATGGAATCTAAGTTAATATAATCTAAGTTTTTAGAATCTAGTTTTGTAGAATCTAGCAAGAAAAATATGCTATAATTTTTTTCTTACTAAAATTAAAAGGAAAAATATGGGGTTAATTAAATTGATAAAAAGTTCTAAAATTTATAAGGATTATCGTGCTGGGCGAAAGGAAAAAGGAGCGTTTGAACGTGATTTAAAATTTTTTACAAAAAGACATCAAACAATCTTTGGCTACACTCCTGATTTTGCAAATCCTAAGACGTTTAATGAGAAAATAAATCATCGCAGTTTGTATGATAGAAATCCGCTATACACGCCACTTGCGGATAAGCTAAAGGCGCGGATTTATATTAATTTTATGTTGCGTGATTTTGTGGATTCTGTTTCTTTAGATTCTCAAAAAACGGCTAATAATGCAATGGGGGGGGGGGGTAAATCATAACTTTATCCCTAAAAAGTTAGCAAATTTGGAATCTAACTCCAAAGATTCTAACCCACAAGATTCTATAAAAACAATAAAAAATAAAATAGATTGCCACGAATTTGCTAACGCAAATTCTCTCAATAACAAAGATTCTAAAAACTTAGAAAATCCGCAACATTTTAATAGTGTAGATTCCATAAATCAATACTTTATAGAATCTAAAAATAATCCTGTTTTGGCTTTATTAAATGAAGATTCTAAGCTAGATTCTATCTCTAGTCAATTTAACATTCCAAAAGAGATTCTAAAAACACTTTTTTCGCCCATAGATTTTGTAACAAAAGAGCTTTTTTACACAAATAACTGCCCATTTTTGCCTAAACTTTATGGAATCTATAAAAACACAAAAGAGATTGATTTTGAGGCTTTGCCAAATTCTTTTGTGCTAAAAACAAATCATGATTGCGGCGGCGTAGTCATTGTAGAAAATAAACAAGGACTACTAGAAAATCGATACATTTTGGAGCAAATGTTACAAAAATTAGAACATCACCTGCACTCAAATTATTATGATATAAGTCGCGAATATCATTACAAAGCTATAGAATCTAGAATTTTTGCTGAGGAAATGTTATATGAAAAACAAGATAAAACTACAAAGATTCCAGAAAATTTTCGCTATTTTACATTTCAAAATGCGGATAAATTAATTATTCAAGTAGATGATGCAAACTATGAGCATACGCATATCAGGCACTTTTATGATGATAAATGGAATTTTTTGCCTTTTACCTACAATTTTGAAGTGTTGAAAGATGAAATAAAAAAACCAGCCGCCCTAAATACGATGAATAAAATCGCTAGAATCTTGTTAGGAAACTTCAGTTTTATCCGCATTGATTTATACGCACTAGATAAAAAAGTGTATGTTGGGGAGCTGACTTTCACACCATTTGGTGGTTCGTGTAAATTTAAACCTAGTGAATATGATAAAATTTTGGGAGATATGTGGAAATAATTAATCATTAAAAAAGTTATAGAATCTAGAACTTATTTTTGTAAAAAATTAAGTGAAATGAATATAAAATATTATGAAAGTTATGCGAATTTTATCCTTATAAAAGTTAGAAATAATAGAACTTTTGTAGATTTTTTAGAATCTAAAAATATTTTTATCCGCGATTATTCACATATTTTACAAAATCATTGTAGAATCACAATTGGCACGAAGAAACAAATGAAAAAAGTTATAGATTCCATAAGGAGATACGTTGAAAAAGTTAGCAATATTTGACTTTTGCGAGACATTAGTTAATTTCCAAACCTTAGCAAAATTCTTAGAATTAGTGCGAGTTAAAAAGCTAAATCCACTTTTTCCAGAGCTTACAAATGACGCAAATGTCGAGTTTAAAGAGCTTTTTCACCTGCCTATTTTTAAAGCAGAAATTTTAACAAAAGAATTTTTAAATGAATATTTATTACCAAATGTGAATGAAAAAGTTATAGAAAGGCTAACTTTTTTATAAAGTTAGAATCTAAAAATCAAGGCAATATACGCCGAAATATTGATGATAGAGTGAATTTACAGCTTCTAGTAACATAATTTAGTTTTAATATGAAAACTTTTCAAAATCTCTAAGCATTCAAAAAAGATTCTATATTTCCTGCGACTTTTTTTAGTAGCACATTTTTTGTGTCTTTATACGCCCACGCGATGTGTGGCGTGATTAAAATGCGGCGTGATAGCTTAGAATCTGCCATGATTTCTAGCAGCGGATTATTAGATTCCATAGGCTCGTGTTTTAGCACATCCGCGCCAAAATAAAAGTCCTGCCCACCTTTCAAAGCAGCCGCCACATCGCTCTCATTCACAATGCCACCACGCCCAAGATTAAGCAAAATCGCGCCTTTTTTTAGCTTTTTTATAGAATCTAGCGTGATTAAGTTATTCGTCTGCTCGTTAAAAGGCGCGTGAATGCTTATTATATCGCACTCCGCTAACATCGCGTCCAGCGACTTATGTGGCACATTTTCCTTGCGAATATGCCCGCTGGTGCTATGGTAGCTCACATCCGCGCCAAAGGCTTGCGCCAACGCACACACACGCTTGCCAATCGCGCCATAGCCGATAATCCCCCAACTTTTCGCATACAAGTCGTGCAGCTCCCGCTCCAAATGGCAGAAAATCTCGCTCTTAGCCCACTCCCCACGAGCCACGTAGTGCGTGTAGTAGGGCATTTCACCCAAAAAGTTTAACGCTAAAGCAAGTGTGTGTTGCGCCACCGCGAATGTGGAGTATCCTGCGACATTTTTGACCGCGATATTTAGGCGTTTTGCCGCGACTAAATCGATGTTATTTGTGCCGGTTGCGGTGATGCAAATGAGTTTTAATTTTGGCAATTTTTCTAGCGTTTCGGCATTCAAAACGACTTTGTTTGTGATAATGATTTCCGCGTCCTTAGAACGTTCAATAATTTCGTTACTTTTTGTAACAGGATAGCTTACAAACTCGCCAAATTTCTCAAAAATCTTACTATCAAACTCACCCAAAGTCGCCCTATCAAGCATAACAATTTTCATATTTTCTCCTTTAAAACTTGTGTAATTTATAGAATCTAGCAAAAAAAATAAAAAATTCACACAAAATGTAACATTTTTTTTACGCATTAATTTTAAAGTGTTACTTTTTGAATTTACAAATGTATTTAACTTAGAATCTATAATTCACATTCACGCCATAATATTGTCCGCCAAGGTCGTCATAGCCTATGTCTGGCGTGATTATGACTTTGGTTTGTGGGATGTATTTTGTGGTGAAAAGGTAGGCAAAGCCCCAGGCTATGCTGCCGCCTACGATGGTTTGCAAAATCGTGTGTTTGCGTGCATGCACGCGGCTAGCAGCAGTGACTACGCCTAGTGCGATGACGGGCAATGCGGGCTTCCAGCCGTAGCGATAATACACATAGCCAGCCGCGCTAAAGCCCCCTGCGGTATGTCCGCTTGGCATGCCCTTGTAGTCGGTGTTTAGCGGGCGTTTGGAGAATAGTATGTCTGCGCCTTGTGCGGCGGCGAACTCGTTTGTGCGTTTGATTAGCTCGACTGCGCCTTGCGTGGCTAGGCTGCCTAGTGCTACTTGCCATGCGCCCTCATAGTCTTTAATGCCGATGCTTACGATAAATGCGCCAACAGGGGCTAATGTAAGTATATCACCTAGCTTTTCAAACTCACCACGTGCATAACTTTGCGTAGAAAAAGTTATAAAAAATATAATAAAAAATAAAAGTTTTTTCATAATTTGCCTTAATATTTTAGATGCAACCAAGAATTTTACATAAAAGATAATAAAAAATCAAAATATTTCAACTAATTTATATAATATAGATTCAATAAATTTAAGCTAAAATTCTAAAATTATTTCGAGATAGAGTATGGTAATGAATAAAGTTGAAATTCGAAGATTTTTGGCGCTTATGGAATTTTTTTATGGCTTTTTGTTTGGCATAGCGATTTTTTCTAGCGTGTTAGCCTTTCTTATGTCACCTGATTTTTTAAGTGGGCTGTTTTTTGGTGTTTGCATATTTGGATTTTTTTTATTTCTTTGCATGATTGCTAGATATTGTATTATTCGTATTAAGATTTCTTTACACTCTTTAGAATCTTAATGCTTTATTTGTAGGTCATTATGCTATTTAAAAAATACATTTTAAAGTCTGTGGGCGAGATGTTTTTCCCATTTTTTTTCGTGCTTTTTTTTATTTCTAGTATTATTTTGGTGCTAAATATTGCCGTGCTTACAAATGGCGTCAAACTCAGTCTTGGCGACCTTTCACGCCTTTATTATTATGGTATCCCGGCGAATACTTTTTTTGTGATTGCTTTGACTTTTTATAGCGCGTGTGTGCTTGGGTTAAGTAAGCTAAGTTATGATAGCGAAATGCTTGTTTTTTTTTCTTTGGGATATTCACCGCGTGATATTATCCGCGTTTTGCTGCCACTTTGTATTTTGGTTAGCTTTGTGCTTTTGATGTTTTCGCTTGTGATGACGCCCGCACACAAGAGCGCGTATCGTGCGTTTATCAACTACAAAACAAGTGAAATTGATGTCAATTTAAAGCCAGGCGACTTTGGGCAAAAAATCGGCGAGTGGCTCGTGTATGTCGATAGCCAAATCGGCAAAAATGAGTATGGCGGGCTGGTGCTTTATGCGGATTCTAGCACGCAGGCTAGTGAGAATTTTATCATTGCAAAACGTGGCGTGATTGTGAATGAAAATGGCGTAATTGAGCTGCGTTTGAGCGATGGTGAAGCTTTCTTTTATGATAAAGATTTGCTGCAAAAGGCGGAGTTTAAGGAAATGGTGGTGCGAAATTTTCTGCAAGATAGCAATTTTGAAGCACAAGATTTGATTAAATACTGGGAGGGCGCATGGCAGGGCGATGGCAAGACTTTGAAGCGTTTGTCGCAAAGCATTTGCACGAGTTTCTTGCCACTTGTTAGCATATTTTTTATGCTATTTTTTGGGATAAAAAATCCTAGATTCCATAAAAATTATGCTTACTTTTATGTGCTAGGAAGCGGGGCGGCATATCTTATTTTAATGTATTTTTTATCAATGAAACTGCCCTTTTTAAGCCTATTTTTCCCACTTTTATGGCTACTTTTAGGCTATTTTTTGTATGTGAAATATGTTAAAAGGTTTTATTAGAATCTAGATTCTAATCGCGGATGATGCGTGGGGTGATTATGATGATTAGCTCTTCGTTGCGGCTTAGTTTGCTTTGCTTGCCAAAGATTTTATTTAGGGCTTTTGTTTCGCCTAAAGCTGGGATTGCTTGGGATGAGTTTTGAGCGATGTTGCTAAGTAGTCCGCCGATTATTACGCGTTCGCCATCTTTAAGTTTAATGATTGTTGATAGCTGATTTGTGCTTAGATTTGGGGGCGAATTTAACGCCTGGCTCGTGTTTTCTAGCTCTGGGTCTTTGGTTTTTGTTATGCTTGGATTTATGCGTAAAATGATAGAATCTAGGCTGATTGATGGCGTGATGTCTAGCAAGATTCCGCTAAAAACGCTTGGGTATTGTGTGCTGGTGTTTTGAATGGTGTTTGTGGTGTTGTTTGATTGAAAGACTAGGTTTTGTGAGTAGCGAAGCACTGAGCCTACGCTAATTATGGCTGGTTGGTTATTTAGTGCCATTATTTTTGGATTGCTTAGACTGCGTAAATTTCCATAGGTTTTTAATAGGCTAAACAAAGGATTTAGGCTAGTTGTCGCGTTTGTAATGCTAAAATTACTGCCATTTGTGGCAAGGTTAAACGCCGAAGTAGTCGGGTTTAGAATCTTAAAGATTTCCTGCCAGTCAATGCCGATATTTGTGGCGTTAAAGTGCGTCAGCGTAAGGATTTCAACATCAATTGCCACTTGCAAATTCATCTTAGATTCTAAGTTATTTAAGAAATGTGCCACATCACGCATTTTAACGCGATTAGTCCAAATTGTCACAAGCCCAGCGCCCTTATCTATCATAAATCTATCGCCTTTTCGCAGCTCAAGCAGGATGCCGAGCTTAGATTCCACATCAGCCCAAAAGTTGATTTCATCAAGGGAGTAGATTTTCGTGCCGGACTTGCCAAAGTTGTGGTTTGCGTAGTTCATTTGAGTTCGAAGTTGGTTTTTTAAGGAGAAATTGTCAAGGTAGCCTGATAAGTTTTGTGGGGGATTTTGGGTGATTAGATTCTGCGTTGGTGGTGGTTGGAAAGCGTAGTTTTGATAGCCGTTGTATCCGCCATAGCCTGTGTATGTGTTTTGATTCCCATAGTTTTGCTCTTGTGAGAATAGCACATCGGTGTTGCTTTGAGCCATTCTCGTGCTTGAGACATAGTTTAGCTCATAGATTAGCATTTCGTGCTCTTTTAGCACAAGCTGGTGTGGTTTGATGTCATAAAATGTGTCACTTAGTAGGAGTTTTAGGAGAAAATCTAAGCCTTTGTCTTGCACATTTAGGGAGCTTAAGTGCGTTGGAATCTTGGCATTTTTATCGCTGTAATATTGAAGGGAAAATTCGCACGATTTCGCCAAAAAGTTTAGAATCTCGTGTATATCAAGGTTGTTTTCTTTTTTTAGGCTAAAGGTTTGGTTTATACATTTTGGGCTTAGCGTCTTTATATCGATTGAATCTGTGTAAAGGGTGGGTAGGGTTTTGTTATTTAGGGGTTTTTTTATTTGATTTTGTTGTGTGTCTTGGGCTTCATTTTGGGCTTCATTTTGGGCTTTTTGGGGCGTGTTATTTTGGTTATTTTCTTGCGTTTGTTGGGTTTTTTCTAGTGAAAATGGGTTTATTGCATTATGTGCGTTGTATGCATTGTGTGCTAGATTTTCGCTGTGAGTTTGCGGAAATTGCGATGTTAAACTACTATGAATCTTATGAAACTTAAGCGATAAATCTTTTGGCAAATCTTGCTTAACATACGCACTTAACGCAGATTCTAAATCTTGCATAATTGAGTAATGGTTAGAATCTTGTTTTATGGTTTTGTTGGAATCTTGCACGATGTTAGATTCAGTAATTTGCTTAGAATCTTGTTTAATATTAGAATCTTGAGACAAATTAGATTCTATAGATTGTATAGAATCTTGCGCTAGATTAGATTCAGTAACTTGCGTAGATTCTATAGAATCTTTTGCTATATTAGAATCTTGCAAAACATTCACAGAATCTTTAGAATCTTGCGAGTTTTGCGATATAGAATCCACCACAATACTAGAATCTTTTAGCACATTAGATTCTATAATCTCATTTGAATCTAGCTTAGAATCCGCCCACACCACGCAAAATAACCCACCACAAATAACATTCAAAATAAGCAAAAATCGCAACATTACAAAACTTTAAAATAAAAATAAAACATAGATTATACAATATTTTTTACACTTTTATTTTTTTTGTTATAATTTTAGTTTTTAAATTCTTTTGCCAAAACGCCAAAAAAGGACAAAAATGCCCTACACGACCACACTTAAATCTATCGCTTCATATCTGCCGCAAAAGTGCGTGCCTAACGCGTATTTTGAGAGTTTCCTTGAGACGAATGATGCGTGGATAACGCAACGCACAGGTATCAAAACGCGCTATTTTGCGGAGAAAAGTGAGCTAAGTAGCGACTTGGGTTTTAAGGCGGCGGACATTGCGTTGAAAAGGGCGAATCTAGCCCCAAAAGATATTGATTTGCTACTTTGTGCGACACTTAGCCCGGACTTTTTTGGGATGCCTAGCACGGCTTGTATAATCGCATCAAAACTCGGTATTACCGATGTTCCAGCCTTTGATGTGGTCGCGGCTTGCACGGGCTTTATCTATCTTTTGAGCGTGGCGAAAAGCTACATTGAGAGCGGGATGTATCGCAATATTTTGCTTGTGTGTGCGGAGAAAAGTAGCGCGGTGCTGGATTTCCAAGACCGCGGCACGTGCATACTTTTTGGCGATGGGGCGGGCGCGCTTGTCGTCTCGCGTGGGGAGTTTGTAGAATCTAGTTTGGATTCTAAGGATTTGAAAAGTGGTATAAAGGATGTGCATATCGGTGCGAATGGCGATTTTGCTAGCCTTCTTTATACGCCACGACTTTCTTTAGATTCTAACGTTTTAGATTCTAGTGCGTTGCAAAATTCGCAAAAAATGATAATGAAAGGCAATGAGGTCTTTAAAATCGCGGTTCGCACGATTGCAAATGAGGCAAAAAATATCTTAGAATCTAATGGCTTAAGTGTCGAAAATATCGCGTATTTTATCCCACATCAGGCAAATATTCGCATTATAGATTCTGTGGCTAAGTCGCTAAATTTCCCGCGCGAAAAGCTAATCTTAACCGTGCAAAAGTATGGAAACACGGGCGCTGCAAGTATCCCTATGGCGATATGTGACGCAATGCAAGAGGGCAAGTTTAAAAAGGGCGATTTGCTATTGCTTGATAGCTTTGGCTCTGGCTTTACTTGGGGGAGCGCGTTAATTTACGCCGATTTCGTTTGAGATTTTATAAAATTCCATTTAAAATATAAAAGCGTGATTAAAACACATAATTTACTTGAGCTCTAATTCTTCCCATATTTAAATCACCCATTAAGTAGCCATATTGCAATACCGCACTTATATTTGATGTGAATTTGTAGGTGATAGCAGGGCTAAGTTCCAAAAAGCTTACAGGCACAAACTTATTAGCACTACCATGCAAATTAGCTGTTACATTATTTAAGTTAGCAAGGTTAGCAAAATGCCCACTGCTACCCTTTTTTAGCACGAAAAAGTGTGAAGTAGTTACAAATACTGCATCTAAAGATACACCAAACTTTTTATAATTAAATTCTGCTTTACCATAAACAAGAAAAATTGAGCTATTATTAAATCCACCAGAACCAAAAAGACCAAAACCATTTGCTTCTGTTCCTGCAAAGTTATTCCACAAGATTCCGCCTAGTTTCAAGCCACCTGTATTATCAAACATTGTCCCATAGCCATTTAAAAAGCTTCCTGCAAGTCCTAGCGATGCACCGATATAACCATTTGGGCTATTAGATTCACTATCATTAGTTAAGTTATATTTATAATCCAATCTAATGTTATACGTGCCACGATTTTTTGCGTAATTATAAGTATTTGAGCTAAAAAGAGTGTTGAAATCGCTTGAGTTACTAAAAAGCGTAGGTTGATTAGCTATTCTGGCTGCTGTGCTTTGTACCATTGCATTAAATGCGTGTTTTCCAATATTAAAACTATATCCCACATCCGCAAATATCATAAAATCTAAAAATCTATGTGATAAGGCATACCAAAAATTATAAGAAAATCTTGTGCTTTTAGTAAAATCTTTACTGCTATTAAACCCCAACACAAAGACATTGTTACCTAGTCCAGCAGCGGCAGGAGTTGTGTTTGCGCGAGAAATAAAAATATCATCACTAATCCAAGTATCCCACCATTGAAATGAAATGTTTAGAAAATCTAAATCAGTATTTTGCACAAAGATTCCAAGTGCTCTATCTAAAATTGTATCATTAAAAGGTGTAACAACGCTTTTTTGACCGCCTTGCAAAATTGTTTTTGTATTTAGTGAATCTAAGGCATTATAGGTCACATAAAAATCTGCGATATTAAATCTATCCACAAACGCACTTACAATATCACCTCGACTACCTGAAATATCACCATCTGTGTTATTCCCATCAGGTGTTGTGCTGCCTTTTGAGAAAAAGATTCCAGCGGATGCACTAAAGCCTGCTATTTGTCCTGTAGTAATTGTAGGTTTAAGTCGTAATTGCCACCTAGAACCATCAGCATCTCTACCATGTACATTTACAAATCGCCCAAAAGCAAATCCATCTAAAGTAGCATTCTCAATCACATCCATAAGCCGCACAGCATTGGAATTAACACTAAATACTGCAAATGCCATCACTAAAATTAATAGGTGTTTTTGAAGTTTTGTTATCATTTTGCTAACCTTTTTGTAAAATATATTGTTAGCTTACATAATTTTTAAAATAAAATCAATTTTATTCAATTTATGGATTAATATTTTTAATATAAAAATAAATTTGTTACAATTTTACGCTACTAATTTAGATTTTTAAGGAGAAAAATATGCGACATTTTAAAATTATTGCTAAAGGTAAAGTGCAGGGTGTTGGTTACCGCAATTTTACATACAAATACGCTACAAGTAAGAATCTATTAGGCAGCGTAAAAAATTTAAGTGATGGCAGTGTGGAGATATTTGTAAGTCTTCAAGATGGAGCTATTCTTGGCGATTTTTTAGAATCTTTGCTTGTTGGGAATGGCAGAATGGAGACAAAAAGTTTTGAAATTACGATATTAGAAAATCTTAATTTTAGTGATTTTAGAATTATTGAGTAAATTATATATAAATTTTACAATTTTATAAATCTTAGTTATTTGCAAAATAGATTTAATATTATAGAATCCATAAATAATAATTATTTATTTAATAAATTACATATTTTATAATGTAATAATTTTATTAATTAAAATACTTGTAATTTTTATATAAATTTGATATTATTGTGATATTATTAATTTTTACAAAGGATAAGCTATGTTGTTTGGTAAATTTATAGGTTTTAAAAGCTATGCTGATGCTAGTTTTTATGTGGTAAATTCTAATGTAAATGTGATTGCTAGCGATATTAAGGATGTTTTTAAGGTAAAAAATAACAAGGTTATACAACCTCGCGTAAATCCTAGTGAATCTAATTTTACAAACGCAAAAGATTCTAGGAATATTTTAGATTCTATAAAAAGTATTAAATTGTAGTATTTGAAATTCTAAAACATAAACCTAACGCCGGCGTTAAGCTCAAAAGAATTGCTAACGCCTTTATTAAAAGTCGTGGTGATGTGGCTTATGGCACTCAAAGTATTTGTGATTTTAAATTCTAGCATTGCATTAATTTCATTCTGCACCAGCCCTTGAATAGGCGTCCCATTCGCCCTAAGACCGCCATAGTAGCGAGAGCCATTAAAAAAAGTCACGCCATACGCCAAATACGCATTAAACTTAGAATCAAAAAAGCTAAAACGCCCAGCCGCATAAAGCAAATGCGCGCTAGAGCCCATCTTTATAGCGCGCCCACCCCACACAAAAAAGGGCTGCACATTTTTATAAAACGCGCTATTCATATCAATCTGCGTGCCACTCCCAGCACCTAGCACACCGATACTGCCCATCCCAGCCGCACCAGAGCCTACATAGCCTACCATAAAATCGATATTTTTTATCCCAGCCAAGATTTTAGCGTCAATCAAAAATGTATTATTATTAAAAGAGCGAATGTGAGAATGGTCTTCAATACTGCCTGTGAAACCCGCATTCACGCCAAGCCAAAAGTTATTGCTAAAGACTTTTGCCCAGTGAGCGCGCCCCCCGATAGTGACAAAAACGCCAGGCACAAAGGTGCTAAATGCGTTAATGTAGGTGGAATCTTTCAAATTTCGCTGATTGCCAAAAAGGTAGTAACGCGCCCCAAAATTAAAATAGCCAACATTGCCTAACGCCCTAAACGCGGAGATTTCATAATAGCTCACCCGACCATAATCATACGCCCAAAGCCCTTCAATCACAAGGTTTTTAAAACTGCCATTTTGCACCAAGATTCCATCAACAAGATGGCTAATCCACTCGCTAATAGGCTGAAAACGTCCAAGTTTTATCGCAGTATCGCCATCAAAATACTCTAAAAATGTCTCACCCAAAGCCACAGAACTATCGCCAAAGACGCTATTTGCGGTATTTGGCGTGAAATCTTTTCGCATATCTTGTCGCAGATTTAGCAGGGCTTGTGCGGCGCGAAAGCTAATCGCAAACCGCAAATTATAATAGAATCCTGTCGTATAGCCAAGCCCAACTTGCGCGTTGATATAGCCAAGATTGCCCACACGCTTACTATCGCCAAAGAGATTATTCGTATATACGCCATTTTGAGAAGCCATATAATCGCCAAAAAGCAGGATATCCACTTTTTTACTACCATTTAAAAGCGCAGCATCCAAATTAGTATAACGAGCAAAAGCTAGATTCAATAAACATAGAAAAAGAAAAAAACAACGACTGAAATAACGCATCCACGCCCTTAAAATATGCTTGTTTTGTTAAAAAAAATGTGCTAATTATATCATATTTTATAACTTTACAAAAAATTTTTATATAATTTGAGTTGCCTTAAAAAAACCCAAACTTTTAGGAAAAATAATGAGTGTAGATTCTATAAATTCACTTGCAAATTCGCAGAGCGGTGTGCAAAATTCCCAAAATATTGTCTTTAAAAATGTGGAGCATAAAGTAGGTATTATGGAAAAGGCGGCGATGAGTTGTGTGAAGTGCGCAAAATGCGTTCCAACTTGCACGATTTACTCCATTAATCGCGATGAGATTACTTCGCCGCGTGGCTACTTAGACTTGGTTCAAGCCTACTCGCAAGGGCGACTTGCGCTAGATTTGAGCCTTAAAAATGCGGTGGAATCCTGCTTTTTATGCACGACTTGCGTTACGCAGTGTCCTATGAGTTTGCCTGTGGATTTTGTCATTGAGCGGGTGCGTGTGGATGTTGCGAAAAAGTATGGAATACCGCTGTATAAACGCTTTTTGTTTTTTTTATTAGGCAAAAGAAGCGTTTTGAATCTTGTTTTTTCGCTTGGATTTTACTTTAATCCTTGTCTTTTTAAGGATGAAAATGGGCGAAAAAGGCTTCGTTTTGGCTTTGGGAATTTGAAAAATCGCGTGATTACGCCGCTAAATCGCCGAAGTTTTTTGCAAAGATTTAATGGGCTTATTGAATCTAAGAATAAAGATTCTATGGAATCTAATTTGCAAGATTCTATAAAAAATGAGAAGTTAGATTCTAAAGAAAACATAGAATCTAAATCGCAAGATTCTATAATTTCCATAGAATCTAACCCCCAAAACCCCCGTAAAGTCGGCATTTACATCGGCTGCCTTAGCAATTATAATTATGTGAATGTCGGCGTGAGCCTGCTTAAAATCCTTGATAGGCTAGGCATTGACGCGTTCATTCCGGGGAAGCAAGAGTGTTGTGGCGCGCCCGCATTTTTTAGTGGCGATATTAAAAACACTACGCGTTTGATTAAAAAAAACTTAGACTATCTAGTGCCGCTTTTAAGCGATTTGGACGCACTTTTAGTGCCAGAGGCAACTTGCGCTGCTATGCTGCTTAGCGACTGGCATCACGCACTTGAAATTGAAAGCGAGGTTTTTGGCATTGATAATGCGGAGTATTTAAGCAAATTAGAATCTTTAAAGAAAAAAACTTTTATGGCTAGTAAGTGGTTGCACGATTTTACAAGGCTAGATTCTATCCTTTCTAAAAGGAAAAAAAGCCAAACAAAAATCACATATCACGACCCCTGCCATGCGCGAAAAGTGCTAAAGATTTTTAATGAGCCGCGAAATCTACTCAAAAATTACGCCCTGAAAGAAATGGCTGAATCTAGCACGTGCTGTGGTTTTGGCGGCGTGACTATTCAAAGTGAAAAATACGACCTAGCCAAAAAAATCGGCGATAAAAAGGCGTGGCATATCGCGGAGAGCAACGCAGAGATTGTGAGTGCGGAGTGCAGCGCGTGTCGAATGCAAATTGATGATTCTATGGGACGAAACAATGTAAATGCGACTTTTAAGCATCCGCTAGAACTTATCGCTGAAAGTTTAGAGAAAACTTAAAGCTTAAAAATGTTATGAAAAGGATATCATGAAAAATTGTAAGTGGCGGAACGGACGGGGCTCGAACCCGCGACCCCCTGCGTGACAGGCAGGTATTCTAACCAGCTGAACTACCGCTCCAACGCAAAGCATTCTCAAAATGGTGGTCGCTATAAGACTCGAACTTATGACATCCACCTTGTAAGGGTGGCGCTCTACCAACTGAGCTAAGCGACCTTTATCTAGCTAAAATCACGCAATTTATAGCCAACCTAAATTAGCTAAAATGGTGATCCCTAGGGGATTTGAACCCCTGTAGCCACCGTGAAAGGGTGGTATCCTAACCACTAGATGAAGGGACCAAAAGATACAGCAAACTGCCATATCCACGCTAGATAAATGGTGACCCGTGTTGGATTCGAACCAACGGCCCATTCCTTAAAAGGGAATTGCTCTACCAGCTGAGCTAACGGGTCTTAAATTGTGAAATAAAAACTAAAATATTATCTTTTTTTAAAGAAAAAGTCAAGGATTTGTAATAAAATTCCTAAAATATTATAAATTTTGATTAAGCACTAATTTAGATTCTAAAAAGTTAGCTTTGTAAGTATAAATTTAATAAGAAAGTGTGTAAAGATTTAAATACGTGTGTCCATTCTTGCATATTTTCTTGTTTGAAAAGGTAGATGTTGTCATACCATAGGCAGTCGTTTGCGTTTTCTATCGCGGTTTTTATTGCAATGGATTCTATAGAATTGTTAGAATCTAAGTTAGATTCTATGGAATGTTTGGAATCTTTTGTAGGGATTTTTTTATCTAAATTGTTATGATTTTTAGAAGTTTTGGAATCTATTTTGAAGTTTAGTTTGGAATCTAGATTAGATTCTGTAAAATTGCCTAGTTTGCCCCATCGCCAGTCGTGTCGCTTGTGTAGTAAAATCGCGGTTTTAAGCCCTAGAGACGCGCTTAAATGCGCTAGCGCGGAATCAATGCTAATGACAAAATCTAAATGCGTTAAAAGCCTTGCTGTGTCGGCAAAATCTCTTATATATTCGCGTAAATCGGTTACATTAAACTCGCTTGCAAGCTCTTTGTCAATGCCCTCATACTGCAGGCTGTAGTATTTGAAACCCTGTCTTGGCAAGGATTCTAAAAGCTTTTGTGGGTAGATTGACTTTTCGCGCGCATTTTGAAATTTTGGATTTGACATAAAATTTAAGCCAACTTTTATATTTTTTTCATTTGCAAAGATAGAATCTAGGTTATGAAATTTAGAACTTTTGCTCTTAGAATCTAGCTTTTTTATAGCTATGTCAAGTTTGTGGGCTTGATTTTTATGCTTTGTGTGGATAATTTTATTGTCGGTGTCTTTAGAATCTATTTCGTAGGTTTTTAGAATCTTTTTTATGGGAATGCTAGATTCTGTAACTTTTTGGCTTTTTTGTTGCATATTTTGTAGGTTAGATGTTTCGCCTTGCGGCTCAACATGACCCACTGATACATGACCCACCCCCCTAGCCCCCCTCCGCAAGGGATGGGGGAGTGAGTCGTTGGAATTTATAGAATCTAATAATAAGGGGCGGATTGTGTGTAGAGATTGCAAAATATTTGTGTTTGTGGCAAAAAGATAGGCTAGGCTAGGTAGCGGGATGGCGATGTCGTAATCGTTTGTCTTAAAGCTATAACTTGTAAAAATTTTAAGGTTAAAACAGGTGAATAACGATTCTAATTCTTTTGGTAAAAATAAAAAAACTTCTCCGTTAGATTCGGGGTTTTTTATAGAATCTTGTTTGGATTCTAAGGTGGTTTTTATAGAATCTTTTGTGCTAAATTTGCTAGATTCTATATTTTTCTGCCCTTTTTTAAGATTCCCACCGCTCCCACCCTTAGAAGTTAGGGCAGAATCCATAACTTTTTCAAGCAAAAATGGAATAAAACGCGCAAACATAATACTATCCCCAAAGCCTTGCTCATGGTAAAGCACAACGCGTTTTCCACGCAAAAAAGAAAACAAAGCCTCCTTAGATTCAAACCCAAAGTCCAAAAAATGCTTATTTAGCACGACTGAATTATATTTATTCTTAGAATCTTGCAAAAGATTCTTACGCTGCTCATATAATAAAAAACCATTCTCAATATCGCCCATACTTAGCAGTAAATACGCAAAATTTATCGCATATCGCGCGTCAAATTGCAGGTTTAAAGCCCTGTAATATTTCTCAATACTAGCTTCATTTTGAAAATTAAAACGCAACGCATTCGCATAATTAAAGTAAAAGTTAGAATCTTGGCTGTAATAAATCTCTAAATCTTTGTAAAGTTTTAAGGCAGATTCCATATTATCAAGGCTAACGTAGAGCTGAGCCAAATTTAGCCCCGCATCGCCCAAACCGCCCTCATACGCTAGAGTGTAATACTTTAAGGCAAGATTAAAGCGCCCTAAAGCAGCCTCTTGATTTGCAAGATTAAAAATGGCGTGAATGTCCTTTGGATTAATGGTAATCGCGGTTGTGTAATGCTGTATTGACTTTTCATAATCTTGCAAATCGGCATAACATTTCGCAAGGTTAAAGTGCAAATTTTCATCATTTTTTGGCAAAAAAGTTCTAAGTAATGAAATCGCTTGTAAAACCATATTATTGCGGCGATATAGCTCGGCAAGATTTACAGACAAGTTAAAAATATTTGCCCCACCTTGCTTTTTATCCACTTTCAAGGCTTCATGCAAGCACTCGATAGCCTCATCTAAGCGATTAATATTAGCATAGCTTAAAGCACAAAGCCCCCAAATCTCGATATTATCGTAATTATGCGAAATGATTCTCAAACAAGATTCTATACACTCAACCCATTTTCCTTTTTGAAATAACTCACGTGTGCTACTAATAGTTACATTATTCATAAGTAAAATACCCTTAAACTTATAATATTTGAAACTTATAATGTTGTAGATTCTAAACAAAATCAATGTTTAAATTATAACTTATTTATTACTTTTTGTAAGCAAAAAATTGCTTTTGGCAAATTAGATTCTATAATAAAAGTGAAAAAATGTAAAAAATGCTAAAAATTTATAGAATCTTATGCGTAAAAATTGACAAACACAATATGTAAATGCTAAAATATGCGTTTTAAAATGTTATTAATTAAAAGGAAAAAAAGTGAATATTATAGGATTCCCACGAATAGGCGAAAAACGAGAGCTAAAAAAAGCATTAGAATCTTACTGGGCGGCGGCTAAAGACGGCGGCGATACAAGCGAAAAAGAACACAAACTGCAAGAGTTACTCAAAGTGGCAAAAGACTTGCGAAAACTGCACTGGAGCTATCAAAAAAACTTGGAAAATGTGGTCGTAAATGACTTTAGTTTTTATGATAATATGCTTGATTTAAGCTATGCGTTGGGCGTAATTCCTGCTAGATTCAATGATTTAAAGGGGCTAGATTTGTATTTTGCTATGGCACGTGGTAGCAAAAGTGGCGTGGCGTGTGAAATGACAAAGTGGTTTAATACAAATTATCACTATGTCGTGCCAGAGCTTCGCAAGGACTTGCAATATCATATAAATGCTCAAAAAATCGTGGATGAATATAAGGAAGCTTTGTCACTTGGGTATAATCCAAAAATTAGCCTTATAGGAATTTTCACTTACTTAGGACTTAGCAAAACTAGTGATAATAGCAAAAAAAGTGATGTTTTTCCTAACTTGAAAAATGCTTACTTTAAGCTTTTAGAATCTTTAGTTAGCACACTTGGCAAGGATATTTTGATTGAGTTTCACGAGCCTATTTTTGTTAAAGGACGTGATGAATTTTTTAGCCATATTAAAGAAGTATATGATTCTATCGCCAAACTTGGCATTAAAAGTATCGTTACGACTTATTTTGAATCTAGTAATGAAGCAACTGAAATCCTTGTAAATAGCGATATTGTAGGACTTGGCTTGGACTTTGTGCATGGTGTGGATAATTTAAATGAAAATAGCCTTAAAGCGATTGCAAATAGCGGTAAAAAGCTGTATGCAGGGCTAATTGATGGGCGAAATATTTGGGTGGCAAATCTAGATTCTAAGCTTAATATTTTGGATAAAATTAGCATTATTGTGCCAAAAGATTTAATTCATATTAGCTCATCTTGTTCTCTTTTGCATGTGCCTTTTAGCAAAGATTCTGAATCTAAAATGAATAAAGAAATTCTAAGTTGGCTAAGTTTTGCTAGGGAAAAGATAGGAGAATTAGAACTTTTAGAATCTATCTTTAGAAATGGCGTAATAGATTCTAATAAAGACGCATATAATGCGAATAAAAGCGTAAATGATAACCGCAAAAAAAGTGAAAAAATCCATGATAACGCGGTGCAAAGTCGCATTGCAAATCTTAAAATTACCACAAGAAAAGAGCCTTTCAAAGAGCGAATTAAGGTGCAAAGAAAGGCACTTGGCTATCCAGATTTAGCCACAACAACAATCGGTAGCTTCCCGCAAACGCCAGAGCTTCGTGCTTTAAGGCAAAAGTTTAAAAAAGGCGAGATAGATTCTAAAGCCTATGAAAGCGGGATAGAATCTTATATCAAGGACTGCGTTGCGTTTCAAGAAGAAATCGGCTTAGATGTGCTAGTGCATGGCGAGCCTGAGCGAAATGATATGGTGGAATACTTTGGCGAGCAGCTAAAAGGCTTTGTGTTTAGCCAAAATGGCTGGGTGCAAAGCTATGGTAGCCGCTGTGTAAAGCCGCCTATTATCTTTGGCGATACAAGTCGCCCTAAGGCAATGACCGTGCGATGGATAACATTCGCGCAGAGTCTCACAAAAAAGATTATGAAAGGAATGCTAACAGGTCCTGTGACTATCCTAAACTGGAGCTTTGTGCGTGATGATTTGGCGCGTAAAGATGTGTGTAAGCAGCTTTCGCTTTGTATCGCGGATGAGATTAGCGACTTGCAAGATGCTGGGATAAAAATCATTCAAGTGGATGAAGCGGCGTTTAAAGAGGGCTATCCACTGCGTGAAAGCAAGGTAAAAGAGTATGAGAGCTGGGCGCTAGAGTGCTTTAAGATTAGTAGTTCTGTCGCGAAAATTGAGACGCAGATTCACACGCACATGTGTTATAGTGAGTTTAACGATATTATTAAAACCATTGAGGCGATGGATGCCGATGTGATAAGCATTGAGACGGCTAGAAGTGGGAATGAATTGCTAAAGATTTTCAAAAAGGTTGGCTATGCAAATGAAGTAGGACCAGGCGTGTATGACATCCACAGCCCAAGGATTCCAAGTGTGGATGAAATCTATAAGCAAATAAAACTTTTGCTAGAAGTCCTGCCAAAAAGCCAACTATGGATAAACCCCGATTGCGGTCTTAAAACACGCAAATGGGAAGAGGTAAAACCAAGCCTAAAAAATATGGTCGATGCCGTATTGAAAGTGCGCATCGAGGGGTAAATCTAGGGTGCACTTTTTATTTCGTGTTCTAGCTCGTTCATTTCTTCTAGCATTATTTTGCTTGCTTTTTCTATTTTATTTGATAATTCGTTTGCTATTTCATCTACAGCTTTGAATCTTTTTTTGATTGTTTCGATGTCCGTGTCAATTGTGATATTTTCTTTTTTTATTTTATTTTGCAATGCACTGCTTTTTTTCATTAATTTTTGTATTTCATTATCTAATTGTTCTAAGTTGTTGTCATTCATTTTTGCTCCTTTTTTGCGAAAATTTGCTCGATTAAGGCGTTAAATGAGTCGCCGCGGTCTTTGTAGGATTTGTATTGGTCAAGGCTAGCACACGCTGGAGATAGCATTATAACAGGTAATTTTTGAGGTTGTTTTTTATTTTTTTTGCTATTAGATTCTATGGAATCTTTTTTGGAATCTATATTTTTAGATTTTATGATTTTAGAATCTTGCAAATTAGATTCAGTGTTTTTTACCCACCCCCCAACCCCCCTCCGCAAGGGAGGGGGGCTAAAAACTGAGTCTTTTGCAAAGGTGGGGGAATTTGTATTGTTAGATTCTATAAAGTTAGGAAAATCATAATTTATTTGATTAAAAATTG
Source organism: Helicobacter saguini (assembly GCF_000762875.2). Taxonomy (GTDB): domain Bacteria; phylum Campylobacterota; class Campylobacteria; order Campylobacterales; family Helicobacteraceae; genus Helicobacter_A; species Helicobacter_A saguini. The sequence goes on from NZ_JRMP02000003.1 coordinate 186,447, forward strand.
CGTGCATTGCGTTTTCTAAAGTTTCGCAATAAGTGCTTGAAATACCGAAATTAACGCACTCTTTATTTATTTTTACTCCATCAATGCCTATGCAAAAAACTTTTACTTTGTTTTCCTTTAAAAAAGGATAAAGCATTGCTAAACTAGCGCCCTTTGCATCGCCTCCTAAAATCAAATAAATGGCGTATTTTGCGTAAGTTTGCAGGGCAGCAAGGACTGCGTGCGGGTTTGTCCCTTTAGAATCATTTATGAATAAAATTCCATTTTTACTAACTTCTTGCATTCGATAGTTACCTATTTTATAGCTTTTTATAGAATCTATATTGTAAGGCACATTTGCAAATTTTAGCCCCGCGGCGCTCAAGGTAAAATCAAGCAAAAAAGGCTCTTTAAAAAGCGTTTTTAGCTCCAAAATCTTAGAATCTAGCTTAGAATCTTGCTTTAAAAACGCAATTAAATCATTTGAGTTTTCATAAAGCAGCAAATTTCCCTTAAAGTTAGCTAAAATTTCTTTATTAGATTCTAAAAAAGTTAGCTCTTTTGGAATTATGGCAAAATATGACTTAGGATTTTTAGAATAATTTGCTAAAATAGTTGGCTTCAATTTATCGCTAATATAAGAATCAAAGCCTGTATGCCAACTAATATGGTCTTGGCTAAGCGGGAGCAAAATATACACATTTGGCAGGGCATAATTTGTATAATGCAGGGCAAAGGAACTAGTCTCTAATACCCATTTTAGCGTGGTTGTTTTTTTCTTTTTGGGGTTTTTAGATTCTATAGAATCTTGGCAATTTTGCACGATTTCATACACCTTATGATTGTTACAAAAAGTTACCTGCGTTTTAGAATCTTGCAAAAAAACATTGTGTTTTGAGCGATTATTGATAAATTTTAGGAAAGACTCTAGGTTAAAACTCGCCTTAGATTCCATAGAGTCATTAGAATCACTAGCATTTTCACGCAAAATCGCACTAAAATCACTCCCAAAATCCTGCGTAAATAGCGTTGCAAGTGGTGTGCCGATATTGCCACCACTTTTTGTTACGCCATCAGTTGCATTCATCATTAAAGCCGTCATTTCAGTCGTAGTCGTCTTGCCATTTGTCCCGCTAATCCACACGCTAAAAACTTTACGCCCCAAAAATTCCAAAAGCAAAAAGATAAAATCATACTCGCTAATAATATTTGTGAAATGCCGCAAAGCAGGGGTTTGTGGGCTAATCCCGGGGCTAATAATGCTTAAGTTTTCATAATTTTTAGTTACATTTTTAAGCGGTAAATATTCGTTAATATCACGCGAATTAGATTCTATAAAAGTTCTAGATTCTGTAACTCTTTTAGAATCTTTAGAATCTCCGCGATTAGATTCCACAAAATCAACAAACCTATCATCAAAAATTTTACATTTTATATCATTTGCATTTAAAAGTTTGACAATTGCCGTATTTGTGATTCCATAACCTATGATATTTATAACTTTTTCCTGCATAAAATTCTCCTAATGCAAAACTCCCATACCTTTAAAGCCCGCAATTATCATACGAGTCCCCATCGCAATGATAAACACTAACGCGATTCGTGAAAAAATATAAAGCACAAGTTTGCCCAAAATCCGCTCAATCATCGCCGCAAAATAAAACAACACAAAAAGAAACAAAAACGCCGCAAATACCGAAGCAATAGCGATTACCATCGACTTATCCTCCGCTATCACAATCACAGTCGCAAGCGTCCCAGGACCCACCAGCATAGGAAACGCCATAGGGATAATCGTGCGCTTGAAAAGCTCGTCAAACTCAAGGTTTTTATAGTGGCTAAAATCCTGCGTAGCCGATGAAAAAAGTAGCCCCTTAAGGCTCATTACAATCAGTATCAAACCCCCAGCCACACGCACATCATCAAGGCTTACGCGGAATAAAAAATTCATAATAAATGAGCCGCTAAGAAGGAAAATAAACACGATGAAAAACGCGGTAATAACGATGTTTTTGAAAAGTTTTTTGCGCGTTTGCGTATCTAAGCCTTCAGTCATTGCGATAAATTGCGGCAGGTTGCCAAAGGGGTTTAGCACCGCGATTAAGGCGACTGCGGCTAGCATTACCGCGTGCAAATCAGATTCTATCTCGCTAAACATTTTTGTCCTTAAAATTTTATGTATTTTCAAAGGGAATTTTAGCAAAAATTGTAAGAATATTTTTTCTTACTTCCCAAAAGTGCGTTTGCGGCTTTTAAAGTCTTTTATAATGCGTTTAAATTCCCTTTTTGTAAGCCCGGGAAATAGCGTATCACTAAAGAAAATCTCCGCATAAGCGCACTGCCAAAGCAAGAAATTTGAAATGCGTTTGGCATTCCCCACACGAAGTAGCAAATCCACATCTTCGCTTAAATCCAAATTCGCCTGAATATTTGCCTCATTTACCTCCAAGCCTTTCTCCAAAACACGCCGCACAGCGCGAACTATCTCATCTTTTGCCCCGTAACTTATCGCCACATTCACGCAAAGCCGCGTATTTTCCAAAGTCTTAGATTCAAAGCCCTTAATCTTACTAAGCAACTTAGAATCTAACTTGCTCAAATCCCCTATAGCACGGAATCTCACATCATTTTTCATAAAACTATCAAGACTACTATCCAAATATTTTTCAAACAAATTAAAAATATACTCAACCTCATCTTTTGGACGCTGCCAATTCTCCGTGCTAAAGGCAAAAAGCGTAAGATTTTTTATGCCCTCATCAATGCAGACTTCGATAATTTTTTGTATCGTTTTTGTGCCGTGCAAGTAGCCGATTTTTTCCAAGATTCCATTCTTTCTAGCCCATCGTCTATTGCCGTCCATAACGACTGCTAGATGCCCCAAAGTATTCATTTTTCTCCCTTTTGCGTGTCAAAACCACAACTTAGTAGCTATTATTTTAGAATCTAAATGAAAACTTATAATAAATGCGTGTATAATTAGATTTTTATTTTTCAGTTTTATTTTTATGGGATTTTTTATGGCGAGATTTGCGATATTGTTTTTTATTTTTTATGGCGTTTTATTTGGTGTAGAATCTAGTTTAGATTCTAAAGATTTAGCAAAATATGGCGACTTTAATTCATTTTCACTGCAGTGCAAACGAAAGGATTTTAAGGGCTGTTACTACTTAGGATTATCGTATTTAAGCGGCTTTCAAGTCTTGCCAAATCAAAATGAAGCCAAAAAATACTTGCAACTTGCCTGTCAAAATGACATTTTAGAATCTTGCCTTTCTTTAAATCAGCACGGCGATACAAATGAAAAGTTAGAAATTTACAAAAAGGCTTGTGAAAATAATAGCTTAGAATCTTGTAAAAAATTAGCACAAATTTTAGAGCAAAATATAAGCTTTAATGCGGCTCAAAGCCAAAAGCTAGAAGTGCTTACAATACTACAAAAAATATGCAAACTTAGCGCAGATTCTAAATGCAAAATTGCCGCTGAATTTCAAGAAAAATATATGGTAAATAATGACTTAGAAATGCTAAGTGAGTGCAATGACGCAATAAAAGAGTATGATAATCTAAGCGGCAGGGGTGCTAGTAAATTGCAAGTGTGCGGGGCTGTGGGCGATGCCTTTGCAAATGGCAAAATAGATTCTAAAATACCAAAAGATAAGCAAAAGGCTGCATATTACTACGACTTTGCATGTAAGGCAAATAAGGTATATTGCTACAAATATGAGCTAGATTCTATACTGAATCCTTAGGAGAGAAAAATGCGGTGGTTTTTGATGGATGTAACATATAATGAAAAAATTAGAATCTTTTTAAAATTAATATTTATGCTTGGCTTTTTAGCGGCTTTTAAATGGCTAAATGCGTATTCAAGTGAAATGATAAATGAATGCGATGAAGGGTATATCCCAAAATGTATCGCTTTAAAATTTGAAGCAGATTCTAATAAAGATTCTAAAAATGCTAAGGTGTTCGAAAATAAGATTCTAACCATTTTAGATTCTGCGTGTAAAAGGGATTATAACTCGTGTTTGGTGTTAGCAAATTTGTATGATTCTAAAGATTTAAAACAGCAAGAATTGCTTTTAAACTTGCTAGATTCTATAAATATTTCAAAAGAGCATAAAAATCTAGCAAAAGACTTAGTGGAGACGCAAGTTAGCAGTGATGAAAAAAAGGCTATTGCATTCAAAGAAAAAGCCGTGCCGCTTTTAGAATCTAGCTGTTTTAATGATTCTAATATCTCGGCTTGTTTGATTTTAAGTTATTATAATGAAAATGGCATCGCAATGGCGAAAAATACGCCAAAGGCTGCAAGGCTTTTAACGATGGCGCTAGAATTTGCTACGCAAAATTGTATGCTTGGCGTAAATGATTCTTGCTTTTTACTTGATAAATATCCAAATTATTTAAAAGAGATAGAATCTAAGGTGTTTGTTTTAAGTCAAGAGTGCGATAAAGGCGAAGCTTTGGCGTGTTTTAAGGTAGCATATTTTTATACGCAAGATTTTTATACAAGCTCGCAAAATATCGATGGTTTAAGCCGTGAAGAAAAGCAAAAACGATATGATATTTGGGATAAAATTGATTTTGTAAAATCTGGGCAGTATTTGCAAAAGGGCTGTTTAAGGGCTGAAAAGCTTTGTGAAAATAGCATTTATCAACTTGCAAATGCGAAAGCGTGTTTAAAAGATTCTAATATGAAAGCCTGTGGTAAGGTAAAAAGTAATAGGGCTGAGTTTTTAAGCTTGGCTTGCGATAGTGGCGATTTAAATAGCTGCTATGCTTTGAAAGATTTAGCCATTTTTTCGCAGCCAAAACGCAAGATTAAATACCTACAAAAGCTATGCAAGGGCGGGATTATAGAATCTTGCAATGATTTGTATGAAAGCTATGCAAGTAGCGATGAGCAAAAGGCAAATAGCTACGCTCAAAGGTCGTGTAGCTGGGCTATCAAAAATAAAAATTTAAGCAGTTCGCAAATGTGTGAAATCGCCGCAGATGGCTACTTGCAAGGCTCAAAGCCAAATATTGCTAAGGCAAAGGAAGGCTATCAATATGCCTGTGATAATGCTACGCGTTTAGATTCTAATTTTGTTTCTAAAGGTGGAAAGGCGTGTGAAAAACTAGCAAATATGATTGAAAAATATGATAAAGATTCTAATCTTGCTAATACTTATTTTCAAAAATCTTGTGATAAAGAAAATAGCTTAAAAGCCTGTCTAGCCCTTGCAAATTCCCTTGCTAATTCTCCTACAAATATAAATAGGGCGATTAGCATTTATAATAAAATCTTAGGGCAAGTTAGCTTAGATTCTAATGATTCTAATAATGCAAATGCGGCGTTTAAAAAAGAAATTTATATAAATTTAGTGAATCTTTACTCAAATAATGATATTTATGATGGCGTTTTAGATTATGCGAGTATTTTGCGACAGATTGATAGCGCGTGTCAAAGTGGCGTAACTTCGGCGTGTGGCGTGGTGGCAAATTTTACGGGACGCAAAGTTAGCGGGGCAATTATTAATAAAGATATTGTAAATGCGTGTCGTGGTGGCGATTTTAGCGAGTGTTTTGAGTTAGCAAATGTGCTAAGTTTAGAATCTAGATTTTTTAAAAATATTAAGATAAATAATAATGATGTAAATTCGCTTTTAGGATTGAAAGCAGATTCTAAAGATTCTAAGGCTAGTTTCAGCTCAAGCTCAAGTAATTTAAATCATCAAAATGCAGCTAAGATTTTGTATATTTACTCATGTAGAAATGGGCTTAAAAATGCGTGTGTAGCGGTGTTTAATAACAATTATTTAGAATCTAAATTAAGTAGCGAGACACGCAGTATTTTGCAAAAAAATATATGTTTAAATCTTGCTGATTTTCAAGGTCCATCGCGAGAAAAAATTGAAAATATTTGCAAAATTTATGCTAAAAATGCCTTTGAAAATAAAGAGTATGAAAATGTTGTTTTAGCACTGCAGGGCTTTAAAAATAGCAATGACAGCGATGCCCTAGATTTGCTAATCGCGGCAAATTTTGAGCTAAAAAACTATGATTTTGTGCTAAAAACTTATAAGGGAATTTATAAACGAAACTTGCCAAATGATTATTTTTTCTTAGCAAAAATTTATGAAGTAGGCGGGAAAAGCCCTGTAAATGGGCAAAGCGTGGGCTTGGTGCAGAACTACGCAAACGCATATAGAATCTACACGCTAACAAACTCGCCACGCAATTTGAATGCTGCTGGGAGAATGCACGAATTAGGACTAGGATTCTATAAAGATAGCGGCGTAGCCCGCGACTTTTACAAAAAAGCCTGCCCTTTGAAAGCTTCTTTAGATTCAACACGTTCGCGCGAAAACTCTTTTGGCACTTCTTTTAATGCGTCACCAGATTTTCAATCCTGCCTAAAACTCTATGAATACGAAAAATCAATAAACAACATAGAATCCGCCAGGAAATACCTGAATCTTGCTTGCAAAACCACAGAAGATAATCAAATAAATAGTGAAAAATATAATGTGTGTTTAAGTAGTTTATAGCATTCTAGATTCTAGAATCTACTGCTTTATCCCAAGCAAGGTTTCTATCATTCTATCGATTGTAGTGATAACCTTAGCGTTTGCAGCGTAGCCACCTTGAAATTTGATAAGATTTACCATTTCCTCATCTACGCTTACTTGTGAGATGGCTAGGTGTTCTTTTTTGACTGCTTCTAGCACACTTTTTTTCGTATCTAGCGTGATTTTTACTTCTTGAGTTTGATTAGCTACCGCGCCTGTTGTAAATTGATAAAATTCATTTAGCTTCATATATTTTTTATCAAGCTTATTTTGATAAAACTCAACTTCATCATACTGCAGCTGCTGCATCATATTTGCCACATCAAAGTTCCCATCCACAGGCATTAGCCACGGGCGGATTTTGGTAGAATCTTTACGATATTCATACTCCAAATTAATGCTACTAGCATCCCAGCCGCTAAAAAAGCGATTTACACCAAATGCCCCTGTAAAATTTGTCCCATCATCTTTTAAGCCCACATAAAGCCCTTTACTTGGCGATTTTGAGATAATCTTAAACTGCTTACTTTCATCGCTAAAATACGCCTGAAAATAGTCATCAAAGTCATCCAACGCATTGTTATTGTTGTTATCATCAGTGTTTGCATTAATTTGCTTTACAATATCATGCATAGTCGTAGGCACATCAATGGTAATCACTTTTTCCGCCAAAACCTGCCCATTTGCGTTATACGCATAAAGGGTAAATTTACCCGTTTTAATGTTGTAATTCGTATCACGCAAGGCTTCATTTTTTTGCAGCTGCAAAATGTCGCTTTTAATCTCTTCGGTCCCACTTTGCGCGTAAATCGTATTTGTAGATTCTATAAGACCGCGTGCAAAGCTATCTAGCAAATTCATATATTGTTGCAATTTACCCACTTTCGTGCCTTCATAGCCATTATTATACAAATCAATTAATGCGCCAACATGCCCTTCATCCATTTTATCGGTAATATCTTTATCCTTAAAGTCGTAACCGCGGATATACAAGCGATTTAGCCCAGCAGCATTATTTGTTTTATCAATGATAATGGGATGGAAATTTGCCCCATCAATCATAGAAAATCCATGCCCGATAGTAAATGTGTAATCCTCATCAAAGTCGGCATCTTGGCTACCTACAAGGTTATTTGCCTTTAGCTTACTTTTAAATACATTTCCACCTAGAATCTCTCTTAGGCGAAATTCAAGTTCATCTCGTCTATCACGCAACTCATTTGCTTGTTTTAAAGTTAGTGAATCTTCCATTTCTTTCATTTTGCGATTGATTTCAGCGATTTGTCCGCCTAGCTTATTTGCATCATAGATTTGTGCTTCTAGCTCCTCGCTTTTCTTGCGTTGCAAGATTACTAGCTTTTCTTTCGTATCATTTAGATTTCTTGCTAAAATCATTGCATTTTTCGCCAAGACTTGCTTTTGAGCTGTATCATTTGGATTTTTAGCAATATCTTTCCATGAGTTAAAATACTCCTCTAAATCGTTATAAATCCCCACGCCCTCAACATCTGGGAAAAATGTACTAGCTTCTCTTAGTGTCCTAAACTCTTCATCAAAAAAGTTATGCTCAGTAGCAGCCTTAGAATACCTTGAAAACACAAACTCATCATGCAGCCGCTGTATCGCATCCACGCTAATACCGCGACCTAAATTGTAATCTGGGTAATACAAGGGCTTTTCAGGATGCGCAATCACTCTTTGGCGTGTGTAAAACTCGTTACTTGCATTTGCAATGTTATTCCCTGTGACATCCACCATTAGCTGATGTGCGTGCAAGCCTGTCGTGCTAGTGTTTAATGATGATAATATACCGCCCATTTTTCTATCCTAAAACATATTTTAATAACGAAGTTATATGCTAATTTTGTTCCAAAAATTTATGTATTTTTACTTTTTTTATTGAAAAAAAGATTCTATAATTACGATTTATTTTTTACACAAAGGAATTTTATGCTTTTTAAGGCTCAAATTGAAATATCCACTAGAAAAGATGTCCTAAACCCCGAAGCAAAGGCGATTTTACAAGCCTTGCAAAGTTTGCAATTTAGCGTAAATGATTTGCAACTTAATAAAAAAATTTATATAAGTATAGAATCTAAAAGCAAAAATGATGCCTTTAAAAAGCTAGATTCTATGTGTAAAGAGCTGTTAGCTAATCCTATTATTGAAGACTATATTATAAGCATAGAAGATTCTAAAAAAAGTGCTAAGGTTATAGAATCTAATATGGAATCTAACATAGAATCTAGTGCTAAAACTCGAGCTAAACCTAAGAAAAAAACGCCTAAAAAACGTGGCAGAGCACATAAATATGATGAGTTTTTAGATTCTATAAGTGATAAATTAAAAGCGTTAAAATATCAAAATGACATAGGCTTCCCAACACTTGCAAAGGCGATAAATACGGCTTATGGAATAAAAATTTCTGTGCAGACTTTATATGATTATTTTGTGCGAAAGCTAGAGTGGAAAAAGGGAAAATAGATTCTATAATTTTGCGTTTTTTAGAATCTAAATTAGATTCTGTATTAGAATCTACATTTTATAATATAGAAAGGGCGGAAATGAAATTCTTAAAGGCTTTATCAAACTTTGCTACCAGTTGGACGGGTGCGATTATCATTGTGCTATTTGTGGTTTTTTTTATCGCACAAGGCTTCGTAATCCCGTCACGTTCGATGGTTGGCACACTTTTTGAGGGTGATATGCTTTTTGTCAAAAAGTTTTCTTATGGCATTATTTTGCCGAAAATCCCTTGGATTGAGGTTAGAATCTTGCCTGATTTTCGTGGCAATGGGCATTTGATTGATGGTGAGCGACCAAAAAGGGGCGACATTGTGGTCTTTAATCCGCCAGGTGAAGATAAGCAATATTTTGTCAAGCGAAACTTTGCAAATGGCGGTGACAAGGTCATTTTCGCGCGTGATGGAATGTATCTGCGACCCTTTGAGGGCGATGGCTACATCAAGGAGCATTTTAAGGATTATTATACGCGGTATTTTTTTGGTGAGATGTATGTCAAAGAGCCTTATTCACGCGAGTTTAAGGGCATTCACTACGGCGAGGTGGGGTATAATATTATGCCACTAAATAGCTTTGAGATTATGAAGCGGCGGCTTGCTTTGGGGAGTGATAATCATAGCATCCACACGCATGGAATAGCGATGCAGCCGCGATTTGAGAATGGTGAGCTGCTTTTTTACAAAGAGATTGAGCCTGATAGCTTTTTTATGGTCGGTGATAATCGCGATAATAGCGAGGACTCGCGTTTCTGGGGCTCTGTGCCTTATGCTAAAATCGTTGGCACGCCGTGGTTTAGCTATCTTAGTCTTACACTGCAAGGAAGCGTTGAGGCTGACGCGTTTAATGAGCCTAAAAATCGCTACGTGTTGCGATGGGATAGAATCTTTTCTAGCATTACAACGCTACAAAATATGGCGCGTGAATATGAGGGCGAATGCCGCTATTACAGCGAAAATCCGTGCATCGAGGTCTTAGCGGAGTAGAAACTTTGGGTGCGTATAAATCCGCTATTTTTCACTTTTGTTGCGTTATATCTCAATCTGCATTATGTAAATATTTTTCCAAGCCAAAATGAATGCTTTGAATATGAATTACAAATCTAGATTCTATGGCTTTTGTGCGATTAGGGCGTAAAAGTGCGTGTTATCCCATCTATTACACTCTTTTGGATAAATATCAACTGATTTTATATCTTTAAAGCCTATATATTTTAGAATCTGCATTTCTTTATCTAGCAGTCTATATTGCGAGTAATATTCTCTATTTTGCTCTTTGCTAAATTCTTCAATCGTTACATCTTGCTTTAAGCCAAATTGATTTTTCACTACTAATTTTCCGCTACTTTTTAGCCACTTAAAGCATTTTTTATAAATGATTTTAGCTTCACTTTCATTAAAATAGTGCATAAAGCCAAAGGCTAAAATAGCATCAAATCTAGATTCTATATTAAAATCAAAAATATCTTCATTTATAATTTTCACTTTAGAATCTTTAATAATATGGCGACTAAATTCACTAAATTTTTCTAAGGCCACAATACTTTTTACCTTATCATAAATCTTATTTGTTACTAGCCCTGTGCCACTTCCTAGCTCTAAGATATTAGAATCTAAGCTTAGAATCTTATCACATAAAAATGCCACGTCAAAGTTTGTAAAATCACTTTTAGCTCCTAATTTCACTGAATCTTTAGAGCTATCGCGACTAGCTAAGTCTTTAAAAAACTCTAATGCTTGTTTATTAGTCATATCTTTTTCCTTTTTTATTTCACTAGATTCAATAACTAAATCTTTTAACACTTCCAAACTATCTAACACGTCTTTATCATAAAAGCTAACTCTAATATCAGTGCAGCCTATGATAATCTTGTAATCACAATCACCCTGCCCTTTTTTCAAGGGAGCATTTATAGAATCTAAGTCATTTACCCCCCCCCCCCGTATGTGTTACGTATTTTAGCCTTAAGATGTTTTACCACTTTTTTAAATATAAAAGTAGGATTATTTTTAGAATCTAATTTATCAAAACGATGAATATTTTTAATATTGCAAATTCCTTTAGTAACTAATTTTTGATATTTAGAATCTGGATAGATAATTTTTATATCTGGTGCATAAGTTTCAAAATATTTTTCATATACTTTTCCTTTTAAACAACCATCACTTGCAATTAGTCCTACGACTTTGCAATCTTTAACACGCAACACAATTTCTTTTATTAGATTTATCATTTTAATATTTACTTCCTTTTGTATTATATCAATAGCAAAATGTGCGGTATTACAACACATACATAGAATCTGCGCCCCGCAAGATTCTAACTTTTTAGCTATATCAATGTAGCTTTCTATAAAGCTTTCCCCACGACCTTCTAAATACATACTCCTTGATGGACTTTGACTTGCTTGATATATAATCATTTCTATATGGTGAGAATCTCTATACGCACCATTTTTTGTTATATCTATTTCAATTAATTCGCATAATTTATTTGTAGCAGCCACTCCAGCCCCACCTATAACGCCTATAATCTTACTCATTTACCACTCCTTTATAAACTCTAGTGCTTTTGCGTAATCTTCATACGTATCTATATCACACGCCCTAATTTTTATACCACGCATAGGTAGGTAAGATTCTAATTGATTATATACATTGCTAGTTAGAAATTTGATTCTATCTTTTCTTAAACAGCAAGGACCTGTCCATTCAAAAGGCGCATTTTTATTACCAAAGGATATTACTTCGCCTTTAGCATTTATATCACATAAGATTCCATCGCTTGATTGCTTATTAGCATAGGCTATCCACTCGCCATCTTGCTTTAAAAGCATAGCCATATCATCTCTATGCACTAATAAGTCTCCATCAAGTTCAATGGCGTATTCATTCCCATCTTTTGCACCCAAGTAATAACTTGCCGCTGTTTTTGTATCAAAATAGTTGTGATTATAGACAAATATCACATCTTTTCTAATTTTGCTTACCTCATCTATCACATCTTTTGCTTGATAGCCTACTACTATGCGTATATCTTGCATATCTTGCAAAGATTCTAACTGCCAAGCAATTAGGCTTTTACCCTTGATATTTATTAATGCCTTTGTTTTGGCTAAGCCTAGCCTTGAACCTATACCAGCGCAACTTATAACAACTGATTTAACTGACGACATAATGCCTCCTCGCTTAATACTAAATAATCTGCAATGCTTAATACGCTATTTGCCGGCGTGTGCGTAAGCCCACTTGCAATAGAAATATTAGCTAGCCGCATAGCCTCCACATCATTATTACCATCACCTATAAAGACTACTTTTTCTCCTAAGTCTTTGTAGTGCTTTACAATATTCTCTTTTTTTAGAATCTCTTTTATTTTTACCACTTTATCATCCTTTGTAATAGCGCTGCTTGAGTAATAGCAGCAGCCTATCTTTTGGAGTAGCTTATCAATATAGCAGCTTAGATTCTGTGTAGCGATAATGCAGTGCTGTGGGTTAGTGTGGATAAAATCTAGTAGCTTTGTATATAGCGTTGTGTTTTCTAGTAGGTTAGATATTTCACTGATATTTACTTGGCTTAAAATATGGATACGTCTTATAAAAGATTCTATAAATGGGATATTTCCTTTGATTGTCTCTTTTGTAAGATTATCTATTTTGTCTTGCAAATTAAAGTGACTTGCAATCTTTGGCAGGGTCTCTTCTTTTGTAATAGTGCCATCTAAATCGAAAATAAACTTAGCCATTACTTTGCTCCTTTATGTTTTGATTTATTTGAAATGGTGGGCGTTTGGTTTTTAGATTCTAAAAATTTCGCAGGGTTTTCTTGTCTTTTAATCTTAAAAATGGGTGGCAGGGTGGGAATAGATTGTAAGACAAGAAAACTCTGCGAAATTTCTTGTAATTTAGATTCTATAAAAGTAAGATTTTGGACGAACTTTTTAGGATTTATAGAATCTATATTTTTAATAAAATGGTGGTGGGTGGGCGATAGGGAATCTAAATATTTATATGTTATGTAATATATTAAAATAAGTAAGATTTTATAGAATCTAAAATACAAAAGTTGCAGTTGCAAAGTTTGCATTAATCTATTCCCACCCTGCCACCCTTTTTTAAGATTAAAGCAAACTTTGCAACTGCAACTTTTACTAACAACGTCGATAAAAAAATAGAATCTAGATTCTATAAATAATAAAATCTTATAAAGATTAACTAAGGTTGTTACCCCCCCCCCCCCGTTTGTATTTATATATATTGTTAGATAAATCGCTCTTAATAACCATAGATATTTTAAGCAAATTTATATTCCCATAATGTAGTAAATCAAATGTCCCATAAGTAATAACTTTTTTCATTTATTTCACGCCTTTAGATTCTATCTTAGATTCTATATACTCTACAATTTGCGTGTTGTCTGGGTAGGCGACTTTGTCAATGGGAAAATAGATATAGTCTTTAAAATCGTAGTTTTGATAAGGCAAATTAAAATTTCTATATCCGCAGTCATGGATTTCTCGCTCACTCTCTGGTGGGATTGTCATATAGTCATTAAAGACAATTTTCAAAGCATTATCCCACTCCTTTGGTGCGGCAAACTCCGTATCTTCAAAAGGCAGATTTATAGAATCTATAAATAAATCTTTTGGCAAACAAACTAATTTATTAAGAACACAGCAAGTAAATGGACTAGCAATACACTCTGCAATTTCAAAGCTAGATTCAAAACGCGGTAAATCCCGCACAATCACATCTCTATAATGCCTTATCAAATACGCACTAATAACATTATTGCTATACAAAATCTTATTTTTTAGCTCTTTATAGAATCTTTTTATACCCTTTTTATTAATCACAGGCTTATAATAAGGCATAAATGTCCTATGGAAAATATACCAAAATGCGCGTGAGTAATACTTTAGCATTTTTCTTAGATTATCTTGCGTAAAATAGCCCACAGGGAAAATATCAATATTGATTCCTTGTATCTCATAAGACAAATAACCATAAGGACTAAGCTCCGCACACTGCGTAGTATTCACATCCTCTAACTTGTAAAATGGATAGTAATAGCGGCTGCCATCACCTATATAACGCAAGTTTAGATTCTGCCCAAAAAGATTTTTATCAGCTTTAAAAAGCTCTAATAATCTATTGTAATCACTTCTTGGCATAATAAAATCAATATCATCGTCCCACGGAATAAAGCCTTTGTGTCGCACAGCGCCAAGAAGCGTCCCGCCATACATTTGATAAGCTAGATTATGCTTTTCACACACTTCTTTATACACTTTTGCTATATCTAGTAGTTTTCTTTGTAATTTATTCACTTTTTCTCCTTTTTTTCTTGTAAAAAAACCAAATATTTAATGCGATTTTTTGGAAAATATTTAGTTTATTGTAGGTTAGAATTTTTAGGGCGATTTTATTTCCTAACTCTTTATTTTCTTTTACATAGCTTTCATACTTTTCGCCCAAATCCTCCTGCAAAGTCTTTTTATGTTTAAAGCAGTATTTAAAAGCGTCATATTGACGGAAAAATAGGACGTTTTGGAATCTTTGCGGATTGTTTATCAAAACCCTGCCTATAATTTCATAATCCATCATATTTATAACTTGCCGCTGCGTTGGATTAGCGCTATTCCATATACTAGAATCACTTTGCCTGTAAGTATAAACAATATCTTTGTAGTAATAAATATCGCCAAACTGCAGCATAAAAAGTGTGATTAGATTATCATCAAAATTTTGGCTAGATTCTAAAAGGGCTAGGTTTTCTTTAAAATGCTTATTTTTAAACACAAACGCACCGACATGCGACCAAAACCACTTTATATACATTTTAGATTCTATAATGCCCTGCTCGTGATTTATGATACTTGGCGTCTGCGTATTATCGGTATTTAGGTATTTAAAGTTAAAGCAAGTGGCTATAATTTGCGGATTTTCCTTAAAGGCAATGAGCGCTTTTTGTATATAGAATCTATCGCATAAATAATCATCGCCATCTAAAAATACTACATATTCGCCTTTAGCGTGTTGTAGTAGATTAAGTCGATTTTTAGAGGCTCTATGTATGGGATTTGTGGCTTTGTAATCACTTGGCATTTTATAAAGGTGGATATTTTTATGCTTAGCCATATAAGATTCTATAATTTTTAATGTGTTGTCTTTGGAATTATCATCGCCGATAAGGATTTCGTAATGTGCTGGAATCTCAAGGTTTAAAATTGATTCAAGGCTATCTTTGACAAACTTTTCTTGATTGTGATAGGTAACAAGGAAGCTTATTGTTGGATTAGATTCTATGTTTTTTATAGAATCTTGGCTTTGTTTAGAATCTATGCTCTCTTGTAAAATATTTTGTTTAGAATCTGTGGGGCTAGATTCTATATTTTGCGTGTTATTAGAATCTAGACTAGATTTTATGATATTTGTATTGTTTGTTATAGAATCTTTATTGTTAGATTCTATATTTTCTTTAGAATCTTTTTTAGATTCTATCCTTTGGTTAAAATTTAAGTGATTACTCTCTCTCTCTCTCTCGTAGTCACGCAATTAAAGAAATTTATACTAAATATTTTTAAAGGAAACATTACACCAAAATTTAAATTTTTCATACATCTTACCTTTCAAATTTTAAAGCAATCATTATAACAAAATTTTATATTAAGATTTAGATTCTATAAAGTAAATTTGAAATTTATTTAATCACACAATCTCTCAAAACTAAGCAATGGATTTAAATATGTTTAATTCTTTGGTTTTATAGAATCTAGATTCTATAAATATTACTCAAAATCACATTTGCAAGATTCTAAAAAGATTCTAAAAAGATTTAAAAGATTCTAACGCCCTTAGAAAAAAAGGGAAAAATCTTTAAAGATTCTAAGGATTATAGAATCTATTTTGATTAAAACAAGTGAATGTTTTAATATTCTCTTAGAAAGGAGGTGATCCAACCGCAGGTTCACCTACGGTTACCTTGTTACGACTTCACCCCAGTCGCTG
>NZ_JRMP02000040.1 GCF_000762875.2 Helicobacter saguini
AACTTGCTATCGTTACCCTTGCAATCCTTAATCATTCTTTGAAAATTATGCAACACAATATCACATAAGCAATTTTCTAAACATTCAATTTCATTTTTATTCATTTCGCCCCCTTAAAAGCTTAATGTATCATTATCATTAGTCTTATTAGTTTCATTAGATTCTAATATTTCTTTTAAATTAGTAGAATCTATTTCAACACTTACCTTTTTGCTAGAATCTAGCATATAGCTATCACTTGCTACCATTTGTAGCTTATTATCACTTGCTACCATTAAGCTATCGATATATCCACACCAGAAATCCATTAGCTTCTTTTTCATTAATTCATAAGTAGCAAAATTATAGCTTCCCTCGCTTCCTTGCATTGTAGAATGTGCCAGACAAGAATCAATAATATATTTGTGTATATTATGCTCTAAACCTTTTTCATTTAGAATCGTAGAGAAAGCCTTGCGTATGCAATGTAAGTTAATATTTAGCTTCCTTTTTACCATTTCACTAAACACATTTTTAAAAGTATATTGACTTGCTTTTGTGGTATTTTTGTAAGTTTTAAAGCTAAATTCTATATTTCCATTTTTTACCTTGCTATAAAAATATTTATTTGCAAACTTAGAATCTAAATTATATTTCTTAGCAACTTGCAAAAAAACTTACGTCTATCCCCCCGCTTCAATTCTTTATCACTTAAGGCTTTTTTACATTCTTTTAAGGCTTTTATCACATTTGAAATATAGATTTTATGACTTGCTAAATTTCTATCAAACACAAAATTAGAAATCTTACACTTTTGCATTTCTTTAAGAATTGCAAGTGCACCAGAATTCAAGGGTAAGATAAAATCTTGTTTATTTTTCATTTCACTACCTTTGAATGTTAGAATCTTTTTTGTAAAGTCAATATGCTTCCATTCCAGCATTACAACATTTTTTAAACGCAATGCAGTATATATTGTGAATAAAACCATTTTAAAAAGCAATGTATCCTTAATGTGTGTTTTATATTTTTTATTCACAAAATCCACATTTAGCAAGGCTTTTAAATCATTTTCACTAATTGAATCTAGCTTTTTGTATTTATGTGTTTTGTAGCTAATCTTGTAGTCAATTTCCAAAAACACATTTCTTACAATATATTTTTTTTCTTTTAGCAATCTAAATATATTTTTCATAAGTATAAAAATCTTATCAGTATATTTGATTTTTTTATGCAATTTATCCAGCCACGCCCTTACAAACGCTTCAGTAACATTATTACATTTCACATTTTCGAAATATGAAAGCACGTGCAAATTAAACATTCTTTTATAATTTGCAATCGTTTCATTCCTTAAATCCTTGCTTTTGATATACATATCAAACGCTTCCAAAATATGCAAATCATTTTGATTTTTTTTCATAGTAAGATAATCTTTTAAGCTTAGATAGCTATCTTTGAAATCCTTGCTATTTAGCACAACTTGCATTTCCTTAACCTTTGCTTTGCTAGATTCTAAATCTAAGTTAGAATCTACCTTGCAAAGTGTTATCATTTGTGTTTTTTTGTTTTGTGTAAATCTATACACTAAACTACAATTTACGCTTTTATTGCTATATTGCAATAGCAAGGATAAGCCTTTGCATTCCTTGCAACTAATAAGCTTATTGTTTAAGCTTTTGCTTTTAATGGCAGATTCTAAAAACTCTACCTTGCAATCATTAGCAAAACTTGCAAACAATCCACTTTTAGCATTTTTAAGCAATCTTAGATTTTTTCTTAAATCACTAACATTATCCAAAATCTTAATCACAAATTCATAAGATTCTACAATATCCAACACGTCCGCTTTTGAATTAAAATTCAACATTTTTTATCCTTAAGTTTAAATTTTTAATGTTACACAATGTAACATTTTTAAGATTTTAAAGATTTTTTGTCAATATATCTTAACCTTAAATGAAACTTAAGCAAGTCCTTAAAACGCCCAGCTGTCCGCATTTTTTGCTACTTACAACTTTACTAACAATCTTAATAGATATTTATATGCTTTTTTTGGCAGATTCCATTGATTTAAGAATCAATGAATTTTAAAAGTGTGTATTTTGTGATATTTTGTAAGATTATTCTATCATTTGATTGATATATAGATAATAAACATAAAAAACAATATATTAATAGTGTAAAATATGTTATGGATAATCAATATAATGGGAAGGAAGTGTATGTAGAAGATTTAATGTTTCCCAACAAGCGAAAAATTAAAGTTGGAATATTAAAAGGTGATATGACCACAAATCAAGTTAAGAGATTTTTTGATAGATACGGACCTTTTAGAATTTTATCCTAAGTTTGACTATAAAAATAACAAACAAAAACAAGGTTTCCATGCCTGTTTATTTAAACATAAAGATTCTAAACAATATACACTAGCTATTCGTGGTAGCTATGATACAAAAGATTATTTAGAAGCTGATTTTTGGAATCTATTAACAAAAGGGCAAGTGCCACAAGTATACTACGAAAATATGCTAAGATTCTATAACAAATGTGTAGAAAAATACCCTGATATAACGCAACCCAAAAGCCTTAATATAACGGGATATTCACTAGGAGGTTGTCTTGCTCAATTATTTGCTTTAAATCTTTGCAATGATAAAAATGAAGCAAATATCAATGAAGTTTATACATTTAATTCACCTGGAGCTAAAAATTTAAAACCACCTTATGATTTGATTAGTAATATAAATGAAATATTAGATTCTAACTTAGTTTCTTTATATAAAAATCTTTTAGAAAACTATAAGAATAGATTCAAACACAAACTAAACATAAGCAATAGAATCTATCATATACAAACAACTTATGATACAGATGCGATAAATAATCAATGGCAAGATAATCTTATACAAAATCTAGGTGTAGATATTGTGGGCAATCATTATAACATTAACACAGGAATAAAATTGCGTGGTGCAGAGTGTTTTAAGATTGGAAAATGGTTTCTTTCTCATTCTGTAATGCCTGCAACTCAAACTCTCTATTTCTACTCCTATCTTTTAGAATCATCAATTAATGATAGTATCTTTCTCTATAGTATAGAAGTAAATAAAGCTTTGCAAGAAGGAGATTATGATGATAATAATCCCATAAGTGTTAATAATCCACCACATTGGCTTTATGCTACTATAGATAAAACACTTT
>NZ_JRMP02000041.1 GCF_000762875.2 Helicobacter saguini
TTATACCTTATGTATATTTGCTAGATTCTAGCAAAAGCGGACGTAAGAGAGTGGATACTATGAAAAAGGAATTTAACCTTTTTAATATGATTTCACTTAGTAGCAGGGTAGCAAGTGATAACGATTTAGCTTTTTTAGAATCTAGATTTAAGCGTTTGCAATGCAAGGGTATTAAAATAGTAGCTTTTGTAAATATCAAAGATTGCTACTATAAAGTTTTATTGAAACCTACGCTGTCAAATGAATTAATATTTTTCTACACATATTCTTATTATAAATCACAAAGTGATAAAATATCGTAAGCAAGGGCGTTTGAAGCGTTTGTTATTTTGTTTAATTTAGTGGTAGGAAATTATGATTTTTTACCATTTAAGCTTATGAAACAATGTATATAACGATATTTCAAAGATTTAAATTTGTATTTTGATTTTTTCTTACTAACAATTTTACTAACAATTTAAGCTAAATTTAGCTATTTTTAAGGTTTCATTTTTGGAATGGTAGCAAGGAAAAATCTTAACATTATGTTAAGGTTTTATGATTGCAAATGTAGGATTTTGGAATGCTAGAATCTAAGATTAATGTTTGCTAGATTCTAATTTTTGTGTTAAAGATTTTTTGTGTAAAAAAAATTTTTAAGGGCGTGGTCGGTTTTGCGTGTAAATTGTAGCTTTTTTTAAAAATGCTTAATTTGTGAAAAATGCTATATATCGATATTTGTTAGATTTTGGAATAAATCAACATTTAATCAACGTGTCGGTTATATTGTCGGTTAAAAGCTAGATTCTAAGATTTATGTATTTTTTTAGTGTAGTGATTGCAAGGGGGGGGGACGTGCTTAAAAAAAGTAGTGAATAAATCTTTTTTTTATAAGAATTGCAAAAGGTAGTATATAGTAAAATTTCAATGTAGCAAGGAAGCTAGATTTTAAGATTTATTTGTTTGCTCCTAGAATTTAGCTACAAGTGCCCTTGCTACAATACTACAATTCATTTATTTTTATATCCTTAAGTATAGAATCTAAGTTTTTGTCCTTAACTTAGATTTTATTTAGATTCTAAGTTTGTGATAGTTTCTTAGAATCTAACTAAAATCTTTAAAAGGTAGGTAGGATTATGGTTAGTGATAAGCAAAAAGAAAATAGTTTAAATGCTATCAAAGACTTAAGGTTAATGTTGGATAGTTTAGAATCTGGTATTAATGAATATGCAAAGGATTCTAAGAATACAAAGGCTAGAGATAATCTTGTCAATATAGTTAGAAATGAATTTCAAAGAAAATCATTTAATCTATATGATAATGTGCGAACGATTGATTAAAAAGGTGGTGTAAAATGGATATTAATGCAAAGATTAAGGATTTAGCAAAGATTGCTAATGTTGAAAATGAATCTGCGTTTTTAGATTCTGTAAGTGATATTCTTAAGGATTTAACAAATAAAGTAAATTCTATTGAAAACTTGCAAATGGAAGCAGAATCTAAAATGCAAGATTCTATTAAAAAGCAAGTTTCAAAGGCTTTAAATAGTGAAATTGATAAAATGAATGAAAGACGTGCGGCGGCTGCTTTAGAAATGTTTGGATATAGAATCTTAGAAAAATATAAGCAAGATTCTAATAAGATTATGGACTCTGCTGATGAATTGTATAAATTTGCAAATGATAATACTATCGATTTAAGCAAGGATGAGAGAGAAGCCTTAAATGATTTATATTTGCAAAAAGTGGGTAGTGAGCTGGAATCTAAAAGTGTGGGTAATGAATTTTACTATAAAGGTAAATTTTGGAATGCAAAGGATTATTTTAGAATGAAAGAAAATGAGCGTTTGCAAAAGATTAAGGAATTTGAAAAGCAAAGGTTAAAGGATATTGAAAAATTCACTGAAAATTATGAGCGTTTGCAAAAGGAAAAGGAATACGAAGAGTTTAAAAAAAGGTTTTCATAAAAGGGTAGTGTAATGGAAAATATAGCAAAGAATGGAAATGCTGGGAATGTAGCAAGTGATTTAGAATCTGCGTTAAAAAAGGCTTTTATCACAAAATATAAGATTAATGAAAATCTTTATAATGCTATTATTGATTATTTAAGTGGTTTAGATTCTAGCAAGAATCTAATCATAAAGTATAAAGTAGATAGAAATAAATTTTATAACACAATGAAAAAAATCAAAGTTGATTACAATGTGAATGATATTGAAATGCTACACAATTTCAATAAGAATCTGCGTGATAATGTGATAAATGCAAAGAATCAAGCTAATGTGTATAAATGCAATGTAGCTAATAATTTAATGCAAATTGTAGGTTTTAATGTGATAAATGATTATAAAAGGATTCTAAATGAAAACTAAGAATGTAAAGTATAAATTTGATTATGCTGTGATTATTCCAAAGTATCAAAGTGGTTTATATAGCATTAAGGAATTAGCAAGTATGTATAAAATGGACGTGCGGACGCTACAAAGATATATCAAAAAGCATAATATCGAAATTGATATAGATTCAAAGGCTTTTATTGCTACTTTTGAAAAAATGTTAAGGTCGCTATTTATGGTTGAAAATAAGCTTATTCAAAAGGAATTAATAAGCTACTATTCTACAAAGTATCCATTGCTACTTGATAGAGTATTCTTACATAGTGAAATAATGCTACTGAATTTAAAAGAAATTGCTAAGAATATAAAGACTAGCAATGATTTAAAGTTAGTTACAAAGACTTTAAAAGATTTAAGCAAAGTATTAGATTTAGCACGTCCGCCCTGCGTAAATCAAAATATCAATATTAGCAAGGGTAGCAAGGGTAAGATTTTGCTAGATTCTAGC
>NZ_JRMP02000042.1 GCF_000762875.2 Helicobacter saguini
TAAGGGGGATAATGGAGTGTGAGTTAAATCCTGTATAGATAGGAATTCTATTAATGGAGCCATATTGAGCTGAAGCTATAATTTTTATCCCACCATTGTCATAAACACAATATACTTTTTGCGGATTTAAAACCTGCTCCATAATATTTCCATCCATTAGTGTTGCCAAAACTTTCATTAGCATATTATCTATTCCATCTATTGCTGGAGAATTAAATGTATAAACTTTCGAAGCACTAAATTTTATTTGTTTAAAATCTGTATCGAGTGTCTTATCGATTGTATCGCAAAATTGCATTGCTATCACAGCCAAATATCCACCTAAAGAATGCCCCACAAAAATAATTTTATTAGAATCTATATTATTTAAAATAGGTGCTATATCGAGCAAGAATTGTTTTAAATCATTAGCTTGAAAATCTCCTTTACCAAATACAAGTCCTATATCAGCAAATGTATCCATACTCCAAAATTTTTCTGTTCCCCTAAAAGCAACAATAAATCGCTCTTTTTGTGTATCGTAGAATAATGTAGCAGAAAATCCACTTGAAGTATTTGGTTGATGAAATATGATTTGATATCGTTTTGCAAATGCTTTTGCCTGCAATTCTCCAAATTCCCCATTAAGTCTAGGATAAAAAACTAAAGAATCATCATAAATAAAATAACCTTTATGCTCTTTAGATAATGCTTTATGATATTCAAATTTTTCTTGATTTTCTTCATTTTTAAAGATTCTACCTATTCCTATCTTAAAATCATCAACTTTTTGTCCATCAATATAGATAAGGTTAAAATAACTAGCCCACGACAACTCTGCATAATCTCTAATATCATTAATTTGTTTTTTCATAGTTCTCCTTTTAATCAAATATAAGATACAACAAAACTGCCAATGGATAGTATAATAACAATAGAAAAAATCTAAGTAAATATTTTTTAACTCTTGTTATTCCAAATAGCCATAAATTTACTACCACTAGCGGTAGAATAATCCAGCTCATCATTATAAAAAACTCCTCAAATCTATCTGGATTATGCCCAATTAATGGCGAAATTATATAGCCAAATATACAAAACACAACCCAACAAACATAAAGTATTTTTAATATTTTCATAAGTTGTAACCTTTTTATCTTTTCTAGTTATAGTTTAAAGCAAGCAATTGAGCAAGACAACCTCATAGTGAATGTCCTACCACATTAAGACTTTCAGGCTTTGTGATATTTGAGTATTTTTCTACACATTTGTTATAGAATCTTAGCATATTTTCATAATATGATTTCGGCACTTGCCCTTTTGTTAATAGATTCCAAAAATCAGCTTCTAAATAATCTTTTGTGTCATAGCTACCCCTTATGGCTAAGGTATATTGTTTTGTGGTTTTTTTTTTAAATAAACAGGCGTGGAAACCTTTTGAATTATCTTTAGGATAATATTCTATCAATTCATAACGTTCAAAGAATCTTTGTGCTTGCTTGGGAGACATATCACCATCAAGCTTATCATCAAAAAACCAACCTGTATCTTTAACCTCATATCCTTTGTAGGTAATGTCTAAAATATCGGTAAGAGCGATAGATAAAGGTTTATCTGTATCATCTTTTCTGTCTTTAAATTTTTTTCCTAATAAATGAAAATACCCATAAGCTACCCAAGCCAATTCAGCCATTTCTCTAAGTTTCTCAATTCGTTTTTTATTACTCATTTCACTTCCTTAATAATATTTTCACAAGTTATAAAATTCTCGTTCCACTCTAATTCATAACTTGCCATACCTTTTCTCCCTAGATAATAGCGTTTTGTATCCAATCTAGCCATAAGTTTTATAGACTTGAAATCTTGAATAGAATTAATATTTTTGTTCTTATACAGCAATACAAAATTATATAATATTCTTCCATTTTTTATTGGTTGCCTAATGCTAAAATTCGCACTACATTTCATAGTATCTATAACTTTATTTTTTAATTGAAAGAATATTTCCGCTTCCCTATTCAACTCTTCCCAATCTAGCGTATCCAAACTCAAATCAAAATAACTTAAAATTTTATTATATTTTTCTTGATTATCTGGCAATTCATTTAGCTTACACATATTTCTAAATTCATAAAAGCTAGGCTCTAGATAAAATGAATATGGCGTATAATAAAATATTATTAATCCCACACCACCAAGAAATACTAGAATCTTAGATATTTTTCTTTGTGATTTAAAGGCTTTTCTATAAATAAGCCAACATATAAAGTAAGATAAAGTAAAGACTATAAATAGAAATATGATGATAAATAGCATTTATTTATCTCCTTTGTTAGATTTATTTCTTTATCATCACATTCTCTTATATAATCTCTTTTTAAATCAATAAAGTCTCCATAACCATATTCTAAATCTTTAGAATCTATTTTAG
>NZ_JRMP02000043.1 GCF_000762875.2 Helicobacter saguini
AGGGTGATGGACTGCCTTTTGCATAATGATCCTGCGAGTTGTGGTATCTGGCAAGGTTAAGCAAACGCGAAGCCGTAGCGAAAGCGACTTTTAACGAGGGTTAAGTCAGATGCTGCAGACCCGAAGCCAAGTGATCTATCCATGACCAAGTTGAAGTAAGTGTAATAGCTTATGGAGGACTGAACTCGTACCCATTGAAACGGGTTGGGATGAGTTGTGGATAGGGGTGAAAGGCCAAACAAACTTGGTGATAGCTGGTTCTCTTCGAAATATATTTAGGTATAGCCTCAAGTGATAGTAATAGGGGGTAGAGCTCTGATTGGGCTAGGGCTACTCACCGTGGTACCAACCCCTGTCAAACTGCGAATACCTATTACCGTATCTTGGGAGTCAGGCGGTGGGTGATAAAATCAATCGTCAAAAGGGGAACAACCCAGACTACCAACTAAGGTCCCAAAGTTCTATTCTAAGTGGAAAATGATGTGAAGTTACTTAGACAACCAGGAGGTTGGCTTAGAAGCAGCCATCCTTTAAAGAAAGCGTAACAGCTCACTGGTCTAGTGATTTTGCGCAGAAAATATAACGGGGCTAAGATAGACACCGAAGTTGTAGATTATGCTGATGCATAGTGGTAGAAGAGCGTTCGTATTGCATTGAAGGTATATCGGTAAGAAGTGCTGGAGCGATGCG
Source organism: Helicobacter saguini (assembly GCF_000762875.2). Lineage (GTDB taxonomy): Bacteria > Campylobacterota > Campylobacteria > Campylobacterales > Helicobacteraceae > Helicobacter_A > Helicobacter_A saguini. Next base: position 691 of record NZ_JRMP02000043.1, read on the forward strand.
AAGTGAGCATGCAGGAATGAGTAGCGATAAAAGTGGTGAGAATCCACTTCGCCGAAAGTCTAAGGTTTCCTACGCGATGCTCGTCATCGTAGGGTTAGTCGGGTCCTAAGACAAGTCAGAAATGGGTAGTCGATGGAAAATGGGTTAATATTCCCATACCAACATAAGTGTGCGATGGGGGGACGCATAAGGCTAAATGGCGTTAGCTGATGGAATAGCTAATTTAAAAGTGTAGATTGAAGGAGTGGCAAATCCGCCTTTGTATTTGAAACTTGAATAGCTTGTTGCGACCTTCGGGTCAAGATAAGTGCCATTGATGCCATCGTGCCAAGAAAAGCCTCTAAGTTTAACTTATGTTGCCCGTACCGCAAACCGACACAGGTAGATAGGATGAGTATTCTAAGGCGCGTGAAAGAACTCTCTTTAAGGAACTCTGCAAACTAGCACCGTAAGTTCGCGATAAGGTGTGCCACAGAAATGTGGTCTCAGCAAAGAGTCCCTCCCGACTGTTTACCAAAAACACAGCACTTTGCAAACTCGTAAGAGGAAGTATAAGGTGTGACGCCTGCCCGGTGCTCGAAGGTTAAGAGGATTAGTTAGACGCAAGTTAAAGCTTTGAATTGAAGCCCGAGTAAACGGCGGCCGTAACTATAACGGTCCTAAGGTAGCGAAATTCCTTGTCGGTTAAATACCGACCTGCATGAATGGCGTAACGAGATGGGAGCTGTCTCAAAGAGTGATTCAGTGAAATTGTAGTGGAGGTGAAAATTCCTCCTACCCGCGGCAAGACGGAGAGACCCCGTGGACCTTTACTACAGCTTGGCACTGCCGATGGGAGCATTATGCGCAGGATAGGTGGGAGGCTTTGAAATCTTTACTCCGGTGGAGATGGAGCCATCGTTGAGATACCACCCTTAATGCTTCTATTTGCTAACTAGCTTATGTCATCCATAAGTAGGACAATGCCTGGTGGGTAGTTTGACTGGGGCGGTCGCCTCCTAAAAAGTAACGGAGGCTTGCAAAGGTTGGCTCATTGCGGTTGGAAATCGCAAGCAGAGTGTAATGGCATAAGCCAGCTTAACTGTAAGACAAACAAGTCGAGCAGAGACGAAAGTCGGTCATAGTGATCCGGTGATTCTGTGTGGAAGGGTCATCGCTCAAAGGATAAAAGGTACCCCGGGGATAACAGGCTGATCTCCCCCAAGAGCTCACATCGACGGGGAGGTTTGGCACCTCGATGTCGGCTCATCGCATCCTGGGGCTGGAGCAGGTCCCAAGGGTATGGCTGTTCGCCATTTAAAGCGGTACGCGAGCTGGGTTCAGAACGTCGTGAGACAGTTCGGTCCCTATCTGCCGTGGGCGTAGGAGAGTTGAGGAGAGCTGTCCCTAGTACGAGAGGACCGGGATGGACATGCCACTGGTGTATCTGTTGTTCTGCCAAGAGCATCGCAGAGTAGCTACGCATGGTAGTGATAACCGCTGAAAGCATCTAAGCGGGAAGCCAACTCCAAGATTAACTCTCCCTAAGGTCGCAGCAAGACTAGCTGCTTGATAGGGTAGATGTGTAAGCATAGTAATATGTTTAGCTGACTACTACTAATAGACCTTGTGGCTTTTTGATTTAAGGATACCGCCTTATTGAGTGTATT
>NZ_JRMP02000044.1 GCF_000762875.2 Helicobacter saguini
ACACTTATAAATCTAGCATAAACTTTTTTTCTAGAATCTTCTACATTAGAATCTAAATGTTTATCACTAAGATTAGTGTAAAAAATCATATAGTCTTTTTTAAACTCCACATCGCTAGTAATGTAGCAATCAGTGATTAAATCATTGCTATATTTTAGATTCATAGGTTGCATATTTGTATAGGTGGCATAGAAATTTAAAATCTCATCGCTACTCATAATAATAGGATTAAAATCGCTTAAATCTTGCGTAGTAAGCTGGAGTATTTCTTTTAGTTTTGCTTCTTTATTTTCAAAAGATAGATTATCTTTATTTTCAACTTGTTCTTCAGTCATCTTTCGCTTTTTAGATTCAAAGTAACCTGCGATTCTTTTTTTCTTAGTAGAAAATATTAAAGTATAAGTGATTTTATAAGCCTTTATTCCTGCTTCCCACTTTTTAATAATCTCTTCTGCATAGATATTATTAATCTTTTCTTCTTTAATATTTAAATCCATTAATTCTTTTTTACAAAAGATATTTAATTCTAAATCGTTACTCAAACGATTCCAAAATTGATTACGACTTGTGGCTAATTCTAGCTCTTTATTCATAGTCGCTCCAGCATAAGATATGCCGATAATTTTTACACCAGCACATAAATTGCCATCTTTAGTGGTAAGCATTTTGTCATTAAATTTACACGCAATATTATTCTCGTAAGCTAGTGAATATACCAAAGGCTCTTTAACAAAAAGCGTTTCTAAAAACTCAGTGGCATAATTTAACTTGTTAAGTAGATATTGTTTCGTGTTAGTAAATTTATTGCTAGTTTTTAATTTAGTTTTCTTGTTTTGTTTAGAATCTTTTTCTTGTAAGTTAGAATCTATTTCTTGTGAGTTAGATTCTAATTTGCTTTCATTGCTGAATGTTGCTTGTGTAATATCAGTATTGCTAGTTATAGAATCTATTTCGCTTGTATTGATAGAATCTTGCTTGTTAGATTCTATATTTTCTGCTTGAATATTCTCCATTTGAATATTCTCTTGCACGATTTTAGATTCAATAGAATCTTGCGTAGGATTAATGGTATTAACATTATAGAATACTTGTCTATCATCTTTAGAATCTTTGATAGGCTTATCATTCTTAGTAAAAAAATTCTTTAAAAAACTCATAAAAACCCTTACGCATAATAAAATTTTTTAAACGAATTGCTTAGATTTATATAAACAATGTCGTATATATCATCATCAAAATATTCCAAAATCGCTAAGACTATCATTAAGATTAAAGTCATAAGCAATCCCCAAAGAAAGAAAAATATAAACGCAGTAACACCAAAACATAAAATAAGCATCCAAGCATTTCTGCTTAAACCTTTGATTTTATCTTTCTTTGTGATTTCTCGAATGTTATTTACGCTTATCATTTTATTTTCCTTTTAGAATCTTTTTTATATTTTTTAAGTTAAAAATGCTTGTGTGCCTAATTTTGTAATTCCATATAAAGCTCCTAGTGCTACCATACCGCCGATTAACATTTTAGAATTTTCTTTAAATGTATCAGGCTTAAACACAAAAATAAATCCAACAATAATCATATATACTACGCCCACACTTGCAATTACCGTATTCAAAACGCTCATTACCGTTCCAGCAGTGTCGTTTAATTCGCTTTTAACTTTTGCACCTAAATTTGAAAAATCCGCAAAAAGTGGCACATTACACATTAAAAAACACACAACAAAAATTTGAAAATTTGAAATCTTTTTGAAAAAATTTCTCATTTTAATCCTTTGAATTTGAAATCACTTTTTAAAACTTTTTGTAAGCTTTAAAAAAATTTGTGTGATGTTAGATTAATTTTTGAAAAAAGTATATATTGCATTTTTTTTCTATATATAGCATTTTTGAAGTGGCAGATTGAATGAAATATCGTGTAAGTGGTAAAAGTTTTTTTTCGTAAAATTTTGTAAAATTTTGATATTTACTTTTCATTTACTTTTGAAGTGCTTTAAATGTCGTGTGCAACGAGCTTAGAAAAAATGATATATATGCTTGAAAAATGCTATATATACTTTGCACTATTTTTTATAAATTTTTTGCATTTTTTTATAATTTTTTATGTTTTTCTAGTAAAAATTTTTCAAAATCTAGTAAAAAATAAGAAAAAATTTGCTAGTTTTTAGAATCTAAATTGCAAGTTTGTATAAAAATTCTTGTAAAAAATATAAAAAATTAATGGTAAATTTTAGAAA
>NZ_JRMP02000045.1 GCF_000762875.2 Helicobacter saguini
TTATACCTTATGTATATTTGCTAGATTCTAGCAAAAGCGGACGTAAGAGAGTGGATACTATGAAAAAGGAATTTAACCTTTTTAATATGATTTCACTTAATGCAAGGGTAGCAAGTGATAATGATTTAGCTTTTTTAGATTCTATAATTTATTCTATCTCAAACAATTCGCAAGGATTTATTTTAAATTGTAACATTTTAGCAGTGTCGCGTCCATTATCACCACCCTTTCTTTGCATTGTGATTTTTCCTATTTTTAGGCTTCCTTGCGAACTAAATTTCACTTCACCATTATAAAAATTTATCACTTCATTAATGGGTTTTAACCGCCATTTTAAAGGCTCACAATATTTCATTTTTAAAATTACTAAAAACCATTCACTAGCAAATTTTCCACGCCCTTTTAGAATATCATTTAGGATTAGAATCTTATTTTCTGTAAAATACTTTAGAATCTTTTCTTGCTCTTCTGTGCTAAATTCATAAAAAAACATTCTACGAGAATCTTTTGGATTATTTATTTTAGGTAATTTTTCACCGACAAAATATTGCAAAATTTCTAAAATATCATTAGGCAGATTCCATAATTCAACATAAGATTTTAAATATCGTTTGTCAATTTGATTGAAACCCTGCGGATTTGATGCAAGTTTGACTTGAATATTTTGCACATCTTGTAACTTTTTTAGCTTAATAGTTACATTAATCACAACTTGCACATCAGCTTTATAACTACCTTTAATTTTTTCAGCCTTAACACTTTCAATTTCTTGAATCTTATAATTCATAGCCTTTAGCCACTCTTGTGCTAATTCATTAGATTTCCACGCATTAAAAGTTTCAATTACAAATTTTTCATTTTGAAAGCCGTCTTTTGCCGTTTTTGAACCTAAACTCACTTTATCCATTTGCCACCTTTTCATTTTTTGTATAAAAAATATTACCAGCAATAGATTCTATCACATTTACGCTCATTGCGTTTCCACATTGCCTTAAAATATCACTTGTTTTAAGATTTATAATTTTTTGCTCTAAATTATCTAATTTATAGAATCCTTGTAATTTTAAAGCTTCTAAACCACTAAGTTTATAAAGCTCTTTGTTATAAACATATAATAAACCTTGTCTATCACGTCTTAGCGTTGGAATCTTGTTTTTATAGATTCTCAAATCGCTTTGTCTAGTATCAATCACTAAAAAATCTTGCGATAGAATCTGCTCTAAATTTACTCTATTTTTATTATATTTATTTTCAATATATCGTAAAAATGTATTATAAGATTCAGTATTTTTTCTAAATAAATTTTCATTATTTGGACTTAAAAAATCCTTAATATTAGCAAAATTAGAATCTTGCAAGATTTGCGTATCAAAATAGAATCTAGATTCTAAATCCTTACGAATACCGACAAAATAAATGCGTTCTCTACTTTGCGGCAAGTTAAAATCAAGCGAATTAAGCAATTTGTAAGAAACATTATAATTGCAAGATTGCAAAAGCTCTAAAATCGTGCGTAAAGTCGCACCTTTATTGTGATTTATAAGCCCTTTTACATTTTCTAAAATAAAATATTTTGGCTGTTTTTCTTGCAAAATCTTGCTTAAATGAAAAATAATCTGCCCTTTATTAGAATCTTTTAAGCCCTCCCTTTTGCCAACAATGCTAAAAGTTTGACAGGGAAATCCGCTAATTAGCAAGTCAAAATTAGGTAGATTTTTAGAATCTAGCTTTGTCAAATCACCAAGTTCTAGCTCATTTTTTGTATCAAAAAAGCTTTTATAAGTGCGTATCGCTTCTTTATCAATCTCGCTAAAACCCACACATTTAAAGTCATTTAGCTCCAGTCCCAAACGCCCACCGCCGATACCAGCACAAAAATCAAGGAAAGTCAAACTCATATCACACCGCAAAATATAAAAAATATTGCTGAATCTTATACAAAAAATTTTGTGTTTTGTTAATATAAAGTGTAAAAAAATTTGCATAATGCTAATAAAGATTTACGTAATAATGTGATAAATGCAAAGAATCAAGCTATCGTTTATAAAAGTAATGTAGCTAATAATTTAATGCAAATTGTAGGTTTTAATGTGATAAATGATTATAAAAGGATTTTGAATGAAAACTAAGAATGTAAGATATAAATTGAC
>NZ_JRMP02000046.1 GCF_000762875.2 Helicobacter saguini
AAAAGGAAAAACCCATGAACTCATTTATTACCCTAAAGATAGATAATTTAGAATTTATTATTACAAAGGCTAGTATTACTGAGAGTTTAGAATCTTTACTTGATATTAAATGCGAAGGCTTTATAGAATCACTTAATGATGATATAGCTAAGGTATTGCAAGATTCTAAAACTTCTATGCAAACTAATATCAATTTAGATTCTAAAGATTTTACAGGCAATAATCACCTAGAATTTATCAATAATAAAGCCATAGAATCTAACCTAGATTCTATAAATAATAAAACCACAAATTCCAATCTAGATTCTATAAATAGCAACACTATAGAATCTAATCTAGATTCCATAAATCTTTTGCTTAATAAACAAGCTAGTCTATTAATATCTAATCCATATCCTAGTAAAGAAAATATCATTAATATAGAATCTAATGAATATAAAATATATAAAGGCATTATCTCACATATTGATTACTTAGGCATAAAGAATATAGATTCTATAACATCTAGCATAACAAATATTTCTAATAAACATTTCTTTACATTTAATATAATCTCTTGTTTATTTAGACTAAGCTTAAATAAAGCTAATAGAATCTATACAGATAAAAATGTCCTAGATGTAATAAAAATAATCCTTTCACTAAATAAAGATAAAATCTATAAAGATTTAGACTTTAGCAATATTACAAACACATATAAACCACAAGATATAATCACACAATATAATGAATCTGATTTAGCTTTTATAACGAGACTAGCACATAATAATGCCATATACTTTTATGAATTAGAAAATGTAATATATTTTTATGATAGCTATAATAATAAAGCAAATATAGATTCTAACACAACACACACAAACATAAAAAGCATACTTTATAACACAAACAATAATAATATATTAAACACCCCTTGCATTTATTACTTATCTAAATCTAGCACTTTAAAACAACCTAACTTTTACTCCACTAGTATGAATATAGATTATCCACTAGATATATACTATGTAGATTCTATAAAAACAATTGAATATAGATTAATACAAAGATTAAATAACACTTACTTAGCAAAAAGCAATATCTATAATCTAGATTTAAATGAAAGAATAAATATAGAATCTAAACACTTTATAATCACACAAATAACACATACATTAACAAATGAAGCCATATTAAACAATATAGATTCTAAAGATAACATAGACCTAACAAACAAAACTAATCTAAACTCATATCATAATGAAATAAGCCTAATACCAAACTATATCCCCTATACTCCAAATCAAAAACAAAAGCCCTTGCCACCACTAAACACACAAGGCATAGTAATAGGAGAGCTAGCAAGTAAAGCTAGAAATGTGCAAGAAGAAAATGAATATATACAACAAGAAGCAAACACAATCTACACAGATAAATACAATAGAATAAAAGTAAGGCTACACTCATTTATAGCACAAGAAATAATGGATAAAAAGAAACTAGATTCTAATAATATAACAATAAACAACACAACAACACACAACACAAATATAGAATCTAACAACAATACCAACATAGAATCTAATACAACAAACAACACAGATATATCACAAGCAGATTCTATAGATTCTATAAAATCTAACATAGAATCTAAAAACATAGAATCTATATCTTATTCACCATTTATAAGAGTAGCATCTCCTATTGCTAGTCAAAATAGTGGCTTTATATCTTTACCTAGAGTAAGTGATGAAGTAATCATTTCTTACTTTGATAATGATATAGATAAACCATATATCTCAGGCTCACTATATAACACACTAAATCCTAGCCTAATAAATAACAACAATCAAACAAGCCTTAGCTCCAAAACAATAGGAAACAATGAAGTAGGAATAAACGAACTAACATTAACCAACACAAAGAATAACGAACAAATATACTTACACGCCCAAAAAGACTATAAAGAAATCATAGAATCTAACTTTAATCAAGTAAT
>NZ_JRMP02000047.1 GCF_000762875.2 Helicobacter saguini
AACAACTTATATAACTATGATAAACAAATAGTAGTATTTGCATACACAAAGTCACAAATAACCTTAAATGACAAACAACAAAAAGTATTAAGAAATCCTGCAATTATTGATGTTAACAAACCAGATTGCACTATAAAAGATGGATATATACAAGGAGTAAATATCATAAAAAAACCGAAACCAAAATTAGTAGAAAAAACAGGAAATTTTAAACATAAACCATTAGCTATTGTATTACACAGAACAGATTCTCATAACGCACAAAGCACATTAAATACTTGGGATACAAGTCCATTTGGCACGCATTTTTTAATCGATAAAGATGGCAGCATCTATCAATGTGCTAGTTTAGATAAATGGACACAGCATGTGGGTGATATTCGCTCAAGAGTTGAAATAGAAAAAACTTGGAATGAAAAAGAAAAGATTGTAATAGAAAAGATATGGAAAGAAACAAGTTCTTTTAAGGATAGAAAAATAAAAGTTTCAAATTATGAAAAAAAGAAATCATATCCTAATAGATATCCTATAAGCTCTGATAGCATAGGAATTGAAGTTGTGGGAGAATACGATTATAAGATAAAAAGATACCTAAATGCCACAATTAAACAATTAGAAAGTTTAGAGCGACTTGTTTTGATTTTGCTTGAGTTGTATAATATAAATAAAACAGATATTTACGCCCATGGAATAATTGCCTACAAAGATAAAAACTCAACAGAAGGCATATCTTTATTAGAATACTTAAAAGGAAAACTATGAAAATCTTTTATATGATATTTATTATATGCACTTTTGCGTATGCGGATATTTTTAAAAACATTAGAATCTTAAAGCTAAATGAACCCACTTTTTATCTTACTGAAGAAGAAAAAGAGAGGAAATATTATGTCGACGCAATAGCACAAACTTGCAATACACAAATCATTGTAGATTTTCAAGAAAAGCACATTATCAATTTTTTTAAAACGGCTAAAGAATATTATGATAATGATATGGGTGTAATAGCAACATATTGCACTTATCCTTGTAGAATCACAGGTGTAATACAATTAGATTCTAAAATATATAATTTTGAATTAAATGAAGGTGGCTATGCACGTTTAACAAACAAAGAAGGTGAGCATAGAGATTTTGGAGATGAAAAACAATATGGAGAATGCGGAATATAAGAATTTATATATTAAAATTTGATGGTAAAATATATATTCAGCACGTGAGAGTAACTCAACATTGCAATCTTGTAATAGTAAAATAGTAAAAGTGATGAGTATGGCTTACGAAAAAATGATTTCAATAGCATCACAAATATCCATATAAATAAATTCAAATTTTTAAGAAAAGATTATCTAGGTTTACAGGGTAAATATAAAGAATGCCTTTTGTTTTGAATGATATGAAATATTATTTTGAGATTCAAGTATGGTGGTAGTTTTAAAATTATTAACAAAACAATAAAGTATTAAAACCAAAAGTGAAGCGAAAAGCTCCATGAAAAAGAATGGTATTTTTTGTGATATAATTAATCCCTGCAGAATAGAATGAGTGATATAGTTCTAAAAGGACACACATGCCAAATAATCTATCAAATATGTTACAAGTGAATGTGTTACTAAAAGATTCTAAAACACCTGTAAGTGATATTAAAATAACATTAGAATCTATCAATGATAATTCATATTCACAAACTAATATAAGTGATAATAAAGGACAAATAATATTTAACAATCCTATAAAATCTAAAGAATTTAAATTAAATATAAAAGATTTTAGATTCTATGATAATAACATAAACACAAAAAGAGTAGCAAATAACTATACAAAGGATAACTATACATTTGATTTTATGATAACTCCAAAGATATGGTTTTATTATAATGGCAAAGAAATATATAAATGCTATGGATGTAAATATATAAAGTCTTATGTAACATTAGATAATAATAAGAATATTCCACAAGG
>NZ_JRMP02000048.1 GCF_000762875.2 Helicobacter saguini
TTTGTAAAAAATTTGTGAATTTTTGTGGAATTTAAGGATAGATTCAGTTTAGATTCTATATAATCACATTTCTTTTTTTGATTTATGTCTTTTAAATTGCATTTTTAATTGATATTTATTAAATGTTTATTTGTTCTTTTTATTTTTGTTTAGCTGCCTGTTTTTGTTAAAAAGGGCTTATAGCTCAGGTGGTTAGAGCGCACCCCTGATAAGGGTGAGGTCGGAGGTTCAAGTCCTCCTAAGCCCACCATTTTAGCTTTTGTTTAGAATCTAGATTCTATCATTGCGTGTCTATTGCGAGTGAAAGTGATTTATTATAGAATCTTTTGAAAGTTAAAGTTAGAAAAGGGGAATTAGCTCAGCTGGGAGAGCGCCTGCTTTGCACGCAGGAGGTCAGCGGTTCGATCCCGCTATTCTCCACCATTTGTTCTTTTGAATTTTATTGTTTAAAGTTTAATGCAAGGGTTTTTAGAATCTAGATTCTGTCATTGCGAGTGAAACGAAGCAATCCATATAACAAGTTGTAGATTGCCACGAATTTTCTTGCGAAAATTCTCGCAATGACGATAAATTTTTGCATTAGACTTTAAATTATTTAAACGCGTTTCTGTTTAAAGTTCTAAAAGTTATTTGAAATATCATTGTTAATAGCCTAAATAAAGTAATAGTAAATTAACTACAATTACGCGACATACTTGCTTTATTGAGTGAATCCATTGAGATATAGAATCTAGATTCTATGAGAAATCAGTGAGTTTAGATTCAGTATTGAATGGGTTTATAGCGAGTATTTTGAGGCGATTTTGTGGGTTGTGCAGAAAAAACTGCGGAGACTAGCCTTTTGGCTGTCGCACAAAGTTTTTTCAAACTCCCGCAAAAGCGTCCAAAAGACGAAGCTAGAAATACATTCAATAAGGCGGTATAACCTTAAAATCTTATTCAAAAAGCTTATTAAGGGCAAATGGTGGATGCCTTGGGTGATAGAGGCGATGAAGGACGTACTAAGCTGCGATAAGCTATGGGGAGCTGCTAAGAAGCATTGAGCCATAGATTTCCGAATGGGGCAACCCAACACGCAGAGATGCGTGTTATGTAGGCAACACAGAGTGGAAAATTTAGCAATTTATAGAATGTAAAACAAGATTCTAAAAGCAAGATTCTATAATCTTTAGAATCTAGTTTTTATCCAAAGTTAAGATTCAATGAATTTGTAAATGTTATGGAATCTAGATTCTATAAAAGCAATAAAAGTTTGGAATCTAAAATAGATTCTATAAACGTTTTATACTGAATCTTTGGATGAAAGATAGCGAAACAATTTCGAGTCGATTTTAAGGGTTGTAAGGTTATTGCGAATGAGACGCACTTTGTCGTGCGTCGCAGTGAGCAATGTTCTTACTCCCTTAAAGGCGACCGAAAGTGCGAGCGAACGTTCCATTGTGTGTTGCCTACAAGCGAACCTAGCGAAGTGAAACATCTCAGTAGCTAGAGGAAAAGAAATCAACAGAGATTCTCCTAGTAGCGGCGAGCGAACGGGGAAAAGGGCAAACCGAATGCTTGCATTCGGGGTTTAGGACTGCGACATCCACTTGTATCATTTAGCAGAATTATTTGGAAAACTAAGCTATAAAGGGTGATAGCCCCGTATGCGAAAAATGATACATAGGTAGCAGTATCCAGAGTAGGTCAGGACACGTGAAATCTAGACTGAAGATGGGGAGACCACTCTCCAACCCTAAATACTACTATCACACCGATAGCGAACAAGTACCGTGAGGGAAAGGTGAAAAGAACCGCAGTGAGCGGAGTGAAATAGAACCTGAAACCATTTGCCTACAATCATTCAGAGCCCTAT
>NZ_JRMP02000049.1 GCF_000762875.2 Helicobacter saguini
TTGGTGTGTCCAGCCTTGCTTAATTAGATTCTCACTCAAAACAAAAGATTCTAAATTAAAGCGACTTTTACTTGGAATACGAATACAAATACACACATCACTACCAAATAATACGCTTTCATGCTGGGCTTGAACCCTGTAACGCAAATATGGCTCTGGCAATTCACACGATAAGCTTGGATAGCTTTCATTAAATCGTTGATTTCTCCTTGTCGCAAGTTGGACTAAAAAATCATTTAGAAAATCATAATCTAGGGCATCATCGTGTATATGCTCGAATCTATCGCCGAAATCTACATAAAACTCTTTTGATTTTGTGAAAATCAATTCATTTGCATCAAGCCTTAGATATTTATCTAAAACTTGCAATTTATGCTCTAAAACAATGCTAACATTTTCCATTTATGCTCCTTTTGTAGAATCTAGGTTAGATTCTAAGTTTTGAAATTCACTAAATTTATCTTGCAATTTAGATTCTAATTCTTCTAGCCTTGCGTTTTCTACATTGATTTTCTTTTGTGTAATATCAATGCGTTTTTCATAATTCTTTAGCTCTTGTTTTTGCATTTTTAAGTCAATATCTAGCTTAGAAATGCTATTTCGCTTTGCAATTATTTTGCGGATTAGAATCTGCATTTCTTTTGTAGTCTCTTCATAATTGCGTGATTTTTCTATCCATTTATCTTTTATCATTTTAAACTCCTTTCAGTCTTCTTTTTGCTCTTTAAACTCTTTGATTTTCTTTCTCATTTTTTAGCCTTTTTTGTGCTTTTAAATGGGTTTTAATAGGTTTTAAATTCTCTAAACTTCTAAAAACATCTAAAAACGCTTTTTTATCATTCTTAAATCCTAAAAACTTATTTAAAGTGTTTTGAATACTTTTTTGCGTTTTAAAATCATTTTTAAGGCTTTTTGGGAAATTTAAAGGCTTTTTTGTGGCTTTAAACTCTTTTAAAGTGTTATGAGTGATTTTAAAATCTTTAAAATTATTATTTTGCATTTTTTACTCCTTTTAACTTGCTTTTTTAGTGTATTTAAATGGATTGTATTCTTTTTGCCCTACATTAGATTTTGCATTAGAATCTTTATTGCTAGATTCAGGGTTAGAATCTTTAGAATCTTTTGGGGTAGATTCTATGTTTTCTTTAGAATCTTGCTCTTTAGATTCTATATTTTCATTAGATTTATTAGAATCTTGTGGATTAGATTCAGTAGAATCTGTGTTGTTAGATTCTATATTTTCACTAGATTGTGTATTAGAATCTTTTTTAGCTTCGGCTTCCCTTAAGGCGTGGATTTCTTTATTGTCTCTATCATAAGGAATCTTGTCTGCTCCTTTAAGTGCTGGATTTTTAAACCAAAGGTTAGCTTGAGTTTTCACAGGGCGATTTAAAAAGCCACCGACTAAGACAAACACTTGCCCATCAGGGCTAGATAAAATATCTTGTGGTGTAACGAGTTTATAGCCCTCTTCGCTTATGCTATTATTTTTCTTTAA
>NZ_JRMP02000004.1 GCF_000762875.2 Helicobacter saguini
TAACTCTTTACTTAGAATCTTTTTTGCTTCTTTGCTTTTAGATTCTAACTTGATATTTAAACTAGATTCTAAAAGTGAATAATTTAATATCGTTAAAACCTTAGAATCTAAAAACACTTGGAGGGTTTGTGTAGAATCTTTAGAATCTAATTTGTCATTGCGAGACTTTTGTAAAAAGTCGTGGCAATCTATGTTGCTAACTTTATTTTCTTTGTTTAGGCCTTTATTGTTAGAATCTCTTCTGGATTGCTTCATTGCATTCGCAATGACAGAATCTTTAGAATCTTGTAAATAATACACTTCACCATATTTACCATAAAAGAAGCATTCTTCATTTTCTTTGCTAGATTCTATACCACCTTTTAGTTCTATGCCTTGGAAGTGCATATTAGTGTAGCCTTGTCTTTCTAGCTCCCTAGCATCAAGCATGACATTATTCTTTCTTTCAATGAATGGTTTAGGCATTTCTTATCTCCTTATTGTGTGCGAGTATATCTCTATAATCTCCATTATTTCCGTTTATCCCCATATATTTGTCTATAAATGATTGTATATATACACCCCTACTTTCTTTAGAAATAGTGCAAACATTGTAATGAGGTATTTTACTAAAGACAATAGTCTGCTGTATATCCATAGCCAAATGATATGACTTAAGCAACAAAATATCATCACTTGCAAAGTCAAAATCACTAAATATAAAGTCGCTTTTAAAATCTGCCTTAAAAAATCTTAACTTACCATTCTCTGTTTTCTTAATACACAGCAATGAAACATCACATTGAAAATCTTTATTATACTGCAATATGTCTTGAAAATAGCATTTTACACACAATCCTACATTTAATCTCATATTTACATCATTTTCTATATGCTCTATATTGCTATCTCTAGGAATAGATGGTATTTTATTTTGTCCTAGACGATTAAGCTTCTCATCATAAATTAGATGGGAATAAAGCATGGAATTATAATATTCACTAAAAGCCCTTAATCCTTTCTCGCTTTCCCAAGTAGAATCTAGTTTGCATAAAGTAGCGTAGTTTTGGTAGAAGAGGTTTAGATCTTGCAAGAGACAAGAGATTTTATTACCTTTAGAGAGAGGGTGTCTGTATATTCCTTTTTGCCTATTGTAAAAATTTGGTTTATTGTCTTTTATATGAGTATGCACTTCGTATGGAGCAAAAGTGGTGGCTTTGTTAAATCTACTCGCCCCTATTTGCTGAAGCTTATTCATTACAAAATCCACACAAGAGTTACCTACAACCTTATAATTTTTAAATTCATTTTTTTATCACCAAAGATTTTTGCATTATTTCTTATGCTATCACTTGATAAAAGGGTTTGGAATAGAATACTTTTACAAATTTTTTGATACTCACTTTTACTTATCTCAATCACTTCGCTTTGATATTCTTGAAATGTTTTTAGCGGTCGCATTGTTGTGAGGGTAAAATCTTTGCTAAATATAAGATATTGTTTGTCAATTGAATTCTGTGGTATTCTGGGAACAAGTAATGATTTATATTGCTCTATTTGAATTTTAGTTAATGTTTTTTTATTTTCTTTAATGATTTCTGTATCATTCCAATGATTATTTTGAAACACCTTGCCTCCTGTCATATATTTATTTTCTTTATAATTATTAACTAAATTTGTTTGATAGGGACCAAAGCCAAAGAATCCCTCGATAAAATCTAAATTGCTATATTTAGATTCTGCAAATTCATCAAAAAATACTTGAAAATCATTAAAATTTTTTATTGAACTCATGTTTACATGTTTTATAATTTCCAACCACTTAAAAAATGGTTCTGTAATATCCGCATAGCATTGTCTAAGAAACGTAAAATTATTATTAAAAGCTTCTCTTAAAGCCTTATCAAAGTTTTTATTTATAGATTCTTTGAGATTTAATGTTGTATCCTGCCACGCTTCAAATTCTTTACTTGAAGTAAGATAGTATTTATATTTTTCACTTAATTCATTCTTAAAATCTTCTAGTGTTTTTTCGTTTATAAAACATTGCATTTGTTCCATATTGATTTTACATTGATTAGCTTGTTCTAGCATATTATGTTTTAGATAATGTTGATATAGATTTTCTTGCGTTTTTATTTGTATATTATTACATTTAACTTTTTCTATCTTTAATCCTAAGAATACATGAGGATTCCCCTCGCTACCCATCATAACCCCCCAATCATTTGCATAGATTCCAAGAGAGTATTTTTTATTATTACTCATTATTTTCTCCAAATAAAATTTTTAACATATACCAATCATACGAGCTAAATCCTTTTTCATCGTCAAAATTTTCACCAATAATCTGTTTTATAGGACTTATATGCGATGCAATATTTTCAATATCACATCCAATATAGTTTTTTTCGGTGTGGGGCATGATAAACCACTCTATATAAAAACTACTCCATGATGTATCATAGTGAAAACCAACAATTTTAATATAAACAACCTTTTTACTTATTAAGTCACTAACGACAAGAACCTGCGGTATAATCCGTTTATTTGGTAAAAACCACATAAAAGTTTGATAATCAACAGATTTAATATCCAAAATAGGTCTTGCATATACCACTTTCCCTATCTTTTCTTTACATAATCTCTCATATTCCTTATACTCACTATCCCATTGCTTTGGTATAAACGCTTTATAGCTTGTAGGATAGTAAATACCATATTTATTAGCTATAACTAAGATTCCAAAAAGCCCTAAGATGTAAATTATTTTCATACTATTTCCCTGATACTAGATTCTATCCTACCCTTTAAGAAAATATTAGAATCTAAATTATAGTTTTTATTTAAAGATTCTATATCATTATTATGGATATGAAATATTAGATTCTACAGAATCTAAGGGAAAAGAAATAAATGATTTATTTGCCATAGAAAAGCAAAAAATGCAATATGCAAAAATATTTTTCGATAGTTTAGAAAAACGCGATATAAACGCGAAATTTGAAGTGCAACTAAGTAAAGATTCTATAATCTCACTTTTGAAAAAACTAGCAAATTAGATTTCTTTTTTGCTTTAAAATAATAAAAATCTACTAAATTATAGAATCTAATTTATAGAATCTAAACGTCCTTTTGTAAGCAAAAATCAATTTAGCCTAAAACTTACCAGATGAAATAAAGGTGTTAGTCCCACGCACAAAACATATCGACTTTGAGGGTTATAACTTTAGATTCTACAAATCATATCGGCATGACTCGAATGTTAGAATCTATTCGTTCTTGTAGCACATTCTCAATCGCAAATAGCGTGCCTGTCGCCGCGGACGCACAGCCATTACACGCACCCATGTAGCGAATATACACATCAGTAAAGCCATCGCTTGTATCCTTAATATCAAGGATTTCCATATCGCCGCCATCCATCATTAGCATCGGGCGAATGTTCTCATCGATTGTCTTATCAATTAGCTTGACTTTTTGCACCGTAGTCATATCTTTAAACGCCAAAATCGCCGCATTATCCGCCTTTTCCTTAAGTGCCGCCGCATCCATTTCAGCACGCACATCCGCCAAAATATCCACCAAGTAATACTCGCGTTTCTCATGCCCACCTGGCCTTACACAGCTTTTGCAAAACGCCCCAGCTTTCGTGTATTGCGTGATTTCTTCCACGCTTTTTAAATCATTTAGCTTGATTACTTCCTTAATCGTGCTTAGGCTCACGCGCGCACACTCACACACGATAATCTCATCCTCAAAATCCTCCGCATTCTTGCCAAGATAAAGCCCAGCCGCCTTTTTAATCACATCGTAAGCCATAACAGAGCAGTGCATTTTCTGCCCAGGCACAGCGGGGGTGTTAGGCTCGTCACGTAGGGCTTTTTCCACATCGATATTTGTGATTTTTACCGCGTCTTGCACCTTTTTATTTAGGCACAGCTCGACCATCATATCACTACTTGCAATCGCCGTCCCACAGCCAAAACTCTTAAACTTCGCATCGATAATCACATCGTTTTCATCCACAAGCCAGTAAAGCCGCACCGCATCGCCACAAGATTCAGCGCCATAGTCTGCCACGATTAGCTTTGCGTTTTTCGCGTCAGCATCCTTTTGTGTCAATACGCCAAGGTGCGTAGGATTGTCCATTCGCTCACTTACTTTTTTTGAGTAGGCGTCCCATAACGCCCCGCCGATTAAGTCATTCTTTGCCATTTTCTCTCCTTTTTGGTTTTGTTTTTAGAATCTTTCTCATTATCATGCTAGATATAAAAGAGTATTTTTTATACTCATTTTCTAACGATGTAATTATAACCATAAAATTATCATTTTGTTAATAGTTTTGGAAAAGTTTTTGTGGAAAATTTTATATTTTATTAAAATATTTATGAAATATTCTATAATCCGTTGTTTTTTAGCCATAAAAGTAAGTCGTTTAGGATTTCTTCTTTGTTTATTTCGTTGAAAATTTCATGCCTTGCGTTAGGGTAGAGTTTTAGCGTGACTTTAAAGCCAGAAGATTCAAAGTTTTGAGCGATGATTTTTACGCCCTTGCCAAAGTTTCCACACGCATCACTCTCGCCACTTAGGATTAAAATCGGCGGTTTTACTCGGTTAGAATCTTGTAAAACCGAGTTAGAATCTAAAGGCGTTTGCACCCACAAAGTGCCGCGAAATAGGGCAATAAAGCTATCCAGCGAAAAGATAAACTGACACGCCTTATCAGCCAAATAAGCATCCACGATAGCCTTATCACGACATATCCACGCACAAGGTCCGCTGCTGTGAATATTATCTTTTGATGGGTTAGCAAAAGGCTTATTAAATCCGCCAAAAGATAGATTATTTATAATTTCTTTTCCTTTAGATTCTAATTTTAAGAACTTTAGCATTTTTGCCAAAGCTATGCCTACTTTCAACAATGGATTATTCGCTGGAGAGCCTGAAAGTATTAGTGCGTCAAGGTTTTCACCATACATTTTAAGATAGCCGCGAGACAGAAGTGAGCCCATGCTATGCCCTAAAAGGACGAATTTTTTGTTTTTGTATTTTTGCTTTAGAATCTGTGTGAGCGAGAACATATCATCAATAGCCTTCATAAAACCATCATTTCCCTGCGTTGCCTTTTTGACGCTTTTGCGGGAGTCGGCGGTGGTGGCTTGGGTCTTTATGTCTAATAAACTCCCATCGCCGCTGCCTTGACAACCCACAAAATCGCCTAAAGATGCTTCCGCAGGATTCACCCTAGCAGGTTTGCTTTTAGAATTTGTGTTTTGAGAATATTGTTTAGTGGTAATTCGAGTATCGTGTGTAAGATTCGCGGGTTGCGTAGATTCGAACGAGGAGATAGAACTAGAACGTTCATCGACGAAGTGAGAATCAAGCTCCCGCGAAGATTGCATACGAGACGACGAATTACTCCCGACCATCTCACCCCAAAAATGTGTAGAATCTACACTCTTCCCATGCCCCCTATGGTCGTTAATCCCCACAATATAGCCACGATTTGCAAGATTGCTACAAAGCCAAGTGTAACGCTCCTTATGCTCGACCATTCCATGTGCGATTTGGATAATCACATTTTTAGATTCTATAGAATCTGTAAAATTTGGCTCATAAATATCATAAAAAATTTTCAGCCCATCGCTACTATCAAAAGTTAGATTTTTCATAACTTTCAAATTTTCAAAGTTCAAATCACTTTTTGCATTTTGACAATCACTTAAGCTAGATTCTAAAGAGCTAGATTCCATGACTTCACTCCTTTATAATACGCAATTTTTTATCTTCTAAAAGCATTACACGCGTGCAGAAATTCGCCAAATGGCTATCATGCGTGGCAAGCACCATCGCCGCATTATTTTCACGCACAAAAGATAGCAAATACTGCATAACGCTACGCGCTGTATCCTTATCAAGATTGCCTGTTGGCTCATCTGCTAGGATAATTTTAGGCTTTTTAGTTAGCACACGAGCGATACTTAAACGCTGTTGCTGACCGCCACTTAGCTCGCCTATTTGCTGCTTTAGCGTCCCATCAATGCCAAAATCTTTTAGCATATCCATATCCATTTTCTGCCCTGAAATTAGCTCTGCAATGCGAATGTTATCCCTTGAAGTAAAGCCGCGAAATAGGTAGTGCGCCTGAAAAATAATGCCTAAAATATTGCGTCTTAAATGCAGTAAATCCCGCTCACTAAGCGTGTAAATATCTTTGAAATTTGCTAGATTTATAAGCCCATTTTTTGGCTTAAGTAGGGTAGATAAATGATTAAGGATGCTACTTTTCCCACTCCCGCTAACGCCCAAGATTGCGAGACTTTCCCCACTTTTAAGGCTAAAAGAAATATTCTCATAAAGCACATTATCAAAGCTGTGGGTTACATTTTGGAGTTCTAGCAGGTTTGTCATTTCTTACCTTTGGGGATTTTTTATAGAATCTTTAAAATTTTAGCATAATTTTGCTATATAATTATGAGTTTTATAAGGGAAAATAATGGATTTAGAAGTGTTGCAAAATTTATATGAATTGTATTTGAAAAAAGAGCTAGGCGATAGCTTTGTGGATAATATGAGAATCCTAAAAAGTTCTAAAAATCATAACTTGCAAAATTTACAAGTTATGGTGCAAGATTCTATAGATTCTATCAATTTAGATTCTAAAACAAATTTAGATTCTAAAACTTCGCAAAATGTGCCTTTTATGCAATCTTTAGAATCTAGTAGCGATGTGGCTTCTCAAGTAAGCCATTGTAAGCTTTGTGATTTGTCAAAAATGGTGCGTGATAATGAGCGATTTTGCGGGTTTTATCCGCTAGATTCTATAGAATCTAAGGCAAATTTTGCGTTTAAAGATTCTATGGAATCTAAGCGAGATTCCACGATTTCCCCCACTCTTGCGATTAAGGGGGGAGTAAATGAAAATTCACAAGATTCTAAAAAAGATTCTAAA
Source organism: Helicobacter saguini (assembly GCF_000762875.2). Lineage (GTDB taxonomy): Bacteria > Campylobacterota > Campylobacteria > Campylobacterales > Helicobacteraceae > Helicobacter_A > Helicobacter_A saguini. The sequence goes on from NZ_JRMP02000004.1 coordinate 6,935, forward strand.
CTTCCAAAAATTGCATTTATCATAGAATCTATCCAGCTAAACTTAGCTTTTTCAAAACAAAAAGGTATAATAAGTTATAATTTAGATAATCTAGCACAAAACAAAACTAATGAAATGCTAATAAATATTATTGAAAAAGTTTTTAAGCTAGATTCTAAAAATGTGTGGATTTTACCGCGATTTAAGTGCGCTGATGTGGGGGGAAATCAAACTTTTACCTACAAAATCCGCACGCAAAAGCTAGAAAATGAGCGAAATATCTGCACGCAATATCTTAAAAGAGAGCTAGATTCTATGCAGTATGCGGTCTTTTTTGGCGAGCATTTGTGCGAGGATTTTTTCTGCACTTCGTTAAAAAACGCGCAAGGAAAACTGCTAGAATACGCCAAAACAACTTGCGTTTGCGTTAGCGACCTGCTTCAAATGTTAGCAAACCCAAGCCTAAAAAAAGAGGCAATGATAGCATTCACCCTGCTAAAAAACACTATCGATGCTAGAAATTAGTTAGAATCTAGTCTTTGATTCTAACGGTGTTTTCGTCTATTACTTCGGCGTTTATGACGCGTTTGCTTTCATTATTTTCTATCTTTATTATATCGCCTTTCATTCCATTTTCAAGGGCTTTCGCACTAAAAATTGCTTCAATGCCGCCACTTTTAAACACCACTTTCACATTAGAATCTTTTGGCACTAGAATCTTTCGCGTGATTTTATTTTGCGTTATCATACTATTTATGGGAATATACACTTTCGCGCTACTTTGCAGTAGCTCGGCACGTGATGCGGGCGGATTTGTAAAAATGTTAAAATCTTGGATTTTTTCGTTGAAATTTACAGGGCGAAAGTTGCTTTTTGGAGCAATATTGTCAGTTGCATAAAATACTTTTATTTTTGCTTTAATACTATATTTTATATTTTCTTGCATAGTTTTATTATTAATTTTATAACTTAGATTCATATAGCCATTAGCATTTTTTGGACTTGTGATTGACTTTGCTATGATGTCTATTGCGTGTAAATCTAGCGTGTTTCGTGTGATTAGCGAAATAGATTCTATAATTATTTCTGGGTAAGTCGCTTTATATTCTTTAGCGATATAACTCTTTAAAACTTCGACATTATCGGCACTTAAGGCACTTAAACACACAAAAAGTAACACAAAAATTTTTTTCATAAATTTCCTTTAAATATAGAATCTAATTTTATAGAATCTTTATGGAATTTAAACATTTATAGAATCTATTTTTTTAGAATCTAAACGTTTATAGAATCTAATTTTAATATCCTAGACGCCCACCCACCACCCTATAAGGTGAGACCAAACGCCCACTTGCCACCACACAAAGACTAGCAAAAACGTCCGCCACTATGTAACGATAAAGCGTGTCGCAAGATTGAGTAATAATGCAAATATATTTACAAAAATTTTATAACTAAATAAAGTTGATTTTACAAAGATTTTTTAAGATTTTGCTTAACTTTACAAATTTTCACTGAAAGGAGACAAGATGAATAAGTTGTTTATCAAAAACCTTAAGATTACCTTAAGAAAGATTATGCGTAGCAAAAGAGATTCTATAAGTATCGCTATTCAGGTCGCTGCTTTTTTTATTTTGGTGCTTTATTTGAGTGGGCATTTAAGTTTTTTAAAGGCGGCTGCACTAGATTCTAACGGCAAAAATAAGGTCACAATCGCCCATCGCGGCGCAAGTGGCTATGTCCCAGAGCATACTTTAGAATCTAAGGTCTTGGCTTATCAAATGGGCGCTGATTTCCTAGAGCAAGATGTCGCCTTAAGCAAGGATAATCGCCTAATTGTCGTGCATGATTTATATATCGAAAATCTTACAAATGTGGCGGATATTTTCCCAAATAGAAAGCGGCAAGATGGGCATTATTATGTGATTGATTTTACGCTAGATGAGCTAAAAAGCCTAAAATTTAGCGAGCCTTTTGAGATTAAAAATGGTAGGAAAGTGCCTATTTATCCGCAGAGATTCCCCATTTTCACATCCACATTTAGCTTTCATACATTAGAAGAAGAGATTGAGTTTATACAGGGGCTAAATAAGACTCTGGGTCGCAATGTTGGCATTTATGTCGAGACAAAGGCGCCGTGGTTTCATAAGCAAAATGGTAAAGATATAAGCCTAGAGACGCTAAAAGTGCTAAAAAAATATGGCTATGATTCTAAAAATAGCAATGTGTATTTTCAAAGTTTTGATTATCCAGACTTGGTGCGTGTGCGAACTGAGTTGCTGCCAAAGCTTAAAATGGACTTAAAGCTAGTCGCACTTGTGGGCTATAATGACTGGCTTGAGACTTATGAGTTTAAGGGTGGGAAGTGGCTGCCTTACGACTTTAGTTACTTGCAAGATTCTAAGAATTTCGCAGAAATTGCAAAGGTGGCTCAAGGCGTAGGACCGACTTTAGATATGCTTTATAGCATACAAAATGGGCGTGCGGTGGCAAATGATTATTGTAAGAGTGCTTTGAAAAATGGACTAAATTGCCATCCTTATACGCTTCGCGCTGATGCCTTGCCAAAGGGTGTGAAAAGTGTGGATGAAGCCTTAGAGCTTATTTTATACAAGGCTGGTGCGGATGGAATCTTTAGCGATTTCCCTGATTTAGCCGTAAAATTTATAGAATCTAAAAGGAAAAAATAATGCAAATCTACAAAAACAAACAAGAAATATTAAAAATTGACAAAACCTTAGATATAAAAAAACTTTTGAATGTTAGCAGGATTTTAAGGAATATAGAATCTAAAAACGTGGATAATAAAAAAGATTCTATAGAATCTAAGAATTTACAGAATCTAGATTCTAAAGATGTAAAAGAATCTAAAAATGTTTTATTAATTGCAAGTGCGATATTTATTTGTTCGCAAACTTTTGCATTTAGCAAGGATTCTAATAAATTTATAGAATCTAAAGCTAATTTTAAGATTCTAGATTCTAAACAAGATTCTATAAAACTAGCAGATTCTAAAAACACAGAATCTAAAGACGAATTTATACAAGATTCTACACAAGAAGATTTACTCGACCTAGAAGCTCCAAAAAATATAGAATCTAAAGCAAAACAAAAGCCAAAATTCTTTACATTCTATGGCGCGGTAGGTAGTTTTAATCGCTTTGGTTTTAATGACCAAAATATCGATATAGCCGCTAATCAATACCCCACAGATAGCCTTATGTCAATTTATACCGAAGGAAATATAAAGCTAGATTTTTTGCATTTCATAGAATCTTGGCAAATAGATTCACTAAATTTTGTGATAGGTGGCGCGCTTGGCGGCATAGTCTATGATAGCACGAAAAATCAAGCCGCAGCCGCTGGGGGCTTAGGACACTGGTATGTTGGCTATTATAGTGGCTTTTTAGGCAATGAAAGCGATAATATTAGCAATGCGCGAAATTATGTCAATCACAATCTTTACCTTGATTTTAAATGGAAAGGTTTAGGGCTAAAAATCGGGCGATATAAGTCATGGATGGACCAGCAAAGTGCCTATACGCAGGGCTTTAACATCGATTATACATATAAATTTAGCGATTTTTTTACCCTAAAACCTTGGTGGTTTAGCTCATTTGGGCGCGCGTATGCGTATGCGCAGTGGATTTATGACTGGTATAGCGAACGCACAACGGATTTTAATAATGATGGCACAGCGGATGCAAATCTTGGCAAACACGCCTTTGGGAGCGACTTTGTGCTAGGGCAAATTAGCAATCTAAATGGCGTAAAAAGTGGCTTTAATCTTACACTTCGCCCATATCTGTGGTTTTATCCAAGCGATTTTACCGCTATCGGTGGGCGTGTGATTCACGAACAGCATTTTGGTAATAATTTTGGCATGAAACTCCAGCTGCAAGGCTATTTTATAACCATAAATGACAAATATGTCGGCGGTCGCTATGATGGCGATGTGCGTGAGAAAAATGCGACAAATCTAAATTTTGTAGCCGAAGGATTCTATAAATCATGGGGCGCTGCCTTTGGTATCTACAAAAACTTCGGGCATCCAAACTCCCGCTTTGGCGGCTATCCTATCTACATTGACAAATGGACTGCTTCTGTGTATGACATCGGTCGCTCAAAGGCGGATATTACGAGTAAAAACGCACTTAGCGAATACTTTTTTATAGTGAAAAATTTTGATACAAGCTTTGGCAATTCTAGTGCGAAGATTTTGGCGCGATTTACGCAGTCGCCCCGCAGTGATGAAATTAGCATAGGTTTAATTTTAAGCCACACATTTAAAAACGCTCTAACTTTAGGCGTTAAGATTGAATATTTTAGCGATACGACAAAACGCGGCTATTACATAAATCCTAGCTATTCTACTATTTTATTACAAAATAACCGCACAGATGACCGCTCCCACGCCTTTATCACCGCCGACTACGCCTTTTAATCTTTTATGATAGAATCTAGATTCTATATTTTTTATAAGGTTATAAATCATTATGGAATTTAGAAATTTTTATATGCCAATCCAAGAAATCATAAGATAAAACAAAGTGATAAAATATTTAAAAAAAATTTGGCATTATTCAAACATTATACGTAACACTTATAACACAAGATTTGGATTTTTTATTTTTGATGAATCTGAAAATCATTTACATCCAACTTGGAAAGTAAAATTTGCGGAAATATTAATAGAACTTGTAAAAAATAATATTTGTATAGTGTAAGTTTAAAGATGGATTAAAGTTGTTACAAGATTTATGTGTTAGTAATAACATAAAAGTATCGCATTTTTACAATTTAAAGTTAGAAATACAGAATATAGATTCTAAAATTTAGAATAAAAGTTTGTAATTTTATATCTAAAATTGATAGCCGATACGGGCGTTGGCTTTGATTCCAAAGGTGCCGGAGTTGCTAAAAAGCGTTGTGATTCCATATTGCACATACATATTTTTGCGGAATCTATGCGCTCCATTTAGATTAATTTCATAGCTTGTTAGCTCCTTTGGCAAGTCATAAATAATTGTGCTTTGCGCGTTTAGTAGCGTCATTTCCACGCTTTTCACACTATGAAATAAAGGCTGTAAAATTAAAAACTGCACGCTATAAAACGCATTATCTTTACTTAGCACATACTCACCACCAAGCCCTAGCTCTAGGCTAAAATCATTATAGCCATTCATTCTATATATGTTTTTCCCGCTCATCGTGCCGACATTATACGCACCAAAGCCTAGCATTAGCACAGGTTTTACAATTTGGCTAAACTCTTTCACATTCCCTAGATTCAGTGAATATTTATAATAAAGATTCCATAAAGTAGCCACATTTTTAGAATACGCGCTATCGCTTAAATTCCCACTAATATCACGGCTAATTAAAAATAATGATGTGTTAAGATTACTTGCAATTTCGTGTTTATTTAGCGGCACGTGCGTATAAAGTCCAAAATTTACAATATAAGTCATGTCAGCAATATTGCTATAACCACCTTTAGCCGTGCCAAAGCCTAGCATAGCGCCAACTAAAATATTATGCTTTAGAATCTTATCATACCCACCATTAATATTTACAAAGCCTAAATTTGCCACATTTTTCCCACCAAAATATCCACCGCTAATATCGCCCCACGCATTATCAGCATAAGGATTCCCTTTAGAATCTGCAATGGGTCTATATGTGTTTATAGAATCTTTCAAAGGGTTTGGGGTATCAATGTCGCTTTTAGATTCTATATTTTGTTCGTTAAGGGCTAGATGGGCGTTGTCATTGCGAGACTTTTGTAAAAAGTCGTGGCAATCTATTGTTTTTGGATTGCTTCGCTCGCTTTCGTTCACTCGCAATGACAAAGCACAATTTTGACTTAAAATAACATTATTTTTAGAATCTAGATTCTGTGCAAAGCGAATGTAGGCTACGCGATTATTCATTGTTTGATTATTTGCGATTAATATATTTTCACCAAGTGAGCGCGTGTTAGAATCTGCTAGGGTTTGCATATTAGATTCTATACCACTTAGATAATTTTCAAACTTGCTATAATCATCGCTACGCAGGGCTTCATCTAGGATATTATTCATTTTTTCTAGATTTTGGCTTGTTGTGTTGCCATCGATGTAGCCGCGATTTATTACATCTTCTTGCACGATTTGGGCGAGTTTTCTTTCATTAGATTCTATATTTGTTAGTTTAGAATCTACATAGTCAAAATTTCCTTTTGCCATTTGAGAGTAAGGGCTTTCATCCAAAAATGTAAGTGTAATGCCAGAATCTTGCACTTTCCCTACGATAAAATATTGTTTTGTAATATCAGCTTTAGCATTTGCTCCCCATGTGAAATCTATTCTTTTATCGCTTCTATTATCTTGTATAAAGTTTGTTTTTATTAATTCATAAGCTTTATTTGTGTCAATCGTGGCGGTGCTGCCTTTAAATATAGAATCATCTAAGGTTACTTTTAGCTTTGAGTTAGATTCTAAGCTAAAGGTAGAATTGCCCTGTGCGTTAGTAAAATCTATCATTGTAAAATTGCTATTTTTCCCTACATTTGTTAAAGTAAGGCTAGATTCTATATTAGTGCTAACGCCAAATTTTGCCTCGCTGCCTTGAGATGTAAAATCCATCATACCAAAAGACATTCTACTTGTAGAATCTGCTGTAATATTACTAGCTAAAGTCGCATTAGATTCTAATGTGTATCTATCAATGGAAAGCGTGGCGTTGTTAGTTAGGGCGATTTTCATATCTGTATTTATTGCTGGTTGCGTTAGTTTTGTGGTTATAATTGGGGCTTGCACGCCATTAGAATCTACACGCGTTGGGTCGGTTCTATATGTTACAAGTTTTAGTGTGCCATTATTTATAGTCATTTGCTCTACTTTTGCGTTGCCATAATATTGTATATTCATATTTGCATACGCGTGGCTTGTGCCTCCATCTAGCTTTACTTCCTTTGCATAAAGCGTTGCAGTGCCTGCTGTGGAGCTGTGCTGACCGCCGCTTACATTTAGTGTGACGCCATTTGCTAGATTTAATGTGTTATTTTTTATTTCAAGAGAGCTAGTATCGCGGCTACTGCTTACTATTACACCCGGGATTGCTGCTTTTATCCCTTGTGTACCTATGGTTAGCGTTTGTCCTTCTTTTAGATTCAAATCTTGTGAGGCGACTAGCTTTGCTTTATTTTGCAAGATTATATTACTTGGTGTAAAATTAGCATTTCCAAATTCATTTGTATTTAGGGCGATATTTGTTCCGCTATCAAATATTAGATTTTTCACATTTAGATTTGAGCTATTATCAATTACTAATTGTGAATTATCCCAGCTGCTAAGTTTTGATAGTTTTAGATTCACTACATTTGCACTGCTAGAATCTTGCAAAGTGATTTTTCCATTTGCATTTAGGCTTATGTTATATGCGTTTAGATTTGAGTTATTTAACGTTATGCTAGATTCTAAAGTTATTTTAGAATCATTTGCATTTATATTTGACTTTTCACTTGCTATTAAGTTGCCTGTTAGTTTGCCTGTGTTTGAATTTAGCGAAGTAATATTTATAGTAGAGTTTTTAGATTCTATATTTAGATTTTGTGTATTATTTATGCTTAAGTTTAGAGTGCTAGAATCTAGTTTCAAACCTTTATTTGCTTCGTTAAATTTTAATGTATTAGCCGTCCCACCTAGCATAATTGTAGCGTTATTTATAGAATCTAGATTTAAATCGCCTTTGGTAAATGTTATAGCGTTTGCTTTATTTGTGGCTTGCAAGCTTAAAGATTCTAACATTGAATCTTTATTAAATATAAAGGCAGAATCACTAAAGGTTAAAGCGGCTTTATCCACTTTTATCATAATATTTTTTGCATTATCAATATTAATATGATTTAAAGTCGCTACTGCGGAATCTAGCAAATTTAGGGCAAAGTTTTCTACCCTTTTAGATTCTATACTTTCGCCTATTTTAAAGCTAGAATCTATTTGCATTTTAGAATCTTTTCCACTAATTGTAAAGTTTATATTATTTAAACCTTGAGCGTTTAGCTTATTAGATTCTAAGCTTCCAGCGTTTGTAATGTTTATATTGCTAGATTCTATAATTGTATTGTTTGTAGATTCTATATTTCCTATATTTAGAGCATTGCTTAATGTGATTTTAGAATTTGCCCCTGTTATATTTAGAATCTGATTTTGATTAATTAGATTCAAACTATCCGCACTCAAAGTATCGCCATTGCTTATACTAATATTATTTGTAGAAATTTCCGCACTTAAAGGTGCATTTAAAATCATTAAACTAAGTAATACTTTTGAATATTTAGATTCCATATTTTTCTCCTTAATATCTTATCGTTACACTTGCGATATATGTTCTACCGCGCGCTGAGTTATTAAATAGTGTTAAACCACCAGAGCCTATAGCGCCAGAGTTTGAGTTATATGTATATAGTGCGTCCATATAATTAGTATCCATAAGATTTTGTATTTCTAGTCTTAAATCTAAGTTTTTATGTAAAAAGAAATTGATATACATATCATAAATCACAGGGATACGGGGTAAGTATTGCGTGCTAACTTGCAAGTATGCGTTATCAGGGCTTGGTGTGGTAAAAGGCGTGTATGGATTTATACGCTTTGTGCGACCGATATATTTTATCAATGTCCCAACTACAATTTTCTTTTTCCAAAGTCGAATACCCAAATCAAAGTTTCCATAATCTTCAGGTAATTCTGCAAATTGAGATTGCCCTGTGTGTTGTTGCAGATTTGACGTGCCAGAGCCGCCGTAGTTTGCATCGCTTTCACTTACAATCAAATTTGCCCTTTGCAGTGTATAACTTGCCCTAATATAAAAATAGCCCATATCATAATGCAGTTCAGATTCTAAACCATACATTTTTGCAAAGCCATTAAATGATAGATAAAGTAAGTCATTTCGCCCTGTTGGAGAGCCACTTGCATTACTGCCGCCGATTGTGCGACCATAGATATAATCTTGTATATCTGTGTAAAATGCAGTTGATTTAAAGCCAAAGCTATCATCGCTAAAAAATAAGCCTTGTTTAAACGAGCTAAATCCAGCTTGATAAGTTTGTGCTATTTCGGGCTTTAAGCTTGTATTAAAATTTTGTGCTGTGGCTGAATGTGAGCCAAAAAACATTTCTTGCACGTTTGGAATCCTACTAGTTAAAGCATAGCTTACAAATGGTGTAAAAAGTCCATGAAAGTTAAAGCTTAACATTAAGCTTGTATTAAAATTACTCCCACTTCTAGAAAAATATCCTGCTTCTTTTGGGTTACAATATTTATTTGTCCCGCTACAGGGCGCTTCTCTAGTTGTATTTAGATTCCATAAAATATAACTAAGATTTGCATTTAAATTTATAATTTTATAGTTATAGTTAGAATCTAAATATATTGTATGAATGTGTTGTGTGCCTTTTGGTTGAAATCCATACATCATAGAGGTTAGCATAGTCCCATCATCATAACATGTATCAGGGCTAGTATCGCCGCACACGACACTTATATCAAAGTCTCTATTATAATTATTGTAAAAATATTTATAACCTAGCCTTGTGCTAATATTTGTATTAGTTGATAATGGAAAAGAAAAAATGTTATAGGCTTCAATCTGCATTGCGTTATTATAAGCTTTACCATTCATTTTACCAATTGCCCCACCCATTACTTCGGCATTTTCATCATATATTTGCGCACTATTGCTATATGCGCCCATTACATTAAAATCTATTAAGTTTGAATTTGGCTTAAATTTATAATTTGTTTGAATTGTATCTTGGCGGATTTTTCGCCCGGCTAAGTGATTATCATAATGTCTAAAGGACAAGATTGCTTGATGATATTTGAAAAATTTTGTTTCAATTTTTGCTAGGTGATTATTTGGCTGTTGTGTTAGATTCTCTATTACCATTGTTTGTGTATTTGGTCTAGTTTGAAAGCCTCCGCCTGTCCTATAGCCTTGCTCAGTTTTTCGCCCACTATACGCATACATCGCGCCAATCACAAAGTTATCACTGAATCTATACTTAGTAGCCACACCAGCCATATAATTTGGACCTACTTTATTATCCCCATAGCCAAACTTTGCTATTACGCCAAAATACTTAGAATCTCTTAAAATATCATCTACGCCAATCGTTCGTAAGTTAGCGCTACCCATTAAGGCATTACTACGAGAGCCACTAAAGCTACCTCGCTCCACATCAACGCCTACGATTAGATTCTGGTCAATTGCCGCTCCAAATGCTGAAGTCCCCATAAGCTTCCCGCCTGTGTGGTATCGCCCTGAATCTTCGCTGCTTCCAAAAAAGGTCTGCGTTACGCCATCAATCTCGGTATTTACGCGTCCTAAGCCGGTCATATTTCTAATATTTACTGAAATTGTCCCTTGAGATTGGTCTACTTGTGTAAAAGTTCCAGGGATTCCGCGAATAATTTGGTCTAAACTTTGTGTAGAATCTGCCACACCTGTGCGTGTGCTAACCGCACCAGGCTTTGTAAAGGGCTTTTCCTCATCTTTAATCTTAGCTGCGCTCACATTTATTTCATCAAATATTATTTCATCATCGTCATCATCGCTAGTTGTTTTACTTGCATTTGTGGTATTTGCCACGTTACTCGCCGCTAATTTTATAGAATCTTTTTTATTAGTAGGGTGGTGGGTGGGCGATAGGTTAGATTCTGTATTGCTTTCATTCAACGCTATTTTTATAGAATCTTTTTTGTTAATATGGCGGTGGGTGGGCGATAGGTTAGATTCTGTATTTTCACTCAACGCTAATTTTATAGAATCTTGTTTATCAATAGACTTGTGGCTACTTAGCCCCCCTCCCTTGCGGAGGGGGGTTGGGGGGTGGGTAATATCGTTTATAGAATCTTCCTTGCTAGATTCTATATTTCTTTCATTTAACGCTAATTTTATAGAATCTTTTTTTCTAGATTCTATATTTTCATTTAACGCTATTTTTATTTTTTCATTTTGAACGTTTTTTATTCCATTATTTTGAACGTTTTTCATTTCGTCATGTTGAGCCGCAGGCGAAACATCTACTTTTGTTTGTTTAGATTCTATATTCTCATTTAACGCTATTTTTATAGAATCTTGTTTATCAATAGACTTATGGCTACTTAGCCCCCCTCCCTGCTTGATATTGACATTTGGGGGGGTTGGGGGGTGGGTAATGGCAGAGTGGGTAATGGCGTGGTGTGTAATATCGTTTATAGAATCTTCTTTAGATTCTATAGAATCCGCAAATAAAACCGCAAAAAATACAGCACAAAATAATAATATTCTCATTATTTATCCTTTAATAAAACTAAAAATTAGAAAAGTGGAAATTGCAGAATCTAGATTCTATATACTCAAATAAAAGGGTGGTGGGTGGGCGTTAGGATTAAAAATATTTTTTTTAGCCTTACCATCACCAAAAATATTTTAAACCCTACTACCCTTAAGGTGAAAATATTTTTATAGAATCTAGATTCTAAAAAAGCTTTAAAAGGCGGTGGCGTAGAACTCTCCTGCCACGAAAATAGTGAATCTAATATCAAATAACGATAAAAATAATAAAACATAAGCAAATTAGCCAAAAGAGTTAAGCAAAATAATCCTAAAAAGATTCTTAGCATAGAATCTCCCTTGCTAATAAATCTTGTATAGAATCTAGTAGCTAAAGAAAAGAAAAAAGCTTGGTTTTTGTAGTGATATATATATATATATATATATATATATCTTTAAAAGAATTAATAATCATAGAATCTAACTTAATAATATTCAAACTCATATCATAAACCTATATAAAATGATAATAAATACTAAAAATTTACAAGGCAAAATATTAGCACGACAAAACTTAATCTAAACTTAAATAAACGAAATTTTTGTGTAATAAAATCTCAAAACACAAGATTTTTATAGAATCTATTTTTGTTAAAGGGTATATATAAACAAACTTTTACATCATTACTAGACTTTAAAAAAGCCAAAGCAAAACCTTACATCATTGCGAGACAAAGCCAATCCATACCACTTTATGTCATTACGAATGAGCGAAGAAAAATGAAACAATCCATACATAAGAAACAAAAAAGATTCTATAAATTTATAAAATTCTACCAGCGTAAGACCATACTAGCAATGAAAGTGCGACCACGCGCGGAGTTGTTAAAAAGCGTAACTCCTATTCCTGCACCTATTGGATTACTAGCAAAGCTTGAGTTATACGCATATAGTGCGTCTATGTAGTTTGTGTCAAAAAGATTTTGCACTTCTAGTTTTAAGTCTAAATTTCTATGCAAATATAAATTCACATATAAATCTACAATCGTAGGAATGCGTGGTAAATATTCTGTTGTAATATTAAAAAGATTCTGTCCTTGTTGAGCGTTGTTATAATCAAATTGCTTATTTGCTAATGGACTAAGTCGCTTTGTCCTGCCTGTATATTTTATCACTGCACCTACTACTAACTTTCGCTTGAAAAGTCTAAACCCTATATCAAAATTACCATAATCTTCTGGTAATTGCGAAAACTGCCCTTGACCGCCGTGATTTACAAGTGTTGAGTTAGAATCTCCACCGCCGATATTTGCCTCTGCCTCGCTTACGATTAGATTTGCCCGCTGAATCGTGTATGATAATCTAGCATAGAAAAATCCCATATCATAACGCAACTCAGATTCTAATCCATACATATCAGCATCGCCATTATCACTTATAAAATACCACGCAAACGCACCATTTAGCTGGTCTTTTGGGTCGCCTATAGTATGATTATAAATATAATCTTTTATTTTCGTATAAAATGCTGTGGTTTTAAAGCCAAAGGTATCATCGCCTAAAAATAAACCATCTTTATAACTATTGAATCCTGCTTGAAAACTATGAGCTACTTCAGGTCTTAAACCTGTATTAAAGTCTTGAAAGTCGCTTCCCCACGCACTAAAAAACATCTCTTGCACATTTGGAATCCTGCTAGTTAAAGCATAGCTAATAAAAGGCGTAAAAAGATTATGCACGCTCACACTAAACATAGTTGATACATTTACATTATTCCCACTTTTTTGCCAAAAGCCCGCTTCTTTTGGGTCACAATGGATATTTGTAGGACGGCAAGGCGCACTTCTATCTGTGCTAAGATTCCAATGGACGTAATTTACATTTGCATTTAGCGAATAGATTCCATATTTAAAGGCATTGTCTAAATATATTGTGTGTAATTGCTGCACTCCTTCAGGTTGGAATCCATAAGTGAAATAATACATTTGGTCGCCTGTGCTAGAGCAATAGCCATACTTGCAGTTTTCATCAGCCCATGAATAATTTAGATTTTTATCATACGAGTTATAAAAATATTTGTAACCAAAACGCGCTCCATAAGTAAGATTCTTAATTATAGGCACTAAAAGAGTATTATTTATATCAAAAGTTATAGCATTATTATATGCTTTTCCATCCATTTTACCCACAGGTCCCCACATAAATACGGCACTTTCATCATAAATTTGCGCACTATAACCATAGGCTAACAAAGCATTTATATCAATTAAATTTGACTTTGGATTATATCTATATGTCGCTTGATATGCATCTTGAGAAATTACGCGTCCTGCTAAGTGATTATCATATCGCCGATAAGATAGTAAAAGTGAATTTGCAAGATATTTCATTTCTATTTTTGCAAGATGATTATTTGGCTGCTGGGTTAAATGTGTTGGGTTAAAAGGCGCACCTTGTGGAACACCATCATCTGCAACATCGCCACCAGCATTTTCAAATGGATTAGTCCCACCACCGATTTTATAGCCTTGTTGCGTATATCGTCCGCTATAAGCATACATTACACCAATTGTAAAATCACTAAAAGTGTGCCTACCAGCAACTCCAGCCATCCAATTTGGTCCTACTTTATTATCACCATAGCCAAATTTCCCTATAACACCAAAATGTTTAGAATCTCGCATAATATCATCTACGCCAATAGTTCTAAGGTTCGCACTACCGGCTAGTTGGTTACTACGACCACCACTAAAGCTACCTCGCTCTACATCAATACCCACGATTAGATTCTGGTCAATCGCCGCACCAAATGCGGACGTGCCTAATAATTTTCCACCGCTGTGATAACGTCCTTGGTCTTCACTACTACCAAAGAATGTTTGTGTAACGCCATCAATTTCGGTATTTACACGACCTAAACCGGTCATATTTCTTATATTTACAGATATTGTCCCTTGGCTTTGGTCAATTTGTGTAAAAGTGCCGGGGATACTACGAATGACTTGGTCTAGATTTTGCGTAGAATCTAAAACGCCCTCACGTGTGCTAACCGCGCCCGGCGTTACAAAGGGCTTTTCATCATTTTTAATCTTATTAGCCGCTATGTTTATTTCCTCAAATTCGATTTCATCGCTATCACTACTTGCTACACTTTTATTAGATTCTATATTTTGTTTAGAATCTTTAGAATCTTGTTGCGTATTTTGTGTATTTTGCGAATTAGATTCTACTAATTTTATAGAATCTTGTTTGCTAGATTCTATATTGCTTTTAGAATCTGCATTTAAAAAAGTAAAAAAGCCACAAATTATGGCACAAAATAATAATATTCTCATTATTTATCCTTTAGTAAAAGTAAAAATTAAAAAAGTGGAAAATTTGCGGAATCTAGATTCTATACACTCAAATAAAAGGGTGGCGAGCGGGCGTTAAGATTAAAAACATTTTAAGCTAATTTATTTAGCCCAGCCACCCTTAAGGTGAAAAATATTTTTATAGAATCTAGATTCTAAAAGAAGTGATAAAAGGTGGCGGCGTAGAACTCTCCTGCCACGAAAATAGTGAATCTAAAATCAAATAACGATAAAAATAATAAAACATAAGCAAACTAGCTAAAAATGCAGAGCAAAATAATACCAAAAATACCTTTAGCATGGAATCTTCCTTGGCAAAGAATCTTGCATAAAACTTTGCGTATTTGAAGTTATATATATATAAACTTTAAAAAAATTAATAATATTCAAACTCATATCATAAACCTATATAAAATGATAATAAATACTACAAATTTAAAACGCAAAATATTAGCACCTTTAAACTGAATCTAACCTTAAATCAACGAAATTTTTATGTAATAAATCAGTAAAATATCCACAATATTATTTAAACTACAAAGCAAAACTTCACAATTTGTTAATATTCGTAATTTCACAAATTTATTTATAAAAAATAACAAAATAAATAACTTAATTTTTGTGAATTTTGCTAAAATTACAACTACATTTCACATTTTAAAGGAGAAGTTATGGATTACAGGATTGAGCATGACACAATGGGCGAGGTAAAAGTGCCAAATGACAAATACTGGGGCGCGCAAACAGAGCGTAGTTTTGAGAATTTCAAAATCGGTATTGAGAAAATGCCAAAAGTGCTAATTTACGCCTTTGCAAACCTTAAAAAAGCCCTAGCTATCACAAATAATAAGCTAGGCAAACTTGAAGACAAAAAGGCTAAGGCGATTGAGCAGGCGTGCGATGAGATTATCGCTGGTAAGTTTGATGATAATTTCCCTTTGGCGATATGGCAAACAGGCTCTGGCACGCAAAGTAATATGAATATGAATGAAGTGATTGCAAATCGCGCCACTGAGATTATGGGCGGTGATTTTAGGAAAGAAAAGCTGGTGCATCCAAACGATGATGTGAATAAAAGCCAAAGCTCAAATGACACATTCCCAACGGCGATGAGTATCGTATCTGTCGTGCAGGTCGAGAAAAAATTGATACCGGCAATTGATGAATTGATTAAGACTTTTAAGGGTAAGGTCGAGCAGTTTAAGGACATTGTAAAAATCGGTCGCACGCACTTGCAAGACGCTACGCCGCTTACTTTAGGGCAGGAGTTTAGCGGATATTTATCAATGCTTGAGCATAGTAAAGAAGAGATTCTAGCGACTTTACCTACATTGCGAGAACTTGCAATCGGTGGAACAGCCGTAGGCACGGGCTTAAACGCACATCCGCAGCTAAGCGAAAAAGTAAGCGAAGAGCTAACCAAAATCACAGGGACAAAATTTATCTCAAGCCCAAACAAATTCCACGCATTAACAAGCCATGACGCGATAAACTTCACACATGGCGCAATGAAAGGCTTAGCGGCGAATTTAATGAAAATCGCAAATGATGTGCGATGGCTAGCTAGCGGTCCGCGATGTGGCTTAGGCGAGCTTTTGATACCAGAAAATGAGCCAGGAAGCAGCATTATGCCCGGAAAAGTCAATCCTACGCAGTGTGAAGCGATGACAATGGTAGCCGTGCAGGTAATGGGAAATGATGTAACCATCGGCATTGCAGCGTCTCAAGGGAACTTCGAGCTAAATGTGTTTAAGCCTGTGATTATTTATAATTTCTTGCAAAGCCTTGACTTACTAGCGGATGCAATGCATTCATTCAATATCCACTGCGCTGAAGGAATCGAGGCAAATAAAAAAGTGATTGACCATAACTTGCATAATTCGCTGATGTTGGTCACTGCGTTAAACCCACATATCGGCTATGAAAACGCAGCCAAAATCGCTAAAAACGCGCACAAAAAAGGCATTTCATTAAAAGAATCTGGCATTGAGCTAGGACTTTTAACTGAAGAGCAATTCAAAGAATGGATAGTCCCAGAAAAAATGATAGGACCAAAGGCGTAGATTCTATGGCTTAGATTCTAAAGTTCCTTGAAATATTAAAGGTCAAATTATGAGCTTTTTTGATGACATATCAAAAATAAATACTATTGATTCTGCCCTAAGTGAGTTGCAAAGCCTTTGCTCCATTAGTGATAAGGTCGAGCAGGCGATTGATGATGCCAAAAGATTCCATAATGGGCAGCTGCGTAAAAGCGGCATTCCTTATGTTATTCATCCTATTTGTGTGGCGTGCATTGTGGCGTATTATGGTGGCGATGAGGCGATGATTTGCGCTGCGTTGTTGCATGATATTGTCGAGGATACGCTGTGTGAGAGCAACTATATTTATGAGACTTATGGCGAGGCGGTGGGCAATCTTGTGGATGCCCTAACTAAAATTGTAGAAATTAGAAATGAGGAGCTGCCAAGTGCTACAAGCAATGAAAAGCTAATCGCACAAGCCCTATCTTTCCGCAAAATGCTCCTTGCAAGTGTGAAAGATTCTAGAGTTTTAGTGATAAAAATAAGCGATAGAATGCACAATATGCTTACTTTAGACGCGCTCCATACAAAAAAGCAAATAAGAATTAGCGAAGAAACGCTTGTGGTTTATGCACCCATAGCCCACAGACTTGGAATCTCGTCTCTTAAAAATGAATTAGAAGACAAAAGTTTCTACTACATTTTCCCTGATAAATACAACAAGATTCAAACCTATATGAGTGAAAATCGCCAAAGCCTTATTTTACGCCTTAATAATTTCACTGAAAAAGTTACAAATTTACTACTTAATAATGGCTTTTTACGCGATAGTTTTGAAATCCAAAGCCGCGTGAAACGCACTTATTCGATATATCTAAAAATGCAGCGAAAGGGCATTAGCATTGATGAGATTTTGGACTTGCTTGCACTTAGAATCATTGTTAAAAATCCGCTTGATTGCTACCGCGTTTTAGGCATTATTCATATTAATCTAAAGCCCATTCCTTCGCGGCTTAAGGACTATATCGCACTGCCAAAAGAAAATGGCTATCAAACCATACACACAACCGTCTTTGATGAATCTGCGGTGTATGAAGTGCAGATTCGAACCTTTGATATGCACAAAAATGCCGAGCTAGGCGTAGCTGCACACTGGAAATATAAAAGCACAGGCGGCGTAGCACCGAATATGGCGTGGCTGCAAAATATGCAGTATGAAAATAACACCGTGGAGGAGTTTTACGAACTAGCCACAAATGATTTGTATAAAGAGGACATTGTCGTATTTTCGCCTACAGGGGAGACGTTTAACCTGCCGATGGGCTCTGTCGTGCTTGACTTTGCCTACGCGGTGCATAGCAAGGTTGGCGATAGCGCAAAAGAAGCCTTTGTCAATCATCAAAAAGCGTCTTTGTTGCAGAAATTACGCAGTGGCGATATTGTTAGAATCATCACTAGTCCAGATTCTAAGACGCGCTGCACGTGGATAGATTCTGTCAAAACATCTAAGGCAAAAAGCCACATGCGGACAATTTGTAATAATAAGATAAAGATTATCGATAGAAAGGTCGCAATTAATATTTTGATGACGATTTTTAGCAAAGATTCTAGTATGTTTGAGGAATTTATAGAGCGGCACGGGCTAGATGATAAGATAAGTCGCATTACCACTGATTTAGGCTATCTAAAGGATATAAAAAATCAAATTAAGACTGAGTATCATATAGGAGATAGCTTTTTTGCGATGCTGCGTTTTAAAAGTGTGAAGTTGAAATCCTTAGAGTTTGATAATATCGTGCTTTGGACTAATCGTAATATTAATGAAGTAATGTTTGATTACTGCTGTCATCCTAAGTATGGTGATTCTATCGTGGCGATTAAAAACGCACAAAAAGTAATCATTCATCATAAGCTATGCGATAGGGCAAATGAGCTGATTAATCAAGGCGTAGAGCAGGTTTTCTCACAATGGACTACAAACACAAAAGTGAATTATCAAATAATAATCGCACTAGAAGATAGACGTGGAATCATAGCTGAGATTCTAAGCACGCTTGTAAAATATGGCTTTAATGTGCTAAAAATAAACTTTGATGGCTCGCAAAATGTGTATGCCCCATATTTTGAAATCGTAGTAGAAGTAAATGTAAATGACACTCGCAAACTAAAAGAACTCCTGCAAAATAAATATAAAATCATAAAATTTTCAAATCTAAAAGATGCATATCAGGGTTAGAATAATAGAATCTATAATTTCAATCCAACATACACAACATAAATATGCTAAAATTTCACTTTTGCAAGGGTTGGGACGTAAAATGAGTGGCATAAGGGCGTTAAAAATCTATCAAATCAATGAAGGGTATTGCTACAATAGCGATAGTTTGTTCCTGTGGGATTTTGCGCGTGCACAGCTGCATAATGGGCAAAAGGTGCTTGAAATCGGTAGCGGGAGCGGTGTGATAGGGCTGCTTTGCGCGCGTGATTTGGAGATTAGCCTGTTTCAAGTGGAGCTGCAGCGTGAATATGCGCTCCTAAACCTTAAAAACGCCACGCACAACAACATTTTTACGCACATTATTAATGTGAATTGCCTTGAGATGCTCGATGGCAAGACATTCAAGGTCGATGTGTGGGCTATGAGCGGGGATTCTAACCCGCTAAATGGCATTGCGCTTTGGACGATTGAAAAGCTGGGGAATGCCAAAAGTGCGAAGATTTCTAAAGATTCTATAGAATCTAAGGGTGAAGATTCTAAGGATAGCTCGCAAAATGCGGAATCTAAGGACGCTGAAAAAGCCGCAAAAGAGCAGGATTTGCTGCGAAAAATAGATTCTAAGATTTTGAATATTAAGCTGGAATATTTTGATGTTTTGATTTCAAATCCGCCCTTTTATACCGAGGGGACGCTGGAATCTAAAAATACCTTTAAAAAGATTGCTACGCAGGATATTTACTTGCCTTTAGAGCAGTTTATTTTGGTGGCAAAAAAGTGTTTGAAGCCTAGCGGAAAGCTTATTTTTTGCTATTCTGTGGCGTCTATTTCACGCATTTTATCGCTACTTGAGACGCATAATTTTGGCGTGGAAAAAATGCGATTTATCTATCCGCGACTTGATAAAAACGCCATTCGCGTGATGATTGTAGCAAAGCGAAATGCCAAGCCACAAACGCTTATTTTACCGCCTTTAATCACACATTTAAGCGAAAATCAAAGCGATAATTCGCCCGAAGTGCAGAAAATCTACAAGGACGCCAAGACACAAAGCGTAAAAGTGGATTTAGATTCTATGAATTTGGGGTAGGATTTAAATTTAGATTCTATTAAGCATTTAAAAAATAAAAATATTGTAAAAACTTGCTATAATTGTTGTTTTATTTTGAAATAGATTATAAAAGGGAGAAAAAATGAGTGCGTTTAGTATGCTAAAGATGACAATTATTGCAGGTACATTATTTGGCGGTGTGGCGTTAGCCCATCCTAATCATGGGGTAAATAACGGAGATGATTTTAGAATGAATACTGAGGTAAATGTAGCAAGAAAGCCCTTGAATATTTTAGGGAATTGGCGCGTGAGTGTAATTGAAATTGATGGTGCTTTTGTACGTGTGCCAGAGAGTAGTGATAATGTTGAGTTGCAAATTGGTAGCAATCAAATAAGTGGAAATTCTGGTTGTAATAATTTTATGAGTGCCTATACGACAAGTCTTAATCCACAGATTCTACACATAGATGCAGGTGCTAGTACACGCAAAATGTGTCATCCACGTGAAGTTATGGAATTTGAGGACGCATTTTTACGTATTTTTGCAGGTGATTTTGCAGTGGAAAAAAACTTTGAGGGTATTATACTTGTTCGTGACAATGTGAGAATTTATTTAGTTCGATAGTATTTAGATTCTAGATATTGAAATATCACATAGCTTATTTACTTGTTTGTGTATAAGTTACCACAAAGTCTTATTTTTTATTCATCTCATACCACATCACAGCGTAGCATAGCGATTGCGATTTGGGGCATTTTTTATCTTTTAAAAATTCAAATATAAGCGAATTTGGGACAAAAATTGTCTCAATATTTTCATTTTCACTCGCATTTCCACCGCCCTTGCCCTTTCTATCATCATCGCAAATAGCGGCGTAAAATAGGCTAAGTTTCGCACCATTCATCCCCACACTGCTATAAAATTCGCCCACAGATTCCAAGCGATTAGATTCTATAAAATAGCCACACTCCTCCTGCAGCTCCTCCAAAGCAATCTCTGTCACACTTTTGCCCTCCTTATCGCACAGACCAGCGCACAGCTCATACATATAGCCATCCGCGGCGTTTTTCAAATACACGCTCACGCGAAACTGCCGCACGAAAATAAAGCCCTTCATCTTAAAATCATACAGCAAAATCGCCACGCTATCATGCGATTTGGCTATATCCCAAGTCTTAATCGCGCCATTTTCCTCAAATTTCACCTGCCGCAGTTGTATATATTTTGACGCTTCCAAAAGTGGCTCATTGCTTAGAATCTTCGGCGTTTGCGGCGTTTGCAAAGGAAACGCACTGCCACGATAAAAAATCATATTATCCATATTTTTCCTTCCAACATTAGCGAGATTAGCACGACCCCCCAGCACAAAATCGCCTGTAGCACGCAAAGTAGCACAGCCGCGCTCCCGCAGTCCTTTGCAATTTTAGCAAGTTTTGCGTAATCTTGCGTGAATAAGTCGATGCTAGATTCTATGGCGGAATTAACGCACTCCATAATGAGTATCAAAAATAGCGTTATAATGAGAAGAATTTGCGTTTGCAATGTGATATTTAGGGCGAAACTAAGCAGGATTCCAAGTGTGGCGAAAAATAGCTCTAAGCGAAACGCCATCTCTGTTTTTACCATCGATTTCAAGCCATCAAAGGCATATTTTGCGTTAGAAAATAAGTTGTATTTTGGTTTCATTTTGTTGTCTTTACAGAATCTTATTAAAGGATTTTAACAAGTAATTATAAATTTTCATTACTATCCATCTCTTCTAACCTTTTCTTTTTATAAGATTCCCATGTTTTATTGATAATGGCAAGGCGGGCTTCGCGGACAAGATTCAAATAAAAATGCAGATTGTGAATGCTAGCTAGGCGGTGATAAGTGATTTCATTTGCGCGAAAAAGATGGTGTAAAAACGCGCGAGTGTAATCGCGACACACAAAACACTCACACTTAGAATCTAAGGGCGAAAAATCCGCACGAAAACGTGCATTTTTGATATTTAGCCGCCCAAAATGCGTGAAAATACTCGCATTTCTCGCATTCCTTGTCGGCATCACGCAGTCAAACATATCCACGCCCCTATCAATGCACTCTAGCAGATTTTGCGGCGTGCCAACGCCCATCAAATATCGCGGCTTATTTTCAGGCAAAAAATCGCACGCATAATCAAGACAGCCATACATCGCCTCACTAGATTCGCCTACCGCCAAGCCACCGATAGCATAGCCATCAAAGTCCATCGCGACCAAATCTTCGCTACTACGTTTTCGCATTTCATAGTCAATACCGCCTTGCATAATCGCAAAAATCTTGTTTCCCACTTCGTGCCTAGCCTTTTGCTCCCTGTGATACTCGATGCTCTGCCGCGCCCACTCACTCGTGCGTTTGATAGAATCTAGCAGTCTATCCTTGCTAGCTGGCAGCCCGACCAAATCATCCAAAATCATCATAATGTCGCTATTTATCGCGTATTGCATATCTAGCACACTTTGTGGCGTAAAAAAGTGGCGACTGCCATCGATATGCGATTTAAAGGCGATGCCTTGCTCGTTAGGCTTGGCGTTTGCACGCAGGCTAAAGGCTTGAAAGCCGCCGCTGTCAGTCAAATAATTGCCCTTGAAATTTGCAAAATTATGAATGCCGTTAATTTTTCGCAGGATTTCCGCGCCCGGACGCAAGTATAAATGATATGTGTTTGCTAAAATTAAGTTAGTTTTAAGGTGCGTTGTGATGTCGTTAGAATCTAGCCCCTTTAGCACCCCTTGCGTGCCAACGGGCATAAATATGGGCGTTAAGACTTCGCCATGAGCTAGTTTAAACCGCCCCGCCCTAGCTTTATTAACAATGGATTCTAAAGTGAATTTCAAAATTTATCCTTACAGAATCTAATTTGCATCGATATATTCCACATCATCTGGTGGGTTAAAAATAAAAACTTCAGGCTCAATCTTAGCATTTAAAACGACATTGCTAAAAATAATTGAAATATCATTCTCCAAATTATCCTTATACTTTAGTGCATAAGGCTTAGAATCCTTGATAGCAAGATAGTAAGTTATCTCGCCAATTTGTGTTTTATAGCTATTTTCAGCGATTTTTGTCACCTGCCGCAAAATGCTTATAAAATCGACATTTTCGCTCAATGTCCCGATAGTAACCTGCTTAATATTTGGCTCATACACATAGGCGACATCCTTTTGCAGATACACTTCCTTTGGCAGCGGCTTAGTGTATTCCCATTTCACCTTATTGTCCGCAGCATAGACTTTTCCGCTATAAATGGCACTTACAGCACCGCGTTCGCCCTTAATTTCTTGCTTAAAATCCGCACTTAAACTCTTAATATTTCGCCAAGATTCCGTATTTTTAGAATCTTTAGCTGCCCACGCCAAACACATAAAACTTATAAAAATTAGAAATATCCTAACTATTTTCATTATTTTCCTTTAATATTTAGAATGGATTCTAAGCTTTTAGAATCTAAAATCTGCGTGTTATATTTTATGGCGACTAGCTTTTCTTGCGTGTTTTCGTAGTATTCGACTATGCCTTTTATAGAATCTAATTTCGCAATATCAAAAGTGCCTGTCGGCAGGTAAAGCGTGCGAGTTAAATCAGGATTTTTCAACATATACAAAGTGATGAAAAACCACACAATCATCGCCAAAATTAGCGGTGAAAAAAGCAGCCAGTGATGCACCACGATAGCGTCATAAGTGTGAAAAAAGCCGCCCACAAGCGCACCCACAAAGCTCCCAGCAAACCCAGCCGCGTTAAAATCGCCGATTACCGCGCCGCGAAATTTCGCCTTTGCAAGCTTGCTAATTAGGCTTTGCAAAATCGCTTCTTGAATGGCAAACGCGCTAAAGAAAAGCCCAAAAGCCACGCCAAAAACAACGATATTATCCACAAAAATCGCCATCAAAATGTAGCTAACAAAAAACATAAAAATGCTAGAAAGTAGCACCTGCTTTGCCATGTTTTTTTTCTCACCAAAGATTGACGCAGGAGCAAGGGCGAAAATCGCGCAAATTACGGCTGGTAAATAAATGTAGTAAAACTGCGTTTTTTCCAAGTTCGCGCCCAAGATTATTGGGGCAAGGGCGAAGGTTAAAAGCATTAAAAATTTTTCCACAAATGAGCCTAAAGATAGTGTGATAATGCCCATTTTAGTGGACTTCTCCACACTTTCGTTGAGTGAATTTTGCGGATAGACAAATGTGATTTTTGCGGCTTTTTTTATGCCAAAAAGTGCGATTAAAAGCGAGATTACCGCCATAACGCAAGTTAATGCAAATAGCGAGTTTAGCCCAAAATGCGCGCCCAAAAGTGAGCCTAAAATCATTGCCAAAATGAAACTTGCAAAGATTGCCACGCCCATTAAAGCCATTGCTTTTGTGCGCTCAGACTCTTTTGTGGAATCTGCGACAAGGGCGGTAAGAATCGCGCCCACAGCGCCCACTCCCTGCACGCATCGCCCGATTATGAGATAGTAGATATTAGATTCTAACATGCAAATTATCGAGCCTAATAAAAAAATAAAAAGCCCGATAATAAGGACAATCTTACGCCCAAATCTATCGCTAAGCCGACCAAAAATTGGCTGAAAAATCATCTGCATAAGATAGGGCGCGCCAATGGCTAAGCCAACTTTTATAGAATCTGCATTTTCCATTGTCGAAATTAGCAGTGAAATCACGGGCAACACGATAAATAGCCCTGTGAATCTAAAGAGCAAAATTAGTAAAAATGGTAGAATCTTTTTGAACATTTTGGTTGCTTTTATTATAAATTTTGTAACTTTTAAATTTAAAATTTCTTAAGATTTAAAAACAGATTCTAACATATAATTTACAATCTAGATTAAGATTTGCTCTGTTACATCAATTATTTTTGTATCTAATTTTCTCATCAATGTGTTGTACAAGTTTATTATTTTCCAAAGCTTTTATGCTCTTTTCTCTTAGAATCTTTATTAGCTTTTCACATTGCTCTATATCATTAAAAATAAAAAAATATGCCCTGCTATGCGTAAAATCAAGCAGTTTATACTCGCTATTTATATCATCGCACACACGCACACGAACTAGCGAAATAAAAAACAACCCTTGCGATAAACTAAGTCTTTCCATCACAAAAGAAAAACTACCATAAGGATAGAATCTAGTGATAAAAAAGGGCAAAAAGCAATTTGCCGACTTAATTTTCATCCCATTTTCATACAAATATATCGCATTTTTTCGCCGTAAAAACACGCCATTAAACAAAAATAAAATAATAAGAATCCCAAATATATACACAATCACATAATACAAAATATCTAATAATTTCATAGTATAAATTTCATTTATTAGAATATTTATAGAATCTATACTTATAATTTTCATAATATAAACATAAATTAGTAAAAATAATAAAATCGCTTGAAAGCATATTTGAAAAATATTTAGAATCTTAGCCAAAAAGCCCTTTTGTTGCGTGTATTTAAATTCATAAATAATTTTTTGCATTGTTTTTTAAGGTTAAATTTTATTAAATTTTAGGGAATTATATCAAAATAATATTTTATTTCTTTTTATAGTTGCATTATATTTTAAAATATCTAATGATAAAATTAAATCTTTAAAAGGCATTTTATGAAAAAATACATCTTTATCTTAATTTCTTTCACTAGCACACGCACAAGTACATATCAATAATGATTCTATAAACATTGATAAAAATGTGAAATCATGGAGTGAAATTCGCAATGATAACCTGACGCGTCAGCAGTTTGATTATAGCTGCGGGAGTGCGTCTTTATCGACTATTTTGACTTATTATTATAATGTGGAGATAAGTGAGAAAGAGATTTTAGAATCTGTGCTGCAAAGTAAGGGCATCGATACGCAAAAGCAAGAATAACTTGCAAAGGATGAGAATCTTAGAAAGACGCTAGATTTATCATTCCTTGATTTGTCGCATTTTGCGGAGAGTAAGGGCTTTAAGGCGATAGGACTAGGGCTTGATTTAGACACTTTGAAAAAGCTGAAAGCCCCTGTGATTGTGTATATAAATGTGCGTGATATCGAGCATTTTAGCGTGTATACCGATTTTATGGATATAAATCCCAAAACAACTTAATCTAGAAGTAATTAAGGACAAGATTGAATAGAATCTAGATTTTTGTAGATTGTATAATTTATCGTATTTCTCTAAGTTTTTTAACTTCTTCGTAGATTTTTGGCAAGGCTTTTGTGCTAGATTCTAAATATAAGCTATCAAAAAGGCATTCATTAATTGTAATTTCAGAATCTAAGTTATTCAAAATTTTATAACCTTTTCCTAATAAACTATTGATATTTATAACGTTACCACTTGTGCCGATTACGATAATTATATCATTATCCGCTATGCTAGAAAAGATTCCATAAAGGAGCGTATAAAGTGGCGCAGGCTCGAAAAAAAAGACAATATTTGGCTTCAAACGCGCATTTCCACAACTTTTACACGCGTGAAAATCATACGCTTTATAGCCGATACTCTCAATCTCGCCGCACGCCTCACACCGTAGCTGCGGCAAAAATCCATGCAAATGCAACGCATTCTCACACCCAGCGCGCTCAAACAAATCATCGACATTTTGCGTGATATTTATCGCGTCAAATTCATCGCACATTTTCGCCACGAACTCATGCGCAATATTAGGTTTCACATTTGCTAACTCTTTTCGCCGTAAGTTATAAAATTTATGCACTAGCTCGTAGTTGGCATTCCAATTTTCATAATTACACACAACCATCGGGTCATAATTTTCCCACAAGCCACCACTATCCCTAAAAGTGCTAAGTCCGCTCTCCGCACTAATCCCAGCGCCACTAAAAATAATCACACGTCCACTTTTATAATCAATTTTCTTAGAATCTTTAGATTCTATCTTAGGATTTTTTTTATCTTTAATAACTTTATTTATCATATTTTCCTACAACTAAATAATTTAACGTTTTTTCATTCTATCAAATTTTTAGTTATTTTTGATAATTAAATTCTAAGTTTTCCGTAACAATACGTAACATTTTCTTAATAAAATAATAATAATGCGAAAGTTTAAAGTGTTTTTTATGAAAAAAAACATAGAATCTAATATTCTTATTTTATAAAATTTTTATAGAATCTAAGTTAGATTCTAAACAATAGAATCTAGATTCTATAAAGTCGTCATGTTGAGCCTTGAGACGAAACATCTATCTTAAAAATAAGAAAGTAGGATTTTGCTTTCGCTCAATATAACAAAAATTATAGAATCTAGCTAAAAAGATTCTAAAAAATTATAAAATTTAAAATAAGATTCTAAAGATTCTAAACTATAGAATCTAAGAAAAAGATTCTAAGATAAACCATAGAATCTAGATTCTAAAGATTCTAAAAGTTACAGAATCTATAACAAGATTCTAACTTAAATTATAGAATCTATAATAAAAGGAGCAAAAATGCCGCAGTATTTTAACAAGCTTCAAACGCAGTTTGAAAATGTGATTTTCGAGCAAGATGAGAATAAAATGGTGCTAAATCTAGGTCCGCAACATCCATCCGCACACGGGCAACTTCGCCTTATTTTAGAGCTAGATGGCGAGGTTATAACGCGGGCAATTGCTGACATCGGCTACCTACATCGTGGCGTGGAGAAGTTGGCTGAAAATATGATGTATAACGAGTTTATGCCAACGACTGATAGGATGGACTACACGGCGGCTAGCTCTAACAATCACGCCTTTGCCTATGGTGTGGAGACGCTTCTTGGCATTGATGTGCCGCGCCGTGCGAAAGTCATTCGCACCATTATTTTGGAGCTAAATCGCCTTGCGTCTCACCTGCTATTTATGGCGACTCACGCGCTTGATGTGGGGGCTATGAGCGTGTTTTTGTATGCGTTTAAGGGGCGTGAGTATATCCTTGATATGATTGAGGATTACTGCGGGGCGAGGCTTACGCACAATTCTATTCGTATCGGCGGTGTGCCGCTTGACATTCCGCAGGGCTGGTTTGAAAATATAGAATCTTGCCTAAAAGAAGTCATCGAAACGACAAATCTAATCAAAGGGCTGCTAGATAAAAATAGAATCTGGCGACTGCGGCTAGAGGGCGTTGGCAAAATTAGTAAAGAGCTGGCAAAAGAGTATGGCTTAAGCGGCATTATGCTGCGTGGGAGCGGCGTGTGCTACGACATTCGCAAGGAAGAGCCTTATGAGATTTATGATGAGCTTGACTTTAGCGTGCCCTACACTGATAGCGGGGATTGCTATGGGCGGTATATGCTTTATACGCAGGAGGTGTTTGAATCTTGTAGTATTATTCGTCAGGCAATGGCGTTGTATAAAGGCACTGACAGTGCATTGATGGCACATGCGCCGCGTTATATTTCCGCGCCAAAAGAGGATATTATGACGCAAAACTACTCGCTAATGCAGCATTTCGTGCTAGTAACGCAAGGTATGCGACCACCAAAGGGCGAGGTGTATGCCCCAACTGAATCGCCAAAAGGTGAGCTAGGCTTTTTTATAAGCTCTTTAGGCAATCCTTACCCACATCGTGTAAAGGCAAAAGCGCCAAGCTTTTATCACTTGCAAGGGATGTGTGCGGTAATGCCCGGTCACTACTTAGCCGATGCTATCACGATGATAGGGAATAGTAACATCATTTTGGGCGAGATTGATAGGTAGATTTTTACAAGCTATGTTTAAAAGATAAATGATTTCACTTGTTTTTTAATAGATTCTAACGCCATTTGGATTGCCATAGTTGCTAGGATTTGCATTTTGCGGATTTGTAGGTGTGTCAAAGCCCGTTTCATTCGCATTTTGCGGCAGATTATTCTCCACATTTATCCCCTCATTTAAGGCTGGTGGTGGCGTCCCGGGCGGCACTGGGGCTTTAGCTGGGAAGTATTTTATTAGCTTTGTTAGCTCGGCGGCTTTGTCAGGCTGCATTTGGGCTAGGATGCTAGCCATTTGATTTGGCTTTAGGCTAAGCAAAATCATTACCGCGTCATCTTCAGGCATAGCCGCCAAAATGGGCGCTGCCTTGCTATCTTTCATCTTTGCGTAACCCTCGGCTAGCTTGCTATCTTTGGCATTTGTGATTTCCTTTAAAATCTCCTCGTTTTGCGCCAAAATTTTCTTAGCTTGGGCTAACTTTGCGTCACTCTCGCTTTGCTTTTGGGCTTGCTCGCCACGCATATCGCTATACATTTGCTTTAGGGCTTGCTCTTTTAGTTTGATTTGCTCCTCTTTTTCCTTTAGTAGCTTTGTATTTTCCGCACTCAAAATCTGCAAAGTGCTTTGCTGCTGCTGTAATTGCAAAAGCCCTGTAGCAATCTCTTGCTTTCGCGCCTCAAAAATGGCGTCACACTGCTTTGCAAGCTGCTGGGCTGCCTCAGGGTCAAATGCGGCGCGACCCACGACACTTTTTGTCGGCTGCGCGTTAGAATCTGCCGCATAAATCACACTAAAAATGCTACACAAAATCCCACAAAACAATATAACATTTTTCATTTTGGTTTTCCTTGATTGATTTTTATGTCTTTTTATATCGTCAATTTAGGGCTAGATTCTACAATAAAAGTGTGAAGTTTATTTAATGATTACTTAATCTAGTCCGCTAATTTCAATCCCAACAGGGCAGTGGTCGCTCCCTAGAATCTGCGGATAAATACTTGCGCTTTTCAAATTAGATTCTAAGTTTTTACTAAGCAAAAAATAATCAATTCTCCAGCCGACATTTTTCTCGCGCGCCTTGCCAAAGTAGCTCCACCACGTGTATGCGTCCTTTTTATCAGGGTAAAAATATCGGTAGCTATCAATGAAGCCAGATTCTAAAAGTTCAGTCATTTTAGCGCGTTCCTCATCGGTAAATCCAGCGTTTCGGCGGTTTGTCTTTGGATTTTTCAAATCGATTTCATTATGTGCGACATTCAAATCACCACAGATTATCACGCCCTTTTTTTTAGCAAGATTTAGCAAAAATGCGCGAAAATCATCCTCCCACTCCTGCCTGTAAGGAAGCCGCTCTAGCTCACTTTTTGAGTTTGGCGTATAAACATTCACTAAATAGAACTTTTGAAATTCCGCAGTTATAATGCGCCCCTCTTTATCATGATGCGCGATACCCATATCATAGCCCACGTTCACGGGCTTTTCGCGGCTTAAGATTAGCGTGCCTGAATA
Organism: Helicobacter saguini; assembly: GCF_000762875.2. Lineage (GTDB taxonomy): Bacteria > Campylobacterota > Campylobacteria > Campylobacterales > Helicobacteraceae > Helicobacter_A > Helicobacter_A saguini. Next base: position 37,058 of record NZ_JRMP02000004.1, read on the forward strand.
GCCCTTTTTTTCCGCAGAGTTCCAAAAATCATAATATCCCTCAAAAGTGAAGTTAGCCTGTTCTTTTTGCATTTTGCTCTCTTGAATGCAAAAAATATCAGCATTTACGTCTCTAAAAAAGTCCATAAAACCCTTATTCATACACGCTCGCAAGCCATTTACATTCCAAGATATTAGTTTCATTTAGTTCCTTTTAGAATCTAGATTCTAATCTACACCGCCTTTGGCACGACAATCCTTTGGACTCAGATTTTTTAAAATATGCCTTGAATTATACGAAAAATTTAGGTTTTTTACTTTTATCATTTTTTATCCTATAAATTCTAAAATTACTAAGAAAATACGAGCTAAAATTCTAAAATTTATAGAATCTAGATTCTAAGCCTCTTGCTTTTCTTGGGCTTTTTTCTTTACCTTTGGTTTTTTTAGCGTTCGCAAAGTAGATACCGCGACTTTCAGCTTTAATCTAGTGCCATCTTCTAATTTCACTCGCATATTTCGCAGGTTTGGCTCGCTTCGCTTTTTGCGTTTGTTATTTGCGTGGCTTACATTGTTTCCTACCATTACGCCTTTTAGCGTGATGTCGCATCGTCTTGCCATGATTTCTCCTTATAAATACAAGATTTAGTAAAAACGCTGATTCTATCTAAATTTTCCTTAGAATCTACTTAAAAATATAGAATCTAAACGACTTTATACCCATTTTTTTTCAATTCTTTCTCAAATTTTTTGCGTTTTAAAAGCGGTAATTTATCGATAAATAACACGCCATTTAAGTGGTCCATCTCATGCTGCAATGCCACTGCCTCAAAGCCCTCAAACTCCCTTTCACACGCATTTCCAAGCCTATCAAAATACGAAATTTTCACATTATTAAACCGCTCAATATCCTCGTAGAATCCAGGCACAGACAAGCAGCCCTCACTCCATGTAATCTGCCCACTGCTTTCCAAAATCACAGGATTTATAATCTCTAGCAAGTCCTCTTTATGCTGCTCGCCATCTTCGCGCGGAATGTTGATAAGAAGCGCACGCAGCGGCTTTGCGACCTGTATGGCAGCCAGCCCCACGCCATTTTTGTGCATCATCGTCTCATACATATTATCAAGTAGCTCGTGTAAATGAGAATCAAAATCGCCCACATCCTGCGAAATCGTCCGCAAAACCTTGTGCGGATACCTTATCACTTCTAAAATCATATTTTCTCCAAATCGCTTTTGAAAAAGATTCTACCCAAACTTTGCGATTTTTCGTTTTATAGAATCTTAACTACGATTTCACACCATTTTTTTATAAATGTGCCAGACAAATAAAACGCTATATTTCTCATTTTTACGCAAAAGTAGGAAGATAACTATCTCATAAAAATTATAGAATCTATAACTTTAAAAAGCAAAATTTATGTGCAATTATAGCAAAAAACACGAAATAAAATAATAAGAATGATTTTAAGGAAAGTAACATTAATAATACAAGATTTATTATTGTCATATTATTATTTTGCATTCATTAATTCATTATAATATTTCCATTTTTTTACATAATCTGGATGATTTTCTAGCACATATTGTAGGTCATCTTTTAAATGGGCTTTTAGCTTTTCGCGTAAGTCTTTATTATCTTTTAGATAATTTATAATTTGAGATTCTGTAATAAAACTTGCTCTTTTTTCTTTTTCACTTTTTTCTAATGTGTCTAAATATCCGTTTAGATATTCTTTAACTTTTTTGTATAAAAGTTCGTTTTTTTGTAGTTTTTTAGAATCTTTAGTTAGAAAAATCATATTTTTAAACATTAGCTCACGCTCCCCAAAAATATCTTGCGTAATATTATCATAATCGTTAAAATTTGGCGTTTTTTGATGTGTTGTGATTAGTATTTCTATAGAATCTAAGCTATTTAGTGAATCTAGATTCTGTGTATTTTGGCTATTTTGTGGATTAAAAACATTGTTTATATCGCTTTCATTTACCATTAATTTCGCTGGTAAGACTTCTAAATTATCAATGGCTAGTCCTTCAAAGCTTTCCTTTTGTATAGGCTTTTTAAAGCCAAGATGAATTGAGAGATTTTCCATTGTATTAAAGGCGTTAGTTGAACTAAAATCACTAAAATCAAGGCAGATAATTTCACTTGTAAAATCTTTTAGAATCTTAAGGCGTTTGTGGGTGTTGAAATATACACTAAAACTTACATTTTTTATAGAATCTAGTGTGGGCTTACTTTCTTTTGAATATACAAAAATCGTTTTTGGAATAAGCTTTGTATAATCGCAAGTAAGGTTAAATTTTCGCATAAGTGGAGTAAAATTTTCAAAATCCTTAAAGTGATTTAACGCAGTTTTTAATATAGAAATAGGGTCGCGGACAATAAAAATTATAGGGGATTTTTTATCGACTAGATAGTGTATTTTTGGTTTGTGTTGATGGATATTTAGGATGTTATAAGTATTTGTGTTTTGTAAAATATCGTAATTTTGCACTTCATAATCGCTATAGCAAATTATAAAATTAACTTCACAAAGGCTTAAAAATAGCGTAAATGCCGCAGATGCGGAGCTATCCTTTTGCAACCAAATAAAATTATATGTTGGTGGAAAGGGAAGATTCAAAGCAAAGGTTAAATCTTTTGGAATCTTATGATATGGGATAAACTTGCTATATTGCTTTTGTTTAGAATCTTGTTTAGAATTTATTTTACTAGGCTTTAAATTATTATTAGATTCTATAATTAAATCAAGATTGACAAGCGGTGGATAAGGATTTTTAGCGTATTTTTCTTTAAAATCTTTAGAATCTAAATAAGATTCTATATGTTTTAAATCAAGCATTTTATACACATATTTTATAGAATCTAGGCTCATTTTGGATAAATCTTTGCGGATATTTTCGTGGTTAAAGTAGGTAGTTTTTTCATTAGTTAAGGCGTGTTTATTCTCATTTGTGATAATGCCCTTTGTCTCTAGCAATTTTTCAAGGGCTATTAGTCTATGCTTTACCCCCCCCCCCCATTACATTTAGAGAGCCACAAACAAAATGATATTTTAAAAATCTATTAATTTGATTTAAGATTCTAAGACTTTCTCTTTTTAGTTTGTATGTAAGTGTTTTCTTTGCCATTTTTATTCCTTTGATATTTAAATCTATTGTTATTTTATAAATTTTAGCACATTATCTTAAATTCTTAAATCAGTTTTTTTAGCTCCTCTTGCAGGCTAAGTATAGAATCTTTTTTGACATAAAAGCTATTTTGATTTGCTATGAGAAACGCAGATGAGTGCATTATCACCTCATCAATTTGCAAATTATTTTGCTTCATTGTGCTACCTGTCTCCACAATATCCACAATTCCATCGGCTAGATTTACCAAAGGGGCAAGCTCAATGCTCCCATAAAGCTTAATCACATCGACCGCGATAGCGCGCGCTGAGAAAAAATTCTGCGTTATATTTGTCATTTTCGTAGCGATTTTGATACGCGGTTTTAGGTAATTTATGGGTTTGCCGCACTCGCTACCAACGACAACCTTGCACTTGCCGATATTTAGATTAAGCAGCCGCACGACATCTATATCGCTACGCTCTTCAAGCACATCAAGCCCCACAATGCCCAAATCCGCCGCGCCATAATGCACATAAGTCGGCACATCTTGGTTTCGCACATTTAAAAATGTGATATTTTCTAAGCGTAAAATCAGGCGTCTATCATCAAAATTTATGCTTTGATTGAAAATCTTTGAGAAAAGCACAAGGCTATCTTGCGCGATTCGTCCTTTTGGCAGTGCGATTGTTAGCATGGTTTTCCTTGTGAAGTTTTCACAAAAGTGTAACATAAAAGTTTTTAGGTTTTAGAATCTTTACTCATCGTAAGTTTGCAAAGGACTTGGTGGCGGTCTTTGTAATGGACTATATACATTATTTGTGCGGTGGAATCTAGTGTGTAGTCTTTATATTTTTCTCTATTATCTTTAATGTTATGGAATAAATTATCTTTTATTTTTTTAGTTTGTGAATCTATATCGTAAGCTAATGCACCTATTTTTTCATTAGTATCTTTTAGAAAAATGCGATGTGTTTTGTAATGCTCTTGTCTTATATCTACTTTGTCTCCTGCTACTAAGTTTTTTATAGAATCTATATTAGAATCTGTGATTTTAAACCCACTCCAAATATCGCCAAGTCCCATAATAAAGGCGATTTTGTTTGGGTTTGGGTCGCCAACTTTTGTCTCGTATTTGATATTATTAGAATCTAGCAGGGTTTTAAAATCTTTGATAAATGTTTGCATTTTAGATTCTATGTTAGGAATTTTGCTATGCTTAACATCACTAGATATGTTAGATTCTATAGAATCTTGCAAGTGCAAATATAGATTTGTTTTCGCCCGTGTGATGCCGACATAGATTAATCGGTATTGATAATCTATGATATTTTGACGCTCAAAAAAATTAGATTCTATACCGATAAAAACATTGTCAAATTCTTTGCCCTTTGCCTTATGCAACGTTGTTACCACGACTTGATTTTTATAAAAATTATCTATGCTAATATCTTGCAGATAAGATTCTAAGATTTCTTGTATATTTTCAAAATTCATAGAATCTGCATTTATACGAGCTTCAAAATCACTTAAAATTTCTAGCAATAAATCATAATTTATAGAATCTTTATACTTTTTTGTAATCTCATCTTTGGCTTTTTTATAGTCTTTATGCTCAAAAAAATATTCTTTAAAATCATATATTTCAATCAAATCTTTTAGTTGGAATTTTTCATCATCAAGAATGTAGCGTGCCTTGATATTATTTTCTAAAAGCAGGTTGTAAAATGTTGCCACTTCTTCGTTTGTATAAAAAAGGACGGCTATTGTGGCACACTTAGATTCTATAGAATCTTGGGAAATTTTGGAATCTTTTGTTTCTTTGGAATCTGTAGAATCTTTTGAATCTTTGACCCACCCCCTAACCCCCTCCGCAAGGGAGGGGGAATTAGTGGAGTTAGATTCTATATCTTGTATTTGTTTTAAAATATTTGTCATAAAACTGCCGCTTTTGTAAAAATAGGCTTTGATTTCGCCATTTTCTTTAATGTTAGATTCTAATGGTTTGGAATCTTTTAGCCCACCTTGTAAGAATCTCGCCCTAAAAGCATTAGCTAAATCTACAATGTTTTTACAACTACGATAGTTTGTAACCAAGTGACAAATTTTATAAGAATCTTTAGAATCTAAATTAGATTCTATAATTTCATTTTTTAGCTTTTTTATATAATGTAAAATATCATCTTTGCAATCCTTATCAAAATTATTTATTAGCTGGTCATCATCGCCCACGCATAGAATCTTTTTATTTTCTGGCATTTTATTTATGATAGATTCTATAAAATTAAAGATATTAGAATCTATATCTTGGCATTCATCTAGCACTAGCACTTCTATTTCATTTGGCAGGTTTTTTTCATTATTATTTAGTAAATCTGTGGCATTTTCTATCACTTTATTTATATCTTCAACGCTCTCTTCTGTGATTTGCTTTGCGTAAGAATGAAATGTAAAAATATTTAGCTTAAAATAATCTTTAATACCCACTTCTTTCATTAAAGCGTGGATTCTATCCTTAAACTCTTTTACCGCCACTTTGCTGTGAGCTAACATTAAAAAGTTTTGTGTTTTATACTTTCCACTTGAAAGCATCGCGGTGATTTTATGCACTAGCACACGCGTTTTCCCACTGCCTGGTCCTGCTAGTATCATTATTTTATTTTCGTTAGATTTTATAATTTTTTTTTGGTCAAAATCTAGCTCTTTATTTATCGTATCTATTGCTAGCTGGCTAAAGGAGCTATGTATATCTTTAAGATTATATTCTTTAGCAAAAGTTTTTAAAGGTTTATCAAAATAATCTTTTACAAAATCTTGTGCGTTTTTAGAATCTTTTGCTAATTTATCCAAATATACTTCAAGGATTTTTAGTGATGCACTCTTGTTTTCAAAATATTTGCCTATACTTTTGTCATAGTCTTTTTTTGAATAGCTTTTGTTAGAATCTAGCATATTAAATGAATAATTTTGACAATATAAAACTCTGCCCTTTTTGATTCTAAAAGATTCACTAAAGCAATTATGCAAGAATTGTAAGCAATAATCTAAAGCCTTTTCTTTATCACTTTCATTCTTTGTATCCCAGGTGATAGTTTTTTTAATATGTGCTAAAAGTTCAGCCTTAGCAAATTCCACGATATTATTATCTTTAAAATCTAGTGTAAATACAAAATTAATAATTTCTTTAAGTATGTTTCGCCTTAATTTTATTAGTGCATTAAACTTATCTGTATCATACATTGTGTAATTAAATTTGCTAGATTCTTTTAATTTTATATCTACCACATTTTTTTCTTGAGAATTTATAAATGAATAAATATTTCTTAGAATCATTTTAATATATTTAGTTTTGTCTTTAAGTGTTATTTTAATATTTGAAATATCTAAGTGTGTAGATTTTATAAGGCTATCAAATATTGCTAAAATCTTACGCTCTTGTAAAAAATATTTTTCTAAAGATTGTCTAATATCAAGTGTATAAATTTCCATATCTTTATCATCATCTACAAAGCCCAGCTCTTTTATAATATTCATTGTTTCATGCACTCTATTATCTGGTATATTTGGTATATCTAGCCTCTCAAATACTTCATAGATTTCAATAGGCTCAACTTTACTTTTTTGGCAAATATTATTCATAATACGTGTAATATCTTCTCTCATATTTACTATTTTTATTTCATCTTTATATTTTAAAGTAAAGTTAGATAAATCTTTCTTTTTATTTTTCTCATATTCATTTAGTTTATTTTGTATATAAGATTCAGTCTTGTTAGAATCATTTATTTTTACTTCATATCTTAGTGATGTGCCTTTTAGATATGTTTTATTTATATCGCGCTCTAAAATATTTGCTTTTTCTAGCTCTAGTAGGCTTGTTTTCATATTTAGCTTTCTTGTTTCATAGTCCTTTTTTTCATCATTGTTGAAACATTGCATTATTGTATATGGCGTTATAAAAAAATTATCAAAACTGCCTTGCCTTTTATACTCACTTTTTATATATTTTTCTACATTTTTTACATCGTTATTACTTAGAATCTTTAGCTTGCTTAAGGCATTTTGTATTTCAGTTTTATCATACAACACAATGCAGTTTGCCTGTATATCTTCTCTCCTAGCACCACGTCCGCTCTCTTGCAAATAAGATTCTAAACTATCGCTTAAGCCAAAATGTATCACATTTTTTATATTATCTTTATCAATGCCCATACCAAAGGCAGTCGTGGCAATCACAATATCTATTTTATCATCAATAAAATCTTGCAAAATATCATCTTTTTTGCGTTGATTAGATTCTATAGCTTTATCTCTATCAGCGTAAAATGGCTCTATTTTTGGTTTTGGGAGATTTTCATCTATTTTTTCTTTTGGCATATTATGCAACATTTCACCTAAATCTTCCATTAAGGCTTCTTGCAACTCTGTGCATAATGCGGCATTTTGCGGACTATAAATAATAGTTGGACTTTTATGCGTATTATCTTTGCAAATTTTTGTATTATCATTACATTCAATGCAATTTTTTCTATTTTCACAAATTTCTATATATATTTTTTCTAACTCTTTTAATAATTTCTTATATTTTTTAGAATCTTGCAAACTAGATTCTATAAGTTTAATGTTTTTAGATTCTGTCTTTACGCTTACATCTATTATTTTATAATGCAAGTTTTTACGACCTTGCGTTGATACAAAATCTTTAAAGGTTAAATTTAGCGTTTTTTCAAATACTTCTTTTATCTCATTTCGTGCTTCTAATTTTGCAGTCGCACTAAAAAGTGAAACAGGGATTTTATAATCGCTTTTGCCTTTAGAATCTTCAAAAGTTTTAGAATCTTCAAACCCAAAATCTTGCAATTTTTTAATAAACTTTGGTATAAAAAAATAATCATGGCGGAAATCATGCCCCCACACGCTAAGGCAATGCGCTTCATCGATTATAAATCTATCTATAATCCTAGCACTTAACGCCTTAAAAATCGTATTTGAGCGAAGAGATTCAGGAGCTAGATAAAGCACATTTATATCGCCGCTATATATTTCATTTAGCACGATTTCTCGCTCAATAGCACTAAGGTCGCTATTATAACAGGAAATCTTAAAACTATTAATCTTGCTAAAAATGTCAATATGATTTTTCATTAATGCTAAAAGTGGCGAAATAACAACACTTAAACCATTATATTGCTGTGCGCGAAGCAAGGCTGGTAGCATAAAAGTGAATGTTTTACCGCCGCCTGTAGGAAGAATTGCAAGTATTGAATCTTGCCCATAATTTTGCAAAACAGATTCTATAATTTCAAGTTGCGAAAATTTTTTAGTTGAAATATTAGAATCTTTTTTCTTTTTAAGCGATTTTTTATAATCAATAATGCTATTACTTTTACACTCAAAATCTCTAAATCCTTTAAAAGAACCTTTTTTGAAAAAATTTTCACTTTCTATAAAATTTATCAAATTTTCCTTACTTATTTCTTTAAAAGTTAGATTTTTTGTAATCATTTTTATATATGGATATTTTTTTATAATTACGTGCGAAATTGTTTTTGGCTTAAATTCTTTTGAATCTTTTTTAGAAATGATAGAATCTAAGTCAAGCAAAAGCGATAAAACAAAGGCTAATTCTATTCTTTTATCCTTTATTAATGTCTCAAAATATTTCTCATCACATTCGATTCTATTTAATGTGTCATAGCTTTTTACCCGCTCTTTTAGGCTTTTTGCGTTATCAAAATATTCTTTAGATTCTATTTTATTGTAGTTAAAATAGCCTTTAAAATACACGCTCTCTTGCGTTAAATATATAAAAATTTCTTTTAATTTAGAATCTAAATTGCTAAATTCTCTATTTAGCGTTCTAAATAAAATGCAGGTTTGCATACTATCTTTTAGCGGATTATTGCGTGCATCTTTTCGCGAATATTTAGAAACCTCTTGCTTATATTCTATATCATAAATTTTATTTAAATAAGGCTTTTCAAGTTTATGCTTATCTTTATTTGCGTGCATTAGCATTGATAAATACATAGAATCTATAAAGTGAATTTTAGTATTTTCATAATCAAAAATACTCAATCTAGATTCTATATTCGTATTGCTTGAAAGCTTTTTAGCGATATAATACATATCAAAATTTATAATATTATGCCCACAAATATACTTAATATTATAACTTTTTAATAATTTCAAACATTCTTTAAAAATCTCTATAACTTCATATTCATTACTGCATTTTACTCGCATTTCAATATTTTCTTGCACTTTATCAAGGCTAAAATCATTGAAATTTATTAATTGATATTTTTCCTTTTTAGATTCTATTTTACTTGTCTTTTTGCTTGTCATATCAGGCGAATGCGAAAAATCTATATCTTTTGTCATATCAAGCGTTTGAGAAATATCTACATTGCTAGATTCTATAGAATCTTTATTTGTAATATTAGAATCTTCACTTGCCATACTAGGAGTATGCGTAATATCTGTAAGATTAGATTCTATAGAATCTTCTTTTATTGTGTTTGAATGTTTTATTATGTTTGAATGTTTTATTATGTTTAAATGCGAAACATCCACATCGCTAGATTCCATAGAATCTTCTTTTGTTTCAAACTTTCTTGAAGCATAAATTTTTATCCCATTCATAAAATCTTTTTTAGAATCTGCTTTAGAATCTTTTTTAAAATCTATTTTAGAATCTGCTTTAGAATCTATTTTGGAATCTACCTTAGAATCTGCTTTAGAATCTGTTTCAAATTCATCAAACACATTTTTTTCAGGCACAAAAATCCCAAAAGAAAAAAACTCCCTGCTTTCTTTGGTAATTTCAATATCCAAAAATACTATATTGCTAGTTGTCATAAATTCCCTTTAATATATTTTACCCATAAAAAATACATCGTATTTATCGTATAAATTTCCATAAATTTTAATCGTGTAATTTTGCGGATTTTGCAGCGAGTTAAAAACTCTAAAAAAAAACTTATTTTAAAACTAGCAATCAGCACGTTTGCGGGACATCAAGCACCATATTTTGGCATTATCTAGCTCGTCTTGAGCCTTTGTTATAAGGCTATTTATTTTTAACATCTTTACTAAAAGCATTTACACACAAACTAACACCACAAAAGATTATAAATAAAATAAGTTTTTTATCTTAATGAATAATTACAATGGATTTTGGTGTCAAGGGGGGGACTTGAACCCCCGACCTCCGGCTTATGAGACCAGCGCTCTAAACCAGCTGAGCTACCCTGACACAAAAGCAATATAAAAAGCCGTAATTTTATCGAATACCAAAGCAAAAGTCAATAAAATAGAACTACAGAATCTAAAATTCATTACAATATTTACAATATTTACATCTTAAACTTTAGTATTTGTACAAAAACTTTTGCAATCTTACCCTTGCAATTGCATTGCCTGTTCGATTGAATCATACGCGTTTTTGTAGCGTTGGATAAAGTTAGAATCAGCGCTAAACACACGCATACCATTTAGTTTATTCGCGTTAATGATGTAGCCGCTCTCACTTGATTCAGGGCTTGAAAGATTAGCAGAACGCGAGATTTTTTCCATCGCCTCAGCCTTCGCACTCTTAATCCTATCAATGTCAGCTAGCGGATAAAGTTTTTGCACCGCCAGCATTTTCTCAGTCTCAGTCATCCCAGCGGTTGCGCGAAGCCACGCCTGATACTCTTGGTCGCTCATTAGCTCCAAAATCGCCAAACCATAAGTCTGTCGCTTCTGCTCAAATTTATCAAAATCAAGCAATTCCTGCGGATTTTCCACCCGCTCAACGCGTGGCGACTGCGCCGCTACCATATTTTGCAGGCTTACTTCACGCTTGATGTAGTGCGTGTTTTGATTGTTTAAGCCTAAGTTTGCCAAGCCGTTATTGTTCGTATTTATCATGTTCCGTCCTTTGAAATAATATTGCTTTTGGGTAAGCAAATAAGATTCCAAAATGGGCGGTTTTACGTGAAAAATATTAGGGTGGTCGGTGGGCGATAGGATTTTATAATTTATATTAGAATCTTTAAGTTTGCGTTTAGATTCTATAGAATCTTTGAGTTCAAAAATTCCATCAATTTGACAAAAATTAGCAATTTTATAATGTAAAAAAGCTATAATGTTGCGAATTTTTACAATAGTTTTAACACAAATTTTTATGCAAAAAGGAGCGAAAAATGGGCGATTATGATGATATAAATGACGAGCTAGATAGCGATGGATACGATGATGATGAGTTTGGCGATGATGATAGTTATGATGAGGACAGCGACTTTCGCTACTTAAATCAATATGATGATGATGATTATGAAAGCCCTGATGCGGATTATGAGGATGAGTAGAATCTAGATTCTATAAATGGAGTTAAATGAGTAATTTAGATTCTAAAGATTGCAGTATTTTTGATTTTCGTAGCAACCTTATGGCGATTTCAAAAGGATAATTTTAAGCAAAAATTAGATGATAGTTGTGCCTTTAAAATAAACAGATTTTATTCACTAAAAATAAATATAAAACAAAATTTAGTTTTTGTTTTTTTGTAAAAGTGGGTGCGGTAAGTGGCGGATAAAATCTTTTCTAGTGAAAAATATGGCAATATAGACTTTGTCAATTCGCAAACGTCAAAAAGTGGCAAAACACGCAAAATGATTTATGGAATCTATGGGAAAGATAGTGCGTATTTACAAGATTTTAAGGATGAATTATTAAGGCGAAAAATTTTATTTTCCTTAGTATATCTTTCAATGGAAACTGTGTAGATTCTACACACAAAGAATATATTTTACTTTCGCTATTAAAGATTAGATTTTATATTTTAATAGAATCTTTTTACTATTTTCTTAATTTTTTAAAGATAAAATTACAGAATATTGAATGTAAATTTAGTTGAAAATTTATCTAATAATATCTCAAGGAACTAAATGCCTTATTTATTTTTTTTACTCATCTTTTTTTGTCTAGAATCTTTAAAAGCGGATTATTTAGATTCTATAAAATCTTTAGAATCTAGCGACCAAACTACGCAAACTACGCAAAATACAGAATCTAATGCCTACAAACTCACCATAAAAGAAGCTTATGATGATGCAATGGAAAAAAATGATGGGCTAAAGGCGAGTAAATTAGGCGTGGATGCGATGGCAAAGATAAATTTGGGTGCGAAACTTAGCTATCTCCCGCAGATTGATATTAACGCGATTTATGTGCATTTGGGCGAGAAAATTCAGCTTGATATGACTTCGCATTTAACCGCAGATGAAAAGCAACAGCTAAACTCCGCACAAAGAACAGCCTGCAGTATCGACACGCAGCAATCACAGCAAATGTGTGCCATTCTTACCACGCTAAACACCCCCATAACGCTTATGGAGCGAAACGCCGTTGTTGGCGTGCTTAACATCCTTTATCCGCTTTACACCGGCGGCACGCGATATTATGGTAATAAACTCGCACAAATCGCTTTGAAAGATTCTAAAGAAGCCTTGAAATTAAAGGAATTAGCGACATTTGAAGAGATTGTGGATTTGTATTATTCGCTACTGCTTAGCAAAGAGAGCGTGGATACGCTAAAGGCTAATCGCGATGGCGCGCAAAAGCATTATGAAAATAGCCAGAAACTCCACAAATTAGGGCAGATTGCAGAGCTTGAGCTGATAAACTCAAAAATGGCACTAGATAGGGCGGAAAATAAGCTCCTTGCCGCGCAAAATGTGTATGAAATCGCACAACTTGCCTTTAACTCCGCGCTGCATTTAAGTAGTGAATATTCCCACACGCAGCCCATTTCACACCTTGAGATTAGCAAGGATATGGCACTGAAGCCTGAAGCCTACTATGTGGAGAGCACGCTCTCGCAGTATCCCACGCTAAAAATTGCTAAAAATAAGGTGGATAGTGCGAAGTTTCAACATCGGCTAGATTTTGGTAGTTTTATGCCTAAAATTGCGGCGTTTGGGACATTTATGGTAAGTGATAATCAGTCAAAAATGGAGCAAATGATGCCAAACTGGTATCTGGGCGTTACTGCAAGGTGGAATCTAGTTAGCCCGCAGGCGCGTTTCCCAAAGTATCAGGCTAGTAAAATCCTGCATTTACAGGCAAGCGCGTTAGAATCTCAGGCGGTGCGTGATATTGAATTGCTTGTGAAAAAGACTTACAAACAGCTAAATTTTTATGTTAGCGAAGTGGCGAGTTTAGATTCTAGCATTGCGTTGGCTAGGGAAAATTTGAAGCTGCAAGAGAAGGCTTACGCGCAAGGAATGGCGACAAATACGCAGGTAGTCGATGCTAGAAATGCTTTAATGGACGCCATTTTAGAGCAAAAGGCTAGTGTGTATAAGGTCATTACAACTTATGCACGTTTATTAGCCCTAAGCGGCGACACGTCCACATTCTTCCGGGTTTATAAATGAAACGTGAAAATAAAGCAACAAGGTAGATTCTAAAAATTTAGACATTTGCGTTAAAATTAGGGTTTTAGTTGAAAAAAAGAGAAAATATGAAAAAGATTATTTTGGTGTTGGTTGTTTTTGTTGGGCTTGTTTGTGGGCTTTTTTTTATTTTTGGGGGGAAAAATAATGATGTAAAAACGCAAGATTCTAAAGCAGATTCTAATTTGGAATCTGCAAATTTACAGAATCTAGATTCTAAAAAAGATTCTAATTTACAAGGAAGCACAGATTCTAAAAGCAATTCGCAAAATATAGAATCTAATTTACAAGAAAATTCAAAAGATTCTAAAAATAATATGGAATCTAAAATGCAAGATTCTAAGAAAGATTCTAACAATTCAAAAATTATAGAATCTAAAACTAAAGATTCTAAAGAGTTACAGAATATAAAAGATTTTAAAGAAAAAATTATAGAATCTAATAATGCGAAAAATTTAAATTCTAAAGTAGATTCTAAAATAGATTCTAAAACTACGCAAGATTCTAAGAAAGATTCTGAAAATTCGCAAAATATAGAATCTAACACCGCAAAAAGCAAAGATTCTAACAATTTACAGAATCTAGATTCTAAAAAAGATACAAAAATTACAGAATCTAAAACCAAAGATTCTAATCAATTACAAAAAAACCAAGATTCTAAAGAAAAAACTATAGAATCTAAAATCCAAAAGCCCCAAGTTGTAACAACCACAAAAATAAAACGAGGCGAGTTAGAAAAGCAAAGCACATTTGTAGGCACACTAAACTACAAAGAGTCCGCTAAAATCGCTTCTCAGCAATCAGGGCTAGTCTCAAAAGTGTATTTTAACGTAGGCGATAGGGTCAAAAAAGGGCAGAAATTAGTGAGTTTGAATGCGGACATTTTAACTAAAGATTTGGAGGTGAAACTCGCCAAATTGCAGGAGGCAAAGTATCAGGCGCAAAAGATTCAAAATGAGTTAGCGCGGTATAAAAACCTGCTAGACTCGCAATCTATCGCACTCCAGCAGTATGAAAACCTTGAGTTTGATTTGAAGGCAAAGGAGAGCAACATCTTGTCGCTTCAAGCCGACTATGATTTAAGCCGCGAGGAGATTAAGAAAATGAGCATTTACTCGCCCTTTAATGGCGTAATCATCGACAAAACCATAAGTGTGGGCGAGTGGCTAAAGGTCGGCGATAGTGTCGCACTCATCGTCAATACCGCGCAAATCGAGGTTATTGTGTATGTGCCTAGCAACATTTCGGCGTTTCTGCGGGTCGGGCAGAGTGTGCCGCTCACCATTAATGGCAAGAATTACACAGGGCAAATTAGCGCGCTGATACCCAAAGCGGAGGTGCGTAGCAAGACTTTTCCTGTGTATATTAAGGTTGGGAATGAGGCGGGATTTTTCGATGGGATGGCGGTGGATGTGCATTTGAATACGGCTGGTAAGGCGAGTGGCTTTATCGTGCCGCGTGATAGCATTGTGAATGTGCGTGGGAAAAATGTCGTCTTTGTCGTGCGGGCTGGCACGGCGGTGGCGGTAAATGTGAATGTTTTAAGCCTGCAAGATAAAGAGGCAGTCGTTTTAGGAGCATTTTTAGAGAATGATAATGTGGTGAAAAACGGGCAAGATAGGCTAAGTGATGGCGCTAGTGTGGTAGAATCTAGCGCGGTAAAATCAAGTAATAATGCGAGTAAAAAGGACATAAAAAATAAAGGTTTATGAGTAGTTTAAAAATTTCTAAAAAAATTACAGAATCTAAAATAATCTAAAGGCAAAAAAATGGACATTTACTGCACGATTTCATATATGCTTTTTTGCGTGGCTATCACACTTAGCGTGTTTTCTTTCCTTAAGGCTACGCATATTTTTAATGCAAGTATCGCTATAAAAGGCATAACTTGCAGCGCGATTGCCATCCTTAGCCTTATTCATTTTTTTAATCACAAGTCTTTAGCAAACCTGCTTTACACCATTTTTGATTTGCCTAGCTTTATGCTAACGCTTGTTTGCATTATTGCGATTATTCGCAATTTTAGTGATAAATTTGAAGTGTTTATTGGCATTAAAGGAATGGTGTTTTTGTTCGTGGCGTGGGCGTTATTTGCGCTCAATACTGTCGGGCTTTTTGACTGGTATTTTGGCTCTATTAGTTATAAGATTCTAATTATTTGCATTTTTATTGCCATTGCGTATTGCGTGGATAGAATCTGTGGGCTTTTTATGCTTGTGTGCTTTGTTTTTTGGATGATTTTTGCGCGGTATATTGATATTTATCATGCGATGTTTGACCCGCTTATATGCTGTTTTTGCTTTTTTATTCAGGGTATTCCTAGCTTTAGTGAGAAATTTCACACCACACTTTTAAAGCCAAGGGTGAAAAAAAATGCATGAATACTCCGTAGTAGCCGCACTTTTAGAGACTTGTATGGAATACTTAGAATCTAATAATGCAACCGCTGTAACCAGCATAAAAATAAGCATAGGGCAAAGGGCAAATATTGATAAAACCTTGCTAGAATCTGCCTTTGATGTGCTGAAAGCGGACTTCCCGCAAATTAGCAATGCCAAAATTGATATAATTACAAAAAAATTAATGCTAACTTGCAAGGATTGCGGAGGCGAGTTTCATAATCTAAGCAATCCAACCTGCCCCTTTTGCAATGGGAAAAACACGCAAATAACGCAAGGACGCGACATTTTATTAGAAAGTTTAGAGCTAGAAATTAAGGAGAAAAAATGAGAGAGGATGAGCGCGAGACCTTAGCTGATATTGTGCAAAATATCGATGAGCAAGAGATTTTTATGGAATTTATCGCTAAGGCTGAGACGATAAAGGAGTCCTGGCAGATTGCTAAGATTTTCGAGGATAAAAAGCGTGAGTTTATGGCTAGTATCGGCGAGTATGACGCGATTATCCGTGATAAAGAGCAAGAACTTAAAGCCATAACTAATGAGATAAATGATGCAAATATCTTGCTAAAGGATGCAAATAACGAGCTAGAAAAAATGCGTAATGAGCTAGATTCTATGAAGCAAAAGGCGCAATTTTACAAAACAAAAATTATGCAAGCACAGCAAAGTGCGGTAAATGAGGATATGAAAGAAAGCTTCCTTTCGGGGTCATTTGAAGATTCAGCAGATTCGTCTAATATTTTGGATTTTAGCGGGATTTTACAGGAGTTTCAGCCTTTATCTAGCGTGAGTGTGCATATTAAAAATGGGGCTACTGCGATGGCAAGAGCGGCGCAAATCATATATGAGGAAGCCTTGTATGAGGTCTATAAAATGGCGGCAAAGCGGCTTTATAAGCTCAAAGATAGAATTAGTGAGCTAGAGTTGGCTAATCAAAAGCTAAGTATTGAGCTAAGAGATTTAAGCGAAGAGGATAATTTTAAGGAGAATTTACGTGGGCTAGATTCTATGGAATCTTTTGATGAAAATTATGGGGTGGAAAAGCCGCGATTGAAGGTGGTGGATTCTATGTCGCGGGGGGATTCTCGTTTGGATTCTATGTCGCGTTTAGATTCTATGGATTCTAGGGGTCGTTTAGATTCTAGGGATTCTAAGGACGAAGCGTTTGAAAAAATAAATTTTGATAAAGAACGTGAGGCAAGTTTAAATGATAGAATGAATCGCCTTGATAAAAAGAAAGAAAAAGTAGAGGAAATGTTTCAACAAATTAATGACTTTTTACAAGAAGAATCACGCAGCGAAGCCAACATCGATGACATCCGCTCCGCCATCCAAGACACAATCAAAAACATTAACAAAGGCTAGTATTTTATAATCTAGATTCTATAATCCTAAAATATTTTTTTGTCCATTTAAAGATAAGTCATTTTAAGGTGCGAGAAAATATTTTAATGGAATTAGAATCTAAAAGTTATGCCATCTTTTATAAGATATGTAAAGATGTGGGTAGATTCTATAACTTCGCGAGGATTTAGGAGCGTTCGCGGAATTTTTTGTGGTTTTCGCGCTTTTCGTAAATCTCCCTGCAATTAATGCAAAATCTCGCGTGTGGCTTGGCATTTAGCCGCTCGATGCCTATATCGCCCTCGCACATTTCACAGATTCCATACTCGCCACTCTCAAACTTTCGCAAAGAAGATTCTATCTCTTTCATCTCATTTAAATGCTGTGATACCATAGAATCTTGCACGCGGATTTGCATTTGCGTTGAGATGATGTCCGCATTATCCTGCAGTTTCAGCGTCCCCATTTCTTTCATCCCTTTTTGAATCTTGTAGCTAGCCTCTTGCAAATACTCCAAACGCCGCTCTAGCCGCACTTTTAGCTCTAATAAATCCTCATCGCTCATTATCTCTTCTATCATTTTGCTTTCCTTTTATTTGTGATATGGATGCTTATTTATAATGCTTATCGCACGATAAATCTGCTCTAATAAAACAATTTTTGCTAAGGAATGGCTAAGAGTCAAATCGCTTAAAGATACGCAATTATGTGCCTTTAAAAGATTAGACTCAAACCCAAAAGCCCCAGCAATAAAGAACTTTGCCCCTCCATTTTGCAAACAATGTTCAAGATTTTTAGCAAAATTTATTGAGTCATATTTCTTACCTCCTGCATCAAGTAATATAGATTTAGAATCTAAGTGCTTAGAAAAAGCCTGTGTGTAGCTAACTCTAGCAACATTAGAATCTGCCTTTTGTGCTTTGGCGACATTTTTTGTCCAAATATCTTGCACTTCCACGCTAACATTAAATCCCTTTATAGAATCTAAATAATGTTTGCTAGATTCTAAAAACATAGAATCCGCACCCTTACTAATGGTAAATATGTGTATTTTCATACGGCAATAATAGCCCAACTAAGTCGCTCAAACTTTGTTTCAAATCTTTTCTAGCGACAATCATATCAATTAGCCCATGCTCTAGCAAAAACTCGGCTGTTTGGAATCCTTGCGGTAAATCAGCCCCGATGGTTTGCTTTATAACTCTCGCTCCTGCAAAGCCTATAATTGCGCCTGGCTCGGCAATTATAATATCTCCTAAAAAGGCGAAACTCGCTGAAACGCCGCCAAAAGTAGGGTCAGTTAGCACCGAAATAAATGGCAAATTGTTTTCACTTAGCTTTTTTAAAGCAGCAGATGTTTTTGCCATTTGCATTAGTGAAAAAGTTGATTCTTGCATTCTAGCCCCGCCACTTGTGGAAATTATGATTAAGCCTTGCTTTTTTGCTATGGCGCGATTTATTGCTCGCACAATTTTTTCACCTTCAACACTTGCAAGGCTACCGCCCATAAAAGCAAAGTCAAAGATTACAAGCTGGACTTCTTTACTATTGATTAAGGCTTCACCTGCGATAACGGCGGACTTTCGCCCTGTCTTTTCAAAGCCCTCTTCAATGCGTTTCACATAGCTTTTTTTATCCACAAAGTTAAGCGGGTCATTTGGCTCTAAGTTCGTATCATACTCGCGAAATGTATCTTTATCACAGATTAGATTCAGTCGCTCGTTTGCGCTAATTCTAAAGTGATACCCGCACTTGCTACACACATGGCTATTTTCCAAAATCTCTTTATTATAAATCAAAGCCCCACAACTAGGGCATTTAGTCCAGTGCTGGGCGGTGTTGTCCTTTTTAGAATCTTTACTTACTCGGCTATCTTCTCTTTTAAAATTCTTTAAGAAATCTGCAAAGCCCATAAATTTCCTTTTTGTCCTTTTATAAAAATTAGATTCTATATTTTATCATTTTTTAGGGCGTTGGTAGGAATAATTTTACTTTTTATATGAAATATTTGGTTATGATAGAACTAGATTCTATATTTAATAATATTTATTGCAATTTTTACCCATGGTAGTTTGGGGCTTCCTTTGTGATGACTACGTCATGGACGTGGCTTTCTTTTAGTCCGGCGGCGGTGATTTCTACGATTTTTGCGTTATTCCACAAAGATTCTATATCTTTTGCCCCAAGATAGCCCATGCAGGAGCGAAGTCCGCCGACAAGTTGGTGTAATACATCTGCGATTTTCCCTCGATATGGCACGCGACCTTCGATTCCTTCTGGCACTAGCTTTTCTTGGGCTGTCCCTTCTTGGAAATATCTATCGCTGCTGCCCTTTTGCATTGCCCCGATGCTACCCATGCCTCGATAGCTCTTATATTGTCGCCCTTGAAAGATTACTAAGTCGCCAGGGCTCTCCTCAGTCCCAGCCAAAAGTGAGCCTATCATCACGCTACTCGCACCCACCGCTAAGGCTTTTGCCACATCGCCGCTATATTTGATACCACCATCGGCAATTATGGGCACACCAAATTCACGCGCCACACTAGCGCAAGAATCAATAGCCGAGACCTGCGGCATACCCACCCCAGCGACTATTCGCGTAGTGCATATACTGCCAGGTCCTATGCCAACTTTTACCGCATCAGCGCCCGCTAGTATCAAGTCGTTTGTAGCTTCGGCGGTAACGACATTTCCTACGATTACATCGATATTTACTTTGGTTTTGATTTCTTTCAAAGTGTTTATCACATTTTTTGAGTGTCCGTGCGCGGAGTCTAGCACGATTACATCCGCTCCGGCTTTTTCTAGCGCGATTGCCCTATCGATTTGCCCTACGCCTACCGCGCCGCCCACGCGAAGTCGCCCCATAGAATCTTTATTTGCATTTGGATATTCGATACATTTTTGGATGTCTTTAATTGTTATTAAACCTTTTAGAATCTCGTTTTTATCGACAATGGGAAGCTTTTCAATGCGATGTTTGTGCATAATATTTTTAGCAGATTCTAAAGATATGCCCACATTTGCAGTAACAAGCGGGGCTTTTGTCATTAAATCGCCCACTTTCTTAGTAAAATCAGTCTCAAATCGCGTATCACGATTCGTCAAAATCCCTATCAATTTCTTATTAGAATCTACCACTGGCACGCCGCTAATGCTATAGTTTTTCATAATATCCTCAGCATCTTGCAAGGTCGCATCAGCAGCGATAAACACAGGGTCATTTATGATACCACTCTCACTTTTTTTGACCTTTTTTATCTGTTTGACTTGAGAATCTATATCCATATTTTTGTGGATAATGCCTATGCCACCAAGGCGCGCCATAGCAATAGCTGCTTTAAACTCGGTCACGGTGTCCATCGCAGCGCTAACAAAGGGGATATTTAGCGGGATGTTTTTGGTTAGCATTGATTGCGTTGCGACTTCTTTTGGCAGGACTTCTGAGTAGGCTGGGATTAGCAGTATATCTTCGAATGTTAAACATTTTGCGATTAGATTCATGGCGTTACTCCTTGTGTTTTAGATTCTAAGATTCTACTAAATCTTTTTTAGAATCTAACTAATAAAACTATACCAATACCAAGAGGAGAATAGGGTCACAAAAATCATTCCTACGATTGTTAGGGCAAGACCGAATTTAAACATATCCATAGCTTTTACATCGCCTTGCGCAAACACGATAGCATTTGGCGGCGTAGAAATGGGTATCATAAATGAAAAACTCGCACAAATTGTGACTACAAGCATTAGCAAAATGCGTTGATTATCCCCTAAAAAGTGGCTAGTGGCGACATCAATTATAGGCAGGACAATGGCAATCAACGCAGTCGTGCTAAGGAAACTTGTCGCAATAACCGCGAAAATACACGCAAAAAACATAATGAGAATAAAAGGCATTCCGCGAAAAATCTCAAAAAACTTCGTAAATGCCCCGCCAAGCTCAGCCTGCGAAAACGCCATCGCAATGCAAAATCCAGCCCCAAACAAGAAAATAATCTCATAAGGTATGCTCTTAGTATCGCTCCAGTCAAGAAAGCCGATTTTAGGAATAAACATCATAAGCCCAAATGCGAGTAGCACGACATTTTCATTTAGCCCCAAGCCATTATAAATAGGCTTTATAGGCGAGTTTAAAAGCAGCAAGGCAAGGAGTGCGACGATAAAAACCAAAAGCCGCTTTTGCTCACCATTAATATGTATAGATTCAAACGCGCTCAAATTCAGCTCATGCCCTTTAATGTTAAGGCTTAGAATCTTAATCATCGCAAGCAACATCAAAATCGTAAGCGGCAACATCATAAAAATCCAAGTCGTAAAAGAGATTCCATGCAAGCCTTTGGAGCTTAAAAAGCCCAAATATATAAGGTTTGGCGGACTACCTATCGGGGTCGTAATACCGCTAATTGAAGCGCCAAAGGCAACGGCAAGTAAGAATCTTGTTTGTAAAAATTTGTCATTTGTAATGCTTAACGCCACAGGGAGCAAAAGCAGGGCAACGGTTGAGTTAGATAACGCCGTGCCAAGCACGACAGATGCCACGCCAAGACCGCTAATTACGCCTTGCGGTGTTTTGGGGAATTTGTCAATAAAAAATTTGGCGATGATTCTATGTAAGCCGATTTTTTCAGTCGCTGCTGCTATCATAAAGCCGCCTAAAAATAGGTAAATAATGGGGTGAGCATAGTTTGAAGTAGCCGCTTTTGTGTCGAGTATGCCAAAGCTAGGGAACAAAATGATGGGCAGGAGCGAAACTACACCCATCGGCAGGGCTTTATTAGTCCAAAGCGTGACTAAAAGGGCGATAATGCCGATAAGCACGGAAACCTTGAGACTTGCCTCAAGATAGAATCTAGCTAGTAAAAACGCGATTACACCTAGCAAAAACGCCACGCCTAAGCCTATCATAATTTTTAGCGTTTTATTTTCGTCCTTAATTTCGACGTTTTCTTTGTTTATTTCGGTGTTTTTTTCCTCGATTTGTTCGAGTTTTTCCTCCATTTTTTGTATTTTTGCTTTGTTAGATTCTATATTTTGGGCGTTTTTTGCGATATTTTCTTTATTTTGCGTGATATTTTGAGCGTGGATATTTAGCTTTTCTTTGTTTGCTTTGATAGATTCTATATGGTGGGAAATGTCGGTATTTGCGGCATTTTCTTTAGAATCTTGTAAAATATTAGAATCTGTGTTATTAGAATCTTGCGTATTTTTAGAATCTATTTTATTAAAATCTTGTGAAATGTTGGAATCTTGCGATGTAGATTCTATGTTATTTGAGATTGTATTATTAGAATCTTGCGTAGTTTTAGAATCTTCAGCCATAATTTTTCCTTAAATTTTTTGTGAAATTTTAATAGAAAATTGTTAGATTTTCTAAATAGATTCTGTAAATTTTGCATATAAACTACAAATAACAATTTTATGTTACAATACATTTTTTTAACACAAAAGGATTTAAATGACCCAAGTGCTTAGCTTTTTTCAAACAAGTGGGCTAATTACGCTAATTGTAATTGGTTGGCTCTCGATTTATATGATTTTTACGATTTGGATTTTTATTTATAAATGGTTCGTTATCCGCGCACTGCAAGATAGGGAAAATTACTCGCTTGAGCTGCTGCTTTCAAAGGATATTTCCGTGCCGCAAAGTGCGGTATTTAGCCGCTCCAAAGGGCATAATATCCTGTCAAAAGAAATGCTTGCTGTCTGGAAGGCGCAGATTCTAAAAAGTGCGAGTAGCGGGCTAACTTTCCTTAGCATTGTGAGTTCGACTGCGCCTTTTATCGGGCTTTTTGGGACGGTTATGGAGATTTTGGATGCGTTTGCGCACTTAGGACAGCAGGGGCAAGCGACTTTTGAGGTCATTGCGCCCATTATTTCTAAGGCGCTCGTTGCTACTGCGTGGGGGATTTTGTGTGCGATTCCTGCGTATTCATTTTATTTAATTTTAAAGCGGAAAATTGCGGTGCTTAGCGTTTGTTTGCAAGCTGAAGTCGATATTGCGTTGTCAGCAAATGAGGCAAAAAAGGATGGTTTCAAGGAGACGCAAAATGTGTTCCAAGACCAAAAAAACGACAACTTAGTATGGGGTGGAAAAGCGAATGGATGACTTAGAATTAGACGAAAAGCCCGAGCTAAATATCACGCCGCTTGTGGATATTATGCTTGTTTTGCTGGCGATTTTAATGGTGACAACGCCGGCTATCACATACAAAGAGGATATAAATCTGCCTGATGGCTCAAAGTCCCAAAAGGCGGAGCTAAACCCTATGATGAATGTGCGGATTGACAAAAATCGCGTGATTTACATTGATAAAGATGTGTATAATTACAAGGATTTTAGGGAGAATTTTCATCTGAAATCTAGCCGCTATGATAAAAGCAAGGCGGTGTATATTTACGCTGATAAGGGGCTATTATATGGCGATGTCGTGCCGATATTTGCAGAGCTTAAAAAGGCTGGTTTTAGCAAAGTCTCACTTGGCACGCAGTAGGGCGAATCTAAGATTCTAAAGAGTAAAAATGACAAAACAAGCCCTTGATAAATACTTACAAAATGCCACACCACGCGCGATTTTGCTTTATGGTGAATGTGAATTTTTGATAAATTTTTACGCACAAATTGTGCTTAATCGTTTGCAAGGTTTCGCTTTAGATTCTAATCAAAATTCAACGCAAGATTCTATAAAAGTTTCTACGCAAAATTTAGGGCAAAATTTCGCACAAGATTCTATAAAAGATTCTATGCAAAGTCCGCAAAATCCGCCCTTTAGAATGGATTTTACCTACAATCATTTTGAGGCGACTAACGCACTTGGCTTAAATAGCCTTTTTGGTGGGAAAAATGTGCTGCATTTGCGGCTTGATGATTTTAAGGCAGTCGCTTCAAAAAGTAGCAAAAGCGTAAAATCAAAGGCAAAGCCCAAAGAGGATTCTAATAAAAAATTTATCAGTAGTAGCGAAGTTAGCGAGCTTTTAGAGATTTTGGAACGCAATAAAAATAGCTTTTTGGTGGTTGAGTTTTTAAAAAATCCAAGCAATTCTGCGGCTGATTACGCTAAAAAATTTAAAGCTTTAAGCGCCCTTTTTAAGCCTACGCAAAACCTTAAGGATGTCCTTGAAATGCGATGTTTTGAGCCTTTTTATGAGGAGAAAATTAAGATTTTGACAAATCGCTCTAATGAGCTAAATTTGAGCTTTACACAGCCCTTGCTAGAACATTTGCTAAACGCCCAAAATGGCGATATTGCGATGGCTTTTGGCGAGCTAAATAAGTATGTTTATTACCCGCAAATCACGCATAAATTAATTGATTCGCTAAGCTATAATCTGGGCGCGTTAAAGATAGAATCTTTGCTAGATTCACTCTTTGATAAAAAGGGGCATTTAGTTATGATTTTAGAAACTCTAAGTGATGAAGGGTTAGATAATATGGAACTTTTACGCGAAATAAATCGATATTTTTATATTCTATTCAAACTTTACGCGCACTCAAAATCTTTTGGCAATATGAACGCCCTAGAAGTGCTAGGATACAAGCCGCCACCGCAGATTTTCAATGTGTGGAGCAGGCGAAGCTTAAAAATCAAAACGCAGACATATTTAGAGCTTTTTGACATCATAAATGAGTGGCGAGTAAAGCAAATGCGCGGCATAAACGCCACTCTCCCCTCCCTTATCGCCATCCAACAATTATTATAATGAATGAAGTAGTTATATTTTTTCATATCATTAACCACACAATTTTACAAAAAACCAAGTTTTTTATCCCCACCAAATTCGCCCTTTAGCTCTTTTGCTATTTCTTCTTCAAAATCAGCCTTGCTAAAAGTAGGATTCGCCCTTGTAGCGACCTTGTAGCAGGTATTTTCAATGATTAGTTTTATCTGCCCACCACTTAGCTCAAAACTCGCCAAAGTTTCCGCTAAAACCGCAGGAGATTCCACAAATTCCGCATTTTTAGGCAGGTGCAGATTCCATATTTTTACACGCGATTTAAAATCAGGCTTAAGAAACTTTATTTTATAATGAAAACGCCGCGAAAACGCGCTATCTAGGCTATCCACAAGGTTAGTCGTGGCTATCAAAATCCCATCAAATTTCTCAATTTGCTCTAAAAAAATATTTTGCATTTGATGATACATACGAGACGCGCTACTTGCCACATCGCTACGCGTGCCTAGTAGCTGGTCAGCCTCATCTAGTAGCAAAATAGGCTTTTGTCCCACACGTTGCGTGATTATGCGGTATTCATCAAAGATTTTCCGCACATTTTTTTCACTTTCCCCAACATACATACTTAGAATCTTGGAGCAATCAAGGCTTAAAATTTTCTGCTTCAAATCCTTCGCCAAAGCGTGTGCCGCACTCGTTTTCCCCGTGCCAGAATCCCCAAAAAGCAAAATCTTAGAATCAATCCCCGCATTTTCCTTTATCCCCCACGCACGCAGCCTTTTATGCACTTTTGGGTCTAAATGCTGCAGCAAAATCTCAAATCGCTCCCTTAAATCAGCGGGCAAAATGACAGAATCTAGCCCCTTTTTAGGCGTAATTAGCTCAAAAATTTCACTTCGCTCAACCTCATCTTCAAGCTTATTTTTACTCACATTTTTCTCAAAAATAAGCGAGTCAAGCACATTTTGTGGTATGCAAAACTCCTGCTCCATAAAAGAAAAATCCACATAAGAATCCGCTAACTGCACAAATCCATCCTTTAATAATCGCGATTTTTGGCTTAAAAGATTCTGTATCGTGATTTTTTCCTCCTCGCTGCTACCTAGCAAAATGATGTCTTGCAAACACAAGCCATACGCGCCTTTGTATTGCGCCTGTGCGAGTAATAGGAAAATTGATTTTTCATATTTATTGAAATTATTTTTACTAAAATATTCTAATATTTTGAATTTCTTTTTATTATTAGTTAGATTTTTAGTAATTATTTGCTCCAAATTGTCAATATAGGAATTACACGAGCTAGAAAGGTGCGAATTTAGCGCAATGCTAGGCGTTTTATTCCGCTGCAGCACGAGATTTATGTATTCCCACTCATCTTGCAAATATTCAAGCGAATTTTTGTATTCTTTCTCTTTAATCGGCGAAGTTAGAATCTGCCCATCATCAAGGATTTTTAGCAAATTGTTACCTAAAGTAACAATATTGTTTTTTAGTTCCAAAGAAGATTCTATCCTATTTATCGTGCGAAGCCAGCCTAAATCAATCAAACGTTTGATTTCTTTCAAATATGGCAAAGTCTCAAAACCACGTGCAAAATAGCACTTTTCAAGGAACATATCAATCTCAATATCGCCCTCACTTTCCATATAAAAATACACCATATCACGCAGCAAATTCGCCTCGTGCGGACTGCAATTTAGCATAGGAAAAATCCGTGACTTCGCCACATCATAACTCTCTAAAAAATCAATTAAAAAATTCACTTTTTATGCCTTTTGGTGCTTAGATTCTAAGATTCTACAAAAAATATGTGATGTTTTTGCAATTTTTGGTGCGTTTTTTATAAATTTTACGCAAATTTTTCACACAAATAATGCCAAAGAATCGCCCAAAAAGTAGTCGTTTGCATAGATTTTTTCGCCCTTTTTAAAACATAATTTTTCTTGCAATAGAATCTGGGCTTTTTTTGTATCACAAAGTGCGTAATTTACGCCTACTTCGCTACGAAAGCCTAAGAAAAGACTTTCAAAATTTATATCTTTTGTGCTTAAAAATTCTTTGTGTTTTAAAAGCGGATTTTTGATATAAGATTCTATATTTTTTAGCCCTGTGTAGCGTGTAGAATGGACTTGTTTTTTATTTTTTATAGAATCTAAATTAATAGAATCTAAGGTTATAGAATCTAATTTTTTAGAATCTAGGTTTTTAGAATCTTTAGAATCTAAGCTCTCAAATATGCCTTCTATCCTGCCGACCGCTGCCGCGCCTACGCCCAAATACTCATCCCCACGCCAATAGCTTAGGTTATGCTCGCACTTTTTTAAACGCGAATAATTTGAGACTTCATACTGAATAAAGCCATTTGCATGCAAAAAATCTCGCACAAAATAGCCAAAAGATTCTATATTTTGCTCTTTAGAATCTGCTTTAGAATCTATTTTAGAATCCTCTGTAAAATCTTTAGAATCTTGTGTAAATTTTGCCTTAGATTCTATATTTTGCAACATATTTTGCGGCACGTTTCCAAATAGCAAATCCACGCGATTAGAATCTCCAAACCGAGAATTAGAATCTAAACTCAACGAATACGCCGAAATGTGCGCTGGAGCGAGTTTCACCGCCTTTCCTAGCTCATTTTCAAGGCGAGAAAAATTATCAAGTTTGCAGTCATAAATTAAGTCAATGCTAAAATTTTCAATGCTCTCACGCGCGATATTTAGGGCGTTTGTAATATCTTTTGCGTTATGATTTCGCTCTAGCGCGCTAAGTTTATCACTAAAAAAACTTTGAATGCCCATGCTTAAGCGATTTAGCCCCATATTTTGCATATCATTTAGCCATTTTTTTGTTAGCAAATTTGGGTTAGATTCTATGCTAATCTCACAATTTATAGCAAGATGAGATTCTAAAATCTTAAAAATATTTTTATAAAACTTAGAATCTGCCATATTAGGCGTGCCACCACCGATAAATACGCTATTTATTTTTTTTAATTTTCCCAAATTTTGCATAAAATTTAGCTGATTTTTTAAGTCAATTTCTAATGCTTTAAAATAAGATTCTATCAAATGATTTTGATTAACTTGCGAGAAAAAGCCGCAATACCCGCACTTTGAATCGCAAAATGGAATGTGGATGTAGAGCAAAATCTAGCCTTTTGTATATGAAAAATATTTGTAAAAGCGTTATTCTAACAAAGTTTTTAGAATCTAAATTTAATTTTTAAATATTTTTTGCTATCCCTACCTTACCACCTTTAAGATTACTAGATTCTATTTTTGCTTCGAAAATTTCCTAAATTTTATGGATGGATAGAATCTTATTTTAAATATTTTCTTTTATCTATTCCCACCCTAAGATTCTATAAACATAGCATAATATGTGAAATCTTGCTTTATAGAATCTTGTGCATTTTGCATTTTTATATCCTTAAAATAAAATAGATTCCATAATCTTAGTTAAAAAGCTAAATGAATTTTAGGGGGTAAAAATTATAAAAATATTGTTAAAAATATGCTAGAATATTCGAATATAAAGTGAGTTTAATGCCGCATCTTATTACGCAAAAAACTTTATATGTCGTTACTAGGGGTTAAAGTGCGGTTTAATCATAACTTAGTAACTTTTTCTAATTCGATACTATACAATTTGTTACCTTTATTCATTCCATATAATGTTTCTTTCAATGTAATTAAGGCTTGAAATTCATCATTGTTTATCTTAAAATTAATACTATAACGTGGTATTTGCACTTTAGAATCTTTGTATTTCTTTAAGTTTTGCATTTTTGTATAGATTTAGAATCTGCTCTGCGGCGGCAAAATGCTCACTTTCATTGCAGCCATTTGCTTTTGATTTTTCTACTGCGGTCTCACTACTAAGTTTGCCTATATTTCCATAAGGTAGCATAGCCACTCGCCCATCATAGATATTTGCAATAGGCTTATTGACAAAAGGTCTCAATGTAGTTTTTAGATATTCTCGCCACTCGTATGGTTGTCTGTCGATGTTTTTTGTTGTTATTTCTATTTTATTTATAGAATCTTTATTCACGTTTTCATCCTTAAAGTTATAATATGACTTTGCGAACTACCTTCATTTGTATATGTATAATACGTGCTAGCATAGTTAGAATCTAAAGGCAGATTAGCCACGCTACTACTAACTCTCCTTACCTCATCTTTTCCTTGTCTATAAATATATTTTAAGGCGATATTAAAATCATAAATATTTTGTGATAAACCTATCATATATTCATTTACATAAGGCACTTTTAGTTGTGAAAATTTATTAAATTCTAGCCCAACACTTGCGATACAATTAGAATCTGTATCGCTAGAACACGCTCTATTAGAATCTAAAATACTATCAAAGCTAACATTTGGATTATCCCTTTTTAAACTAGATTCTAATTTTTTAAGTCCATCAGCCAAAGCATAAGCAAAGATATTTCTACCATAATATCTATTGATACCAAAGGTAAGCTGTGTTGCAAAGATTCCATTTTTATAATTATTATATGGAGCTTCATAGCTTAGTGCTACTTATTTGCCAGCTTTTTCTATCTATGTAGCCGAATAATATGCTTTAAAAAATGCGTTATAAATTTGTCTTTTTTGCGTTTGCATATCTGCATAATCTTGCGGGTCGGCTGGAGTTTGGAATAAATTGTTAGAATTTCTAGCTCCTCGTCTTAAAGGGATAAAGCTTTGCGTGGTATTAAATGCGGCTAATATGCCAAAGTTATCATTTATTTTAGATTCTATACTTGATTTTACTAAATGCTTTATAAATTGTGGTTGATTAGAGCTAGAAGTAGAGATTAGAAAATCTTGCAAGTTAGAATCTAAAAGATAGTAATTTGTCATAGAAATAGCTTTTGGCGTGGCATTTCCTTGCGTTATTTGATAGCTAATTTTAGCACCAAATTTTTTAGTAGGTCTTCTTGTAGTTGCCTCTATCACGCCACCATTAAAGCCACCAAAAGATGCAGAAATGTTAGAATCTTGCAGTGTTATAGAATCTAAAAGGCTAGTATCAATGGCTAAACCTTGACTTGCTGTGCCTGTATTAAGGCGATTGCCACCAGCTAGATTATTATATCCAGCACCCAAGTCATTATTTATATTCATACCATCTAGCATAAAAAGATTTTGATAATGCAGACCACCACTAATGGAGATATTAGCCGGGCTTATCTCGCCTGGGGTATTGCTACTTAGTTGAGAATTATCAAACTGAACGTTTGGTAGAATGCGTAAAAGTGAGCCTATATCGCCATTTCCGCTTGGATTAGATTCTATAATCTGTCTATTTATAACTGCAGGGCTACTTTGAAATTTATTTAAATCATTGTCACTGAAGGCTGTAATTGCATTTAGTTTGTAGGTTTTATTTGTGTTGTTAGAATCTATTTGTGTGTTTTGCGTGGCGTTAGAATCTTTTTCTTCAATAGTGGCTTTAGAATCTTGCAAGGCTTTAGATTCTATACTTTCTTTAGAATCTAAAACATTAAAACTAAAAAATATCGTTATATATATATATATATATATCTAAAAGCTATCATATCCTATCCTTTAATTTTAAAAATAAAAAGCAGTGAAATAATATCATAAATTTTAAGAATAAATACTATATTTTCTTACTATATTTTTTAAAAAGATAGAATATAGATTCCATTATTTCCCAAAGTTATCATAATTTAATATATTTATACCAAAAGTTATATAATTTATAATAATAAAACTTCCTAAAAATACTGCTAATTTTCTTAAAATAAGTGCGATATAAGGCATAAACAAAGAAGTAAATATAAAAGTTAGGATTTTTAGAATCTAAACAACATCTTTTGTAAAAAATTTGGCTTTTTGGGGCTAGTATTTGCATAAGATTCTATAAGTTTTATCATATTTTTCTTGCGAAAAAATAGCGCGGAATTAATCGCAGATAGCCGCCCTAAGTAAATATCCGCACCATTTTCAAGTAGCAATTTAGCGATATTTTCATAGCCTTTAAAACACACGCCAGATAAAGGCGAGAGATTTTTATCATTTAGCAAATTCACATCCGCGCCATATTTTAGCAGTAGCTCGCATGCCTCAAAATTGCCATTATACGCGGCTATCATCAAAAGCGTATTGCCCTTTTCGTTACGCAAATTCACATTTAATTTAGAATCTAAAAGCGTCTTTAAATCCTTTGTATTATTTTCTCTCGCACAAGTAAAAGCATAAACGCAAAGCTCCTGCAGCTTTTCTACCTCATCATTTGTAAGCTCCATTTTAGAATCTATATTGGAATCTTGTAAACCAGATTCTATAATTTTACCCTGTGTATTTGTAATATTTTGCATTTTATCCCCTTAAAACTTTTCTCATTATTATAGCAAAATATAGAATCTAGATTCCAAATTATAAAAATCCTAAAAGATTATATAGAATCTAATCTTAGATTCTAAGATAAGGATAGGGATGAAAAGGGTTTTGGTGTTGTGTGTGGCGATGTTTGTGGCGTGTGGTGATAAAGATTCTAAGGATGTGTCGCCTACGCAAAATACGCAAAGTCAAAATATAGAATCTAAACATATAGAATCTAAAAAGCCGCGTGTGATTTATGTAAAGCCGCAAGGTGAGTATAAATATTTTCCAAAGTCGCGAAATGATTTGGTGTATTTGCTAAATAAAACGCATAAGGTTAATGGTAAAAAGGTTTTTAGTATTCGGCTTAATGAAATTGATGTTAGCGGCGTGGTTGATATGAGTTATCTATTTGCCGACCCTAGTAAATGTGATGAAAGGGTTACTAAGGATTATAAAATAGATTCTATTGAATCTAACAAAGCAGATTCTATTGAATCTAATAATAACCTATCGCCCGCCCACCGCCCTACTATTGAGACGCCAAATATAGAATCTAACAATAACCTAAATATCGCTCACCATCCTTTTAAGGAAACAGATTCTATTGAATCTAAAATGCAAGATTCTAGATTCCATAATACGCAAAATTCGCACTCACAGATTTTGCATAAATCTATTCCCACCCAACCACCCATTTTTAAGATTAATGCAAAACCTGCGAGTGCGAATTTTGACAATGATTTATTGAGAACTGCTTATGATTTTAATAAAGCAGATTCTATAAAGTTAGCAAATATAGAATCTAAAGACCTATCGCCCACACCTACTAATAAACAAACGCCCACCATAGATTCTAAAAACCTATCGCCAAAGATAGAATCTAATTCAAAAAAATGCTCTTACACCGCTTCGCGTCGTATAAAGAGCGAAACTAACATTCTAGATTCTATAAACAACATAGAATCTCAAATCAATTACTACAAAGAACGTATAGCAGATTCTAAAGAATGCAGGGCGGATAAAGAAAAATTTATCCAAAAAATGCAAGAAATTATTGATAAAACAGATGGACGCGGAAACTGCAAATATTGCAATTATTACAAAACCGCTAGAAGTGATTTAAACCACAAGGCGATAAATGAACTATGCAATGAAAATTTACAAACTATAGAATCTAAAATCACCGCGTTGCAAAAGCAAATAGAAAAAATAGAAAAAACGTTACAAAAAGAGCTATATTTACTAGCCGCTTGGGATGTTAGCAATGTGCAAGATATGAGCTTTATGTTTTTAGGGCAGGGTATAAATCACATTAGCCTTAATCAATGGGATACAAAAAGTGTGCGATATATGCGCGGCATTTTTATGTGGAGTAATCTGCGTGGGGAACGCGATGATAATAACTTGGCGACTTGGGATACAGGGCAGGTTGTAGATATGAGTAGGGCTTTTAGCTTAAGTGAGTTTAATGGTAAAATTAGCCACTTTGATACAAAAAATGTGCGTGATATGAGCGATATGTTTTATATCAATCATAGCTTTAATCAGCCTTTAAATTCGTGGAATGTTGAGCGTGTGGAAAATATGAATAGTATGTTTGCTTTCGCACATAGCTTTAATCAGCCCTTAAATTCGTGGAATGTGGCTAATGTAAAAGATATGAGCGAGATGTTTGCCTATACACATAAGTTTAATCAGCCTTTGGATAAATGGAATGTAGCTAATGTAAAAAATATGTATTCTATGTTTAAAGATGCGCGTAAGTTTAATCAGCCGCTAAATTCGTGGAATGTGAGTAAGGTGAAAAATATGAGATATATGTTTGCTAATGCAAGTAAGTTTAATCAGCCCTTAGATAAATGGAATGTTAGCAATGTAAAAAATATGAATAGTATGTTTTATAAAGCAAGTAGTTTTAATCAAAATATACAATCTTGGGACGTAAGTCATGTGATAGATATGGGCGAGATGTTTGCCTATGCAAGTAGCTTTAATCAGCCGCTTGGTGCGTGGAATGTGGCTAATGTGCGTTATATGTATGATATGTTTAGCATGGCAGAAGCCTTTAATCAACCCTTAAATGCGTGGAATGTGAGTAATGTAGAATATATGGGCGGTATGTTTTCTTTTGCAACTAGCTTTAATCAGCCCTTAGATAAATGGAATGTGAGTAATGTAAAAGATATGATGTATATGTTTAGTAGGGCAAGTAGTTTTAATCAGCCCTTAGAATCTTGGAGTGTAAGTCGTGTGCAAGATATGTTTAGAATGTTTGCAAATGCAAAGTCTTTTAATCAAAACTTAGAATCTTGGGACGTATCTAATGTAAAAAATATGGAAATGATGTTTGAAAACACCGCAATGCAAACCCTACCAAAGTGGTATAAATGATTTTGTGGCTTAAAGGGGGGATTTAGATACTATAATTACAATTTAATTTTATTATAAGGATAAAAAATGTTTGCTAGATTTTGTGTGATATTATTTTGTGTATGTGTTCTAAGTGCGGAAGATTCCGCAAGTCTTAGTGATGATAAAGAAGATACTAAAGTGTCTTACACACTGCAAGAGGTCGAGCAAATGTGCGAGAATAAAAACGCTAGTGCTTGTGCGTCTCTTGGGCTGGAATATCTTTATGGGCTAAGCCTTAAGCAGGATGTAAAAAAGGCTTTAGACTATATGCAAAAGGCGTGTGATGGTGGCTTTGCACCTTCGTGTGGCACTCTTAGTGTTATGTATGAAAAAGGCACGGCAGACCCATATCTAAGCGATATGCCAACCATCAAAAAGGACTTGAAAAAAGCCTTTAAATTCGCGCAAAAAGGCTGCGATTTAAATAATATAGGTATGTGTGCTAGGCTAGGCGAGTATTATGCAAATGGCGAAGTCGTGGCTAAAGATTCTAAAAAATCAAAGGAATTTTTTAAAAAAGCGTGTGATTTAGGGTATAAAGAAATTTGTAATAAGGGGGAATAGAATCTAGATTCTATAAAACATTTTAACTTAAACTCTATATTTTTATGATAAGATGTTTGGCATTTTTATTTATTAGGAGAAAAGAGTGAAAAATAAGTTTTTGATGTGTGTGGTTGCGTTTTTATCGCTTTTTATTGTAGCGTGTAGCTCGAATAATCCAAAGGATGTCGCTATATCTTTTGTAGAAGAGATTTATAAGCACGGCGATAGCGAGGACGCTTTAAAATACCTTGCTTTGCCTAGTGATGAAGGCACTAAGTCATTGATGTTAGGCAAGATTTCTTAGCCACACAGCAAGTGCAGGAGAAAACAAAAGAGTGGGGCGGTGTGAAAAATATAGAAGTGGTAAGCGAGGATGTCAAAGAAAATACCGCAAATGTAAAGCTAAAAATCATATATGAAAATGGTAAGGAAATGCCTGAAAACATAAAACTTAAAAAAGTTAATGGGCAGTGGAAAATATCAATGTAGTTATGAAAATATGTTTGCTGCTTTGTTTTATATGCTCTAGCTTAAATGATTGCGCATTAAAAAGTATCGCTGCTTTTAAGGTTGGCGATATTATTTTGCGAGAGGGAAGCGACCTAGATAGCCTCTTAATAAAGCAAGTAATTAAGGATAAATACACGCACATAGGGCTAATCATATCCATAAATCCTTTGCAAATACTACACGCCACGACAAATGATAATCAAGCTAAGCAAAATCAAGTGATAATAAGTAGCTTTAATGAATATATTTCACACGCTAAAAGTGTGGCTGTGCGAAGGCTTAATTTGTCGCAAAATGCAAGGGAAAATATTGCCTTAGATTCTAAAAAATGGGTAGGAAAAGCCTTTGTATTAGAATCTAGGACTTTTGATTTTAGTAACGGCGATTTAGATTCTAAGTTTAAATCTTTAGATTCTAAAAGCGATGTAAATGCGCTTTATTGCACGACTTTATTAGAATCTATTTTGAGAAAATATACTAATATTACATTTAAATATACTTATGTGGATTTTCCACTTTTTCGTGGATATTACTTGTTGCCAAAGGCTTTTATGGAGCATTCTAGGGAAATTTTTAGCCTTGATATTGCTAGATGATTTGTTTTTAGAAATGTTATATGAGAATCTAGATTCTATAAATATTTTTCTATCTTAAAGAGTGATTGGGCACGAATAGATGAAAAAAATATTTAAAAATTAAAGCTAGATTTTATTTTTACTTTACAAATTTCCTAACGCCGCTCACCGCCCCTTTAAAAATATTTTATAGAATCTAGATTCTATCCTTTCCCAAAGTTACCATAATTTAATATATTTATGCCAAAAGTTATAGAATTTATAATGATAAAACTACCTAAAAATGCAAAAATACTAACTTTCCCTGCTATGAGTGCGACATAAGGCACAAAGCAGCAAAGAAAGCCAAAATATATAATAAGGATACCAAAAGCAAAGTTTATGTTAAACATTTCAAGGAAATTTAGCGACCAAGATAAAATTATAAAAATTATAATATATGAAAATATCCCTATATAGATTCTATAACTTTTTATGCTAAAAGTTTGCGAAATGCTAGCTATTAAAAATATACAAAATATTAAAATTACACAAGAAATTATAATAGCCACATAGCCACTAAAATTAGTAATAAAATTCGCCACAAAAAGCAAAAAAATAGCCGCACAAATGCCTATCACACTAATAGAAATAACCCTAAAAAGCCCCCTAAAAAATCCACTAAAATCAGCCTTAAATTCCTTTTTTAAATCCAAATTTTCAAAATCTATATAATCTTTATTTTTAGAATCTTTCAAGCTTTTCCTTTGAATGTAGATTCTGTAATTTTATCTTGTAAAAGTTGGGATTTATAGAATCTAGATTCTATAAATATTTTTGACCTATCGCCCACCCACCACCCTTTTTAAAAAAACGTGGATAGAATCTAGATTCTATAATTTTGTATCATTCCTAAATTCCTTGACTTTTGGGTATTAAAATATTAAAATATGTGTGTTTTTGTAATGTTGAGACTAACGGACACCCCCATGCCCTTAGTTCCATAACATTGCAAAAAATCGCTAAGGATTTTAGCATGGGGGAATCATAACTTAGCGATATTTTTTAGCTCGATACTATATATACGATTTCCTTTATTTTTACCATATAATGTTTCTTTTAAAGTTATTAAAATTTGAATTTTTTTGCCATTTAGTTTCAATATAGCGATATAACGTGGAATCAAAATATCAACTTTATCATTTTTTAAATCAAGCTGAATCTCTTTAAGTCTCGCATTTTTATATAAATTTAGAATCTGCTCTGCTGCTGCAATGTGCTCGTTATCATTAAATCCATTCGCTGCACTTTTATCCATCGCAGTATCGCTACTTATTTTGCTAACGCCTTTTTTAGTCAATATAGCCACGCGTCCATCGTGCTTATTTCTAATGGGTTTATTGATAAAAGGTTCTAAATTAGCATGCAAAATTTCACGCAACTGCGGACGTGTTTTAACATTATTTGTCGTTTGAATTTCTAGTAATTTATTAGAATCTTTTGCCACATTTTACCTTTTTTAGAATCTAGATTCTATCTTTGTATAGTCGCAGGGAGTTTAGGACGACACAAAGCGAGCTAAGGCTCATAAAAAGGGCGGCAAAAAGTGGGATTACTTGTCCGCTTAAAGCGAAAGGAATTGCTAAAGTGTTGTAGGCTAGGCTCATTACTAGGTTTTGCTTTATGCGATTAAATGTTAGCTTTGAGATTTTAAAGGCTTTTTGCAATGTGTCGAGTTTATCGTCCAAAATTATCACATCGCTTTGATTTATGCTAATATCACTGCCGCTGCCCATTGCGATGGCGACTTGTGCGTATTTTAATGCGAGTGAATCATTTAGTCCATCGCCTATCATTACGACATTGTTTTTTATTTTTTTGGAATCTTTATTAATAATAGGGCTTTGGTTTTTAGATTCTATGTTAGAAATATGGGGCGTTTGGTTTTTAGAATCTAGATTCTGTGATTTGTTGGAATCTTGCGTGTTAGATTCTATATTTTTTGTATCAAATGCAAACGCAGGATTTGCATTTTTCACGTCCAAAGTCCCACCACGCCCTCCCACTAAAGAATGTGAAAAATTCAAATCCTGCGTTTGCCCTCCAGCCACGCCATTAGATTCTGTGGAATTTATAGAATCTTTACTATTTTGAAAATCCGCCCTTTGAATCTGCCTTGAATCCAAAGTCCCGCCCATTCCCTCCCTTTGAATATTTAAGGCAGATTCAAAGGGCGAATTTTCTTTAGATTCTATGATTTTTTTCACAATTTCTGCTTTTTGCAATGGCGTCACTTCCGCGTAAAATTCATTTATCCCTAACTCATTTGCTAGACTTCCAACGACTTGAAATCTATCGCCACTTAGCATAATTAAGCGCTTTTTATTTTTTTTAAGATAATTTATAAGTGATTTTGCATTTTCTTTTATGCAATCTTGCAGGTAGAAAATATGCGTGATTTTAAAACTAGATTCTATAGAATCTTTTACAAAACTCTCGCTTCCACCTATAATTTCAATATTATCGATATTTGCGATAAAGCCCTTGCCTTGAATGATTTTAAAACTATCATTATTAGATTCTATAAAATCTTTAGAATCTCCAAAATACTCCAAAATCGCCTTTGCAATAATATGCGGATTTTTTTTCATCGCTTTTATAATTATCTTACGCATTTTAGATTCACTCAAATTCTTAGAATCTTTCATCGCGATATAGAATCTTGTCGCATTTTGCAAATTAGATTCCATAGAATCTTGTTTAGATTGCCACGCTTCACTCGCAATGACAGAATCTACAACCTGCATTTTGCCTTGCGTTAAAGTGCCTGTTTTATCGAATACCACGACATTTACACGCGATAAAGATTCTAAAAACGCAGCCTTTGTGAAAATTATTCCATTTTTAAACGCCACATTTAAGCCAACCACAGACGCAATAGGCGTAGCCAAAGCCAAAGCGCAAGGACACGCAATTACAATTACACTAACAGCGATTAACAAAGAATACTCAAAACCGCTATGCAGAGTGAAAAAATAAAAAAGAAACGCCACCGCAGCGATACTTAAAACGATTTTACTAAAAGTGCCAGAGATTCTAAAAGCAAAGTTAGCAATCGGCGGCGTGCTAAATTCGCTATCTTTCAACAAAGTCGCTAATTTGCTCAAACTAGATTCACTAAACTCACGCTCCACACGATAAACCACCGCGTGATTTAGGGCAATCGCGCCACTTAAAACACTATCTCCAGCGACTAGATTTAGCGGCAAGGCTTCACCATTAATATTTGAATAATCAAAACTACCGATTTTAGATTCTAAAATGCCATCGCAGCTTAGAATTTCCCCAGGCATTACTAGCAATTTATCGCCCACTTTTACGTCACTAACTGAAATCAAGCTACCATTCACAAGACGCGCTTCTAAGGGCATTATGGCGTTTAGTTTCAATAGATTATCACTTGCTTTTTTGCGGCTTAGTAGCTCTAAAAATTTCGCACTTAACACAAATAAAATAATCATACACACGCTCTCAAAATATGTATGCCCACTGCCGCTTAGCCACGCAAAAATGGAGTAGCAATACACAAGCGTTGTGCCAGAAATCACAAGCGTCTCCATTCCTATCACGCCATTTTTAGCCCCCTTAAACGCCTGTTTATAAAACCCACTAGCGCAAAAGAAAAGCACCGGCGTAGCAAGCAAGAAACTCGCAAGATTAAGGATATTACTAGAAATCGCGTCAATCCCACTAAAAAGCCCCATATACTGCCCGACATTCACCCACATAATATTCATCGTGCAGAAAATCGCCACGACAAGCTTAATGTAGTATTTATTATTGCGTTTCGTGGTCGTGGTTTCCTTGTCATTTGCGTCATAGATAATTGCGTTGTAGCCGATATTTTGGATAGTTTGCACGATTTGTTTAAGGCTAATTTCATCATCATAAAACTGCACTTTTGCCTTAAAAGTTGTGTAATTTATCGCGACAGATTCTATGCCATTTAGTGAATTTAGAATTTGCTCATTAAGCCACACACACGCCGCACACATCGCACCATCAAGGATAAAATGGACTTCTTTTAGATTATTTTTATTAGCAATTTCTTTTATATATTTTTGTTTAAAATTGATAGAATCATAATTTATATCGTTGATGGATTCTGTAACTTTTTTTGTTTGTAGTTGCGTATTTCCTAACTTTGTATAAAAAGATTCTAAATTATTTTCTTTTAATAAATCATAGGCTAATTCACAACCATTACAACAAAAATAAAGCACCTGCTTAGATTCTAACAATGGAGATTCTAAAGAGCCAGATTCTAACAACCCCCCTTTCAATGAGGAATTTTCCACAACCACGCGTTTTAAAACCCCCAAATCATACTCTTGCTTACAATGCGAACACGCCACTTTTCCCATAATATAAAATCCAAAAATACAAAAATTGTTTCGAAATTATAATATCAAACACAAAAATTACGCATTAATATCAATAAAAAAAGTAATGAAAATAAAAAAACATTGTAAAATATAGAATCTAGATTCTATCCACTCTAAAAGTTGGGTGGTGGGTAGGCGAGTAGGCAATTTGCAAAAAACTAGGCAAATTTGGTAAGCCAAATAGAATCTAATTTTAAATATTTTTCTTTTTATCTATTCTCGCCCAGCCACCCTTAAGGTAGAAAAATATTTGAATAGAATCTAGAATCTAAAACGCAAGATAAAAGGAGAAAATATGCAAAAGGACAAACAAGAAGCAGTGCAAATTAGCCTTAAGGACAGATATTTCAATCGTGAGCTAAGTTGGCTGCGGTTTAATACGCGTGTGCTAAATGAGGCTAAAAATACCAAACTACCGCTTTTAGAGCGACTAAAATTTTTAGCGATTTATAGCACGAACTTAGATGAGTTTTATATGATACGCGTGGCTGGATTGCAGCGACTTTTTGCTAATGGCGTGATAGAATCTGGCGCAGATAAACTAAGCCCTTTAGAGCAGCTAAGTGAAATCCGTGAGTATATAAATAAGGAACGTGCAGTGCTTGAAGGGCTTTATAACGACATCAAAAAGAGCCTTGCTAAAGAAAAGCTAATCTTGCGTAATTTTGAGAATCTAGATTCTAACGCGAAGCAGGAAATGTATAAATATTTCAAAAATTATTTGTATCCTGTGATTGTGCCGATTGTGGTTGATTCTGTCCATCCATTTCCGCATTTGAATAATTTGAGTTTTGCCATTGCGCTTATGCTAAAAAATAAAGAGAGTGGGGAAATAAAGTATGGAATGGTTAGAATCCCGCGTGTATTGAAGCGATTTGTGCGGGTAAATCATGATTCTTTTGTCTTTACAGAGAGCATTGTGGGGGAATTTGCCGGGGAGCTTTTTGAGGGGTATGAAACCTTGGCGTATGCACCATTTCGCGTTACTAGAAATGCGGATATGGAGATTGAAGAAGAGGAAGCCGATGACTTTATCGTGCTAATGAGCGAGGGCTTAAGGGCGCGTAAAAAAGGCGAGGTGGTGCGACTTGAAATAGGAATCGCAAGTAAAGAGGCTGAATATGAGAAGCTACTAAACTTTGTCAATTCGCAGTTAAATGTGAGAAAAGAGGATATTTATGAGTATAAAGTCCCGCTTGGATTTAACGCATTTTGGGAATTAGTTGGCTTGAAAGAATATGCGTATTTAAGTTCGCCGCAGTATGTCGCAAAGATTCTGCCACCGCTAGAAGATGCGCCAAATA
Source organism: Helicobacter saguini (assembly GCF_000762875.2). Classification (GTDB taxonomy): domain Bacteria; phylum Campylobacterota; class Campylobacteria; order Campylobacterales; family Helicobacteraceae; genus Helicobacter_A; species Helicobacter_A saguini. The sequence continues at coordinate 78,148 of NZ_JRMP02000004.1, forward strand.
TTTTTGACGTGATTGATAAAGGCGATGTGCTTTTGTTTCAGCCTTATGAGAGCTTTGAGCCAGTGGTGGATTTCATTCGTCAGGCGGCTAAAGACCCGGATGTTTTATCGATAAGAATGACGCTTTATCGTGTGGGGAAAAATTCGCCGATTGTAAAGGCTTTGACTGAAGCAGCGGAAAATAAGCAGGTTACGGCTTTGGTGGAGCTTAAGGCGCGATTTGATGAGGAAAATAACTTGCACTGGGCAAGGGCTTTAGAATCTGCTGGAGCGCATGTGATTTATGGTATCCCAAACCTGAAAGTCCATGCCAAAATCGCATTAGTGATAAAGCGAAGTGGCGATAGGCTGCATGAATATGTGCATTTGAGTTCGGGTAACTACAATGCGGCGACTGCGAAAATCTACACAGATGTTAGCCTATTTACCGCTAATCCTGCGTTTGCAAAAGATGCGGTGAAGTTCTTTCATTCTTTAAGCACCGGCAGTTCTAAACACGCGCGACTTGATACGCTATATACCGCGCCAACGCAGATAAAAGAGCAGCTTTTGAAACTCATTGAAGAAGAAGCCGCACACAAAGAGCAAGGGCGAATAATTTTAAAAGCAAATGCGTGCGTGGATATTGATGTGATAAATGCGCTATATAAAGCATCTCAAGCTGGTGTGAAAATTGATTTGATAATACGTGGCGTGTGCTGTCTTCGTCCGGGGCTAAAGGGCTTGAGTGAAAATATCCATGTGTATAGCATTATCGGTAAATACCTAGAACACGCTAGAATCTATTATTTTAAACACGCAAAAGAGAGCATTTACTTTGCGTCCGCAGATATTATGCCGCGAAATTTGGAGCGTAGAGTTGAGCTTTTAACCCCTGCTTTAGAAAAAAATGTCGCTGATAAGCTAATGCAAATTATCACGCTGCAGCTAAATGATACCTTGCAACGCTATGAACTTAAAAGCGATGGCGAATACTACAAAGTCCCACCAAAAGATGGCGGCTTAAACTCGCAAGAAGCCTTTGAAAAAATGACCACGCAAATAAGCAACGCAAATAAAAAGGCAAATGAAAAGATGAAACGTCTAGTAACACGTATGATGGGCGAGTCGTAAGATTTTAGATTCCTTGCTATAATCTTAAGTAATTAGCCCAAAATGAATTGCTAGAATTTTAATATTGGAAATCTTACAGCAAAATAGAGTTACAAAATGTGAAGTCTTGGATTTTAAACCCCTACTCAAACAACACATCGCTTTGTTTTTTGTCGGTTGAATCCCAGTAGGGGTCTTGTTTATATCCGCAGGCATAAAAGCTAAAAATTAGTCCAAATATTACAAAACCTTTTAGAATCTTTGATAAAATACTCATTATGAAAACCTTTAAAGATTTATTAAATTCAACGCAATTTACACAAAGAATGGTAAATTATGGTTACTGCACGAATAAATTAATGAATTTTATACTAAATTCTAATGCTTTGCAACCACTTTTACACTTTCTACCTTTGAGCGTGAAAAATAATGTCCTTGCAATTTTTCCATCAAAACGCAATAAAAATGAGATTCTAATCTGCCTAAAATCCCAGCCAGCCTGCGTTGAGTTTAACAAATATCATGCAAAAGAAATGATAAATCTAATCCAAACAAATAGATTTTTACCGCCAAATCTAAAAACCTACACAAAAATTACAGCTTATGTCCCTACAAATCGTTTATACACATCAAAAATAGTGCAAATAAGACCAGAGAAAAAACTTATTGAAAGTGCACGGGGTAACTTTAGAAACTTAGCAACTGATGCTAAAATCCACGCTATATTTGAAGAAATAAGGCAAGTGGCAATTACAAATCAAAGAAAATTAGAGCGGCTAAATAGCCAAAAAATAGATTCTAATCCTATCGATTATAAATTCCAAAAAACACGCAGATGAAAATTTTAGCAATAATCGGCGCTACTTGCAGCGGCAAATCAGCCCTTGCACTAAATCTAGCAAGCAAGATTAATGCTTATATTTTCTCCATAGATTCACTAAGTATTTATAAGGAAATAAATATTGCTTCAGCCAAGCCTACTAAAGCCGAGCTAGATTCTATAAAACACTTTGCAATAGATGTGTTAAGTCCCGTTGAAAGCGTAAATGCGGGGGTTTTTATAAGGCTTTTAGATAATGCTATAACAGAGTGTAAAAAAGATTCTAAAAACTTAGTTATTGTCGGTGGCTCAAGCTTTTATCTTAAATCAATCATACAAGGCTTAAGCAATATAGATTCTATAAACATAGAATCTAAATTTATAAATAAGAGTTTAAGTGAAAAATATGTAATATTACAGAATCTAGATTCTATATTTGCCGCTAAAATCTCGCAAAATGATACATATAGAATAAATAAAGCACTAAGCATATTTGAAGCCACAGGCAAGATTCCAAGTGTGTATTTTAAAGAAAATCCACCAAAGCCCTTTCCGCATAAAATCGATATTTATAACCTGCAAATACCACGAGACGTGCTAATAGAAAGGATAAATAAAAGAACAAAATCTATGATAAAACAAGGCTTAATAGATGAAGCAAAATATATCTTAGAATCTTATGGAGATTCTATACAGCCTTTTAAATCCATAGGGCTAAAAGAGTGTCTTTTATATTTTAAAGGTCAAATAAATCTTAGCGAGCTAGAATCAATGATAGCAATTCACACAAGGCAACTAGCAAAAAGGCAGAGCACATTTAATAAAACGCAATTTGAAAATATAGTGCAAATAGATTCTAACATAGAATCTATTTTAAAAAAAATAACATAAATATTTAGGGAACGCAAAATGCTTTACCATTGCTAATTAAGGATAAAAAAACTTTTAAGGATAAAGTTATGGCTATTGATTTAGGCGATGTGACAGGCTCTACAGCCGCAAGGGAAAAGAAAAAGGAAAGCACGCAGATTGCAAATGGGCTTGATAAAGATGCGTTTATGAAGCTATTTTTAGAGCAGCTAAAAAATCAAGACCCCACTTCTCCTATGGAGACGGATAAAATCATCACTCAAACCGCGCAACTAACGCAAGTGGAAATGCAAGAAGAAAATAAAAAGACGATGAAAGAAGTAGCCGCTGCGATGAAAGCAAGCCAGGATACAAATAAAGCCTTGCAAGATTTTCAAAAAGAGATGAAAAAGAGCCTTGAAATCTTAAATATGGGTATGGAGGAAAATACTCACGCTACTTCGCAGGGCGCGAAGGCAAATAGCCTAAATGCGGTCTCAATGATAGGTAAAATCGCTGAAACTGATATAATGGGGCTAAATGTCAATGGCAGTGGGGAAAATCATTTTAGCCTTTATTTTGACAACAAGATTAATGCGAGTCAAGGTTCGCCCATCGTTGAGATTCTAAACCCAAATCGCGAAGTGGTTAAGACGATTTCACTAGCTGATAAAGACGGACAGCAAGGCTATATTGAGTTTAGATGGGATGGCAAGGATACTAAGGGCAACATCGTAGAGCCGGGCAGCTATCAAGTGCGCGCGTTTTATAATCTAAATCCAGAAACGCGTCAATATGATGAAACGCGTATCGGTCGTGGCGAGGTGCAAAGCATAATTTACGACAAGGGAGTGCCGCTAATGCGACTAGGCGATAATATCGTGCCTGTGCAAAGTGCGCTAGAGTTTTACCCGCGTGGCGAGCTAGCTAGCAAAAGTGTGGAATCCATTAAGGCTGATGCGAGCAAGGCTAGTGCGTATGAGGATGATTTGAAAACGCAGAATTTGAGTGAAAAATATGAGAAAATAATTAGCGATAGAGAGGAGCGACTAGCTGCAGAAGCGGAGGCTAATAAAGATGAGGAAACACTGCAGCGTGAGGCTTTGGAGCGCGAAAAAGAGCAAAAAGCAAAAGAGATGAAAAAATACGCAAAAATGCTAGATAGCGCAGAAAAGGGCAAGCAGCTGGATAAGGGTGAGCTAGATAAGCTTGATAAATTAGCTGGGGGCTTAAACGCTAAGTCGGCGGATTCTAAGTCGGCTAATTTAAATTCGTTGTTGCAAGGTTCTAACGCTTTGCAGGGTTCTAGCGGGGCAAATAATCCTTTTACACAAGGCTTTAGCGAAGCAAATGGGCTAGATTCTAATGCGTTAGGAAATTCTAACGCCTTTGGTAATAACGCTTTAGGCAACGCAGATTCTAACCCTTTTGGTAATAATAATATAGAATCTACTTCGGTTTCAAATCCTTTTGCTAATGCAGATTCTAGCGTAAATAGCACTTTTGGTAATCTAAATCCAAACCTTGCAAATAACGCAAATCGCTCATCAGATTCAATCCTTGCAAATCCATTTGGCGATGCAAGTAACCCCTTTGATGGTCACATCCAAAGTTCAAACCCCCCAACCCTTGACATCATGGGCTAACCCTACAAATATTCCATAAACACAGAATCCAGATTCTAAAATGCTTTAATATTTTCATTTATTCACTTTGATTTTGCAAAACTTGGATTCTATAGATTTGTTTTGTGTATTATAAAACTACATATTTTTTAAATTCTAATATTCTATCCCTTCTTTTTTTAGGCGTTCGCGTAAATAGCGCATTTGGATATTTTTATCAAAGCACCATTTTGGCGCGATTAGGGTGTCATCGTGTGCGCCCGCACTCACACGCTGCACGACCACATTTGGCGGTATCATTTTTAGGCTACGCGCGATTGCCTCGCCGTAAACTTCAAGCGTTATGGGCGTGTATTCGCCGCGTTTATACATTCGTGCGAGTGCTGTGCCTTCCACCACATAAAGCGGGTGGATTTTTAGTGAATCTACGCCGTAGTCAAGTATCGTGCGTAGCGAGTTTATCATCATTTCTACGCTCTCACCGGGCAGTCCATAGATTAGGTGGGCGCACACTTTGATGCCGCGTTTGCGTGTGTTGGCGAAAAGTTCGCGCACGCCTTGCATTGTGTGTCCGCGGTTTGTGATTTTGAGCGTCTCTTCGTAGATTGATTGAATGCCGTATTCTAGCCAGATTTCCTTGCCTTTTTTGACAAATTCGCCTAAAAAATCTAGTAGTTTAGAATCTACGCAATCAACGCGCGTGCCGATGCTAATCCCCACGACATTAGGCAGCTCTAATGCCCTTGTGTAAAGGGTTTTGAGCGTGTCAAAGGGCGCGTAAGTATTCGTAAAACTTTGAAAATACACAAGGTATTTTGCGATACCAAATTTATTTTTGTGATACTGCGAATGGTAGGCAAACTGCGTCTCTAACTCGCTTAGCTGCTTGTCTAAAAGTGGGTTGTGAGTGAGCTTGAAATTCATTGTAATGCGGGGGAGTTTTTTATTTTTTTTGTTTTCGATAATAGGGTGGTGGGTGGGCGATAGGATATTAGAATTTACGTTATTTTTTTGAAAATTAGATTCTATATTTTCTAACTTTTCATTATAATATTTATGATTTTTAGAATCTAGATTCTGTATATTATTAGAATCTTTAAACTTAGATTCTGTATTTTTATAATTTATAGAATCTTGTGCGTTTTCTAATTTAGATTCTATATTTTCTAACTTTTCTTTAGAATCTTTAGTATTTTTAGAAACTTGCAAGTTAGATTCTATATTATTAGGATTTTTAGAATCTTTTTTTATAGAATCTTGCGAATTTTGTAACTTAGATTTTATACTAGATTCTATATTTTGTAATTTTTCTTTAGAATCTGTAGAATCTAGATTCTGTTGCAAATTAGATTCTGTATTCTTAAAATCACTAGATTCTAATTTTCCTAACTTTTCTTTAGAATCTTGCTTCTTTTTCATAACTAAAGATGGCGAAAAGCTCTCATTTTTGCAATAAATGCAGCCGCCCTTAGCCACGCTACCATCGATATTAGGACAGGTAAATCCACTTAGAGAAATAGGGATTTTCCGCACCCTAAACCCAAATCTTTGCTTAAAATATCGCCCAACCGTCAGCATAACTTTCACCTTAAAATCCTTGCATTTTCATTATAAAATGGAAATTTTATCATTTATAATTTAATTATGCAAAAAGGATATAAAAAATACCTATTTTTTTTCGCTACTTTTCTTACTATTCTCCAGCGTATCATAAATTTTTTGTGAAAGTTCGTTGAATAAAAGTTCGACCTGACCGCTTAGTGATGGGTCGATATTTTTCATTAAATCTTGCATTTTTTTCTGTTTTATATTTTCTACAATGTCCTTATTTCCGCTATTGTTTTTTTCTTTTTTAGAATCTTTGTGCTTTTTTTCAAACTTTTGCAAATGCTCAATATCCTTTTGAAAAATCTCAGCTTGCTTGGCATTCACACGGCTATAAAACTCGTGCAGCTGGGAAAACATCTCATACACACTGCAAGGAATTATCAAATCCTGCCCGATAATGCAAATGGGCAAATGCGTGTATTTCTCGCGCAGCACGGCAATATCCGTGATGATAAAGTCGGCTTCATCAATGCTGCTTAAATGCCCTTTGAGATAAAAGCTGAAAGCAAGAGATAAAAACATATTATTACATATCAAATGAATGCGAACATCATCGCTTTCCATTCTTGCTAATTTTTGCATTTTTTTCCTTTAAAATTATAAAAATTAAAACTACAAAATTTTTTAAATTATCTTTTTTAGTATTCTACCTTGCTAAGATAAAGCCCACATGCTGGGGCTAATTCACGCACGCAGATTCTATCATTCACATCCATTTTATTATCAATTTGTTTTTGCAAATTTTGTAGCGAAATTTTACCCAAACTATACGCAAAAGCCGCAAATAACATCATTCTAACCTGACTTCTAAGAAAGCCATTTGCCCTAATTTGAATGATATGACAGGGCAAATTATATACTTTTTTAGTCAAAATTTTAGCAGAAAAAATCTCGCGGATATTGTCCTTTGTCTCGCTCCCATTTTTCTTAAAAAGTGAGAAATCATGCACGCCAACAAACGCATTTAACGCTTCTTTTATTTTTTTTATTTCGCCAAATTTCACTTTTGCAATGTAGTTTGTGTAAAAAGGTAACAAATTTTCTTTAGTAAAAATGTAGGTGTAAGTGCGCGATTTTGCACAAAATCTAGCATGAAAAGTTGGCGGAACTTCATAAATTTTTCTAATTTTTATATGCGGATATAGTTTTTCATTTAGCAATTTTTGCATTTTTTCTAAGGGCATTTTATGGGGTTTAAGTTGGGAAATTTGTAAGTTTTTAGCCTTTTTCTTAGGATTATAATAAGCATAAAAATTTATCACTTGAAAAGTTGCATGAACGTCTTTATCCGTCCTACCAGCCGCGATAATATGTGTATTTATCCCTATTTTTTTTAAAGTATTAGTTATAAAATCTTGAATGCTTGGCAAATTAGATTCTATATTTTGTAACTTTTTAGAATCTAAATTATGATTTTTAGAATCTTGCGTAGCAAACCCACAAAATTGTGAGCCATCATAAGCTATCACACACATTATATTTCTTACATTTTCCATGTTTTACATTTCTTCTATGCGAATCATAAATGGGGGGGAGAGAACTTCTGGTAGGTTTTGCAAGGCTTTTAGGGCTTTTTGAATCTGCTTTTCATTGCAAGTGTGCGTTGCAAATAATAATAGCGCGGTTTTGATATTTTTAGAATCTAAATTAGTAGAATCTTGGTGGAGTTGAGAATCTATATTTTTAGAATCTTTGCAACTCTTAGAATCTTGGTGGAGTTTAGAATCTAGATTCTTAGAATTTTTAGAAATATGAGAATTTGTGATATTAGAATCTTGACATAGACTAGAATCTAAATTTTTAGAATCTATTTTCTTAGAATCTTTACAACTACGAGAATTTACAATCTTAAAATCTTGGTAATGTTTAGAATCTAAATTACTAGAATCTTTACAAAGTTTAGAATCTATATTTTTAGAATCCTGTGAAATTTTTCCATCCAAATTATTATGATTTTTAGAATTTTTAGAATCTAAATTCTCGCAATCTTGTGAAACTTCAAAGCCTAAATTATTACAATTTTTAGAACTTTTAGAATCTACTAAAATGCTATCTTCACTTTTTTGCATTAAAGATTCTATAGAGATTTTTTCGCGCGCCAAAATGCTAGTAATTTTTGCTAAAACGCCCAGCCCATCGGCAACGCTTAGTCTTATATAATACTTGCAAGTGATATTTTCCTTAGAATCTAGCCGCACTTTTTCACTCTCAAAAGTATCGACATAGCCTAGCATTGGCGAAGTCTTGCTACGCGCAATCTCCATAATATCGCTCACCACAGAACTCGCAGTCGCCGCACCCCCAGCCCCTGCGCCATAATACAGGCTCTCACCGACCTTATCACCAACCACGCTTAACGCATTCATCGCGCCATTGACTTTAGCCAGCATACAATCTTTGGGAATGAGTGTCAAATGCACGCGCAAACTAAGCTTATTGCCGATTTTCTTAGCAATGCCTAAAAGCTTAATTTCATAATCATAGTCTTTTGCAAATTCTATATCTGCTAACTTTATACCCTCAATACCTTCAATTAATATATCTTGCACTTTCGCATCAATTCTATATGCAAGGCTTGCCAAAATCAAAAGTTTATGCGCACTATCGCTGCCATTTATATCCAAAGTTGGGTCCGCCTCGGCGTAGCCTAGCTTTTGCGCCTCTTTTAGAGCGACCTCAAAGCTAGCATTTTCGCTACTCATCTTACTCAAAATGTAGTTGCTCGTGCCATTCATAATGCCACGAATGCTTAAAATGTGGTTAGCACAAAGCCCATCACGCAAGATTCTAATAATAGGAATGCCACCGCACACAGACGCCTCAAAGCCTATCTGTGGCGGGGTTTTTTCTTTTTTTTCGCTTAAATTTTTCGCTTTTTTAGAATCTAAATTCGCTTTAGATTCAATATTTTTAGAATCTAGTTTCGCCCTAAAATCCTTAGAATCCTTAGAATCCTTAGAATCCCTAGCCGATTTTTTCAAAAACTCCTCTTGCATTTTTTTTTCCAACCGCTCCAGCTCATGCCTGTGATACGCAAGCATCGCCTTATTCGCCGTAACCAAGCTTTTACCGCTTTTCAAAGCCTTTAAAGCGATTTCATAAGGCAATTCAACGCCACCGATTAGCTCGACTATCATATCGATGCTTTCGTCATTCAAAGCGTCCTCAATGTTCGTGCTTAAGGGAATAGTTGTTTTTTTATTTTTGATATTTCGCGCTATGGCTAGTTTTGGCACGATTTCTACGCCTGTCCTTGCTCTTATTATGTCTTTGTTTTCTTGCAAGATTTCAATTACGCTGCGACCGACCACGCCCACGCCTAAGATTGCGACATTCATTTGCTTCATTTTTCCACCCTTTACAAAAGCATAATTATAGAATCTTTATTTTAAGATTATATAATTTCGTTTAAATTTTAAATGTGGATTTGAAATGTGGCGAGAAATTCAGGGCTTTTTTATCGTGTTTATAGGACTTGTTTTTTTTATTTCTTGTAGTAGTGAAGATTCGAAAAATAGCGAACCTTTATCTAATATAGATTCTAAAAATACTAATTTTTTAAATAATAACTTAGATAATATAGAATCTAATAAGACGCAAGATTCTAATATTTCTAATATTTTGGCTGAATATAAAACGCCAAGCGATATAGAATCTTTTGCAAAAAAATATGCTGAATTTAAAGGGCTAGATTCTCAAAAAGATGTAAAAATAGATTCTAAAAATGATAAAAATCAAGAAAGTTCTAAAAATCCTAACTTAGAAATTTCTAAAGTTACGCAAGATTTAGACAAAGAATTTCTCTTTTTACGAGAAAAATATAAAGATAATGAAAATGCCCTAAATGATTTAAAAAAATGCTGTGGCTGTATTAAGCCTGATTGCTCTGCCTTGCAAATAAATAATGAATATTTCTACGCTACAAGCGATATTTTGGAGGCTTTTACTAGCAGTATTTTAGATAAAAATACGCAGATTCTAAGCAATGTGGAAGTCCTGCAAGACTATGATTATGTGCTAAAAAGTAAGCAAACAACAACCATTGATTTAATCGCTTTAAACCCGCAAAATAGCGAGTTTAGCTATATAAAATTTGAGTGGCTAAATTCACAAGATTCTATAGAATCTAGCCCGAATACGCTTAGAATTACACTTAGCCCAAAGGAAAATATTTGCGCCCCGCAACAATACAATGTGATAAGCACTTTTAGCCAAATAAAAGGTGTGCGCGAAAATGAAATAAAAAATAAAAATACTGAATCTAGCGAAGATTCTAAGCCTTTAGATTCTATAAATAGCACATCAAGAAAGCAGAAAAAATTAGATTCTATAGAATCTAGCGACAAAGTTATGGATACTTTTCTTACCGCGCAACCTAGCAAGTTTTATGGCGTGAAAACTACGCAATACAAGGAAAAACTGCCTACTTTTCTTTATCCAGCGGATTTAGTATATTTTGTGCGACAAAGCTGTGCGTGTGCGATGAGTTTAGGGAATATTGCAAATCTTAGTAATGAAGTGGTCTCAAATGTGGAAATTAGCGAGTTTAAGCTAGATTCTAAAATGCTAGATTCTAATGCGATGTCTTTTGAGAGTAATATAGAGAAAAGTTCTAAAAATCCTAACTTAGAAAATTTCAAAGTTCCAAAAGATTATTACAAATTTTTACCAGCAAATATAAAATATTGCGATGATTTAGAATCTAAAAGGGCAAGTTTTTGGGAAAAATATATGCAAGATTCCCGCGTTATAAAAATCTTACAAAATGAGCAAAAAATGTATAAGCAGGAGTTTCAAAATGACGAAGATTTGGATACTAAAAATTCTAAAGATTCTAATAATTTGCAAGATTCAAAAGATTCTAAAAAAGTTATAGAATCTAAGAGCGAAGATTCTAAAAAAGATTCAAAAAATTCTAAAACTCCCAAAGATTCCACAGAATCTAAAAGCAAAGATTCTATAGAATCTAATCTATCCATCAAGTTAAAATCTAATTTTTCCGTCATGTTGAGCGATAGCGAAACATCTACCTTTTTTCTATTAGATTTTATAGAATCTAAAAGTAAAGATTCCAAAACTTTTATAGAATCTAACATCTCAAAAGGCTAAGTTTTATGCAATCATTCACTTTTCAATTAATGCGTTGATTTTATCCATAAAGTCGAAAGGGTCGACAAGCGTGCCATTTACCATCATACTAAGGTGCAGGTGCGGGGCGCTACTACGACCCGTGTTACCACTTTTTGCAACAATCTGCCCCTTTTTGACCTTATCGCCCACTTTCACATTAAACTCGCTTAAATGATAATACATACTAAAAACGCCCTCGCCATGGCTCACAATCACCGAGCCACCCGCCAAATACCGCTCCTTAGCCAGCACCACCACGCCATCATTTACCGCAAACACGCTAGTGCCAACCACAGCGCGCATATCAGTGCCCGCATGATAGCTCTTTATCGCGCCATCATTATACACGCGCGCGCCGCCAAAAGGGCTAGAAATATCGATTTTCTCAAGCGGCAGTCCAAACTTTTCGCGCCAATATCGCGTCTTATCATAAGTGTTATAAATCTTATTTGCCTCGTCAAGCTCGGCTTTTATGCGTTTGCTAGCGGCGTTATCAGGCGTGACCTTGCTCTTGTCCTGTATCTTTATTTTTTCTTTTTTATACTCGCCCTGCTTAATTTCTAGCGTGATATTATCGCCTAGATTTAGGCTTTTTGGCTTCTCATAATAGCTAATTGACACAAATGCGATTTTTTTCTCAGAATCTGTAGGATGGGCTACCCATCGGTATGTTTTTTTATTTAATTTTAGATTCTGCGGATTTTTATCACTTGTAACGGCAATGAAAGTTGCACCATTTACGACTTCGTTTTTTATTTTTTTCTGCGTTTTTATCTCTTTCGTTGCGTTTTGAGCTAATGTTATAGAATCTTTTTTGCTAGATTCTATGTTGTCATTAAAATTTATTATAGAATCTGCTTTCGCTAGATTCACAAAAACTATAAATATCGATATAAATACTATTAAAAAATTAGATTTTTTCATATTTTGGCTTTCTTTTTTTGTTGTTTTTAAAGATGTCATTATAGCATTTTTTTATGGAAATATTATGTTTTTTGGAATTTTTGAGAATCTAGATTCTATAAAATATTTTTTCACCTTAAGGGTGGTAGGGCGAGAATAGATAAGAATAAAAATATTTAAAACTTAATATTAGATTCTATATTTGCTTTGCAAATTGCCTAAACGCCCACCCACCACCCTTTTTTAAGAAATCATAGAACTAGATTCTAAAAATCTTTTAAAATTGTTCAGTTTAATGTGTGTAATACAAGTATAAATATTGTGTGGTTTGAAAAGATTGTGCGAAATTTTCCCACAAATCTTAAAAAACCATAAAAATTTCACAAAACCCCTTGACAGACAAAAAAAAAAAAAGCTATAATGTTACCTTAATTTTAAGCGTCCATTAAAGCTTTTTTAGGCTTTAAGTGTTGGCTTAATTTTAAGTTTTCTTTAAAGCTTTTTTAGGCTTTAAGTGTTAGTTTAATTTTAAGCATCCATTAAAGCTTTTTAGGTTTTAAATGTTGGTTTAATTTTAAGTTTTCATTTAAGCTTTTTAGGTTTTAAGTGTTGGTTTAATTTTAAGCGTCCATTAAAGCTTTTTTAGGTTTTAAGTGTTGGCTTAATTTTAAGTTTTCATTTAAGCTTTTTTAGGTTTTGAATGTTGGCTTAATTTTAAGCTTTTTTAAGCTTTAAATGTTAGTTTGATTCTAAACTTTTTTAGAGTTTTAAATGTTAGCTTAATCTTAAACATCCATTAAAGCTTTGTTTGGGGGTTTTAAAATTTTTAAATTTCACATTTTTAAGGAGAGAATATGAGTAATGAGACAAATTCAAGGCTAACCATTTTGCAAATAGCACAAAAGGTGCTAGAGCATATACCATATCCGCTTACATCTATGGGCATTTACGAGCATGCAAAAGATAGGGGCTTAAATGTAGGTGGCAAGACGCCTTGGCAGAGTATAGGCGCTAGAATCTATGTGGATATAAGGGATAATAAAGATACTCCATTTATGTTTGCAAGTAAGAATCCTAGGACATTTGGCTAAAATCTCGCGCTAACGAGCTAGAAGGGAAATCGCAAGAATATATCGATGATTTGCTAGAAAAAGATGAGATAAATAGGGAAGAAAAGGTCACAGGACATAGGTCTTATACTGAGTTTAAAGAAGCTGATTTGCACCCTTTGCTAGTGGCATTTTTGGATGCTAATGAGAATTTTAGGCTGCATTGCAAGACAATCATTCATAATAAATGCGTTAAACGCGCCAAAGGAGAGACTGAGTGGAATCATCCTGATATTGTAGGTGTGCATTTCCCTTTTGATGATGATTTGTGCAAAGATACTTTGGCATTTCTTAAGAATAGCAATCTTTTAGATTATAAAATCTATTCTTTTGAGATAAAAAAGTCTATATCGTTTGCGGATGTTAAAGAATATTATTTCCAAGCGGTAAGTAATTCTAGCTTTGCGCATTTTGGATATTTGGTCGTGTATGTGAATATTGATGATGATGTGCTAAAAGAGCTAAGGCGGCTTAATAATCTTTTTGGTATAGGTGTAATACAGCTTGAGAGTAATGTATTTGATTCTACAATATTGCTACCTGCTAGGGAAAATAAGCTAGATATAGCCACGCTAGATATGCTGACAACGAGTTGCCCTTGCTTTAAGGAATTTATACAAGATATAAATGACTACATAAAGGCAAAAGCACAGAATCTACACGCTAAAACACATTTTGACAAAGTGCTAAGCGAAGAGGAAATACTCCAACATATCACCGATAAAAAGATGGCTAAATAATATGTGCGTAGCGATACTAAAGCCTAAGGGCAAGGATATAAGCGATAAGCAGTTGGAGTTGGGTTATGAAGCAAACTCGCATGGTGCGGGCTTTGCGTATTCATTTGAAAATAGGCTAGTTGTAAAAAAGGGCTATTTTGATATTGATGAGTTTATTAAAGAGATTAGGGCGGTGCAAGAATCTTGTGATAATCCTACTATGATAATCCATTTTCGCCTTGCATCGCATGGCGTAATTAATGTGCAAAATTGCCATCCATTTAATGTAAGTGAGAATCTAGCCGTGATACATAATGGCATAATGCCCCAGCCTTTCTCCACTATGGCTAGTCGCAATAGCACTCATAGCGATACATACTACTTTGTGGAAAAGTATCTCAAAGCACTTTATGCAAAGGATTCTAAGTTTTTTTTGGATTCTAATGTGATGGTGGATATTGCTAAGCAAATTGAGCGAAAAGGGCGCGGTAATAAGCTTTGCTTCCTTGATAATGCTGGGGAATATTCTATTATTAATGAGAATCTAGGCTTTTTTGAAAATGGCGTGTGGTTTAGTAATGATTCATGCAGGGTTGCTAACTAAATTAACACGCATTTAGTAATTTATATTTTCTTTGAAAGGACACACAATGTTTAAGTTTTTAGTTTTGTTTAGTTTGTTTGTTTTCTTTTTGTTTGGTGGCGAGTCAAATGACGTAGAGAGTAAAACTTTGCCAGAGGGTTTAAAGAAAGTTCAGGCTTTGTATTTAGAGGGTAATGTTGATGATTCGTTATACTCAGTGGTTTCTAAATATGCTTTAAGCAATGGTTTAGTCATTCTTACGGATTCTGGCAGTATGCATATTTCTGATATTGTCGGTTATAAAGAGACTTTAACACCTAGAGCTTGTTATGTTAAAGATGGATATTATTTTAACGATTTCACTTCCCGTTCATATTTGCTACCGAAATATGCGGATTGTATATCTAAAAACGATAAGGACGCTAAACCTTATGTAGATAAGATAGTGCAGATTCTTGAAACTGAAAAAGATGTAATTTCAAAAAATAAGTTAGATAATGAGTTGTTTTACTATAAAGGTGATTATAATTATGTGGAATTTAACACTGATGATGACGCTAAAATGTTTTCTGATTTTACTTTAGGCACTACTAGTGATTGTAAGGAGAGTGTTAAGATTGATTACCCTTTTAGTCTTAAACAAGATTACATAATGATTCCTAAGTGTGAAGGTTATGTTCTTACTCGTGCAGAGAGATTTAAAAGAGCTTTAAGTATCCTTGAGTTTAATATCAAAAGAGCTAAGTTAAAAGATTAATAGAGTTTTAACTTAGCTATAAATAGATTTAGATTTTATTGTTAAAATTTATTATAGAATCTTGTTTGTTTTTATAGAATCTTTTTTATGTTATAGAATCTTCTTTTTTATAGAATCTTGTTGATGTTTTAGAATCTACAATGCCAAGATTCACTAAATTTATAATCTTACAGAATCTAAAATCTTAAATACAACTAATTTTATAAAATTTCGTATTTTTTAGCATAAAATTTATAGAATCTATTTTTAACAATACAACTATTATTTAAAAAATTACACATTTTTTGAGTTAGATTCTAAAAATTTAAAATTTTATATACAAATTGTATATAAAAATCTTGCATTATTTAAAAAATTGTGATACGATTAGTGTTATGATTTTTTGCAATGGATTAGATTCTATAAATCTTTTAAAGGCATTTGGGATAAAATAAAAATCCTAAACGCTCACCCACCGCCCTTTTAAATAAATCTATAGAATCTAATTCGCAAAAATCATAATCTCAAAAAAAGGATTTATCATGGAATCTTTAAATGCGGTCAATACTTTTTTTATTTTGTTCTGCTCAATTTTGGTGCTACTTATGACGCCATCCCTTGCGATGTTTTACTCTGGTATGGTGCGGCATAAAAATACGCTAAACACGATTATGAATTGTTTTATTGTGTTTGGAATCATCACGCTTCAGTGGGTAATCATCGGCTTTAGCCTTGCCTTTGGAAATGATAGCGGCGGCGGTATTGTCGGCGATTTGACGCATTTGTGGCTAAATAATACAAGTGGTGTTAATGATTCTGGTGTGCCTAATATTTTGTTTGCGGTGTTTCAAATGATGTTTGCCATCATCGCAGCCGCGATAATCACGGGAAGCTTGGTCGGTCGCGTTAAGCTTGGCGTGTTAATTGTCTTTCTTATTTTTTGGAGTACATTCGTGTATGATATTTTAGCGCACATGATTTGGGGGAGTGATGGCTTTTTGGCGGCACGTGGGAGCTTAGATTTTGCCGGTGGCGGCGTGGTTCATATTAGCTCTGGTGTGGCTGGATTAATTGGTGCGATTTTGGTTGGGGCGCGAAAACATGTCGAGCCAAATGCCGGTGCGCACTCGATTCCTTATGCCTTTTTGGGTGCGATTTTGCTATTTATCGGCTGGTTAGGATTTAATGCTGGTAGTGCCGGAGCGCTAGATTCTATCGCGGTAAATGCCTTTGTGGTAAGCATTCTCTCGGCTGCTAGCGGCTTTCTAGTCTGGGTTATCATTGAGTGGATTCAGCATAAGCGTCCTACCGTGCTAGGAGGGCTAAGCGGCTTGGTGGCTGGGCTTGTTGGCATTACGCCTGCGTGCGGGTATGTCGGCATTAGTGCGAGTATCATAATCGGCGTGATGAGCGCGTTTCTGTGCTATTTTGGCATTAGTTTTATTAAGTATAAATTGAAGTGTGATGACTCGCTTGATGCCTTTGGGCTGCATGGCATAGGTGGCGTGTGGGGCGGCATTGCGACAGGTCTTTTTGCTAGTTCTGCTATAAATCCGGGCACGACAGGTGAGGGGACTTTGGGTGAAGGATTTTTCATAAACGGGTCGTATTCATTGCTTTTAGAGCAACTTTTTGCGATTGTGGTTTGCGTTGCGTTATCTGCGGTGGTTAGCTTTGTGATATTTAAGGTGATTGCGTTATTTACCGACTTGCGAGTGGATGAGAGCGTGGAAAAAGAAGGGCTAGATTCTATATTACATGGCGAGGAAGCCTACAGCCTCCGCACATAAGAAATTTATCACTTTTTGTGATTGTCTACGACAAAGTGCCGATTTCTTCGCCCATTTTAACCACATCATTTGCGAGCTTTGTAAAATTCGCCTTTGCAATCAAAACGATTGTCGAGCCCATTTCAAATGTGCCGATTTCATCGCCTGCCTTAAGCTTAAAAGGGCTCTCATACACCCGCACAAAATCGCCCAAACTCGCATTACTTTGGATTTTTTCATCAAACAAAAAGCGCATTTTACCGACATTTAGCGCGCCCACCGCGACATAAAACGCAATGCTATTGTTGTGAGTAAGCCGCATTTTTAGCACCACACGCTCATTCACATTATAAAGGCTATCATTTTTGCGTAAAGATGGGAAATTCACAGGCAGCAAACGACCGCTAAAATACCTAGATTCCAAGATTTCCACATCACAAGGCGCGTGATAATGATGATAATCTTTTGGCGAAAGATAAAGATTTATGTAGCTATAATCGTTTAGATTCGCAACATCTTTAGAATCTACATTGTTAATATTTGTAACATTTTGCGCGTTTTTAAGATTTAAGCCAAGCAAAGTTGCCACATCATAGCTTTTTCCTTTGATTTGCAGGGCTTTATTATCTTCCACCCTGCCAGATTCTATAATTAGTGAATCTGTGGGGCTAACTAGATTATAATCTTTAGAATCTATCTTGCGTGGGATACGCAAAGAGCGCGTAAATAGGGCATTTAAGCTATCATAAGTCTTCACATTATCAAACTCGCTTAAGTCAATCTTAAAAAGTCTCACATAAAATTTATTAATAAAAATTTGAACTGATTTTGGGAATTTATAGTTTGCCAAGATTCCAAAAAGTCGTGAAAATTTGTTACTAAAATACACATTTGCTCCTTTTGTATGTTACGATTTTAAACACTAAATTTACTAAGATTTCGCTAATTATAGCAAAAAATATTATTTAATTGCTTTTTAAAATCCTGCGTTTTTTCTTTAAAATTTTGCTTTGTAAAATATGCTAAATTCAATGTTTCAATATTACTATAAGATTCTATAAAATTATCAATTTCCTTATTTTTATCACCAAACATTACAATTTTTAGAATCTTAATTTTTCTAACCTTAAGAGATTCATAACTTAGCAAAATATGATTAATACTACCCAAATAATACCCACCAACCAAAATCACATCGCATCTATTTTGCGAAATAAAATCAATCATGCATTTTTTAGAATCTAGCGGGCTAAAAAGCCCACCAGCAAGCTCAATGACAAGGTTTTTAGATTCTGGAATCTTTAGCTTTAAGCCATTATACTCAATATTTTCGCGCATTTTAGCAATGTGCGGACTAGCCGCAGTTTTTAATGTAATACCATTTGGAAAAATATTAGATTCTATATTTTGTAACTTTTTAGGCTTAAAGTTAGAATTAATATGTATTTTTTTATCATTTAAATTAGAAATATTAGAATTTTTAGAATCTAGATTCTGTATTTTTGTCTTATTAAAGTTAGGATTTTTAGAATCTAAATTAGATTCTATATTGTGCAAAATTTTAGAATCTTTAGAATCTTGCAAAATCTTAGAATCTAGATTCACTAAATCTTTAGAATCTAATAACTTTTTTACCCCAAAATCACTACAATTACTAACTATATCAAATACAAAATCTCTATCTTGCGGACTTCCAGCCTGCACCAACTTAAAATAATCATAGCCAAATAACGCACAAATAGCGGCACTCACATGCGTTTTCCCCACATCAGTATGACACCCCGCAATAAAAACCTGCATCACATCTCACTTTTTATATGTTGCGTTGGTCTTATGTGTAATTTTATCGTGTTGATTTCATTGCAAATATGGCAGCGATATGCGTAAAATGGGCTGTTTCCACCGCACGCACTACAATTATAAATGAACTCTAAGTCACCTTTTATGTGCGAATATAAATTCAAAAGCTGCAAACTCTCTAGTGCAAAATTATCAATTTCAACATATTCCTTAATGTAGCCCTTCGCCCTGTAAATATTTAAAAGATTAGAATCTTTAGCGATAAATTCAAATGGAATCTCATGTTTTTGAAACTGCCAAAGCACGTCTATATAAGGCTTTATATTTTTTTTCTCTAAAATCTTTTGCCAAAAAAGACCTGTATTATAGATTCTAAAATGCCTTAAAATTAATCCGTGCAATGTAGAATCTAAGTCATACATTTCAAGCAATTTTTCTTGCTGTTCTACTAACTTTATTTTATGATTATTTATAATTATCATAGTTTTTAGATAGTTTTTATTATGATATATTGAGTTTTTCTTATTCTCAAAGTTAGGATTTTCATTATATAACTCTTCTATGCAATTTAGCGCATCAAGTGCTTCATTGTATTGTTTCAAATTTTCACATGTATAAATATAATTGTATAAAATCGTAACATTATGTGGATAATTTCGCAAAATTTCCGTAAAAATCTCCTTGCTTCGCTCCAAAAATCCCGCCTTATAATAACACTCGCCTAAAGATTCTAAAATCTGTATTTTTTCTTTTGTGTTTTTAATGTATTCATTTAATGTGCGGTAAATGGCGATTGCCTGCTCGTTATTACCAACCTTTGCATAAGTATCAGCAATAAGCATTAGCGGTGGCACAGGATTGTCGGTATAGTCAATAAAGTTTTTTATATTTTCGTTTAAATCAATATTTTCAAAATTTTTACTAATATTATTTAGGGCTTCTTTTCTGCGTTTTTTCGTATGAGTTTTTTTTATAGAATCTAAAAACGCAATCAGCAAAATAATCAAAACCAACGCCAAAATCCCAAATATAGGATTTCTATAAATCTCCACAAAATTAAAAAAATTATTCATAACATTCCCTGAAATTTAGATTCTAAAATCATACTACAATATATTTTAAATATTTATATAACGGAATCTTATAGCTAATAAATATCATATTTCAATACAAAAGTGCTATTTTTGACATCAAAAGAGTTAAAAGAAAATTTTTGTGTTTTTAGATTTGTTAAAAAAAGAAGAATATTTTGTAAATTTATATCTTTAGAATCTTTTTTTAGACGTAAAAAATCATTTACTAAAATGTGTAAAATAGCTCCACGATATAGTTTTGAAAAATGACTAATCACTTTATTGTCTTTATAAAATTCAAAAAAAATATTATTTTGTTTTGGAGTAAAAATTTTTGTGTAAATATTTGCACGTAAATCAATTATTACATCATCTTTGCTGTTAAGATGTTTTGCTAAAAATGATTCTAATATAGAATAGAAAGGTTTATAAATATCTTTTAGTGTCAAGCCATTTACTTTACATCCTTGTTTGAGCTTATAAAAAGGTATGTAATCGCTTGCCAAGATAACACCAAAAAGATTGCTAAAAATGTAAGTTTTTTTCAAAATAATTTCTTGTGATATAGAATCTAATTTTTCAAAATTAATCTCTTTGAATGCCACGCCACCATATAATCTAATAGCTTGTATTAAAGTGTTCTTCTCTAGTGATAAATGCAATATATTTGCAGATTTTTCATTAAAATTATTACTACCATAAATTTCTTTTAGTAAGATTCTATCATTCTTGTTTATAATTTTTTCTAAGCAATTATTATATAATTTAATAGTATTTTGTCTGTGTGTAAGTAAATTTTTATTGTTTTTTATCCATAAAGATTCTAAATAGTCTAATTTATTAGAATCTAAACTTATATTTTTATCATTGTGAGTATCTATATTTTTATCTTCACTGGGACTTAAAAATATTACATAACCCATAATTTTTCCTTTATGATTATTTACATAAAATATTAAATCAAATAATAACAAGATAATAGTATAATTGCAAAAATTTTAGGAGATAAAATGAGCGATTTTGACAAGTTAAAAAATATGAATTTAGATGATGTAAGAAATATTACAAAGATTTCTGAGCAAAGATTACAAGATATTATTAATAAAAATTTTAAAGATATTGATAAGACTAGAGCACATGGATTTATCAAAATTTTAGAGCGGGATTTGCACCTTGACCTACGTGAATGGGTACAAGAATATGAATATTTTTTGAAAAATGGGACAACCGAAAATTTTACACCAAATATAGAATCTAGCTTAGATTATAAAGATTCTGTAAAGAATGAAAATAGTCTTCCTCAGGTAAAAACTAGCACCTATAATGATTTTAAACCAAAAGATTCTAAAGAAAAAA
This sequence comes from Helicobacter saguini, assembly GCF_000762875.2. Taxonomy (GTDB): domain Bacteria; phylum Campylobacterota; class Campylobacteria; order Campylobacterales; family Helicobacteraceae; genus Helicobacter_A; species Helicobacter_A saguini. Next base: position 99,319 of record NZ_JRMP02000004.1, read on the forward strand.
AATCCACAAATATCAACAATATTGAAATTAGCACGCTCAAGGCTAAGAAAAGCTACAAGGCAAATGTTTTGCTTATTGCAGGGGGATTTTTTGTGCTTATCGTAGTGTTTTTTGCGTATTTTATGAATATATCTACCGAATCTAATACTAAGGAAATAGCTAAAGTTAATGAAACACAAAAGCAAGAGATAGAAGATATAGTCACGCAAAGATATCCAAAAGTATCACTAGGTAATGCCTTAAGTGGCGAAGATTCTGTAGAATCTAATGTGGATTCTAACAATGTAGAATCTACTACGAGTGTCGATACTTCGTCTTCTACAAAGCAGAATATTGCAAAGAGTGGAAAACTAATTATTCAAGCCAAAAAGCAAGTGTGGTTTGCGTGGGTTGATTTAACTACTAAAAAAGGTGGAAATACGTTTCTAACAAGTCCTGATAGAATCCATGAGCTAGATTCTAATAATCCAATTGCGTTTCACTTTGGTAATGGACTTTTAAATATAAATGTCGATGGTAAAAACTATGAATATAATGATGGTAAGGTTATGTATTTACTTTACAAGCCAGGAAGTGGTTTTCAAAACATCGACAGAAAAGAATATAACTCACTAACTAGCACTACTTCAAAAGCACAATCATCGCAGACACAAGAATAAATTAGCTATAAGATAGAATCTAGGTTTTATAGCTATTTTAAGTAGAGCATTACTTAGGTTTATAAAATTTTAGATTCTAATTTTTGAGCCATCTCTTATATTTTTTGTCTACATATTTTGGCTTTATAACAACTAGTTCAGGCAAATCGTAGCTATGATTCTTGCGAATGTATTTAGTAATTTTTTTAAGCCTTTTAGAATCTAGTTTGCAAGTTAACATATACTCCTTTTGCTTTTCTAATTTGTTTTCCCAACGATAAAAAGTTTTTATCTTGCTTACTTGCACACAAGCGGCTAATCTTTTTTCTATTAGATTTTGTGCTATATCGTATGCCTCTTGTCTATCATCAAACGTTGTATATAAAATCAACATATATATCTCTCACACAACAAGTGGCACTTGCAAGCCATCATATAGCGACTTATACACGCTTTCACCACATAAAATCCGTGCTAGCTCCAAGCCAAAAAGAATCGCCGTAGCAGGACCAGCAGATGTAACAACATTGCCATTTACCACCACAGCCTTATTCACACGCGTCCCGCTTATGCCACTCTCACAGCCCGGATAGCAGGTAAAGTTGCCACTTATCACACCAGCCTTATTTAGCACGATAGGAGACGCGCAAATAGCCGCGACAAGCTTCCCGCTCTTATGCAAACCCTGCAGTATTTTTATCACAGATTCACTATTGCTAAGATTTTGCATACCTTCATAACCGCCCGGCAGTGCAATGCCATCAAGCAACTTAGAATCTATCTTGCTTAAGTCCGTGTCCGCCTTTATCACAAAGCCATTCGCACCTTTTACAAGTAAATCACTATTTAAACTAGCTACGATTACTTCCACGCCAGCACGGCGTAAGACATCCGCAGTGCCGATAAACTCGGCTTCTTCAAAGCCTTGTGCTAATGGTATCAATACTTTTTTCATAATGCTTCCTTTTTAAGATTCTATAAAATAAGATTCTATCAAAATGGTGGAGTGTAGGGGGTTCGAACCCCTGACCTCAACGCTGCCAGCGTTGCGCTCTCCCAACTGAGCTAACACCCCATTTGTGTGCCTTTACGTTAAAATTATAGAATCTAATCCCTTAAACCTACCTTATAAACACGATTTTAGACCTGCTTCGCACGCGCTCAAAATACTCGCTCAAAATCTTTTCTTGATTACTTGCGATTAGCTTTTGTGCGATGTAGTTTTTCGCCTGATTGAAATCGACCTCTTTTGTGTCAAGCTTTTTATTAATAAAAAAAACAACATAGCCTCCATCGCCTGTTTCTAGAATCTGTGTGAAAGAATTTTGCGGCGTAACAAGCATCACATCAGCAATTTGCGCATTCAAAGATTCTATATCAATAGTATCATCCTCGCTCACCACGCCATTTGGCAGCTCTTTTGGCTTTTTATTTGTCTGTGTAATCGCCTCCAAACTCTCACGATTATTACTCACAAACTTGCTAACCGCCACGCTTTTAGGGATGATAAACTCCTCTTTATGCTCGTTGTAATATTTCCGCAGCTCATCTTCTTGCCCGACATTGCTTGAAAATAAAATCTTTCGCATTAACTCCTGCGTTAGAATCTGCTCTTTTAACTTCTCTCTATACTCGCTCAAGTTCATCCCCTCCTTGCTAACCGCGGCGTAAAACTGCTCTAAACTCATGTGATTTTGCTGGGCAATTTGGCTAATTTGTGCGTCAATCTGGCTCTCAGTTATATCGATTTTAAGGCGTTTTATCTCATCTTGCCGCAGCTTTTCCATTATCAAAAAATCAGTGGCGCGGATTCTATCAGTATTCAACAACTTTTGGGTTTTTTGAATGGAGTAAAGCGTGATAGGCTCGCCATTCACAAACAACGCAATGCCACCGACAATATTTTGCTTTTTATTTTGGCTTTGCGTGTTTGCTATCGCATTTGGCGTGTTAGATTCTGTGTTTTTAGAATCTTCTACCCCAAAAAGTAATGAAAAACATAATAAAATTAATACAAATATTTTCACGTTAAATTCTTTCAAATAAGATAAAGATAGATTCTATAAAAAAAATATGAATTTTTGGAAATTTTTAAATATCATTAAAGATTCTAATACCTTTTAACAGGATATGGGTCGCGGTTATTTACCGTGGCGCGTTGATGCCAGTATGGGTATGGGAGCTTTGTTTGGCTGGCTTTATCTAGCATTTCGATATGTTTAGAATCTAGCGTGATTTCGGCGGCTTTCAGGTTAGATTCTAATTGCATTACATTTCGCGCACCGATTACAAGGCTACTCACACTAGGACGCGTTAGCACCCACGCAAGAGAGATTTGCGCGATGCTATGCCCCGTATCACGCGATATAGATTCTAACACATCGGTAATATCATAAAGCTTATTCATATCCACATCCCACGCGCCATCAGTGCTAAGGCGAGAGCCCTCCACGTCGCGTTTTGTGCGCGTGATTTTGCCACTTAGCATTGAGCCACTTAAGGGACTCCACACAAGCGTGCCGACACCTTCCTCCACACCTAGCGGCATTAGCTCATTTTCAAACTCACGCGCGGCTAATGAATAATACGCCTGATGCACGGATGGGCGAAGTAGGTTGTATTTGTCTGCCACACTAAGCATTTTCATCAAATGCCAAGCCGAATAATTACTCACGCCAAAGTATCGAATCTTGCCCGCTTTCACAAGGTCATTTAGAGCCTGCAGTGCCTCAATATGCGGCGTTTTAGCGTCATAGCAGTGCAGATGATAAAGGTCGATGTAGTCAATCTGCAAACGTTTGAGCGAAGCATCCACACTTTTTAGAATCTTAGCGCGTGAAGTGCCGATGTCATTAGGATTATCACTCATCCACATACCCGTTTTGGTGCTAAGGAAAAACTCCTCGCGTTTGTAGTCTTTGAGCGCCTCGCCCAAAATAATCTCACTATCGCCAAGCGAGTAGCAATCCGCGGTATCAAAGGCGTTAAAGCCCATATCCATGCTAAGTTTGATTAGCTCTTTTGCCTCGAAAACCTGCGTGCTGCCCCATTTTTTAAAAAGCTCAGTGCTACCTGCAAAAGTCGCAGTTCCTAGCATCATACAAGGTATCATCTCGCCATTTGTGCCTAATTGTCGATATTTCATGTGTGTCCTTTTAGTAAATTTTGTGTATTTTAGAATCTAGATTCTATTTGAATGCAAGAGCAGAATGGTTTTAAACATTTCTGTAATAATCTTAAGCTTTCTTTAAGCTTTTGAAAGTATAGCATAATTTTCAAAAACATATATCTATATATACACAAAATTTATGTTGTAGCTGTAGGTGTTATTGTTTATTTTTATTGTTTGAATAAGACAGACAAAAAAGATTAAAAATGGAAAATTTTAGAGAGTATATACCCTATTTCTGGTTGGGTGCTTTTGCTTCATTTTGTTCTATCTATGGAAAGTTTCAAAAAGAATAACAAGTTATAGAATAATGATAAGTGAAAGGATTTTATAAGTAAGATTTTAAGTGTTGCTAATATTTTAAAAAATCATCTTAGAATCATAGTTACAAAAAATTTGTATGAATTTACAAAATTTTTGAATTTTTTTGTGAAATTCTGCAAATCGCAAGGCTTTTAGAAAAAATTTTAAAAAGTCAAGCAAGGAAAATAAAAAATTAGCCAACGAAATTAGTGATAAAATTGCGAATGGAGAAGTTTTAGATAGCTCATATAATAATCAAGAATTGAAAGATTTTATGGAGTGCCACATAAAATCCTATTTTACTTTTGATTTATAAAACATTTGATGATATTTTTAGTATTAGTGTGCGTTAATATAGGGAGTCTTAATGATTTATTTAAGTAAAAGGATACTAAAATTTCTAGATTCTATAATCGCAAATAAAGATTCTAACACACAAAATCTAAACACAAATTATGCCCTGCGAAAATTACTTGGGACTAAACTTATTTAAATTTTAAATTAAAAATTGCAATATTTAGAATCTTTCCAGCTCTTGGCAGGATAATTTACATGATTGAGAGACGACCTAGCTAAGGAGATACCTTTGATGTCGGCAGATGCCTTTTATAGAATCTAGATTCTATATTTTTCTAGCTTTGCAAAAGTTATTCATGCCGAGTTGGAAATAGCGGTGTGTTAGGAGTTTTAAGCCCTTTGTGGCGTTTATAATTTCGCGTAAATCGCGATGTGCATAGTAGCGTTTGTGGTCGCGTATTTCATCTTCGCTTACGATTTTTAGTTTGTAGCTTAGGAATTCTAGCACGGGTTTTGCGGCGTGGCTTGGCACGGTTAGGAGCAAGATTCCGCCTGGTTTCAGCACTCGTGCGATTTCAGCTAGCATTTCGCTTGGGTGGTTTAAATGCTCTAGGACGGCTAGCAAGGTTACGATGTCAAAGCTCTCATTTTTGAATGGTAAATGCACGTGTTTTTCTATCATTTTGTTAGAATCTTGGGAATTAGATTCTATAACATTATTAGAATCTTTAGTATTTTGGGAATTAAAAAGGGTGCTAGATTCTAAAATTTTTGCAAGTTTTGGGTTTAGATTCTGAAAATCAAGGTTTGTATTCTTAGAATCTAGGCTAAAATGCAACTTAGAATCTTTAGAATCTAGGTGCTTTACCCCCCCCCCCCCCCGTATTATTTGCATCTTTGCTTTCAAAAAAATAACTAAAAGTAGCGATTTTATCGGTGTTTATAGCGGGTGCTTTAAAATCAATGCCTACGCCAAAATCTATATTTGGCTCAATTTCTTTAAGCAAACGCGCTTCCCAGCCACAGCCGATGTCAAGCAAAATAGGATTTTCAAACTCCTTTATAGAATCTAGCACGCGACTAAGTCTCATTTTCCGCAAAAGCGGCTCTAAAATTGCTTCTTTCATTTTTTCTCCAAATATTCTAAAATATGTAACTTACTTTTTTATATTCATCACAAGTGTAAAACGTGTAATTTCAATCACATAAAGCCAAAAAATATGCCCAAAAAATTCACTCAAATGCTCCTGCAGCGGCTGATTTAACGCACTTGGCACAACACCTAAAAGCGGCATAATAATAATGTGAAACAAAATAAAAATTATGATTCCATACAACGCGGCTTTTTTAAGCATCAAATGCGGCTCTTTTGTCACATAACGCACATAAATAAACGCACACGCCACGCTAAAACTAAAATGCACGATGAAACTTACAAGCGGCAGGGCATGTCCGCTAAAAGTGTAGGTCAAATGTGTAAAATCGTAACTAAACCCAAAAAGCTCAAGCAAAGCCTGCGGTGGATTAGTCAAATCACGCTCAAACGTGCGAGGCGGGAACATCACTTCCCAGCCAAGCTTTATAACCCCGCCGATAATCCCAGAAATTATAGCTATGAAAATACTATCTTTTAGTGATAAAAAATTATGATTTTTAGAATCTAGATTCTGTGCTGACATAATATTTCCTAATATTTTAAATATTTACAAAATGTAGAATAAAATGGTATATAATAAATGTCAATTTTTAGAATCTTTTGTCGTGTCGCATTTATGGAATCTTATTTGCTTACACACGCACAAAAGGACTTCACTAAAAGGATTTAATATGAAAATTGATAGCGCAAACACGATGGCAAGCCTAAGCAATAGCAAGGCAAGCGAGCTTGTAAATAGCCTTAAAAGCAAGGTTGGCAAGGCAGATTCTAGCGATAAGGCACTGCGGGAGCAAACCGATAAATTTGAGGCGATTTTTATCAAAACTTTGCTTGATACTTCGCTAAATCTTGACAATCCGCTTTATCCAAAGCAGCCTGGTAGCGACATTTACAACTCGATGTTTAAAGAGCAACTAGCCGAAAATCTAAGCGGTAGCTTTGGTTACAGCGAACTTCTTTTCAACTACCTAAAAGACCAACAAAAGCTTAAGGGGTAAATCAAAAGTTATGAAATTTAGAATTTTATAGAATCTAGATTCTATAAATCACAAAAGGCAAAAGAATGAATAACAAACATCGATTTATTTCGCTAATTTTTTTCGCATTAATACTAATTATTTGGGAATACATCGCACAAAGTGGGCTAGTCTCGCCCTTGCTTTTGCCATCAATTAGCGATATTTACGCCGCATTTATCGAGCTTTGCACGGAGGGGTATCGCGAACACACATTGCTTGAAAATGTCGCTATAAGCCTGCAGCGCGTGTTGATAGCATTCGCCCTTGCCGCAGTGGTAGGCATTTCACTTGGAATCTTAAGCGGCATAAATGGCTATGTGCGCGCGATTTTAGAGCCTTTAATTGACTTTTTGCGACCTTTGCCGCCACTTGGCTACTACTTTTTGCTAATTTTGTGGTTTGGCATTGATGAGGAGTCAAAAATCATTTTGCTTTTCCTAAGTGCGTTGCCACCGATATTTATCGCGTCTTTTCGCGGGATAAATCGCATAAAAAAGGACTATATAAATTCGGCTTTGAGTATGGGCGCATCGCGATTTCAGCTTTTCTTTTTTGTGCTTTTTCCGGCGTCTTTGAGCGATATTTTTACGGGGCTACGAATTGCCATTGGCACGTGCTATGCGACACTTGTGGCGGCTGAGATGGTCGCGTCTAATAGCGGTTTGGGGCGACTTGTGATTGATGCGAGTAGCTTTAATCAAACCGATATTTTGTTTGTCGGCGTGATTTTGATTGGGCTAACAGGCGTGATTTTGGATAGAATCTTGGCATTTGTGAAAGATAGGGTGATACATTGGGAGGGGAAGGTGTGAGAAGATTTGCTTATTAAATCTAAATAAAATCATAAAATTTAAATCAGTTTTAAAATTAAAAAAAATATCAAATATTTTTTTTAATGTGCGGTTAAATCAAACCCAGCGGCTAGTTGCCTTAGGGCTTCTCTATACTCTTCGATTTCTGGCAATTCTTTGCTTAGGTCTTCTTTGCCACTTTCGTGTTGTTCTTTTGCGATTTCATAAAACTCATCTACTTCAACCTTAAAAGCATTGATAACATCCATGAATTTAGATACTTCAGCTAATGTTTCCATAATATCTTTGCCATCTACATCTAGATTCTCTAAATCTTTTTGTATATTATCTATTTTTTCGGCTATTGCTTGCAGCTTTGCCCTTACTTCGCTATTTGCTTCTACAACTTCTGTTGCCACTTCAAATTTTTTCATATTTACTCCTTAAAAAAACAAACATTATACTACATTTATAGCAAGTTTTATGCAAATTTTCTCCCAAAAAGATTCCATATTTTTTAAGATTACACAATAGATTCCATAACACATAAATTTCATTCTTTTTTAACAAGATTTGATTTTAAAATGCTAGAATCATAACTTTAAATTCTTTCTAAATAGATTCTATAAAACATAGAATCTTAGGAGTTATTTTGGACTATCACTCGGTTAGCATGGTTATTTTAGCCATTGTGTTGATTTTTTTGAATGCGTTTTTTGTGTTATCGGAGTTTGCGTTGGTGAAAGTGCGTAAGAGCCGACTAGAAGAGCTTGTAAAGCAAAATAATAATGTTGCGCGACTTGCCCTTAAAATGTCAAATTCCCTTGATAGCTATCTGTCCGCCACGCAGCTTGGCATTACGCTTAGCTCCCTGGCACTTGGCTGGTGTGGGAGCTATATTACGGCGTTAATCTTGCATGGAATGCACGCGATTTTCACTACAAATGCCCAGCTACTTGATAGCATTAGCCTTGTTATTTCATTTAGTTTGGTGACGCTTTTGCATGTGATTTTAGGCGAGATTGTGCCAAAATCTGTAGCGATTGCTAAAAGTGAGAGCGCCGCCCTTGCCATTGCCCGTCCGCTGTATCTTTTTTGGCTTATATTTTTTCCGATTATTAAGTTTTTTGATTTTAGTTCTATGCTATTTTTGAAACTGCTAAAGGTAGAGCATCACGCTGATGTGCATAGCGATGAGGAGCTTAAGATTATCGTTGGAGAGAGCCTTAAAGGCGGCGTTTTAGATTCTATCGAGGGCGAGATTATAAAAAATGCGGTAGATTTTAGCGATACTTTAGCGCGCGAGGTAATGACGCCTAGAAAGGATATGATATGCCTTGATAAGACGCTTAGCTATGAAAAAAACATTGAGATTCTAATCAGTGGCGAGCATCACACGCGCTATCCATATTGTGATGGGAGTAAGGATAATATTATCGGTATCATACATATCCGCGATGTCCTTGCAGCGCACATTCGTAATAATTATAAGCCCATTGATAGCTTTGATGATTTTGTGAAAAAAATGCTGATTGTAGGCGAGGGGGCTTCTATATCGCAGGTGCTTTTGAAGATGAATAAAAAAAAGGTGGATACTGCCCTTGTCATTGATGAGTATGGCGGGACGGCTGGGATGCTTACATCACAAGATATTATGAATGAGATTATCGGCAGCATCGTAAATGATACGACTAAAAATAGCGGGATAAAAAAGGTGGATGATAGGACTTATGAGGTCGATGGTAAGGTTGATTTAGAGACGATTAAAAGCGTGACAAATTTCGAGTATGACGAAGATTCTACACAGGTAACTATCGGTGGCTATGTATTGAATCTTTTTGGTGATATGCCTAGTGTGGGCGATATTGTGAGTGATACATATTGTCAATATGAGGTATTAGCGATTGAAGACACAAGGATAAAGAAGCTTAGGATTTTGATTACAGGATAGAATCTTTGCAATTTAGATTCTATAAAATATGCTAGATTCTATAAAAAAAGTTCTAAAAAAATCAAATTTATAGAATCTAATTTTGAAAATATAGAATTTTTGTGTATAATCACTATTATTTTTTTACAAAGGAAACAAAATGAAAAAATTGTCAGTTAGTTTATGTGGTTTATTGTTATGTGGGTCGTTGGCTCACGCAGCTGGACATGGATTTGTTGGGGCAAATCTTGGTGTTTGGGGTCAATATAGCGTTCTTAATATCGGTGTTTTGGGTGGATACCATTACTATTTACCCGGTAGTATGCAAACAAGTGGATTAAGACAGGGTATTCGTGGATATGGTGCGGTAAATTGGGCTGTGCTTACTAGTGCATTCTTTCATGTTGGCGTGGATTATACGATTGATTTTACTCCAAAAAGTAGATATGTTTGGGGTGCATTTGGTGGGTTTTCGCTCGGTGGTATTGCGGGTTCAGGTGGTGGCTTTGGCTATTCTGTAAATGTTGGTGGCTCACTTGAAATGCATAATCGCCACAGATTTGAACTATCTCTAGGCTGGGGCTATCAATTTATGAATCTTAGATATATTTTTAAGCTCTAAAATACTAAAACTTTTATATACACTTAATGCAACAAATCTTTAATACGGCCAGTTGGATTCTACCGCATCAGTTGTTGGCTTTTTAGTCGTTGTATCGCTAATTTTACCCACGCTAACAATAGAAATCTTAGAATCTGAGATGTATTTAGATTCTATAGTATTGTCGCGCTGAATGTCATAAGGGCGTATCACACCGCTAATTTGCAGGATTTGCTTCTCGCCATTTATCAGCATTTCTTGCTTTCCATAGATAAAGTAATTCCCATTTTCCATCACCTTTAAGATTCTGGCAGTGATTGTCAAAGTTAGATTTTGAGCCTGCGAATAAGTGCCACCACCTTGAAAATTTGTCGTGTTATTTGGCTTATTCAAAGTGTAATTCACCTGGTCGTTCAAATAGGCTGTATTTGCTTGCTGCTGGGCATCTTGACCATTATATGCAATGGTTGGTGGGGTCACATTTCCACCACTACTACCGCCATATTTTTTATCGATTTTAAAATCGTTAGTGATACTCTCTTTTACATTTATTGTAATTAAGTCATCCACTCTCATAGCCCGTCTATCCGCAAATAGCGGTCTCTCACCCTGTCCAAACAAAGAACCCGGACGCTGAAACTCAGGCACAGGGTCTTTTGAAGGCATATCATTGACATAATCAGGCGGATTCATATCAATCTCTGGCTCATATCCTAGCAACAAAATAGGCAAAAATATCGCAAATGTAAGCTTTTTCATACTAATCCTTTAGTAAAAGTTGGTATAATTCCTTACGCTTTTTAAGCAAAATATATTCCCAAAAGGACAAATATGAGTATTCGTGCGAAATTAAAAGATGATATTAAGGATGCGATGAAAAATAAGGATGCGGCGCGGCGGGATGCGTTGAGAGTGCTAGATGCGGCATTAAAGCAAGTTGAGGTTGATAAGCGAATTACGCTTAGTGATGAGGATTGTATCGACATTTTGAAGACGGCATTAAAGCAGCGTGAGGACGCTTTGGAGTCGTATAAAAATGCGGGACGTAGCGACTTGGCGGATAAAGAAAGCTATGAAATCTCGCTAATTATGGAGTATTTACCGGCTCAATTAAGTGATAGTGAGTTAGAATCTAAATTGAAAGAGATAATCGTGCAAGTTAATGCAAAAGATTCTAAAGATTTAGGCAAGGTTATGGGCGCAGCAAAAGTGTTAAGCAATGTAGCCACAGGGAAGCGAATAAGTGAAATGGCAAAGAAATTATTAAGCTAGATTCTATAATTTTTAGTTTCATTGAGCTTTGAATTTTGGGGGCATCAAAAATTAACACTAAATCAACATTAGAATTTTCATTATCTTGAAAATGGAAGTTGCATTATTATGTATAAAAGATTTTTTTGCATAGAATCTTTGACTTATTAAAGGAGAAAATATGGGCTTAAGAAATAGCGTGGCAAAGCGGCTTGTGCGGCTTGGATTAAGGCTAAATAAGGGAAATATGGCAAATATTGAAAGGTTTATACAGGATGTGCTATATAAAAGTGGTATAGGCTCTGGCGGTGGGATTGAATCTAGCGGTAAAAAGGTGGTTTTAAGCCTCTTAGACAAGCTAGATTCTAAGAATATCTATGATAAACAAACAGATTCTAACGATACCAAAAATATGAATTTTGAGAAAACAGATTCTAAAAATTTGGGTGATTTTAGTGAAAATCATAAGCCCATTGTGATTTTTGACGTGGGTGCAAATATCGGCAAATATACGCAAATGTGCGTGGAATTTATAGAATCTAAAAAGTTAGCTAATATAGAATCTAATCTAAAACAAGATTCTAAAATTACTAATTTTAATATAGCAAATGTTAGAAATACGGGGGGGGGGCAAATAGCTTCCTAGATTCTCATAAGAATTTAGAATCTAATCACTCCCTAGATTCTAATAAGACTTTAGAATCTAATCTCCCTTTAGATTCTAAAAATATAGAATCTAACTTAAAAAATAAAAAACAAGCCTTTGAAATACACGCTTTTGAGCCTTCAATTCATACATTTAAAATCTTAGAATCTAACACAAAAAAGCTGCTGCAAAATATAGATTCTAAAAATTGCACCATTTTAGATTCCATAAATAGCGAGATTTTAGAAACTAATGATATAAAAATCACGCTAAATAACTGCGGCTTAGGGCTGCAAAATGAGACCTTGACTCTGTATTATGACAGCATTGCCTCTGGGCTTTCTAGCCTTGCTAGGCGGCGTTTGGAGCATTTCAATATTGATTTTAGTATGAGTGAGCGTGTGCAGATTAGAAGCCTTGATAACTATTGTGCGGCATTTGGGATTACGCATATTCATTTGCTAAAAATTGATGTGGAGGGCTTTGAGCTAAATGTGCTAAATGGCGCGCGCGAGATGTTTAAACGCGGAGCTATTGATATTGTGACCTTTGAGTTTGGCGGGTGCAATATTGATACGCGGACATATTTTCAGGATTTTTGGTATTTTTTCAAAGAGCAAAAATATCAAATTTATAGAATCTTACCAAATGAAAAGTTATATAAAATAGAACAATATAAAGAATTATATGAACAATTTGTAACTACGAATTATATCGCACTTAGGCAAGATTTTAGAATCTAGATTCTATACGCTCTTATAAAAGGGTGGTGCGTGGGCGACTAGGCAATTTGTGAAGCGAAATTATAGAATCTAGATTTTAAATAGAATCTAAAATCTTAGATTCTAACGTTATGGAGATATAGAATTATTAACAACTATACGTCGAGATGAATTCAAATGGGTGGGGGCGACCTTCCCATGGCCAGATTTCAGTCTCAAACTTAAATGCCTTATACACTTGCAAAAACTCTTCGCTAAAGACATTCCCCTGCTTCAAATACTCTTTATTTGCGAGCATTTCCTCAATGGCACTTCGCAATGTATGCGGCAGTTGTTTAATGCCTTTTGCCCTAATTTCATCAAGGCTTAACTCAAACAAATTTATATCCATAGGTTTGCCCGGGTCAATCTTATTTCTAATACCATCAAGCCCTGCCATAAATAAACTTGCAAACGCCAAATACGGATTACTCGAGCTATCTGGGAATCTAAACTCCATTCGCTTCGCCTTTTCACCCTGATTATATGGAATCCTAACTGATGCAGAGCGATTTTGCGCGCTATAAGTTAGAATGCTAGGCGCTTCAAATCCGGGTATCAAGCGTTTATAAGAGTTTGTGCTAGCATTTGTAAATGCCGCCACACTTCGCGCATTTTTCAAAACGCCACCTAAAAAGTGCAACGCAGTTTCACTCAAGCCCTGATAGCCATCGCCTGCAAAGCGATTTTTCCCATCTTTCCATATACTAATATGCACGTGCATACCGCTGCCATTATCGCCATACAAAGGCTTTGGCATAAATGTCGCCGTCTTGCCATTTAGGTGCGAGACCATTTTGACGACATACTTTAGCTTTTGCACATTATCAGCCGCTGCTAGCATATCGCCAAATCGCACGCCGATTTCACACTGCCCTTGCGCTACCTCGTGATGCACGACAAAAGTCTCTAAGCCCACTTGATTTAGCACTTTCACAATCTCAGCGCGAATATCTACTAGCGTATCCACAGGCGCGACAGGAAAGTAGCCGCCTTTTGTGCCTGGACGATGCCCGACATTTGTGCCGCCTTCGTAACTTCTATCGCGATTCCACTCGCCCTCTTCGGTATCCACTTCGTAGTATTGACAATTTATAGAATCTCGCATCTTAATACTATCGAAAATAAAAAACTCATTTTCAGGACCAAAATACGCCGCATCGCCGATACCTAAATCCACCATGTGCTTCATCGCACGTTTCACAATGCTACGCGGACATTTCTCATAAGGCTGATTTTTATAAATATCCCAAATATCGCAAAACACGACCACGGTGGTATCCGCAGTAAATGGGTCAATAAAATATCTAACCAAATCAGGGATTAAAATCATATCCGATTTATTAATAGGCTGCCACGCCGCAAGACTGCTACCATCAAAAGGGATACCATTAATAAACAAATTCTCATCAACCGCTGCAATGGAGAAGCTAATGTGATGCCAAGTTCCCTTAATATCAGTGAATCTAAAATCTACAAACTCGACTTCATTCTCATCGCAAAGTGCGAAAAACTCTTTGATTTGCTCGCTTTTTTCCTTGCTAACACTCTTTGTGTTGTCGTTTTTACTTGCCGCTACACTTGCTGTTGTTTTTTTCTTTTCAGCCATGTTATCACTCCTTAAAATTTGAATACTACAAGTATAACACATTTTTGCAAATATTGATTAAAAAAAGTAAAAAAATTAAATACAAATTGTATTTTATACTTTTTGTAACTTTTTATTCTCGCTTCTCTCTTTTAGATTCTATCGCATTTATCGAAGTTTTATTAGATTCTATATTTTAGAATCTAAACACGATTTTATAGAATCTAAAATACGAATTGTGTATAAATTATGTAAAATTTAGGAATTAGATTCTATAGTCTTTTTACAATCACTGCAAATTAATACATCTTTTTTATTCTTTGGCTTGTAAAGAATGCCGCCGCACTCGCATTTCCTTACAGGTTCGCCATTTAGCAAAAAGTTGCATTTTGGATAATTGCTACATCCATAAAAAACGCCCCGTTTTGAGTGCCGCTCAATTAAGTCGCCACCACACTTTGGACACTTTACAGCCGCTGTTTTTGGCTTAACCAAAGGCTTTGCATTTTTGCATTTTGGATAGCCGCTACATGCTAAAAATTTCCCATTTCGCCCCATTTTTACTACCATATCTGCGCCGCATTTTTCGCATTTTTCACCACTAGATTCTAAATCATCTTTAGAATCTCGCTTCACATATTTACAAGTAGGATAGTTAGAACACGCGACAAACTCGCCATATCGCCCATTTCTAAGCACTAGCTCGCTCCCACACTGCGGACACATTTCACCTGTTGGCTTGGCTATTTTTTGCGACTCGATATTTGCTTTTCCACTCTCAATTTGCTTGATAAAAGGCTCATAAAAGTCCCACAGCACCTTTTGCCAGTCATTTTTACGCTCGGCTATAGAATCTAGCTTCGTCTCTAACGCTGCGCTAAACCCACTATCCACAATCTCATTAAAGTTTTTTTCTAGCATTTCAATTACGTTAAATGCCACGTCTTGTGCGACCAGCTTCTTATCGACATTTTCGACATAATGCCTATCAATTAGCAGTTTGATAGTTGGCGCATAAGTGCTAGGACGCCCAATTCCTAAGCTCTCAAGCGTCTTAATTAGCCCAGCCTCGCTAAAGTGCGGTGGTGGCTCAGTTACCTTTTTTATATCCAAGATTCTATCAAAGCTAATATCCTGCCCAAGTGTGAAATTTGGTAACAATTTATCCTTTTCATTATTTCCCATAATGGCGTAAAATCCATCAAAAACTAGCTTCCTACCATTGATTTTAAACTCGCTCTTGCAATCTCTCCCCACAACACTCACACTAAGGCTCTCAAATATCGCATCATTCATTTGAGACGCAATAAAGCGATTAAAAATTAATGTGTAAAGTTTTAGCTCATCATCTTTTAAAAAAGCCTTTGCGATTTGCGGGGTAAAGTTTAGGTTTGTCGGGCGAATGGCTTCGTGTGCCTCTTGCGCACTCTTTTGCTTTGTAGCATAAATCTTTGCCTTTGGCGGTAAATACTCTGGTTTAAAATTATCTTTTATAAAATCTCGCGCCGCTGAAAGTGCCTCTTTTGCGATATTCAAACTATCGGTTCGCATATAAGTGATAATCCCTGAAATGCCATTATTTGTTTTCACGCCCTCATAAAGTCGCTGGGCGATACTCATCGTGCGTGTGGGCGAAAAGCCTAGCAGATTCGATGCGGATTGTTGCAAGGTCGAAGTCATAAAAGGCGGCTTAGTCTTAGTCACACTTTCCTTATTATTTATAGAATCTACTTTGTAGGAATCTTTTCTTAGATTCTGTAATATAGAATCTACTTCGCTTTTATCCTGTAAAACAAGCTTTTCAATTTTTTTATTTCCATATTTTACTAAGTCAAAAATTAGTTTATTTTCGTCTTTAGATTCTGTATTTTTCGCGGTTTTAGGGGCGTCTTTAGAATCTATAACTTCAATGTTTAATTGAGTGTATGTATTACCAAAACACTCTTTGAAAACACTATAAGCTCTAGCGGCAAGTTCTAAAGATTTTTCAAGGTTATGTAAAAGTAAATGTTTAGCTTCATTGTAGTCTCTATTGATTCTATGTTTATTGTCATCCCATTTTGCTTGGAATGGTAAATCATTATCATGTGATTGTATTTTATTTAAGGTTTCTAAACTTGTATAAAAATTATCATTCAAGTCATTTTTATTAATTATCAAATTAATTATCAAACAATAATAATCTTTGTTATTTTCTTGTAAATTATTTTTAAGGTTTTGAAAATATTTCTCGTATACATTGTCATTTTTTAATTGCTTTCCTGTTAAAGCATAATATAATCCATCTTTAGAATCAACATTATCTGCACTTTTTATTCCGCTAATTTTAATATTTATAGGAGAATAAACATCATCACATTCTATGTTAAAATCAAGCCAATGACTAGGTTTATTGTATTCTTTTATATTCTCTTTGATTCCGTTTTTTTCATCAGTTTTCTTATCCAAGTAAGTTTTATTAATTTTTTTAAAATAGTCTTTTAAATATTTAACAATAGAATCTAGTATGGGTATATTTTTTGTTTCGTTATGCACGTTACTATTTGTAACATTAGATATTTTATTTTTGTATTCGCTATTTGATTCTGTAAAATATTTATGCCCTTCGATTAAATAATACTCTTGTGGCTTAAATGCGCGGATTTCTTTTTCTCTATCAACTAGGATTTTTAACGCACTAGATTGCACTCGCCCTGCACTTAAGCCCTTGCTAATTTTTTGAGAAATTAGCCCACTTAGCTTAAAGCCGACAATCCTATCAAGCAGCCGCCTTGCTTGTTGCGCATTTACCCTATCCATATCAATCAGTCGCGGATTTTGAAGCGAATTTGTAATCGCACTTTTAGTAATCTCGTGAAATGCAATACGCGGAAAGTCCTTAATATCGCCATTTAACGCCTGGACGATGTGGTAGCCTATCGCCTCGCCCTCTCTATCCTCATCGGTTGCGATGTAGGTTTTTTTCGCGCCCTTATGAAGCGTTTGAATCTCTTTTACAAGCGGCATATCCTCCTTTGGAATCTCATAAATAGGCTCAAAATGCCCCTCTTTAATATTGATACCAAAGCGATGTTGCGGCAGGTCGCGGATGTGTCCCTTACTTGCTATCACTTCGTAATTGCTACCTAGAAATGTTTTGATAGTCCTTGCTTTTGCTGGAGATTCTACGATTATTAAATCTTTGTTTGTTATATTTTTTGGGGCTTTTAGGTTTTTAGAATCTGCTTTTGTGGTTTTAGATTCTGTGCTTTTAGTGGCTTTTTTAGTCGTTTTTACGCTTTTAGATTCTGTAATTTTTGTAGGTTTTTTTGTCGCGGTGGCGTTTTTAGATTCTACCTTAGTAGTTTTTTTAGAATCTATTTTTATGTTTTTAGAT
The DNA here is from genome assembly GCF_000762875.2 of Helicobacter saguini. GTDB lineage: Bacteria > Campylobacterota > Campylobacteria > Campylobacterales > Helicobacteraceae > Helicobacter_A > Helicobacter_A saguini. Next base: position 116,845 of record NZ_JRMP02000004.1, read on the forward strand.
TCTATGATTTTACTCGTAGATTTTCTTGCAGTGGCGTTTTTAGATTCTATAATTTTTTTAGAAATAAGGCTGCGTGTGGGCGTTTGGTTAGAATCTGTTTTTATAGTGGTTGTTTTGCTTACGCTTTTCGTGGCTTTTTTTGTGGCTGTGGTATTTTTAGATTCTATGATTTTGTTCTCTTTAGATTCTATAATTTTCGTGGATTTCGTGGCGGTGGCATTCGCATATTTCGCATTTTTCATATTTTAAACCTTTGAATTTTTGCTTATATTTTAATGTTTAGATTCTAATATTTAGTTAAAAAGCTAGAATTTTAGCATAACTTTAAATACCACATTACAAAAAATCACAATATTTTTTAAATCTAAGGTTTTTTGGTGGTGGGTGGGGTTTCCATGTGGTGAGGGGTTGGTTAAAGGACTTGGCAAAAGAAAACATTGAGCCAAATTCTTTTACATTAGCCACATTCCATTTATCCAAAGGTTGATTAAAGGCATAAGCGTGCGAAAACATCGCGGTCATATCGACCACATTTCTAACATTCCAGCTATTTAGATTTTGATTAAATGTGTAGGCTTCCATAAACATATCACGCATATCAGTTACATTTTTTGTATCCCATTGATTTAATGAACTATTAAATTCATAATATTCTCTAAATAAAGCTACCATATTAGTAACCTTGCTAACATTCCAGCTATTTAGATTTTTATTAAACTTAGTTTGTTTAAAAAATAGCGCGGTCATATCAGCAACATTTGATGTATCCCAAGATTCTATACCGCTAAAATCTTTGCGATTTTTAGCAGAATCTTCGCAGCGACTCCATATACTAGCACAAAAAAAGTAAGCTAAAATCCTTAACACGACTCGTATTTATAGAATCTAACTTTATACGTTCATCTTTTAGCAATTCTAAAAGTTCCGCTCTATCCTTTGGAAAATACTTATGTTTTTTAGAATCTGCGTTTATAGATTCTATCAAAGATACAAAAATAATACAAAATAAAAAAACTTTTTCATAAAATACGCCTTTAAATTAAATTTTAGAATCTAGATTCTATAATTTTTTGCTTCGCAAATTTCCTAAACGCCAAGTCTTTTAAAAAATAGCCTAATCGCTCACCCAACACCCTTTTTTGAGTGAAATGCCCGCCACCATTTTTATGTTTTATAGAATCTTTATGCAACATTCGAAGTTACACTCTTTAATGTAATCTATTCCCACCTAACCACCCATTTGTAAGATTAAGTTAAAGAGTGTAACTGCGAATGTTTTAAGTGGTAGATGATAGTATCTTAGATTCTACAATTACCACTCTTTCCCTGCTTTAGATTCTATCCACTCTTTATTTATATTTAGATTATTTTCATTAATATCATCACACATAGATTCTAAATCTTTGTATTTTTTTGCGTTATTATTATGATTTTTAGAATCTAATTTTGGTTTTTCTATCTTAATTGACATATTTTCTAGAATCTCATTTTGCATTTTTTTCTCCTTTTAAGCTTAACATTATAACATTATGTCTATTATCGGCTCATACACTATATAGACTTTTGGCGACTTCTCTCACACTTAAGGTTAGCTTAAGCAGTCGCTCCCCACTCATTTTCAGCAAAAAGTGAGATTGTATGATATGAAAAAGTGCTAGGATTAGCGACTTTGTATTCGCGCCACAAGGTTTAGCTCCGTAATTTGTGCGTTTTTATTATCATAGATTTGCTCTCCATAATTCACATCAAAATATAGATTGTTTTTAGAATCTAGATTCCATAAAAGGCGAGTGCCGACATTAAAAATATGCCCTTGTGATGGGCGTCTATCAGTCGCGGTAATTGTCGTGCCAAGTGCTGGTTGGTTATTGTTTGTCGTTGGACGTGTGATAGTGTATGTATAATCAAGCTTTGTAGGCTCTCTAAATTGATAACGCCCCTTAAGCTGCAAGCCTAGCTTATTTTTATAAAAGGCAGTGTGCTAAAAAATTTAGTGTGTAGTTTGAGCCAAAGGCACGGATTTTCTTGCTGCGTGGTCTCTATTTATCGATACTCTTGCGTGTGATGATATTTACCACGCCGCCCCAAAATTTATTAAAGTAGTCGCTCCCATAAAGTATGCAAAGTGGTCCGCGGATAATCTCAATACGCTCAATGGCTGAAAGTGGCGGGATAAAGCTAGATTTCACTTAGGTCTTGCCTGTGTTGTTTGATGAATTAACGTTTTCGGCTACGCTCTGCCTTTTGCCATCAATAAGGATTAGCGTGTAGGTGCTAGGCATACCGCGAATGGAGATTCCAAGCCCGCCCATACGCCCTTGCTGTGTGGCAACGTCAATGCCCGGAATCTCGCTCAAGGCTTCAGCCAAATCCTTAAAAGGCTTTTTCTCCAAATCCTGCCTGCTAATCACACTGATACTAGCGGGGCATCTTTTATTAGCTGCTGTGTGCCCTTTGCGGTCGTTACGACTTTGTCTAGCTCGTAAGTCTTGGCGGCTACTTTAGATTCTATATTAGAATCCGCATTCATTTGCAAAAAAGTAAAACACATCAAAAATAAAATTAATTTCATTCTCATATCAAACCTTACTCTTAAAATAGTTTTCAATTATATAGTAATTTTATAAAATCCATTTTGTTTTTTTTATCTACAAACAAATGTATAGAATCCACTCAAATTCTAAAGTTATATGTGATAAATTTTAACACAAGTGATATTTAATTAGATTCTGTAATGATTTAAGTTTAGATTCAGTTTAAATTTGATACTATTAATAGTAATTCTTAATTATAAAAGGAGTCTAAAAATGACAAAAGTAATAGAATCTAGTTTGTATTTAAAGCAAACAAAAGCTAATAAGATAATAAGAATCTTTAGCAATAACGCCAAGTCTCTCTCTCTCTCTCTCTCTTTGCTACTAACTAGCAGTGTAGCCCTAGCAGATTCTATAGAATCTAATGCAGATTCTCACACAGCACAAAATACAGAATCTAACATAGAATCTAATTCACAAAATACAGAATCTAAACAAGATTCTATAAACTCAAACAGCACAAAACAATACACATTAGAAAAAGTAGTAACTACCGCACGTGGCACAGAGCAGCTACTAAAAGATGCTCCAGCTAGTATCACAATCATTACAGGCGAAGAGCTAGAAAATAAGCCACACAGAGACTTAGCCGAAGCTTTGGCTGATATTCCCGGTGTAGATTTAGGCACTGAGCTAGGTAAGACAGGTGGGCTAAAGATTTCTATACGTGGTATGCCTGCTAACTACACATTGATTCTAATAGATGGTAAGAGAGTAAGCCCTGCTGGTGATATAAATACGACTAATGCAGGTTGGTCGCAAGCGGATACTAGCTTTATGCCGCCTTTAAGTGCGATAGATAGAATCGAGGTGATACGAGGTCCTATGAGCACACTTTATGGTAGTGATGCGATTGGCGGCGTGGTAAATATTATCACTAAAAAGAAAATTGATAAATACGGCGTAAGTGTAGGGCTAGAGACAACGCAAAATGAGGATAGACAATATGGTAGCGGATATATGCTAAATCTTTTTGGCACTATCCCTATTATCAAAAATACTTTGGGTGTGCAGCTGCGTGGGCGATATTATTTTAGAAGCCCAAGTGATGTAAAGTTTAAATACACCACTACATTAGAGCCGCCAACTGGTGCTACAAATGCAAATGCGTGGCAAATAGGCACAATAGTAGAAGATGTCCCAGGCTTTATAGGGAATCCTACTATGGCTCATATATTCGACTTAGGAGGTAGGATTCTTTATAACCCAAATGAAAATAATCACATATATTTTGACGTGCAGTATGCAAGGCAGTGGTATGATAATAGTAAGGAGCAATTAGGACAATTTGCTAGCACGGCTAAAGAATATATCGTTACTAGAAATAATTATATACTATCACATAAGGCAAGCTTTAGTAATCTAATCGGCGTGCCTTATAGTATGGATAATTCTATACAATTTAATCAAAGCTTTAATGATGGTCGTATGACAAATACCACGCCAAATAATCCTAGAAAGATTCAAGGGAAAGATATTATTATAGATTCTAAACATTTCTTTGAGTTACCATTTAATAATAATTTGAGCGTTGGAATCTATTATTGGTATGCGTATATGCAAGACTTAGTAGCTAATCCTAGCACTTTTTCGCAAAATACAATATCACTTTTTGCAGAAGATGAATGGGAAATCTTTGATGGATTTAGATTCACACTTGGGTTAAGAGAAGATTGGAACTCACGCTTTGGCTTTAATACTTCGCCTAAGGCTTATATAGTATATGAAGTCTTACCTAACTTATTAATACTAAAAGGTGGTGTAAGTATGGGATATAAAGCTCCATTTTTAAATGAGCTAATAGATGGACAATATGGCTTTGGCTCGCAAGGGAGACTTGCCTTTTTGGGTAATCCAAACTTAAAACCTGAAAAAAGTGTAAGTGCAGAAATTACCGCTATGAGTGATAATGACTATGTGGAAGCTGGTATTACATATTTTTATAGCTTTTTCTTAGATAAGATTAGCTCGACTACTCTTTCTAGCACTACTAATGTGGCATTATGTGGTAGTGCTATATTTACATCTGGCTGCTCTCGTAGAATAAATGTTGATGAAAGCTACATACAAGGGCTAGAAGTCTTTGCAAGTATGAAGCCCTTTTATGGTGTAGGACTAGATTTAAGCTATACCTTTACAGATTCTAAACAGCTAACAGGGAGTCTTAAAGGCAGTCCGCTAACAGATACGCTAGACCATTTATTTAGTGCGAAGCTTAGTTATACGTGGAGAGATTTACACGTATATATTCGCGGGGAAGTGCAGGGCAATCGCTTTCGTGGGCTAAATCCTGGCACAAATGCAGAGCAGCAACGCATATTAGGTGCGTATTATAAACCTTATGGCTTATTGCATTTAGGTGCTACATATAGGCTAAATAAGAATTTTAAATTTAACTTTGCTATATATAATTTGCTTAATATGACATTTGCAGATTATCGTCAGTATGGCTGGGCTACAGGACGTGGTAGTACTAATGCGAATCCAAATTATACAGGTGAGCCTAGCATAGGAAATATGTATCCATTTATACAAGAGGGACGTAGATACTGGTTTAGTGTTAATATGGACTTTTAGCTTGACTTTTATAGAATCTAGATTCTATAAATCGTCCTTTTAATAGGGTGGGCGTTTAGGCAAAAATATTTTTCTAACCTTAAATGGTGATAGGATAAAAGAAAAATCTTTAAAAATTAAGTTTAGATTCTATATTTTGCTTCGCAAATTTCCTAGACGCCCACCCACCGCCCTTTTAAACACAAAATATGGAATCTAAAAATCCATATTTAGGCTTAGCCAGTAGCGGCGACCTTCTTGCATTTGGATGTAGCGATTATGCACGTTAAATCTACCATTGCTATTTGTAAATTCTGCTAAGTCCATAAAGTCTTTATTTAGAACGTTATAAATTGCAAAATTTAGCTTTAAATTATCAGTGATTTTATAAGTCGCGCCCACGTGCATAAGACCATAAGGTTTATAGAATCTCCATGGGTCATCGCTTAGCTTTGCCCTTTCGCCTTGATATTCACCACGCACATATACATATAGGCTTTTGTATGTATAGCCAAGTTTGGCGTTAAATCTATGATTTGCAGTGCCTTCAATCATACGCCCTTTATTTGTCCCTGTAAGATATTGACTATCCATATACGTGTAGGCAAAATCAAGGCTAAAACCATAAAGTGGCTTCATACTAATATAAGTTTCCACGCCTTGATAGTAGCTTTTATCCACATTTTCAGGCAAGTAGCATCCAAGCCTAAAACCTTCTCCGGTATATCCACGACAAATAGCGATATTTGCGGCATTGTTTGTGTTTCTAGCTAATCTTGTAAGGGCGATTTTATCCCAAAATAGCGAGTAAAAGTAAGTAGCCCCCGCTTCGAAATAATCATTATCGGTTATTACGCTAAATTCAGCATTTAAACTTGTTTCAGGTTTTAAGTCAGGGTTTCCAAAATAGCCGCCACTTCCACCAGAATTTGACCCAAAGACTCCACTTACCATTTGATTTAAATATGGTGCTTTATATCCCATACTTACACCACCTTTTAGTATTAGCCAGTCAGGTATTGCTTCATAGACTAAGTAGCCTTTTGGTGAAGTGTTGAATCCAAAACGAGAGTTATAATCTTCCCTTACACCAAGTGTTAAACGCAAGTTATCTAAGATTTCCCACTCATCCTCTAAATATAACGCAAATGTATGATATGAATCATGCTTAATAGTAGTAAGCAAATCTTGCATATAAATATACCAGTATTGCGCACCGATTGTAAGAGAATTATTAAAAGGTAAATCTACAAATGCTCTAGATTCTACAATTACATCTTTGCCTTGAATGTCCCTATTTATTGTTGGAGTCGTGTAAGCGCCAGTCATACGACCATCATTAAAGCTTTGGATAAATTGTATCGAGTTATCAATGCTCCAAGAACCATAATCACCACGATGTGATAGCAAGTAGTTATTATTAAACACTTTATATACAGGTGCAGTAATGCTATATGGACCTATTGCCTCATTTGGATTGTCATAATATTGCGAGCCAAATTGCGCGTCAAAATATAGATTATTTTGCTCATTTGGATTCCATAGAATCCGTCCGCCGATGTCATAAATATGTGCAGTTTTACGCTCATGCTCCCAAGTAGTAAAACACCCAGAGTGATTAGTCGTGCTGCAATTATTAATATTTTGCGAAGTTTGCTTATAATCATCAGGCATATTTTGCTTTACACCATTCATATCTGTGTAAGTAAAACGCAAGTTTGAAGGCGCTCTATAATAATACCTACCGCGAAGTTGCACTCCCAAAGTATCCTTTATAATAGGAATGGTCGTAAAAAGATTCACTATATAGCTATCGCCAAACTGCCGATTTTCATTCAAAACAGATTCTACACTCGCACTTATACCAAATTTATCAATTTTCTTTTTAGTAATAATATTTACCACGCCACCAATCGCGTCACTACCATAAAGTGTGCTCATAGGACCGCGTATCACTTCAATTCGCTCAATTGCAGATAGCGGCGGCATAAAGCTAGTATTAGCCTGTGTCCAGCCGCTATTATCCGCAGTATTGACATCCGCGCCACTTGTTTGCCTTTTGCCATCAATTAGAATTAGCGTATATTTCCCCTCTAAACCGCGAATGTTGATATTTAGCCCACCAGTCTTTCCTTGCTTATCCCCTTGCAAATCGATACCGGGAATATCTACTAAGGCTTCGGCTAAGTCGCGGTGTGGGCGATTTTCTAGCTCTTCGCCTGTAATCACCGTGATACTAGCAGGAGCATCTTTAAGTAGCTGCTCAGTTCCCTTAGCGGTAACGGCTACTTTTTCAAGATTGTAGGTTTTTATATTGCTTGTGTTTATTGTGTCATTGCTCTGCGTTGTTTCATTGTTAGATTCTGTGTTAGTGTTATTTGCGTTAGAATCTTCGTTATCTGCATTATCCGCAAGTAGTAAAATCTTAGAATCTTGTTTGTTATTTAAGCTTAAGATTATAGAATCTTGCGGGTTAGATTCTATATTTGTTGCGTCATTGCGAGTGTTAGCGAAGCAATCCACACCTTGACAATTTTTAGAATCTTCTTTTTCATTCAAGGCTAAATTTATAGAATCTTTGTTTTTAGATTCTATATTTGTGTAAATTTGTTTAGAATCTCGCAAGTTAAATTCTATGTTTTTATCATTCAAAGCCAACATTAAGTTTTTAGAATTGATATTATTTTGGGAATCTAGACTGCTAGACTCCCTAGCTGCTTTGGGGATAGGCTTACCCCCCCCCCCCCCGTTTGTAAGAGTGTTTGCAAACACAGGAGTAACATTCAAAATACTAGCCACACTAAAAGAAACAAAAAGCCCAAAACTACTAAATTTCATAACTATCTCCTTATATAAATTATAGAATCTAGACTTTATTATTTAATATCACAAAATAAGAACAGACTTTATAAGATATTAAATTCTAAGAATCTAAATCATTTATAAATTTTTGTAGAATTATAAATATTTTTTCACACAAACACAAGAAAATTTCAAAAAAATGTAAAATTTTTATCAACAAGATTACAAAAAGTAACATTAATATAATCTAAATTCTAATTTTTAGTTCATACCTAGAATATTATTATCTTAAGATTTTTTAGTATTAGTTTGTAATATTTGATATAATTTTCAGTTAAGATTTTTTGCTAAATAAAGTAAAATGCAAAAAATATTTTTATCATAAGCTTGTTAAATATCATTCTAGTATATTTAGCTATTGATATAAAATTTAACACTTCCACAAAAGGACATATATGCAAAATCTTACAACAACTTATAAAAACAGGATAAAAAAACTACAAAAGATTCTAAGTGATGATTTGCTTGAGAAAGATACTGCGATTAGTCTTAGTTTGCTTTGCTTGCTGGCTGGGAAAAGTATTTTTCTTTTTGGACCGCCTGGGACGGCAAAAAGCCTTGTGGCTAGGCGAGTGTCAAGCGCGTTTAAAAGTAATAAATTTTTTGATTATTTAATGAATCGCTTTAGCACACCTGAGGAAATCTTTGGTCCTTTGAGTTTGGAGAACCTTAGAAAAGATAAGCTAGTGCGTAATACTGAAGGGTTTCTGCCGAGCGCTGATTTTGCGTTTTTAGATGAGATTTGGAAAAGTTCTCCTGCGATTTTAAACGCACTCCTTGCCATTATTAATGAGAAAAAGTTTCGTAATATCCTTGCTAGTGATAGTGAGCTTAATTCGCAAAATAAAACTCAAAATGAGCTTGATAAAGTCCCGCTAAAAGGCTTAATTGCCGCAAGTAACGAGCTACCCGCTAAAGGGCAAAGTTTAGAGGCACTCTATGATAGATTTATCATTCGCCTTGTTGTGCCACGCATAGAATCTAAAAATAACTTTGAAAAGCTCCTAAACACACGCAATGTGCGAGATTTCATTGAGATTGATGAAAGCCTAAAATTTAGCAATGATGAGCTAGATTCTATAAAAAAGGCGGCAAATAATGTTGAAATTAGCAAGGAAGCGATGAATGTGCTAAAGCGATTTAAAGAACGTTTAGAATCTTATAACGCCGCTGCAGTCAAGGGAAATGCCGAGACTATCGATGTAAGTGAAAGGCGTTGGGTAAATATTATGGAGCTTTTGCGTGTGGCAGCGGTTTTGAATGATAGAAGCGAGATTGAGATTAGCGATTTGAGCCTTTTAAAGCACTGCCTGTGGGATAAGCAGGAGCAAAGAGAGGCTATTTCTAAGCTACTTAGTGAATCTATAAAGGATTTTAGCCCTGTGGCGAATGTGGAAAATGCTGATTTTGATAATCTTAAAAATGAGATAGAATCTGCGTTAAATCCTAATTATGATGGCGTGGTAAATGTCGGTGGGAATAGCTTTATAGCACAAAAACTCCAAATTGAAAAGCAAGATGGCAGCCCGGGTGCGAGCTTTGAAATCGGTATAAATATGAAACATATAAATGATAATAAAGAGCATAATGCCTACATTTATGATAAAAGCACAAATAGTTTTAATGAAAATGATGCTATTTCTTATAAAGTGAATAATGATATTTGCGAGATTTATGTCAAAAAGTGGCTTAGATTCTATCAGCGTTTGGATGTGAATGCTTTGGAGAGAAAAAATGGCGAAAATATGCTATTAGAAGGCAAGTATGAGCTGCCAAAAAAGAATGCAAACGCCGCGATTTTAACGCCAAAAATAAAAGAAATTTATATGAAAGAATGCCACGAATTGCAAGAAAAATTAAGCAAAGATTTAGAATCTATCACGCAGTTGCAGGAAAATTTCACGCAAAAATATGAAAATATTTTCTTAGATTCTAAAGATTATGAGATATTTTTTGATGGGCTAAATGCGGCGAAATCTAATATCGCTCAAAAGCTAATTGATGTTAAACGTTTAGAATCTGAGCTGAAAGATTCTAAGGCAAATTTTAGCAATATGAGTTCAACTAACACAAGTCCTAAAACAACCACCAAAAAAGATTCTAACATTGATATAAGCAAAATCATAACGCAGGTTTTGCAAGATTCTAAGAGCAAGGATATGGGCGAAATAATGCAGGATTTAATCAAGCAATATGGGCACATCGGCATTGATAAACTTATGGAAATCTTGCTTGATTCTAAAAGTAAAGCTAAAGCTTAAAGGCTAAAAATGGATGCAAAAAAGCTAGCAGATTCTATAAATTATGACTTAGAAAAGGATAATTTGGATATTAAAAATGCCCTTGATTCTAACATTAAAAAATATGAAAATGATATAGAATCTATGCTAAAAGATAATCCCTTAGCAAGCGAGCAAAAGGCGATATACACACAAAAGCTAAACTATAAACATATAGAATCTAGCCCAGAAATTCTAAAAGATTTACTGCTTGAAATTAAAAAATTTGATAATAAATTTAATACAAAATTTTATATAAATGAAATAGATTCCATAGAATCTAAGCAAGATTCTAAAATCCCGCAAATCCCGCAAAATCCACAAGATTCTAAAAATATAGAATCTAAGCAAGAAACCCTAAAAGAACTCCACAAAAATATCCTAAATGAATGGGAAAAAAGCTACCAAAATCGCCTAAAAGCCTTGCAAGAAAAAAAAGCAGATTCTATAAAACAAGAAATGATAAAACGATTGAAAGAGTGGCTAAAAGCCCTACAGCAAACGCAAAATTTATTTAATCAAATGGGGGAAATGGGCGAGATTTTTAAAAAAAGCACACTAGATTCTATTAAAGATGCAATGGCAAGTGGCAAAAGTGTGGAAGATAGCGAATTAGACAAGCTAATAAATAACCTAAATCAACTAGGCAAGGGCACAGATAGAGCGACAGGAAAGCTGCATAAAAAAATGCGAACTTTCGAGCATTTTATGAAACTTTTGCAAAAAGATTCTATAAAAAAGCTGTGTGAAATGCTAGGCAAACTGCAAAAGGCACACAAAAAAAACGAGTTAGAATCTTTTAGTAAAAGCGAAACTTACAACATCAAAACGCCCACGCCTTATGCCAAAGAAGAAATCATCGGCGTTACGCTTGGCAGGGACTTGGAGAATGTGCTGCCTTTTGAATATGCCCTGCTTAAAGATAGCGAGTTTAGCATACTTTTTGATATGAAATTCGCTGAAAATCGGCTATTTTGCTTTCAAAAGCAAGGCTACATTGATGAGATTCTAACGCGTGAAATAGCGCAGCAGCGGGAAAAAGAAGTCGAGGATAAAAAGGGTCCTGTGATTTTATGCGTGGATACGAGCGGGAGTATGAGCGGTGAGCCAGAGACTATCGCAAAAGCCGTGAGCCTATTTATCGCAAAAATGGCGATGGAGCAAAAGCGTGCGTGCTATTTGATAAATTTTAGCACGGATATTAAAACGCTTGATTTATCCGCGCCAGCCGGGCTTTTTAGCCTTATAGAATTTTTGGAACTTAGCTTTGATGGTGGGACAGATTCTATTCCTGCGTTAAAGGAAGCCCTTAGAAAATGTGAAGATTCTAAGTATCAAAAGGCGGATATTTTGATGATTAGCGATTTTGTTTTTGATAGCACAAATGAGCGTGAACTGCGTGTGTTACGCTCTCAATTAGATAAAAATAAGGAGCGTGAAAATAAGCTACACGCCCTTTATGTCGGCGATTTTAAGGCACGTGATTTATCGCGTAATGGCAAGATTTTTGATAATGAATTGATTTATAATCCATATACAAAAAGCGTGATACAACCAAATAAAGATTCTAATGAAAATTATTATGGTATCGATAATATTGCAAATTTTATAAAAAATCTTAAGGATATATTTTAAAATCTATAAAGATTCTAAGCTTTTTATATGATAGCTTTTACGATGTATCTCACATAAACCATATTGTTTTATAGAATCTATGTGACTTTTTGTAAGATAACCCTTATTTTTTTTAAAATCATATTGTGGATAAATTTTATCAAATTCAATCATTTCAGTATCTTTTTGGCATTTAGCAAGAATAGAGGCGGCTGCAATTAATACATTTTTACTATCTCCTTTAATCAATGTATCAATACCACCAACACCAAAATTTGTATTGCCATCAAAAATTATTTTTTGTGAATTATGTGTTTGTGCGAATTCTCGTAATGCTATCAAGGCATTTTTTAGGCATGTACTTAAACCTTTAGAATCAATTTCATTTGAATTAAAACTTAAAGTAAGATAAAATCCATTATTAGATTCTAAAAAATCAATAATTTTAGTAGATAAAACATTACGATTTTCATAACTTAACTTTTTACTATCTTTTATTCCCAAATTCTTAAAAGAACACAAAAACTTGGAATCTAAAACAACACCACTTATAAAAAGTGACCCTGCAATGCAACCTCGTCCAGCTTCATCAATACCACAATACATTATTTTTATAACTTTATAGAATCTACCCTAGCATTTCAAGCACTAAAAAGATTATGCCCTCGATGCTAAAGCCGTATTTCTTAAATAGTAAGTCGCCCTTACCACTTGCTCCAAAGCCCTCCATCCCCAAAACGTCATCGCAGATTCTAAACAATTCTAAGCCGCGAGACGCTTCAATTCCTAGCACTTTAGAATCTTTAAAGACTTCCCTTTTATACTCGCTATCTTGCAGGCTAAATAGCTCAAAGCAAGGCAGGGACACAACTTGCGTAGAAATACCTTTGCTAAATTTTTTCGCGCGTTTCAAAACATCAGTTAGGATAGAATCAATCTCGCTTGGTCGCACCTTAGATTCAAAATGTAGCGCGTTTTTGCGTTTGGTAAAATCAATGATTTTCTGCTCTAATAGGGCTTTTAAGTCGCTATTTTTTAGAAACTCGGCGATGTTACTAGATTCTAAAATCTCTTGGGTTTTTATAGCAAGACTAACCTCGCTACCACTTGCAAGGAGCGTAATTTGCGGATTTTCACCCGCTAGAATCGAGCTAGAAATCACATATCCGCCCCGCCCAACACTCTCACGTGTAATTGCACTAGATTCTATCAGCGGCAGATTTTGGCGACTTAGGATAAAACTTTGCGGTAAATTTATATCAAGGGCATTTTGCCACGCGCACACATTTTCATTTGCGTCAGCCACGCGCCAGTTTAGCAGATTTGGCATAGCCCTTAGGTGACTTAGCTGCTCTATCGGTTCGTGCGTTGCGCCATCTTCGCCCACGCCGATAGAATCATGCGTAAAAATGTAAAAAACCTGCGACTTCATAAGCGCGGCGATGCGAATGCTAGGGGCAAGATAATCGCTAAAGACAAAAAATGTCGCGCAAAATGGCGTAAAGATTCCATAATTTGCAAAGGCGTTACTTATCGCGCCCATCGCATGTTCGCGGATACCAAAGTGCATATTTACGCCTTGTGGAAAATCTTTAGAATCTTTAATCGCCGTGTTATTACTTGGGGCTAAATCCGCGCTCCCACCGATAAAACTCGCATTAAATTTCGCAATCGCATTTAAAATCTTGCCATTACTAGCCCTTGTGGCAATGGCGTTTTTAGAATCTAGCTTTGTAACCTTAGCATTTTGCAAACTCACAGGGTCGCTAAAGTGCGGAAAAATCACATTGCTAAACTCTTTCAGCCGCATAATTTCTAGCAAATCACTCGCCTTAATGCAATCTTTTATCTCGCCTTTTAGATAACTCGGCGACAAGTTGCTATTTTTAGCGATTTTATGCTTATTTTGGCTTTTATCCTTTTGGCTTAAAATATGCGCGATATTTATAGAATCTAAATGCACGCCATTTTGCTCTAAATCTTTAGAATCTAAATTTGTAGATTCTAATTCGCAACGCCACTTAGAAAATGCGTCATCACCGCGTTTGCTAGATTCTGTAAAGTGATTTTTTAACTCATTTGAAATAAAGAATTTTTTAGAATCTAAGCCTAGATTTTTTTTAGTTTGTGTGATTATTTCTTCACCCAAAGGTGCGCCATGCGTTGTGTGGCTACCTTCAACCTTATGTGCGTTTTTGGCTATTTTTGTGTATGCGATAATTAGCACAGGCTTTTTGCTCTTTTTAGATTCTAAAAAAGCGTTATTTATCTGCTCGTAATCATGCCCATCAATCTCGATTACAGCGAAATTTTGCGCCTCAAAACGCCCTCGCACATTCTCACTAAAAGCAAGGCTAACATCGCCCTCAATGCTAATATTATTGCAATCATAAATAATGACAAGATTATCAAGGCTGTGATGTCCAGCAAGGCTACAAGCCTCATAGCTAATGCCCTCCTCTAAGTCGCCATCGCCGCAAAAGCAATACACTTTGTGATTTATGATTTTACGCGTGAAAATGTGTGCGGCTCTTTTGCTCGCTAATGCAAAGCCAACTGCGTTTGCAATGCCCTGCCCTAGCGGTCCTGTGGTGATTTCTACGCCGTGCGTGTGGCGATATTCAGGGTGACCTGGCGTTTTAGAATCTAGTTTGCGAAAGTCTTTTAAATCATTGAGTGATACTTGAAAGCCCCATAAATGCAGGAGTGAATAAAGCAGCGCACTAACATGACCGCCACTAAATACGAGTCTGTCGCGGTTTATCCACTCGCTCTCTTTTGGCGTGATGGTGATATGCTCTGCTAGCATTATAGCGATGTCAGCCAAGCCCATCGGTGCGCCTGGATGCCCGCTATTAGCCTCTTGCACCATATCAGCGCATAACATCCGCAGTTCATTTGCTATTTTTTGGTAGTTTGTTTTTTTATCCATTGTTTTACCTTTGGGGGTTAGCTAGATTCAAAAAGTTATTTTACTAAAATAGTTTTAAAAATGTGAAAAATAACTTTATGATTTTAATTTTTACCTTACCAATTGCGATTCGCGATGCAGTCGAATGTTGTGCCGATTTTGCGCGTTTTTACCACGTGGCGTTTGTGTTTTATATGTGGCATGATGAGTTCGCCCACATAGTAGGTTTCCTCTAAATGCGGATAGCCAGAAAGCACAAATGTATCAATGCCGATGTCAATGTATTCTTGCATTAGCCGCAGCACATTTTCCACATTGCCTACTAATGCCGTCCCAGCACCCCCACGCACTAAGCCCACTCCAGCCCAAAGATTTGGATAGATTTCCAAGCTTCCATTTTTACGCGCCTGCTTTTGCAGCTCTAGCATTCGCGCCTGCCCTATAGAATCATAAGTCGCCAAGTCCTTTTGCGCCTGCTCTACCACGCTAGAATCTAGCTTAGAAATAAGCCGATTTGCCACTTCCCACGCCTCAGCCTCACTCTCACGCACGATAATATGCACCCGCAACCCAAAAGTTACCTCACGTCCGTGCTTCTTAGCCTCCGCTTTCACAGATTCTATCTTTTCTTTTAGCATAAAAGGCGGCTCACCCCAGCTTAGATATTTATCGACATATTTGCCCGCTAGCTCGTGTGCGATGGGGCTACTACCACCAAAGAAAAGCGGCGGACGCGGCACTTGCAGCGCTTCATGCAAAAGACGCGCATTTTCCACCTTGTAATATTTCCCATCAAAATTCACACTTTCACCTAGCATTAAGCGATTCCAAATATCCACAAACTCAAAGGCTTGTTTGTAACGCTCATCGTGGTTTAGCCAGATTCCATCACCGGCAAAATCATCGGCATCACCACCAGCGACAAGATTAAATAACACGCGACCATTACTTAGCAAATCAAGCGTAGCACCACTACGCGCTGACACCGTAGGCGAAATCACCCCGGGACGCAAAGCAACTAAGAATTTAAACTCCCTAGTAGCTGAAATTAGGGCTGAAGCGACCATATAAGAGTCCAAACAACTGCGACCTGTAGGGATTAACGCGCCCTCAAATCCATTGCTCTCCGCTGCAATCGCCACTTGGCTTAGATAATTTAAGTCCAAACGCCTTGCACCATCGCTACTGCCCAAATATCGCCCATCGCCATAAGTGGGTAAAAACCAGAATAAACTTGCTTCCATTTTATCTCCTTTGTTGAAATTGAATGACATTTTTGCTCCTTTTTGCGTTGAAATTTGCCTTAGAATCTTTAAATCACATAATCATACCGCTCTTTCACCCGCGCATACAAGTATTCTTTAAGTTGCAAAAACTCCTTGCTACGCTCAAACTCATCGCGATTTTGCCTATCCATATCAATGTTTAGAATCTCTATGATATTAGATTCTATACTACTGCTTAGCGGCTTCATTATGAAAATGCGATTTGATAAATACAGGGCTTCCTCAATATCATGCGTTATGAAAAACACGCTACTTTTTAGCCTTTTATAAAGCAGCAGCACCAAATCTTGCATACTTCGCTTTGTAAATGCGTCAAGTGCGGCAAAAGGCTCATCCATAAGGATTAATTTGCTCTCACACGCTAGGACTTGGGCGAGATATGCGCGCGATTGCATTCCCCCGCTGCACTGATATGGATAGTTTTTTTCTTGCTCTTTTAAGCCGACCATTTTTATATATTTTTGGGCGATTTCTTGTTGTTCTTTGGCGGATTTGTGTTTGAGTTTCGCGGAAAATGCGATATTTTTTGATAGTGTGAGCCACGGATAAAGCGTTGGGGTTTGAAACATTACGGAAATATCGGCATTTGGCTTATTATGGATTTTATTTTGGAAGAGCACTTCGCCGCTATTTGGCTTTAGAAATCCAGCTAAGATTTTTAAAAGTGTGCTTTTACCGCAACCTGAATCGCCTATCACGCTTACAAATTCGTGTTCTTTTATATCAAAATTTATGTTTTTTAGAATCTGTTTTGTGTTTTTGTTTTTAGATTCTATGTTTTGAGCGTTTGTTTTGTTATTAGATTCTATGTTTTCGTTAGAATCTTTGCTTTCTTTTGTTTTGTTGTTAGATTCTATGCTTTTAGATTCTATGTTTCTTGCGTGGTTTTCGTCTCTTGATTCTATGGCGTTATTTTTGTGTTTTTTACGTTTAAAAATGTTAAATATAGAATCTTTTTTCGCAAAATCTTTAAAGGAAATTTCTATATTTTTTACTTCTAAAAGTGGCTTATTGTGGCTTTCTTTTGGCTTATATTCATCAAGCGGGATAGATTCTACATAATCAATTTGTGTGTTTTTATTAAAAGTAGGGTGGCGGGTGGGCGATAGGTTATTAGAATCTTGCGAATTAGATTCTATAGAACTATTTTGATTTATAGTTATAGATTCTGTAATCTCTAAATTTTGTAAATTAGATTCTTTATCAAAAACAGGGTGGTGGGTGGGCGATAGGATAGAATTTTTAGAATCTAAAGTTATAGATTCTGTAATCTCTAAATTTTGCAAATTAGATTCTATATTCTTAGAATCTTTAGAATCTTTTAAACTAGATTCTGTAACGATAATAGTCTCACTAATTATATTAGAATCTTTCCGCCCCGATTGCGTATTCGCATAAATTCTTTTTTTGGTTTTCATTTTTGTAACTTTTTTAGAATCTAAATTATTAGATTCAATACTTTCTAATTTTTTAGAATCTTGTTGAACTTGGATTTTCGCCCTGTGAATCTGGCTTAAATTTTCAATGGGTGGGTAAGGGTGGGACATTGAATCTAAGGCAGATTCACAGGGCGAAAATCCTTTATAATTTAATATGTTAGATTCTACATTTTCTAATTTTATAGAATCTAAATTATCAATTTCAATACTTTCATAGAATCTAGATTCTATATTTTCTAAGTTTTCTTTTAAATCTAGTTTTGTCATGTTGAGCGTAAGCGAAACATCTACGTTAATTTTCTTAGAATCCATATTTTTAGATTCTATGTTTTCTAAATCTCGTTTATGTTTTAAATGTTGGGTAGTGATATTCCCCCCTCCCTTGCGGAGGGGGGCTAGGGGGGTGGGTAAATGTGCGTTGTTTTTTATAGAATCTAAATTATCAATTTCAATACTTTTATAGAATCTAGATTCTGTATTTTTTGTCATATTGAGCGAAGCGAAATATCTACTTTTTTTATTGTTATTAAAATCTGTTAATTTTATAGAATCTAAATTCTGTGTTTTGGTAGAATCTTTGTCGTTAGATTCTATATTTTTATTATTTCTTATAAATTCCACGTTTTTAGATTCTATAGAATCTAGTTTTCTAAAGTCGCTATTTTTCAATAAAATATTTTTAGATTCTACTTTTTCAATATCTTTGTTATTCAACAAAACGTTTTTAGATTCTGTGGAATCTAATTTTCGTGTGTCGCTATTTTTCAATATATCGTTATGAGATTGATTTTTACACATTGCGCGTCGAAGACTCGCGAAGCGATAAACAAGTGCAAATCCCCCACCCCGCGCCCCCTTTGCAAAAAAAAGCAGCCGCTTTTTTGTCTTAAAGGGGGCGAGCCCCGCTAATCCGCTTTTTTGTTGAAAAGTGGAATCTCGCACTACTGCGAGATTTTTTCCACTTTTCAACACTGCAAAGCGGGCGGGCTCACAAGGTTGCGTGCTTCGCACGTCTCCATTGAATGTCAAGCTATCGCTTGACGTTTTTATTCGTTTGTTTTTAGAATCTAAATTCGCTTTTTTAGATTCTATCTTTTTTAAATTTTTAGAATCTAAAGCCACTTTTCTAGATTCTATGCTTTTTATAGAATCTTTACTATTGTCATTGCGAGAAAATTCGCAAGAATTTTCGTGGCAATCCACGTTTTTTATAGCTTTAGATTCTATATTTTCTAATTTTTCTTTAGAATCTAAATTATTTGTCATGTTGAGCGTAAGCGAAATATCTACGTCGCTTTTCTTAGAATCCACATTTTTAGAATCTAATTTTACAAAATTTTGCAAATTAGATTCTATAACTTTTTTAGAATCTAAATTACTAATTTCAATATTTTTGTAGAATCTAGATTCTATATTTTCTAATTTTCCTTTATTTAGAATCTTAGATTCTATATTCCCTTTAGAATCCAAACCTAAAAAATTCCTAATTTCATAATTTTTTTCTTTAAAAATTACATTTCTAACATTACGATTTTTTTTAGAATCTAATTCTAAATTTTGTAATATGAAAGATTCTATATCACGCATTTTTTTCATTATTTTTTCCAACTTTTAATATATTATAAAGTCTTTGAAACTATCTACCGGTGGGAGTTTCCTTAACAATTTTTGCTCTTTTAAAAACTCTGCTACACTATATAAATTCTTATAAAACTCGCCCTTTTTATCCTTCGTGCCAAGCAGTCTAGATTCTGCATTATCCTTAACGCTCAAAGGCTTTGCAATGCGCTCACTTAGCTGCAAGCTCGCATCACTTAAAGGAATGCTAAAAAACTTAGAAATGCTCTCCGCCGCACCCTTTGGGTCACTCAAGCGAAACTCATAAGCCCTATCTAACGCCCTTTTATACGCCTCAATCACTTTAGAATTAGCCCCCGCAAACTCTTTTCTAACCGCCAACACATCCGCCAAAATCACGCCCTTATCCGCCAAATCCTTGTCGCTAAACAAAAATTCCTTATTTTTAAGGCTCGATAATGTAAGCTCCCAAATGAAAGCCAAATCCACATCGCCCCTATCCCACGCCGCAAGAATATTTCCCGCAGGAATATCGATAATGCTAACTTCTTTAGGCGAAATGTTATTGATTTTCAAAGTTTGCAGCAGGGCATAATGCGCAGAAGTCCCAAAAGGCACAGCGATTTTTTTACCCTTAATTTCAGCGATATTTTTAAATTTGCCCTTGCGACCAACTAACCCTTCGGTTTCTTGTGCGATAAAATCAAGATAGACAATGCCGGTATTTAGCCCATTTACCGCGCCAATCACAAAGGGCGTTGTGCCAAGAAAGCCAAAATCAATGCTTTTACTAGCAAAAGCGGCGTTCATATCCTTGCCACTATCAAAATTTAGCACCTTAAAAGTTACGCCAATTTTGTCAAACTCTTCTTTTAAAAAGCCCTTTGCAATCGCCAAAGAGTTGTTGCTAACGATGTTTTGATTGCCCACTTTTACTTCTAACGCGTTTAGATTCCATATTGTGCCTATTATTAAGGCAAAAAATAAAATTACCTTTTTCATAACTTTTCCTTTAAAAAATAACTATTCTAACTTTACGAACTTTTATCCATTTTAAATTCTTTATAGAATCTAGATTCTATAAATTTTCATTATTCTACAAAAAGGGCGGTGGGGGGCGACTAGGCTATAAAATAATCTATTTGCTCCACCAACCATTTAAAATAAATACCTTTATAGAATCTAGTTTCCAAACCTTAATGCTTACCACCACCATTTTTTGCAAGTGGATTCTAAAAAACTTAAAATAAACAACTCTGCCAAACCAAAAATCACAAAAATTCTAAATTTCGTAACTTTTAAAAAATACAATATATAAACTTTAACACTTTATAATCTATAAATTATATTTTATGTAATTCTATAATTTTATTCATTAATAGTCAATACTTTTTTAGCATTTTTAGACAAAAATGAAAAAAACAATATCTTACTTATTCGTATTGCTAATATTTATAGAATAATCAATAAAATTTATTTTGTGGTTAATCTACACCAACGCAAAGACTTTCTTAGCGATGTATTCTAGCTCTTCTTTCATATTTGCACATTGAATTATTAGTAGGTTTAAGCCCGCTTTTTCATAAGCTCGTATTTTTTCAGCCACGCTCTCTGGTGTGCCAACTAGCCGCGGACGCAATCCACGATTTGAGACGCTATACTCCTCTTTGCTAATTTCCACATTCAAATTCGAATTATGCGTAAAATCCTTGTAAGAATTTTCATACGCCTTAAAATCCTTAATCGTAGTAATGCGTTTTAGCTCATCTTGCGCCTCTTTTTCCGTGTCACGCACTATCATATACACAGCCATTCCATAGCCTAGAAAGTCGCCCTTACCCGCTTTAGCACGGCGTTCTTTCATATCCTTTATCTTAGATTCTATCTCTTGCAGTGTGCCGCCGTGCATCAAGTATTTATCAGCAAAGTGCGTAATAGCATTGCGACCGATTTCGCTCTCACCGCCCGCATACACAAGGGGAATCTTTGCAGGTTTAGGCTCATTATAGGAGTTTTTAAACTCAAAATATTTACCCTTGTGATTAAAGGGCGTATCACGCCAAAACCCACGCAAAACATCGGTATATTCGCTAGTTAGCGTATATCTATCATCGTGTCCATCGAATTTTATGCCATATTGACGCGCCTCCTCTTCCCACCACGCTGAGACCATATTTATGCTAAAGCGGTAGTTTGAGATTTCGGCAATCGTGGCGATTTGCTTTGCGGTTAGGGCTACTTCGTGGTATTGCGGACGGAGCGCGGCTAGAATCTCGATTTTACTTGTCACCGCAGCCAAGCCATTAGCAATAGCCCACGCATCAAGGGCTGGCGCACTCTCACCCTTAATATCATTAAGGTAAAGCTCAGGCACAAGCGTTAGTGCATATCCTAGGCTCTCAGCCTTTAGTGCTAAATCACGGCAATACTCCCAGCTACATTCCGTGCTATCATTATCGACATTTCTAAGCCAGCTACCAAACACAGGCGTCCAATATCCAAACTGCATATTTGCTCCTTTGGTGAAATTATGGAATCATACAATAAAGTTTATGGATTTTTGGGTAGTTGATAAACATTTAAATATAATTAATTTTCAAAATTTTAATGAATTTAACATAAAAAACAAAAAAATTAACAAAACTTTGGTAAAAATTTATCTATTTTATTAAGAATTAAGTAGAATTTGTATAAAATAATAGTTTAACTATTCTTTTAGGATAATTTTACATAATTTAGCAGAAAGGGATATTGTATGGTAGAGGTTTTTAAGAATAAGACATTTAGTCTCAATAATGGTTTTAAGGGTTTAAAATCTTTTGTTGGCATGGTTTTAGTGAGTGGTATTGTGTTTTCGCCACTTAGTGCTGGTGATTTTGAAGATGAAGTGAGAGAAGAGGCTAGTAATATTAGAATTCAATATATGAAACCAGCCGACTTTTATATTCGCACTAGTATTAACAACATATTTGATGATACGAGTGATTTTGAGTGTGTCGGTAGTACGCGTGCGGCGGAATGTAGAGTAGATAGATATGAGGCAGGTGACATTATCTTGAGTAAATTTAGATATACAGTTGATTATCAAGATTCTAGAGTAATTGATAGAGTAAGTGGCAATCTTAGTTACAATCGTACAGATGATTTGGTGGTATTTTTACCTACGAAATTTGTATGTGCTGATTTTACACAGGTATATGGGAACGCAGATGATGGTAATGGCGTGGTAAATGAGCAGTTTAATTGTGATATTAAAGGGCAGTACTATGATGTAAATTTTAGAATCCGTTCATCGTCTAGCTCTCCTTTGTTTAAGGGGCAAAATGCTATGAGTTTATTAGTTGGTAGCACTCAGTTTTTTAATAGGCTCTCTGCTATTGCTAACGTTAATGACAAGGAAGCGTTTAGCGAAGAGATTGATAGGCTTACAAAAATACTTAATAAGGTAAATACAAATATTTATGGTGTGGAAATTTCTATAAAAAAACCAAATTTACCACAAAAAGTATATGAATATCTATTCGCGGATATGCTATATGCTGATGATGAGTTAAGCGATATGGAAGGCAAAAGGTATAACCAATTATCAAAGACTTTATACAACACAGGTGTAGGCTATATATATGGTAGTGCTATGGGTTATGTGCTTGGTAATGATAGCATCAATTCTCGTACTAAAGAAGGATTGCTAAGTGCATTAACTGCACTTAGAGATTCTGCAATGTTAGATTCTAATGTCAGTAGAGTGACAATTAAACTAACAAACCGCACCAAAGAAGGTTTTAATGCAGGTAAAGTCTTTAAAACTTCTACTAAAAAACTAGAGCAATTTAAAAATGCAGAAATTAAGAAAGAAAATGCTGGAAAAGCAATCAATGTATTTGATGGTGATTTCTTAAATAGATATACGATTGAAGTTGGTATATATAGATTAAAAGATAAAATTTAGGTATTGTGGTTTGTTGAATGTAGGTGCTTATGAATAAAAAAAATATCGTATTTATGGGCACTCCGCAATTTGCCGCAGATATTTTGCAAGGCTTAGTTGCAACGCAAAAATATAATTTTTTAGGCGTGATAACCCAAATTGACAAGCCCTTTGGTAGAAAAAAGATTTTCAAATCTCCAGAGGTAAAAGATGTCGCTTTGAGATTGAATCTGCCTTGCTTTCAGCCAAAAAAAAGTAGTGATATTTTTGAGATTTTGCAAAGTATAGAATCTGGTTTGAAAGATTCTATAGAATCTAAGGTGCAAAATCACGCAAAAGATTCTAAAGATTCTATAGAATCTAGTTTGCAAGATTCTAAAGTTACAGAATCTAAAACTTTCCCACCTAATAAATTCCAAAAAATTGATTACATTATCGTTGTAGCTTATGGTAAGATTTTGAAAGAAAATGTTATAAACAATTATTTTTGTATAAATTTGCATGGCTCACTTTTGCCCTATTTTCGTGGCGCTTCCCCTTTGCAAAGTAGCATTATAAATGATTACGCACACTTTGGCTTAAGCGTTATTAAGATGGATTGCGGCTTAGATAGTGGCGATATTTTGGGCATTTGCAAGATTGCAAAAGAAAAAATTGAAAATAAAACATTAGATAAAATCTATGAAATTTTAACGCCTTTTAGCATAAATCTTTTAGAATCTACTTTAGAAAAACTTAGCCAAAACGCCATCACACCGATAAAACAAGACAACACCAAAGCTACATTTTGTCAAAAATTTAGCAAGGCAGACGCATTTTTAGACTTAGTAGATTCTAAAAAATGCTACTTGCGATATTTAGCCTTAAGCTATATCGGCGTGTGGATTTATCATAATAATGAAATTTTGAAGATTAATACCATTCTAGGTTATGAAAATACTAACTTT
Source organism: Helicobacter saguini (assembly GCF_000762875.2). Taxonomy (GTDB): domain Bacteria; phylum Campylobacterota; class Campylobacteria; order Campylobacterales; family Helicobacteraceae; genus Helicobacter_A; species Helicobacter_A saguini. Next base: position 140,839 of record NZ_JRMP02000004.1, read on the forward strand.
GAAGCTAAAAAAGGCTGTATTTTAGAAGTTAAGAAAGATAGAATCTTGCTAGCCTGTGAAAGTGGCGGATTGTGGATAGAATCTGTCACCCCACAAAATAAATCTAAAATGAATATCACAAGTTTCCTTCAAAGCAAAAAATTAAAACAAAATGATGTGATTTTTAGAATCTAGATTCTAAGATTCTAAATATTTTTGCAGGGATTTTGCTTTGAAGATTTTAGATTCTGTGGTTTTGGAATGTTTAGAATCTTTAGAATCTGTGGAGATTTCTTGCATTGAGATTAGGGCGGAATTTGCACCAGAGATTGTGGTAAAGTAGGGAATGTTAGCGCGAAGCACGGCTTGGCGGATAAGACGTGCATCTTGCTTGTCTTTATTGCTTGTCGTGTTTATCACCATTGAGATTTCTTTGTTGGCTATCATATCATTGATGTGTGGGCGACCTTCGCTCACCTTTAACACGCCTTGAGAATGCACACCTGCTTCGTTTAGAATCTTATTTGTGCCAAGTGTCGCTACGATTTCATATCCGCATTCACTAAAGCCTTTTGCAAGGGCTACCGCGTGTTTTTTATCGCTATTTCTAAGCGAAATGAAAATCTTTCCGCATTTAGGCAGTGGATTTTTGCTTGCTAGCTGGCTTTTGGCAAAGGCTATGGCGAAGTTTTCACCCATTCCCATGACTTCGCCTGTGGATTTCATCTCTGGTCCTAGTAGCAAGTCCGCGCCCGGCAGTTTGTTAAATGGGAAAACTGATTCTTTTACGTTGGAATAATTTAAGTGTTTGTGGGTGTAGATTTTAGAATCTTTTTGTGTGATTACACTATACTTATCATAGAATCTTAAAGCCTCCAGTAAAATAGATTCTATGTTTTTAGAATCTTTTTTAGCATTTACGTCCTTAGTGGATAGCATTCGAGTATTTTCAAAAGACGAAGAATGATACATTACGCGTGTGGCGACTTTTGCTAGTGGGATTCCGGTGGCTTTACTCACAAAAGGCACGGTGCGAGACGCTCTTGGATTTACCTCAATCAAATATAGTGAATCTTTATAGATAGCATATTGAACGTTCATTAAGCCTATAACGCCTAGCTCTAGGGCTATTTTAGCTGTGGTAGATTCTATCTCATCTTTCATTTCGGCTGAAATATGCAAACTAGGCAAGACAGAAGCTGAGTCACCACTATGAATCCCAGCCTCCTCAATATGCTCCATAATGCCCCCGATATACACGCTCTCCCCATCACTAACGCAATCTACATCAAGCTCTAAGGCAGATTCTAAAAACTTATCAATTAGCACAGGGCTATTTTCACTCACACGCAAAACTTCGTCCATGTAGAGCTTTAGCTCCTCGTTATCATACACGATACGCATCGCACGTCCGCCAAGCACGTAACTAGGTCGCACAAGCACGGGAAAGCCGATGTTATTTGCGATACTAAACGCCTGCTCTTTATCAAAAGCAATGCCATTTTGTGGCTGTTTTAAGCCTAGTCTATTAATAAATTTGGCGAATTTTTCTCTATCTTCGGCGATGTCAATGACTTTTGCGGATGTGCCGATAATTTTTGCATTGATTTTACTAAGGGAGTTTGCAAGTTTCAGCGGTGTTTGCCCGCCAAAATGCACGATTATACCACTTGGCTTTTCACGCTCAATTACCGCTCTAACATGCTCAAAGTCAATCGGCTCAAAGTAAAGCGTATCGCTTGTGTCATAGTCCGTGCTAACGGTTTCTGGATTGCAATTATACATAATGCTTTTTATGCCCAAATCTTTAAGGGCGAAACTTGCATGGACGCAGCAATAGTCAAATTCGATGCCTTGACCGATTCGATTAGGACCACCGCCGATAATTAGTATAGAATCTTTATGGTGCGTGGGCGTGTGGTTAGAATCTTTTTTATTAGTAGGGTGGTGGGTGGGCGATAGGTTGTTAGAATCTTTAGCATTTATAGAATCTAGATTCTGTAAATTAGATTCTATAAATTTAGATTCTATAAATTTAGATTCTATATTCTCAAAATCACCGATACTTGAATACAAATACGAAGTCAAAGATGGAAACTCCGCACTACACGTATCCACTTCTAAATATTTTGCCACAACGCCAAGATTTAATCGCGTTTGATATATTTCACTCTCACTAATTTCAAGATTCTCATTTTCATTTAGCCAGTAGGCGATATTTTTATCGCTATATCCTTGACTTTTTATCTTTCGCATTAAACTCGCATTTCGTAAAATTTCACTTGTGATTAGATTTTCACTTTCAATAATTTCTTTTATTTCATTCAAAAACCATTTATCAATTTTACACAGCTCATGTATAGAATCTACATTCATACCTAAGCCAAAGCCTTCCGCGATATACAATAAACGAGAAGCATTTGGACGCCTTATCTCTTTTTTAACCACGTCTAAATCAGTGCAGATTCTATTAAAGCCAAAAAGCCCTATTTCAAGGCTACACAACGCCTTTTGAAGCGACTCTTTAAACGTCCCACCGATTGCCATTACTTCGCCGATACTTTTCATACTTGTGCTAAGTGTGCTATCAGCCAAAGGGAACTTCTCAAAGGTAAATCGCGGAATCTTAGTAACGATATAATCAATGCTAGGCTCAAAACTAGCCGGTGTGCCGGTAATATCATTAGTGATTTCATCCAAAGTGAAGCCCACCGCTAACATCGTGGCAACCTTTGCTATGGGATAGCCTGTCGCTTTTGACGCCAAAGCCGAGCTACGCGATACACGTGGATTCATCTCAATGACGGTCATTCGTCCATTTGCGGGGTTTATAGCAAATTGCACGTTGCTGCCGCCGGTATCTACGCCGATTTCCCTTAAGATTTTGAAAGACGCGTCACGCATTCGCTGATACTCTTTATCAGTCAGGGTCAAAGCGGGGGCAATAGTGATAGAATCTCCTGTATGAACGCCCATAGGGTCAAGGTTTTCAATACTACAAACAATTATGCAGTTATCATTTTTATCGCGGATTACTTCCATTTCATACTCTTTCCAGCCAAGTAGCGACTCTTCGATTAGAATCTCATTGATAGGACTAGCAAGTAGCCCATTTTTCGCTAGAATCTTAAACTCATCAATATTATACGCCACGCCACTACCCCCACCAGCAAGGGTATAACTAGCACGAATTATAAGCGGAAAGCCGATGGTTTGCGCCGCATTTAACGCCTCTTCTTCGTTGTAGGCATAGGCGGACTTTGGCAAGTCCATACCGATTTTTAGCATTGCTTCTTTAAAGGCTTGTCTATCCTCGCCCTTTTTTATCGCCTCTGGATTTGCGCCTAGAAATTTTACATTTTTTAGCATTCCTTTTTCATGCATACTCATTGCGACATTTAGTGCGGTTTGTCCGCCCATCGTTGGCAGGATGGCATCTATTTTTTCTTTTTTGATAATATCGGCTATGATTTCTTCATTTATCGGCTCGATGTAAGTGGCATCGGCGAAGTCAGGGTCAGTCATAATCGTAGCAGGGTTAGAATTAATTAGCACGACTTTGTAGCCAAGACTTTTTAACGTTTTAACCGCCTGTGTCCCACTATAATCAAACTCGCATGCCTGCCCTATCACAATAGGACCGCTCCCTATTAGCAAAATATTTTTTATATCACTTCGCGCCGCCATCGCCTTTATCCTTTTTGTGCTTATAGAATCTTGTAATTATATAATATTTTTTTAAGGTTAAAATTGTTTAGATTCTATAAATTTAATAGATTTTTTACTTCGGTTTCATCTAGGATTTTTATGCCTAGTTCTGTGGCTTTTTGCAGTTTTGAGCCGGCATTGCTACCGGCTAAAAGAAAGTCGGTTTTTTTGCTAACACTGCTGCTAACCTTAGCTCCAAAAGATTCTAAGATTTCTTTTAGCTCTTCTCTATCTTTACTAAAAGTGCCCGTAATTACGCAGGTTTTGCCATTAAATATAGAATCTTGTGGGGCAGAATCTTGTGAAATAGAATCTTGCGACACAACACTTTTAGATTCTATCACAGGCTTTATAATATCCATTAATTCCGCGATAAACTCGCGATTATGAGTGCAAAAATCACAAAAGGAACTAGCCATTTGCTCGCCAAAACCCTCGATTTTGCAAAGCGAATCGACGTTCATATCAAACACGCCATCGCCAAATTGTGCCAACTTTTTACTCGCCACCTCGCCTATATGCAGGATGCCAAGTGCGTGGATAAATCGCCAAAAGGGCGTCTTAGCGACAATAGATTCTATAGAATCTAGCAGATTTTGCGCCTTTTTTTCCTTAAATCCCTCAAGCTCCAGCAGTGCATCAAGCCTTAAACTAAAAATATCCTTAAACTCCTTAATATAGCCCTTATCGACCAGCAGCGCGATAATACTCTCGCCCAAACCATCGATATTTAGGCACTTTTTACTCGCAAAATGTGTAAGTTTTGTCTTTATAATCGCGTCACAATTTGGGTTCGTGCAGTAGATAAAAATATCCTCAAAACTAAGCTCATGCGCACACACAGGGCAATGCGTGGGCTTTTGTATCGGCACTTCGCTACCATTTCGGCGGCTTGTCAAAACCTTAGTGATTTTGGGAATGACATCACCACTTCGCACCAGCAGGCAAAAATCGCCTAGCCGAATGTCCTTTCGCTCAATCTCCTTGTAGTTGTGCAGCGTGGCACGCGCGATATTTGCGCCATCTAGCGGCGTGGGCGTAAAATTTGCCACAGGCGTGATAATGCCGCTACGACCAACCTGTGGGGTAACGCTAAGAATCTGCACCACAGCCTCGCTTGCTGGGAACTTATATGCACAGGCAAATCGCGGAGCTTTCTGCGTGAAACCAAGCTTTTCTTGCAGCGTTAGGTCGTTTAAAACTATCACAAATCCATCAAGCATAAATGGATAGCTATCCCTAGCTTTTAGAATCTTTTCATATTCATTTTGTATATCTTTTAGCCTTTTAGATTCTAAATATGCTAACTTATTAAAACCAAAAGTTTCTAAAATGCGAAGTATTTCGTAGAAGCCGATTTCTTGGTTGTTGTTTGATTCTATAGAATCTGTTTTTTTTATATCATTCATTGTCGTCCTTTTTTTGTTTATAGAATCTAAGTTTTATTAGAATCTTGCAAGTTAGATTCTATAAAATTTTTAGAATCTTGCGTAACATTTGATGTTTTGGATTCTATAAAAGCCTTAGAATCTTGCGTAAAATTTTGCAAGTTAGATTCTACATTATCAAAACTTTTTATAGAATCTTTTATTTCCTATCCTTTTCAAACGCTTTTTGCAAGATAGATTCTATCACTTAAACATCATATACACTTTATAAAGCGTAATCGCACACACCAAAACAAACGCACACAGCCCGATAGTTGTTATCATTTTACACTCCTTTTAGAATCTAAATTCGACTTTAGATTCTATCACATTAAAATATCAAAACAAACCTTTTTGCAATTTTATGATTCGCATAAAAGGCTATATTGTAGAATCTAAATCTTAAAATTCATAATTCTCATTTGCTTTTACAAAGTTTCAGTTGAAATTTTTCCTAAAAATGAGTGCGATATTAAATAAGAAGCTTTAGCTTGTTACTTGAATTTTTTGTATTTTTTCAATTGCAAGAAAAATTAGCGATATTTTTGGCGAGGGTTTTAGAATCTAGTCCTAGGGATTGTTCGATTAGTTCGGTTTTGCCATGTTTTATAAAGGCGTCTTTGATTTCAAAAGTTATGATTTTACTAACTTTTTTAGAATCTAATTCATTTGCTAGACTAAGTAGAGCTTCACCCACACCATTAATTTTATAGCTATCACTTAACACAAAAATAAAATCATAGCTACTAAAATATGGCTTTAAAGCATTAGAATCTAGTGGCTTTATACTTTTTAAATCAAGTAAATTTGCTTTAATATTATGATTTTTTTGCAATTCTAAGATAGTAAAAATACCGCGTCCAACGCCATTTCCATAGCCTACTATTAGAATCTTAGAATCTATATTATTATGTGTAAAATTTTCCCAAAACTTAGAATCTATAATCATTTCTGGCTTAAACATTTCATTAAAATTATTAGATATTTTAGAATCTAGATTCTGTAAATATTGCAAGATTTGATATTCTAAGCTATCAATATTAGCATTTTCATAAGTGTGTAAAAAGTAATCATATAAAAACTTCCCACGCGGATAGCGAATAGCCAAAGGTCCCTTTGTTGCCACGCTAGATTCAAGCATAGATTCTAACATTTTATTGCTACGTGGGGCGAGTAGGGCGATATTTGGCAGGGCTTTCAAATACGAAATATCAAGCAGCCCTTGATGTGTCTCGCCATCTTCACCAACCAAGCCCGCCCTATCAATGCAAAACACGCAAGGCAGGTTCATAATGCAAACATCATGCACGATTTGGTCAAACGCGCGCTGAAGGAAGGTTGAATATATCGCAATGTAGGGCTTAAAGCCCTCGCGTGCCATCGCAGCCATAGAAGTTACCGCGTGCTGCTCGGCAATGGCAACATCAAAAAATCGCTCCGGAAAAGTATCCATAAGCTTGTCTAGCCCCGTGCCACTGGGCATTGCCGCAGTCACACCGACAATCTTAGAATCTAAACTCGCCATTTTTAACAAAGTGTTACTAAAAGTAGCAGTAGGACTAATAAGTGTTACAGAACTTAACGCTTTTCCACTTTCAATATCAAAAGGTGCGACCCCATGCCACTTTTCATACTTGCCCTCCGCGATTTTATAGCCCTTTCCTTTAATAGTTTGCGCGTGGATAATGACCGGAGTGTGTAGATTTTTCACACTTTTTAGCGTTTTTATGACCTCATCAAGATTATTGCCATCAATAGGACCGATGTAGTCCAAGCCAAACTCCTCAAAGAGCAGCCCGGGGCTAATTAGCTTAAAACTCTCCTCAAATCGCTTCGCAATAAAAGCCGTGCCATCAGGCATTTTATCGACTATTTTTTTTATTTTTTGCTTAAAAGTTTGATACAGCGGCGAAGTTACACTCTTAGACAAAATCTTAGAAATCGCGCCGATAGGCTTTGCAATGCTCATTTCATTGTCATTCAAAACGATAACCATAGGCAGTTTTCGCTCGCCGATTTCATTTAGCGCCTCATAAACTAGCCCCGCACTCATCGCGCCATCGCCTATCATAATGATGGGCTTCTCGTTTTGCCCACTTTTTTGGGAATTTTTACCACTTAGAATCTTCGCCTTTGCCACGCCAACACCAAGGCTAAGCGATGTCGAGCTATGCCCAGCGATAAAGTAATCAGCCGCGCTTTCACTAGGGGCAATAAAGCCGCTAAGCCCTTGAAACTGCCGCAAAGATTCAAAGTCCTTGAAACGCCCTGTAAGCAGTTTATGCGCATAAGCCTGGTGGCTCACATCAAAAATAAATGGGTTCTGCTCACAAGGGAAAACCGCGTGCATACCGATGATTAGCTCGACTGCACCAAGCGTGGAGCTAAGGTGTCCGCCATTTTTGCTAACCACTTGCAAGATTCTATCGCGGATGATTTGGGCGATTTCTTGCAGCTCTTTTGACGTGGCATTTTGCAAAAGCGGGGCGATATTTTCGCTATTTAATAATTTTTGAGTTATATTTTGTGTAGATTCGTAACTTTTTGTATGTGTAGTTTCGTTACATTGTGTAGAATCTACACGATTAAATTGTGTAAAATCGTTACTTTTTGCATTTATAGAATCTTCTTTTGCATTCGCTATGTTTGGCAACGTTTGTGGCGAATTAAAAAAATTAGATTCCATATTTTGCGTAAAATTATTGATTGTCAAAAGCTTTTTATCTCGCATTTTTTCCCTTAAATTATCACTTTTAAAAATGTAAATTATAGCAAGATTTAGCATTTTAGTAAGTTAAGTTTTGTGAATTTATAATTATTTTATGAGCATTTTGAGTATATTTAAAAAAATAATATTAAAAAATCACAATGTAGAATTAATTAAAAAACCTACTCCAAATTAATCGTATAAGTGTTATTTTTCCCGGCTTTGAGTTTGTATTTATACACGCCATCAAGCGTGATTGTGATGCGATACATCTTGTCTTTAGAATCTAGCCCCACTTCGCTAAAAAACTTCTCATTCATACCCATTTTCGCGTTATACGCCCCACCATTATCACGACTAAAATCAACCACAATCGTCTGCGGATTAGGCAGCAAAAAGTGCTTTACAAGCCGATGACGCGGCGAGCTAATCACAAGCGTGCTACCATCCATCAAAAACTCAAAATCATTCAGGCTAAAGTAGCGTTTGGCGATGTTTCGCACCGCGCCTTCCTGCGTGATTTTAAGCGGATAGTGCCAATCTAGCGTCTTGTCAATCTTTAGCTCTTTGACCTCGGTCGTGCCATCGATATTGACAAAAGTCACGCTCACACTACGCAGTTCACGGGCGTTGCTAGGCACTTGGATGTTTTCGGTGGTGAAAAATTTCTTGCCTTTATTTTTCTGCTGGGCTTGAAAATCGCGCTGATTTGTGTTAATCGTAAATGGATTATTATTCGCAAAAAGGCTCGCATTCACACATAAAAACATCGCCAAAACCGCAATCACTCTTTTCATTTTTCTAATCCTTTTTAAAGCGTTCTAAGTTTATTTTGGAATCTGCTTTGTGGAATCTAGCAAGAAATATTCCAATTAGTTTAAGATACAAGCTTAGATTCTAAAATTTATGTGCTAAAATCCTTATATTATAATTATAAAGGACGCGTTATGCGAGTGGATACGCACAATCACACGATTTATTGCAATCACGCGAGTGGCTCGATGAATGAGTATATACAAAGGGCAATTAGGCTAGGCATTGATATTTTTGGCTTTAGCTGTCATGCCCCGATGGAGTTTGATAAAAAGTATCGAATGAGTGCGGAAATTCTGCCACTTTATCTGCAGCAAATACAAGATTTAAAAAAAAACTATATCGGTCAAATCGAGATTCTAAGTGCGTTGGAAGTCGATTTTATTTTGGGGCGTGAGAATTTGCTTTTAGATTCTGTAATCAATGCTGATGTGGATTATTTGATTGGCTCGGTGCATTTTTTGGATGATTGGGGCTTTGATAATCCTGAGTTTGTCGGGCGTTGGAAGAGTTTTGGCGAGACAAAAGCGTGGGATAAATATCTAGATTCTATGCAGGAAATGGCGAAAAGTAGGCTTTTTCAAATCGCGGGGCATTTTGATTTGCCAAAGATTTTTGGGAATTTTATGCCGCAATCTTTAGCATCTAAGTGTGGCGAAACGCTTGAGATTTTGCACCAAAATGATATGATTTTGGAGATTAATGCTGCTGGGCTTCGAAAAAATGTGGGCGAGGCATATCCGTCTTTAAATGTGTTGAATCTCGCGCGAGAAATAGGCTTAGATATTACGCTAAGTAGCGATGCACACGATGTTTCACAAGTTGGCTTTGGTTATGAAACTTGTTTAAATTTGGCAAAAAAAGCTGGCTACAACAAAGCCGCCATTTTTCGTAAAAAGAAAAAAGATTATGTGGAAATATAAATAATTAAGTAAAAAGGGTTTTAAATCCATATCTTAAAAGATTTTATATAAACTGCCATTTATTAATATTTAAAAGGGTAAGTATGGCTAAAAGCATCTTAGAAGAGTTAAAAAATGAGTATAAAAGAATTGTTAGACGAATTGCAAAAAGGGCAGGGGTGATAGCACCTTATGATTTCTATGATTTTAAAACAAAAAAGGCTAGTAAGGCTGAGATAGAGCATGATAGGCAAGAGTATATAAGACTTAATAAAGATTCTAGATTTAATTTAGAATCTAAAAATGAAGTTATTGTAGATTTTTTAAAATATATAAATAGCGAACATGGAATAAATTATATTCCTACCTATGTGCGTGATTTGTGGGGTGCAAGAAAAGTATATCAAAATAAGCCCAACACACATTATGATTGTGGTTCATCATTTCAAGGATTCGTGACACTTTTGATACCTATGGGTATTGATATTAAGCTTATTGATATTAGAGATTTAAAAGATAGATTTAACACCGCATTATTCGCTAAAAATGATATACGGGGGGGGGGGGGGTAATTACTCCTTAGTAGAATCTAATTTGGATAATTTTATAGATTCTATAGAATCTAGTGTAAATAAAGATTTTATATGTATTCCTAATAAGGAATTTATTAGCGGTATTTCATGTGTTTGTAGTGATTTAACAAATCTAAAGGAAATAGAAAATGAAAGTGTAGAATCTTTTTCGTGCTTAGGTATTATAGGGCTTTTGGGTTTAGGGCAGTATGGCGACCCTATTAATCCTAGTGCTTGGGAGCAGTCTTTGTTGTCAATGCAACGTGTGCTTAAAAGTGGCGGAAAATTATTAATAGCCGTGCAAATAGGTAAAAAAGATGTTTTACAATTTAATAGTGGTAGAATCTTTAGGCTAAAAACAATTTGTGATGTTTTAAATTATATGCGTTTAATTGATTTAAATTTTATCAACAATCATGAACTAGATGTTTATAATTGTTTATACGTAAATGATAATAAAACAATGGTAAATAAACAGAATATGCAATATTTATTAAATCAAGATTCTATAACCGCTCTTATAGAATTTGAAAAAATATAAATCTTTATAGAATCTATGTAGAATCTGTATTTCATTTGTGCGAAATAAGGAGAAAAAATGTCATTAAAAGGTAAATTAAAAAATTTAAGAATTACAATACGAAAAGTTAGGTATGAAAGAATAATTTATAACTTTGCTAATAGTTTTAATGATATTAATATAAAAAATGTAATTTTAGATTCTATGCTAGAGTTTAAAGATTCTAATAAGGTAACACAAAGATTTATTAGAAAAAATTTATATAAGATAAAAGAGTGGCTTTCTAGTAATGAGTTTAAGGAAAAGTATGCAGATTCGCCTTTCTATCCATTATTAAACCCAGATGAGATTAATTATAAATATATCACTGATGATGTGGCTTATAGTTTAAATTTGCCATTGCCAAATTATTATAATTTCTATTTTTTAGCGGCTAGTTTTAGTGCTCATGATGCTTGTCTAGACATGCTTAGATTCTGTGGAGTGCAATCTGTGCCACATCATAATGCTAATTTTAGACTATTTTTCAATGAGCAATACAATCTTATAAATTATAAAAATGTAGATAGTATGCATAAACTTGCCTTTTTTATTCTTTACGCAGGTTCACACTACAAGGAAAATATAAATGATATACATAAATTTTTACATCTTACATATAAAAGTGATAAAAAGATTCTATACATTGTGCGGGACCCACTAGAAAGACTAAAATCAGCACTGAATAATTCTTATGTAGATTGGCATAAAACCATAGAGCCATTAAGTATAGAATCTAAACCAAAAGATATTTTAAAAAATAGAACTTTGTATTGGATAAATAGAGAAGATTCTAATTTTATGGATAATATTTCTAAGTTTAATTTTGATTTATTTGCAATGGATTCTATAACTGCTTTTCTTAATCGCGATAAAATTTACTATCTTGATTTTAAAAAGACGTTTCCAAAATATGCCTTTGAAACTTTTAGTGAGCTATCTAAAATATTTGGGTTTAACCCACCAAATATTAATCACTTTCCTACTACTAAAAAATGGGGAATGCTAGCTAGGATTTTACCAGCTATCATCAATGTAGATTCTAAGTTTATAGAATCTAATACTGCTAATAACGGGGGGGGGGGGGGGCGAACCACCTTGCAGCCTAGCAGCATAAAAATCTTTGCAAATCCTTACAACTACACAAATACAAGTAAAATAAACATTACACAAGAGTTTATAGATTCTAAGTATCTAAAAGAAGATTTAGAATCTTTAAGCTTATTTGTAGAATCCAAGGTTGAATTTGACTTTATAATGCAAAATATGCAGTTAAAACAAAAATTGCAAGAATATTTTAGTGACTTTTGCAGGGCTTTGAAAGAAGAAATTGTGGTGGTGCAAAGTAAGTTTGTAGGTAAAAATGATATTTTAGAATATCTCAAAACACACAAGGAAACACGAATAAATTTAAGAAACCTACTAGATAAAGAGCTATCACATATAAAGGAGAGTAGACCTGATATTATAGAATCTTGGGTTGATTATAATGAGTTTATAAATATGTGTGATGAGTTAGATTCTATAAATTAGTTTTATAAACATACGCAAAAGCTAACTTACAATCTTTTCACATTACAAATTTCACAATTATTTACTTTTATTAGTTATATTTTCATTAAGTCTTTTTTAAGGCAAATTACCATAAAAGGATAAAATATGAGAAAGATTTTTGTTAGCACGATTTTGGCTGGGTTTGTTGGTTTTGGTAGTTTCACTGCGTTAAATGCGGCGAGTTACACAGCGGATGTGGCGCATTCTAGCGTTGCTTTCAAGGTTTCGCACATGGTGGTTTCGACCGTGGATGGCAATTTTAATAAGTTTAGCGGCGAGGCTGAAATCGACAAAGGAGTGCTAAAGTCCATAAATGGCGAGATTGAAATCGCTTCTGTGAATACGCGAAATGATGGGCGCGATAAGCATTTGCAGGGTGCGGACTTTTTTGACGCGGCGAAATTCCCCACTGGCACGCTAAAATCTACGAAAATTACGAAGGTGAAAAATGGCGTGAAAGTCGAGGCTGATTTGACGCTGCATGGCGTGACTAAAAAGGTCGTGCTAAATGGCGAGCTAAAGGGTCCGGGCGTAAATGAAATGACAAAAAAAGAGCTTTATGGTTTGACATTAAATGGGCAAATTAATCGTAAAGATTTTGGAATCGGCGCGACAAGCGGCTCTGCAAGTATCGGCGAGCAAGTGGAAATCAACATTTCGCTAGAGCTTGCCGCGAAGTAGATTTCAATAATTTATAGAATCTTATTGTTATAGAATCTAGATTAAAATGAGTTTAGATTCTGTAATCTCTTGTAATGTTTTAAAAAATATTGAAAGTTTAGGTTTCTAAAATGAAGCACTATAACCAACCTGCGAAATAAATCTATCTAAACTTTGTTTAGCAGCTTCTATAATAGCAACAGAGCGGTTATTGTAAGTTGTGAGCGGACTAGTAAGCGATGCTGCATAGTCATAATAACCCGGATTTACATAGCTAAAAGTTTTATCATTATGTGTAAAAGTATAACGAATAGTAACATAGACACGATAAAAAGTAGCGAAACCTTGAGAATTTGTAGCAATAATAGCATCTTTAATGTTTTGCACATCAATATTTAATATAGAATCTGCTTCGCTTTCATCAACCACTTGTGAGTGAAAACGTGAGTAAATAGCTTCATTTATTGTATCTTTTATACGAATAGATTCTTCAGGATTTTCCAAGTTTGGATACATTTTTACACAGACTTTATCTCCTAATGCTTTATTTGCAAAATACGCCATGGGCTTGTATCCGCAAGAATTTAGCATAAAGATAAAAATAAAAAAACTAATTTGCATAACACGCATTTTACAACTTCTGGAAAATATTAATTTGTTGTGATTATAGCTAAAAAATTTGCATATTATATTTTGTCCTATTATATCAAGTGATAAAATGCAAAATATATGTGGCGTGAACTTTAGAAATTTGATTATAAAATCTAAAAAGTCATTTAAACTTCACAATTTTAAATTATAATTCTGCTTTTTGTAAAATATATGTAAAATTTGTTAGGTTAGGAAAATGATAACTTTTGGTAGAAAAATATTATTGTTTTTTTGTTTCTTTGGATATTTGTATGGGCAAAATATAGAATCTAATTTGCAAGATTCTAATATTATAGATTCTATAGATTCTAAAAATAAAAGTTCAGCTCAAATTGAGAATCTAGATTCTAAAAAAGTTAGCTTTTTTATAACTAATGATTCTGCTAAAGTTCAAAATGATTTGATAAAAATGGCGAATAAAGATTCTATAAAAGTTACAGATTCTATAACTTTAGTAGAAAACATAGAATCTAGCGACTTAAAAGATTCTAAAGATTCAAAAGATTCTAAACCGATAAATTCTGCAAATTCTACAACAAATGACAATAACAAATCTACACAAAAAGTTACAGATTCTATAACTTTAGAATCTAACAAAGATACGAATCAAAATATCAGTGAAAATGAGAAAAATAAAAAACTATCCTTTTGGGAGCGAGTTAAAAATCACTTTTTTGACATTAATGAGTATAAAAATCGAGTCGATAAGGCGGAAAATTCTTTTCAATATTTTATGAATGCAATCGAGCATGAAGGCACATATTTTATCTATCAATATAGCCTGCCGCCTTATGGAATCTATGGGAATAATATCCCTAGCGAGCTTAAGTTTCAAATAAGTTTTAAGATTCCGCTGTGGCGTGGAGCCTTGTGGAGTAAGGGAAGTTTTTTTTTAGCATATACACAAACGATGTGGTTTCAGCAGTTTAACTACCGATACTCAAGCCCTGTGCGTGATACTACTTACAAGCCTTATTTGTATTACACATATCCGGGCGATTGGGGCTTTTTGGGTGGGAAAATTAAGGAAGTGCGCGCTGGGATGGTGCATTATAGCAATGGAATCGGCGGGAGTGAGTGCTATCGCACTAGCTTTGAAGACCCGACACCTACGCCAAATTGTCGCTCGCGTTCAGCCGGGACGCGATTTATCGCGGAGCTAATTTGGGAAAAGCAGCTAAGAGAGCATACTTTTGGCTTGCAATTTAGCGTGTGGCCCTACATTCCTAGCCGCCGCGACAACCCTGACTTGCCAAACTACATGGGCTATGCGGACGCGAAATTTTATTATCGATACAAACGCCACTTAGTCGAGCTGCAAGTATCGCCTGTGATTAGCGATTATACACGCTATCATGGGAATTTTCGAGTTGGCTACGCCTTTGCAGTAAGTAAATATGTTTCACTTTATGCACAATATTTTTATGGATATAATGATAGTTTATATGAGTATAATATTATGACTTCTAGAATAGGTATAGGCTTACGCTCGACAACTTTTTAAAGGGAAAGTTATGAAAAATGAAAGTATAAAAGATTCTACAAGTAGATTTATAAAAAGTTCTAAAAATCATAACTCTAAAAATTTTAAAGTTAGTGATAAGGATTCTAAGCAAGATTCTAAAAAAGTTAGGAATATTGAAATAAAAGATTCTAACAAATCACATAAAAATATAGAATCTAAAAAACCAAAAAAAGATTCTAAAAAATCTAGCGATATTATAGAATCTACATTAGATTCTAAAGATTCTAAAAAAGTGCAAGATTCTAAACAAAACAAAAATTTACAACGCAAAATCGTGCTTGGAATCTCCGCTGGCAGCTGCATTGATTTAACTTTTCATTTTATAAAAAACCTGCCAAAAGAAATTATGCTTTATGTCGTGCCGACAAATAACGCAAAAGTGCTTTGCAAGGCAGAGAAAAACCTTGATTTAATCGCTGAAATTAAGCGTTTAAGGACGCAAAATCTAAAGATAGAATCTAGCATCACAAGCCCGCTTGCTAGCGGTTCTTTTAGCTTTGAATCCTGCATCGTGCTGCCTACAAGTAGCAATACGCTCTCTGGCGTAGCAAATGGTTTGCAAGAAAATCTTTTGACGCGTGTGTGTGCGGTGTGTTTGAAAGAGCGGCGGCGGCTAGTTTTAGCGGTGCGTGAGATGCCACTTAGCCCTATTTTGCTAGAAAATATGATGCGACTTGCAAATATCGGCGTGGTGATTGCACCCCCTGTGGCAGGGTATTATAGCCACATTAGCACGCTAGATGGCTTGCATAATTTTTTGGTTGGCAAGTATTTTGATATGCTAGATATTGAAAACTCCCTTTATTCGCGCTGGGGGAGTGAAAATAGGCTTTTTAGCTCTATAATCTAAAACAAAACATTTGCGCTGAAGTGCCATTGAATGCCAATTTGCACGTTATAATTTTGTATTAAAAGTTGTTGCGTGAATGGGTCGCTTTGCCCAGCTGGGAGTGAATAATGCTCCTTTAAATACCATTTTTGCGAACGTGCATTTGGCACACCTGCAAAAGTTATAGGGATTTTCAGCCCAAAATCAAGCCGCAAATTATCCGTAAAATACAGGCTCAAACCAGCCCTACCATACATCCCAGCCCCCGAGATATACAGGCTATCTTGCGTATTTAACGTAGTGCCGGGCGTATATGCCGTGACACCAGGGTCAGGACGCCAAGTCACGCCCCCACTTGTCGTATTATTATAAGTGCGATTATCAAATTTACCAAGACTATAAGTGGTAAATTCATAGCCAACGCCGCCATACACGCCCACTCGAAAGCCCACCATTTTGTATTTCGTCAATTTTTTCCACACAAAGCTAATGGGCAAATTCACACCCACATCTACACCCACGCCATAAGTCAGCATAAAAGCATTATTTGAAATCGTGTCGCTAAAGCCCGGATTTGCGTTAAATTTCACAGGCGTAGTCGCGCCATTTGCATTTGAGTTGTAAAACTCATCGCGCCAACACTGCACATTTAGATTAGGCATTTCGCCTGCGTTGCACTTTCGCATACTGCCATCATGCAGCGAATTTTTATCAAGTGTGCCAAAATCCACGCTATTGCTAAAACTCGCACTCACATAGCCTCGCACCGTAAAAATCCCAGCTTTATCAATCGTTACCTCTAAGCCAGCATAGCCGCTTGTGATGTCTTTTACATTGCCATTTTCATAGCTGCCATGCTGCGTATTTGTGTAGAAAAGGTTGCCTGTTTCATTGACCGTGCTTGTGTTTCGCGTGTATTGATTGCTAGCAGTCGTGCTTAGCTTGCCCTCATTCATACTAGCGCCAAGCCCTAGGAAAAATTGATATTTCGCCGCATGAGCAATGTTTAGCAGTAATAAAAATATTAGAATCTTTTTCATAAATTTCCCCACATGATTGCAAAATATTGCAATTTTCATTCCATTAATTTTAGCAAAACTTTTACATTTTTATATTTTCCTTAAAATTTTTGTTGGATTTGCCTTAAAGGCATTCGTTTTTATTCGGTGTGCTAGGGCTTTTATCATTTCAGTAGGAAAGTCTTTTGTTAATAATTTTTCAATAATTTTTTCCTTTTTATTATTTTCATTTAAATCTTGCACATCAAATTTTTTGCTTAAATATGCCAAAAATTCTTCTCTTGTTTTATTTTTTTTCGCCCTAATTTCTAGCTCTTTTTGCTTTATAAAATTATCCCAAAACTTAGCATATTCGCAATATTTTTCTAAAAAAGTATCGATTTCTTGATATGTGTAGCCGATTTCTGCTTCATCGCTTTGCCCTTCATACAAATCAGCACTCGGTTTCTTTTCAATGATAGAATCTGGCAAATGCAAAAACTTAGCTAACTCAAAAATTTGGCTCTTATAAAGCCCACCTATAGGATTTAAAGCGCAAGCCAAATCGCCAAAAAGCGTGCCATATCCTAGCATCAACTCGCTCTTATTACTCGTGCCTATCACTAATCTTTTTTCTTTTTGCGAAAAATCATAAAGGGTAGCCATTCTCATTCTCGCGCAAAAATTCCCCCTTGCAACCTTGTTAGTAGCACCATATTTTTCGCAATAGATTCTATCAAAATCCTTAATATCCGCGATTTCATACTCAATATCAAACTTTTCACACAGCTTTAAAGCATCATTAATGCTTTCTTTACTCGAAGTTAGAGATGGCATTAAAAGGGCTTTTAAGTTAGATTTTTTAGAACTTTTTGCGTTTTTAATTTCAAGCAAATCCATAGAATCTTCACTCAAAATATCCACACAAAAGCTCAAATGACAAAGCGTAGCGACAACAGCACTATCAATGCCCCCACTAAGACCAACTATAACGCGTTCAAACCCAGCCGCCGCAACTTCTTTTTTTAAGAACTTTATCATAGTAAAAACTTCATTTATGCTAATTTCTTTCACTTTATAACCTTTCAAGTTTCTAAACAAAAATAAAATAATTTTACCATTCTTAAAACTAAATTTATATAATTTGGCTATTTAGATTCTAAAAAAAGGAAAAAAATGGTTATTTCAATCCTTTGCGGTGGCTCTGGCACGCGACTTTGGCCTATTTCGCGTGAGCTTATGCCTAAACAATTTGCACGCCTTATCGGCAATGATTCACTTTTTAAATTGACGCTTGAGCGAAATGTCAAACTGCTAGGCAAAAATGATAGTTTGCAGGTGATTACAAATGATAAACATTATTTTTTAGCCCTTGATGAAGCCGCTGAAGTGGGTATAAAAGTGCAGAGTTTTATCTTAGAATCTATTGCTAAAAATACCGCTGCTGCCTTGACTTTTGCTGCTTTGCTAACCGCTAAAACTAACCCAAATGAAGTGATTTTAACACTCCCAAGTGACCATATAATCCATGATTTTCCTAAGTATAAATCTTGCGTAGAATCTGCGCTGAAACTTGCAGAAAGTGGCAATATCGTTACCTTTGGTATCAAGCCAAATACGCCCCACACAGGCTATGGATATATTCAAATAGATTCTAAAGATTCTAAATCTAGCGGCGTGAAAAAAGATTCTAAAAGCCTACAAAACATAGAATCTAGCGGCTTGTTAGTCCGTGCATTCCATGAAAAGCCAGATATTAAAACCGCGCAAAAATACGTAAAAGAAGGCAATTTCTTTTGGAATAGCGGAATGTTTTGCTATAAAGCAAATGTGCTTTTAGATGAAATGAAAACGTATCAAAAAGAAATTTATAATGCGTGTGTGACGGCGTTTGAGAAGTCTTATAAAGATTCTAATATAGAATCTAAAACGCTAGATTCTAAGTCAAAAGATTCTAAATTAGATTCTAAAAACGGCGAATTTTTACGGCTTGATAAGACTTTGAGTGAGAAGATTCCAGAACTTAGCATTGATTACGCTGTGATGGAAAAAACTAAAAAGCTTAAAATGATTGTGGGCGATTTTGTTTGGAATGATGTCGGTAGCTTTGACAGCCTTGATAGCGAATATGAGAAAGACGGCGATGGCAATGCGAAAACCTGCGAGATTGAGAGTATTGATTCTAAAAATAATCTTATTTTGGCGGAAAAAAATGTCGCTATGATAGGCGTAAATGACTTTGTGGTGGTCGATAGTAGCGATGTGCTTTTAATTGCAAAAAAGGGGCAAACGCAAGATGTGAAAAAAATCGTGGAGCAATTAAAAAAGAAAAATAGCGAGCTAGTCGTGGTTCATAACACCGCTTTTCGCCCATGGGGCAGCTACACCGTGCTGCAAGAAAAGCCAAATTATAAGCTAAAAAGCATTGTAGTAAAGCCAAAACAGCGTTTGAGCCTACAAAAGCACTTTCATCGAAATGAGCACTGGATAATCGTTAGTGGTTCTGCAATCGTGCAAGTTGGGAAACGTGAGATATTTTTAAAGGCAAATGAAAGCACATACATCCCGATGGGCGAAGTGCATCGGCTAACAAACCCCGGAATAATTGATTTAGTAATGATAGAAGTGCAAGTGGGCGAATACTTGGGCGAAGATGACATCGTGCGTTTAAGCGATGACTACAAACGCAACTAATTATTTTCTATTTTTTCACTTCACAATATCCGCCTTTAAAGTCACCTTGCTAAACATTTTTCCAACATCGCAGCTAAAGGTTTTTGCATTTTGTGGTTTTTTCTCATTACTTATGATATTTAGAATTTTTGAGGCTTTTAGTTGGAGCGCTTGATTTTGCAAATCTTGCAAGGCACTCATAAATAAATCCTTGCAAATATCTTTAGAATCATTAAAAAGTGGGCTTGAAATCTTGCTAGAAATAACGCTTTTAAGCACCTTGTTTTTTTTCTTTTTATTCAGCCCAAACTGCATTGTAATATGTGGATAAAGTTTCTCTTTTGCTACTTTATCAGTTTTTAGATTTGGGATAGGAATTTCTTTTAAAGTTATAGAATCTTTAATATTATTAGATTCTAAATTAGCATTTTTAGAATTTGTTTTAGAATCTTTTTTGCTAGTATTTTTTTTGGCACTATCGCTAACTTTTTTACTCTCAAAGTTAGCTTTTTTAGAATCTACTTTAGAATCTTGTGCTAAGTTTATCCCTTGAAATATTACAAATATCATAACTATTAAAAATATTTTCATAACTTTCACCAACTAAATTTTACGCATTCAAAATGCAATAAAGATTCCATAAAATCGCTATTATATCACAACTTTATTTACGCAAATTTTATCACAATTTACCAAAATGCTGAAATTTATAGTAAAATTAAAATAAAATTTCAAATTTCAAAGGTTTTATATGGATAATGATATAGATTTTAGTATTTTTCTTAACGATTCTTATTTGCAAGGAACGCTCATTCATGAGATTTTTGCCTGCCTTTTTTTCATCCCATATTTGTGGTATCTTTACACGCTTTTCACTTTCAAAACTTATCTTAACCTTAATCACAAGATGTATTTTATCACGCCAATTACGATATTTCTGCTTTGCGTTGCCCTTGCCACAGGCATTTTCTTGCTTGCGATGCGAAATTTTATTTTAGATTCCAAAATCTCATTAATGATAATTGTTTGCATAATTTTTCTAGCTGGCGAAATCTATCGTTTAGTGTCAATAAAAAAGGCAAAAATTAGCAAAGAAAATATGGCAAAATATGTCAAAAAAGCCAAGATTATGTATCTTTTCTTTTTTTTCTTATATCTTTTTACGATTGCTTTTTGCAAAATAAATATAATTTAAAGGCACAAAAATTTTACAACAACATCGCCTATGCTACATTATTTTTAAATGAAATATAGATTCTAGATTTTATTTTCTGCTACAATCTACATTTTAAAACACATTCAAAGGACAAAAATGCAAAAGAATATGGATGATGCGGAGATTATGGGTAGCATTAATGATTTTAATGAGGCAAAGCAGGTTATTCCAGGTGGCGTGAATTCCCCTGTGCGCGCCTTTCTTAGCGTTGGTGGGACGCCGCGATTTATCAAAGAGGCGCAAGGCGCGTATATCATCGATGTGGATGGCAATCCTTACATTGACTTCGTGCAGAGCTATGGACCGCTCATTTTAGGGCATAGTCACGAGTTTGTGATAAAAGAAATCGAACACGCGCTAAAAAAGGGCTTGAGCTATGGCGCGCCAACTGAGAGCGAGACAAAACTAGCTAAAGAAATCGTGCTAAATAGCGAGGGCGTGGATAAAGTGCGCCTTGTCAATAGCGGCACGGAGGCTACGATGAGTGCTATTCGGCTTGGTCGCGCGTTTAGTGGGCGTGATGATATTATCAAGTTTGAGGGTTGCTATCATGGGCATAGCGATAGCCTTTTGGTGAAAAGTGGCAGTGGCTTGGCGACTTTTGGCGAGACGAGTTCTAAAGGCGTGATAGCTGATGTCGCCAAACACACGCTTGTGGCGCGGTATAACGATATAGATTCTGTAAAAGCGTGCATTGAGGCGAGCAAAAATGTGGGCGTTGTGATAATTGAGCCTATTGCTGGGAATATGGGCTTAGTTCCCGCTGATGTGGGCTTTTTACAGAATCTGCGGCAGCTTTGTGATAAGCATAATATTGTGCTAATCATTGATGAGGTGATGAGTGGCTTTCGGGCGAGTTTTAAGGGTAGCTATCCATATTACAAGGTCGTGGGCGATTTATACACTTTTGGTAAGGTTATCGGTGGTGGGATGCCCTTGGCTGCGTTTGGTGGGAGGGGCGATATTATGGACTTGCTCTCCCCTGTAGGTGGCGTGTATCAGGCAGGGACTTTAAGTGGGAATCCTATCGCGGTTACCGCTGGTTTGGCTACTTTGAGCGTTTTGAAAAAAGATTTGAGTGTGTATGATAGATTAGAATCTTTGGCAAATCGCTTTGCAACAGGTTTTTCGCAGTTGGCTAAAAAATATGACGTGCCTTTGGTTACTGCGGTGCGTGGTAGTATGGTGGGCTTTTTCTTTAATGACACGTCTGTTAAGGACTGGGATAGCGCGGCAAAAAGCGATACACAATTTTACGCAAGATTCCATTCTAAAATGCTAGATAAAGGCGTAAATTTTGCCCCTTCGCAGTTTGAAACAAGCTTTATTTGCACTGCTTTTGATAATGTGATAATAGATTCTGTGTTAGAAAAAATTGAAGCGTGCTTGCAGGAGTTAAAGAGTGAGTAGATAGGTTAAGTATTTAAAATAAGCGAGAGATTTGCAAACTCAATGATGTTTGTTTTAGAATCTATGGTGTGGTTTAGATTCATTGTGATGGCGATGATTGTGAAGTTTTGCAATGCTTGAGTAGATTCTAAACTTGCTAAAGAAACTTCGTTTTCTAAAGAAACTGCGTTTTCTAAAGATTCTAAGTTTTTAGTGGTGGGTTTTTTAGAATCTAATTTGTTATTAGCCTTACGAAATGCCGATTTTATCGCTGCTACGCGACTTTTAATCATATCAATGCTAGCAAATGGTGTGGATAAAAAAATGTAGCCAGATTCAGTATCAATAAAGTCACAAAGCTCGCTATACACGAGATTAAAGCCCATTGAGATTAGCTCCAAAAAGACCATATTTTCAAAAATCGCACTAAATCTTTTATTCTCACAAAACTCGCTAAGTGAGAAATCACAAAAATATAGCTTAAAATTTTTATTGCCATTTTGCGTAAAATTATCAATATGCTCGCAGGTAAAAATAACGCAATTTTTTTGCCAAAAAGTTATGAGTTCATAGATTCTATCTTTTGAAACTTTGATATTTTTCTTTAAAAACTTATAGATTCCATAAGTGCTAGTTTTCTGCCCTTGCAAAGCTAACATATAATAAAAAATAAAAAAATCCCTCTGTAATGCACACTTTAAAATATCCCATTTTCGCTGCGTTTTCTTAAAATCATCCACAAACAAAAGCTCAATATTATTACCCTGTTTAATGAAATTTGCAAGATTAGATTCAATACTTGTATTTTTTTTATCAAAGCTTAAAAATTCTTCAAAACTTAAACCTAAAAGGCAAATTTTATCAAAATCCTTAGGAGCATTCTCATAATCACCGATAAATATACATTTAGAATCTAGTTTCAAATTTCCTAAGAAATTAGCCTTAAAATTATCAATTATTACTAAATCATATTTATTAAGTTTCAAATTTTCTAACTCTTTGTTTTTAGATTCTATAGAAATTAGCATATCCAAATTTATATATTTTACATTATGAAATTTTTGTGCGTGATGCAGGGCAAGGCAAGTTTTCCCACTATGGATACTACCATAAATGTAACTTTTATCACTAAAAATACTAATATTCCTAATTAGAAAATTTTTAAACTTATTGCTATCTTTTATCATAATTTTTCATTCCAAAATCTTAAAAATTTTGCTATATAATAACAAATTTTATAGAAAATTATGAATTTTTGAATATTAAATCTTGTTATTTTGTGTAGTTTGGCTCAAAAATTGTCTTAAAAATGAAGGTGAAAAATGTTTCGTTATATCAATTTTATATTGTTTTTTATCGCGGCTAGCCTGTATTTTGTTTTTTTTTATCTCTATCCAAATAATAAAATTACGCAGGAAGTCCTTGATTTATTTCCACAAAATGAGGACAGGCAAATCATTGATATTTATAATAAATTTGCGGATAGCAAGTATATTTTTGTGGCAATCAATGGCTTTGATAATGCGGCGCGTAGGGAGCTTGACGCCTTTTTATCGCGTGTAAAAAATATTGAAAATGTGCAAGATATTTTGATTAAAAAACAAGCAAGTAAAGAAATGCGTGATTTTATAGCACAAAATTATTTTTATATTGCAAATATTAATACTAATATGCTAGAAAGTTCTAAAAATCATAACTCTATGATAGAATCTAGTTTGACAGAATCTGCTTTGGAAAAAACATCCGCGTTGGAAAAAACGGAGCAAATTCGCAAATTAGATTCTAAAGAAATGGAAAATATTATTTTAAATAATTTGGATAATTTGAATAAAAGTATTAATAAAGCTATGAATAATGAAACTTTAGAATCTAATGTGTTAAGCGGCGATAAAACTTCTAATAATATAGAATCTAGCACACAAAATAACTTGCAAAATTCGCAAGATTCTAATATAAAAAGTTCTAAAGATTCTAATATTGACTTAGACCATATTGATTTTGAAGAAATTATCGCAAATAGTGGTTTTAATCCGCTTGACCCTTTGGGTATTTTTTCCTTGCCAAAAGGAGATTCTAACTTTTTAATTGCCAAGGATTATGGCTATGCAGCACTCATTGAGATGAAAAGCGTGGATGAAAAAGATGTTAAGAAAACTTTAGAATCTTTTAAAGAAATCACAAAAGATTTTCCACAGATTCGATATTTTTCGCAAAATTTTATGGGCGTAGAAAATTTGAACTTGATTTTAAAAGAAGTTTCATTTTTGCTAACTTTTGCATCCATTGTCTTTATCGCTTTATACTTTATTATTATTCGCATTCCTTTGCTTACGATTAATACGATTTGCACCCTAATTGTTGCAAATATCATAGCTATTTTTGCTGTAAGTTACATTTATCCTAAGGTTACGATTATGGCACTTAGCTTTGGGATGGGCGTTAGCAATATTGCGATTGATTATATGATGCACCATAACTTTTTTGGGCTTTATACTCTAAAAAAGCCAACTTTTAATAAGCCCGTTTTTTATGGCTACATTACCACGATTGTGGGCTTTGGCGCGTGTCTTTTTATTCCTTTTCCCTTGCTTACACAGCTCTCGCTCTACGCCATTATTTCGCTTACTTTTTGCTACATTAGCTTTGCGTTTATTTACCCGCGTATCGGCTTTCCAGCACCACGTCTGTTTTTAAAAATGGCGAATTTACGCGCTCCTGTGATTAATAGTTGGTATTTTTTCATTGCGGCTGTGGCGATGTTTATTTTTTCTTTTTTGCATTTGCGACTTGATTTTGACTTAAGCAAACTTGATTATCAAAATAAGCCGATGTTAAAAGAACGTGACTTTTTTCAAACTAGCTTAGGTGGGCAAGATTCGCAGGTTTTGCTTAGTAGTGATAATCTAGATTCACTAATTTTGCTAACAAAAGATTTGCAAAATGCTATAAATAGTGAGATAGAATCTAAATTGAACTTTGAAGATTCTATAAGTTCTAAAAATCCTAACTTTTCACAAAATGATAGCGATGACAAAAATGAAATAAATTCGCCAAAAAATTCTAAAAATGATAACTTGCAAGATTCTAAAGATTCTATGGAATCCACAACACAAAAATCTAAGTCGCTAGTTTCTAAAGATTCTAAACAAGATTCTATAAAATCACCAATAAAAGATTCTAAAGATTCTATAGAATCTAAAGTCATAATCCCCCTTGCCTTAATGCCTACAAATGCCCAAATGAGCGAAAATAAAGCCCTTTTAGATTCTAAAAATATGCTAGAAAATAAGCAAACTTTGCAAAAACTTTTACCACATTTAAAGGCTAAAATGTTGCAAGAAAGTGCAGGGAATGAGAACGCCCAAGATTTTATAGAAAATCTAATCGATATTTTTACTGAATCTTATGAAATAGGTGAAGCCCCACAAATCACACAAAAAATAATCTATAACTTAGGCATTGATATAGTTATAGATTCTAGACTTAAAAGCGTAGAAAATACTAAAGATTCTAATATAGAATCTAGCGAAGTTACAGAATCTAAAAGTTTTTACTATCTAGCAAATATCCCTACAAAATATCTTTATATAGCACAAAATTTTCAAAAAGATTTAGAATCTAAACAAGATTCTAATAAAGATAAAAACTTAGAAAATTCGCAACAAAATAGCACTAAAAGTTCGCCACAAGTCCAAAATTCTATTCAAGATTCCATAACTAATACTTTAAAAAATTATGATATTTCTAATCTTATAGAATCTAATTCGCATATCCAAACCCGCAGCCTACAAGACTTTATGAATAATATCACTGATAGCATTTATAAGCCGATGCTAATCATTCTTACTATCGCGTTAATCCTTATGATTTGCATGGTTTTTATCACTTGTCGTGGCTCGTTTTTAAGCTCGATTGTGTTTATTTTATTCCCTTTGAGTGCCGCGCTGTGCGTGGTTACGGCTCATAGTGAGGTCAATATTATGCACCTTTTTGCGCTTTTGATTTTGGTTGTAGTTAGCGTAGATTACGGCATTTACTCCATTACGGAGGGGGATAATCCACGCACAAGCCACGCGATATTTTTCTCGGCAATCACGACTGGCGCGTCATTTGGCATATTTATAATTAGCAAGACAAAGGCGCTAAACTCCTTTGGCGAAGTAATTTTCACAGGAATGCTCTGCGTCCTATTTATGCTTGTTTTTCATAAAATTAAACCCAGAAATATTCAATCATAAAAAATCAAAAAGATTTACACATCCTTTACACATACAAGCCGCCGTTAATGCGGAGCGTTTCGCCTGTGATATATGCGGCATAATCGCTTAGTAAAAATGCTACGCCATAAGCTATATCGCTAGTTGTCCCAAAGCGTCCTAAAGGGATATTTTTCACATATTCATTCTTTACTTCTTCTTTTAAACCAGCAGTCATATCAGTTTCTATAAAGCCCGGAGTAATGCAATTAAATCGCACGCCACGCAAGCCAGATTCTAAAGCAAAGCTTTTTGTGAGCGCCAACATTCCGCCCTTACTTGCGGAGTAATTGACCTGCCCAGCATTTCCCTTTTCACCCACTATTGAGCTAATATTTACCACGCTTCCAAACCTTTGCTTACTCATCACCTTAAGAGCTTCGCGACAGCCGATAAAACACGACTTAAGGTTAGAATCTATTACTTGCATAAAATCTTCCACGCTCATTCTTAAGGCAAGTTTATCATTTGTAATACCTGCGTTATTTACTAAATAGCTAAGTTCGCCATCGCTATCTTTTATTAGTTCAATGGCGGTTTTAAAGGCTTCTTCATGTGCTGCGTCAAAGGCGATTACTGCGGCTTTCCCCCCACTAGATTCTATAGAATCTTTTAATGCGTTTGCACTATCTGGATTGCTTCTATAATTTATCCAAACTTTAAGACCAAAAGACGCCAAAACCTTAGCAATCTCGCTTCCTATGCCACGTGATGCACCTGTGATTAATACATTTTTACCGCTAAATTTCAT
The DNA here is from genome assembly GCF_000762875.2 of Helicobacter saguini. Lineage (GTDB taxonomy): Bacteria > Campylobacterota > Campylobacteria > Campylobacterales > Helicobacteraceae > Helicobacter_A > Helicobacter_A saguini. The sequence goes on from NZ_JRMP02000004.1 coordinate 168,008, forward strand.
TTCTACTCCTTAAAAAATAAATAAAATAATAGTATTATAAGCAAAAATAAATGATTTTATCTTATAATTGCGAAATAAAAAAATGCGAAATAAATATTTAAAGGTAAATAACTTGCAATTTAGATTCTATATTATTGCCATTTTATTCGTAAGCCACGCACTTTACGCCCTTGATATAAAGCTAAATTATGGTAGGGAAGAGAATGAAACCTTTGCGGTATTGAATCTGCGAAATGATTTCCCTTTTAGCTGTGAAGAGAGCCTTAAAATCACAGGCGATGTGGAGAAAATCACATGTCGCATTCAAGGCATTCCACAAAGTGGCTTTAACCCTACAAAAAGCTCAATGCTAACCTTTAGCTACAAAATGGAGCCAAAAGACCCAAACGCAAAAGACCCTGATAAACGCAATATGGCGATTGAAATTACACCTTTAAATAACGCAAAGCTGAAACTTTTTAGCGTTTTTGGTGATTTAAAGACTGAAAAGCCCATACCTGTTACACGCGGGAGTGAATCTAAGAGCTATCAAATCGTGGCATTTTATAAAAAGTTGCCATTTTTGCACCCGGAGGATAATTTAGAGAAAAGAGATTCTATAAATTTCCCTGTTAGCATTCCAAAGACTTCTACGCCTATCATTAGTGAGCTTGATATAAATCGTAAGCCGCTTGATTACAAGGCTGGTAAAGATTTAGAAGAATTTATGGAAATACGAAATTTAATGAATCAAAAGAAATATCAAGACGCTTTGGAGCGTATCGGTAAGGCGGTGAAAACCTATCCAAATAGCCTTTTTATCAAAGATATGATTCACTATGCAATCGTGGCTTTATCGCATAATAATGACAAGGCGTCACAAGACTATCTAATCGATGCGGGTGTAAAGTGGGTTAAGGCTTATGCAAGTGATGATAATGTGCCTGAAGTAATGTATCTTTTATCAAAAACATTTTTAAAGCAAAATAAGGCAAGGGACGCACAATATTATCTAACGCGTTTAAGAGATGAATATCCAAACACGAAATATGCAGCACTAGCTAAAATGCAAATCGCAAACATGCTAAAAGCCCCAAGCGATATGAAACGCGCTCCATTAATTTATAGAGAAGCATATAAAGAAGCAAAAGATGTGGATACGGCAGCACAAGTGGCAGTATCATGGGCTAGATTTTCCATTCGCAATAAAGATTTTGCCTTTGCAAATGAATTATTTAATAAAGTCTTTAGCGTTTTCCCAGCATATTTTCTAATCGATAAAGATGAAAGCTATGAAATCATTAAAGAGCTAGAAGAAGAGGAGCAATGGCAACCAGCCGCACAAATCGCAGGATATTTAAGCGGCTATGTGGATGTGAAAAGTGATAAACACGCCGAGCTTTTAAATAAAGCCGCAGATTATTATGCAAAAATAGGCGATTTTGATAAAGCACATAAGTTGAATCAAGACTTTTTACACTATCATCCTAGCCATAAACTAGCCGAAAATGTGCGTGCGCGTGATAATAGCCTACTTTTTGAAGTAAGTGGCGATTATAACTCAAAAATGCAGAGATATGATTCAATAATTGCTAGTTATCCAAATAGCGAGTTTAGCAAAAAGGCTTATGATTTAAAGGCGAAGTTGTATTTAGAAAATAAAGATTATGAAAAGATTGTGGAAATGCAGGATTACTTACCGCCAGATTCGCCCATTTTGCAAACGGCTATTGATAATGAAGTCTTAGCATTTTTAAATGAGAAAAATTGCGATGGCGTAGCAGGTGTGCTAAGTCGCGCGTCTAAAGTCACGCTAAATGTAGCTCAAAGCCTTGAAGCCTTTCAATGTTTATATGATAAGACATCATATCAAAAGGCACAAGATTTATTCTCCGGGCTAAATAAGCATATAAAAGATGGCGATAACCAGCTAAAATGGCTATATTTAGAATCTAATACGCTTTTTGCCTTAGGTCGCAATAAAGAAGGCATTGTAGCAGGGAAAGATGTCCTAGACTTAGCCTATGCTACAGGGAATAAGCAGTATTATGACATTGCATTTAAGATGTTTAATGCGTATTATAATGACGAGGGAACGCGATATGAGGCTTTGAATCTTAGTAAAAAAATGGATACTTGGTTTCCAAATGATAAAAGGATGATAAATGTGCATTTTACGCTTTTAAATGAAGCCCAGCATAAAGGCGACCCTTTGGCTCTTAGGACAGAAGCGGCGACTATTATGCGATTACAGAATCTAAATAAGGATTATAGCTTTAGTCCGTATGTGAATTTCATTCATATTAACTCACTTGTGGATGAAAATAACTATAACGAAGCTTTGAAAGAGCTAGACGTGGTGAATAATTTTCAGCTTACAACAGAGGATAAACAACAAAGATTCTATAAAATCGCAAATATTAACTACACACTAAAAAATATGGACGCAAGTAAAAAGGCGCTTGATGAATGCGTAAAACTAGGCACTACAAACTCATGGGGAATGCTATGCAATAACGCCCTTTCCCTCCACAACCCCGGCTTTGAGTAAGATTTTTTCATAGATATATTTTATAAATCTAGCTTTGCTTTAATCGCTCTAGGCGTGCTTCAAGTATTTCAAAATCTGCTTTCAATTCCTCGATTTTTTCCATTTTAGCCCGGCTTCCCTTTAGGAAATTAGGCGGGATTCTAATCTCAAGTAGCTCATTTGTATAAATCATCCCATCGCCACTTTTCTCATACAAATCACTCAAAATCTCAAATCCAGCCGTAGAAAAAAAATAACAATAAAGCCCCACAGCCTCGCTCTTATCCCGCAGTCGCAGTATCAAAATCCCCGCATTTGCCACCGCGATAAAGCTATCGACATTCTCATTTAGGATGGTCATTTTAGGAATGATTCCCCTTAAACTAAGCAAAATATCATACGGACGCAGGCGATATTTGTGAATCTTGTGCAAATCGCCTTGTGTTTTTTTATTCTCAAAATGCGTGCTAAAGCCGCACGGCGCGAAGTCCGCAATGCCAACATCATAATACTCAATCATAGAATCTTTATTGCTCCCATACACGCGCTGTCCGCGGAAAATCTCCACATTCATATCGCCAAGCCGCAGATTATCGCTACTCTCTTTGGCGTTTGACATATAATAACTCGCGCGTAAATCGTGGATTTTGACCTCTTCTAAGTTCGTGATTTTGCTAAAATCGCCCTGTTTTTTAAGCTTAAAAATCTCGACAATCTCTTGAATATTCACAAGCTGATTATACTTCCCATCCTTTATATAAAAGTGCGGATGATTCGCATTAATATGCAAAATATCGGTGTTATTATGCGATAAAACAAGGATTGAAAAGTCATTTGCCTGATTTGGAAAAATGTTTTTGGGTAGCTCGATTACGGCTTGTATCATTCGCTCTTTGACTAGCTTTTCGCGTAGTTTTTCCTCTAAAAAGCTTTTTTGCAGGGTTTGATTTCGCACGATGAAGACGCCGCGATTTTTTAAATGCGCTAAGGCGTGGGTTAGAAATACAAGTTCTGGGTAATTTTTGGCTAAAATGCCGATTTTGCTAAACCTTTCATCCTCTTTTAGTTGCTCTACGCCCATGTGTGCGTAAAGTGGCGGATTGCATATCACTTTGTCAAATTCTTGCAATTTGTCGTCAATTTTGAATACGGGCTGTTTTAAAATGTCATTTACGCACAAATGATACTCTTTTATGCGGCTAAATCGCGCGATGAGCTTGGCGATATTTAGCAATCGCTCATCCAAATCCTCGCCATAAAGCTTTACATAAGGGTTAATGCTGCCTATGCTAAGGAAAATGCTGCCGATTCCATAGCAGGGATTATACACTTCGTCATTATCGTGCAATTCGAGTAAAAGCACAAGTAGGTCATTTACTTCTTTTGGTGTGGAGTAATAATAGAGTTTATTTGTAGTTCGCTTTTGTGAAATTATATGCAGGAATTGTTCTATATCTTTGATTTCGATACTTGATGTAGATAGGACTTTTAGAACTTTTAGCACATTTGCGTTATTATTTATGGGGACATATAATTCATCGCCAATTAAGCTTTTCAAACTAGATTCAAAGTCTTCTTTTATGGGCTTTCGCCTGTGGGCTTTGATAATCAAATCAGCAATGCCTTCAGGATTCTCACGTTTAAAGACAAAAAGCTCCAGCATAATGCTCAAAACATCGAGTATATCGGAATGGTAACGTTTAAGATAGTCAAAACAATCTAGTAATTTTTTCACACACAAACCTTATATTTTGCTTAAAAATATAATCTTTATAACAAATGCAAATTTTTTAAATACGTATTATAGCTAAAATTTGTGTAAGATTTTAGTAACTTAACGCGATAGAATCTAAAAGCTCTTGACTAAGATTAGATTCCATAATTTTAGATTTAAAACCCTTAGAATCTAGCATTTTTTCAAGCACACTTACCACACTTCGCGTGATTATATCGCTCTCAATATTTACGCGCCGAGCGACTTTGTAGGTGCTAAAAAGCGTATTTTGCATTGTGTGCGGGATAATCACAAGGGTAAAAAAATCAGCCCCAACCGAATTTATCGTCAAACTGATGCCATCCACGCACACGCTGCCCTTTGCAACCATAAATTTCATAGAATCTTGCGGCACTTTGATAGTAAAAACGCACTGATTGCCCTGCCTTGAAATCGAAGAAATCACGCCCACGCAGTCAATATGCCCCTGCATAATATGCCCATGCAGCCCATCACTAAGCCGCAGGGCTGGCTCGATATGCACGCGTCCTTGCAGGTTTTCAGTGGCGATAGTTTTTGCCGTATTGCTAGCTAGTTCGACACAAAAGCTATCTTTTTGCGTTTGTATCGCTGTTAAACACGCACCATTTACCGCGATACTATCGCCTATTTTTGGGTGCAGACTAGATTCTATACACAAAATATTATTTGCATAGAATCTAACCAGCCCAAACTCGTGCACAAGCCCACTAAACATCTTTTTCCTTTTTGTGTGTAAAATTTTTAGAATAAAATATAGATTCTATAATTTTATGGTTAATCTTTATATATTTAGATTTTAAGCTTTTTGTCGCAAGATTGCTATGCTGCAGTCATCAAAGCTTTTAGTTTCTTTGACCTTTTCAATTAGCTCTTTTATGGAATCTTTTGGGGATTTTATGCGGTTTTCTAGTGCGGGGGCGAATTTATTTTCGCGTTTGATTAAAAGCCCTTCGCTGCTGCCATCGCTCATTAGCACAAATGCTTTGATGTTTTTTTCTTTTACATTTCCTCTTGTGATTTGCAAAAGTCTTGCCGCGCCCTTTGTGGTGACGAAGTAGGTCTCGTTTGCGTGCTCGCCGTTATCGCCGCTGCTTACCACTTTCAATGTCTCGCCATAAAGCGCCCCGATTGTCCCATCGCCCAAATGCCCTATTAAGCACTGCTCGCCCTTAACTGCTACAAATAAAAGCGTGCTGGCTAGGTCTTTTAAAACGCAGGTGCTATTTTCGATTTCTTTTTTTATAGAATCTAGGCTAGATTCTATATCTAGGCTTGGGATATTTTGCAAGTTTTTGGTGTCTGCGTTAAATTCTTTGCATAAATTTTCGCAAGTTTTTCGCGTTTTTTCTAGTGAATTTATCGCGTTTTTAAAAGAATCTAATCTAATAGATTCTATATCTTTTAAATCAAATTCGCTTTTTTTGCTATGCGTTGAAATATCGTTTATTACGCTATTTTTGGCGTTATTAAATTCGCTTTTTTTAGAATCTAGCTCGGTTTTTAGACGTGAGTTTTCAATGATTTTAGTATCTAACTCGACCTTTCTTGTGTTATTAGAATCTATATTAGATTCTATATTTTTAATTTCTTTTTCCACATCACTAATGGCAGATTCTATTAGCCCTTTTTGTCTATCTATGCACTTTTTGTAGGTCGTGATAAAATCTTGTATTAGCCTTTCAAATCGCTTTTGTGTTTGGATAAAATGCAAATGCAATTGCGTGCTATTATCCTCTATTATATGCGGATATTTTTTCACTTGATTTTCTAAATTTTTAGCGTATTTATCCATATTCATATACACATCTTCAAGCGTATCTAAAATCTCGCTTCCTATGTTTTCTAGCTCATTTAGAATCTCGCTAATTTTTTTAGCATTAGCATTTTTTAGTGTCTGCATTTTAGATTCTAATTGATTTAGGATAGAATCTAGCTTTTGTGTGTCGTTATCTATTTTCTTTTTGATATTTTGTTGGATTGTTTGGACACTTTGCAAATCTTTATCTTGTTTGTCTTTATCGTGTGTAAAGAAATTTTTAACTCCATTGAAAATAGATTCTATAAAACCCCTATCTTTATTTGCTATTTTTAAAACTTTTCTATAGATTTTTGTAGCATCTTTTATTTTGCATTCATAAGCATATTTACTACGTTGCAAGTTTTTTTCAAATCTTGTTAGATAATCTCGTTTTGCATTCTCACTTTTTTGCCTTTCCAAATCTTTTATAGAATCTTCTTTTTTTACCTTATCATTTTTTAAAGTAGTGATTTTAGATTCTATATTTTTTATCTCATTTCTTATTGCATTTTCACAATCAAAACTAAGTTTTGTTAAATCAATAATTTTCAAATTAGATGCTATATTTTTTAGAATCTCTTGGATATTTTTTCCAGCTTGCAACTTTAGTTCTTTTGTTTTAGAATCTGCTGTAGATTCTAAGTTTTTGACAATAGATTCTACGATTTCTTGACGGACATTATCGATATTTTCACTTGTATAATATTTATCAAAATTCGTTTTTAATAAATCTGCCACAAGCTTGGTAGTAGTATCCGCGCCAAAGTGTGAGTGTTTAGCGCTACCAGCGCCATCACAAAGAGTAATAATAGCAATATTAGAATCTATAAGCCCAAAGGCTCTATCTTGGCAGGGCGTATTTTTTTGCACGTGGCTTCGCCCTTGACTCTCATACGTGATAGCTTCATACTTGCTGTCTTTAGATTCTATAAAATCTAGTTTAGAATCTGTGTTTTTAGAATCTAAACCTTTAGCTTGAGTAGGCTTTATGCTACTTATACTAGGTTTATTTATAGAATCTTTATTGCTACTTGTAGGCATAGGCTTTACATTTGTAGGACTTGCAAATGAATTTCCATTATTTTGCACGTCTGTATATGCTTTGTTTGCTCTGTGTTTATTTGACATATTTTTCCTTTAATTTGCTTAAGGTTCTACACTAGCCCAATCATCTGTGCTTGATAATTGTATAGTTTCGCCCTCTTTTGAATTTGAAGTAATAGACACACTTTGACTTAACCATTGAAAAAACTCTTTAAAGTTTAAGCCCTTTAACTTAATAGGTCTACGTTTTGGTGAAAACTCCTTTAGAATATTTAAATTAGCATCTTCTACGCCAATAGGGAAAATAGTAAGTTTTCTATTGTTAGCTAAATCGCTAGTCCGTCTTGCAGCACTTTGATAATTATCATGTGGCTCACCATCTGTGATTAACACTAGCCATGGTTGGAAATATTCCACGCCACTTTCTTGATATTCTTTTTTACGCGTTTCTAATAAATCAAGAGCTAAATTTACCCCTTCACCCATATGCGTAGAATCCCCTTCTGTGCTAAATTGTGGCGACATCTCACCTATAATGCTTTGGAAGTCTTGCACTTTATTTGCATGACTTGCAAAAGTAACAACACACACATCTGCGGCTTGTTTTGCTTGTAAGTCATCATTTATAGCTTCGTAAAATAGCTTCACACCCTCATTTAACTGCTCTATAGGCTCACCCTCCATAGAACGACTAACATCTAAACATAAGCACACAGGGACACGCTTAGTAGGATTATCCGCCAACTCATCATCTCTTATCTCATCAACTACATTTTCTGCCATTTTATTTCTCCTAAAATAATTTTAAGCAACTAAGCTTAAGATAACAAATTTATAGAATCTAGATTCTAAAATGTTGCTATATTAAACCTATTTCCTTACAAAGTCTTATAAAAATTTTGCAACATTTTAGCCATTTATCAGGTCCTAAAATCTTATTTGCACTTGCATATTTTCCACCTTTATTAAATGTGTTTATAAAAGCATCTTTAAGCGTAGAATCTAGATTATTCCAGCAATTTTTACCCTTTTTAGGCACTTTACTAATATCCAAATATGGGAATATTAATTGTTTTTGTGCTTCTATACGAGTTAAAGACGTTTTGCTATCGTAAGGATAAACACCTAAATGCAAAATCATAAAAATAAAAATGGATATTGCATAATAGTCATCAGCCAAGATTCTTGGAGTATCTTTCATATTCTTTCCTGAATATGTTGGATGCAAAAACTCTGGAGAACCAACAGGGCAAGGATACCCATCAATTTGAAAGCTATCACAATCGATAATATATACATTATCTTGCAAGTCAAACATTATATTATCTAGCTTAATATCGCCTATAATAATGTTGTGCTTATGTAGTTCAATTGTGATATTTAAAAAATTAATACACATTTTAACTAAGTTTTTATATTGAATATTTGGATAAGCCTGCTTTCGTAATAAAGGGCTACCTAAAATATGATTAAACTCTTTTCCATTTGCTCTATTCATTAAAAAACCAACACAATCATTGTTTTTATTAAATACCCTAAATAATGGCAAGCACACATAGGGTCTAATTTTAGAATCTAACCTTAATTTTTCAAATTTCTTAAGCTTCTCAAATGTATAATTTTTAGCTTTTAACGTATTCTTTTCTTTGGGGTCGTCATTTTGTTTATAGATTTTAGCTAATAAATTTACATCAGTTTCATAAATATTACCTTCGCCTTTTCCATTTATTCGCTTTCTTAAAGTTGTTTGCTTGGTCGTGTTGTTATCGCTATAAGTCACTTGGTCATTTTCTTTTGGTATTTTTCCATTTATTTTAACATTCCTTTTGTCTATGCCTTTAGTATTTTTTCTTTCAGTTTGTGATTTTTTTGGTTTTTGTTTAGCATATTCGCTAAAGCCACTTTGGCTTAAAAATAATGCTTTATGTTGTTTATAATTTAGGACTTTATTACCATTTATTTTATTTGCCACAAATACAAGTATGCTTTTAGAATCTTTTAAACATTTATCTAAAGTCTCTATGCCAATTTCTACAATATAAACCTGCATAGTAAAATATTTTTTATAAATATTAGGCTTTTTTGTACGGATAACATCGACTATTCCCTTTGGTATATAGATACGTTTATCAATGTTATCTTCTTGTTTAATTTCATCTAATATAGGAACTAACATATTTTTATAAATAGAATCAAAGTTTTTCTTACCTAAAACTGCACCATCAATCAACAAAGTATTATAACTGAGTATCAGTTTTTTTAGATTTTCTTTATTCAGCACGTTTTTACTCATGCTAATCCTTTGTTTTATTTTCACTTGTTTTTAAACTAGATAAATTCTAACATACTTTTTAGACAAAAAAAAAAAAAACAGATTTTTTGAAATTTTTTTGCAATTTTTGCATTTTGTGGTTACAAAAAGTAACATTTAAGGTTCAATGTTATTATATTAGCAAGAAAAGTATAAAATAATAAGAATAATATATTATAAAAACAGCTCTTATATTTAGATGCTTTAAGCCTCGAGGGCTTCGCGCAAGGCGTCTTCGATTTCAGCGGGTTTTGATTTTGTAATAAAGGCGTTTGCTTTAAGCGTTTGCGCCTTTTCGATATTAGAATCATTACTCATTGATGAATTGACAATCACAGGTAAATTCTTAGTATTCTCATTATCCCTAATATGTTTTAACACTTCAAAGCCAGAAATTAAGGGCATTTCTAAGTCTGTGATAACCGCGCCAACGGTAGGAATCACACCCGGGCTATAAAGATAGTCTAACAAAGCCTTGCCATTTGGGAAAGTAAAGCTACGCAAGCCTAGCTTATGCATAATAATTTGCAAAGATTTTTGGGCTGGTTTAGAATCTTCTGCAATTAGTATCACCTTATCACTATTTATAGGTTTTAATGCGTCAAGCTCTAAGTCGCTGCCATCTTCTAAATGTGGGAACGCATCAACTAGCATTCGCTCCACATCCATAATCTGCACGACTGAACCATCATCAAACTTCGTTGTAGCCGTGATTTTATTACTCCCATCAAAGCCATATTCACTTCCTACAATGACTTCATCCCAGCTGCGTTGTATAATTCGTTTCACGCCTAGAATCTTTAGTCCAACGGTAAATTGCGAAAAGTTACATAAAATTACTAAGGTTTTATTGCCCTGCACTGAGTATTGATGTAAGTCGCGTTTTGGCTGGGCTGGGTTGTAATAAAGCCATCGGCGCATATCAACAAGTGGGATACTCTCGCCACGCACGGTTAAAAAGCCGATTACTACGCCATCATTATTCCCCGCAGTCTCCGTTAAATCTCCATCATAATAAATAATTTCTCTTATCTTAAAAACATTCATCGCATAAAGCTGGACATCCTTTTCATGCTGACTATCTTCAAGCGTAAAACACAAGAATTGAGCTTCATTATTCAAATGCAAAGAGGTGGTTTTATCAACTTCATTAATCAAAATAAAACTCCTTAATTTTTAATGTGGTATTTTAACAAAAAATTACATCATTTTTGATATAATTAGAATTTTTTAAAAAATGTTTTATAGAATCTATGGAAATGTAACGATTTGTAGGATAATTTATGATTGACACAAAGCTATTATTAAATGATTTTGATTTGGTTGAGAAAAATTTGCAAAGTCGCAATTTTGATACTGCGTCTTTAGAATCTTTGCGAAATTTTGTCGCTAATTTTAAGATTCTAAAACAAAATACTGAATCTAAACAGGCACTTCAAAATAAGCTCTCAAAGGAATTTGGGGAGTTAATGCGTTCCGTTTCTAAAGGCGGCGTTAAAGATTCTATAGAATCTAAAAAGCAAGAATTAGATAAATTAAAAGAAGAATTAAAAAAAGATTTGAATCTTGTTTCTTTGCAAGAAACGCAGTTGCGTGATAAGCTATTAAATATACCAAATTTGCTAGATTCTAAAACGCCTTTTGGAAAAGATGAAAATGATAATGTGGAGATAAAAAAGATTCTATCTCCGCGTGTTTTTGACTTTACGCCGAAACATCATTATGAGTTAGCAGAAAATAATGGCTGGATAGATTTTAGGGCTGGGGCAAAGTTAGCTGGGGCGCGTTTTAGCGTTTTGCGTGGGATGGGCGCTCGTTTGAATGCGGCTTTGATTCAATATATGCTAGATTTCAACTATAAAAATGGCTTTGAAATATGCTCTGTTCCTATAATTGTAAATGAAAATGCAATGCTAGGCACAGGGCAGTTTCCAAAGTTTATTGATGATGTTTTTGCGATTAAAGATTCAAATATTGAATCTAGTTTGCAAGATTCTAACGATTCTAACCTATCGCCCACCCACCACTCTAATAATGATATAGAATCTAAAGGACACAACTTTTATCTTATTTCAACTAGCGAGATTTCACTAACTAATCTTTACCAAGATGAAATAATAGATTCTAATCTTTTACCGATTAAACTTACCGCTGCTACGCCTTGTTTTAGAAAAGAAGCGGGGAGTGCCGGTCGAGATACACGTGGAATTATTCGCCAACATCAATTTGACAAAGTAGAATTAGTCGCAATCACAACGCAAGAGCAAAGCGAAGAAATGCAAGCAAAAATGGTAGAAAACGCAAGTAAGTTATTAGAATCTTTAGAGTTACCACATCGCTTAATGCAGCTTTGCAGCGGTGATATAGGCTTTTCCGCGCGTAATACTATTGATTTAGAAGTGTGGCTACCCGGACAAAATTGCTATAGAGAAATTAGCTCAGTTTCAAATTGTGGCGACTTTCAAGCAAGACGTGCCAAAATAAGATATAAAGAAAATGGCAAAAATAAACTAGCCCATACGCTAAATGGCTCAAGCCTAGCAGTAGGACGAACTTTAGTCGCAATAATGGAAAATTTCCAAAAGCAAAATGGCGAGATTGAAATACCAAAGGTTTTACAAAAATATTTATAGAATCTAACGATATGTAAAAAAAATTTAGGAAAAAACTATGGCAGAAAAACAAGATGATTTATCACTAGATGATTTAGCTCCAGCGGAGAATACAGGTGGTGAAGCCACGGCTAAGCCTGCTGAATCTAGCGAAGATTCTAAAGATTCTAAAGATTCTAAAAAACCAAAAAAGCCAAATAAATTTTTATCACTTTTCACGCCTTTAGAAAATTTCGCTAAGGATAATGCTAAGGATATCCCCGGACTAAGACAGCTTGATGAAAGGCTTAGTCCAAATCAAAAACGTGGAATCTTAATCGGTGTAATCGCCCTATTTATCATTATTTTAATCGTTGTGTTAATCTCAGTATTTAAACCAAAACATGATGAAGAAGATTCAGTAGGAATGGCTACGTCAAGCTCATCCCAAAGTGGCGGCGGTGCGACTCAAAGCGGAGCAAACGCAGTGGCTTCCCAAAGTGGTAGCCTAGATTCTAATGGTTCTGTGAATCTGCCTGACTTACCAACAAATATTACGACAAAACCGCCCATTGTAGATAATAAAAACCTAGAAACAATGATACAAAAAGCCGATATGCTTTATAAATCTGGCAATAAGCAAGAAGCATTAAATCTATTTAATCAAATCGCTTCATATTCAAAAGCAATTGCAAACTACAATCTTGGCGTAATAAATACAAAATCAAAAGATTATGAAAAGTCAATGGAATATTACGATAAAGCAATCGAAGCAGGTGAAGACATAGCTGTATCCGCTATAAATGCCGCCGTATCCGCCTTTCGCGCTGGTAATATGGAAAAATATCAATACTATTTAAATATCGCAAACACTTATGCAAATCAAATGAGTAACCTACCGCCATACTCATATTCCTACGCGCTAAATCAATATTATCAAGGGCAGTATTTTGAAGCGCTCTCGCCTTTGAATCATGAAAGCACAAAAGAATTTGACAAAGATTCTAAACGCCTTGCGGCTAAACTTTACACCCTTTTTAATGATAATAAACAAGCCTATGATAATCTAAAAGCGGTAGCAGAGCGGCAAGATGAACTAGCACTAGGTCAGCTACTAGCAAGGCAAGGCAGTCTAAATGCGGCGCGCGGGCATATCTATAATTATTTATTGCAATATCCAAAGGATTGGCATGCTAAGATGAGTATGCAAATTGTCGCGTTGAAACTAGGCGATTTTGTCGAGGCGGCTGGGCTAATTGATGAATTTGCAAATGAACATAGAGAAAATAATATCGCAAATCCATATCCTATAAAGGCACGTGTATCGCCTATGATGTTTGATGTGGAGATAGCCCAAAGCGAGTTTTGGAATCGTTCGTTTGAACACTCGAATTTACTAACTAGCAAGATTCTATTTTATTACGCGCCATATCGCGTATTTGACGTGGATGAAGCCTTAGATATAATTTCTACCGGCGTTTTAGATTCTAAGATTAATCAAGGGAATTTAGAAGAGAGCCACGCTATTTTAATCAAGGGTGCGACAATTTCTACTATTAATACAAGCATAGCTCAAGCCCTAAAACGCATAAACCTAAATGACTTACGCGGTGGTATGGAGCTTATAAAAGAATATGTGAATGAAAATCCAAATCACGCCGTTTTGCATTATAATCTAGGGCTACTTTATGCGCAAATGGGCGACTTTGGACCAGCACACGCGCACTTCCTTCGTGCATATCACCTTGATATGACGGATTTGCAAAGTGGAATCTTTGCTATGATTACAGGTCGTTTGGTTTATCGCGATATTAACACACTAAGCCAAAATGTCGCAACAAGCATTAGTGAATCTAAGATGAATGCTACTGATTTAGACTTTTATCGCAAATTGAAAGATTGGGCAAATGACCCTAAAAAGATAGGAATCTACACACCAGCTCCGGGCGAAAATCGCGCTATTGCCCTAGCGTTTCAATCCATTTCAGCCATTCATCAAAGGGATATGAAAAATATTGTGGCTGGATTTGAGCGATTAAAGGCATATCAGCCAAGTGACGTCGTTTCAAACATTTTGCTAGATTTAGCCAAAAACTATGGCTCAAATGTGAAAAATTCCGCATTGAATCTGCAATATTTATTTAGAGAAGATTCTATGAATTTAGATAATGTTTTCTATGGACCAAATCTAGCGCGCGAGCTTTACATTTATGTAGGCTTTATCACAGGAAACTTAGCGCGGCAAAAAGAATTGTTAAATCAAAAGTTAGTTACACAAACTAAAAATCCAAATGGCTTATTACAAGCCTTAGCATTATTAAACATTTATCAGCAAAACTTTGATGAAAGTTATGCTATGTATGATAGGCTTATAAATGGCTTAAAAGAAGAGGATAGCAACACGCGTCTTTTAGGCGGCGTAGCAGCCATCGGTGCTGGGTATAAAAATGCAGCAACGCTGCTTTTGCAATTATCTAAAATGGATTCTAGTGTAAATTATGAATCTCGCTACGCCTTAGGACTTTTATACCAAGAAGCAGGGAACTACAACGCAGCAGCCCAGCACTACAACTCAATCGCATCGCAAGGCTTTCGAAGCGAATACCTTGACTTTATAATAGATGACGCCCGCGTCTCCACCCCGGAATAGATTCTAGAATCTAAATTACATTTTTCATAACAAAAAGGAAAAAATATTATGGAACACGAAGTAGTAGAAACTCCATGGATTCTAAAATTCATAGATTTACCAAAAAGTTTGATTGATAGCGATACAGAATCTTCGCTTGAAATCCTAATCTATACCATTTTTAGCAGCCAAGAAGTCGCCGCAAAAGTCTATCAAGTAACCGAAGCCGTGGGCTATGCGAGCCTTGAGACGCTTTATATGGTAGTGCTTTCCACATTTTTTGCCGTGCTTTTTGGGCTGCCTTTGGGGATGATTTTAAGCACGACCAAAAAAGATTCTATAAATCCCATGCCGCGTTTAAACGCCGTCCTTAGCGCACTTGCGAATGTTTTTCGCAGCTTTCCATTTATCATTTTAATTATCGTTGTGTGGCCACTTTCGCGTCTGCTTGTTGGTTCAAGCATTGGTCCAAATGCGGCGATTGTATCCCTTAGCATTGCGGCGATTCCCTTTGTGGCACGGCTTTTTGAAGGCACACTAGACGAGGTCAATAAAGGGCTAATCGAGGCGACTTTAAGCATGGGCGCAAGCAAACTCGCCGTAATGCGTATGATGCTTATGGAATCTATGCCAGCGTTGGTGAATACAATCACAATTTTAGTGATTTCAGTCATCGGCTACTCGGCTATGGCAGGCGCGGTAGGTGGCGGCGGACTTGGCACTTTAGCGTTAAATGAGGGCTTTAATAACGGCAATTTATCCGTGCTATACTCCTGCGTAATCGTGCTAATGATAATCGTGCAAGTGGCACAAAGCATCGGCGATTACCTATCAAATATGCTACGGTCTAGAAATTATGGAATCTTTAGGGTGTTTTTTAAGTAAATTATTATTAATGACATATTAATTTTATAGCTACAAACTTTCAAATTAGATTCTATAAATATTGAATCTAGAGTTTTTAAAAAGGAAAAGTTATGAATATTGGAATGTATAAGGCGGGGTTGATTGGCGATAGTATCGTGGCTTTGCACGCCATTTATGCCCTAAAAATCCTTTATCCAAACGCAAAAATCCATATTTATACAAATGATATTGGCGTGAGTGTTTATAAAAATTTTAGCTTTATAAATAGTCTTATAAATATCTCGCAAATGCCCATAGACTCGGTTATCGCCGATATTGATTCTAAAGATTTTACGCACTTTATTTTAACGCAACCAAATAGGTCGATTGCAAAAGTAATATTAAAAACAAAACTTAGGAAAATCATAACTTTTAGGACTTTTTTTACATTTTTTGAGCCGCGATTTAAAACTATCTTTTTTTCTCGTAATTTCGGGCATACTCCGCAATATAAAAGAAATCTAGCGTTGGTGCGACTAATTGATTCTAAACTATATGATAAAAAAATAAAAAGTATTGATTTTAGCCCTATCAGAATGCACTCGCTAGATTTTAATAAAGAGAAAATAAGGCAATTTTTAATAGAATCTTTTGGATTAGAATTTTATCAAAATATAGAATCTAAAAGTTATAAAAATCATAACTTTATAGAATCTAATTTAAAAGATTCAAAAGATTCTAAAAATCATAATATGTTAAATAAAAACTTCCAAGATTCAAAACTTATTTTAATAAATCCCTTTGTCCGCACCACTTTTTGCAACCTAACTCTAAATGGCTGGATAAATTGCATTAAGATTCTAAGTGATAATTATCCGCAACATCGCTTCGTTATCCCCACATTTAGCGGCAATCCTAGCATTGCAGAGCAGATAAAAATGTGTAAAAATGTAGCAATTTTTAATAACGACAGCGATTTGTGTAATATTGTAGCACTTTTGGAGTTAAGCGACCTTTTGATTAGCCCTAGCACAGGCATTTCGCACATCGCAGATAACCTTGCCGTGCCGATAATTTGGCTATGCTCCAAACGCGATACATGGCTTTGGCGTGGGGAAAATATGGACCCAGTTTTATTTGTTATAATGGATGAAACGCAGTGGGAAGTTAAGCCGCAAAAAGAGCGATACTACATTACGCAGATTCTAGTAAAATCTTATCATTTACTAGAATATGATGATGACGATGAATTTTTTGATTAAGAATTAAAAAATATAAAAATATTAAATTTTATAATTTTAGATTCTATAAAACTTTAAATATGATAATATTCCAAAAAAGTATAAAATTTTAGAATCTTATTATAATT
Organism: Helicobacter saguini; assembly: GCF_000762875.2. Taxonomy (GTDB): domain Bacteria; phylum Campylobacterota; class Campylobacteria; order Campylobacterales; family Helicobacteraceae; genus Helicobacter_A; species Helicobacter_A saguini. The sequence continues at coordinate 184,861 of NZ_JRMP02000004.1, forward strand.
TTGGAACATATTTTGAATATAATTTATAGAATCTAAATTACGAGAAATGCTTAAAATGTTACGAATATATACAAAAGTTTTAAACTTTTTTTTATTGTTACTTTTAGTAACCTTACTTGCTGCCTGTGCTAAAAAACCTACATACACGCTAACAATCGACATAAAAGAGCAGGTAGAAACAAAAAAACCAAGCATTCCATTTGCAACAAATAAAGAAGAAAGCAAAAAATGGTATGAGCAGTATTTTGAACCGATTTTAAAAGATTCTAAAGTTTCAAAAAAGTCACAGAGTGCCCTTGAATACGAAGAATTTGCTAGACTTTTTTTTGCAGATTTAAGTCAAATTGAATATGAAAATGATTTAATCGACACAAAAAAGCTAGTGCAGCCTGTGATTTTTACCACTTTTTCGCAAGATTTTATGCGTGAATATTTATTTATAAAAAAACAAGGCTTAGAAATAGCCCCTTGGCAAGATTTTAGTAGCAAGATTAATTTTAAGGAAAATATACAAAGCTCAAATTTTGTCTTACAAATCGCCGAAAAAATAGATGAAACTAATGATAGCGACAAAGTTCCAAATATTAGAACTTTACAGAATAAAAGTTACATAAATTTTAATAATGTAGTGCTTGGAAATTCACTTTTAAAAATCAATGATATGTATTATGGCAGCGATAAAGTGCTAGAAAAAAGTAGCGAAATCACAGGGCTAAAATCCTATCAAATGCCACGCGACTTGCAATCCTTGCTATATTATAGAATCTTATATTTTAAATATAATGAGAAATTTGAGAGCAATTATTTGCTAGATAGATTTTCATTTCTTTATCCGCAAGATACGATAAATGCACTAGATACTATATTGCAAAAAAAATTTGAGAGTGAAAATGAGCTAAAATCGCAATTTAGATTCCAAAATTTTGAGCCGACAAATCCCGTCTCTATCGCACAATGTAAGGGCGGTAGCGAGCTTTATCCATACAAAAAAGAGTGCATAAAAGTTATATTTTTATCATGGATTAGCTACTTGCAAAAAGAGCTAAGGGGTAGCAAATATGTCGCCCCCATCTACATAGATTCTAGGCTTTGCTTGCTTGTTAGTAGCGATAAAATTATCCTTTATTCACAAAATACAAGTAATTTCTGTGGTATGTTGTATAAAGAAAAAAACAAGGAATATACACAATAAAATCTTATGACGTTCTACAAAAAGTCATTCTTAAAGCCCACGTATCTAATAGCAGAGTTTGCAATTTCCTCAATTTCTTCTTGTTTTAATTCACGAACAAATTTTGCCGGACTACCTAAAATCAAAGAATTTGGCGGAAACTTTTTACCTTTTGTAACAACTGCACCCGCACCCACAATAGAATTGTTACCAATCTCTACATCATCCATCACAATCGCCCCCATCCCAATCAGGCAATTATCATCAATTTTACACGCATGGATAATGCAATTATGCCCAATTGTTACATTTTTACCAATTATCACAGGGAAGCCCTGCGGATTTTGCACGTCCTTATGCCACACATGAATGGTCGTCAAATCCTGCACGTTGGTATTTTCGCCAATCTGTATCAAATTCACATCACCACGCAGCACGCAATTATACCAAATGCTAACATTATCACCCAAAATCACATCGCCAATAACCTTCGCACCATCGCAAATTAGGACATCCTTGCCAACTTTTGGCTCTTTATCTTTAAACTTTATTAGCATATTTTCTCCCTTTTTAAAACAATATTTAGATTTTAAAATCTATCACATAAAGATAGACTTAAATCTGCTAAGATTCTTAAGAGTATCATTTTTTAAACATCTTTGCAATAATTAGTATTTAATTTTAGAAAGTATTTTAAAATAGATTCCAAAAAGTTATATAAAATATTATCATAGAATCTAATCTATCTCAATAACCTTAGTTTCACCTTTTATGTGAATTTCAGCCCTAATTTCACTTAGATAAAACACGCTAAAACGCGGGTCATCCACGCTTTTAAAGCTTGAATTTGGTCGCTGCATATACATATTTTTGATTAGCTTATCATCACTAAACACCACGCGTGCATAGATTCTAATCCAGCTAAAATCACTGCCACACACGCAAATACACACATTTGGATTGTCCTGCAGTTGCTTAAACATCGGCTTATCATTATTCATACAATACCAAATCCTGCCATTGCAAAGCGCCGCAGAGCCGATAGGACGCGACACAGGCTTATTATCCACGCTCGTGCTAAAGATTTGAATGCGATTAGATTCTAAAAAACTCATAATTTCTTGCAATTTTTCCATAAATTCATCCTTTTATAAACGTAAAAAAGAATTAGATTCTAGTATAAAAATTAGTATAATGTTGCATTTTACTTAAAATTATAATATGGAGAGTTTATGCTAATTTTAGGGATTGACCCGGGGAGTAGGGTGTGTGGGTATGGCATTATTTCTGTGGAAAATTTTACGCCTAGCCTAATTGATGCGGGTGTGATAAAGATTGAGACGCGCGAGCTGCAGCACCAAATTGTCGAGTTTGTCGAGGGAATTGACTTAATTTTTAAGACTTATGAGATAGAGCAAGTCGCGATGGAGGGCATTTTTTATGCACATAATCCGCAAAGTGTGATAAAACTAGCGCAATTTCGCGGGGCAATCAGCCTAAAAATCTTGCAAGAAATCGGCAATTTCGCCGAATACACGCCACTGCAAGTCAAAAAAGCCCTAACAGGCAATGGAAAAGCCGACAAAAAACAAGTCGCATTTATGGTGAAAAATATGCTAAAAATTACCTGTGAGATAAAGCCGCTAGACATCACGGACGCCCTTGCAGTCGCACTTACACACGCACAGGCTTTGCGGTATAGAATCTAAACTCCCTAAAACAAGCCGCTATCTTTTTTCCCAAACAAATTCGCACTTTTATATGTGGCGATGCGACCCTTTGCCGTGCGTTCGATATAGCCATTCGCAAGTAAATAGGGCTCAATCACATCCTCAATCGTGCCCTCATCCTCGCTCATAGCCGCCGCCAAAGTATTAAGCCCAATCGCACGCCCATTCGCCCCACACAAAATCTCCAAATACCGCAAATCCATCTCATCAAAGCCCAAATCATTCACCCCAAGCTCACCCAAAGCATACCGCGTAATCTCACAATCAATCACATCCATATCCTGCACCTGCGCGAAATCACGCACCCGTTTCAAAAGCCGCAGGGCAATTCGCGGCGTCCCACGCGAACGTTTTGCTATCTCACTTGCACTATCATCTAAAATCTTGTAGTTTAGCGTCTTGCACGCCCTTTTAATGATTTCAGCCAGCTCACTTACACTATAAAACTCAAGCTTTGCAGTAATCCCAAACCTATCACGCAGGGGGTTTGATAGCATCCCAGCACGCGTAGTCGCGCCAATTAGCGTAAAGGGTCGCAAGTCAATCTTAAGCGTTTGCGCCGCAGCGCCCTGTCCTACGATAATATCAAGGCGAAAATCCTCCATAGCAGGATACAAAATCTCCTCAATTGCTGGGCTAAGGCGGTGAATCTCATCGATAAAAAGCACATCGCCATCATTTAAATTCGTCATAATCGCAGCCAAATCGCCCGCTTTTTCAATCATAGGCGCGGCACTAACCTTGATATTTGCACCCATTTCATTTGCGATGATGTGGCTTAAAGTCGTCTTACCAAGCCCTGGCGGACCAAAGAAAAGGATGTGGTCAAGGCACTCGCTTCGCTTTTTACTCGCCTGAATTGAAACCTGCAAAATCCGCTTTATTTTCTCCTGCCCGATGTAGTTATCCCACGACTTAGGACGCAACGAAGTCTCGCTAGTATCGTCACTTTTATTTTTTTCTTGCGATAAGATTCTGTCATCTTGCTCTATGTTATTTATAATGGAGAGTTTTTTCATTAAGTTTTGCCTTATTTATAGAATCTTTGTAGGAATTTTAACAAAAAAATTAGAATCTAGATTCTATGGAATCTTTATGTTGGGATTATCCACGGGATGAAGTAGAATGTGATAAGGTTTGCGATGCCTATGCCGATGGCTAGGATGACGGAGTATTTTATGGTGAAACGCAATACTTCGCTCTCGCGCCCTACAAGTCCTACGACTGACGCGGCGACTGCGATTGACTGCAGTGAAATCATCTTGCCTGTGCCGCCACCTACGGCGTTTGATGCTAGTAAAAGCACTTCATTTACGCCTAGCTGATTTGCCGTTAGCTTTTGCAGTGAGCCAAATAGCAGGTTTGCACTAGTCACACTACCTGTTAATACCACGCCTAGCCAGCCTACAATAGGTGAGAAAAAGATAAATGCGTGCTGCGTTTTAGATAGTGCCAAAGCCAAAGTAGCCGAGATTCCGCTGTAGTTTGAGATATACGCAAATGCTAGGACTAAGCAAATCGTAAAAATTGCGATTTTCATCTCATTTATCGTCTCTGTAAATGCGGAGAGCGCGTCTTTTGCGCTAACTTTTAGCACAATAATTGTGATAAATGCGGTTAAAAAGATTGCCGTTCCCACTGCGTTTATCAATGAAATACTAAAAGTGCTTTTCACAGGCGTATCAATATTGACAATGGGTTGCGTTTGAATTATCCCTGCTAGCTCGCTAAAACTAAGGGTAATAACGCTCCCGCTTAATGCCCCATCGCCCTTAAAAAGTGCGGAGAATGCGGGCAGTGTCCATATCGCAATAATCACAATCAAGATTCCAAATGGAGCGCCAGATAGCAAAATATCCTTTGTGCTATAAGGCAATTTGACCTTGTTAGAATCTATCAAAGCCTTAGAATCTGCACTCTCAAAATCCGCTTCACGTGGCGGCTGCGATTTTATCGCAACACTTCCGCTATTTTGATTCGCACTAGATTCTACATTTAGTATCGCTTTTGGCTTCCAAAGCTTCAAAAATGTCCCCACACACGCCACAGAAAACACACCAGCGGTGATGTCAGGGAGCTGTGGTCCCAAAATCGATGCGGTTAGAATCTTAGCGACAACAAAACTTGCCCCAGCGACAAAACACACGGGCGCGGCGTCCTTTACGCCCTTTAAGCCATTCATAATAAAGACTAGCAAAAATGGTATGAAAAATGAGAATGGTGCGAGCATTATCGCGCTCATCGTGGAGATTTTGATAGAATCTACATTCACTAAATCGGCTAATGCGGTCACAGGAATGCCCACTGCGCCGTAAGTTGCGGGGGGTAAGTTTGCAATTAAACACAAACCGGCGGCTTGAATGGGCTTAATACCGATGCCTACAAGCAAAGCTGCGGTTATCGCCACAGGCGCGCCAAAGCCGATTGCCCCTTCTAAAAACGCACCAAAACAATACGCAATAAGTATCACTTGGAATCTTTGGTCAGGCGTGATTGAAATGATACTAGCTTTTAGAATTTCAAAATAACCAGATTTGATACTTAGTTTATAAAGGAAAATCGCAGCGATGATTATCCAGCCGATAGGGAAAAGCCCGAAAAGTGCGCCATATAGTAGGCTATAGAGTGCCTTGCTAGTTGGCATATGATAGACAAAAATCGCTATTAGTGTAGCGAGTAAAACCGCGATAAATGCGGCGGTGTAACCCTTTAGCTTGAAAACCATAAGTGAAAGGAAAAATACGATAATGGGAATGACTGCCACGCTAGCAGATAGCCAGACATTATTTAGCGGGTCGTAGTTTTGCTGCCAGATTGACATTGTTGCTCCTTTTGTTTTGGAATCTTTAACTTATTAAGCTTATGTTGTTTGTCTTATTGAAATTTAGAATCTAGATTCTAAGATTAATTATCAAAAGACATTAAAATGATTTTGTGAAATTATTACAAAACTTTAAAAAAGATTCCATAAATTTGTGTAAAAATATAACATTTTAGAATCTAGATATTACATAAAGTAACGTTTATTTGAATGAAAGGATAGAATCTAAAAAATAGATTCTAAAAAATCTAGGCTAAAATTATTTTTCACACCATTTTTTTATAACATTTTTTTATAAATGCGCCAGACAAATAAAACGCTCAAACTACACATTAGAATCTGGGAAACATGGCGACTTTGCGTGTGTAGCTTGTCAAAATGCTCTTTATCACTCAAATTCTCACTATTTAGCAAAAATGGCATATAATACCACACAAAAAGTGCGATACACACGACACTTACGATACCCAAAATTAGCCAAAAAATGCTATATTTCTCATTTTTACGCAAAAGTAGGAAGCTAACTATCTCGTAAATGCAAATGATGATTAGCAAAAACTGCAAATAGCCACCAAGTCGCACGAAAATCTGCCCCATTACAATGCCACCTTCATAAGTGCCAATGCTATCCATTCCTAGAATCTTACTCATATTAAAAACCACAGGCGCAGCAAACGCACCACACGCGATAATAGCCCCCACGCCAATCCCTAAAAATAGCAAGTAAAGCGGCTCTGTAACCCTAAAAAACTTATTCATATTTTTCCTTTTTCGCACTAATTTTTTACCATAAAAATTATAGAATCTATAACTTTAAAAAGCAAAATTTATAAATAATTATAGCAAAAAACACGAAATAAAATAATAAGAATGATTTTAAGGAAAATTAAATACTAACATAAAAATGGTTATATGCTATAATTAGCTTTATTTTTTAAGGGGTAATATGAGTGATATTTTAAAACTTGCATTAGAAGATGGTAGTATAGAGGCAAATAAAGATTTAGAAAATGATATTAAGGCTAGATTTGAAAAGATAAAAAAAGATTCTATACAAGAGGATAAAAGTCAAGATTCTAGCTTATTAAGGCAAGATTTAGAATCTAAATTTAAGCAAATTAAAAATGAAGATTCTAATTTGCAAGAAACAAAGCAAAATACAAATCAACATATAGAGCAAGATACAAATCAAGAAGCACTAAAAGAACTACAACATTTAGAAAATGAAATAAATGAAATACAAGAAAATAGACAAGATTTAGAATCTAAAGTAAATTCTATATTAATGGAATCTAATGAGCCATCACTACAAAATCAAGAAAACGAGCAAGAGCAAATAAATCAAGCACAAGAGCCACACATACAAAATGAAATAGAAAATACACAACAAACTAATGATAATGAAAATCTACAAGAACAACAAGATATACAAAATTATATAAACGAACAACAAGATTTAGATTCTATAGAATCTAATGAGGAAATATATAATGAAAACTACGAAAATATAGAATCTAGCAATGAAAATTATGAAATAAATAATGAAATAAATAATATAAAGCAAAATATAGAATCTAATCTAAGAAAAACAGGCAAAATAAAAGAAACTAAAGAGCTTAATACAAATAAAGAAAATATAGGCGCTAAAGAATGGGTTGAGTTTGGCTTTTATTTGATAGCGACTTATCTTTTGGCTACGAGATTTATTCGTGTTGGCAAGATAATATTTATTATATTTTTTTCTATGTTATTTTTTGAAATATGTGAATTAGATGGCTTTGCGTTTAATACTTTTTGGCTTGGAGCAATTTGGCTTATATTACTTTTAAGTGTGCGATATGATTTTTTAGCGATAAAGTTAAATAAAACGTGGTCTAGCACAAATTTTAGCAAAAATTTATTATTTAAAAATGTGAAAACATTTAATCTTATTTTTGCGGTTTTCTTTATTGTATTTTTAGGGTTTTATGTGAGTGATGGTTATAGGAGTGCTTGGTTTGCATTTTTTGCATTATTGCCTTTGAATCTTTATTATAAAAGAGCGGAATTTATCGCAAATACAATTACTATAACAACAAAATGGGCTACAAGTGTAGATTCTAAAAGCTATAGCTTAGTTGGGTCAATTGATTATAAAAGTCATAAAAATACATTATTTGAAAACTTTGAAGAAAAACAAATACAAAAGCAAAAAGAAATATTACGAAAAATTGTGGATGAAACATTAAATGAACTAGATAATCAAGGCTTAATAATTTTGCAAAAATTAGGGCGCGAGCAATATATTTTGGGAAAAGAATTTTGCTCAAGCTTAATTGAATACGCAAATAATATCGTGCGAAATAGCGATAGAATCTCCGCTAAAGCTGCCTTAGAAAAGCTAAAGGCTAAAATAACTCTAGACCCATTAGGTGTAGAAGATGTGTTTATTCTAACAGAAAGTGTGCAAAAATGTATATTTGATACAGATGAATATTATGTGCATTATTTTCATTTGGATAAATATAGGCTCAAGACAACTTAAGCGGATGTTTTCTAATCAATTTTAGTAAAATTTTATACAAATCTTTACCTTCATTTTTCTAAAGAAACTTCGTTTTGACATTATATCTAAATTACTAAAGAAACTTCGTTTTCTAAAGAAGCTACGCTTTCTGTTTCTTTTAAATGTAGGTAAAAATTTTCTTTTTTTATACCTTTAAATTTTGCTAATCTATGTTTCGCATAACCCCAAAAATTCTCAATTCCATTGATGTGATTTTTACCATTTACGAACTCATTTTCACTATGTTTCACTCTATAATGCGCCAACGCTCCATAATCAACTAAAGCATCATAAGATTTCCAAATATCAATATGGTTTCGCTATAAATTATAGAATCTTTAAGGGCTGAAAACTGCGTTATTATCGGCATTAGCTCGGTCTTGGAGCAATTTTTTACAATTTGTGTATATACCTTTCCATTGCGCTTTAGCATGCCAAACACAGGCGTTTTTTTGCTAGCTCCTCTGCCTTTTTTACCCTTTACTCTTTTTGGTCCAAAATAAGATTCATCCACTTCAATTTCACCTTTTAATTGTGAAATATTTTCGCATTCTTTTGCCATTAATTTGCGAATTTCTTTGAAGATTTTGTTAAGAGAATTTCTAGAAATTTTGCAAATTTTTGCGATTTTTACCGCCTCAAAACGCAGTTTCTTTAGTAATATCAAGACAAAAATGCCACAAAATCTCTCTAAATTTAGCCTCCGAAATTCGTGAACGTATTATAAACCCATTTTTCATCGGTGTAATCATAACTTAAAGCCCATTACAAAAGAGCTTAAGTTGTCTTGAGCCTTTGTTTTTTAAAACATATATTATATTCACTCAGGTCTTAAATCTAGTTTATCCATCATTTCTTTACTCCAGCCTTGTGGTGGATTTGCTTTAGATGGATAGATTCTAGGGTAGAATTCTACGAAAGTGTTTTTGTTTTCTTTTAGTTCGAAGTAATAATTACCCAAAGGAGAAGGAGAAAATGTTGGTTGGTTATAGTCCATATCATAGTTACCAAATGGATCTTTTACAAATTGATTTAGTGAATAAAATGATGGTTGGTTACCAAACCAATTTCCCTTTTCACCAGAAACAAAATAATGTGTGGGCACTATATTAAAAAAATCTGTTGGTCTATAAACAAACCTATAACAATCTGTATATAACATTCTGTCAAATTCTATATCTTTATTAAAAAAATCATCAATGTTGTATCCTTTGTACGCAGCGATATTAAACAACAAATTGTTTCTATCTACTAATACTCCTTGATAGTATGTTACAAGAAAATCTTTTAAGCTCCATACTAAATAAGCATAAAATAATTCGCTAAAAAAAGGAATATTATTGTCTATATTTTGCGTTTTCATATAATCTAGTGTTATTATACTTTCTTGCTTATAATTCTCCCAAAATTGTTCTTGTTCTAAACGTCTTTGGTCTGGATCTTGTGTGGAATAAGTGATTGTTTTTTCATATTTAATAAGTTTTTTGTCAGCCGCTTCTTGTCTTATAATGTCATTTAGATAATATCCCTTTATTCCACCATATTCATTTATAGAATCTATATAGTTTTTTATAAGATTTGCATTCAAATTGTGTAAGTATTTAAAATAGCTTACAATCTGTTCTTTAGTTAAAACAATATTTTTCTTTGTTCTTTCACAAAATATAGGTATATGATTTGGTGTAAAAGGTTCTTTTATTTCTACAAGGTCTATGGATTTAATGTTTCCATTGTAGATTTCTACAATTTTATAATCTACCTTCCTTTTTCCTATATATTTATCATTTTTTTCATTAAGCCATAAAGTGGTTAGTTTAGATACTTCATTACCAAGATTTTCTAAGCTAGATGGGATATACAAAGGAGCTAGATTCCCAACTGTATTTTTTTGAAATATAATTTTTCCTAGATAGATTCCTGTTTTGTTTGGTAATACATAATCATCGTATTTAGGACACCAATTTTCTACGCAATTAATATTTGTATTAATAGCTAGATATATTTCTTTATGCTCTCTTAAATTTAATAGTTTATCGTGGTTTGCTTTATCTCGTGATAATTCTCTTGACATGTTATTCTCCATATATTTTAGTGATAAACATATTTGCTACTATCCTAGCATCTCGCTCTTTTGGAGATATGTAATATAATGGTGAACTATTAGAATTACTTTCTTTGTAAGTTTTGTTATTACATACATTAGCTTCTTTATCAAATTTAGCACATTCTTTATTATACATATCAAATATTTTAGCAAATGAAGCATTAAAGTATGTATAGTATATAAAATGTAAAATTATATTATTTTTAAGATTATGATTTGCACTCAAACGCACAACATAATTTATATAAAAATGTCTATATTCATGCACAATAGTATCTATTAATTGTTTTAAATCAACATTAGCATTAATTGTAAGTGTATTATATCCACTATTGTAAACTCCTGCGGTGTTGGTTTCTTCAATTGTTAGGTTTAAAATCTCAAGTATTGGCACATCATTTTTTATTTTTAATGTTTTATGGATACTATTTATGAAATTTGTCATAAGATTTTCTTTGTTTATAGTTTCATCTTGTTTTATATACGCTCTCTCAAACTTCTGCTTATATTTATCATTATAAAGCATTGCTATCTTTTCTGCAAAATCGATTCTATCATCTAAATATTCTTGTCCTACAAGATATGTATTATTTTTAATGTAATGTTTTGTATTTATACAATCATATATATTAGTGCTTGTTATATTTTTTATAAACTTTTCATCTATTAAGTCAAATCTATAACATATATATGCTAATTTTCCTGCTAATTGAGGATATGCTTGATAATAATTAAAATAGTTAAATGTTAATTTTTTATATTTTGCTAAAAATCTATCGTAATTATCATAGTTAAATCTTAACAATTCAATAGCTTCTTGCAAACTATTAATGCTATCTAGTGTATTCCATTTTTCTAATTCTTGATTTATGCTTTTTGTGTCATATTTATATATTAAGTTAGCTCTTGTTTCTTTTTCTTTTATTTCTCTGCTATCTTCTCCAACCTGAAAGCTCATATCTATAATTACATGAGAATCTTTTATTGTTGGTTGAATATCTTGGTGTGCAAATATAATTATATAGTACTTGCTTGATGGATAAATAAGTTTTTCTAAAGGTAAAGAAAATCCTATTATTTCATTATTTTGTGAGTTTATTATATTTACATTATAAGCTTGGTTTACGCCATTAGAATCTACAAGTTTAGTTAATTTAAGTGGTTTACTACTACTTTTTATTTCTTGTAGTCTTTCATCATTAAAAGCTATCGCAAAACTCCAATTAATTTTATTTATATTATTATCTATTAATTTAAATTCAATATAAGTGCCAGGTGCAAATGGTTTAGTTATATCAGCATATACTTTTTGGCTATCTATATTAGAATCTGTTTTGTGTATTATTATTTGTGTA
>NZ_JRMP02000050.1 GCF_000762875.2 Helicobacter saguini
GGGTGGGAATAGATTTACATAAAAAGTGCGAATGCGAATTTTGCATTTTAGAATCTAAATTTACTATTTTTTTAGAATCTTGTATATTAGATTTTATAACTTTTTTAAAATCTAAATTACTAATTTCAATATTTTCATAGAATCTAGATTCTATATTTTCCAGTTTTTCTTTAGAATCTTTCAATTTAGATTCTGTAATATAATTTACGTTTTTTATATTTTGAAACGTTAGGGTAGGATTCTCCCCTCCCTTGCGGAGGGGGGTTAGGGGGGTGGGTAAATGTGCATTTTTAGAATCTTGATTCTGTGTTTTTATAGAATCTAAATTAGTAAAATTACTATTTTTATAGAATCTAGATTCTATATTTTTTGTCATATTGAGCGAAAGCGAAACATCTACGTTATTTTTCTTAGAATCCACATTTTTAGATTCTATATTTTCGTTGACGTTGTTAGCAAAATTAGCATTCGCGCTTTTTATATTAATCTTAAAAAAGGGTGGTCGGGTGGGAATAGATTTACATAAAAAGTGCGAATGCGAATTTTGCGTTTTAGAATCTAAATTTACTATCTTTTTAAAATTTTGCAAATTAGATTCCATAACTTTTTTAGAATCTAAATTCCAAAATTCAATATTTTTATAGAATCTAGATTCTATATTTCCTAACTTTTCTTTAGAATCTTTCAATTTAGATTCTGTAATATAATTTACGTTTTTTATATTTTGAAACGTTAGGGTAGGATTCTCCCCTCCCTTGCGGAGGGGGGTTAGGGGGGTGGGTAAATGTGCATTTTTAGAATCTTGATTCTGTGTTTTTATAGAATCTAAATTAGTAAAATTACTATTTTTATAGAATCTAGATTCTATATTTTTTGTCATATTGAGCGAAAGCGAAACATCTACGTTATTTTTCTTAGAATCCACATTTTTAGATTCTATATTCCCTAACTTTTTAGAATCTTTTGGGTTGTTAGATTCTATAGAATCTACTTTTCTAAAGTCGCTATTTTTCAACAAATCGTTTTTTGTTTTTTGCGAGTCTTTTGCGCAAAAAAGTGCAAATCCCCCACCCCGCGCCCCCCAAAAATTTCTTTTGTGGCAAAAAAAGTAGCCGCTTTTGTCTTCAAAGGGGGAGAGCCCCGCTTTTCCAACTCTTTGTAAAAAAGCGGACACACGCACTGCTGCGTGTGTTGATTCCGCTTTTTTACACTGCGAGTTGGGCGGGCTCACAAGGTTGGCACTTCGTGCCTTTATTTTTTTTAATGTCAAGCTATCGCTTGACGTTTTTGTTTGTTTGTTTTTAGAATCTAATTTCGCT
>NZ_JRMP02000051.1 GCF_000762875.2 Helicobacter saguini
ATTAAAACAAGTGAATGTTTTAATATTCTCTTAGAAAGGAGGTGATCCAACCGCAGGTTCACCTACGGTTACCTTGTTACGACTTCACCCCAGTCGCTGCATCCGCCGTGGGCGGTAACCAATTTAGTATCCCGACTTAAGGCGAATACAACTCCCATGGTGTGACGGGCGGTGAGTACAAGACCCGGGAACGTATTCACCGCAACATGGCTGATTTGCGATTACTAGCGATTCCAGCTTCATGTAGTCGAGTTGCAGACTACAATCCGAACTGAGAGATGTTTTAGAGATTAGCTCCATCTCGCGATATTGCATCTCATTGTGCACCCCATTGTAGCACGTGTGTAGCCCTAGGCGTAAGGGCCATGATGACTTGACGTCGTCCTCACCTTCCTCCTTCTTACGAAGGCAGTCTTCTTAGAGTGCTCAGCCGAACTGCTAGCAACTAAGAACGAGGGTTGCGCTCGTTGCGGGACTTAACCCAACATCTCACGACACGAGCTGACGACAGCCGTGCAGCACCTGTTTTCAAGGTCTAGCAAGCTAGACACTCCGCTATCTCTAGCAGATTCTATCAATGTCAAGCCTAGGTAAGGTTCTTCGTGTATCTTCGAATTAAACCACATGCTCCACCGCTTGTGCGGGTCCCCGTCTATTCCTTTGAGTTTTAATCTTGCGACCGTACTCCCCAGGCGGAATGCTTAATGCGTTAGCTGCATTACTGCCCTGACAAGCAGGGCAACAACTAGCATTCATCGTTTAGGGCGTGGACTACCAGGGTATCTAATCCTGTTTGCTCCCCACGCTTTCGTGCATGAGCGTCAGTAATGTTCTAGTAGGTCGCCTTCGCAATGAGTATTCCTCTTGATCTCTACGGATTTTACCCCTACACCAAGAATTCCACCTACCTCTCCCACACTCTAGAAAAGTAGTTTCAAATGCAGTTCTGTAGTTAAGCTACAGGATTTCACATCTGACTTACTTTCCCGCCTACGCACTCTTTACGCCCAGTGATTCCGAGTAACGCTTGCACCCTCCGTATTACCGCGGCTGCTGGCACGGAGTTAGCCGGTGCTTATTCGTTAGATACCGTCATAATCTTCTCTAACAAAAGGAGTTTACAATCCTAAAACCTTCATCCTCCACGCGGCGTTGCTGCTTCAGGCTTTCGCCCATTGAGCAATATTCCCTACTGCTGCCTCCCGTAGGAGTCTGGACCGTGTCTCAGTTCCAGTGTGTCCGTTCACCCTCTCAGGCCGGATACCCGTCATAGCCTTGGTAAGCCATTACCT
>NZ_JRMP02000052.1 GCF_000762875.2 Helicobacter saguini
AATTCAATATAAGTGCCAGGTGCAAATGGTTTAGTTATATCAGCATATACTTTTTGGCTATCTATATTAGAATCTGTTTTGTGTATTATTATTTGTGTAATATCTTCTTTTATAGATTCTATTTTACATTCTATGCAATCTATATGTTGTTGTATGTTTGTGTATAGAGTGTTTATAAAGTAATGTTGTAGATTATTGTTTAGTATTATAGAATCTTGTTTTGTGTGATTAGATTCTATATTTTCTATAAATTCTATATTAGATTCTATGTGTGTTAAATCTTTGTCTTTATAAATATTGATTATATTTTTATTAGATTGTATAGAATCTTTTGTATTATTTGTGTGTTTAGATTCTGTATTATTAGAATCTTTGTTTGTGGATTCTATTACATTATTTTGTATTTGTGTATGATTATAGATGTTTTGTATTTCTTTTGTGCTTATGTAATATATTGCATTGTTTAGAATCTTGTCTTGTGAGTAATAGTTTGCACTAAATTCTTTTAAGACTATTTTATCTTTTAGAATCTTTAAAGTATTTCCATTAAAATACAAATAAATTCTAGCTTTAAAATATACCTTAGCATATTTATTTTGATAGTTATTTGGTGTTATAATAAATTGTGTTTTATTATTTGCTAGATTAAATGGAGTATTGTAGTATGTGGTTTCATTCACTAGATTTATAATAAAAAAGTCTGCTTTATGTATATCTTGTATATCAAAGCTTACGCTACCATCACCACTACTTGTTTTAATGGGATATATCATATTAGAATTACTACTTATATTCCTTATTTCTACTTGCTTATTTGCTAATGGAGAATTAGTATCATAATCTAGTAGTTTAAAGGATAGTTGCATTAATTGCCTTTGGTTTTGCCTATGGATTCTATAATTATTTTGTATGTTAGAATCTTAGCTTATATTGTTGAATATTATAATAAAGATTTATATTTTGTGTTTATGAGTTTTTATGGTTTTATTTATTAGTTGTATTCTGTATAGAATCTAAGATAATAATTAATAACTTGCAATATTAATAAAATCTATTTTAATATATTATAGAATCTATCTTGATATATTATAATGATATATTTTTATGTATTTTCTATTTTATTTATAGAATCTATTTTATTTTTTTATTTTTTGTTTTCTGTTTTATTTGCAGAATCTAAATTTATGTGTTAATATTACTCTAGCTTTAAATCTAACTTATCCATCATTTCTTTACTCCAGCCTTGTGGTGGATTTGCTTTAGATGGATAGATTCTAGGGT
>NZ_JRMP02000053.1 GCF_000762875.2 Helicobacter saguini
CCCTTATCCCCCCTTGCAACCCCCCAAACCCCCCGACAACGCTCTGCGTATTGACTTTCATTTGTGAATCTTTAGAATCTAGATTCTGTATGCCTATACTCTCTTGAGACTCTTCGCTTCGCGAATTTTTAGAATCTACAATCATATACCTTAGATAGTATAACTTTCCGGCGTTTTCTTTATAATCGACTTCAATATCGCTTAATGCGCCATCATGCGTGCACCAGTTTATCATCCGTGAGCCGCGATAAATTAAGCCCTTGTCATACCAGCTAACAAATGTGTGTTTTACCGCGTTTGCCAAGCCTTCATCCATTGTAAAGCGAGTGCGTGAAAAGTCCGGCGAGAAGCCCAAAAGCCGCATTTGCTCTAAAATCTTGCCGCCACTTTCCTCTTTCCATTCCCAAACGCGTTTGATAAACTCTTCCCTACCTAGCTCCTCTTTTGTGATGCCTTGCGCTAATAGCTGCTTTTCTACGACATTTTGCGTAGCGATACCTGCGTGGTCCAAGCCTGGCTGCCAAAGCGTTTTAAAACCACACATCCGCTTATATCGCACGATAATATCTTGCAAGGTGAAAGTTAGGGCGTGTCCTATGTGCAGCACACCTGTGACATTTGGCGGGGGCATCATAATGCAAAAGGTATTATTTTGCGTGTTTTTAGAATCTAGATTCTGTAATCTCTTAGAATCTGCGTTACTAGATTCCATATTTTGACTTGATTTTTTAGAATCTAGATTATTAGATTCCATAGAATCTTTTTTATTATTTTGGCTTTTTGGATTATCGTAGGTTTTGACCCACCCCCCAGCCCCCTCCGCAAGGGAGGGGAAGTAAGTCGCTTTAGATTCTATATTTTCACACGTATTTTTAGAATCTTCAGAATCCATGTTTTTAGATTCCATATTCTTAGAATCTTGCAATTTCAAATTACCATTAACGCCAAAATATCCGCGTTTTTCACATTCATTATAAATTAAGCTTTCCCACTCTTTGCTAAACAAATTCTTTTCCGCCATAAATCTACCTTAAAATCTGCAAAATAAAAGTAGATTC
>NZ_JRMP02000054.1 GCF_000762875.2 Helicobacter saguini
TAAAAGAATTTGAATCGTTTGCAAATGAACTGCTAGAGTTTGCGAAACTTGATTCTAAAGAAAACATAGAATCTAAAAATGTAGTTTGTAAATAATAAAAGTTTGTTTTTAGAAATAGTTTTAAAAGGTTTTTATAGGTTTTAAATTCTAAAAACTACTAAAAAGTATTAAAAATTGTTTAGAAAGGATAAAAAATGAAAAAAGGACAAATGATAAGCTCTAAAACTCCCGAGCGTTTAGCTAATATTTTTATCAAAAAATATGATAAATATATGGCAAAAACACAAAGGCTAAATGTGGAATATGCGTTTATAAGTGATGATTTTTTGCAAGTGTTATACCTTGAAGATTCTAATCTTTTGCAAATAAATTTCAATGCTTTTGATAATGTGGAAAACGAGTTTGAATGCGAAAAGAAAATGAAAATATTTTTCTTTTTATGGAAGCAAGGCTTAAAAGAAATCGCTTTTAAACGCAATGAATTTTATTTAAAAAGGATAAAAAATGAGTTTTAAGGACTTAAAATCTAATGATAGAATTGAGATTACGCCTATTGATATAGAATCTTTTGTGAATGTAGATTCTGCGAGTAAAAATAAAGGCGGACGACCAAAGGTAAGTCAAAGCGAAGCAAGAAATCACAAAATTTCTATAAATTTCAAAGAGAGTGAATTTGTGATGTTGAAAGAAAGGGCTATTGATAGTGGCATTGATAATGTTTCAATTTTCATAAGACAAATTGTGATTAAATATCTGCGAGAGAGTTAAGGAGTGTAAAATGAATAAGAATTTTGATAAAGCGTTAGACTTCGTGCTAAATATCGTGGATGAAATTGATAAAGATTGTGTAATTTATGTATATTTAGATTCTATGTATGAATTAGAATCTAGCGATAATATAAATGAATATTCTTTGTGGTTGCAACATTCTCGAAGTGGCAAAGAAGTATTTTTTGATTTTTTTATCAATGGCAATAAAAAAAAGCGTTTCGGCTTACCAAAAGTAAATGAAATCAAAAAGGCTGTAAAGCAGATTCTAAA
>NZ_JRMP02000055.1 GCF_000762875.2 Helicobacter saguini
AAAAAGGAGAGCAAAAATAGCTATAACATTTTAAAAGATTTATTTTATAACGAAAATAGCGAGCTTTTAATGCTTATTCAGCTTGACCAAAGCCTAGCTATTTCGCGTAATCTTGATTATTTCTTAGAAGTGGGTAGAACGCTAGATACTACAATGCAGCATGTTAGTAGCCTTGAGAATAAAAGCTCCACTTTGCAAACATTGAATCTTGCAATGGATTCAGCTAAATCTAATCGTTTAGCACGTGTCGCATATTTTCAAAGTCCAGAGTATGAAGCACTAGCCTTTCAAGAATACAGGGCAAATGTGGAAAAGGCTAGTGAGTTAGCAAGTCAAGTTAGGGCTTTAAGGAATAATTATGCGTTTAATGGAAATATAGAATCTAAAGGCGTAAAAGTTGCAAGTATAGAATCTAATAACTTAGAATCTAATAATGCTGTTATGGATGATTCAGATTCTAATAACCCAAACGCCGCTCACCACCCTATTATTAGTGTAGCCGCCGTAGCAAACCACCACAGCAATACAGAAACAATCTATGATACAGCCGACAACACAGATTCTAACAACAACGAAGCGTGGTTTAACACCATTGCTGACCTTATAGTTAGATTTAGCACACGCGGCGAAAATCCAAATAATTTATGGGCTAACGCAATAGGAAATGTTAGCTTTTCAACCACAGGTAGCAATCAATTATACGGATTCAATGCAGGATACGACTACTACTCAAAGCTGCTCCACACAGCATTTGGACTATATGTGGGCTATGGCTATGGCATTTTCACAGGCAATAATAATGGCTACATTAGCAATAATTCACAGAATTTGTTCGCTGGAATCTACACTCGCACATTTATCGGCAATAACGAATTTGATATGACAATCTCTGCAAGTCGCGGCTTTGTAAATGAGAGCATTCAGGCGCAAAAAAGGGGCTTTGACTTGCTTGATTTATTCAATCAAAAATACCATTATAATGTGACAAATTTGGAGGGAAATGTTACTTATGGTTACGCTTTT
>NZ_JRMP02000056.1 GCF_000762875.2 Helicobacter saguini
CTAATGTTATTTTAATATCACTTACAGGTGTTTTAGAATCTTTTAGTAACACATTCACTTGTAACATATTTGATAGATTATTTGGCATGTGTGTCCTTTGATTATTACTCAGATTTAATTTCTCCACCTTTGACTATGAGTCCATTAGAATCTATTATTACTTCAACTCCACCTGCTTTAATTATAACGCAATTACTTTTTGCCATTATTAAAGTATCTCCTACTTGATTAACTATTTCATTTTGTGCTTTATGTTCTATATTAGATTCTGCATTTACTTCTATGTTGTCTGCTAAAATAGTTTGATTAACATTGGCACTTAAAGATAATGACTGATTTGTTGAAATATGTATATTATTGTTAGATTGTATAATGCTTTCTCCTTGTGTACTTATATGTAAATCTTTATTTATTTGAATATCATTGTAACCCTTAATAATTTGTATGGCGTTATCATTAATTATTTCTGTTTTATAACGTTCTATATTATGTTCTAGCTTCCCTTGTATGCTGATATTTTTATCCCCACCTACATATTCACTAGAATTATTTGCTACTCTTAGTTTATTGTCTATCCCTACATTTAGAGTGTTGCTTCCTCCTACTATCGTATCTTTAGAAAGTGCAACATTTGTTAGATATTCTGCTCCTATTCGCACATCTTTTAATCCTAGTATTTCTTGTTTATGATATTTTGTGATAGATTCTATATAGCTTCCTTTTACTACAGAATCTTTATCTTGTTTGATTACTTGATTAAAGTTAGATTCTATGATTTCTTTATAGTCTTTTTGGGCGTGTAAGTATATTTGTTCGTTATTCTTTGTGTTGGTTAATGTTAGTTCG
>NZ_JRMP02000057.1 GCF_000762875.2 Helicobacter saguini
AGGATTTCTTAATACTTTTTGTTGTTTGTCATTTAAGGTTATTTGTGACTTTGTGTATGCAAATACTACTATTTGTTTATCATAGTTATATAAGTTGTTTGTTACTAAGTCTAGCTCTAGGCTTTCACCTTTATATTGTAGGTTAGATTCTATGTTGTTTATATTTATTTGTGATTGATTAGATTCTATATTGTTGTTGTTTGTGTTTGTGTTATTTGTGATTTTATCATTTGTTGTTTTATGATTTATGATGTTGTCATCTATGTTATTTATAATTTTATTATTTATGTTTCTATTACTTATTATTCTATTTTTAGGTATTATATTTATATCATCTAGTAGTATTTCTTGCCTGTTGAAATCTTTTGTGTTTGGTATTTCTTTGTATGCCCATAATGTTTCTATTTTACTTGCATTATATATATTTTGAGATTTAGATTCTATGTTGTTGTTAAAGATTGCTGTAAGAAAGACTTTGTTTTCTTTATTATACTCTGTTTCGTCTAATTGTCTTGTTAGTTCTATAGATTCTACTTTTGGGCTTTCATAATCTACTATAAAGTTTATGTTATATATATCACTATTAGATTGCTTATATTGCTCTAGATTATTAGTTTTATCAATATTATGTTTTAATAACATAATATCATTAGAGAATATTTCATTGTGTATATAGATTCCATCATTACTTATTTCTTTGTTGTTGCATTGTATATAGACTTGATTTCCTTTATTAGATTCTAAGATATTACTACATTCTTTGTTTGTGTATATTGCTAGATTATTGTTATTGTAGCTTTGTATGTTTATGTAATATTCTCCTTGTGGAATATTC
>NZ_JRMP02000058.1 GCF_000762875.2 Helicobacter saguini
CATTTAGAATCTGCGAAATTTTGATGTTTTAAGCAAGGTTTTTCTAACTCTTTACATTTCTCACATTTAGAATCTATTTTTCCTATATGTTCCTTGCAAGGCTTATCAAAAAAGCAATCATTTAAAAAATCAAATTGAAAAATATGATTTTCTAGTAAGTTTAACGATTTATTTTTAGCTAATTTGTGCATAATATTTACATCGCTTGGGTCAATCGTGCTAGCAAAGATTCTATTTTCATTTACTAGATTCACTAATAAATTACCCGTCCCAGCCGCACAATCCCAAATGTAGTATTCATCTTGATAATTTTCGCCAAATTCTTTTTGTAAAAATTCTTGGGCTTTATATACCCAAATTTGCGGGGTAAAAAATGCCCCCTTTTCTTCTCTAATATCAAGTGGGACAAGCAAATCCCTACGCTCTATCATATAATCCCAGTATTTCTCTTTTGGTGGTCTCTCATATAGATTCCAAAACTCTGTGTGTTTTTTTTGATTATCATTAAAAGTTACTTCACCAAAGTTTAATCTACCGCTTTTACTTTTATCAAAATTAATTCTATACACATCTTTTTGCAGTAAGATTCTAAGCGTTTTTGTGATTTCTTGTGTGCTATTATCTTTGCTTAAAACATCGGCTAAGTAAAAATCAGATTCTACAATTTCTGGCTTTTCTAGCTCCCACTCCACGCTAATACTAGGCTTTACCACTTCTAGCCATCGCCTAAAAATCGCAATAAAATTATTCTTATCAATTTGAATCTTTTTAAGGTTTTTATTTGTAATTACAAAATTAGATTCTATAAATT
>NZ_JRMP02000005.1 GCF_000762875.2 Helicobacter saguini
CTTCTAGCCATCGCCTAAAAATCGCAATAAAATTATTCTTATCAATTTGAATCTTTTTAAGGTTTTTATTTGTAATTACAAAATTAGATTCTATAAATTCTTTTAGAATCTTAGAATCTGCCTCGTAATAAAATAACATTTTTTTAGAATCTAAAAGGCTTTGTAGTTCGCTGTAAAGTTGCTTAAATTCCTTGCTTTCGTGGTTACTAGGTGCTACATTCCAATTAAAATCATTTTGGCTGAAAATATGCTGTATCTCGTGATATTCAATAAATGCTATTTTTTCGCAATCAAACGCACCCAAAAACGCAGGGGGCAACTCATCGCTGTAAGTTTTTTCCTTGCCTATCGTTAAAATCAGCTGGATTAAAGATTCTATAATATCTTTATCATTTCCTTTTTTTGCTTCCGCCCATAAAAAATTAATATTATGATAAAGGCTTTGTATCGTATAACTAACGCAAAAATCGATATTTCCTAGCATTTTATTGCAATTTAAATCTTTTCCATTTTTTGAGCTTTTGAAAAAATCATTTTCAACATTTTTAATTACTTCTAACTCGCTAATTTTATCGCTATACATTCTATTCTGCCCTTTTTAGATTCTAAAAATCTTACAGTTTAAAAGCGTAATTTTAGCATTAAAGTTTAAGCAAAATATTTTTAATCAAAACATAGAATCTAATTTTATGTTTGTTCGCAAAGAAACCACCATTTAAGGTTAGAAAATTTTACAGAATCTAGATTCTATAAACCATTATTTTTATGCTAAAATATTACAAATTTAACTATTTAGATTCTATAAAATTTAAAAAAGTATGGAATCTTATAACTTTTTTATTGAAAAATTATTGCATTAGAGTTGCAACATAAATTTACAAGGCAAAATATGATAAAACTAACAAATATTACAAAAATTTATCCAAATGGATTTGAGGCTATTAAGGGTGTGGATTTAGATGTGCAAAAGGGTGATATTATGGGCATTATCGGCTATTCTGGCGCTGGGAAAAGCACACTTATTCGCATCATAAATCGCCTAGAAGAGCCAACAAGCGGGCAGCTTACAATAGAAAATGTGGATATGCTTGCCTTAAGCCAAAAGCAGCTGCAAAAAGAGCGGCAAAAAATCGGTATGATTTTCCAGCATTTTAACCTTTTAGAATCTAGAAATGTCTTTGGCAATGTGGCGTTTTGTTTAGAGATAGCCGGGTGGAAAAAAGATTGTATAAAAGTGCGTGTGGATGAGCTTTTAGAGCTAGTGGGCTTGAGTGAAAAGGCAGCGTTTTATCCAAGTCAATTAAGCGGCGGGCAAAAGCAGCGAGTAGCGATTGCAAGGGCTTTGGCGAATAATCCTAAGATTTTGCTTTGCGATGAGGCGACATCGGCTTTAGATTCTAAGACTACGCATTCGATTTTGGATTTGCTAAAGGATTTGCAGGCGCGATTTAACCTTACAATCGTGCTAATCACGCATCAAATCGAGGTCGTGCAAAAGATTTGCAATAATATGTGCGTGATGAGTGGTGGGCAGATTGTGGAGCGTGGCAACGTGGAGAGTGTGTTTGAGAAGCCGCAACATGCAATTACTCGCGAACTTTTGAGCTTTCTACCAGCCTTTTCAAGTGAGGAGATTTTGCGAAATGCGGGTAAAAACGCCTACAAGCTATCTTTCAAGGGCAAGTATATCCACGATGCGTTAATCTCGCAAGTGATTAAAAAATTTGATATTGATGTGAATATTTTGGCGGGCAATATCGAGGCGTTAAATAAGGCAGAGCTGGGCTTTCTTTTTGTGCAATTTATCGGCAGTGCTTTGCAAATACAAGATTCTATAAATTACTTAGAATCTAAGGGCATTTTGGTGGAGAGAATTTAATTTTTCCTAATCGCGACGCATTCAACTTCGACTTTGCTACCACGTGGCAACTCTTTTACCGCCACGGTGCTACGAGCTGGCTTGTGCGCGAAATATCCGCCATAAACTTCGTTAAACTCCGCAAATAGCGACATATCGCTAAGATACACATTCGTCTTTATCACATGCTCTAAGTCGCTCCCTGCCGCAATCAGCACCGCGCGCAAATTCTCGCACACCTGCTTTGTTTGCTCCTTAATATCGCCGAGCAAAAAATCGCCATTTGGCAAAAGCGGAATCTGCCCACTTGTGAAAATGAGTTTGTCAATCGCAATTGCTTGAGAATACGGACCAATAGCCTGTGGCGCGTCATTTGTGCTAATAATTTCCATGTTAATTCCTTTGAAAATCAAAATAAAAACCAAGATTCTAACATATAAATTTCTAATAAAATTAAACAAATTTGATATAATTTTGGCTATATTTTGTGCGATTTAAGGGTGATTTATGCGTGTTTTTAGGGCTATTTTGTGCGTTTTAATGGTGTGTTTTGTGGGCTGTGGGGGGGCTATTAGTGGGGTTAAAAAAGATTCTAAGACGCCGCAATATCTTTACGGGCAAGGCAGTGGCAGTAGCTTTGAAGTGGCAAAAGCTGAAGCCATCAAGGATTTAAGCACAAATTTGCAAGTGAGTGTAAAATATAACGCGGTGGATAACACAAGGCAAAATAACGACAAACTAAGCACTACAGGCTATTCTAACATCGCCTTAGAATCTCAAATCAAAGATTTGCCAAGTATCGAAGTTGTCAAAAATGTGAAAAAAGGTAACATTTACCAGGCGCAAGTGCGCGTGGATAAAAATATCCTACAAGATTCTATATTTACGCGGCTAAATGCTAGTGAAAGTGTGCTAGATTCTATATTACAAGAGTGTGGGACGCCTAGTTTTAGCACATTTGAGAAGTTTAAAAAGGTTTTAAGAGAATACAAACGCGATGTGAATTTGTATCAAATTATTAGCAAAAATGCAAGTTTTAACGCGGAAAAATTAAATGATTATGAGAAAATAGCGAATAATAAACCGCGATATAATGTTATCACAAACGCAGATTCTGTAGGCTTAAATCCGCGTATTGCAAGTATTACCTTAAGTGAAATTGATAAATTTATCACACTTGATTCTAATGCGAAAAGTGCGCTATTTGTGGGCTTTGATGAGGCTCTTAGTGATAATTTTAGGATTGACTTTCGCTTTTTTAGTTGCAAGGGCGATAGCAAGCTAGATTCCGCAATTAGCGTAAATACACACATAAAAGCTAGAGAATTAGGAGAGGAAAAAAATCTGCGCCGCATAGGACCGATAATTTATAAGGCAATTAAAGACCACAATGAAACATATAATATTTAAAGCTAACTATCTTTCAAGTGAAATAATCCTTACATAGTTCTAGGCTTTATTGTAAATATTTACTTCCCAAGCTTTGCATTGATTGCCTTTTGGCTAGGATACATAAAGAATGTCGTGTAGGTAATGTTTATATTCTCTTTATCATCGACTGCAAAGGCGCGGATAATTAATGGGATATTTCTATCCTCATTCATAGAATCATTTAGCGACTGCTTAGCCCTAATTAGCACGGTTAGACGTTTATCACCATTTGGATGGATTAGGAAGTCCTTCTCACCTTCGTGGTCTAGCACCTTTATCTCAAAATCTTTTGCCATATCACCTAGAATCTCAAAGCTAAATCTATGCTCTTTGCTATCCTTATTTTGTATCAAAAACTTATACGCATTATCGACCGCACCGCTATCGCGTATCATATAAAGCTGCGCGTCACGATTGATGTTTAATAGCATTGACTTGCGAATATTGCTAACGACTAAAAGCGCGGCAAATACAATACACAAAAGCACGATATAGCCGATAGTTTTCGCCCTAAACAATTTCACTTTATTGTGCTGTGCTATCGCATTTGGCGAGCTCCATGTCACAAGACTAGGGCGACCAAGCTTGCCCATCACCTCAGAGCAGGCATCCACGCACTCAAGGCAGTTCACGCACTCAAGCTGCACGCCCTTTCTAATATCAATGTGCGTAGGGCAGACCTTAACGCAGTGCAGGCAGTTTGTGCATTCATTCGCTGGATTTTGCTTCTTTGGCGCGATGCCGATAGCCTCGCCATTTGGACGATAGACCGCCCCGCCACGTTCGACATTATAGATTGACATTAGCGTATTATCATCAAAAAGCACGCTTTGCACGCGCGCATAAGGGCACATATAAATGCAGAATTTCTCGGCAATAAAGCACACCTCAAAGGTCATAAGCCCAGCAATCACAAGCCAAAAGCCAAGCAACATTTGATGATTTCCCACATCGCTAATGTAGGCAAAAAAGTCCTCAGGTGGCACAAAAAAGAATAGAAAGTTTGCCGCTGCAATGAGTGCTAAAGCCGTGAAAATCGCCAAGCCTACGATAAATCT
Source organism: Helicobacter saguini (assembly GCF_000762875.2). Lineage (GTDB taxonomy): Bacteria > Campylobacterota > Campylobacteria > Campylobacterales > Helicobacteraceae > Helicobacter_A > Helicobacter_A saguini. The sequence goes on from NZ_JRMP02000005.1 coordinate 4,348, forward strand.
AGCCCACTTACTAGCGGAATCTAGCACTAAAACTTCTTGCTTGTTGCTTACTTTTTTACGCAGTTTCAATAAATGCGTTTGGATAATATCGCGGTAAATCATACGAAAAAGCGTCTGCGGACAGCCCCAGCCACACCACACGCGCCCACCCATTGATGTCATCAAAAAGATTCCAACAAAAAGGATGATTAGCATAAAGGGCATCACATAAAACTCCTGAATGCTATACTCCACGCCGCCTAAATGCAGGACTTTGTGGTCGAAACTTAGCAAAAACAAGTGATGCCCACCATCGCCTAGCCGAATGAAAGGCATAATCATCACAACAATCGTAATAATCGCATACACAAAATAACGTTTCCTATGGAAATGCAGCGGTGGAATGGGGGTTATTTTTTTCTTTTCTTTTGGTTTTGCGTTGTTAGATTCTGTTTTGTTTATAGAATCTTGCGTTGTAGATTCTGTGTTTTTCGCATTATTAGAATCTGTTTTTATAGAATCTGTCGCGTTTTTAGATTCTATATTAGAATCTAAAGTTACTGAAGGTTGCATTTTTCTTCCTTTAAATGATTATCAAAATATGGGTATTTTTGAGTTAAATTTTCACGCTCGAATTATATAATTTTAAGCCAAAAAAAGCAATAAAATTTGTAATATTTTGAAGCACTTTAACAACACCATAAATCTAATGTTTAAAAATAATAAAATCACGAAAAATTTTAAGATTAGTTTAGATTCTATAATCTTGTAGGGCTAAAATATTTCTTAAATTCCTATAAATTACTTGACAAAGTATTATTATTTTGTGTATTATATTGATAGATTTTTTATAAATTCTTAATATTGAAATTGTAAAAATGTTATGGTTTTATAGAATCTAATTTATTTAAGGAGAATATTATGAAAAATGTAAGTGATAAAAAATTAAAGTTCAATTCTTTAGTTTCTATTGTCGTGGCGAGTGTGTTGCCTATTTTTAGTTTTGCTAAGAGTTTAGATTCTATAAACAATGTGGAATCTAATAAAAAAGATTCTATAAAACTAGCGAGTTTAGATTCTACACAAAATGCTAAATTTATAGAATCTAAATGGGAAGATTCTACACAATTACAGAATCTAGATTCTAAAGTAGATTCTATAAAAAACAAAGTAGATGTTTCGCTTTCGCTCAATATGACGGATGAAAATATAGATTCTATAAAAACACAGAATCTAGATTCCAAAGATTCTATACAAAATGAGATTGCCACGCCTTTGGCTTTGCCAAAGTCTCGCAATGACGCAAGTGAGGATTTTATAAAACTAGCGAGTTTAGAATCTAAAAACGTTCAATTACCCACCCCCCAACCCCCCTCCGCAATGGAGGGGGGCTTCACCCGCCAAACTTTTAAGGGAAAACAAAGCATAGAATCTAAAAATATAGATTCTATAAAATCACAGAATCTAGATTCTAAAGATTCTATACAAAATGAGATTGCCACGCCTTTGGCTTTGCCAAAGTCTCGCAATGACGCAAGTGAGGATTTTATAAAACTAGCGAGTTTAGAATCTAAAAACGTTCAATTACCCACCCCCCAACCCCCCTCCGCAATGGAGGGGGGCTTCACCCGCCAAACCTTTAAGGGAAAACAAAGCATAGAAACCAGCAACCAAGATTCTATAACCCTAGCGAGTTTAGAATCTAAAAACATAGAATCTAACAACCAAGATTCCATAAAACTAGCAGCAAATGACAATGAATTTAACTACGCTGATAGCTATGAAAGCGATGGTGATGATAGAGAAAGTCTAAAGTTTTTCACATTTAGCGGACAGCTAAGTAGCTTTGTAAAGGCTGGATTTAATCAAGCAAGGGTAGATTTAGCTCGTGGCATTTATCCTACTGAATCTTTTGCCACGATTTTTGGGCAGTTTAATACGCATTATAATTTCCTAAAATTTATCGAAAATGACTACATTACGCGGCTTAATATCAATGTGGGCGCTTCGGCTGCTGGGCTAATACTAGATAGCACATTGCGTGATGGCGCGCCCTTTGCAGAGAGCGGCTTAAGTAGCGGCAGCGGACTAAATAATAACTATATCGGCGGCTGGCAGGGCTTTACATTCGACTTGCCTGGCGTATCTTATCCATATAAGCATAATCGCTACTTTGTCGTGCAGGACGCAAATATCGACTTTGAGAGCAAGCTTGGCGATGGCATTGTAGCCGGACACGATTTAATCTTGGGCTTAAAAGCTGGACGCTACGCTTCAAGTATGGAATATCACAGCGGACATACGCAAGGGTTTAACCTTGACTTAAAATTTGGCTATGGCGACACGGATGAAAATGAGGCAAACTATGTGAAAATTTGGTGGTTTAGCTCATGGGGGCGAGCACTTATAGACCCTGAGTGGCTATATGACTACTTTGCGCCAAAATCCACGCTAATAAATGGCAAAAAAATACACTTAGGCATCCACGCACTAGGCTTAGACTACTCCTATGGCGGCGTAGGCGAGAGCGATAGCGGAGAGAGAGCGGGCAGCGCATTATTAATCCGCCCATTTATCTATTTCTACCCCGGACTTTATGAATCTATCGGGCTTAAAGCCGTGTATGAAGACCATTTTGGCAATGGCTTTGGGTATAAGGCGACATTGCAGGGCTTCTTTTTACACGTGCATGACGAGTATGTTGGCGGAAATAATAGGCGATATGATTCAGTAGTCGATGCGGAATCTGGCAATATAAACGCCATTTTGCAAGTTTTTATGTATAACTATAATGCGCGTTTTGGCTTGTATAAAAACTTTGGCTCTGGTAACTCGCACTTTGGGACGTATGGGAATCCGATGGGCTTTGACTTTTGGACTGGTAGCGTGTATGATATAGGTCCTAGCATTAGCGATGTGATAAATCGTGAGGCAATCACTGGCTATTTGAGCGGTGGTGGTAGCTATAATCTTAAGTATGGCACTTTTAGCTGGGATATACTAGCGCGAATTACTAGAAGTCCTAGAAGTGATGAAGAAAGCGTGGCTTTAACAATCAAACACGCCTTTAAAAACAACATAGGCTTAGGTTTGAAGCTTGAGTGGTTTAGAGATACGACAAAGGCAGGGTATAATCCGGGCGCCGCACTTGGTGGCACGCCTTTGAGCGCTGCTCGCACTGATGACCGCTCCCACGCCTTTATCATGTTTGATTATTTGTTTTAGATTCTATAGAATCTACAAGGTAGCATATTGTATATTCTTAATAATTCTTAATAATAATGGCATCTACGGGACAAACTTCAATACATAAAGGTTGTGATGAGTATCCATTGCACATTATGCAAAGATTAGATTCTATATGATAAATAGGTTCTTGCACACTTATTGCACTTGTAGGGCAGACTTCACGACATGCATCACATGCTATACATAGATGATTTATATATAAAGATTCCATATTATCCATTTATCCTAATTAAAAATTCCAAGATTCTATAATATAAATTAAGTATTTTTGGAATCTCAAAACAATTTATTTTATAAAGACTTGATTTATTAAAAATATATAGATTCTAATCTTAAAGTATTTTTGCTATAATGCGGAATGTTGAAAAGCGGTGGATTCTAAGAGTGAAAATGTGTTGAAAAGGCGTGTGGCAAATGATTTCTTGTTGCGATAAATATGTGCAAATCAAACTTATCCAAGATAGCAACTTGCTAAAAAAAGTCCTTGCTTACGCGGAAAAACACTTTAGCAAAAACTACCGACTTTCTAGCTCCGTGCTGATTTTGGACGATGGCGAAGTGGTGAAAAAAAACTATCTTATAAACTGGTGCTTTCACTCTTTAAGTCATAGCGAAGAAGATGAAAAAATCTTGCAAGATGCCCTAGCCCACAGCGATTTACCCATCCGCATAAAAATTATCAAATCAAAAGAAATACTAGAAAAAATCCGCGTAAAAGTGCAAATGCTAGGCACATCACGCATAATTTTGACACTAAGCAAACGCAACAAAGTCGCCGAGCGTTACATAAAAACGATGTTTGGCAACAACTACATAGGCATTTCTCAAAATGAAATCTATTTGCAAAGCAACAATGAATATTTTTGGGAAAAAGTCGTCACATTTTTGGGTAATAAAGTGATACATAATGTCGTTTTAAGCTTTGAATATAGCGATTTTAACAGCGATGATTTTTCTTTTTTAACCGCAGAGGAGCGAAAGTTAAGGCAGTGTTATGCGACTTTAGATTCTCAATTTGGCGATGATTTTGAGCTAGTTAAAAAGCGATATTTGAAGCTGGCAAAAGAATATCACCCTGATAATTTTTATGGTGAAAGTGAGAGCGAAATATCAAATTATACAACAAGATTCCATCAAATAACAGAAGCTTATAAGCGTATAAAACATTCTGGTTTAAAGGCGCACTAATGCCATTGCGAAGTTCTAATTTTCATAAGTTTATGGCTAAGAAAGTTAGCAAAGTTGGAATAGTTTTGCGACCAAATTCGCCACATATAAAGCCGATATTTTTAGATATTTTAGAGAAATTGCAAAAGGCTAAGATTTCGTGTATTTTGGAGAGTAATAGCGCGGAGATGATTTTTGGGAATTGCGTCATTGCGAGTGAAACGAAGCAATCTATGGAATCTAAAGGGAAAGATTCTAAGAAAAAAGATTCTAAAAATATGGAATCTAATTTAGATTCTAAAGCAAACGAAAATATAGATTCTATAGAATCTAAAAACGTAGATGTTTCGCTTAACGCTCAACATGACAAAAAAGATTCTAAGATTTTGCAAAACCTTGCCATACGCGATATTTCCTACATTTGCAATAAAGTTGATATGCTTTTTAGTATCGGTGGCGATGGGACGCTGCTCTCGGTGGCAAGGGCTAGTTATGGTAGCGAAGTGCCGATTTTAGGCATAAATAGCGGACGGCTAGGCTATCTTACAATCGCTTCACCTAGCGAAATTGATAATGTGATAGAGCGTATAAAAAAGGGCGAGTATATCATCCGCGAACACCTTATGCTTGAAGGTTTCATTCAAGATTCTAAGGAAACACAGAATCTAGATTCTAAAAACCAAAACACAAAAGATAAAAAGTCGTCAAGCGATAGCTTGACAATTAATGAAAACGTGCGTAGCACGCAACCTTGTGAGTCCCGCCTGTCGCGTGGTGCGCAAAAAGCGGAAACAACGCACGCAGAAGTGCGTGCGTCCGCTTTTTCGCAAGCGACAGAAGAGCGGGGCTCTCCCCCTTTAAGACAAAAAAGCGGCTGCTTTTTTTCGCAAAGGGGGAGCGGGGAGGGGGATTTGCGCTTTTTTGCGCAAAGTGTAAATGAAAATCAAAGAGACGTTATATTGAAAAATATCAACCAACAAAAACTAGATTCCATAGAATCTAAAAACGCAGATGTTTCGCTTAACGCTCAACATGACGATAGAAAAGATTCTAAGAAAAACATAGAATCTAACACAAAAGATTCTAAGCTATCGCCCATCCACCACCCTACTTTTGTAGATTCTAAAAACCAAACGCCCACTTTTAACACAGAAAATCCCAAAAAAACCAAAAATCTAATCAACAAAATCAACACCAAAGATTCTAAAAATAAAAAAAACGAGTGGCAAAATACGCACTTTTTCGCCTTAAATGAATTTTTGCTTTCTCGCGATGATTTAGGCGGTATGCTTGAGCTTGAAGCCTTTATTGATGGCGAGTTGTTTAATCACTATCGCTTGGATGGGCTGCTTGTGGCGACACCCACAGGTTCGAGTGCGTATAATATATCAGCTGGCGGCTCGCTTGTTTTCCCTAGCTGTCGCAATGTGCTGCTTACGCCTGTTTGTCCGCACGCACTCACGCAACGCCCGATTATCCTAAATGATGAGTTTGATATGCGTTTTAAGTTCTGCACTTCTGGCATTTTGATAGCCGATGGACAGCAAAGTATCCCTATTTCTAAGGGTAAAATCGTGCATATAAAAGTCGCAAAATATGGCGCTATGCTAGTTGAATTTAACACAAATTCCTACTTTATGCGTCTGCGTGACAAATTCGGCTGGGGACAAAGTGAATAGATTCTAAAAACAATGTAGATTCTATAGAATCTAAGCGATTTCTTTCAAAGATTCAGCATTTTATAAGTGGTTTTTTGCTATATTTTTACTTTTGTATTTATTTTTATATGTTTTTATATATTTTTATTTGTGTTTGTGTAACCTAAAATTTATAGAATCTGCGAGTTAAAATGTTTAGAAAATAAGGAGAAGTGATGAAAGATGCTATTACTAAATTAGAATCTATCCTTAATCAAGGGCTTTATGGACGCGAAGAGGAGGTGCGGTTGGCGCTCCTTTGCGTGCTTAGTAACAAAAATCTTTTGCTTTATGGGCATGATGACGCCCTTGATATACTTTCTCGTTTTCAAACGCTCTTTGGCGAAGTGCCGATAACTGCGAAGCTTAGCGTCTCAAAAAAGCACACCCGCAAGTTTGATAAATACACCGCGTATTGTGAGTTAGGCAACCATAGCAATACTGAATTTTTATATCAATATCTTTTTACGCAGAAAAATACCGCTGTTTTTGAGACATTAAAGCAGGTTTCACCTGAAGCCCAAAAACTTAAAAAATTTTTTGATAGCTATAATTTTAGGCAATTTTGGAATGATGAGAATAAAAATCACGCTATAAATTTTATAGAATCTTTGGTGATAAATGCAAATCCTACAGGCAGCAATCTAGATTCTAAAGATGATGAAAATAGCATTGCAAAGGAGCTTAGCAACATTAGCGACAAGCGTTTTAAGGACTTTTTGCACATTTTGGCGGTAAATATCATTATGAATGATAGAAATACGATTAGTCCTATTGATTTTGGGATGTTTTATTATTGTATGCGCGAGTGGCATGATGGGGTGAAATACCTTGAAAATACGATATGTAGCAGCCTTAGCACGGAGGATTTACCGACATTTGTGTATCACGATGAGGACTATGAGCGAAATTGTAAAGAAGAGTTTGCTAAGAAATACGAGAGTGAGCATAATCTCATTCCAAATGTGGAGTTTATGTTTTATGTGCCATATTCTAGTGCGCCAAATAAGCCGCAAAACGATATTTTTGTGCGGTTAAATCAGTTTTATACGCAGTATCAAAATCTTAATACGCAGGGAAATTCTAGCGATTTAGAGGATGATTTGAAATTATTGAAAGAAAAAGAAAAGATTCTAAAAGATGCGCAGTTGGAGGAAATGGAATTGAAAGAAAGCCAGTTAGCACAAGTCCAGCTAAAGCGTTCGGCATTTAAGCCTGTCGAGGATGGAATCAAGGCAAAAATTAAAATTGCAAGTGCAAAAGAGCATGAGTTTAAAGAGCAGCGAGAAAACTTGGAGGCGAAGTATAAAGATTCTAAGATTAAAGAGCAGCGAGAGGGCTTGGAGTCTCAAATTGCTGAAATAAAGGCGCAAGAGGCGCAATTTACAGAGGCGCGATTGAAATTAGAGGATGAGCTAAAAAAGGCGCGCGCAGGGCTTGAAGAAAAGCTAAAAAGCACACGCGATATTTTAGAATCTAAGCTAGAGGAAGTGAAAGAAAAAGAGCGAGATTTGCAGGTGGTAAAAGAGCGTGTGGATAGTGCTTTGGGTAACTTTAAAAGTGATGTTAGTGCGCGTGTAAAGGAGAGCAAGGATTATTTATCATCGCTTCGTTTGCTATCTGGTGGGCTAAATAAGGCTATTGATGCGTGTCAAAAGCAAATTGATAGCGTTAGCCGCCCAAATCCTGTGTGGGGAAATCCGCTGAAAGCCCACCTATCCGCCCTAAAAAGAATACAAAAAAACCTACCAAATTTAATAAAAGTTTTTGACGCACAAATAAAGAAATTTGAGGAGCAAAGTGCTAAGATACCAAAGGGGTAGTGTTTTGTTGTATGAAATGCAATGATACTTAAAATAAATCTACATTATAAAATCAATAACTTATGTTAAAAATAATTATAAAATAAATATGTATAATTTTGTTTTAATTTGCTATAAAAAGGGAAAATATGAATAATATTATTACTTTGTCGCATGGTAGTGGTGGGGCGAAAAGCCATGAGTTAATTGAGAATGTTTTTATGCCGATTTTGGGCGAGATTATGGATTTTGGGGGCGAAGATGGCGGGGTTTTTAGTTTAGTTTCTAATGATTTTTTGGAATCTAGCAAAAATTCTATGGAAACTAAAGAGGCAAAAAAGTTAGATTCTAAAAATTCTATTAAATCTAATAAACCTATGGATTTTAAAACTAAAGATTCTAAAAAAATTATAGAATCTAGTGAATTTATCAATAAAAATTCTAATGATTTTATAGAATCTAGTAATATTTTGGATAAAGATTCTATTGAATCTAAGAATAAAAATAATAAAAAGTTAGGAAATATAGAATCTAAAAATTCTAGTAATTCTAAAGAAATTACAGAATCTAATAATGCAGATTCTATCAATAAAAAAAATAATTGCCTTAAAGGCGTGGTTAGCACGGATTCATATATCGTGTATCCGCTTTTTTTTAAGGGGGGCGATATAGGCAAACTTTGCGTGTGTGGTAGCAGTAATGATGTGGCGATGATGGGTGGGAAGCCACGATTTCTTAATATCGGCTTTATCATCGAAGAGGGCTTTGATATAAATACACTAAAGAAAATTGTAGAATCTATACGCAAGGAATGTGATAAATTAGACTTAAGAATCCTTAGTGCTGATACTAAAGTTTTGCCTACTTTTTCGACTAATGTGCCAAAAGATTCTATAGAATCTAACAAAGATTCTACGCAAAATAAGAATCTTTTTATAAACACGACTTGTATCGGCACTTTGCAAAAGGAGGGTTTGAGTGCTAAAAATCTTTCTCATAATGATGTAATCATAATAAGCGGAAATATCGGTAGCCACGGGGCTAGGATTTTTTTAGAGCAGAATAATATGCAAATTGATAGTGACATTAGCAGTGATTGCGCTGCGTTGTATCCTATGTTAAAACCGCTTTTTGCGCGTGATTTGGGCTTGCATGCCTTGCGTGATGCCACGCGTGGGGGCTTATCCGCGGTGCTGAATGAGTGGGCGATTACTAGTGGTGCGTGCATTGAGATTGATGAAAATAGCGTGGGCGTGGATAATGAGGTGCAAGGAATGTGCGAAATGCTAGGGCTTGAGAGCTTTGAGCTGGCAAATGAGGGTGTGTGCGTTTTAGCACTCAAAGAGAAGAGTGCTAAAAAAGTGCTGGAGATTCTAAAGTCGCATCCTTTGGGGAAAAATGCCGCGATTATCGGTCGTGTGCGAAAGGATTTTGTGGATTCTATAGAATCTAATTTGCAAGATTCTATGAAAAAAGATTCTATAAAATCTAGCAAAACTCGCGATACAAAAGAAAAGCCGCTTGATAGAATCTATTTTCAAAAAGTGGTTCTTTTTACAAAATATGGCAGCAAGAGATTTTTGGAATACCCGCAAGGCGAACTTTTACCTAGAATTTGTTAGGAAATATAGAATCTAAATAAGGAAATCCATTTGAAAAAACTTAGTATATTTATAATTTTTATAGCTATTTTGTTAGGGCAAGATTCTAAAAATATAGAATCTAATTTGCAAGATTCTAAAGATTCTATGAATTTAGATTCGAGCAAAATAGAATCTAAAAGCAAAAAAAGTTCTAAAAACACTAACTTTATAGAATCTAAAAATTTCAAAATCCCTGTTGTCTCGGTAAAAAAAGAAAAAATAAGCGAAAGCAAAAGCTATTACGCAAAATTAGAGGCAGACCAAAGCCAAATTTTTAGTATCGTAACGCGCACCGATGGCTTTTTACAGCAGCTTTTTGTCTCACAAATTTATGAAAAAGTTAGGAAAAATGAAGCTTTATTCACATTTTATTCGCCTGAATTAATTGATGCTCAAAGTGAATATTTGGTTACATCACGTTATAATCACGGACATTTAGCACGACAAAAATTAGAACTTTTAGGGGTAAATAATAAGGAAATTGCTAAGTTAAACAAGGGTAAGATTCTAAATGAGGTAACTTTTTACTCGCCTATTGATGGCGTGATTTTCTCTAAAAATTTTAATGCTGGAAGTGGCGTAAAAAAGGGCGATGAGATTTTTAAAATTGTGAATTTGGATAGCCTTTGGGTTGTGGCAAATATTAATCAAGAGGATTTAGGTTTTATCCAAACTTTAGATTCTAAAAAGTTAGAAAATTTAGAACAAAATGCTATAAAAAGTTATGTAATTTTGGATAGCTTTAAAACTAAAATTCCCATAAAATTTGATATAATTTACCCAAATGTGACTAATAATTTTGTGCAGGTTCGTTTTATTTTGGATAATAAAAATGCCGAATTTTTCCCAAATATGTTTGCAAAAGTGGTAATTGAGAGCGTTCCAAAAGAGCGTTTAATCTTGCCAAAGTCTGCAATTTTGCAGAAAAATAAAAAAAACTATGTCTTTGTAGCAAGTGATGATGAGTTTCTCGTGCAAGAAATTGAGGCTAAAAGAATCTTAGGGAGTGATTTTTTTGAGATTATAGATGGGCTAGAAGTGGGCGAAATTGTGGCGAAAAACGCGCTATTTATGCTAGATTCTGACGCACAAAATAACGGCGATTTTGAATAGAATCTTAAATATAAAATATGGACTACTTCATATATTTTATCAATTCGATATATTTTGTATCGATATAATCTAGCGTTAAATAATGTATATTTTCTATTCCTTCTCCCATATCATCATATTGCACCTCACCAGATTTATCTAAAAAATCAATATTTCCGCTATAAAGTGGAGTATTATCGACATAAAAATAACCATCCAAAACAATGTGATGGAAATCCAAATTAAATTCACTTTTCATATTAATCACAAAAAACTGCGTTGGTAAATCGCCACCTTTGTAATCCTCAAATGCTATAAAAGGGTTTTTTATGTGATATAAACTGCTTTCACTATCCACATCTAAGAGCGCGAAAATAGCGTCATTATTAGCCTTTTTCCATTTGTCATCCATTTTACTCCTATCTTTTCCTAGCTCTTTTGTAGCAAGGTGAAATACTCTTATGTTAGAATCATTATGCTCGTTGCAATGCCCTGCAACAATGATTTCACTAGCCTTATGTGTAAGAAGATTTAGGCTTTGTTTTTTACAATAAGTTTCACCATTTCGCTCTATGTCCTTTAAAATTAATTGCATAATTGTATCTCATTAGGCTTGAATAGTTATAGCAAATATACAAAAATATTGCTTATCAAAGTGGGCGTTTATATTTATATTTCTAGCAAGTTTCTAGCATTCTAGATTCTATAATGCGTGTTATATCGCCATGCGGACTGCGTCACTAAAGGCTTCGCCATCATTTGCAATGACAAAATATTCTACGCCTAGTCCTCTGCCCTCTTCGATTTTATCGTATTCTAGCTGATTTGGCGTGACGACTATAAAAGATGTGCGTTTGTTAAATTTGGGCGAGTCGCGATACTCACGGATAAAATCAAAGGCAAGCAGCCCATTTATTTTGTAGTCAAGCACTACGATGTCTTGCGGACTACTTGCAAGCTTGCCTAGCGCATCAAATGGGTCGTGAGATGTGGTAATCTTTAAGCCCTTATCCACACGCTCAATCAATTGCCGCGATTTAAAGGTTTTCGTGTCATTCTCTTGCAGCACCATAATATTTCGGCGGCTGCTATCCTCCAAAGTTTTCAAAAGGTTAAAAAGCTCCTTTGTAGCGGGGCTACTAACCTTATTTTTATCCAAGCCTTTTAAGAAATATCGCAAATATGTGACCGAATTATACCCCCCGTGAATGTCCGCATCGCGAAAAAACTTTTTTACATACTGATTAGTCTTTGCGCGCGCCCACATCTCTTTATCAAGCCCATAGCCCTTTGTATTTAGCAGTTTTATAAACTTCGTCTTAATGCTAGCAGTCATCGGCTCAAAAGTTTCGGCAAACTCGGCTAAATGCGTCTCGCGAAACACTTTCATCCGCTCTGTTTCATAGGCAATAACATCTTTTTGCCTTGCAATGTAGTCAATCAAATCCACATAACGCCGCCTCAACGCCTTTACTTCCTTTTCTTGCTCTAAAAATTCAGCACTTTTTTTATCCGCGATAAATTTTAGATTTTTCTCCTCTTCTTCAAGTCTTCGTCCTAGCACTTCTACCTCGCCTTTTGCGCCATTCATAGCGATTTTTATATCCTCGATATGCTGCTCTAAATGCGTGTATTCAACTTGCCTACGAATGAAAATTTGCTCAAAACAATAAGGCAGCGGATACTGCGTTTTTTTAATATACTCCTCATAATCGCGATAAAGTGAAGCCACCTCGTGCTTTACAGCCCTTAGCTCCTTATTTTCAAGCATAGAATCTAAGTCGCACAAATCATTATACGCAGTAAAAAGGAAGCGTCTCATCCGCATAAAATCAAGCTCTGGATTATTATCGACAAACTCTTGATGCTCGACCAAAATGCCATTTTCACGCGCAAAATACTCATTAACGCAGTCAGTCGCGCTCTTTGTCACAGGGATAGCATCCTGCTCTTGCACGGAAATCTTGCGGCTCATCTTTGAAACAACGCGATTTTCCACGCTAAACTCGACTTCAAGCTCGATTTTTAGCTCCTTTTCCTCGCCATCATAAACCTTAAAATCAAATGGGAAAACACGCTCTGTAACGAATTGCTGCACCTGCCCTTGCTTTTTTGCCACATCTAAAGAAATAATTTGCCCATCCATAAAAAGCACCTTTTAAAATTTATAATTTTTATAAAGTTGGAATTATAACAAAAACATTGAAAGTAAGATTAACATATTTGCATTTTGGGTTAAAATTGCATGTTTAAGTAGGCTGTTTTCTAGTATTTTTTTTATAAATTATTTTTGTGCCTGAAAGTAGCTCGTGTAAGGTCTTTTTGTCCTTGCGTAAAAGTGCGAAAACCCATAAAAAAAATGTGATTTCAACTAGCCATGAAAATACAAAAATTACGCATTGTAAAAAGCTTGGTTTTTGCGGTTTAGATTCTGTATTTTTAGAATCTTTCATAGTAATTGTGTGATTAGATTCTATGTTTTTAGAATCTTGTATGGATTTTTTAGAATCTTGTGTGTGATTAGATTCTATATTTTTAGAATCTTGTGTGGATTTTTTAGAATCTTCTAAATTTCCTAACTTAGATTCTATATTATTAGTATTTTTAGAATCTTTTACTAGCATAATCTCCGCATATCGAAAGCCCGGCGTCTGCCCACTAAAATAAAAAAATAAAACCAAGATAAATGCGTAACTCAACCCACAGCACAAAATCGCAATTTGATTAGCCTGAAAGCTATTTTTATCGCCCACAATCACATAAGTTGTGAAATACAAAATGGGCATATTTATTAAGAACATATCGGTGATAAAAGCCTTTAGGCGCGCTATCAAAAAGTTATTTTTTGAGATTTTAGTATTCTTAGATTCCATATTTTTAGAATCTATTTTAGCCTTACTAGCCGAACCATCCAAAAACTTATTTTTTTGCTTACTTTTTTTACTCAAAAGTTATCCTTTTTATAATTTTATAGAATCTAAATAGGGTCACGCTCACTTGTTAAGCGATTTCGCAAATCTCGCCTAGATAATTCCATAATCCAAAACATTAATAAGCACTCGCATAATGTGTTAAATAAAAAAAGAAAATCTACCTTAAAATCGGCATAAAAGTTATGTATAAAGCCAAAAAGTGGCAAAATTATAAGGAAAAAAACTACCCACATTAAAAACGCAAAAAGTAAGCCTTGTGCGAACTTCATTTTAAGACAAAATTCTACAATTACGCTATAAATCACCCCAAAAGTTATAGAAATCATAATATTAGTCACAATATAAAATACACTCCACTCATATCCACTAGAAAACACGATTTTTTGCACTAAAAGCTCAGGCGTAACATTTAAAAACGCAAAAATACTAGCCGCTATAGAATCTGCATTGATGCTAAAACCTTGTAAATTAGGGAATAAAACCTCCCAGCCAAGCCGAATAATACAGCCGATAAATCCAATAACAAGCCCCAAAAAAAAGCTAATTAAGATTCTATAAAAAACATTTAAATTTGTATAAATTGTCATAACTTTTCCTTTATAAAACTATAAAATTTGTAATTTTAGAATCTATATTATATAATTCAAATCGTATTATAGCATTCTATATACTTAATAGATTACAAAACAAAAAAGACTAACAACGTTGGATAAAATCTCAAATAGAACAAAACCCTTTGATAGCGTCAGTGATATATCAAAGGAACTAAGTTTTAAAATAAAACAAAGGAGTAAAATGAAAAATTTAAATCTCCAAAATACTTACTTTAATATCAAGGAGTTACATTAAAAGGAGTGGAGAGTAACAAAATCTTTGCCTGTGGGGTGAGCAAAAGATTCTGAAAGTTATGATGTAGGGAATTGGAGGGGGTAACCTCATCATAACTTGTGCTTAAGTTTCCTTAAAGCACTTTGAAATTCTACAAATTTTTAGTTTACTTGTCAAGTAAAATGTAAAATTTTTTTAACATTTCTGTATTTTTTAATTTTTATAGACTTTTTAGACTCTATAAAATTAAAATATTTTATAAACAAAAATAATATATATCATAATATATTATCTTATAAATATTATAAATTATCTTTTAATATTTATAAAAAACACCAAATTATATAATTATATTGAATATTACATAAATATATTATCATTTTATACTTAAAATGATAAATATTATTTGATAATTATAATAAAAATATTTTATTAAATTTATTTTTGTGCAAGATACACAAAACTAAAACTTAAATGATAAAATTCCATTTATTTGAAGTTGCAAAAAGGCAAAAAATGCTAAAACCCCTTAAAATTCTTATCTTTGGAGTGTTTCTTATGAGTTCTATTGTGAATGCGAAAAGTGCGTCCGTGCTGCCAAAATATGAAAGCAAGATTCTAGAAAATGGGCTGCAAGTCGTTGTGATTCCACTAAAAAATAATAGCAAAGTGATTGAGACGAATGTGTTTTACAAGGTTGGCTCGCGAAATGAGACGATGGGTAAAAGCGGTATGGCACACATGCTAGAGCATCTAAACTTCAAAAGCACCAAAAATTTGAAAGCTGGTGAGTTTGATGAAATCGTTAAAAAGATGGGCGGCAGCGATAATGCCGCGACAAGCTTTGACTACACGCGCTACTATATCCGCTCAAGCAAAGAAAATCTTGATACAAGCCTAAAACTTTTCGCTGAGCTAATGGAAAATCTTGATTTCAAAGATAGCGAGTTTGCTAGCGAGCGTGATGTAGTCGCCCAAGAGCGGCTGTGGCGCACGGATAATTCGCCATCTGGCTATCTATTTTTCCGCTTTTTTAACACCGCTTATACCTACCATCCGTATCACTGGACGCCCATTGGCTTTATGAATGACATTCAAAGCTGGGAAGTTGCGGATATTCGCGCGTTTCATAGCACTTATTATCAGCCGCAAAATGCGATAATTGTGGTCGCTGGGGATGTAGATTCTAAAGATGTGTTTAGTGGGGCGCAAAAGCACTTCGCACATATCAAAAATCGCGGTGAAATCCCGCCTGTGAAAATGCAAGAGCCAAAGCAAGATGGCGCACGTGAGGGCATTATAAAAAAAGAAACAGGTGGCATAGAATGGGTGATGATGGGCTTTAAAACATCAAAATTTAATGACAAAGACCAAATTGCTTTAGAATCTTTAGCTGAAATTTTAGCGGGGGGCAAAAGTGCGATTTTACCGGCTTTGCTAACGGATAAATTAAAGCTTGCAAGTAGCGTAACCGCGTATAATATGGACTTGGTAGATTCTGGAATCTTTATCATTATTGCCACAGGAAACCCGGGCGTAAAGGCAGATAGCTTGAAACATGAGATTATAAAAGAGCTTGAGCGGCTAAAAAAAACGCCCATAAAGCAAGAGGCTTTGGATAAGGTCAAAATCAATACTCGCGCGTCATTTATTTATAGTTTAGAATCTGCTAGCTCAGTTGCTGGGCTTTTTGGCTCATATCTTGTGCGTGGGGATATTAAGCCGCTTTTGGAGTATGAAAAAAACCTAGATTCACTAGATTCTACCACTATTTTAGAGACTGCAAAAAAGTATTTCAACGAGGATAATTCCACCACACTTTTTATGAGAAAGTAGGCTTACTTTAAAAAAACAGATATTGAAATTAGATTTTGGTAAATAACAAAGGTGAAAAATGAAACTTTGGTCGGGGCGATTTAGCGCAAATACTAACGAGTTGCTTGATGAGTTTAACGCAAGTATTGAGTTTGATAAAAATCTTTGGCGTGAGGATATTTTGGGTAGCAAGGAACACGCAAAAATGCTGCACGCAATAGGGATTTTGAGTAAAAATGACCTAGATTCCATACAAAAAGGGCTTGATAGCATTTATAAAGAGATTGAAAATGGCGAGTTTAAGGGCTTTGTAACGCAAAATGAAGATATTCACATGGCTATAGAATCTAGCTTAAGCGAACGCATAGGAGAGGCTGGAAAACGCCTGCATACCGCGCGTAGTCGCAATGACCAAGTCGCACTCGATTTCACGCTTTATTGTCGCAATCAAAACCTTATCTTGCAAGGGCTTTTGAAAGAATTAATGACAACGCTTTTAAACATCGCCGAGCAACACACAGCCACGCTAATGCCAGGGATGACGCACCTGCAGCACGCCCAGCCCATTAGCTTTGGCTATCATTTAGTAGCGTGGTGTGCGGGTTTTAAACGCGATATAATTCGCCTGCAAAATAGCTATGATTTAAGCAGTGAATGCCCTTTGGGTAGTGCGGCTTTGGCTGGGACGCCTTATAACAATGAGCGTGAGAATCTAGCGCGTGAGTTGGGCTTTAAGTGTGCTAGTTTAAATGCGATGGATAGCGTGGGTAGCCGGGATTTTGCCCTTGATTTGCTTTACAATATCGCGATGGTGATGCTGCATATTTCGCGCGTGGCTGAAGAGCTAATTATTTGGAGTAGTGCTGAGTTTAATTTTGTTACTTTTAGTGACACTTTTAGCACGGGAAGTAGCATTATGCCGCAGAAAAAAAACCCGGATGTAGCCGAGCTTTTGCGTGGGAAAAGTGGTCGCACTTTTGGGAATTTGATGGCGTTGCTAACCACGATGAAAGCCCTGCCCTACGCCTATAATAAGGATATGCAAGAGGATAAAGAGGGCGTTTTTGACTCGATAAATACAAGCTTCATCAGCCTTAAGATTCTAAATGCGAGTTTGAAAGAGCTAAAAATTAATACGCAAAATATGCTAAAAATGTGTCAAAAAGGGCATTTGGTGGCGACTGATTTGGCGGACTTTTTGGTGACAGAAGTTGGCATTCCTTTTCGCGTGGCACACCACATTGTGGGTAGTTGCGTAGCATTTGCGGAATCTCGTGGCGTTGATTTGAGTGTGATTGATATTTCGGTGCTACTACCTTTTTTACGTAAGGAAATTGTAGAATCTAGAGCTTTAGATTCTAAAGATTCTAAGTTTTCGGCGACTTTACAGAATCTAGATTCTAATGTGGTTTCTAAAGATTCTAAAAAAACGAATTTAGATTCTATACTAGATTCTAAAACTCTAAAAAAAGTCCTTGATTTAAACGAAAGTATGAAACGTAGAACTAGCAAAGGAGGCACCGCCCCAAAAGAAACCAAACAGCAAATAAAAACCCTGCAAAAATGGCTAAAGCAATTATAATTTCTAGGTATTTCATAAAGTCAATTAGCATATTAAATCTTAATTTTCTATAGATTTTAGATTTTATTGTTTTTGGAGATGGGAGTGGATTAGGTTTAGGATTTCATCTGGGGTGATTAGTCTCATGCAGTTGTGGTGTTTTAGTGGGCAGGTTTTTTTCTTACAAGGCACGCAGGGTAAATCTTTTTGCACTGCTATGCAGTTAGCGATATAGTAATATTCTCCCTTTTTTATTACGCCATTTAGAATAAAGTCTTTTTTATTGTTATTAGATTCAGTATTTTTTATAGAATCTTTTTTTGGGTTATCGTGGTTTTTTACCCACCCTTTTTTGACCCACCCTTTTTTGACCCACCCCCCAACCCCCCTCCGCAAGGGAGGGGGGCTAAATGTAGTGTCCTCTCCGCAAGGGAGGGGGGGATACGTTTTTTTAGAATCTTTGTCGTTAGATTCTGCAATATTATTAGAATCTAGATTCTGTGTTTTATGGATTGCTTCGCTAACGCTCGCAATGACGTGCGGATTTGTTATTTTAGAATCTAAAGTAGAAGTTTCGTTCGTGACGACAGATTGCGTTTTTATAGAATCTAAATCAATCGCCACCCACGGGCTACACCAGCTAAATGGCATAGGACCAAAAATGATAATGCTAGGGATATTTAGGGCGCGCGCGATGTGCGTAACGCCGCTATCATTGCCGATATAAAGGGCGCATTCGCTCATAGATTCTATAAGTTCAGCGATACTTGTGCGACCGCTTAAATCTTGCAACATTTTGTCATATTCATTGCCAACGATATTTAGCACATTTTGGCTAATTGTCGCGTTTCGCTCCACTTCGGCTGGACTCCCAAAAATGCGGACTTTATAGCCCTTTTTTAGCAGGGCAATAATCGTTTCGACAAAATACTGCAAAAGCCACATTTTAGATTCACCAAAACTTGCTCCAGTGCAAAAAGCTATAACTTTTTCCCTTTTAAAGTTAGGCTTTTTAGAATCTTCTTTGAATAAAGTTAAATCTCTTGCTTGTAAATAAAGTAGATTCTGCGTTAAACTTGCATTTTTATTATAGCGAGTTGAATTTATATAATTTTGTAAAAACGCATTTCCGCCATTTTTAGCGATAAAAGTTTCAAAATCACTAACTTTTAAAAGTGGCAACGTCAAATTTATATAACTTAGCACTTGATGCGTAGCAATGGGGCTGTGATGATTTTTATACTTTACTAACGTGCTAAGCAAAAAATTACGCACTCCAAAAAAGTGCTTATCACTAAAGCCGATTGTGTATTTTGCATAGATTTTACTTAGAAAATACGCCGAAAAAAAGTTATTTTGCGTAGTAATGGCGTAGTCAAATTGTGATATTTTATTTTCTTTTAAAAATAGGTTTATTTCATAAGCTAGATTTTTTGTGGCTTTGAATCTTTTGAATATTTTAACAAAAAAGTTAGGTTTTTTGGAAGTTTTTTTAATAGGGTGGTGGGTGGGCATTTGGTTTTTAGAATCTAGATTCTGTGTTATTTTAGAATCTATGTTTTTGGTTTCTCTTTGCGAATTAGATTCTATAGAATCTTTCCTGTTTGCGAGTTCTTTTGTGTTGTCGGTAAAAATTTTCACTATAAAATCATTTTCTTTGAATACATTTGCGGTGAGTTTATTGCCGACCAAAACAAATTTTGCCTGTGGAAATTGCCGATGTAAAAAATCTAACGTTGGGCTAAACATAATGCAATCGCCAAGCCAGTTTGGCAGTCTAATTAAAATCCACATAAAACGCCCTTAAAAAGATTCTAATTAAAATATACATTTTCACACGCCCTTAAAAACTTAAGATTATAACATTTTATAGAATCTAGATTCTAAAAACACACAGGATTCTAATAACCTATCGCCCACCCACCGCCCTTTTTTAAAAACAGATTCAAAATTCTAGCAAAATAAAGGCTTTTTAAGACAAAAATGATTCAAAAAAAATACGCAATAAAAAACGAAATATGATAAAATTTTGCAATTATTTTGTATAAAAAATTTTGTATAAAATCTTGCGTAAAAATCAATAAGAATTTAAGCAAACTTTAAGGTTAAAATATGAAAAAAATGTTTTTAGAGAGCAAAAATGGATATTTTGGCGAGGAAGATTCTAAGTTTGGCGGCTGCTTTATCCCTGAAACGCTTTATAGCGCGATAAAAGACTTGCAAAAAGCATACAAAGAAATTTTCAAAAGCAAAGAATTTAAAAAAGAATTAAAAGGCTATTACAAAAGCTTCGTAGGTCGCCCCACGCCCTTAATTTACGCAAAAAATGTAAGCGAAATGCTAGGAAATGAAATCTATTTAAAATTTGAAGGCTTGGCAAACACAGGCGCGCACAAGATAAATAACGCGTTGGCTCAAGCCTTACTCGCTAAAAAAATGGGAAAAAGCCATATTATTGCAGAGACAGGCGCTGGACAGCACGGACTTGCAACTGCCGCAGTTTGCGCATTTTTAAAGCTTCCTTGCAAAATATTTATGGGTGAAATTGACATCGCAAGGCAACGTCCAAATGTCTTTATAATGGAGCAGTTTGGCGCGGAAGTAATCGCAGTTAAAAGTGGCTCTAAGACGCTTAAAGACGCAGTAAATGAAGCCTTGCGTGAGTGGAGCAAAACGCCAGATACTAGCTTTTATGTGCTAGGCAGTGCGTTAGGTCCTTATCCATATCCAGACATCGTGCGGGACGCACAAAGCATTATCGGCAAGGAAATAAAAAAGCAGATTAGAAAAGCAATCGGCGTGCTGCCACATTATGTAATCGCGTGTGTGGGCGGTGGAAGTAACGCTATGGGCGCGTTTAGTGCGTTTTTGGAGGATAAAGAGGTGCGGCTTATCGGTGTGGAGGCTGGTGGCGAGGACTTTATCGAGGGTAAAAATGCTATGCGTTTAAGTCCGCAAAGTAAAGCACGTGTGGGCATAGCACATGGTTATAAAAGCTTTTTCTTACAAGATTCTAACGGACAGATTGCGCCAACGCATTCTATATCCGCTGGGCTAGATTATGCTGGTGTAAGCCCACAATTAGCGCATTTGCACGACATAGGGCGTGTGGAATTTATAGCAGCAAGTGATAAAGAGGCGTTAAGTGCTATGCAGTTTTTCGCGCGTCATGAGGGCATACTAGCTGCTTTAGAATCTAGCCACGCTTTGAGTGGTGTAATAAATCTTACCAAAAAAATGAGTAATAAAATCATTGTCGTAAATGTTAGCGGTCGCGGTGATAAGGACATTTTTATCACGGCAAAACGCCTTTGTAAAGATGCGTGGCGTGAGTTTTTGCAAAGTGAAATAGATTCTATGCAAAGCAGGGCGAAGTATCCTTTTGAGATTGCGGCATTAGATTCTAATGATTCTAGTGTTGATTCTAGCTTTAAAATTCACCCTGAGGAGTTTAAGAGCGATTTAGAAGACATTGCGCATGAGGGGATAAAGTTTATTGACTCGGCTGTTAGCAATGTTGTCCCTGAGAGTTCGCCCAAAGTGGAATCTAAGGAGCAAATTACTGATGATTTAAGCCTTGAGGACTTAGAGGGCGAGGAGCTAATAGAAGAGGTAAATAACGAGATAGAGGAGATTTTCGAGCAAATAGATTCTATCCAGGAGACAATCGATAATAATGAAAAAGAGCAGAATCTAAAAAATGTAATACAAGATACGATTAGTGATATAGAATCTAAGCAGCCAGACGACGTCTCAAATGAAAATATAGATAGTCTTGAGCCGCAAGGCGAAACATCTACTAACTTAGAATCTAGCGAATTAGATTCAATAGATTCAATAGACGAAGCCGACCTTGAAAAAACCTTTGAAAATATTGAAACAAAACAAGATTCTATAGAATCTAATAAGCCAACTGAAACCATAGAAACGACTGAAATTATAGAATCTAATAAACCAGCCGACGTTATAGAAGCCGCCGACTCCGTCATTGTGAGCGGTAGCGAAGCAATCCAAAACGAAAATATAGAATCTAGCGAAAACTTAGAATCTGTCATGTTGAGCGAAAGCGAAACATCTACTAACGAAAATATAGAATCTAGCGACAACTTAGAATCTTTTGAACCAACGCCAGAGCCTTTAATAGAATCTAAACCAAAAACAGATTCTAACCATTACGATTTGTTACACTTTTTAGATTCTAAAAATGCAAAAAGTGAAGAAAAGAAACACCTAAACAAAAGCCATTTTTCACTACTTGAGTTTTTAGACCCAAAAGATTCTAATATTGAAAACATAGAATCTAAAAGCGAACCCATCGCCGAAAACGAAAATATAGAATCTAATGAAACCACCGAGCAAACCACTGAAAACGAAAACATAGAATCTAATATAGAATCTGCCCCAAAGGAGCAAGAAAAAGAGCAAGAAAACCCAAAAGAAGATTCTATAGAATCTAATATAGAATCTGCAAAGCAAGATTCTAACACACAAAACATAGAATCTAAAAGCGAATTAGCCATAAAAACAGATGAAAAAATCAACTTAGCCAAAGAATTGCAAAGCGAATTAGCAGGGCAAAACGACTTAGATTTCTCATTTTTAGACAAAGATTCTAACGCGTCAGCAGATAACATTGAAACCCAAGAAACAAAGCCACAGAGTGAAACACCTACCAGCGAAGAATCCATCGACACAACCACCAAAAGCGAAACCCTAGAAATTAACGCCACTGATAGCAACCTAGATTCCACGCTAGACACACTAGATAGCGACATAGAATCTAAAAGCGAAATTGATAGCAGCGACAGCAACCTAGATTCAACATTAAGCGAACTTGACAGCGACAATAGCGACTTTTCACAAGATTTAAACATAGAATCCACAAAAGCCAACGCAGAATCTAGCCTTAGCAAGACAGACGCCGACATCATCGCGGATATGTTTCAAGACGCCTTGTTAAAAGACAGCCTTGATACAATGGACGCGGACGAATATGAAATCGGCGACTACTGCGACTTAGAGGACAAACTCCACCTTGACACACTCGAGCAAGACTTAGACTTTACCAACTTAGATTCTCCATTAGAATCCTTAGAATCCACACAAGATTCCACCATAGAATCTAGCTTAGAATCCCCCCAAGATTCCACCATAGAATCTAGCGAAAATATAGAATCTAATAGCGACTTTTCACAAGATTCCACCGATTTAAGCCAAGATTCAAACATAGAATCCGCCCAAGATTCTAACGATTTAGCCCAAGATTCAAACATAGATTTTAATATAGAATCTAGCTTAGAATCTAACACAGATTCAACCGATTTAAACTTAGATTTAAATATAGAATCCCCCCAAGATTCCACCATAGAATCTAATTTAGATTCCACCGATTTAAACCTAGATTCCACCATAGAATCCACTTTAGATTCCACAAACTTAAAGATAGAATCTGCCTTAGATTCTAACTTAGATTCAACCGATTTAACCTTAGAATCTACCCAAGATTCTAATATAGATTCCAACATAGAATCCACTTTAGATTCTAACGATTTAGCAAAAGATTCTATATTAGATTCAAGCTTAGATTCAGCCGATTTAGCTTTAGAATCTAGCCAAGATTCTATAGAATCCACCTTAGATTCAAACATAGAATCTTCTTTAGATTTAGGCGATTTATCTCAAGATTCTATACTAGATTCCAGCATAGAATCCACCCAAGATTCTATCTTAGATTCCACTTTAGATTCAAGCGACTTATCTTTAGAATCTACCCAAGATTCCAACATAGATTCCGCCGATTTAAACTTAGAATCTAGCATAGAATCTACTTTAGAATCTAGCGACTTAGCCCAAGATTCTAGCTTAGATTCTAATATAGAATCTTCTTTAGAAACTAGCACAGATTCAGCCGATTTAAACATAGATTTAAATATAGAATCTAATGATTTAGCCACAGATTCAAGCTTAGATTTAAGCTTAGATTCCACCATAGAATCTAGTGAAAATATAGAATCTAATATCGACTTTTCACAAGATTTAAACCAAGATTTAAACCAAGATTCAAGCCTAGATATTACCTTAGATTCTAGCGATTTAGATTCCACATTAGACGAAAATATTTCACTTGATTTTAATGCAGATTTAAACGCAGATTCCAGCCTTGATTTTTCCTTAGATAGCAGTGAGAATAGCAGCGAGAATAGCCCACTTGATTTAGACTTTGGCGATTTAGAATCTAGTGAAAACACAACAGATTCTAAAGAACAAACTAACCAAACACCAGAATTTAATTTCGACACGCAAGAAATGCAAGAGCAATCTCAAAGCAAAGATGAAAAACTAAGCGATGCCATAACAAACGCACAGCCAAAATCCCGCATTTTTGAAACCCACAAAGATTTAAGCAAAATCTGGGGCAAATCCCTAAACTCCTAAAATCATAAAGGCTAAGGATGAATAAAAAAAACTATATCGACTACGTCGTTATTCCAGCACGCGGTGGCAGCAAACGCATCCCACATAAAAATCTTGCCCTTTTTAATGGCAAACCCATGCTTGAAATCGCTATAAATCTCGCTAAAGAAGTTAGTAAAAATGTAATTATTAGTAGTGAAGATTCTAAAATTTTGAATTTTGCTAAAAATCTTAAGGTGGATATTTTAGAGCGTGAAAAAAGCTTGGCTGATGATTTTACACCGACTTTGCCTGTGATTATTGATACGATAAATCGTTGCAATATAGAATCTAATAAATCCGTGCTTTGCCTTTATCCCACCGCGATGTTTGCTACTAAAAGTAACATTTTTGAAGCCTTAGAACTTTTAATGAGTAAAAATGTAGCATATATCGTGCCTGTGATTGAAAATGCTAAGGTTATGCGTTCTTTTACGCTTGAAGATTCTAAAATCAATTTTATTTTTAAAGAATTTATGAATACTCGCTCCCAAGATTTAAAAAAAACTTATAACGATGCAGGGCAGTTTTACTTAGGTTTTGCCAAAAGCTTTTTGCAAGAAATCCCCCTTTTAGGAGAATCTAGCCACGCCTTAGAAATACAAAACGCATGGGACATCGACACACCAAACGACTTAAAAATCGCAGAAATGTTAGCAAAAATAAATTATAAGGAAACAAAATGAGCCAGATTATCGATACGCATGTGCATTTGGATTTTAGTGATTTTGAGCCTGATTTGCATAGAATCTTAGGTGATTCTAAGCTTTGTGGTGTGGGGAAATTTTTAATTCCCGGGGCGAGTTTAAAAACCTTGCAAAATGCTTATGATTTGGCAAGTAATCACGCTGAGATTTACTTTGCTGTGGGCATTCATCCGTGCGATATTGATGAGATTTTGCCGCTTAAAGATTCTAAAGATTCTATAGAATCTAAGGACAATAAAGAATTTATAGAATCTAAAGTGCGTGAAGATTCTAAAAATTTCATAGAATCTAAAAACCGCGATGATTTTATAGAATCTAAAACGCACGGAAATTCTAAAATTCATCATATTACAGAATCCATAAATAAAGATTCCATAAAGTTACATATTTTAGAACTTTTTAAGCCTTTTATAGAATCTAAAAAATGCGTGGCGGTGGGCGAATGTGGGCTTGATTTTTATCGTTTGGATAGCTTAGATTCTACGCAGATTAAGGCGATTAAGGCAATGCAAATTGCCATTTTCAAAGCCCAAATTGAAATTGCCCTAGAATATAATCTGCCCTTAATTTTGCATGTTAGAGATAGTAAAGAAAATGATGAAGCCACTACAAATATCGTAACTATTTTGCAAGAATATTATAAATTTAATAACTTACGCGGCGTTTTCCACTGCTTTAATGCAAACCCCAAATTGCTAGCATTTAGCGATAGATTCTATTATGGAATAGGCGGCATTTTGACCTTCAAAAACGCGCAAAATCTAGTCGAAATCCTGCCAAAAATCCCAGAGAATAGAATCTTGCTAGAGACAGATGCGCCCTTTTTAGCGCCCATCCCACACCGCGGCAAACGCAATGAGCCAAAATATCTAGTCCATGTCGCAGAAAAAATCTCCCAAATTCTAAACATCACGCAAGAAAAAGTCTGCGAAATCACAAGCCAAAATGCAGAAAAATTATTTAGTATGTAATTTGTTTTGGCTTGATAGATATTATGTTTTATAAAAAATACCACTAAAGTTATTAAGTGATTTTTACTTTTTTCCCTTATAATTTTATGATTAATTTTTAAGGAGAAAATATGCAGGGTTTAAATGATATGGAATCTAAGAATTTAGATTCTAAAAATAGGCGAGAGTTTTTGAAAGTTTCTAGTAAAATGGCGAGTTTTGGGGCGCTTAGCGCGATTAGTTTTAGTGCGTTTCTTAATGCTAAAGATTCTAAAAATGGCATAAATGCGGATACAAAAGATTCTAAAAATGGCACAAATTTCAACGCTAAAGATTCTAAAAACATAGAATCTAGCACGAATTTCAAAGGCAAAAACATAGAATCTAACGAGAATTTTACAACGCAAAACATAGAATCTAACAGCGATTTAAAACAAGCGCAAGATTCTAAAGAAATAAAACTAGCCGACAACACAAAAACCAAAAATACAAAAACTACAGAATCTAGCACTAATCCTATTACAAAGTTAGGAAATATGGAATATATCACATTGAATAATGGCGTAAAAATGCCGCTACTTGGCTATGGCACATATCAAATCGATAATAAAGATGTGCAAAAGTGCGTGGAGGACGCCATTAGCGTGGGCTATCGTAGCATTGATACCGCTGCGGCGTATTTTAATGAAAGTGGCATTGGCGCAGCACTAAAAAACGCACAA
This sequence comes from Helicobacter saguini, assembly GCF_000762875.2. Taxonomy (GTDB): domain Bacteria; phylum Campylobacterota; class Campylobacteria; order Campylobacterales; family Helicobacteraceae; genus Helicobacter_A; species Helicobacter_A saguini. Next base: position 30,946 of record NZ_JRMP02000005.1, read on the forward strand.
AGTAGCGTGAAACGTGCCGATTTGTTTATCACTACAAAGCTTTGGATTAACGAGGCGACTGAAAGCAAGGCGTTAAAGGCGTTTGAGCGAAGCCTTAAAAATCTAGGGCTTGACTACCTTGACTTGTATCTCATCCACCAGCCTTACAACGACACGTATGGCGCGTGGCGTGCGATGAGCAGGCTGCTAAAAGATGGTCGTATAAAAGCGATTGGTGTTAGTAATTTTTACCCTGATAGGCTGCTTGACTTTTGCCTGCACAACGAGATTACGCCCGCGGTAAATCAAGTGGAGTGCCATCCATTTTTTGCTAAATTTGCAGAGCAAGAGCAAATGCAAAAACTAAATGTGGCGATGCAGTCGTGGGCGTCTTTTGCGGAAGGTCGCAATGACTTTTTTAAAAATCCTACTTTGGCAAAAATTGCTAAAAAACACGGCAAAAGCATCGCGCAAGTGACTTTGCGATGGCTTACACAGCGTGGCATTATCGTCATTCCAAAGACTACGAAAAAAGAGCGAATGATTGAGAATTTCAATGTGTTTGATTTCAAACTAGATTCTGCTGATATGAAAACTATCGCTGGATTAGATAGCAACAAAACGCTATTTCTAAACCACGCGGACCCCAAAACCGTGGAATTCTTAAGCAATATCCACAATGGGAAGTTTTAGATTCTATAATCACAAACTTTTCAGCTACAATATTCTCTTATTTTCAATGTAGGAGAGATAGAAAATGTATGTTATGCAAAATGAAGATAGTGAGATTTTTGAGCTGATAAATAAGGAGCTTGTGCGGCAAAATACGCATTTGGAGATGATTGCAAGTGAGAATTATACTTTCCCAGCGGTAATGGAAGCAATGGGCAGTGTGCTAACAAATAAATACGCTGAAGGGTATCCGCACAAGCGTTATTATGGGGGCTGCGAGTATGTCGATGGGATAGAATCTATTGCCATTGAGCGCGCTAAAAAGCTATTTAATTGCAATTATGCAAATGTGCAGCCGCACTCTGGCTCGCAGGCAAATGGCGCGGTTTATGGTGCGTTGCTTAAGCCTTATGATAAGATTCTAGGAATGGATTTAAGCCACGGCGGGCATCTTACGCATGGGGCGAAAGTGAGTATCACGGGGAAAACTTATCAAAGTTTTTTTTATGGCGTGGAGCTTGATGGGCGTATAAACTACGATAAGGTCGCCGAATATGCGCGTGTGGTAAAGCCAAATATCATTGTGTGCGGCTTTTCGGCTTATACTAGGGAGCTTGATTTTGCTAAGTTTAGAGAGATTGCTGATAGTGTGAAGGCGATTTTGATGGCAGATATTGCACACGTAGCGGGCTTGGTGGTCGCTGGTGAGTATCCTAATCCCTTTCCGCATTGTGATGTCGTGACGACTACTACGCATAAGACCTTGCGTGGTCCGCGTGGCGGCGTGATTTTGACTAATAATGAGGAGCTTGCTACAAAAATTGATAAGATGGTTTTCCCCGGTATGCAGGGCGGTCCGCTAATGCACGTGATTGCCGCTAAGGCTGTGGGTTTTAAAGAAAATCTTAAGCCTGAGTGGAAAGACTACGCCATTCAGGTCAAAAAAAATATTAAGGCGTTGGCAAAAGTGCTTGTAGGACAGGGCTTTGACCTAGTTAGCGGGGGGAGTGATAATCATTTGATTTTAATGAGTTTTTTAAATAATGAGTTTAGCGGAAAGGACGCTGACATCGCACTTGGCAATGCTGGAATCACGGTCAATAAAAACACGGTGCCAGGTGAAAAACGTTCTCCATTTGTAACAAGTGGCGTTAGAATCGGTAGCCCGGCTCTTACAGCGCGTGGTATGAAAGAAGCAGAATTTGAGCAAATCGGCGAGTGGATAGCACGTATTTTGAAAGATATAAATAACACTGCTTTGCAAGATTCTATAAAGGCGGAAGTGGCAAAACTTGGCGAAAAATTTAAGGTGTATGATAAGCCGATATTTTAGAATCTCTTATTTTTAGAATCTAAACATAAATCAATAAAATTTTTGGGATTTTGGGTAAGATTTTGTGGTTGGAAAATTAGATTCTATGATTTTATGTCATATTAAGCGAAGCAAAATTCTACCTTAAATAACATAGATGTTTTGCCTAAAGGCTCAATATGAGAATCTAGATTCTAAAAAATAAAAAATAGGAGTGTTGAAATGGCGAGTTTGTATCCGTATTTTTTGACTATTCATTTGATTTGCGCTATTATTTTTGTGGGATTTTTATTTACCGATGTGGTGCTACTTAGCGTTTTGGAAAAGAAATTTGGGAGTGAGATGGCAGATAAAATAAAATCCGCGATTGTTAGCCGTGGGGTGAAAATTATGCCTATTTGCGTTATTTTGCTTGTGATTACGGGTGGGGCGATGATTACGCAGTATATTTCGCGAGATGCGGGGTTTTTTGATACTACTTTGCAGCGACTTTTGTGGCTAAAAGTGGCGTTTGCCGCTATTATCGTTTTTTTTGTGGCTAGTTCTATTCTTTCAAAATTTGTCTTTAAAAAGCCGCTGCCTTTTGGCAAATACATTCATCCACTAGCCTTAATTTTAGGCTTGTCAATCGCGGTTTTGGCAAAACTTGCGTTTTATTTGTAGGCTAGATTCTATATTTTAAGGGCGTTTATGGAATCTATTTTGAAATTCTTGCAAAGATTTAATTTTAAGCTTAATAAATTTGATATTGTAGGCTTTGGTTCGTGCGCTTTGGATGCCCTACGTTACGCAGATTCTAAGATTTCAAATGGCTTAAGGGTTGGGAAAATTATTTTGGTTTTTCCACATTTTATAGAATCTAATAATATTATAGAATCTAACTTGCAAGATTCTATAAATTCTAATATTTCTAATAATTTTAATAAAAAGTTAGATAATTTAGATTCTATCCTAAACGCCGCTCACCACCCTATTAATGAAATACAGAATCTAGATTCTAAAGATTTAGCCCAAACGCCCACTCACCACCCTATTAGTAAAACACAGAATCTAGATTCTATAGATTCTATCCTAAACGTCACTCACCGCCCTATTAATAATGTAGAGTTCTCATTTTTCGCCCCAAATGATTCACAAAATGCAGAGTATAATACAAGGTGTTACGATTTTACACATGAAGGCGAAATGCCGAATCTAGCGGACTTTCTAAGCAAAAATAACATAGATTTGCAGAAAATTTCAAAAAAATCAAATCTATTTGTAGCTTTTTTGATAGAAAATGGTAATATTGCTACTTTGAAAACGCAGAAAATAAGTGATTTTTTGTCGCAGTATGGAATCTGTTTTGTGATGAAAGAGCATTTGTTTGCGTGATAGAATCTAGATTCTAAGAAAAAATAAAAAAGTGATTTAGATTCTAAAAATAAAAAATAAACTTTAGGATTTAAGGCATTTTTACAAATGAGTAAAAAGGTAAAAAATAGAGTTTTTTCCGGCATTCAGCCCACAGGAGCCTTGCATCTAGGCAATTATCTTGGTGCAATTAAGAATTGGGTGAAATATCAAAAGGAAAATGAGAATATTTACTGCGTTGTCAATTCGCACGCAATTACGATTTATCAAAATCCGCGTGAATTGCACGAAAAAACGCTTGATTTATTCGCCCTTTTGATTGCGTGTGGGCTTGATTCTAAGCACTCTAAGCTATTTATTCAAAGCCGCATTGACTATCATCCAGCGTTAGCTTGGATTTTAGATTGCAATATCCCGATGGGCGATATGAGCCGTATGACGCAGTTTAAGGACAAAAGTGCGAAAAATCCAAAGAATATTAATGTCGGGCTTTTTAACTACCCAGCGCTTATGGCGGCGGATATTTTGCTATATCAAAGCGATTTAGTGCCTGTGGGTGAAGACCAGCGGCAGCATTTGGAATTGACGCGAGAAGTGGCGGCGCGATTTAATGAGCGTTTTGGCGAGTGTTTTGTCGTGCCAAAGCCCTTAATTGCGGATGTTGGCGCGAAAATTATGTCGCTTGATAAAGTAGATTCTAAGATGAGTAAAAGTAGTAGTAGTGAAAATGGGATTATTTATCTTTTAGATTCTAAAGATGTAATCATTCGCAAAATGAAACGTGCTACAACGGATAGTTTTAATGAAATTCTCTTTAATGTCGAGCGTCCGGGCGTGTATAATTTGCTAAGTATTTATGAGTGCATTAGCGGAAAAAGCCGCGAAAGTATTGAAAAAGAGTTTGAAAATGTTGGCTATGGCGATTTTAAAATGGCGGTAGCAGAGTGCATTTTTGCTGAGCTAGAGCCGATACAGAGCGAATTTTTGCGGCTTAAAAATGAAAAAGGTTATATTGAAAGAGTGATTTTTGAGCATGAAGAAAGTGTGAGAGAAATCGCACGACAAACTTACGAAAGGGCGAAAACTTTGGTAGGTTTGATATAGTTTTTTATTTTTTCATAAGGAGAGAGTTATGGATGATATTGTCAAAGAGGACATTTCCACGATTATTGGGCAGATTCAGGACTATTTGGACGAGCTAGAATCTCACTTTGAGAAGCTAGAATCTAAAAATGTGAAAAACAGCGAGACCATCCGCAATATGATTGAGGAAATGCGCCTAAACCTAGAAACCCTGCAAGACTTTCAGGATAGCCAGTAGAACTAAATACATAATAGTCTCTAATATGGCACTTATTTTAGCTATCTCAAGCTATAAAAAATCTTATCATTAATTTTTATGCTGCCATCATTTTGTAATATAGAATCTTTTAGACTTATGATTTTATTATCAATATGGACTTTAAAGTTATGATTTTTATAATATTGCTTTTTGTAAAGTTCAAAAATATCGCTCCATTTATTTTCTAAAAAAAGGCTAAATGGCAAATTAGATTCTATAATTTCAGCATTTTTATTAATATCAAAATCACTAATTTTAAAACCTAAAAATTCTAATAATTTTAATATAATATTTTTATAAGTTATAGAATCTATATAATCTAATATGCCTTTAAAATTATTATCCACAAGATTTAATCCTATACCAAAAATAATAAAATCTTTATAAATTTGTGTAATGATTCCACCGACTTTATTACTAGAATCCGCACTAGATTCTATAGAATCTAAATAAAAATCATTAGGCCATTTTAGCCAAAGATTCTTATTTAAAGATTGAAAAAAACGCAAAAAAATACAGCCAAAATAAATTGAAAGTGACTGCGGTGGAATATCATTTGGCAAAAGCGATTTATGCAACAAAAAAGAAAAATAAAGTCCGCTTTTAACGCTACTCCAAGCATTCCCACGCGAGCCTACTCCCCTACTCTGCTCTTTTGCTAAGACTAAAATAGGCGTTTGATTTTTTTTAATTTTATTAGAAATAATAGAATCTTTTAGCAAATTAAATAAAAAAACCTGCGTAGATTCCGCATTTTGAAAATAATAAAAAGTCATATAGATACCACAAAAACTAAATTTTCGCTAAATTTTATTATAATTTCTACATTTTTTAACATAATTTCGCACAAAAATGGAAAAATATGGGCTCAATTTTCGATAAATTTATGAATAGGGATAAGCAAAAGCAGCTGCGTGTGAAATATGGCGATATTTTTATGCGGTTTTTGGCTTCTTTGGCTTATTTTACGTGTCGCAATCGTTATCATATTTGCGATTATGTGCGCGAAAAGCCCTTTATTGCGTGCCTTTGGCATGGCAATTTCCTTATGATGCCCTACTTGTATGCGAAAGTGCGAAATCCGCCCAAAATGAGCCTTGTAACGAGCGCGCACGAAGATGGCGTGATGGTGGAGCGATATTTTGCGCACTTTGGCTTGAAAAGCATTCGCGGTAGCACTAGTGTGCGAAAGGGCGGGGCGCGTGCGTTAATGCAGGCTATCCGCGAGCTACGCGATGGACGCGACATCGCTGTCACACCTGATGGTCCTAAGGGTCCGGCAAAAAGTATTGCAAATGGCATTTTGCTTATGTCGCTTAAAAGTGGCGTGGCAATCTGTGGCTGTCGCGTGAAACCTAGTCGCTTTTGGCAGCTTAGGACGTGGGATAAGTTTTGCATTCCTAAGCCTTTTAGCCGCATTGATTATTATATCGCCGAGCCTTTGATGTTAGATTCTAATATGGATATTGACGTGGCAAAAAGGCTTTTGAGTGAATATATGGAAAGGTTAGATTCTATATAAATTTAACAAAAAACACTAAGTGGATAAATCCTAATGAAAACTCAAATGTGGCATGATGAAATTAACCCACGGGATGCCAACGACTAGGTAGATTATCATATACACCGCAGCAAAGATTCCACCTAATAGGAAAAATTGCGGTCCTTTTATAAAGTGCGCTCCAAACCACAAAGGCGAACATCCCGTGCCATAAGGCGTAATAATCCCCATAAAGCCCATCGGCAAGATTAAAAGCAATAACGTTTTATGCACATCAATGCCAGGAATCGCTTGAACGATAGTTACAAACACAAGCATTACAGCCGTCACATACGCCGTTCCACTCGCAAAGAAATATCTAAGCCAACTAAACGCCAAGATTAAGCCGATAGTTGCAATCGTAACTGACATACCATCAAAAAGCCCATTGAAAAGCTTTGCAAGCCAGCTAATAAAGCCTACATTGCTTAAGCCACCCGCCATCGCTACAAGAGTCGCAAACCACACAAATGTATTCCACGCGGGTTTATTCCCTAAAAAATCCTGCCAAGTAATCGTATTAAAGCCAATCATTAGCACAATCATAAGCATAGCCGTAGTCGTAGCACTCAAGTTATAAAAGGCGGTTGCCGGGAAAAAACTAGCCCCCACCCAAAGGAAAAGCCCGATTAAAGCGACAAAAATCATATACTTTTGCTCCTTTGGCATAGGTCCTAGTGCGGCGTATTTTTCCTTCGCCCATTTGACGACTTCAGGGCTACCTTTAACTTGCGGCGGATATATCACATAGGCTAAAAGCGGCGTTATCAAAAATAAAATCACGCCCACAGGTAAAAACGCAATAAACCAGCTAGTCCAATCTACCACGCCCACGCCACCTTTTTCTATTTGCGTTAAAGCTAGTGGATTTGGCGCTTGTCCTGTTAAAAAAATTGAGCTAGACACACACGCGGACGCCAAGCCCACCCATATCAAATACGCCCCGATTTTTCGCGGGTCTTTGTCAGGATGGCTATCAAACATATTTGCGATATTTGTTACGATAGGATAGACTGAGCCGCCGCTACGAGCGGCATTGCTAGGGATAAAGGGCGCTAGAATCAAATCGACTAATGCGATGGCGTATCCTAACCCTAATGTGCGTTTGCCAAGCTTACACACAAGCCAGAGCGCCATTCTCTCGCCTAGCCCCGTTTTTGAGAATCCTAAGCCGATGGTAAAAGCGGCAAAAATTAGCCAAACAACAGAGTTTGAAAAGCCGCTTAAGCCCCAGTTTATCGCGTCAGCAGCTTTTATTACCGCTTCAGAATCTCCAGAGCCTTTTGGACCGATTCTAAAAATTACGGCTATTATAATAGCGATAACGCCGATTAATGCGGGTGGGATAGGCTCTAAGATTAGCCCGACAATAAGTCCTAAAAAGATTGATAAATATAGCCACGCATTTGCCGAGCAACCATGCGGTGCTGCTTCCCCGATAATTATTCGTGGTAAAATCCACACGATAAAGCCAAAAATCACAGGGGCTAATAATTTACCTAAAAACACTCTCTGCTCGTGCTTTGTGGAATACATTTTGTGTCCTTTTGTGTATTTTTCGCGTAAAATTTTAGAAAAAAGCTTTTAATAAATGTTTAACACAAGGGAATTTCTAAGATTTATGACATATTTATTACAATTTGTGTTACATAAAGTTTATTTTGGAGCAAATACTTTTAAAAAGCGCATGATTTTTCGCAAGTTTTTTCGCACTTTTTTAACAGGATAGATTTTCCCTAGCACATTTAAAAGCTTATACGTGCTAGAATCAACCATATCAAGACTAAATTTATCGCGGCTATCACTCAGGGCAAACTCGCTCTCACACGCGTTATGATAATCAGGCAGGGTGAAAACCTTGTGCTTTTTAGCGATAATGCTAAAGACGCTTTGGTCGTGGCGATGTGCCTTAAACTCAGGGAAGTTTTTTATTTTTGACTTAGAATCATCTACGATGTGAAAATCCTGCCACATAGATTCTAACCACTCTTGCATAATGATTTGCGTTTTTTCACATTTTTTCATAAAAATCACGCCGGCTTTTATTAAGTTCGTATTTGTATAACTTTTATCATCTAAAACATCAAAAAATGCGAATGTATCAGCCTTTGTATAAGCCTTTGCAATATGCTCTAGCTCGAATGCTATCATAGATTGAGATTCTAAAATTTCTAACTTTTTTAGCAAATTATTAGCAAATTCAGGTAAAAAATTACACCCAATATCAGTGTAAATCAAAATGTCATTTTGCTCAATTTGACTTAAGCTCTGCAATATCACCTGCGGCTTCCAAGTCCAATAGCCAAAGCCACGCGTAGGCTCGAAACTACGCATTTTAGGGGGTTTAGATTCTATAGAATCTAGTTTTTTAATAGGGTGGTGGGCGGGCGTTAGGGCTTTAGATTCTATAGAATCTGTTTTATTCTTAATTAGATTTTTCGCTTCGCTCAAAATGACGTCTTTGTTAGATTCTATAGAATCTAGTTTGTTAAAGCCCTTAGATTCTATGTTTTTAGAATCTAAAATATTTAAAGTAGCATTTACCCCCCCCCCCCGTTTTTACAGCTAGATTCTATAGAATCTTTTGGAAAATCCTTATACATCAAAGGAGCAAAATGAGTTTTAAAATCTAGATTTAGACTGCTTTCATTAAAGATAAAAATCCCATCAAAAATGCCCATATTTTGGGCTTGTTTATAGAATCTAAACATTGAAATAGATAAATCAAGACTAGCAAAAGAGCAAAGATAAATTCTAGATTCCATAACTTTTGACCTTAAATTTTAATTGTGAAATTTACAGATTCTATATAACTTTCAATGCGTTGTCTAGCGCGGTTTTTAAATCATTAGCATTTTCCAAGCCTATGCTTAAACGCAAAAGATTTTCCGTGATATTCATCTGCTTTTTAATTTCGGCATCCACGCTGCCATGACTCATATAAAAAGGCGCACCATACAGGCTTTCTACGCCGCCTAAAGATTCAGCCAAAGTAAAAAGCTCCAAGTTTTTCGCAAACTTTTGCATACCTTTAGAATCTGCCTTAAGATAGACGCTCACCATCCCGCCAAAGCCGCCTTTCATTTGCTTTTTAGCCAGCTCAAATTGCGGAAAAGATTTTAGCCCGGGATAAAAAACGCGTTCAACTTTTGGATGAGATTCTAAAAACTTTGCTACTTCCATCGCGTTACTACAATGCCGCTCCATACGCACTCCTAGCGTTTTGACACCACGAATATTTAGATAGCTATCCATAGGGGAAAGCACCATACCAGTCGAGTTACTCACATATCTCAGTGGCTCATATAGGCTCTCACTGCCAACGCAGACCGCACCGGCTATGCTATCGCTATGCCCATTTATGTATTTTGTCATGCTATGCACGACTATGTCGATGCCCATCTCTAGCGGCTTTTGGATATATGGCGTGGCAAAAGTGTTATCAATCACGCTTAAAATCTTGTGTTTTTTAGCAATTTTTGCGAGTTTTTCGATGTCGCAAAGCGTCAAAAATGGGTTGGTTGGGCTCTCAGCCCATAGCATTTTCGTGTTTTTATTTATCGCATTTTCCACATTTTTTAAATCGCGCATATCCACAAAATGCGTTTTGATATTGAATCTATCAAACACACCCGCAAGCAGCCGCCGCGTCCCACCATAAATATCATCAAAGCATATAATTTCATCGCCGCTTTTCAAATAGCTTAAAATGACGGCGCTCTCTGCGGCTTGACCGCTGGCGTAGCATATCGTGTGTTTTGCGCTCTCTAGCGTGTTTAGCTTAGATTCCATAACTTCGCGAGTGGGGTTTGATAGGCGTGAGTAGCCATGACCTTTGATTGTGTCAGTAAAGTTTGGCTTGGCAAAAGTGCTGCTTAGGTGGATGGGCGCGACTACATCGCTGCTTGTCTCTCCGCTTAAATTTGGGCTTTCACTTACATGAATGGCGTTTGTGTCGAAATTATATGGTTTTTTCATATTCACTTTTTCTCCTATCTTAAAATTAAATTTATATTCCACTTTCTAAATATACACTAGCACTTAAGTAATTTGTTGAATTTAATAAAGCAATGCAACAGGCACACAAACACAGAATCTACATATACTTCGCCCAGACGCCACGCTCTTTCGCATACACTTCATAAGGCAGGGCAAGGATGTTAAAATTCGGCGGAAAGTCGTTATTTGGGAACATTCGCCATTCAATCGGGCATTTTGACGCTAGCTTCATCGATAAAGTCTTAGCCAACTTTTTACCCTCTTCTAAGTCCGTGTGCCCTTTGTGAATGTAAAGGTGCAAGTGCCCAGGCGTCTTAGACGTATAAGCCGTGAAATTGATAAAACCCTCATCACGCAAAAGCAACTGCGCCCTATGATAGAATCGCTGCGGGTCCCTGCCATTGTAGTCAAAGACGATGTTTTCAACCTTATTCCCACGCAGGATAAGCGAGTGTGCGACCGTGATTTCCTTGCGAAAATGCTGCTGCATAATCTGCGATGTTAGCATAGAATTTACACGCTCAAATTTATCATAAAAGATTCTACCACCATAAGTAATCTTTTGCCCAAGACCCATGATTTTCTTGTAGTAGTGGCTTGTGTCCATCTTGATTAATTTCAATTCCATTTCAGTCATTGCGTGTCCTAAATGCTAACCTAAATTAAGTGTATCTATAATTGTAACATTTTTTATAAGTTTTTAGATATTTTTATAAAAATATCACTTAAAAATCTAAAAAATACTACGATTTTAAACGTTTAGATTCTAAAACATTCTTAGAATCTTGTGTAATATAGTAACATTTTGGTAAAATCTTAGAATCTGGATTCTAAGGATTCTATAAACTATATTTAGTTTTTTTTTTTTTTACATAAACGAAAGGTATTTTCGATAAGGTATATAAACTAGATTCTATAATTTTAAAAAAGGACGATGGTCGAACTATTAGAAAATTGAATATGGAATCTAAGGTTAATTTTTAAATATTTTTATTGTCTTTTTATCCAAATTACCCTTAATGTGAAAAGATATTTTTATAGAATCTAAATTTTAAAATCATAAATTTAAAGTAAAATAATCATCTTAAAACATAATAAAGGCATAAAAATGGACTCTAAAGATTCTAACAACACTACACAGCCAAAAAACAACACCGCACAGCAGCCAAAATATGATAGTTTGAATTTAAATCATAAAAGTATTTTGATTACAGGGGCGGCGGGATTTATCGGTAGTAATTTAGTGGATTATTTTGCTACTTATCATCCAAATTGCAATATTTTAGCCCTTGATAGTTTTCGCGATGGGAGCACATTCAACAACGGAAATCCAAGCAGTTTAGGGCATTTTAACAACCTTAAGCTATACAAAAATGTCGAAGTGATACCCATTTCGATAGCAAATACAAATGATTTAAGAAAGGTCTTTTATCAATATGGCAAAATCGATTATATTTTCCATAATGCCGCTATTAGCGATACGACTTGTGATAATATGAATCTTGTAATGAATGTGAATCTTAGCACTTTTAGAGAGCTTATAAGATTAGCCGTGCGGCATGAAGCACATATCATTTATGCTAGTAGCGCTGCCACTTATGGACTAAGCGAGCCGCCAAATAGCGTTGGTATAAATGAAAATCCAGCAAATATCTATGGCTACTCAAAGCTATGTATGGATAGGGAAAATGCACGCGCACAAGCCGAGCTGCAAGATAGTGGCACAGGGCTAATCGGGCTGCGTTATTTTAATGTTTATGGACGCAACGAGTTTTATAAAGGAAAAACGGCGTCTATGATATTGCAGCTTGCCATTCAAGCCTTTTTAAATAAGGAAGTAAAGCTATTTGAATTTGGCGAGCAAATGCGTGATTTTGTATATATAGAAGATGTGATTCAGGCTAATCTTAAAGCCTTAGAATTGATTTATCTAACTTATGGTGCAAATGATGATGAAAAGCATCGCTTAGAGTGGCAAAAGATTCACAAAGTCTTTAATGACGCATCTATGCCTAAAGAGCCGCCATTGCATGAGAGCATTTTGCGTAAAATTTATGGTGCAGATTTTAAAAATCTAGCTAAAAATCTAATGGCTACTTGGCTAAAGAGCGGTGCTATATATAATGTAGGCTATGGCGAAGCTAGAAGTTTTAATGATATTATTAAGATTCTAAAGGAACACATAGGTGGCTTTGAAGTAAGTTTTATAAAAAATAATTATGCCTTTTTTCAAAATCACACTTTAGCAGATTCTAAAAATTTCTTGCCAAATTATAAACCCGCGTATAATTTAGAGAGTGGAATCAAAGATTATATCCCAACAATAGAATCTATTTTTAATGATATTAAAGAAGGGAGAAAAGTATGGTAAATGTGCTAATTATCGGTGATTTAATGCTAGATAGATATATATGGGGAAGTGCTAATAAGCTATCCCCTGAGGCGCCTGTGCCTGTCGTGCTAATAAATGAGGAGAGTTTCAGCCTTGGTGGTGCGTGTAATGTGGCTAGTAACCTTGTGGCTTTGGGTGCTAGTGTTAGCATTTATGGCGTAATAGGGAATGATACTGAGGGTGCGTTGCTGCAAGACTTTCTAAATAATAAGGGTGTGAAATCGCACTGCTATAAATCAAATCGCCCTACTACGACTAAAACGCGTATAATGGCGGCAAAACATCAAATGCTACGCATTGATAAAGAAAGTAGTGATAGTTTAGAATCTAGTATCTATGAAGATATGTTTGATTCTATACAGGGGAAAATTAGCGAGTTTAACTGCGTTATTTTAAGCGATTATCTTAAGGGCGTTTTAAGCTATGCGTTTTGCCAAAAGCTAATAAAGTTAGCAAATAGCTTTAATATCCCTATTTTGTGTGACCCAAAGGGCAATGACTATAGCAAATATAAGGGCGCAACGCTGCTAACGCCTAATAAAAAGGAAGCGATACAAGCCACAGGCATAAATATTTATAACGATAGGACGCTTTTAGAATCTTTACATAAACTGCGTGAAATCTGCGATGTGAAATATCCGCTAATTACGCTAAGTGAAGAGGGTATCGGCTATTTAGACAACGACACTTTGCATAAAAAGCCTACAAAGGCAAAAGAAGTCTATGATGTAAGTGGCGCTGGTGATACCGTGATAGCGGCTTTGGCTTTTAAACTATCAATGGGAGAAAACTTAGAATCTGCTACAACCTTTGCAAATGCGGCTGCTGCTGTGGTAATCGGCAAACTTGGCTCTGCTACCGCTAGTTTAGATGAGATAAATGATGTCTTAGCGCAAAAAAGGATTCTAAGGAGTATAGAATCTAAGATTATAAAAAACTATGATTCTATAAAAGATTCTATGAAAAATAAAAAAATAGTCTTTACCAACGGCTGTTTTGATATATTACACTATGGACATGTAAATTATTTACAAAAGGCTAGAAAGCTAGGCGATGTGCTAATTGTCGGGCTAAATAGTGACTCATCTGTGAAAATGCTAAAGGGCGACTCGCGACCTATCAATAACGAGCAAGATAGAGCATATATCTTAGCAAGTCTAGCGTGTGTAAGCTATGTGATTATTTTTAATGATGAAACACCAGAAAATCTAATAAAGCAAATCCGCCCAGACATTCTAGTAAAAGGCGCAGACTATGCAAATAAAGAAATCGCCGGCTCTGCCTACGCAAAAGAAATAAAACTAATCGACTACATAGAATCTAAATCCACCACAAACATTATAAACAAAATCAAAGGCTAGATTCTATAACCTTATTGAACTCAATGAGACAATCATTTAAAATAGCTTTAAACAACTTGCTGTTGCAAGTCTCGCTATAATTAAAAATAAAATCTGTATTCTATAAATTCACATTTAGATTCTATAATTTCGATTTTAAAAAAGGATAAAAATGTTAGTTCATATTTGTTGCAGTGTCGATAGTCATTATTTTTTACAAGAGTTGCAAAAGGCTTACCCACACGAGAAATTAAAGGGCTTTTTTTACAATCCAAATATCCATCCTAAAGCCGAGCATGACTTGCGTTTGAGTGATGTGAAGCGAAGCTGTGAAATGCTAAATATTCCGCTAATTGTGGGAAAATACGATGATTGTGCGTGGAGTGAGAGCGTGAAAGGCTTGGAAAATGAGCCTGAAAAGGGGGCGCGCTGCAATGTGTGCTTTGATGTGCGTTTGATTGAATCTGCTAAGGTCGCACTAGAGCAAAAAGAAAAAAACTTTACCACAACGCTGCTTAGTAGCCCTATGAAAGAGCAAGAGATTCTATACGCGCAAGGCGAAAAAATTGCTAGTGATTATGGCTTAAATTTTATCAAAATAAATGTGCGCGCAAATGGCGGCGTAAATCGCCAAAATGAGCTTGCAAAAAAGGATAATTTGTATCGGCAAAACTATTGTGGCTGCAAGTTTGCACTTACTAAACAGCGTGAAAAGCAGGGCAAAATCCCACTTGAAATGCTAAGTAGTGTGAGCGGTCAGGTGATGCCAGCAAGCAGTGAGCAACGACTTAGCACGTTTGCAAAACGCGATAAAATTGAGAATGAGGGTGGCGGCTACATTCTAAAAACGCAAAAAAGCCTTGTGTGGCGGCTTTTGAGTGGTAAAATAGAGCATCAAAGAGAAGTCATTCCTAGCTACATTGTGGCGCGAAGTGGGGGCAAAAAAAGGGCAAAAAGTGGCGAGATTCTATGGATAAAGCCGAGTTTGGAGAATCTTTTCGCGGTGTTTTATTCGCAGTTGCAGGATTTGAATTTAGCGGAACGTTTGGAGTTTTTGAGTGAGAAAGAGCGTGAATTTAGGGAAAATAGCGAAATTTTAATTGGCTATAGCAAACGCGATGATAGCGTGTTTATCGATATTTTGACACTAAATTTTTTGCTAAATACTAGCTTTTTGAGCGTGAAAGATATGCTAAAAAATCCGCCCACTTACGCGCGTGAGCTAGAGCTTAGAAATGCCCTGTGCGGCGTGGAATCTATTAACCCTATCATTGTGCTAGATTCTAAGATTTGCCATGATTTGATACTTGATATTAGCATGGTGATACAAGAGGAAAATGTGTATGATGTTATCGCGCAACTCCCCTTTTGTGAGTATTTGGCTAGTAAATTTGCGTAAGCAATCTAAACACAAAATATTATCCATTTAAGTATACTTACAAATTGATAGGTAAGCAAATTATATATTTTTAAACTTACAAAAATTTTTACACAATCAAAATCTAACTACTAGCGCTAGTCGCGCTCGAGCTACTAGAACCACCAGCGTTAGAGCCACCAAAAAAGCCACTTTTTGCATTTGATGGCGTAGCACTACGCGCCGTGCTAGAAGGAGCTGAAGTAGCGCGATTTGCCCCCATACTTTGTGAACGTTGATAGGCAGATGGCGAGCTATAACCGCGTTGTTGCGCCGCTTTAAAATTTGAATTACCAAACAGCTTATTACCGATATAGCTACCGATTAGCGCGCCCGCCGCAGACGCCAAAATCGCCCCGCCAATGCCTAGCCCACCGCCATCGCCACTAGTTAGCGTGCTAGTGCCATTATCAATTTTTTTTGCCTCCTCAGCCACGAGCGCATCGACCTCCTCCTTGCTTAAAATGCGCTCCTCGCCATTCACATTACGCACCACAATAGTCGTGCTACCATCACTTGTGGGCATTTCATCAAGGATTTTGTAGCTGCCATCCTCTTGCTCCTGCAATTTCACCATTACGCCCTGCTGTTTTGCAGCCTCTTTTATCGCCGCATTTTTGTCGCTACCACTATCGCTGCAGCCTAGCAAACCTGTCACAAGCACCGCACTAACCCCGCCTAGCACCGCCGCATCGCCAACCTTTCGCAAATAACTTTTTTTCATATTTTTCCTTTTTTATTAAATTATAGAATCTATAACTTTTCTAAGCCTTCGATTTCATTTTCGCTATAAATATATGCGGATTTGCTTTTAGATTCTGTGTGGAATTTTAGCCATGCTTTTAGGAAAATATCCGCGTCATCGACATTAGAAAATATCGTCACTGACTGCGTTTCATTCATAATATCATACAAATTGTTATACACGCCCATTTTTTCCATAATCGTCTCAAATCCGCCCACATTTTTCTTAAAGCTTTTTTCATCCTCACTTAGCTTATTAATCGTTAATTTATATAAATGAAACTCGTGGAACTGCCCATTTGCAGACCTATTATCAAAGCCGCTACCAGCCTTTGGTAAAATAATATTTCGTCCATAAAAATCATTGGCGCTTTTCACTAAATCATCAATGCTAACAACCGAAAAAACCATCGGTAAATCAATCAAAAAATCGGCACTTTTTTTCTTGCTAGACATTTTTTCTCCTAAAGATTCTAAAAGATTCTATATTTTTTATATTTAAAAGCTAGAATTATAGCAATATATTACAAAAATTGATAAATCTATAGAATCTTTTTGTAATAAATACAATTTAATGTATAAAATTTCTAAAATATTATGAAATTGCTAACATTAAAATTTTTGTAAAGTAAAATTATTAAATGAAAAATAATAAAAATAATGTTATAATTAAGACTTTACACGCTTTTATAACGATTTTAAGAATGGGAGTTTAGGATGGCTACGAAGTTATTATGTTTATCATCTGCAAGCACGAGTTTATTTGCAAAGACTTTTTTGCAATATTTGTCGCAACATGAGAGCGTGGAATACGATTATGCCGAGATTGAGCCATTTGTGTTGGGCAAGATTCCATTTAAGAAAATGCTTGAGCATTTCTGCTCGCAAACACCTGAATACATCATGTCTTTTGATGGGCATTATCGCTATTTGCCTAGCGACCCGGGGATGCCTTTTATTGAGATGAGTAACTCTGTGGCAGGTCCTATAAAGCATAATAGAATCTTTGTAAAAAGCCCTGTGGAGTGGGAAAATAGCGTGGTAAAAGTCGAGCCTGAGTGGTATAATAAGGTTGTGCCTATCGATGATAAGACGATATATCGAATGACTGATTCTTATCGCTATGTGTATTTGCGTAGCATTGTGGCAGATTATTTGAAAAATCCAGCAAAAGTTGAAGCGCCATTTGCCTTTTATTTACCTGACTGGAATACGCACACTGATGATATTTTGAATAATATTTATAGATATTTGGACTTTTGCCGTGAGGATAAATGTGGGCTGCACGTGGCGTTATCAAAGGCGATTTTAGATACTAGCGATTTGAGTTTGGAGCAAAAATACAAGGTAAAACGCGATAGTATTAATAAAACTTTAAACATTATAAATAAGGAAATTGATAAGTTTAATAAGGAATATGAAGAAGAGGGCTTAGTTGGCATCGTAACGGATAATACGAATTATGAAAAGGATTTGCTAAAGTATAAAATCCGCCTTTTATCAATTGAGCCTAGTAGCACGACTTGGTTAGAATCTTTATATTTGTTGAAAACTAAGGGCGTGGAGTGCAATAAAATTCGCCTTATTTTCTCAAATGGCGCTAGATTCCCCGGCACTGATGACTTTGATAAAAACTTGCCTGAGGTTGAAAAATATTTTAAAGAAGAGCTAATGCGAAAGGATAGAATGCAGACTTTAGGGCAGATTTTTACGACTACTGATAAGTTTTTTCACTTTTTAGGATTCCAAGAGAATTTCGCCTTGCACATGGACTTTGATAAAATCGCAAAAATTATCGCAAGTGGTGGCAACGCCGCTCCAAAACCTGCATAGATAAATACAAGATTCCAAAACGTTGCAATATCAAATTATCCACAAACTACAAATATCAAAATGTTTTGCTTTATAGATTCTATAAATTTTTATTTTTACACGCTGTTTGTTACACAAACATTATCTTTCTTTGATATAATTATCGATTTTAGTTAATTTAAATGATTTGGGATTAAAGTTGAGAATATTTATTTTTATACTTTTTGCTAGTTTTTTGTGTGGGCAGATTCTAAATGCCGAGAATATCAAAGCCATAAAAGTGCATAATATCACCTATATGTCGGAATCTTTAGCCATTGATATTATAAATATTAAGCCAGGCGAAAGCTTAAATCCTGAAAAAATTGACAATGGAATAAATGCCCTTTTTAAACAGGGCTATTTTAGCGATATTTACGCTACTTTTGATAATGGAATCTTAAATTTTTATGTGAGTGAAAAGCCGGCTGTGGCTAGTGTGGAGGTAAAAGGCTATGGCACGCAAAGTGAAAAAGATACGATTTATGGGCAGCTTGGCATTAAAAAGGGCGATACTTTTGATGAGATAAAAATGGAAAAAGCCCTTGATGTGCTAAAGCAAATGCTTGAATACAAGGGCTATTATGGCAGCGTGATTGAGCCTGAGATAAAAGAGCTTAGTGAAGGTCGCGCTGTGGCTATCACTTTTAATGTTAATCGCGGAGATTCTATAATCATAGAAAAAAGCTACTATGAGGGCGCATCAAAACTAAAAAAGCGAAAGATTGAATCTTTATCCGCTAATAAACAACGCGACTTTATGGGCTGGTTACCGGGCTTAAATGCTGGTAAGCTAATGCTAGCAGAACTTGAGCTTGACCCCTTGCGTATTCAAGATTCATATATGCGAAATGGCTTTTTGGACGCAAATGTAAGCAATCCGCTATTATCTGTCAATCCTACGAATAAAAAGGCGATTTTATACTACAATGTAGATGAGGGCGAACAATATAAGGTTAAAGGAATTGAATTTGTGATAGATGATGAGCACCGCGATTTAATTACCGATGAGCAGCTGCGTAAGAATCTAAGTGCGAAAATCGGCGAATTAGTAAATGTGCAAAATTTGCGTGATGATTCACAAACCATCAAACTTAAAGTCGCCGACTTAGGATATGCGTATGTCGCGGTAAATCCAGACCTTAAGAAAGACGCTGAAAATAAAGAAGTAACGATAATCTATCACATAGACTTTGGTAAAAAAGTGCATATAAATGATGTGCTTATAACAGGGAATACTAGGACAGGCGATAGAATCATAAGACGTGAGATTCTAATAGCCCCTGGCGATGTGTATTCACTTGGCAAGATTCAAGGAAGTGAGATTGCATTGAAACGTATCGGCTATTTTGAGAATGTGCGAATTGATGAAAAGCGTATAAGCGATGAGGCGATGGACTTGGTAGTCAATGTCAGTGAAGGTCGCACAGGGGAACTTAGCTTTGGCGTGGGGTATGGTAGCTTTTATGGGCTAATGGTAAATGCGAGTATTAATGAGCGAAATTTATTTGGTAGTGGCTTTGGAGCTAGTCTTTATGCAAATGTTAGCTTTGGGGGGGATTTTTCATATTATCGTGGTGGGGCGACTAACTTTTTTGCACCAACGCAACAGGCGTTTAACCTTACTTTGACAAATCCGCGTATTTTAGATTCTAAGTGGAGCTTATCTCTTAACATTTATTATAGTCGCTATCTAAATTATGTTTATACACAGCAAAGTATCGGCGGTGGCTTTACCGTTGGGCGTTTATTATTGCCGACCCTGCGATTTAATGTCGGCTATGATATTAATAAAACAGATACTTTTAACTTTTATAACCTTTATACCGGCACATCTCAGCCGCAGTATCAAAAGTATTATGATAGTGGAAATATCGACTATACCTTGCCAAATAATAACTATAATCCAAATGCAACTACGCCTACACAATGCACCGGGCAAGGGACAAGTGCGGATAATCCACTAGCCCCAAATCAAACGCCGCCAAACTGCACCACGCGAGAAGATTTCTACTATCAAACGCAAG
Source organism: Helicobacter saguini (assembly GCF_000762875.2). Classification (GTDB taxonomy): domain Bacteria; phylum Campylobacterota; class Campylobacteria; order Campylobacterales; family Helicobacteraceae; genus Helicobacter_A; species Helicobacter_A saguini. The sequence goes on from NZ_JRMP02000005.1 coordinate 50,914, forward strand.
GGCTTTGGAATCGTAGCTACTCTGGCTGGACTAATGCGCCCATTAAAAGCTCCATTACGCCTAGCCTAGTCTTTGATAACACAGATGACTACTACTTCCCTAAAAATGGGAACTCGACTACTTTAAGCCTAAATATCGCAGGTATAGGCGGTGATGTGTATTACACTAAGCTTTATGCCAAAAGTGGATTCTATGTGGATTTGCAAAAATGGATAAAGCTTGATTTTATCTTCCGCTATAAAGTGCAGGGGGGATATCTTTTCCGCTATAATCGCGAACATTTTCTGCCTTTGAATGATACATTTTATATGGGGGGTGTAGGCACTTTGCGTGGATATTCTAGCTATTCAGTTACGCCGCTAGATAGCGATGGACTGCGTGTTGGGGGCGATGGACTTTTTACAAATTCAATTGAGCTTAGTTATGGGCTTATTCCTAGTGCGAAAATGCGCGTTAGTTTTTATATCGATTATGGAATCTTAACCTATCATGGCGGTAATAATCAGGCAAATTTCAAAGCGTATGGCACATTTGGCGGGCAAACTAGCATTTTGCAACGCGGCGCGGCTGGCTTTGCAATTGAGTGGGTTAGCCCTATGGGACCGATTGTCATAGTTTTCCCTATGGTGTGGTATGGACCAACTGACCCGCAGGGCATAGGACCAAATAAAATCTTTAGCTATGGCACAGCTGGAAATATCCGCGCATCTGGCAACTATCTAACAAACTACCCAAGCTATTTTGAATTTACGATGGGGACTAGATTCTAAATTCCTACTACCATCTATAACACTTCGCAATAAAGGGCTAGCTCGCCGCTAATGCCACCATCAATGGGCTTGTGAAACTTAAAAGTATAGCCTAGATTTCCATTCTCCACCTTTAAATAAAATGTTAAGATTCTACAAATATTTTGTGTAGATTTTATAAAAGATTCTATAAAATCCATTAAAAAGGGTGGTGGTGGGCGGGCGATTAGGATTTAAGCGAAGAAAAAATTTAAAACAAGATTTTTAGAATCTTAAAATTATGCAAGATAATAGAATCTAGATTTTATAAATATTTTTTTATCTATTCGCGCACTTTAAGGTTAGAAAATATTTTATAGAATCTAGATTCTATAATTTTTATCCTATCGCCCGCCCACCACCCTTTTTTTAAAAATAATATTATGATAGAATCTAGATTCTATAAATTCAAAGGCATATAAATGAAAAAAATTGTGTTAGTTTTTATATTAGTATTTTGTGTTTTAAATGCGGGGACAAACAATCTAAAGCAAAAAAACTGCCCATTTCCTATAGATTTTGACAAATGGGAATTGCAAAGAGACTTTGAAATGCGTGATAATGAATTTATTAAAAGCATACAAAATTCGCTTGATGATATTAGCTATGAGTGTTTAGCAGATAATGGAGTGCCAGAGCTGATAGAAATCTCGCAATGCCAGAAAACTCCAAGCGATTCATTGCTATTTAATATTATAAATATGTATAATGAAGCCTTTATTATTAGATATGAAGATGAGACTAACACAGAAGATGAGACTAACAAGATAAATAAAAAAACAACCTGCAAAAATACGCACTGCACAACGGAAGGATATGATGAAAAAGATAAGCTAGTATTCACATCAAATTGTCTAAATGGTAAAAATCACGGCACGCAAAGTATGTATTCTAGCGATGGTAGATTATTAGTAGAGCTAAACTACACTAATGGTAGGCTAAATGGCAAACAGAAATTCATTAGTAAATTTATAGATGAGAGTGATTTCCTAAATGAAGTGGAAATAATAAATGGTAAGCTAAATGGTAAGCTAAAAATCTATCATATTAAACACACAGATTATGGTTATATAGGCGGTGGTCTTATAGGTGAGTTTAAAAATGGGAAGCCTGTTGGTAATTTAGAGAATTGGCTTGGAGATAATTTGGTGGTTAATACTCATTTATATATTACGAAAATACCTTTTGATAAAAATAGCAATATTAATGGTAGTTTGATAAATAAATTTCAAAATTTGAAAGAATTAGGTGATAATTATCTTAAGCTTGTAGTTAGCAATTATAAAGATAATAAAATAATTTCTTATGAAGACTATCATGGCGAATATGACTTTTTAGGATGTGAGTATGATGAAAAAAGCCTAAATAAATGTGTAAAATCTTACGTAAAAGAGCTAGAAAATGCCGAAATACCAAAAGAATTCTATAAAAATAAAGCCAAAGCAATGGCTAAATATTCACAAGGGCAGTTTGATTCTAAAGAAAAAGTAGGCAGTTGGATAAAATACGAAATCGCTCAATATAACGACTACAACTTACTAGAAACCACGAAATATAATTTTACAAACAATCTAAACTGGGTAGAGAAAATATATATAAATAATAAATTAAAAAGAGAAAAAACCTTTATAAACGGGGAAATAGATAATTATAAAGAAATAGAATAAATAGATTTTTATTGATTCTATACATTTGGATTCTATATTTTTAAACTTAAGTGGTGTTGAGAAAGCAATTAGGCTTTTATAAAATTCTTGATTCTAAATTTATTTTCACTCAATCTACAGAATCTAGATCTATATTTTTTAACATTTAGGGTGGTGAGATGGAAATAAATAAAAAATATTTAAAGTTAGATTCTATATTTTCAAATCGCCTAGTCGTCCACCCACCAGCCTTTTTGCTGTGTTGATAGAATCTAGATTCTAACATTATAGTAGCGCTTCGATTTTCTGCTCTAAGTCTTTTATGCGGCTTTTGTAGTTATCTGTTTCGATTCTATATTGCGAGTTGCGTTGTTTGAGCGTTTTGACCTCGCCTTTTAATGTGTTTAGCTCTTTTGTTAAAATATCGATATTTCCTAGTGCTCGCTGCAGTGATAGCTGGTGCTTTTGGATTAGCACTTCGGTTTCTACTAGCGTGTATTTCATGTGTGCGCTATCTTTTTTTTCTTTTTGCGCCATTGAGCGATAGTAAAATGATGTGACGACCATAAATAAACAAAATAAAATAAAGCAAGTAACCAAAAACCAATTTACAAAAGTGCTTTCATACATTTTTTATCCTTATGATAATTAGAATAAAAGATTCTAAAAGTTATAGAATCTATAACTCACCAAGCTTATCCACACGCCTTTTATGCCGACCGCCCTCAAAGCTAGAATCTAAAAAAGACTCCACAATGCTTAAAGCCAAGCCCACGCCTACTACGCGCTCGCCCAAGCACAGCACATTTGCGTCATTATGACGTCTTGCAAACTCCGCCATAAACGAGTTTAGACACAACGCAGCGCGGATATTTTTATGCCGATTAGCAGCAATACTCATTCCAATTCCGCTACCACAAATTAAAATCCCAAGATTTTTAGAATCCAAAGCCACTTTTTCACACAAAGCCGCCGCGATGTCAGGATAATCAACGCTATTTATAGAATCTACGCCCAAATTTTCCATCTCAAAACGCGAGCCAAAGTGCGTAATTATCGCATTTTTCAAACTCACACCCGCGTGGTCATTTGCAATAAAAATCATACACTTCCCTTCTTTAAATCTGCAAAAATAAAATGCTAATAAATTTAATACTACTCGCAATAAAGCTCTGTGTCGGCGGCAGCAGCACGACAAGTAAAAGCAAAATCATACCATATTTTTCAAGGTTATTATACCATTTCGCAAAAATGCTAATGTTAAAAATTAGCCCAAGATACGCCAGAATCTTCGCACCATCTAAGGGCGGCAAAGGCAAAAGATTAAAGATAGCAAGGACGATATTTGTGTAAAAAAGCGTGAAAATGAACTGCGAAATGGGGTTACCTTGCGTTAAGATTCCAAACATTAAGGCAATTTTAAGGATTAAAACGCACAAAAACGCCATAAAAAAATTAAAAAAAGTCCCAGCCAGTGCGACTTTTAAACAGCCCTTATACCCACTAGCCTTAGCAATATTTGAAAAATCAACAGGCATAGGCTTTGCATAGCCAAACAAAAAGGGCGCACCAAGCAAAAGCAGAGTGAGAGGCATAATAATCGAGCCTAAAATATCAATGTGCTTCAGCGGATTTAAGGTAATGCGACCATTTAGTCGCGGCGTCTCATCGCCATATCGCACAGCCATAAGCCCACTCATAATCTCGCGTCCCACCGCGGAAATAATAAGTGCCACAAGCACGATAAATATGCTAAGAATTAAGTCAAATGCGTCCATTTGTCCGTGTTACCTTTTTATTTTTAGAATCTAGATTCTACAATTCCGTTTTTAACACCGCGCCATTAGCGGCGTTACTTACTAAAAGCGAATAACGTTTTAGCCACTTGCTTTTTATCTCTTTTTTTATAGGCTGCCATTTTTTACGCCTAGATTCTAAAGTCGCGGAATCTACAAGCAACTCCAAACTCCCATTTGATACCGAAATCTCAATCATATCGCCATCTTCAATCAATGCGATGTCACCCCCCTCAGCTGCCTCAGGGCTTACATGCCCTATGCACGCACCCCTTGTCGCCCCGCTAAATCGCCCATCTGTGATTAACGCCACACTTTCGCCTAAGCCCATTCCCATAATTAAGCTTGTGGGTGCTAGCATTTCTTGCATTCCAGGTCCGCCCTTTGGTCCTTCATAGCGTATTACGACCACATTTCCAGCTTTGACCTTGCCCCCTGCGATGCCTTTTAAGGCTTCATCTTGCGAGTTGAAACATACCGCACTTCCCTTAAACTCTTTCATAGAATCTGCCACAGCCGCGACTTTTAGCACCGCACCCTGTTTAGCGATATTGCCATATAGAATCTTTAAGCCGCCAAAGGGCGAATACGCGTTTTCGTTTGTGTGGATAATGCTAGAGTCTTTTATGTCCGCATTTTTGATTCTATCGCCCAAAGTCTCGCCGGTGATTGTTAAAGCGTCAAGGTGTAATATAGAATCTTTGTGGATTGCCACGCCTTTAGCTTCGCTAAAGTCTCGCAATGACGAATTTCTTTTTGCGACTTCATTCATAACGGCACTTACGCCACCTGCTTTATTAATGTCTTCCATATGCACACTACTTAACGCAGGGGCGATTTTAGCGATATGAGCGACATTTTGCGCGATTTTATTAATAGATTCTAAGTTGAAAGGCACTTCGGCTTCACGCGCAATGGCTAGCATGTGTAGCACCGTGTTTGTGCTACCGCCCATTGCCATATCAACCACAAATGCGTTATGCACGGCTTTTTCATTTAAAATATTACGGAATCTAAATTTGTCAGTGAGATTAGAATCTAGCGAAATCTCCACGATTCGCCTTGCCGCTTTTCTTAGCAATTCTTCACGCTCTGGCGTTAAAGCCGGTATCGTGCCATTTCCGGGCAAGGCTACGCCCATTGCTTCACAGAGCGTATTCATAGAGTTTGCAGTAAACATTCCACTACAAGAGCCCCCGCCCGGACAGGCTTTGCACTCGATTTCATGCAGCCTAGATTCTGTGATTTTCCCTTCCGCGAACGCACCAACCGCTTCAAACGCCGAGTTTAAATCAAGGATAGTGCCATCATCTAGCTTCCCAGCCCGCATAGGACCGCCACTTACAAAGATTGTCGGCACATTCACACGCAACGCACCCATAAGCATACCAGGCACGATTTTATCGCAGTTTGGCAGGCAAATCATCGCATCAAGCGCGTGTGCGTTCATCACAGATTCTATACAATCCGCAATCAGCTCGCGGCTAGGGAGCGAGTAAAGCATACCATTATGACCCATCGCTATGCCATCATCCACGCCGATTGTGTTAAACTCAAAAGGCACAGCGCCCGCTTTTCTAATTTCATCCTTGATAATTCGCGCATAATGATTTAGGAAAAAATGCCCCGGGATTATGTCAATATAGCTATTTGCCACGCCGATAAAGGGCTTATCAAAATCTTCGTCCTTTAGCCCTGTGGCTCGTAAAAGGCTTCTGTGCGGGGCTTTTTGATACCCCTTTTTAATAATATCACTTCGCATATTCTTTCCTTTGTTAGAATCTTCCTTTTGATATGGTGGGTGGGCGATTAAGATTTTATAGAATCTAGATTCTACCCACGTCTTAAAAAGTAGGTTAAAATCCAAATAATTTTTTATTAACATAATCTAATTTGGGTTTTAGATTCTATATTTTGCTTTGTAAATTTCCCAAATGCCCACCCACCACCCCTTTTAAAGAGAAGATTCTAATATAAAATTTAGGAGAAATGTAAGAAGTGTGTTAAGATTTTAGAATTATTTTTACTAATAATCAGGCAGTTTTGGGCATTCAAGTAAAATCTTGGCAATGCCGCGATTTGGCACTGAATCTAGATTCAGCATAAGTTGCGCACTACTTGTCCTTGCCGCCTCAAAAGTGCGCGAAATAATAAGCGAACACTCCGTCACATTTGGCGGCGTAGGCTCGATTTTATAAAGCTGCCCACCATAGTGCGTAACCTCGTAGATATTTGGCGCCATTCGCGCGTATTGATTAGTCTTATTTTTCGTGTAGCGGTAAAATGTGATACCATCGTCATTTGAGCGAAAAATCGTGTAGTTGCCCTTGTCATACATGCCCTTTGAAATCACTTTCGCGTTCGTGTCAGGATTTAGCGCGTCTTGCGGGATGGAGATAATTAGCGGATTTTTATTCTGCACGAAACTCGCATCCACAGGGATAATATGCGATGTGACAAAGACTAGGACATTTGGGTCTTCCTTGCTTTTTTCATAGGATTGATAGTCCTCATTTACAAAGCTATCGGCAGATATAAAATTTATAAAAATAGCAAGAAATATTATAAAAATTCTCATATTGTGTCCTTTTTGAATAAATATTGCAAATTTAGGATAAAAACCTGAAAATTATAGCAAAATAATGTTTATTCAACATATAATAAAATATTTCATAATTCATAAGTATTTTATTGAATTTTAAGCTAGAATCTCAAATTAAAAATATTTTTTGATTATTATTGTTTGATATGGAGAAGTTTGCGAGTATGCAAAAAAGTTTTGTGGTTTTTTTATTGTTTTGTTTTTTGGGGATTGAAAGCCTTTATACGCAGGATTTCCAAGATTCTAATATGCCTAGTAATATTACTTTGAATGGGGGTTTAAGAAATGATACAATCACTTCTACTAAGGGCAATTTTGCGGGGACTACGATAGGATATAATCGCAATCCTAGTCTTAGCATTAGTGGTGCGGCGAACTCGCAGTATTCCTTGCAAGTGCAAGATAATACGACTACTTGGTATTCTGGTGGGCTTAGTGTGGGTAGTAACGTGCAAGTTGGCATCCTTAGCATTCACACATTTAGCGTTGAGAAAAATAGTATTAATGTAGGAGATGGCGGGACTCTTAGCGTTATTTCAAGTGGGAATAGCATAAATGCGCAAGGTAGCGATTATGGTGGTGATTCTAAGATTCACTTCGCTGCAAATACAAGTTTGAATCTAAATCGTGGTTCTAGTGCTACTTTTAGTAACGCTTTATTTTTTATACATAATGGAAGTGTTACATTATTACAAGATTCTAAGCTTAGTATAGAATCTAAAGTGATTAGAATCCAAAGCACTCTAACTAATAATAACGGCGAGGTTACACTAAGTGGCAAAGTGCAAAATATCGGGCGAAATATTAGATACGGGCAGAATACAGCCTCAAACTTTACAAATAACGGTGGCTCAATTACGATAAATGGCGACTTTTATAACGGCGGACAGGCTGATACTGATACTAGCGGTAATGTCGCTGGTGGGTTTAATACTTATGACCCAGGCTTTGGCGGTGGGGGGAATCTCACTATTAATGGCGGAAGTGTTACCATAAGTGGCAAACTTATATCTATGCACGGCGGCGATATGTTTCAAAATGATACAAATGTGTATAATCCTATCAATTCTAGCATAATTATCAACGGCGGGACGCTTCGTGTCAATGGCGGTGTTACAAACGCACAAGGCTCTAGCCTAACTTTTGGCTTTTTAAATGGCAAGATGGGCGAACTTATAGGTAATCTAGATTCTACAAATGGAAATGTGGTAATCAATATGGCAGGGGCAAGTGATGGTAGCTATACGCTTATTAACGGCACTGCGACAGGCGTGATACAAGGACAAAATTTTAGTATTATCAATGGAAATAACGAGTTTTCTAGCACAACTTTTAACACAAATACTTGGCAAGTAACGATAAATACGAATAAAAATGCTATTACAAACTTTACAAATACGCTAGATTCTAATCGTAGCTCGATTTTAAATGCGCTAAATTCGCAATATGGTAACATTTTCACTATGCAAGATTCTGTTACACTTCGTAACACTACGCAAAATATAATGAGTGGAATCTACTCAAATTACATCGCTACGCCCATTAGCGTCCTAGATTCTATAAAGACAAATATGCTAAATGAAGCCCTGCGACAGAATCTTCATTCACGTGCTGGTTGGCATATCGGCGTTTCTGCTTTAGGCTTGGGTCTTGCCGGTGGCAGCGTGGGTGTAGGTGGTATAGGTGGCGTAAATATCGGTGCGCACAATATTATACAAAGTCATACGCTTTCATTCCAGCTAGGCTACGCCTTTTCATCAAATGAAATGCAAAGCACAACTTTTAATCGCACGTCCCAAAACTCCGCTAAAAGCGGCAATTTCAATGTTAGTCATAACCTTGCTTTGAGTGCGTTTGATAGAATCATTTTTGGGTATAAACGTAGTTTTGAGCTTGATTTGGGTGGGTATTTTTTGATGTCTTTTATGAATGCAAGGCGGCAAATTTCTGGCGTGGATAGTGCTTCTAGCGATATTTATGTGACTAAAACGCAAGGTAATTTCACACAAATTGCGCTAGATTCTAGCCTTGGCTATCGCTTTAACTTTGCAAATGCCTCTTTGAAACCTTATCTTGGCGTAACTAACGCTATTTTAATGCTTGGGAATTTTAAGGAAAATGGTGATTTAAAGGCATTGAGTGCAAGTGTGAAAACGCAAGGGCTTTATGCTTTGAATATTTTGACAGGGCTTGAAAATCGCGTGCATTTGCGTGATAATAGCATTGTGTTATTATTTGGCATTCATTATGAGAATCAGATTCTATCTAGCAATGAGTTTGTAATGAGCGTAGATAGCGGCACGTTGCGGTTTAATATGCCTTATAAGCATAGAATCTCGCTTAATTATGGTGTGGGAATTTTGTGATGGGTGAAAAAATGAGTGCTGGGATTAGTGCGTTTTATAAGATTGCATTTGGCGGGGATGCGTATAATCCAAGTCTAAATTTTAGTAGTGCGGCAAGTTATTTTGGCTTAGATGTGGCGTTTTCATATAGATTCTAAAATATGCAAGATTTAATTGATAAACTTAGGGAATTTGAAATATTTAAAGATTTTAGTGATAAAGAATTTAGAATTTTTTGTATTGAAAAATATCGTGGCATTTTGGAAGATATATTGAATCTAGATTCTAAATTTATAATGTATATTTCTGTAACAAAGGATTCTATAAAGTGTTTAGATTCTACACAATTTTTTAATATCATTGCGAGTGAGCGTGAGCGAATAAAGGAATCTAATCAAAAGTATGAATTTAAAGAAAATATAGAATCTAATCGTGAAGATTCTTTAAAATGTTTAGATTCTACACAAAATCCTTTTTCATTTTGCCATAAGAATGATATTTCTAGCCCCCCTCCCTTGCGGAGGGGGGTTGGGGGGTGGGTTACTAATTGTAACACTAAAGCAGAAAATATAGAATCTAATTGTCAAGATTCTCAAAATAATAACATTTTTTTAGAATCTATTTCTCAAAATAAACTACAAAATGGCATTCATATTTTCCTAGATTCTAAAGATTCTAAGAATAATATTATAAATCTAATTTATGCTCTAAAACCTTGGCGTAAGGGACCTTTTTTTATTCATTTTATAAATGCAGATTCTATGCAAAATTCCCCTCTCCCTTGCGAAGGGGGGCTAGGGGGGTGGGTGTTAAATAAGTGCGTAAAAGAATCTAAAAGCCCTGCAAACATTGAAAATATCGAAACTTTCCACATTGATACCGAATGGAAAAGTGATATAAAGCTTAATTTAATCTTAAATACCTTAAAGATTCTAAACTTTGACTTGCAAGGTAAAGAAATCCTAGATGTAGGTTGCAATAATGGCTACTATATGATTGATTTAAGCTTGCCTCATAATAATATAGAATCTAACTTGCAAGATTCTAAACTTATAGAATCTAGAATATTAGAATCTAAAAATAATGAATTTAATAATATACCTAAAAGCATAGTTGGCATTGACCCCATTGCTATTTTTTTCTTACAATTTTTATTTTTAAAGCGACTTTTAAGCGATAGTATGCAATCGATTAGTTACCAAAATATACATTTTAGACTTTTAGGTATCCAAGATGTTACTTTATTAAACAAAAAGTTTGATTTGATTCTATGTATGGGCGTTTTATATCATCGTCAAGAGCCTTTAGAATCCTTAAAGTTACTTAAAAAAAGCTTAAAAAAAGATGGATTGTTACTAATTGAAACGCTTATAATTAATAAAAGTAGCGAAATTACACTTTGCCCTTACCCAACTTATGCTGGAATGAAAAATGTGTATTATATTTTTAGCCCTAAAGCCTTGCAAAATCTCGCATTTCACGCTGGTTTTACAACTTGCAAACTTATTAGTTTCACATACACGACAAATAATGAGCAACGAAGCACAGATTTTATCCCAAATAAAAGTCTTGGCGACTTTCTAAATTTTGAAACTTTAAAATCTAAAAATTCTAATATTTATAATAAAGATTCTAAAAATTTCCAAAATATAGAATCTACTTTACAAGATTCTAAAAAGTTAGAAAATATAGAATCTAAAAGTATTAAAAATTCTAAAAATAATAATAAAACAATAGAAGGCTATCCACCACCATGCCGCGCCATCTTCGAACTTAGAATCTAAAAAGGAAAATTGTATATTTTATGCTACAATGCGATATTTTAAAAGGATTAAATATGAAATTAGAAAAAACATTTGCAAAATTTACATTTAAAATAAAAAGAATTGCACTGCTAGCGATATATACGGGGGGGGGGGGGGGGGGTAATCCTTCGCTTTAAAATTAAGAAAATAAAAAAGATTCTAGAAAAAAGAGATTTAGCGGAAAAATTTAGCGATTTAAATCATAAAAATATAAAAAAGGCGTTAAAGGAATTGCTCCCAGCCTTTAAAGATTCTAAGCAAAATATAGAATCTAAAGATTCTAAAACCTACACATTTTTAAGCTCCTTTCTTTATGTTCTAAAGATTCTAAACCCAAAAAATATAGAATCTTTTTTAGATTCTAAAGATTTTAAGGAAAAATATATCGATAAAAATCATCCTTTTCCGCCGCTAACTAACCCAGATTCTATAAATTATGAGAAATTGCCTCCAAAAATTGCATGGTGTTTAAACATTCCTTTGCCAAATAATTATGAATTTATTTTCCTTACAAATGGGGCGAGTGCTAGTGATGTAACGATTTTTTGGATGAAAAAATCAAATATCAATACGACAGAATGCTGGATGCAAGATATTGATAAATATATTGCTAGTTATGAGCTGCTCCTAAGTCATAAGGGCGAGTATAATGCGCTAAATTTCACCGAAAAAACAAGAAAAACTATGTTTTTAATCAACAAACCAGCAAGGCTATATTATATCGTGCGTGACCCAATTAGCCGTTATCGCGTGGGTGTAAATCATCTAAGGCTTGAGCTGATACAAAACTTAAGAGCTGAAAATCCGCTTAGCAATCGCTTCAATCTAACCTGTGATTACAAGAATATTTTTGTGGATTTTATATACTGGTTTAACACGAAAACGCCGCAATTAAGCACATTGACAAATAAATATGTGGAAGCGATAAATACTTATATTGTGTTTAGTAGTGTATTTAATAGGCTTAAAAATTTGGGGCTAGTTGATGATATTTATGTGGCGGATTTTAATGATTTTTTGCCGCAGAGTGCGTATAGGACTTTTTGCAGAGTTGGGGAGCATTTTGGCTTTAAAGCATGTGAGGATTTGCAATATTATATTGATAAAAAATGGGGCGATGTAGCGCCATATATGCCTGTAACTTTACACGCAAATAGTTATGATATTCCTAATTTATTTTTACAAGGCAAGGCTGGGCGACAAGGTTTAGAATCTTTGGGGCTAAATGAATGGAATCTAAAGCCTTTAGATTCCATAAATAAGACTATTAGAGAAGCAGAGAACCTTGATATTCACATCGGGCTTTATGATGATTTTAAAAACACACCAAATGTGATTGATATTACTAGCGAATTTTTTAGTCAAAAAATTATAATAGATAGAACTAGCCTTTATATCTATATTAGCAAAAATGATATTAAGATTCTAAAAAATAATGAAAAATTGTATGAAGCCTGTGGAATCTATTTGCGTGGATATATACAAGCCCTAGAATCTAGAATCAAAGAAATACAAAAAAATATAATAAGAGAGCCACAAATATTAGAATATTTAGAATCTAATGAAACTTTAAGAGCTGAAATAAAGAATTTATTTGACAAAGAATTAGCCTATTTTAAAAAAAACTATCCGCACATTGTAGATACTTGGCAATATTACAAAGAGTTTGAAAAGATGTGTGGGGAAAAATATTAAAAAATTTATCTTAGTTTAAGGAGAAAATATGTCAGTTTATGATGAAGAATTTTACAAAGGACAAAAAGATTCTAGCTATGAATCTGCTAAGGCTATGCTAGATGAGATTAAAGGGTATTTACCGCACATTAATAGCGTGATAGATGTGGGCTGTGGCGTTGGCACTTGGCTTAAGGCGTGGAAATGTATGAGTAATAATAGTGCTGTTTCTACGGGGGGGGGGGTGATAGCCCTTTAGGCAAAACGCAAGATTTTATAGATGAGAATATACCAAAGGATTATTTACAAGATTCTAAGAATCCAAATGATAAAAATATAGAATCTAAATTGCAAAAATTAAAAATCTTTGGCATTGATGGCAATGATGTGGATTCTAGCCTTTTTTATATTGATAAAAAGTTTTATAGGAAAGTAGATTTAACGCAGGATTTTAGGCAGATTCTAAAGCAAATAGAAATTGAGAGCGGTGCTAAAAAGTTTGATTTAGCGGAAAGTTTAGAAGTAGCCGAGCATTTGCATAAAGAATATGCTAGGAATTTTGTCTCACTTTTAACAAGTTTGAGCGATATTGTGCTATTTTATGCAGCTATTCCTTTTCAAGGTGGGACAAATCATTTTAATGAGCAGCCACCTAGCTACTGGGCAAAATATTTTAAGGAATTTGACTTTGTATGCTTTGATTTTCGCAATAAAGTGTGGGAAAATAAAAAAATAGCCTGTTATTATCGCCAAAATGTCCTGCTTTTCGCACATAAATCTAAGCGTGAATTATTAGAATCTAAGGGCTTAAAAATGGTGGAAAATCCCATGCACTTAGTGCATTATGAGGGCTATGAATGGAAAGATTATCAGCTAACTGAAGCAACCAAAAAGTTAGAAAAATTAGAATATTTCTATAAACGTTCCCTTCGCTACTACATCCGCCATCCAAAAAAGATTCTAAGTATATTTTCAAAAAATAAGTAATTTTATAGAATCTGCGTTTATACTTTCATTTCATTTTAAAGGTAAAATAATGGTTTTGATTTATAAAATCTAGATTCTATCACTCCACAATAATCTCGCTGTCATAAGTGAGTTCGCTTGATTTTACCGCCACCATTTTAGAATCTGATATGCCGATATTAACCTTAATCGCGCGTGGAGTGTTATTTTCTAGCACCCACACTTGCCCTTCTTGCATAGAATCTGTGCTTTGAGCGGCGGCTACTTTATCGCGTTTTGGGCGGGGCGGGGGTCCTACCATCAAAGGATTTGAGCTATTTTTCGCACCTTTAGAACCTTTAGAGCCGCCAGAGCCACTAGATTCAGGACTATAAAATATCGCCGCTATCGGCACTAGCATCGCATCCTTATCACTTGCCACCTTGATACTTGCAGTCGCATTCATCCCCGGTTTCAGTAGCAAATTCTCATTATCAACATAAATTTTTGTCTCATAGCTAGTGATGTTATCAGTCGTGGTGCTGGCGAAATTGACCCTATCAACCTTTGCGTGAAACTCTTTATTTGGATACGCATCCACGCTAAAACTCGCCTCCTGCCCCTCGCGCACCTTGCCGATGTCAGATTCTGAGATATTTACCACAAGGTTCATTTCTTTTAGATTTTCGGCAAGTTTGAAAAGTGTTGGCGTTTGAAAATTCGCCGCCACGGTTTGCCCAAGGCTAATGCTACGCTCCAAAATAATGCCATCAATCGGGCTTTTTATAATGCTATTTTGCAAATCAATCTTACTTGCAGAAAGGCTTGTTTGAATCTGATTTAGACTTGCTTGCTTTATTTTTATATCGGCTTGTTGTGCCAAATACTCCATTTTCGCATTTTGCAAGTCAAGCTGGCTAGGGCTGCGTCCGCCTGTTGCCTCATATAGCTTTTGCTGCTGCTCGTAAGTCCATTTTTTCTGCTCCAAAGTAACCTTAGAAGATTCCAAATTCGCCTTAGCACTCTGCAACTGCGCCTCAAATCCTGCCAAAGTTTGATTTAGCTTATTTGGGTTAATTTCAGCCAACACTTGACCTTTTTTTACCGCGTCATTGACATCGACATAAAGGCGATAAATCGTGCCTGAAATCTGGCTACCGACCTCGACTTCATTTGTCGGCGAGAGTGTGCCTGTGGCAGAAATTGTTTGCGTTATGTTGCCCTTTGTAGGCTTTGTGGTTTTGTATGTGATTTTGTCGGTATCTCGCAGGGAAAAATATGCGATTAGGGCAATTATCACGGCTATCACAAGGGCGAAAATCACAATATTTTTGATATTTTTTGCCTTTGGCGTAATGGTGTTATACATTTCCTCTTTGGTTGTCATTCTTATTTACAGCCTTTATTTTGAATATAACTTTTATGTTTAGAATCTTAGCAGAAAAATTTTAGATTCTGTGGTGGTTTTTGTGAATTAAAACAATAAATAATCTTAGTATTAAAACAAAACATATAAATTTAACATAAAAAAAACAAAGTCCAAATTACCCCTTATACACACTATCTAAAAAGCTAGAATCTATAAAATTATCTACGTTAAAATTGCCTAGATTCAAATCTTTTGCATTTTTGGCAATTAAGGCTACCTCATCTTGTTGTAATTTTAAATGTTTATAAATTACTCTATCTTTTTGCTTTAATAAAGCATCGATAATTTCAGGCTTTTGCCCTAAAAATTGCTTAGAAATTTCGCTTGCTTTGCTAGGATTATTTGTAATAAAATTTGCTGCATTTACAAAGCTTGAGACAAGATTAGTCGCTAGATTCTTATCGCTATAAAGATTCTCACTAGCACAAAATAGGCAGCAAATATGATTTGCCCGAATATCTTTGCTAAGGATTAAAACCCTGCCAACGCCGATAGTTTGTGCCTGAATAGCAAAAGGCTCGGCGACTATAAAAGCATCAATACCCCCTGTGGCAAGCTGGGCTACCATCTCAGTTGGCGACATATCAATTAGCTTTACGTCTTTTAAATCAATATTATTTTTCGCTAAAAGCTCACATAAAAGTATGTAATGTATCGAAAATCTCGATGGAATAGCAATCTTTGACCCCTTAAGCTTAGATACATTATCAATATTTCCCTTGCTTGAAACAACTAAGGCACTGCCGTTTCTATGTGCTGCCATTAAGGCTTTAATTTTCACGCCTTGTGCATGGATTTTTAACGCCAAAGGAGCAAGCAAAAACGCCCCATCAATCGCCCCAGAGCTAAACGCCTGTGCTATATCAGCCCAAGATGCGAATTTTAAATGTGTAAATTTTTGCTTAGAATCTGGCAGGGCATTTGCGATAATTACTAAGTGGTCAGTGATAGGCAAGTAGCCGATTTTTACATCATTTGCGCCTTGTAAATTGTTTAATAAACCAAATAATCCTAAGGTTAAAATTGAGCCTTGTTTTAAAAATATTCGTCTATTAGATTCCATAAATATCCTTTAATATAAAAATTTTATACATTACATTATACATAAATAAAATTAATATTTTTACTAATATTTGTTATTTTGAAGTAATGTATAGTTATGAAATTTGGAAGTTTTATTGATTATTCTTAAAATGCAGTATTTTAATATAAAATTAAAATATTATTGATAGAATCTGCTTTATAGAATCTACTTTCAAAAAACCTTTATAAAAGGACAAAAACCATGCTAACTTTCTCACAAATCATACTAAATTTGCAGAGCTTTTGGGCTAATGCAAAATTCAAAGATAGCCTAGGAAATGACAGCGGATGCGTGATTTTGCAGCCTTATGATATTCCTGCTGGCGCTGGGACTTTCCACCCTGCCACATTGCTAAGAAGCCTAGATAAAACGCCCTGGGCAGTAGCTTATGTAGCGCCATCAAGACGCCCCACAGATGGCAGATATGGCGAAAATCCAAATAGGCTAGGCAGCTACTATCAGTTTCAGGTGCTTGTAAAGCCTTCGCCTAGCAACATTCAGGACTTATATTTGCAGAGTTTGGAGGCACTTGGCTTAGATTTAAGCAAGCATGATGTGCGATTTGTCGAGGATAACTGGGAGTCGCCAACCCTTGGTGCGTGGGGGCTAGGCTGGGAAGTGTGGCTGGATGGTATGGAGGTGACGCAATTTACTTACTTTCAGCAAGTGGGCGGCATTCCCTGCGAGAGCGTTAGCGTGGAGATTACCTATGGCATTGAGCGCCTGGCGATGTATATTCAGGGCGTGGAGAACATTTTTGAGATTAAATGGAATGATTGTATGACTTATGCGGATGTGCATTTGCAGGGCGAATACGAGTTTTCAAAATACAATTTTGAGGTCGCGGTTACAAAGTTTCTTTTTGATAGTTTTTATAATATGCAGCTTGAGGCGTCTCGGTGCGTGGATGCGGGGCTGCCCTTGCCTGCGTATGATTACACAATGCTAAGCAGCCATTTTTTTAATGTTTTGGACGCACGTCGTGCTATATCAGTGGCTCAAAGGCAGGATTTTATACTAAAAATTCGCGAACTAGCAAAAGCGTGCGCCGTGCTTTACAAAGAGCAAGAGGGAGAACGCACAAATCGTTTAAATTTTACTAAGGGCTTAGAATCTTAACAGATTCTAATCTTAGAATTATAAGTATTTATACAAATGATTCATAATATTTACTTACCAAAATAAATATTTAGATTCTATGCGGTTTTAGACTCTTTTGCGGCGGCTACCGCCTTTTTAGCGCCATCTCGTAGGTCTGTGGCAGGTATTAGATTTGGAATATTTGCATTTTTTAGAATCTCGCGCGCTTTAGCAGCATTTGTCCCATCAAGTCGCACGATTACAGGGACATTTACCTTTGTGATTTTAGTCGCTTCAATTATGCCCTCCGCGACCCTATCGCACTGCACGATGCCACCAAAAATATTCACAAAAATCGCCCTTACATTGCTATCACGCAAGATTATCTCAAAGCCTTTTGCCACGCTTTTAGCATTCGCCCCGCCCCCTACATCAAGGAAGTTTGCTGGCTCACCACCCTCATATTTGATAATATCCATAGTCGCCATCGCAAGCCCCGCGCCATTTACCATACAGCCGACATTTCCCTCTAGCTTAATGTAGTTTAGGCTGCTTTGGCTCGCCTCAATCTCGCTAGGCTCTTCAGCCGTAAAATCACGCATAATGCCGATGTCAGGATGGCGAAAAAGCGCGTTATTATCAAAGGCAAGCTTGGCATCAAGCGCGACAAACTCGCCCTCTGCGCTCAAAATCATAGGGTTAATCTCCACTTGCTCGGCATCCTCGTTGATAAAGACATTATAAAGCGCGTTTGCAAAGGCGTGAAAGCCCTTTTGCTGCGTTTTATCAAGCCCTAAGCCAAGTGCTAGCTCAAGCGAGTGAAACGGACAAAAGCCAATTGTCGGGTCAATGGGGACTTTGATAATCTTTTCTGGGCTTTTTGTGGCGATTTCTTCGATTTCCATCCCACCCTCGCTACTTGCGATAAATATGGGCATCTCAAGCGTTCTATCAAGCACCAAAGCGATGTAGTATTCCTTTTTGATGTTTAGCCCTTGCTCGACATAGACTTGCATTACTTTTTTGCCTTTTGGTCCTGTTTGCTTCGTTACGATTGTCATTCCTAGAATGGAATCTGTGTATTGCAACACCTCGTCCATATTTTTGGCGATTTTTACGCCGCCGCCCTTGCCGCGACCGCCTGCTAAGACTTGCGCCTTTATCGCCCATACATTGCCACCGACTTCATTTGCAATCGCTCTTGCTTCATAGCCATTGTGCGCTATTCGCCCACGCGGGACATTTACGCCATATTTTTTTAGAATCTGCTTACCTTGATACTCGTGGATGTTCATGTTTTGCTCCTTTTTGTGCTTGTAAAATAGTAATGATTCTATGTTAATGTTATTAAATCTGCATGTAATTTTTATATAATATTGCTTTTTTATAAAAGGACTTGAAATGAAGTTGGAATCTAAGGCGCTGAATTTGCTTAATTTATCAAGGTTGGGGTTAAAGAGTGCGAAGATTGCGCCACTTTTTATTACAAATTTTAAGGAATTTATGGAATCTAAAGAACGCGTTTTAGATTCTATTGCAAAGCTAAAGGCTAAGAAATTAATAATTCGCTCAAGTTCAAGCAGTGAAGATTCGGCTGAAAAGTCAAATGCGGGGGCTTTTCTTAGTATTGCAAATGTGGATTCTAGTGATTCTAAAGCGATTTGTGAAGCGATTAAAAAAGTCGCAGATTCTATGCCTAGCAAGACAGATTCTATCCTTATACAAGAAATGCTTGAAAATATCACAATGTGTGGCGTTGCCTTTAGCGTGGATAAGGATAATCTCTCGCCTTACTTTTGCGTGCAGTATGATAAAAGCGGCTCTCATGACAGCGTTACAAGCGGGAGTTCAAATGATATTATTAGTTATTTTGAGTATAGGAATGTGGGGGAATTGCCGCATTTAGATTCTAAAAAAACAAATGTAGATTGCCACGAATTTGCTAATGTAAATTTTCGCAATGACATAGCCTGCCGCCCCACTAATATAGAATCTAATTTAAAAGATTCTAAAAAAGATTCTAAAAACCTATCGCCCACCCACCGCCCTATTATTAATAATATAGAATCTAAAAACCAAACGCCTGTCCGCCACCCTTTTAGTAGTATAGATTTTATAGAATCTAGCGATATAGCCGAGATGAAGCAAGTTATAAATTTAATTAAAGAGTTAGAATCTATTTATAAAAATCATTTTTTGGATATTGAATTTGCGTTTGTGGAGACTAAAGATTCTAATTTTATAGAATCTAAAAGCCAAGATTCTAAAAAAGATTCTAAAAAATCACAGAATCTAAATTGCAAAGATTCTAAAGATTCTAAGAAAAAACAGAATCTAGATTCTAAAACCCAAATGTCCGCCCACCACCCTATTATTAACAATGTAGATTCTAAAAACCAAACGCTTACCCACCACCCTTTTAGTAGTGTAGATTCTAAAAAATCCGCCCAACGCACTATTAATATAGAATCTAAAAGCCAAGATTCTATCCTAAACGCCGCCAACCACCCTATTATTAATAATATAGAATCTAAAAAATCCACTAAGCACATTATCAATATAGATTCTAAAGAAAACATAGAATCTAAAAGCCTATCGCCCACCCACCACCCTATTATTAAAAACACCGCCCACGCTACCAAAACCCTTTACCTTTTACAAGTGCGCTCTATTGTGACTAAGAATAAACAAAATCTATTTGACAAACTCCCAGCCGATGCACTTTTTCGCCTTTATAAACGTTTTAATTCCCTGCAAACAAAGCGTCCGCATATTCTAGGCGATAGGGCAATCTTTGGCGTGATGCCTGATTGGAATCCAGCCGAGATTATAGGGCTGCGACCAAAGCGACTTGCATTTAGCCTTTATAAAGAAATAATCACTGATAGTATTTGGGCGTATCAGCGTGATAATTACGGCTATAAAGATTTGCGTAGCCATCCGCTTATGCACTCCTTTTTAGGCATTCCCTACATTGATGTGCGGCTAAGTTTCAACTCTTTTATCCCAAAAAAGCTAGATTCTAAAATCGCCGAAAAACTTGTCAATTACTACATTAATACCCTTGCTAAAAACCCTAATTTGCACGATAAAGTCGAGTTTGAGATTGTCTTTTCATGCTATGATTTAAACGCGGCTGCTAAGCTAAAACGTTTGCAAAATCACGGCTTTAATGATAATGAGATTAAGCGGCTTGAGTTTAGTCTTTTGGAGCTTACAAATAGCATTTTAAATGAGCAAAATGGGCTTTATAAACGCGATATGGAACGTGTCGCAAGGCTAGATTCTAAGTTTGCTAGTTTGAAAGATTCTAACTTGTCGCCTTATGATAAAATTTACTGGTTGCTTGAAGAGTGCAAAAGATATGGCACACTGCCCTTTGCTGGTGTGGCAAGGGCTGGATTTGTGGCTATGCAGCTTTTAAATTCGCTTGTTGAAATCGGCTTTCTTAGTGTGGATGAAAAAAACGCATTTTTAAACTCTTTGCATACTATTTCTAAAAATCTTTCACTTAAAATTTCTCACTTAGATTCTAAAAATAAGGCGGCTTTTTTAAGGGAGTTTGGGCATTTACGCGCTGGGACTTATAATATTTTAAGCCCTAGATATGATGAAGCTTTTGAGTCTTATTTTGAGATAGATTCTAATGTAATAAAAGGGTCGATAGATTCTATAGAATCTAAACCTACTAAAAATTTACAGAATCTAGATTCTAAAAAACCTTTCAAACTAGATTCTAAACGTCTTAAAAAACTAGATAATTTACTGCGTGAAAACGGCTTACTTATTACAGCTGATGGGCTTTTTTCTTTTTTTAAAAAGGCGATTGAAGGGCGTGAGTATGCAAAATTTAAATTTAGCAAACTTTTAAGTTATGCCATTGTCGTTATAGGGCAGCTTGGAGCACATTACGATATTTCTAAAGAAGATATGGCACACCTTGATATTCAAGATATTAGAATCTTGTATGCGAATCTTTTTTCGCAAAGCCCAAAAGTGCGTTTTTTAGAGCAAATAGCGGCAAATAAACAAGAATATGAGCTAACAAACGCGGTAAAACTCCCTGAACTTTTGTGTGAAAAAAGCCAGATTTTCCACTTTTTTGCCACTAGAAATATGGCAAATTTTATCACGCAAAAAAGTATCACGGCAAAAGTCGCCTTAGAATCTAGCAAAGATTTAAGCGGAAAAATCGTGTTAATAAAATCCGCTGACCCAGGCTATGACTACATTTTCACTAAAAATATCGCCGGTTTCATCACTTGCTATGGCGGGGCAAACTCTCACATGGCAATACGTGCAAGTGAATTAGCCCTGCCCGCTGTAATCGGCGTGGGCGAAGAAGCTTTCAATCTTTATACCAAAGCCAAAAAACTCCAAATCAACGCACAAGAAAAACAAATCCTTGCGTTATAAGAAAATTTTAAGGCAACAAACAATTTAATCTTTATTCTCCGCAAACGCCTTTTCGACTAATTCGCAAATAATATGAATACACAAAATGTGAATTTCTTGAATGCGCGGCGTATCATCACTTGGCGCGATAATGTTGTAATCGCACACGCTTTTCATCTTGCCACCATCGCGTCCGCTAAGCGAAATCGTAATGCAACCAAGCTTATTTGCGCACTCTAGGGCGTTTATGATATTCTTAGAATTGCCGCTTGTTGAGATTCCAAACAAAATATCGCCACTATCTAGCAGCGCCTCCGCTTGCCTACTAAACACCACATCATAGCCATAATCATTGCCGATAGCCGTAAGCGCGCTCGTATCAGTGGTAAGCGAAATCGCTTTCAAGCCCTTGCGTTCGCGTTTGTAGCGACCTGTAAGCTCGGCTGCAAAATGCTGACTATCCGCCGCACTCCCGCCATTCCCACAAATTAGGATTTTTTTGCCCTCTTTTAGCGTTTTTATGATAGTTTTTGCGACATCATTGATAATCGGGGCTAGCGTATCTAACGCTATTTGCGTAGCTTTTATGTTGTTTTCAATTTCTTTTTTGATTAGTGCAATGCTCATTTTTTCTCCTTTTTGTGCGTTGATTCTACTAAATTTGCGTTTATTTCGCATTTATTTTGCGTGAAATATGTGTGAAATAATAGCAAAATTTTCGTTAGATTCTCAATATTGCGTAAAAATAATAGTTAAAAAGGTGTAATAACAAAAAATATAATATTACAACTATTTATTTTTCAGTGTCTTTTCACGCAATTGTCCGCACGCCGCACTTATATCTAGCCCTTTGCTCTCCCTAATCGTAGCAGTGATTCCACGTTCGCAAAGAAAACTTGCAAAAGCTTCCAAACTTTTAGAATCTGGCCTTTCAAATTCGCTATTTTCATGCGGATTAAAAGGTATCAAATTCACCTTTGCCTTAAAGCCATTTAGCAGTTTCACCAACGCTTTCGCCGAGTCCAAATCATCATTTTTACCTTTCAAAACAAGATATTCAAACAAGATTCTATTGCGACTTTTAAGCGGAAATTTTTTCAGCGACTCTAGCACTTTAGCGATGTTATAGACGCGATTCATCGGGATTAGCTCACTTCGCAGATTATCATTTACAGCGTGAAGTGAGAGTGCGATTTGCACGCCTAGCTCCATAGCTCCTAGCTTTTCAATCTGCGGGGCGATGCCGCTTGTAGAAATAGTCTGCCTACGTGGCGCGATATTTAGCCCATCCTTGCAACTTAGAATCTTTATTGCATTTGCCACATTTTTTAGGTTTAAAAGCGGTTCGCCCATGCCCATAAATACGAGATTTACGCTTTTATTTGCATCTAAATTATTATCTTTTTTTAGCAGCAGGACTTGCTGGACTATTTCGCCACTACTTAGATTTCGCACAAAGCCGCCCTTTGCTGTGGAGCAAAACGCACAGCCCACGCTGCAGCCCACTTGAGAGCTAAGGCAAAATGTGTATTTTTCGCCCTTAATAATCTTTCCCGCTTTATCGCGCGTCTTATCTTTCATTTTCAAAAACACAGATTCAAAGGTAAGGTTATCGCTCGTTTGAAATAGATATTTTTTCGTGCCATCGCTGCTAATCTCCACTTTTATGGGCGTGATGGTCAATAACGTAGGGCGGTGGGTGGGCGATAGGTTATTAGATTCTAAAGAATTATTGAATCTAGATTCTATAATTTTATCGTTTCTATTATTATTAAATTTAGAATCTATATTTTTATCTTTTTTATCTATTCCCACCCGACCACCCTTTAAGGTGAAATTAGATTCTAAAAAAGCAATTAAATCCTTTGGCAAATTTTTCATTTCACTTAAATTTGTAGCATATTTCACATATAGCCAGTGGAAAATTTGCTTTGCCCTAAAGGGCGGAAATTGCGGCATTAAAACAGATTCTAACTCATCCAACTTAAGCGAATATACAGAATCTAAATTTTTAAAATCTTTATCATCCATAAAATTCACAATATATCCTATAAAAATTTATCAGCTAGTAAGCAAATAAGTGCCAAAATTGCCAAGCCACCCTGCTTTAACAATATCATTTTATCACTTGTAATAGCCCCAACTAATGCCACGATAATAATAAAAATTAACGCACCAAACGTGATTTCAAAGCTATTATCACTCATATAGATTCCATACAAAAGCCACACGCCAAGCAAACCATTATACACGCCTTGATTTTTAAACAAAATATTTAGATTTTTTTCACTCAATTTTTCTTGCGGTATCTTAAAAACGCGACTAGTCGCATGTGAGCTAGTAGCAAAAGTCTCCAAATACAAAATATAAAAAAACTCCAGCACGCAAAGTGTGCCAAAAATATTAGCCAAAAGCCCAAAACTCATACCCATCCTTTAAAAACAAAATAAAATTCTATCATAGAATCTAGATTATTTTATTTAATCAAACAAAATCAACAAAGCATTCACACACTCAAAATCTCCCCGTTTTGTAGGCGTAAGATATTATGTTTCATCTGCGTGATTAAAGCTAGTTTAGCTTCCGCATTAAGATTAGAATCTTGCGTTATATCACGCAGTGCATTTTGTGCGTATTGCAGGATAAAAAGTCGCACCTGCTCTCTAAAATCTTCATTATTTAATAAATGCGCATTGCTTTTAAATCGCAGGGCATAAATCTTAGAATCTTCGCTCTTTCCTTGCGTTATAAGGCTAAATTCATCAGCGTAAAGCCGAAAATATTTCTCACTCAAATAATCTAGGGCAAAGAAAAAATGCTCCTTATTTTCTAGCATATTTATTAGTATCGTTTCTTCGGCAAAATTGTTAGAATCTTGCCTTAAAGAATGCGAAAACTGCGTCCTAGCCGCGACTTTCACACCACCAGAAACTTTAATATGTTTAGAATCTATATCAAGTAATTGCGCTAAACGCCTTTTATACGCATCCTGCACGATAGGAGTTAGCGTGTGATAAAACTCCAAAACCGCGTTCAGTGCGGCTTCTTTTTGCATAGGATTGCTAATGTTAAAGTTTGAAATTATTTGCTCTAGGACAAATTCTACAAAACTTTTTGCGTTATTTAAAGCGATTTTAAACTCCGCTATTTTACCCAAAGCTACCATATCAGCAGGGTCTTTAGCATCATTCAACAATACCACGCCCCCATCAAAACTAGCTTGTGACAACATTTTAGCCGCACGCAAAGCCGCAGCAATCCCAGCATTATCCCCATCAAAGCACATTAAAACGCGTGGCTTTTCACGACTTAGCATATTTAAATGCCCTTGTGTAAAGCCCGTGCCAAGTGTTGCCACAGCGTTATAGAATCCTGCCTGATGTAGCATTATAACATCCAAATATCCTTCACAAATTATTATCGTATTTTCCTTGCCTACCGCGATTTTAGCGAAATTGTAGCCATATAAAATATTTGATTTATTAAAAATCTTGCTTTGACGCGAATTAATATACTTTCCCACATTCTCCTTAGGCTCGACAATACGCCCGCCAAAGCCTACAATCACGCCATTTTTATTATAAATAGGAAACATCACTCGCTCCCTAAACCACGCATAGTTTTGGCTCTCTTTTTCGCCTAAGATTCCATATTCTATGGCTTCTTTATGTGTAAAATTATTTTTATCCAAAAAGGCAAGGGTTTCAAAACTTTTACCAGAATAGCCGATTTCAAACTTTTTTATAGAATCTAGGCTAATTTTTCTTTGTTTTAGATAGGCTAAAATCTCTTGATGTTTAAACAAATTATTATGATAAAAATTCGCAATGGCGGGCATTATCTCACTTTTAATAATAGGCGTGCTACCTGCTTCATAATTAAGCTGCACATTAAACATTTTAGCAATTTTTTCAACCGCAGGGACAAATTCCAAATGCTCATACTCCATAACAAAAGTAATGCCGCTCCCACTAGCCCCACACCCAAAGCAGTGATACATTCCCTTTGTCGCGCTAATGCTAAAGCTAGGCGTTTTCTCATCGTGGAATGGGCAAAGGGCGACATAATCGCGTCCAGCCTTTTTGACATCAATGTAGCTTGAGATAAGCTCAACTATATCGATATTACCTTTAAGTCGCTCAATGCTCTCACTTGTAATCCGCGCCATTCTTCTTTTGCCTTTTGTAGAATCTTTTTAGAATCTAGATTCTAAATAAATTTATGTAAATGAAATAATATTGAATTATTTTTATGTTTATTGTAGAATAAAGATTTTAAAATCATTAAAGAGGGTAGAAAAATGCAGGTTTTAGATAGAAATTTTCAATTAATCGGTGGGATTGGCGTATTTTGTTTTCCAGAAAATGGCGAGAATATGTTGCAAAAATGCTCAAAACATGTCCGTGCAAGTGGCATACAACCACAAACCGTGTATTTACGTAGCGAGACAGACAGCGATAAAAAATGGCTAGGTGGCAATACGGACAAATTCTACTTTGATGGTCGCGATATCATCGAAATTGATGATGATTTTTTATAGGATTTTTTAGAATCTAATTTCAAAGGAAAAATATGAAGCAAGGTGATTTTACAAAGTTAGCGAAGCATTATCATAATCGACCTGCGTATAGCGCGTTAATTATTGAGATGCTTTTGCGTTGTATAAATGATAAAGGGCTGCCGCGTGAAAAGCTACGAATAGCCGAAGTGGGCGCTGGCACGGGGAAATTTACTAAGATTTTGGCTGGGGATTTTGGGCTAAAAGTTACCGCTGTTGAGCCAAATGATGCTATGCGTGAAGAGGGCAAGAAATATACGCAAGGACTGCCAATTGAGTGGCGTGTGGGTAGTGGCGAAGCTACAGGGTTAGAATCTAGCGCGTATGACTGGCTTATTATGGCGGCTAGTTTTCACTGGACTGATTATAAAAAGTCGCTGCCGGAGTTTGCACGTGTGCTAGATTCAGGAGAGTCTTCACACGTTTGTGATAACGAGAGAGAGAGAGAGAGAGAGAGAGAGAGAACAGCGTCAATTCTCATTTAGATGCACAAAATGCGAAACATCCACAGAATCTAGATTCAAAACACTCAAAAAATTCAAATATTTCACAAAATTTATCCCCACATTCATTGCATTTGCAGAATCTAACTCGCAAAAATTCTTATTTTACCGCCATTTACAATTCGCGGCATATCGCGGAAGGCAGCCTTTTTGATGAGATTGAAAAGGAGATTAAATCTATTGCTCCGCAGATTGAACGAGTGAGTAGCGCGATACAAAATGTGAAAAAGTGGGATGAGATTCTCGTATCTACGGGCGATTTCACGGACTGCTTTTTTATGGAGTGTGATTACACTGAGGTGATGAGTAAGGATAGGTATATGGGTGCGTGGCACTCGGTAAATGACATTCAGGCGCAAGCTGGGGAGGCAAAGTGGCAGCAGATTCTAGAAATGATAGAATCTAAGATTTCGCATTTGGGCGATAATATTATTATGCCTTATAAAATCCGTGCATGGACGGCTAGGAAAAAAGTGTAGATTTTGGCTAGGAAATGTGCGGGTTTTAAAAGTTTATCCATCATAAAAGGGTGGGCTTTGGGCTAATTAGATTCTATAAAAGTTATGAAATTTGTAACTTTTAGAATCTTTATAGTTTTTAGAATCCGCACATTTTGATTTGTTTTATAGAATCTAGATTCTCATAATATAAACAAATTACTTTTCAGTTTGTTTGCCTTTTTGATAACTAAAAAGGATAAACAATGAAAAACTTAGTCGAGCAAAAATGGGACTACACAAAACACGCGAAGTTTTATGAGTATCGTCCAAATTACGCAAATGGGACGATTGATAT
Organism: Helicobacter saguini; assembly: GCF_000762875.2. Classification (GTDB taxonomy): domain Bacteria; phylum Campylobacterota; class Campylobacteria; order Campylobacterales; family Helicobacteraceae; genus Helicobacter_A; species Helicobacter_A saguini. The sequence continues at coordinate 78,359 of NZ_JRMP02000005.1, forward strand.
GCTAACCGCCCTTGTAAAAGGGAGTTTGAGCCGAGATTCTAAACAAAATATAGAATCTTTAAAGGTCGCTGACATAGGCGCAGGCAGTGGAAATCTTAGCATTATGCTACTAGAGCGTGGGCTAGATGTCGTGGCTGTCGAGCCAAATGATGCGATGCGTGAAATAGGGATTGAGCGCACAAAAGGGCAAAAGATTGAATGGGTGCGTGCTACGGGGCTAGATTCTACCTTAGGAAGCGAGGAATTTGAATGGGTGACATTTGGCTCAAGCTTTGGCGTGATGGATAGAAATGAGGCGTTGCGTGAGACGCACAGGCTGCTTAAAAAGGGCGGATATTTTAGCTGCCTTTGGAATCATCGCGATTTGAATGATAAATTGCAAAACTTGGCTGAAGAGTGCATTTTTAAATTCGTGCCAAATTATACTCGTGGCGTTCGTAGGGAGGACCAACGCGAGATTTTGGAAAAAAATAAAAACTTGTTTGATTGTATCGTATATAGCGAGGAAGATTTTTATTTTCACCAGAATATTGAAAATTATATCAAGGCGTGGAAAAGCGTGAAAAATCCCTACTGGGACCTAGCCACAAGTGAGGGCGTAAAACTCTTTGATACAATCACAAATGAAATGGCAAAAGTGCTTCCTAGCGAATTTGACATAAAATACACAACCCGCACTTGGAGCGCCAGAAAAGTTTAAAAAGCTAAAAGCCTAAAAACATAAAATTAGTGATTTAAACAATCCAAATTTTAATTTATCATATTAAAAAATTTTTTTAGAATCTTGTTGCTTAAATCACTTTTATCCACAAATTTTTTTATAGAACGCAAAATGTAAAAGTGGTGGAAAAAGTAAGAATACATAGTATAATCATATATTGTTTTTGTGATTTTGCAAAGATTTTGTAAGGATGGTTTATGGATTCTAAAGATTTTGATGTGAAAAGGCTTAGTGATTGCATTTTGGAGATTTTTTATAAGCTTTGCTCGATACCGCATGGGAGTGGCGATACGGCGGCTATGAAAGAGTATTTAATCGAGTTTGCGAAATCTTGTGGTTATCATGTAAAACTCGATAATGCGAATAATATTTTGGCTAGTTTAAATGATAAAAAGTTAGGAAATATGGAATCTAAAAATTTGCTAGATTCTAAAGATTCTAATTTTAACAATGAAAAAGTTATAGAATCTAACATGCAAGATTCTAAAAATATAGAATCTAAAACTAAAGATATAGAAAAATTCCAAAATATAGAATCTAAAAGTTCTAAAAAAGATTCTAAAGTTATAGAATCTAAAAGTTTAGATTCTAAAAATTCTAATATTCCTAAGGTTTGTTTTCAAAGTCATTATGATATGGTGTGCGTGGGTGAAATTGCAAAAGGAATGTCACCGAAATTAATTAAATTTACTGAAATTATAGAATCTAATTTTAAAGATTCTAAACTTACAGAATCTAAAACTAAATATACAGAAAAACTACAAAATATAGAATCTAATACCAAAAAAAGTTCTAAAGATTCTAATATTATAAAGCAAACTTGGCTTAAGGCGCAAGATTCTAGCCTTGGGGCGGATAATGGCATAGGAATGGCGATTATGCTCTATTTTATGCAGCAAAAAATTGACGCCGAATTTCTTTTCACAAACGATGAAGAAATAGGAATGATAGGTGCGAAAAACCTTAGCCTGCCGATACATTCGCGACTTTTGATTAACCTTGATAGCGAGCGTTTGGGCGAGATTACAATCGGGTGTGCGGGCGGCTTTGATTTCACTTTTAGCGGGCGATTTCACGCGCAAAATCTGCCGCATGGCTGCCATTATTACACGCTAAAGGCGAAAAATTTTGTGGGTGGGCATAGCGGCATTGATATAAATAATAAGTCGCCGAATTTTCAAAATGCAATTATAAAATCACTAACTTTTTTAGCAAAAATTACTGAATATAGTAACTACGAAATTAAAATAATTCACATTCAAGGTGGCGAAAAACGCAACTCGATTCCTGCAAATTGCAAAATCATTTTTGCGAGTGAAAATAGCCTTGATACGCTCATAAATGCCGCACACAGCGAGTTTTTTGAGATTAGCAAAAATGAGAGTGTGAGTGGGCGTGATATTAAGCCGCTAAATGAGACTTTTATGCACAAAAAGCCTTGCGCTGTGGGCTTTGGCACGCTTTTTGACTTTATTTCTAGCATTAAAATCGGCGTGTTAGAATCAAGCGAGGGCGTGGTGCAAAGCTCGTTAAATCTATCACAGATTTGCTTTGATGATGGCGTGCTAAATCTCGCATTTATGGGACGTGCGAACACTAGGACGCTTTTAGATTCTAACTTAGAAGCCCTGAAACACGCACTTTGCAACTGCAAACTTTTGCTAGATGTTAAAACGCAAGTGGGCGAATACTACGCGCCGTGGGAAAAGGACGCGGCTTTTAGCTATGAGAAATTTTATGGCGAGGTGGGTGATTTTGCGGACAAAAATGGGCAAAATAGTCATATTGAGCGAAGCGAAATATCTAGTAAATCTAATTCGCAAAATACCAAAGATTCCGCGAATTTTAATGATAAAAACTCGCAAAATCTCGCCCTAAAACTGCTTTATAAAAATATGCAAAAATATGTGCGTGATGTCGGTTTGAGCCCCAAAATTGTGGAGCTTCACGCTGGACTTGAATGTGGCATTTTGCTTTCACAATTTGCTAAAATGAACTGCCAAAATATCACGGCTTTAAGCATAGGACCTAGCATTCACTCCCCGCACAGCACAAAAGAGCGCGTGTGGATAGAATCTTGTGGCATCACCACGCAAATCCTCCTTGATTTCCTACGCGAGTATAAATAAGATTCTATAGAATCTAAAATCCACCAAATTTATTGAATCATAAGTCTTAATTATAAAATAAGATTTCAAGGCACTGAAAACGCAAACAATCCACTTTTAGGACTTCCGTTTTATTTATAAATTTTCGCTTGACAACCAAATATGCAATAAATTTTTGCTATTTTTAGTCTGTAAGTTTTTGCAAAAATTGCTAAGTGGGTAAAACAATCTTTAAATCATATTTGTTAGTCAAACACAATAAAAATATATGTTATTTTTTGATTAAAGAAATATATCAAATGTGATATAATTCCAAGATTTTAAAAGATTCTAAGTTTTCGAGGTGTGTTTTGAAAAATTTATTTGTGTTTTTGATATTTGGATTTGCCACTCTTTTTGCCGCGGATGTCGAGGTGATACGCATAGGTCCTGATTCTACAATTTCAAATACGACTACGCAAAGCGCTAAAAAGACTTGGGATACTTTGGATGAGTTGCGTGTGGATGAGATTACAGGCGTGCATGATGATGTGCCTGAACTAAACGAGCAGCTTGAGCTAAGCAAGAGCAAGATGACGGCATTTAGCCTTGATGAGCGTTTTAAAAACCTACTAGCAAAGTGCAAGAGTGGCGATAAGGCTGCGTGTAGCGAGGCTTTGAGCCTTGCGGATAAAAACTCGACTCATTGCAATCTAAATAGCACTGAGGTGTGTCGCGCGTATGCGAATATTTACCTAGCACATAATCAACGCCAAAAAGCCCTAAATGCGCGGCAAATCGCTTGTAATGGCAATAATGCGACCGCGTGTTTTGAGGCGTGGAATCTGTATGAAAGCGGCAAAGGGATTAAGAAAAATGCCAAGCAGGGCTTTAGCCTTTTGACGCGTTCGTGCGATTTTAAGAATGCTTTGGCGTGCTATAAACTCGCTGGATACTACCGCACGGGCGTTGGCGCGACTTTGAATCTAAAAAAGGCAAAAGAGCTATATAGCAAATCCTGTGATTTGGGCAACTCGGATGCCTGCGATGCGTATAATGAGTTTGAGTAGGCATTGTAAAATCTTAAAGAAAAAAAATGAAATACACAAATGAGCAATTACAGATTAATTTTTATAAAAATATGGAGTTTTTTAGGGTTAATAATGAGAAGCTTTTTAGGGCGCTCCAAAGCCCTGCACTGCGATATAATCTGCATATTGACGTGCATGGATTTAACATTATAAATTTGCAAAATAATACTTTGTTTTATCCGCTTATTGAGTGTGAAGATTCTACACATTTTATAGAATCTAAAGGCGTAAATTCTAATAAAAATAGCGAAAATAAAAAAAAACAATACGCTATGTTAGCCGCTCATAAGGACTTGGCAAAAACGCCTAGCAAAAATGCTAAGTGGAAAATGCACTTAAGCTGCAATGCTGATTTAAGCCATAATTTTACTGATGAATCTAAGCTAAAAATTACTGCTAAATATTGTAACGATATGTATAAAAATTGTATTAAAAAAGTTATAGAATCTAGTAGTATAGATTTTAATAAATTAGAAAATTTGCAATTAGATTCTAAAAATATTATGGAATATGGTATTAAAGATTCTATAAAAGTTGATAATTCTAATATTCCTAATTTTTTAAAGCAAAAAGTTAGTATGAAAGATTCTATAAATTTAGATTCTAACACGAAATCTAACATAGAATCTAGTAACCAAAAATGTTACGATTTGAAACAAGAGTATATCAATAATATTACAGAAAGTTACGCTGATTCTAAATTTTTGCCGCTTACTTGCATTTATGGGCTTTTGGGTGGGATTTTTTTGCAGGATTTATTAGAGCAAGGCTATCATTTTCACTCGCTAATTATTTATGAGGATGATATTGATTTGTTTAGAATCTCGCTTTATTTCCTTGATTTTTCGCTACTTTTTTCGCGTTGTGGCAGTGATTTTGTCAAAAATAGCACATTAATTATGATTTCTCAAGTAAATACTGATATTATTTCAAGTCTTATTCGCAAAATACGTGTTACTTTTTCACTCACTTCAATTTCACTTAAGCAATATGAGAGTAAAAATGTAACACTTTTGCAAGAATTTATCGCTAAGGAGCGAGCGGCTATTTTGCGTGGTTGGGGGAGTTTTGAGGATGAAATGATAGGCTTTAAAAATGCTTTGGTGAATCTAAAAAATTGCCATCTTTTAGATTCTAATATCAAGCGGTGTAATGCCCCTATTTGCGTGGTTGGCAATGGTCCTAGCCTTGATTTAAACCTTGATTTTATTAAAAAAAATGCGGATAAAATGATAATTTTTAGCTGCGGGACTGCTTTGAAAGTGCTGAGACATCACGGAATTAAGCCAGATTTTCAAATTGAAATTGAGCGAATTAGCTATCTTGGAGATGTTTTGAGGCAGGAGAATTTGGACGATATTCCCCTTATTTTCGGGCAGATGACAAATTGTGATGCGGTAAATTTGAGTGTGGAATCTTTTGCGTTTATGCGTGGTGGGAGTGCGAGTGCGTATCTTGAGACTAAAAATATTAGCGAAGATAAAAAAGTGTTAAGTAAAGTAACAGATGATAATTTAAAGTGTGAAAAAATGAAACAAAATTCTATGCTAGATTCTAAGAGTGACACTCAAAATAAAATAGATTCTATAGAATCAGTTGCAAATTTAGATTCTAAAAAATACGAAGATTCTAAAATTTTAAAAGATTCTAAAGAGAGCGAAAACACAAAAATAGGACAAAAAAAGTCTCATTTTACCCTAGAATTTTCCGCACCATTTGTAGGAAATGCAGGTGTGGCACTAAGTGCGATTTTGGGTAGTGATGTGATATTGTGCGGGCTTGATTGCGGCTATATTAAGGGCTTTAGCAAGCACGCGAAACATAGCTATTATGGCGATGAAAGTGACAAGATTCCGCGTGATTGCTTTAAGGTTGCGGGTAATAAAAATTTGGAGGTTTTTAGCAATGATTTGTTTTATTTGAGTGCGAAAAATGTGGAGTTTGCGATTGCTTTTTATAAGACAAATCATGTGATAAATCTTGGTTTTGGCGCGAAATTTAAGCATACTTTAAGCTTAAATGAGAGCGATTTTAGCCTAAAAAATATTGATAAAAATGCTGGGATTGCTATGATAAAAAGCAATTTTAAAAAGGCTACTTTGGATGTGAAAAAGGGCGAAATTATGCAGATTATAAAAGATTATATTTTGAAAGTTGAAGAAATTCTAGATTCTAAAAATAATAATTTAAAAGAGCAAAAAGTTATAGAATCTAAAAGTATAAATCTAAAAGAAATTTATGATAAAATCGATAATATAGAATCTATTTTGCACTCGCTAATTAGCATAGAAAAAAACCGCAAAGGCATTATTTTGCTAGAGGGCAGCACTTTGCATTTATGCCACTCCTTGCTGATTTCATCAATTTTTGCCCCTAAAAATCTTAAAAATCAATCCTTTTACAACGAGCTAAAAAATATTTTTACCGCTACTTTTAGGGTAATTTATGATGAATTGGTTGCTGAGTTACAAATTATATAACTTTAATATTTTCATCTTTCATTATCCTTTTTATTACCCATATTAGAATCTTGCGTAAATAAAAAATTCCTTGTTTCCTTCCTTGCCTTTGAGTAGCGATTCTTCGATAAATAGGGAGTTTGCGCCCTTTTGTTTTAGTAAATCTAAAAAAGAATTTAGGGATTCTTTTATGATTTTAGAATCTTTGAGGACGCCTTTTTTATTGCGTTTTGCTTCAATTCCTACTTCAAATTGTGGCTTAAAAAGTAACAATAAGTTTTTGCTTAAAAAAGTTAGAGAATCTATAACTTTTCTTAGTGATATAAAGCTAATATCACAGCTCAAAAATGCAAATTCTTTTTTAGATTCTAATATTTTTTTAATATCGCCTGAAAGCTCGTAATTTAGGCACTTTTGCAAGGAAGTAACAAATGTTACATCCGTCATTTTACCTTTTAAAAAAGTAGCCACAAAATCCCTAATATCCATATTTTCCACACTTATCACCTTATGATTTTCCCTAAGCGTAGAATCTAGCTGATTATCCCCGACATCTTGGGCTATCACAAGGTTTGCGCCCTTGCTTAAAAGCACTTGAGTAAAGCCGCCACTGCTAGCGCCCACATCTATAACTATATTATTTTTTATATTATTAATTATAGAATTTTTTATATATTTTATTATAGATTCACTAAGTTTAGATTCTATAAAGTTAGCCTTAGAATCTAGGAAAATCTGCCCATTTAATTCATTATTTTGCAAAAACTTAGATAGCTTAAAAGCCGCGCGAGAGCAGTAAATCTTAGAATCTATAAACATATCTTTTTTAATCTCAATATTAAATGTAGAATCTGTCTCAAAAGAAGGCTTAAAAATAGGGCGATTATCCACCAAAACACAGCCATTTTTTATAAGCTCACTAGCCTTTTGACGCGAAAAATCAAAACGCAAAACAAGAAATTTATCAAGTCGCATAAAAATCCTTAGAATCTTAACAATTTTTTACTATAATTACAAAGTTTCAAATTTTATAATTTTTAGGTAATCTTATGGTGAATTTTTTAGCAAAAATAAATCGTTTTTTTAGAATCTTTCTTGCCTTGCAAGTTACATTTTTTATAACTTTTGGCGTTTTAAATGCGGGGCAAGTTGGCTTTTATGACAATGATATGAGTGGGAAAAGTCAGGCTGAAAAACAGCAAAAAATGCGTGAAAATGAGCAAGAATTTATAGATTTTTTAAGTGCAAAAGTGCGTGATAAGGGCAATTTTAAGCCACTTTGGCTAAAGACTACAAAAAATGGCGGTAGCGAAACTTGGCACTATATGTGTGTGCTAGGCGATGGCGAGAAAAGCTGTAATTATGCGATTTTAAAGCATTTCACGCTAAAGGGTGTGCTGACACTTAGCAATAATTATAAGATTGATGGGGAAAATGAGTGCGATTTTAAGGGCTCAAGGGCGGATTTTAGGGCAGATTCTAATGCTGCAATTAGCCAAACGCAGATTGCCCTTTCGGCTAAAAATGCCGAAATTGTGCGGAAAAATGTGCCAAAATGGCTGCTTGATGGCTTTGCTGGAAGTGCGAGTTTTGAGGTGGAAATCACGCCTTTAAGTGATAGCGGAGCGGATTTTAGTGCGTGGGGGCTTTATACTGGGGGTAGCGACTGCGGTGGTGACGAGATTTTGCTGCGTGTGGCGAGTATAAAATTTATTAAAAAGTTAAGTGAAAATCGTGAGAATCTAGGCTATTACAACGCGCAAAATCTAGCCCTGCAACCTGTGAGACTAATCGCAAAAGACGCGGTAAATCTTAGGGATGCTCCAAATGGCAAGATTGTGGATTCTATCCCACCTGATAGCTTTAGCAAAGTGCGCATTTTACGCATTGATAGCACTTATATAAATGAGTATTTAAGCCAGATTCTAGGGCTAGACAAGGCTTTGGCGAGTGCGAAGGGCGAAAAATTTGCTGATAGGCTAAGTGCGTTTTTTAGCAATCTAAATAGCGGTAAAAGTGCTAATTTTATGGACTCCAAATGATATAGGCACGGCAAAGGGTGCGTATTTGCACACTTCGCAATTTGAAACACTTAATTAAATTTGATAACTTTATGTAATGATACGATTGCTAGATGAAAGTTTGTATTTTCCTTCCCCTTTTAACGTTGATGGCTTTAGACCTCTTGCACTTGGTGGTGATTTGAGTGTGGAGCGGCTACTTTTGGCGTATAGTAATGGTATATTTCCCTGGCAGGATAGCCCGATTGTGTGGTATAGTCCTAACCCGCGTGCGATTTTAGAGCTAAATGATTTTCGCCTTACAAAGTCGCTTAAAAAAAGTATAAAAAATAAAAACTTTTCCCTAAAAATTGATACTAATTTTGCCCTTGTAATGCAAAATTGCAAGGAAATTAAGCGTAAAAATGAGAATAGCACGTGGATTAGCGATTATTTTATAGAATCTTATACGCGGCTGCATAAGCTAGGGTTGGGACATAGTTTTGAGATTTATCAAGGCGGTGAGCTAGTTGGCGGGCTTTATGGTGTTAGCCTTGGGGGCGTGTTTATGGGTGAGTCGATGTTTGCGAAAGTTAGCGATGCTAGCAAGGTTGCTTTTTTTTATTTGGTGGAATTTTGCAAAGCACACAACTTTGATTTTATAGACGCGCAAGTGCAAAATCCGCATTTGCAAAGCCTTGGCGTAAAAGAAATTAGCAAGATTGAATATCTAAGCCGCTTAGAATCTAGCCTAAAAAAGCCGACATTGCAGGGAAAATGGAGATTATAAAAATATTTTCATTTCGTAATTCTAGATTTTAAAGTTACAAATTTAAAAACACATAAATTCTATTTTAAATATCGTGATTTCTCTCACTCGCTGGCTTGTAAGATTTTTAGAATCTGTTCGTTTGCCTTGAATGTCGCTTGAAATTCCACTCTACGTGATAGCTCATCTGTGGCTAAGGGTTTGGCAAAACTTACGCCATTTGCGCGTAACAAAGTGATTAGCCACTCTCTTTTATCCGCGATACTTGGCAGTGAAAAGCAGTATTTTAGCACTTCAAAGGCTCTCTCTTGGCTAAGTTCGGCGTTTCCTAAGTAACGACGTTCAAGTGACTGCGAGCCTTCCCAGTCCTTTGATGTATGCCCTTCAATGCGTATTTCCTCGATAAAATCGCGGTATTTTTCCCCATTTAGAATCTTTATAAATCGCGGGAAAAAATCATCTAAAATACGCGCAAATCGCTCCTTAACTTTTTTTTGACCCACATCAAATAAAATATCTTGCTTTTGGAATCTAATCGTTGTATCTTCGTCAATAAAGGCATTCCACGCATTCAAATCCCCGCCAAATTCTTTCATCAAATCCTTATAAAGCTCTTGCTGCAGGTTTTGATAGTTTTGAGCAAGTTCGCGCATTTTGTCATTTGCGACTTCTAGCTGCTTTTTATCCTGCTCTAATGTCACCATAAAGGCAATCGCAATCAGCATAAAAATCATCATAATCCCAGACATCATATCAGATATGGTTATCCAGTGGCTGCCTTTTTCTTCCATTTTTTGTCCTTAAAAGATTAAAAATGTCAATTTTAGCAAGAAATTTATAGAATCTAATTTGTAATTAAATAAAAATTGTATTTTTTACGATATATTAAACGATTTTAATGTTAAGGGGAAAGCTATGGCGACTAAAAAAACAAATGTGAAAGATTCTAAAGAAAAAAACTTATTTGCTGAATCTAAGGGGGCAGATTCTAAGAATGCTAAAGATTCTAAAAGTATAGAATCTAAAAATGCTAAGAAAACTAGCACAAAAGTTATAGAATCTAAAACTAAAGATTCTAAAACCACTAAGGCTAAAGAGACGACAAAAGCGCGTCCTAAAAGCACAAAGCCAAAATATTCAGTAAAAGGTCCAACGAATAAAAAGCCACAAAAAGTTACAGAATCTAAAACTTCTCAAAGCACAAAAGATTCTAAGAGCGCGACTAAAAAAGAAGTCACCAAAAAAGAAGTAGCAAAAAAAGAGATTCTAAAAGAGCCAAAGAATGCTATGGAGCGCATTGAATATCTTTTTAAAACCACTAAAGATGAGTGCATAAGCTATGAGATTCTAGCCCAAGCAATTGATGAAGAGCCTACAATGGCAATGGTAAATAAGATAAAAAGCCTTTGCAAAAGCCAAAAAAAGCGGCTTATAAGTTCTAGTGAAATGGCGAAAAATCTTAATGAAAAGGATAAAAAAGAAGCCGAAATTGAAAAGCAAAAAAATATTGAGGAGTATTTGAGCGAAGATTTTGACTTTCAACGTGAAAAAGAGTTGCTAGAATGGAGCAGGAGTGATAGTCCTGTGCGAATGTATTTGCGTGAGATGGGGCAGATTCCATTGCTTAATAAAGAGGATGAGGTAATCATTAGCAAGGATATGGAACGTGGTGAAGACATTATTATCGATGCGATTTGCTCTGTGCCATATTTGATTGATTTTATTTATGATTATAAGGATGCTTTGATTAATCGCGAACGCCGTGTAAAAGAGCTTTTTAAAAGCTTTGAGGGTGATAAGGATGATGATGAAAGTGTGGATGAAATTGATATTGAGGTTGAGTTTGAAGAGGATACTGATAGCGAAGATTCTAAACCTAAGTCAAAGAAAAATACAAAAGCTGATGAAGTGCGAATTGAAAAAGTGCTAGAGAGCTTTCAAGCCCTGTATGACGCAAAAGAAGACTGGCTAAGGATGATTGAAAAAGACTTAGAGGATGAAAAAAAGGGCGTGAAACGCGATGAAAACGAAGAGCTACTACACACGTTAATGCTAGCTCATAAAAAAAATATTTTAAAGCAACGTCTGCTTTTCTTAGGACCAACGAGCAAGTTGATAAACGAGCTAACAAAAGCTATGGAAAACACACTGAATCTAAAGGGCAAAGATAGCTTTGAGCGTGAATTGAAGCGGCTTGAATATCGCTTGAATCTTTTCAATGATACGCTAATGCAAAATCATAAAGATATGCTAAAACGTATCACAAAAATGACCCGCGAAGAGATAATTGCTGAAGTGCCTGAAAATACGATGGTTAGCACCTATGTGGAGATTCAAAGGCTATTTAAAACGCGTGAAGCAAGTAAAAAAGGCTTTAATATCGAGCCTGAAAAGCTAAAAGAAATTTTAGAGCAAATAAAACGTGGAAAAACAATAAGCGATGAGGCAAAAACTAAGATGAGCCGAAGTAACTTGCGGCTTGTGGTTAGCATTGCAAAACGTTATACAAATCGCGGGCTGCCATTTTTGGACTTGATACAAGAGGGCAATATCGGGCTTATGAAAGCGGTCGATAAGTTTGAGTATCGCAAGGATTATAAGTTTTCTACCTATGCGACTTGGTGGATAAAACAGGCGATTAGTCGGGCTATCGCTGACCAGGCAAGGACTATTAGAATCCCTATTCATATGATTGATACAATCAATAAAATAAAAAACTTAATGCGAAAACACGCGCAAGAAAAAGGCGAGGAGCTAGATGTAGAATCTATTGCAAAGCAAGTAGGTTTGAGCGTGGATAAGGTCAAAAATGTGATAAAAATCACAAAAGAGCCTATAAGCCTTGAAGCGCCGATTGGCAATGATGATGATGGCAAGTTTGGCGATTTTGTGGAGGATAAAGATTCTATGAGTTCTATGGATGCGATGCTTAAAGAGGACTTGCGACATCAAATAGATGGCGTGCTAGACCAGCTAAATGAAAGGGAAAAAGCGGTAATCAAAATGCGTTTTGGCTTACTTGATGATGAAAGTGATAGAACGCTAGAAGAAATCGGCAAGGCATTAAATGTAACTAGAGAGCGAGTGCGTCAAATAGAATCTAGCGCGATAAAAAAGCTAAAACACCCACGAATCGGTCGCCAACTCCGCCAATACTTGGGCGGCTAGATTCTATATTTAAGGTTAAATAAATGATAGAATCTGTTTTGGAATCTAATTTAGAATCTACTTTAGAATCTACACCCAAAAATTCGCATCATCCATTTATAAATAAAAACAAAACTCCGCAAGTTAGCAAAAAGATTCTAAACATCGTGGGACGCACAAACGCAAAATATAATCTAATAGAAAATGGCGATAGAATCTTGCTGGGCTTAAGCGGTGGGAAAGATTCTATGCTGCTGGCGCGCATTTTGGCTCACATTAAGCAACATGCGCCATTTAAATTCGAGTATCACGCGATGACGATTGATTATGGTCGTGGCGGCGAGTATGAGTATATTTTCGAGTATTGCGACTTTTTTCGCATTCCATATACGCTTAATCGCACGGAAATTTTTAAGATTTTGGAAAATCACAAAAAGCAGGGCAGTATTTATTGCTCATTTTGCTCGCGTATGCGACGTGGTGAGCTGTATCAAATCGCTTTGCAGCAGGGCTTTAACAAGGTCGCACTAGCACATCATTTAGACGATGCTGCCGAGAGCTTTTTTATGAATCTTACTTATAATGGCTCGCTGCGTTCCATGCCGCCAAAATATCGTGCAGAAAATGGTTTGCAAGTCATTCGCCCACTAATTTTTGTGCGTGAAAGGCAAATAATCGACTACATCGCAAGTAATGGAATTTATATTGCCCCTGATTGCAACTGCCCCATAAACTGGCTGCCCGAAGACAAACGCCCACGCGCACGCGAAGAGACCAAAGCGTTATTAAAAGATTTGGAAGGCAAAAACCCACTTTTATTCAAATCACTCAAAAACGCCTTTAACAACATCCACGCAAACTCCTTTTGCGATGAGAAGTATTTGGATAAGTGAATAGATTGTAATATATTGTTTTATAAAGTTTAATAGTCTTGGGGGGTTTGTTTTATGGCGGAGTCGGCACTGGGGCGGGGGCTGCCAAAGCCTTGAAACTCTTGCTGGGTGTGATTTATAGCCTCTTCTTTTGGTTTTAAAAAGTCTTCTTTCAAGCCAAAATGCGCCCTTTGCTCGCTTGCATTTTCAAAGCGTGGTCCCATAACAATGGCAAGTTCAGGGCATACTTCCGCACACAAGCCACAATAAATGCAACGCCCTAAGTTGATAGTATAGCTATCAATTTTCTTGCGTCCATCGCTTCCTTCGTGCGTTAAGATTCTAATGCAATTGCTAGTGCAGATTTTCTCACACAAGCCACAGCCGATACATCGCTCATTTCCTGAATCTAGCAAACGCTGCAAATTATGCACGGCGCGATACCTTGGGCTAAGTGGCTGGGCTTCAAATGGGTAATTTATCGTGACTGGTTTGCTAAAAAATTCCTTGATTGTTAAGCCCATGCCTTTGACTAAGTCCATTCCTAAGCTAAATTTTATGCTTTGTTTAAAGTTTTCAAAGGCAGATTGCGGGGGCTTTTCCATTGAATAAAATACGTAGTCGGGCTTTTGTTTTTTTATTTGTGGGACGGATTCTATGGTTTTAGATTCTATAGAATCTATGTTAGATTCCACGTTAGAATCTTGAGTTTTAGATTCTATAGAATCTGTTTTATTTTCGGCAGTAGATGTTTCGCTACGCTCAACATGACTTGCGGTTTGAATGTTAGAATCTTGGGTTTTAGATTCTATATTAGATGTTTCGCCTTGCGGCTCAACATGACTTGCGGATTCTACGTTTTTAGAATTTTCTTTCACATTTTCCATTTTTTCTCCTTTAAAGTTACAAAATTTATAATAATACTATGCCTGTTATCAATACATTTAGCAAAGCAAGTGGCATTAAATTTTTCCAGCACATATTCATTAGCTGGTCTGGGCGAATGTGCGGCAAGGTCGCCCTTACCCACATAAATAAGAAAATAAAAAAGCACACTTTCAAAATGATAGCAAGTCCGCCAGCAATCTCAAAAAGCCCAAAAAATGATATAGGATTAAAGCCGCCCAAAAAGATAAGGCTAACCACAAAGCTAAAGGCAAACATGTGCGCGTATTCCGCGATAAAAAACATACCCCATTTTAGTCCGCTATACTCGGTGCAGTAGCCGGCTACGATTTCGGCTTCGTGCTCTAGCAAATCAAAGGGCGTGCGGTTTAGCTCGGCATATCCTGCGATTAGGAAAAGCACGAAAGCTAAGGGCTGTTTAAACACAAGCCAATTTAAAATGCTGCCACTTTGATAATCATTCATCGCGATTAGTGAGAGTGAGCCAACGAGCATTATGGGCGCTAGGATTGATAAGCCGCTTACGACTTCAAAGCTTAGCACTTGGATACATGCGCGGCTGCCGCCGATTAGGCTATACTTGCTATTGCTAGATAGCCCGGCTAAAAGTGGAGCATAGATTCCAACCGCGCCAACGGAAATAAAAAATAAAATGCCTACATTTATGTCGCTAATAATGGGCGTGACCTTGTAGCCGGCAATTTCAAACTCGGGCAAAAAAGGAATGGCAACCATTGATGTCATCGCACTAACCAAAGCGACCACAGGCGCTAGGGCAAAAATTAGCTTATTTGCGCCCTTTGGCAGCATATCTTCTTTTGTAAAAAGCTTTATAGCGTCCGCGCCAAACTGCAAAAGCCCAAAAGGACCAACATAGCTAGGACCTAAGCGGCGTTGGAAATAGCCTAGCACTTTTCGCTCGATGTAAGTGGCAAAACCACCTAAAAAAGAAAAAACTAGCACGACTACTAGCACTTTTATAATCGTTTCAATAATAAATGCGTCCATCAATATCTCCCTTGCATAAGATTCGTCTTCCGTTTGGATTTTACAAAAACTTTTTCCCTGCTAGTTGCGACAACCGATGAGGTTAGTCTCACGTCGCAGGGAAAAAGGTTTTTGCAAACTACACGCAAAATACTAGAATCTAGATTCCATTTCACATATTTAACTCTATTAGATTCTGTCATTTTGTTTCCTTTTTAGAATCTTTTTTTATTGCGATTAAAACATTTATTCCTGCAAATATCGTTAAAGCTATCGTTATCCCTACGGTAATCCACCATGCTGTAAGATTAGATTCTATCATTTTGTTTCCTTTTTAGATTCTAATTTTTTCTTAGAATCTTCCCTTATAGTAACGATAAACTTCACAAACATACAAGTAAAAATCACGCCTGAAATAATGGCTGTAATGTCCCACGCTGTCAAATTCATTTTGTTCTCCTTTCAAAAAATATTGCTATTGACATAATGCCTATACTAAGCAGTAAAGTCGCAATTACCGATTTATTTATTTCAAAATTCATTAATAGCGAATAAGTCGCATTGACAAAAAGCCCTAAGCCTATATTCTCTAGCAATTTCCACATAATTTTACCCTATTTTTTCACTCTCTAATGAGTTTTGTGCGACTTTGAGTGCATTTACACGCACGCAAATTTCACTAAAAAATATGCTTTCATTATCAATTAGCGGTGAAACTAAGAAAATATCGCTATCTAAATCATTGTCAAGAAAAATAGGCGACTCTACGCTGCCCTTTTGATTTTCTAGCATAATAATATCGCCATCCTTGCAATCTAGCCGCTCTAAAAGTGCCTTATTTGCGTAGATTCCAACCTTGCTTTGCAAGTTATTACTAGCTTTAGTTAGCATATTAAATTGATTTTGATTATCTAGCTTTAAGGCTAAAAATTCAAATTTAGATTCTATATTATTAGCATTTTTAGAATCTAAGTTAATATTAAACTTCAAATCTAGCGAATTTAAATTCGAAAAAATTTCATTATTTATAACCATATTATACCCACGAATATCTTCGCCACCGCGTGTAAATTTTTCGTTTAAATCTAAAAAATGCAAAGGTTTAAATTTAAAATCTTTACTTACAAATTCGCTAATTAATTCGCTAAAATCGCCTAGAAAATCAGTGTTATCAAGCGAATCGTTAGTCTCAAAAACGCCTAATTCACGCGCTATATCGCTTAAATCAAAGGCAGATTCTAAGTTCGAATCTAAAAAAGGAATATTTGGATTTAGCTTTAAAACGCGATGTTCCATATTTGTAGTTGTCCCTTCAAGCTGGGCTGGGGTAGGCAGTGCAAAATGCGGCTTAATCGTTCGCACATTAGAATCTAATCTAAAATCACCAGCCAAAGAACGCACACCAACGCTTAAATGAGACGCAATCAAATAAGGATTTTGCAAATCACAAATATTTGCAATGCCTAAAATATTGCTCTCTTTTGGAATGTAAAGTAGCTTTAATTCTAACTTTTGACATAGAAAAGCTAGTAAATATGCAAGTATTTGAATGCGCGCCTCATAATCCATAATCTCATTATTTAGCTCATTTGTAAGAGACTCAGCAATCGTGCTACTTATCGCATTTGCGATATTTAGGGCGTTATCGCTTGAATCTTGCTTCAATTTAGGATTTGCAATGCTGATATTTTGGAGTAAATCGCTATTGATAAACTCATGGATTGTGTTAAATGAAATTAGCAAAACGCCGCCCTTTTTGGCAAGTTTTATAGAATCTAACTTGTCAATATTTAGATTTTGCAACATAGATTCTATATTATAAGGGCTTAGGTTATCGACTGGCTCGGCATTTTCTTTAGAATCTGGTTTAGATTCTGGCTTAGATTCTACGTTAGAATCTTGCGTGGTTTCAGCATTAGATTCCATATTAGAATCTTGCGACTTAGATTCTATAAAATCTTTAGAATCTTCTTTTATCACAAAGCCCTGAATGTCGCTATTATGCGGCTTTAACATCATATCTAAACAACCTGGGAAGCTAGATTCAAACTCATCGATTAAATCATTTGCAAAAATTAGCCCTAAGATTCCCATTACGCTTATATTTTGCGGATTACCAACGATTTGCGTTACACTTTTGCCTAAGCCTTGCAATAGCGAGTCCTTAAAGATTCCAAAAGTTAGCAAATTCGTGCCTTTTTGCATTTTTAAATTATTATTAACTTTATAGCGAATGGATGGTGAATCGTATTTAAAATACGCATTTAGCGCGATAATATTTTGCCCTGTTTTCACATCGTTAAAAGTTGCAAAGGGCGAGTTTATTTCACCTAAAAACTTAGAATCTGCCGCACCGCTAGAATCTACAGAATCTTTAGAATCTGCCGAAGCCACGCTACCAGATTCTAACGAAGATTCCAAAGAAGATTCTAAAGACTCTAACCCAAACCACGCACTACCCCTTAAAAATGCGTGTTGAAACACTTGATAAAATTTCGCCTCCGTATTATAAATCGGTATCCCTAAATGCTTTGCAATTAACTGCGTAATAAACGCCTCCTCATTACTCACACTACCGCCCAAAAGTATAGAATCTGCGCGTTTAAACGCTGCAATAACCGAAGAGAGATTACGCGTTCCAACGCTTACATTATCAAAGGCAAATCGCCCAGCCCCGCAAATAGGATTGTAAAGATAGTCATTTTGCACGCGATACACCTTACGCAAATCGCCCTTTACATCCAAATGTTTCACATTGTAAATTAGCTCACACCCACCAGCACAATGCGTGCAAGTGCTATAAATCTTTTCAAGCTCCCAAGCATTGCTAGTATATGTAAAATCCTTATAAGTCATCGCGCCCACAGGACACGCTGAAATGCACTCACCGCAGTCTTTGCACTCATATTTACCGATAAATTCAATTAAGCCCTTTTGCCGCTTTTGCCATACTGAAAATGGGTCTTTAGACATAGAATCTTTATAGTTATCCGGCGAATAAAGCGTGGCTTTTCCGGCTTTCAAATTATTCTCACCGATATTATCCTTACAAGTGGTAGCGCAACGCTCACACATTATACACAACGCTGGGTCATAAAAGCTTTGCGCAAAAGAATAGCTCTTTTTCTCTGCTTCTTTTAGCCCCCACTTTTGCGTATCTACCGCAGTATAAAGCGTAAAGTCCTGCAGCTCGCACTCGCCACTTTTATCACACACGCCACACTCTAGCGGATGATTGACACAATATGTAGTCATTATATCGTTTCTATCGCTATCTAGCGCGTCATTATGGACTATAACATCCATTTTATCCTTAACCTTAGCGTTGCAACTATATGCGCGCTTGCCATTAACCTCAACCATACACATTTTACACGCTAAAGTCGGGCTACAACCGCTAAGATAGCAAATCGTAGGAATTTGCACGCCATTTCGTCTTGCCACATCTAAAATCGTATCGCCATCATTTGCCGCGTATTCTTGCCCTTCAATAGTTATAGTCATCTTTTTTTCACTCATTGCATTGTCCTTACTTTTCACGCTATAAGTTATGGATTATAGAATCTAGATTCTATATTTTCTTATTATCTTCCCTTTTTAAAACTATGTATTTTATCATTTTTTTAGGATTTTGTATATTGCAAATTTTTGCTTTTAAAGACTTAAAACTATTTATACGTGGGTATTTCGTGCATATTTTAGTGCACATAAAATTTATAAAAATATTTACGCAATGTTTAGAATCTATACATTCTCATTATAATAATGCAAAATTTTCAAAGGACTTTTATGCGTTTGGTTATCACAGGTGGTGGCACGGGCGGGCATTTGGCTATTGCTAGGGCGTTAGGCTTAGAGTGTGCTAAAGCGGGCATTTACACGCTTTATATCGGTAGCACAAGGGGGCAGGATAGGCAGTGGTTTGATGTGAATTTTACGCAAGATTCTAAGAGTTTAGATTCTAAGAAAACCACGCAAAATACGCCCTTTAATGAATGCGTTTTTTTGGAATCTACGCCCGTTGTCAATCAAGCTTTTTTAGGTAAATTTAAGTCGCTTTTTCACAATCTAAGCGAAGCAAAAAAGGCGGCTCAAATTATGAAAGAAAAAAAAATAAACGCCTGTATTAGCGTGGGTGGCTTTAGTGCGGCGGCGGCTTCTTTTGCTGCGATTTTCACAAAAACGCCTTTTTTTATCCACGAGCAAAACGCCTGTATGGGCTCGCTTAATAAGCTGCTAAAGCCCTTTGCACTGCGTTTTTTTAGCAGTTTTCCATTTCCTAACGCTACTTTTACGCCCTATCCTGTAAGTGAAGTTTTTTTTAAAAGCGCTCGTGTGCGTAGCAAAATTCACACGATTTTATTTCTAGGTGGCTCGCAAGGGGCGCGTGCTATCAATGATTTTGCCCTAAAACTTGCGCCACTTTTGCGTGAAAAAAATATTAAAATCTTGCATCAAAGTGGAAAATTAGAATATGAAAAGGTTTTGCAATCTTACAAATCTTTGGGGTTTAAAGTTTGCAATTTAGATTCTATAAAAACGCAAAAAAGTTCTAAAAATCCTAACTTAGATTCTAAAGATTCTAATATTGAAAGTTCTAAAAATACTAACTTTTTAAATGAAAGTATAGAATCTAAGAGCCAAGATTCTAAAAATATAGAATCTAACTTGCAAAATTCGCAAGAAGATTCTAAAGAAACTACAGAATCTATAACTTTAGATTCTAAAAACTTACAAAATTACGATATTTGTCTTTTTGATTTTTGCGATATTATGCCGCAAGTTATGAATATGGCGGATTTTGCCATTTCTCGCGCGGGTGCTTCTAGCCTTTTTGAGCTTGCTAGTAATGGCTTGCCCACGCTTTTTATCCCCTATCCATTCGCCGCGAAAAATCATCAGTTTTTTAACGCCAAGATTTTGAGTGATAAAAATCTAGCCCTTTTAATCCCACAAGATGCCCTAAATACTCAAGACGTCCAACAGATTCTATCCCAAATCTTAAGCCTAAATATAGAATCTATCTCACAGAATCTAATAGAAAACTCCCAACCAAACGGCACAAAAATCATTATACAAAATATAATAAATTTAAATAAAAAATTAAATTAATTCTAAGCAATATCACTTTTTTAAATATTTATTGTTTTAATTATATTTAAGAGTATTTTTTTAAATTTAAATAACAAAATGGTATTTATCAAAACAAAGATTTAGTTAATCTTGCTAGAATTAGTCAAAAATACCTAAATTTATTTTGATTATATTTTAAATTAAAGGTGAAAAATGGAAGAAATAACGATAGAGCGCGATACGAAAGAGACGCAAATTAGCTTGAAACTAAATCTTTATGGCGAGGGCAAAAGTCGCATTGACACAGGCATTGGCTTTTTTAATCACATGCTTGAGGCGTTTTCAAAGCACGCGCTAATTGATATGGAGCTAAGTTGCAAGGGCGATTTGTTTGTGGATTTTCATCATAGTGTCGAGGATTGCGGCATTGTGATTGGGCAGGGGCTGCATAGGGCGATTTTCCCTGTGGGCGGCATCGAGCGATTTGGCAATGGCGCGGTGGTGATGGATGAGGCGAATGTGGAGTGCGATATTGACATTAGTAATCGGGCGTTTTTGCTGCAAGATATGAGTGCGGCGGCGGGGGGTTTTAGTGGGAAAGTGGGCGATTTTGATGTGGAGCTAGTCGAGGAGTTTTTCCGCGCACTTGTGATAAATGCTGGTTTTAGCGTGCATTTGGTGTTAAAACGAGGGAAAAATCTGCACCATATAATTGAGGCGAGTTTCAAGGCGTTTGCTTTGGCACTGAGACGCGCTGTAGCGGTAAATCCACGCGTGAAAATGCCTAGCACAAAGGGGTGTTTGTAGGGGTCAAAATATAATTTCATATTTTTTTAATCACAATAAATTTTATTTTTGTATATTTTCACTTTGTATCAAAGTTTATTAGATAGTCATATTCTTTTTTCGCGACTTTATCGCCCTTTGTGCTTAAAATCACAACCACAACTTTTTTATTTTTATTAAAATCAATTATGTGTAGTGGCACACCCAAAGTCTTAAAAGCGTGATATTGCCCAGCCAAAAGCACACTCTCAGGATTGGACATAAGCATAGAATCTTGTGTAACTTCACTAGATTCTATATTATTATTTTTAGAATCTTTTTTATCTAAACTACTAGATTCTATAACTTTATTATTTTGCAAATACTCCGCAAAATCGCTACCTGATACATGCACTAGCACATCAGCCATTCGTCTATCCTTATACTGCTGAATCTCGACTAAAATATCAAGCATTTCGCTATTTTTTGGGTCGTTTATATCGGTATCATGAGCCTTTGCTATGAGCTCTTTTAGCCGCTCTTTAACACTTTGTGTGTTTGAAACCTTGCCACTAATCGGCGCAATATTTTGGGCAAAAAACATATTGATTTCATCGCGTGATAAATTCCCACCAAAAAGCCCAGCATCGCTATAAAAAGTCGCCTCAAGCGGATATTTATACATATCATAATCCCATTTTTTGTCCCACTCAATGGCATTTTTTAGCTTGTTTTTAGGCAGGTTTTTATTTTTTTTCGCAGCATTTAGCACTCCTTGCTTCTCAGTGCTAATCATTTCATACACGACATTTATGTGGCGTTTTTGTTGCAAAGATTCTATGATTTTGGCTTGAGCTATGTGCTGATTTAGGCTATCATGCTGCTCGCCAATCACGACAATATCATACTTTGCAATCTCATTTATGAAATTTTCATAGCTAATTTCTTGCGAATTTTTATCATTTTTTGTGATAGAAAATGGCTTTGTTTTGATAGAATCTAAGGCTTGTTTAGAATCTTTTGAGACATTATTTGCTACGCTAGAAAAACTACCGCAACCAGCAAAAATCATAATCATACAAAAACTATAAAAAAAATTCCTTAAAATTAATAATAACATAATCTTACCTTTTGAAATATATTAAATTTTGTAACTTTGTAATGTTATCTAAGTAGTGTTATAAAGTCAATAATTTAATCTATAGTAATATAAATTATCATAATAGTGCTACATTATAAATTAAAGAAATTATTTTAAGCTTTTAAAGTTACAAGAAATTGAAAATAAAAATACGGAATTTAAAAAGTCGTTTGCAAACACACTTGAAGCATCTTAACTTCTCTCAATCTCTTCTTTTATCTCAATCTTTTCAATCTTATCGCCCTGTTTTATGGAATCTAGCACTTTCAAACTATTCCTATCCCACACAGGAATGCGTCCAAACGCCGTGTGCTGCCCATCTAAGTGCGGCTGTGGGGCGAAACAAATAAAAAACTGCGAGCCACCTGTATCGCGTCCTGCGTGTGCCATTGAGAGTGTGCCACGCAGATGTTTGTGCGGATTATTTTCTACTTCGCACTTGATTCTATATCCCGGACCGCCCGTGCCATCGCCCTTTGGGTCGCCGCCTTGTGCCATAAATCCTGCGATTACGCGGTGGAAATTTAAGCCGTTATAAAATCCGCTTTGTGCCAAACTTGCAAAGTTGCTTACCGCTTGTGGCGCATCTTTTGGGTATAGCTCAATGTTGATTACGCCTTTATTTGTCGTGATTACCGCGTATTTTAGCTTTTCTAGTTCGCTTTCTGGTAAGCTAAAAGTCTTTAATTCTTCCATTTTTGCCCCTTAATTTGTGCTTAAAAAAATGTAGATTCTAACAAAATTAAGCCATTTTTTCAATATTAAATGATATAATTTTGGTTTTATTTTATAGGTTGATTTTATGAGATTTTTACTTATTTTTATGCTATTTTTTTACTCGCTTTTGAATGTCGCAAGTGCGGATACAACGGACTTTGACTGCAATGATTTGTATGGGAATTGCAATATCCCTAGTAATCCTGCTAAGATAGAATCTAGCGGAGATTCTAAAGGCGTTACAGGCGGTATTTCTAGCGGAATAAATAGTGGTATAAATTCTGGTGTTTCAAAAGGTAACACAAACGCTACAAAGCCTACAAATCAGGGTAATGTAAGCACCTTTAGCGATATAAATAAAAGCACGGATAATGAGAGTGTAAAGGCGCAAAATGCTTTCCTGCCAAGTGGGAATTTTTCTCGTAAAAAGGGCAGTTTCCTTTACTCGATTGTGCTGCTTACCGCGCTTTTTGATAATGGCGTGCAAAAGCAGGGCTATGGAATCTTGATTAAGGATGGCTACACGCTTGCTGCGGCGGACTTGATGACTGAAGAGGGCGCATATCTGCGGAGTGTGACCGCGAAAATGCAGGATGATACTTCGCCATCTTTGATGTGTTTTGCGATGTTGCGGCTGCGTGCGACCGATAACAAGCTCTCGCTTTTAAGGGCGGAAAATTACACCGATATTTATTGCAACACGCGTCCTGAGAGCTTCTATCATCAGCGCATTAATCTGCATTATTTCACGCCCATTCGGCTTGGCACTTTAAAGGGGACGATTTTGGGGCGAAATGATTCTGTGCTTTTCCCTTATGTTACGGAAAATAATACTTTAGCGTATAGAAGTTCTAGTATTGCTAAGATTCAGCAGCACAGCGCCGTGCATGGAATGCCGCTTTTTAACTCAAGCGGGGCGTTTGTGGGCTTCCTTTACACCACCTATGAGCCAAAGCGTAAAAATGTCGTAATCAGCAGCGATGAAGTGCGGAAATTTATCTGCGGTGTCGTGGCGAATAACTTGCTACCTACAAGCGATTTAACGCGCTCGTGTAGGTGATTAGGTTTGTTTTTATTGACATAATTTTTTTTTTAAGCTATAATTCAATCTTTTTTAAATTTTTGTGTCGGGGCGTAGCTCAGTCTGGTTAGAGTACTTGGTTTGGGACCAAGGGGTCGAAGGTTCGAATCCTTTCGCCCCGACCATTTTAAATGCGTTATTATCGCAAAAGTTTTTTATTTTTTGGTGGGTGTAGCTCAGTTGGTTAGAGCATCAGGTTGTGGCTCTGAGGGTCGTGGGTTCGAGACCCATCATCCACCCCATTCTAGATTCTATAATTTTAGATTCTAAAAGTTATGATATTTGTAATTTTGCGTTTGTAGCTCAATTGGATAGAGCATCAGACTTCGGATCTGAGGGTTAGGGGTTCAAGTCCTCTCGGGCGCGCCATTTTATAGAATCTACTTTTGAATTTTATAATTAAAACTTAGCAAGACTTTTGCGCTCGTAGCTCAGCTGGATAGAGCAACGGCCTTCTAAGCCGTAGGTCAAAGGTTCGAATCCTTTCGGGCGCGCCACTTTTATATATTTTAAGGATTTTTATGACGATTGAGATGGGCGATTTGAAAAAGGGCTTAAAGATTGAAATTGATGGCATTCCTTATAGAATCACAGAGTATCAGCATGTCAAACCTGGCAAGGGACCGGCGTTTGTGCGTGTGAAAATAAAGAGTTTTTTGGATGGAAAAGTGATTGAGAAAACTTTCCATGCTGGTGATAAATGCGAGACACCAAATATCGTGGAAAAGGGAATGCAATACCTTTATAATGACGGCGAGTTTTATCAATTTATGGATAATGAGAGTTATGAGCAAGTGGGCTTGGATGAAAATCAAGTGGGTGACGCGGCAAAGTGGCTATTAGATTCTATGAATGTGAATGTGCTTTTTCACAATGACAAGGCGATAAGTGTGAATGTGCCGCAAATTGTCGAGCTGAAAATCACTGAAACACCGCCAAACTTTAAGGGCGATACTTCAAGCAGTGGCAAGAAACCAGCGACTTTAGAGACAGGCGCGGTAGTGCAGATTCCTTTCCACGTATTAGAGGGCGAAACAATCCGCATAAATACCGAAACCGGCGAGTATATTGAAAAGGTGAAATAAACTTCATTTGAACTTATTTTATTTAAACTTTATGACTATATAGTAGAGATGTCAATGGTTGAAGTTCGTTGCTGTATGATAAAACATATAATTTGTCTTTTTTAAAATTTCTAAGAATTATTATTAAATTTAAAGTTAGTTTAAGGTTTGTTGTGGTAGAATTTTATTCGTAATCATTTACATGATTATTGTTCTTAATTACAAAGGTTAGTTAAATTTCCTTTGGTAAGTTTGGGTTAAGTTTTAAGAACATTCTTTCACATTATCTTCCTTTAAAGCATAGGGGATTTTCCCTTTTGTTTTTTGTTTTAAGCGAATTTCTTACATTTAAATAATAATCTTACGAAAAACAACAACATTTTTGCATATATTTTTAGAATCTAATTAAAGGCTTAGAAATAGGGCGTTTTAGATTCTATGATAGATTTAAACTAATGGTTTTTTTGTGCTGTGATAGAATCTAAATTTTACACAATATAAGGATAAAATATGTATGACCTTGATTCTCTAAATAATGCACAAAATGATAAAGATTTAATGTTTATTACTAATGATACTTTAATAAATGAACGTTCATATTTGGGCTATATTTTATCGCTTGAGCGTATTTAAGAATAACAATATTTTTGAAGGGAATCTAAATTTTATAACACACATTTTTAATATCAGTGGAGATATAAAAAAGGGCTTGCAGCGAAAGGATTATCACAGGGTAAATGCTGGAATTGGCGCGATTTTAAGCGATAGTATATTAAGGTGGTTTGAGATAAATTTTTCATGTGTGTATGGTAATTTTGTTAAGGATTTATTTGATGAGAAAAGCAATAATAGTTGGGATAAATATAGGGAGTATTACGCGTATATCGTGCATTTTGTGACAGGTTTTATAAGGGCGCTTTTTGTTATCGCCCCGCAAAATTGCACTTTAATATGCGCTATCATTATGATAGGTTTTATGCGACATAAAAGTATGATAAAATGATTTATATGGTCTCTTAGATTATTCTATGATTTAGAATCTTTCAAGCAGAATGCGTTATTTTATGCTATAATTTTTTTTATTTTTGCTTTATTTTAGGACTTTTTATGGATGAAATTACGCTTATTAATCCGCTTGATATGCACCTGCATTTGCGGCAAGATTCTATGCTTAATGCCGTGCTGCCTTACACTGCCTTGCCTTTTAGTGCGGCTCTTGCTATGCCAAATCTTAATCCGCCGCTTTTCAATATCGATTCTGTAATTGATTATCAAAATGAGATTTTAGATTTAAGTGATTCTTATTTTAAAAGTAAAACGTGGAATCTAAATGGGGAAAATGGGTTAAAAACTACTATTTCTATAACTAAAGATAATAAAAAATTACAAAATATAGAATCTAAAAATTCGCAGGGAAATTCTCCATTAGATTCAAATGAATATTTAAGGCAGAATTCCCCTGCGAATTTTCAACACAAAAAAGATTCTAAACACCCACTAAATACAGATTCTAAAAATAAAAAAATAACTCCCTTTACCCCGCTAATGAGCCTTTACATTAGCGATAATTTAGATTCTAAAACGCTAATAGAAGCCAAAAAAAATGGCATTAAGATTCTAAAACTTTATCCAAAAGGTTCAACTACAAATTCCAAAGATGGCTTAAGCGAGATTCTAAGTCAAAAGTTCTTAAAATTGTTAGAATCTGCGGAAAAACTTAGCCTTATCCTAAGTATTCATGGCGAGAGCAATGGCTTTAGTTTAAACCGCGAAAAAGAGTTTTTAAAGATTTTTACGCACCTTGCGCGCACTTTTCCGCGCCTTAAAATCATAATCGAGCATTTGAGCGATAGGCGAAGTATCGAGGCGGTGGGCTCTTATGCGAATTTGTATGGCACGATTACCCTGCACCACATGCTTTTGACCCTTGATGATGTTATCGGTGGCAAGCTAAATGCGTTTAATTTTTGCAAACCTGTGGTAAAAACGGCACTTGACCGCGATGCGATTTTGAAAACCGCGCTAAGTGGGAGCGAGAAATTTAGCTTTGGCTCGGACTCTGCGCCGCACACGATTAGTGCAAAACTTGCTGGTGCGGCTGGGATTTTCTCCGCCCCGACCCTGCTGCAAGGGCTTTGCACCCTTTTTGCAAAGCATAATCGGCTAGAAAATCTACAAAAATTTATAAGCGATAATGCGATGAAAATTTATGATATTAATCTGCCCTTTAAAAAGAGTGTAAAAATGGTGGCAAAACCTTGCACGTTCGGGGATTCTATCCCTTGTGATAGTGAAAAAATTGCTGTATTTTTGGGCGAAAAAAGCCTAAATTTTAGCATAGAAAATATTAGTGTTGAATAGTTTTTAGTAAGATTATTTGTGAGATAAATAAAAAAATGAATAAAAAAATAAAAAACTTATTTCTTAACAATGAGATAAAAAATATTGCTGTTGTAGGTTTTAGCCCGGATTCTACAAAAGATAGCCATAAGGTTGGGATGTATCTTTTTAATCATGGATTTAATGTTTTTGCGATTTATCCAAAGGGTAAAAGCATAGGAAAAGTGCCTATTTTTCATACTTTAAGCACACTTTTAGAATCTAAACAAATAGATTGCGTAGTGGTATTTCGCAAATCGCAATACTGCATTGACATTGCAAAAGAGATTCTAAAATCTAAACACAAAATAAGGATTTTTTGGATGCAACTAGGCATAGAAAATAATCACGCAAAAGAGATTCTAGAATCTAACAATATCTTAGTAGTAGAAAATAAATGTATAATGATCGAGTTGAAATCACTAAAAGATATTGAAAACTAAACTTATCGCAATACATCAAACACATTTATAATCTGCCCTACTCTCTACTACCCTGCCAAATCATCACAGATTCTATCATAGAATCTAAGTCGCCATCTAAAATCCCGCTAGTATCGCTACTAGCGTAATTGCTTCGCAAGTCTTTTACCTGCTGATATGGTGCAAGCACATAGCTTCGAATTTGATGTCCCCAGCCGATTTGAGTTTTAGAATCTGCACTAGCAGCCGCCGCATCCATTTTAGAACGTTCTAACTCATATAGCTTAGATTTCAGCATTTTCATCGCGGTGGCTTTGTTTTTATGCTGACTTCTATCATTTTGACACTGCACGACTATGCCTGTGGGCGTGTGCGTTATGCGAATGGCAGATTCAGTCTTATTGACATGCTGCCCGCCCGCACCACTGCTGCGATAGGTATCGATGCGGATGTCCTTTTCATCAATGCTAATGTCGATGTCATCGTCTAGCTCAGGGCTCACCTGCACGCTAGCAAAGCTCGTGTGCCGCTTGGCATTCGCATCAAAGGGCGAAATCCGCACAAGGCGATGCACGCCACTCTCAACCTTGGCGTAACCATAGGCATTCTCGCCCTTTATGATAAACGCCGCGCCCTTTAGCCCTGCCTCCTCGCCATCTTGCAAGTCAAGCAGCTCGACCTTAAAGCCCCGCCGCTCACTCCAACGCAAATACATTCGATATAGCATACCAGCCCAGTCATTGCTCTCAGTTCCACCAGCGCCTGGCTGAATGGTAATAATAGCGTTTGCGCCGTCATTCTCACCATTTAGCATTACCTCTAGCTCGGCTTTTGTGATGGTTTTTTTTAGCACACCAGCTTCGGCAAATAAAGATTCTATACATTCATTGTCGTTTTCGCTTTGTGCCATTTCGAATAATTCTTCGCTGTCGTTTAGTGCGTTTAAAGCGTTGTTAAAGCTTGATAGTCTAGATTCTATACTTCGCTTTTGCTTTAGAATCTTACCCGCGTCCTTATTTTCCCAAAAGTTTTCGCCCTTACTTATAGAATCTAGATTCTGTAATTTCTGCTTTAACGCATCAGGATTTATAATCTTTTCAATGTTTTCACATTTTGTTTTTAGCTCTTTTAGTAATTCGCTGTATTCATAAGAGTCCATTTTTCGCCTTAAGTTTTAAAGATTAAAAAGTTTTGTAATTATAATAAATTTGATATAAATTACAAAATAAATTCATAATCTTATTTTATAATGAAGACGTTTAAAAGGGGTGAAATATGAAACGTGGGCAATTACATAAAATTCTAATACTAAATAAGACTTTACAATTCAAAAAATATTTAAGGCTAGAAAAGATTTTGATATCTTTTTTAATACTACTAAATCTACAAACACTTCATGCGGCAAAAGAAAATAACGATGACAGAAAAAATGGCTTTTTTGTTGATATGAGTATAAATGTTACCGCGATAAATCATAATACCATAAATAACACAGGAAATACCACGACTATCACGACAAAAACGAGTAATGTAAGCGGCGTTGAGAGTATGTTTTTTTTAAATCTTGGCTATATCTATGATGATGAGTATAAATATGAGTTTGGGCTAGGTTTTGGCGCGACTCCTTTAAATATAAAAGGTAGCTATCCTATCGGCATTGATAATGCTTTGACGCGAGATTTCACATTTACTCGCGCGCTTGCCATTCGTGTGCCTAGCACATCAAAAGTGGGGATAAATCTTTCAATGTTTGATAAAAACTATGTGCATTCAAGGTATATAAATCTTGGCTTAGATAGCGATATGTTTATCCATGCAAGTGGCATTGCACCCTTTAGTGCGGCTATCTCTATGCTTGATTTTTACCTAGAATATGAAGGTAGTAAGAAAATGAATAAAAATCTGCGATTTGAGTATAGCGCGGCGGTTGGCTATACGCTTGGCACAACGCAGTTTATGGGCTTAAATGGTAGCACTACGCCAAAATTAAAGCTATTTGATTTTAGCAATGCTACTCATGGCTTTTTACTGCGGGGTAGTATCGGGGCGCGATATAAGCTAGGAGTGCGCGCTAATGCGTTTATAAAGGGCATTTTTACATATCGCTATATGAGTTCGCAAAGTAAAAATACGCCGATAGTGAATGCGAGTGCGATTGATGGCGATGTGATTATCCCTGATGCTAGGGCAAATGCGCGTTATCCAGCCTTTAATATGGTGTATGGCGGATTGCAATTTGGCGTTGGGTTTTAAGGGGGTTGCGTGATGAAAAAGGCTTTATTTTTAATCATATTATTTTTTGCAAATGTTATAGAATCTAAATCGCTACTAAAGAGTGGATTCTATAAAAGTATCGGGGTTGGCAGCGGATATTACAACTATAATGAGTTTAAAAGTTGGCAAAATGACGCCTTTATCATGCGGATAGATTCTATACTTTTTAATGTAAATGGAGAGCTTGGACTTATCACGCATAATGTAAAGATAGAATCTAGCCTTGATGCGAATGTGGCTTTAGGGCTTTACACAGGTGGGAATTTCTATGAAAGTGATAATAAAACAAGGGTTTATAGCATATTTTTTAACTCATATTATCATTTTAATCTTACTTTGGGTTTTGATATTTTGGGCGCATTTGGGGTGCAAAATGCTAGTTTATTTTTGCAAAGTGGCTTTAGCTACTTTCTATCACGCACGGATAGCACGCCCTTAGAGCGACTGCAAGGGTATTTATCCATTCCTTTTAGTTTAGAATCTCAAGTCAAAATCAATGATAAATGGAGCATAGATTCTATGTTTTCATATAATTTATTTTTGCTAGGGCATCATCTAAGTTATGGGAATGCTTATGGGCTAAGTGGCGACTTAAATGTGCTGCAAAGGCAAGGCTACGGGCTAAAGGCATATCTTGGCTATACGCATAAAAATAAGGCAGATTCTATAAATTCGCTTCGTTTAGTGTATGAATTTTGGAGTATAGGCGACTCACCTGCGGCACGTGTAAATAGCGTGATAAGCCCAACCACAAATGGAATCTATGAGCCAAAGAACACGTCGCATATAGTCACAATTCAATACATCTTTGGGTTTTAGATTCTATCCACACTTAAAATCCTGATTCCACATTATTTATCGTGCGGACAATAATTTTAGATAAACACATACCTAGATACTTTAAACAAACATAATTAAATAATTTTGTGATTATTCAAGTGTAGATTAATTTGTATTTCTTTTCACTTCCTGCCATTTTAACGCGCCTCTTTTCCACGCAAAAAAGAAGCCAACCACAAGCAAAATAATAAAAGTCAGCATCTCAAAAAAGCCCAGCAACCCTAGATTTCGATACTCAATCGCCCATGGAATCATAAAAATGATTTCCACATCAAAAAGCACAAAAAGCACCGCAATCACATAAAACTGATGGCTAATCCTATTTGCCTGTTTTATGGGGATAGGACCGCACTCATAAGGCGCGCCCTTTAGCTTGTCGCTTTTCTTAAACGCCAACTTTCGCGACACAAATCGCTGCAGCCAAAAAGTCGCCACAAACGCCACAAGTGTCAGCACAAACATAACAAACGCCCCAAAATACGGATGCAACGCCATATAATCCATTTTCGCCCTTTTGTGTATAATTTCTTATTATAATCATATTTTGATAAAATGCAGTTTAAGTGTTATGAATTTTGTTTGTTTTTTAATGAAAAGTTACGAAAAGTGACTTACATTTAACTTTTTGGCTAGAATCTTATAGCCATCGATGCCAGAGATTATAAAATGCGTTTTAGATTCTATAAATTTTTTATAGCCGATAAATTCATTTGTAAGTCTAGATTCTATAATTTTTATGTTATTAAGTTCTGGTAATTGATACTCTTTAAAAATAAAGGCGCGAATATTGTTATGAATTTCAAAACTTGTCTTATTAAAATTTATAGTAATATTGCTTAAATCTATATCTTTTCTGCTAAAATAGCTAGAGTTTATAGAATCTTGTGGATAACTTGTAATATTATTAGTTATGATATTACTAATATTTTCTTTAAAAAGTTCGTAAGAATATGTAAGATATTTAAAATACAAATCACGCGCCGTGTCATTTATATCGATTTTAAAAAGATTTTGCGCGATAATTTCGCCTGTATCAATACCATCATTAATCTTGTGCAAGGTCGTCCCAGCCACACTTTCACCGCATAAAATAGGCATAATTGAGGTAAAAACGCCTTTATATTTTGGGAGATTTGAAAAATGAATGTTGTATAACTTTTTGCTACTAAAACTTTCAGTTTTTATAATTTTATCAAATTCAAGGGAAATAAATATTAAGTTAGGAATTTTATAACTATCTTGTAAATTAATTTCAGCCACATTTGCATTTTTTGCAGCTAACTTTAGCGATTTTTGCCAAGAATTTTCTCCATTATCACTCTTATTTGTAACCACTGCTACTTCATTTGCGTTAAAATAATGCTTTAAAATGTGGTGCAGTGCATTTACCGCAATGTCATTTTTCCCAGCAATGCAAAGTTTAATCATGCGATTTCCTTTGACATTGTGTTAGATTTTTTTATTAAAATAGGGTGTTGGCTGGGCGATAGGATAAAGAATCTAGATTCTACAAAAGTTTCAAAATTTATAACTTTTGGGCTTAAAATATTGAATCTAGATTCTATAAGTTTGTCTTGTGAGTGCCTATCGCCCACCCACCGCCCTTTTTTGATAAGTGGATAGAATCTAGATTCTACAAAAGTTTCAAAATTTATAACTTTTATGGTATTTTTATTACTTAGGGTATTTACCCCCCCCCCCCCATTTGTATTACTAGCATTATTAGAATGTGTAGATTCTATACATTTAGAATCTTCTTGTGTTACTTTTGGTAAAAATCTAGCGTATTTTTTCTTAGATTCCAAAAAATCATTATAACTAAAAGTAAAATATGTATTTAGGCTGTCAGTATGCGTGATGGTCGCATTAAACAGGCGTTTGTGAAAATTTATCACCGAAATATTATCATTTCGCACGTCAAAGTGAGAATTTTTAAAGCCCAAAATCTCAAAGGCAAAAATATAAACCTGCATCGCAGATTCAATAGCGGCTAGTTTGGGCGCGCTATCCTTAATAATCCAGCTCCCCCAGCAAAATGAATCGAGCTTAAAATCATAGATTCTAACTAACCCTAATTTTTCTCTAGTTTCAAAATTCATAATTTTTTTAGAATCTGCGTTAGTGTTAAAAATCTCACCTTTTTGTATAAGATTAGCATTTTTAGATTCTATATTTTCACTCTTTGAAACCTTGCTATTATCGCTATTTTCAGCACTTTTAGATTCTATAATAAAGTAAAATTCTTCGCATTTGCTCTCGCGTTTTTTATACTCTTTTAGCCATAAAATCTGCTTTTCCAAGTCATTTTCAACCTTTGAAATATAGCGATTTTTCTTAGAATCTAGCCGCATTTCTAAGATAAACTCCGCATCGCTAGTTTCTACTAAACGCATAATAATGTTATTTCCCAGAAGCGGCAAAGTTTTAAAAATAGTAGCTTTTTTAGCAAAAAGATTATTCATAAGCCAACCTTTTTGCTTTTTTGTTTATAAAAAGCGACTTGGATTCTATAAAGGTATAATAAAAAAATAACAAGTGTGATACTAACGGGGGGGGGGGGGGGGTAAAGTCTTTTCTTATTATATCAATATTGTGAGAATCATTTTGCATGGTTTTAGAATCTTTTAAAGTATTTTTTACTTTATTTATAGAATCTTTTCCTTTAGATTCCACTCGAGATTCTGTGTGATTTAGGCTATTTTTATTTTTTTCTTTAGAATCTAAATTGCTAGTTTTACTGAATTTAGATTCTAAGGTTTCACTTTGTCGCACACTTAAAACATTAAGATTTTCACTTTTAGATTCTATAATTTCTACTTTATTTTTCACAATTGTGTTTGGCGCTACATCCTTTGTGATAATGCTACCAGCGGCTATCATTGCGTTTTCACCGATTGTTACATTTGGTAAAATGGTCGCATTTGCACCGATGGACGCACCTTTTTTAATGGTAATTTTTAGGAAATCGACATCGTGTAGCTTAGATTTTGGATACTTATCGTTACAAAAAGTTACATTTGGACCGATAAAAACATTGTCCTCAATGCTAATTTTATCCCAAATCTGCACACCGCATTTTATCGTTACATTATTGCCGATTTTGACATCATTTTCGATAAAACAATGCGAGCAAATGTTACAATTTTTCCCTATTTTTGCCCCCTTTAAAACAACGCAAAACTGCCATATACGCGTATTTTCACCGATATTTTCACTCTGCACATCGCTTAGATTATGAATAAAAATTGTGCTTTTATCATTTCTAGCCTTAGATTCTATATTAATAGATTTTTTAGAATCTAGTTTTGATTCTATATTTTTAGGGCTTTTAAGTAGCGTAGTTTTTTTCATGCTACACCGCCCATTTTGCAGAATCTAGATTCTGTAATGGTTGAACTTTTGAAAATCTGTAAGTTATAAAATTTAGAACTTTTTGTGATTTTTGAGAATTTATAGAATCTTGGCTTTTTAGATTCAAAAAGAAAAGTATTTTTATAGAATCTTGTTTGTTTAGATTCCATAAAAGTGGCTTTGTAGAATCTTGTTTGTTTAATTTCCATAAAACATTTAGATTCCATAAAAAAGGCGGATATATAGAATCTTTGTAAAAAATAAAAAGGGAGCTTACCCCCCCCCCCGTATGTATTGCTTAGATTGTTACTATAAGTAACGCTATGATTTTCATTTGTAGAATCTAGTAACATTTCATAAAAATAATGCGCTACACTTCGAGCCCCAAAACTCTCCTTTTGAGCAATCAAACCCTCGTTTAAAAACAGCCCATTATTCTCATTTGATATACCAAAATCAAAATACATTTTGCTACCTAAATAAGAATCAATAAGGCTCTTTAGCAATAAATCAAGCCCACCAAGCTCGCGCCCCATCGCATTCGCACACAAATACTGCGTATGAGCTAAATTGCTATAATTAAAAATTAGCGCTGCTGCAATCATCTGCCCTTGCAAAGTCGCGGAATATAAAGCTATTTCATTTTCAAAACGACCGCATAAAAGCTGCAATTCAGCCAAAGAATGCGTAGGCGTAGCGTTATGATAATGTTTCAAAACTTCACACAATAGCTTACAAAAAGATTCTAAATCGTTACTTTTAGTAACCTTTATGCCACTTTGTTTTGCCCTAGAAATTTGCGCTTTTCTACCCTTACTAAGTGGTAAAGTCTGCGATAACAAAATCGTGCTAGTGCAATCTATGCGATAAATCCGCGCATTATTGCGAAAAAGTGCGTAAATATCCTCATCCGCCGGGATGCTATGATAAATGTAGGGCAGGGCTTTGTAGATTAGTTTATCAATATTTTGCTCTTTCATATATTCTTTTAAAAGTGCAAAACACTCAAGCATTTTGTGCTGTTTCATATTTTTATCAGTGATAAAACCACCAAAGGTTAAGCCCTCATGGGAGTATAGAATCTTTTGGGTAGAATTTAGATTCTGTAAAGTTTGCGAAAGTTTAGAATCTTTAAAATTAGAATCTAGAATCTTTGTTTCATTTTTACTCACATTAGATTCTATATTGTTACTTTTTGAAACTATTTTTAGATTCAATGGTAGTAAAGCAATTAGCTTTTCATTTTCATAAAACATAAGCGAATTATCAACAAATTTGTGCGAATGATAGTCCATAAAATCCCTATCAAACATAAAGATTCCATTCTTAGCCACTTTATTAAAAGCATTCCAAGTTGCTTTATTTTCAGCTTTATATTCACGCAGGGTAATCATATTTTTCTCCCTGTGTGAATTGTATATATTCTATAAAATGTAGCTTTTTGTAAGATAAAATTATAAAATTTATAACTTTTTGTAGTAAGAAAAATAAAAATAAATAATAAAAAAAGGGCTTTACCCCCCCCCCCCCGTATGTATTGCTAACTAGCATTTCAAACGTGTTATAAGCGATAGTTCGCCCACCAAAGCTTTCTTTTTGGGCAATCAAACCTTCGTTTAAAAACAGCCCATTATTCTCATTTGATATACCAAAATCAAAATACATTTTGCTACCTAAATAAGAATCAATAAGCGTTTTTAATAATAAATCAAGCCCACCAAGTTCGCGCCCCACCGCATTCGCACATAAATACTGCGTATGCACCATTTTTTCATACTCAAAAAGTAACGTTGCAGCAATCATAGTGTTACCAAAAGTAGCAATAAAAAGGCGAATGTTACGCTCGAAACGCGACTTTAGCAAGGATAGCTCACTTGCATTATGCACGGCATTTGTGTTATGACGCGTTTGCAAGACATCATTTAGCAAATTTACAAAGTTAGGAAAATCATTAGATTCTATAATTTTTATATCATTTTTTATAGCTTTTTTCACACATCGCTTTCGCAGCTCATTCATCTTAAACTTAGAATCTAGCCCTATCACACTAGAACAATCCACACGAAAAACCCTAGCATCATTTCGAAAAAGTGCGTAAATATCCTCATCCGCAGGGCTTTTATGATAGATATAAGGCAGGGCTTTATAGACTAATTTGTCGATATTTTGGCTAAACATATATTCTTTTAAAAGCGTAAAACACTCAAGCATCTTAGCCTGTCTCATATTAGAATCTATAATGAAACCACCAAAGCTCAAGCCCTCATGCGAGTATAAAATCTTTGTTGTCTTTTGCGATTCCTGTGCTAAATTTCTTTTAGAATCTAGATTCTGTGAATCTTGTGAATTTTCTTTAGAATTTATAGAATCTTTAGAATCTAGATTCTGTAATTTTTCTCCTTGTAAAGTTATATCTTTTGAAAGTTTAGAATCTTTTAAGTTATTTAGATTTTGTGTTACATTTTTATACATATTAGATTCTATATTATTACTATTTGTAACATTTTTAGATTCTATAAAAGTTTCATTTTTACTCATACTAGATTCTATATTGTTACTTTTTGAAACTATTTTTAGATTCAAAGGGAGTAAGGCGATTAGCTTTTCATTTTCATAAAACATAAGTGAATTATCTTTAAATCTGTGCGAATGATAGTCCATAAAATCCCTATCAAACATAAAGATTCCATTCTTAGCCCCCGCATTAAAGGCGTTCCACGCGACTTTGTGGGCAGTATTTGACATATCATATCGCTTCAGTGTTATCATAAAAAGTCTTTGAAAATTGAAATTTTGTGTGCTATTATACATAAAAATATGCGTGAATTTGTGCAACAAACAACAAAAAATTTAAGGAAAAATATGCAAATAATTTTGGCGACAAATAACAAACATAAACTGCAAGAAGTGGCTGAAATCCTTGCAAATAGTGCTATTAATGCGGAAGTTTTGAGTTTGAAAGATATGCAAATTAGCGAGTTTAATCCAGCTGAAAATGGGGCAACTTTTGAGGAAAATGCGATGATAAAGGCGCGTGCTTTATGTGATTTATTGAATCAAAAGGGCATTTCTAAGCCGCTTTTAATTTTAGCTGATGATAGTGGGCTATGCGTGGATGCCTTAAATGGCGCACCCGGCGCGCATTCGGCGCGTTTTGCACGTGTTATAAATAATGATAATTTGGAGGCTAACTCAAGTGATTTTGATAATCGTGTGGCGTTAATTAACGCCCTTAAAAACGCTGCTGTGTGGGGAAGTAGGGCGTATTTTAAGTGTAGTATTGCGTATATTTTTTATAATTTTTCACAGGATTTTTCGCCGTGTATAGAATCTAGGCATTTGGAATCTAAACAAGATTCTATGCAAAGTGGCGTTGTTAGCGGCATTTGCGAAGGTATCGTAGCGATAAAAGAGCTAGGAAATGAGGGCTTTGGCTATGATAATATGTTCTACATTGATTTTAATCAAAACGCTACGAAAAGTAACAATATAGATTCTATAAATGCTACGAAAAGTAACAATTTAGATTCTAAAATCATAGAATCTAAGCTAGAAAACATAGACTTTAGCTTAAAAAATATAAAATTTTTAGAATCTTTAAACCATTCCCTTGCAACATTATCAATGCAAGAAAAAAACAAAATCTCCCACCGCGCCAAAGCTTTAAAACAACTTATACAAATCTTACAATAAGCCTAAAATTCAATATCTTACTTCCCGCTTAGCGACTTAATATAAGAATCTGCCAAAAATAGCCCATTACTCTCCTTGCCGATAAGTTTGATTTTATCGACAATGCCGCGAAACAACGCCTCCTCCTCGTGCTGCTCTGCCACATACCACTGCAAGAAATTGAATGTCGAATAATCCTTCTGCTTTAGCATAAACTCAACCAGCTCATTAATCGAATCAGTGATGTAAAGCTCGTGCTTGTAGGTCTTTTCAAACACATCAAGCAGCCCCTTAAACTCGCTCTCAGGCTTTGCAATGCTATCTAGCTCCAACGCAGAATCCGTCTCATTTAGGTAGGTGATAAGTTTGCGCGCGTGGTCGCTCTCCTGGCTTGCGTGCGTGAAAAGAAACTCGCCAGCCCCGTCATATCGGTTTGTATAGCACCACGAACTCATACTCAAATACAAATTTGACGCATTCATTTCTTTAACAACTTGCTCATTCAACTTTTTGATAACTGCTTTTGACAACATTTTGTCTCCTTTTGTGTGATTGATGTAAATAAAATAGATTCTATAAATCATATAATATTTCATATTAAGAATTATACTTAAAATATATTAATGGATAAAAACATAAATATCTATATTTAGCAATATTAATTCAATTTATTTTAGATAAAATTACGTATTGCAGATTTTTATGAATATTTTGGTGGAAAAATGGAACTTTTTGATGTGAGTGTGTATTTTGAAAATGGGCTTTTTTTACGAGCAAAGGGCTTTGGTGTGCGTGCTACGAGCGTGGGCGAGGTCGTTTTCAACACTTCCCTTACAGGCTATCAAGAAATCATTAGCGATAGCAGCTATGCTGGGCAGTTTGTGGTCTTTTGTATGCCTGAAATCGGCATTGTGGGGTGTAATCCGCAGGATATGGAGAGCAAAAAGTGCGCTGCAAAGGGCATTTTCGTGCGACACATTGATGATTTTAAATCAAATTTCCGCGCTACGCAAACGCTTGATAGCTTTTTGAAAGAGCAAAATGTGATAGGAATTTGCAATATTGATACGCGAAGCATCGTTAAAATGCTACGCAATAATGGCGCACTGCACGCGATTGTCTCAAGTGAAATCCACGATATTGAGACGCTAAAAACGCACCTAAAAAACGCTAAAAAAATCCATGAAATCGATTATATAAAGCAGGTTAGCACGAGTGAGAGTTACATTCATAAACAGGGCATTTTTGATTTTGGCAAGTTTGATTATGCGGATATTGATACTAAGAAAAAAAAGAAAAAGGTCGTGACTATCGACTTTGGCGTGAAGCGAAACATACTAAATGAGCTAAGTAATGCTGGGCTAATTGTGGAGGTTGTGCCACAAGATTTTGACGCACAGCAGCTTGTCGAGCGTTATAAAAAGGGCGAAATTGATGGCGTTTTTTTAAGTAATGGACCGGGCGACCCAGCTTTCCTTAGCGAAATTATCGAAAAAATTAAGGTTTTGATAGAATCTAAAATGCCCATTTTTGCGATTTGCCTTGGGCATCAGCTACTTAGTAACGCCTTTGGACATCCTACTTACAAGCTGAAATTTGGGCAGCACGGCGGCAATCATCCTGTGAAAAATCTGCAGACAAACACCCTTGAAATCACTTCGCAAAATCACAACTACAATGTGCCTGAAAGCATCGCGGAAGTCGCCATTATCACGCATCGCAATCTTTTTGACAACACAATTGAGGGCGTGAAATATAAAGATTATCCCATTTTTTCACTGCAACATCACCCAGAGGCAAGCCCAGGACCAAAGGAAGCAAGTGCGATATTTAGGGAGTTTGTGGAGAGTTTGTAAGATTATAACAAATTAAACTTAATTGTTCCAATTATAGAATCTAGATTCTATAAATTACAAAAAGGCTAACAAATGAAAGTAGAAATTCTAGATTCTAATAACTTTTTAAAAACTTTTAAGGTTAGAAATGCCTTTTTTTATTTTAAAAAAAATATTTTTTATCCGCATATTTATAATGCCTTTAAAAATAGAGCTTTTTTTCAAAAAAATACTAAATTTTCTAACTTTAAAATTATGAATTTTAATACCGAATTTAGAATCTACTTAGAATTTTTAAGCCATTTTATTCTAAAAAATGTAATTTTAGAATCTAAACAGAATCTAGATTCTAATAAATTTTATATCGAACTAATTTTTAGCAGTGAAAGCGAAATAAAAAAAATAAACCACGAGTATATGGGTAAAAACTACGCCACAGATGTGCTAAGTTTCCCTTTAGAAATTAATTTTAATATAACACAAAAGCAGTGTTTTGGCAGCATTATAATTAATTTGCCACTTGCCCTAAAAAACGCCAAAAAATTTAAACACAATTTGTATGCAGAAATTTCCATCCTTTACACCCACGCATTCTTGCACCTTTTAGGCTTTGACCACGAAAATATTTTGCAAGACAAAGGCAACCAACGCAAAATCGAAAAGCAGATTCTAAAAAGCTTAAAAATAACAAATTCATTAATCGAACGTGCAAAAATCTAAAATACAAACCATTCTCGTTTTAATTTATTTAATGTGTCGATTTCTTGTTTTAGTGCCATCACTTGCTCATCAACCTGCGAAAACAGGCTCATATTTAAGCCCTCTGGCATATCCGCACTCCCACGTTTTATCATAATGTAGTCTTCTAGCGTGATTTTCGCCATATTTAATGCGATAGTTAGCTCATCTTCGATACTTTCGATATTTCTAATAATTTGATTTATCCGCTCAAACATTTTTTCATCCTTAAAATTTGATAAAATATTATACTAATTTTATGCTTAAAAATAGGATTAAATTCATTAACAACTATATTTTTTATTTTTTTCAACTTAATAATACTTAGCTATAATTCTTTGTGATTTCTTAGAATCTTTAGAATCTAAAGGCAAAATATGTTGCGAATTTTATTAGTTTTTATTTTTTTAGGAGCGTTTATGAGTGCGAAAGATGTTGCTAGAGATGCGAATGTTAAGGCGAGTGATAATACTCAAAGTATAAAGAAAAAAGAGCAGAAAATAGCCCAAAAAACCCCAAAAGATACAAAAAATCCAAAGGGGGTTGCAGTGGGCTACAAAAACCAAAACACACAAGAGAAGAGAGCAGAGTATAAAAGCCAGAGTGTAAATGAGAATAAGACGGACTACAAAACTCAAAGCACACAAGCGAAAAAAGCGAACTACAAAAGCCAAAGTGGAGGCAAAATGGGCTACAAAAGCCAAAGCATAAAGGGGGGCAAAATGGAGTATAAAAGTCAAGATTCCTTAACATTTTTAGAGGTAAAGGGCGTGAAGATTCCTGTGATTTTTGAGAGCTCAAAAGTGCTTCCTATCGGGCATTTAGAGCTTAATTTTATAGGTGGGGGCAGTGTGTTTAATCCGCCTAAAAAGCCGCTATCAAAAGTTGGTGCAAACCTGCTAAATTACGGCACAAAAACTCTAGGCAATGTCGGCTTTGCAAATCTGCTTGAAAGCAAGGCTATAAGCCTTCAAGCAAGCGATAGCCCTAGCACGCTTAGCATTAGCCTTGATTTTTTAAGCGAGTTTGAGGACTTTGCCCTAGAGCGACTTGCCGACTTATTACAAAATCCAAATCTAACGCAAAAGGCGTTAAATGATATTCAAACAAAGCTTAAAGCCACGCTTCTTAGCAAGAGTGCCGACTTTGACTATCAGGCTAGAATCTTGCTTTATAAAAGCGTGTTTGCCCACACGCCTTTGGCTTACCCAGCCCTTGGCAATAACGCAAAGGAGATAGATTCTGTGGATTTAAAAGATGTGAAGGGCTATTTAGATTCTAATCTTGTGCTAAGTCGGCTAACTATCGTGCTTGGCGGCGACTTGGATATAGAATCTAGCCTTAAAAAAATAAAAAACATTCTCGCAAATCTAAGCGTTGGCACAAGCGTGGATACGCCACATTACGCGGTAAAACCTGCCACTATAAAAGAGGTCAAAAAGGATACGCAACAGGCGTTCATCTATTTTGCTTCGCCTTTGGCTTTGAGTGATATGAGGCAGGAGGCGTATAAGGCGCGTGTGGTGGGCTTTATTTTGGGCAGTTCTGGCTTTGGGTCGCGGCTTATGGAGGAAATCCGCGTAAAACGTGGCTTGGCGTATTCGGCGTATATGTATCCAAATTTGACGCGCCTTAGCACACATTTTGTCGGGCAGATGCAAACCGCGTTAGATAAGCAAGATGAGGCGATAAAAATTACGCAAGATTTATTGAATGAGTTTGTGAAAAATGGCGCAACTGCAGAGGAGTTAGAATCTGCTAAACAATTTATCTTGGGTAATAAGCCCTTGCAAGAAGAGACGCTAGAGCAGCGACTGGGCGCGAAATATAATTATTTTATGAGCGATTTGCCGCTTGATTATCGCGATGAATTTGTGCGACAAGTCCAAGAGTTAGACTTAGCGACCCTAAATGCGTATATTAAGGCGCATCCTGAGATTGCAAATGTGACTTTTGCGGTGATAAGAAATTAAAATTTTTAATAAAGCAAAGGATAAGTTTCTTTATTAAAAAATGCTAACATTTCTTTTATAATTACCACCAAACAAGGAGAAACAAAATGCAAGAGATAAAATCCAAAGACCACGATGATAAAAATCACTACAAAGAAGCGTTGAAATACCATATCGGTGGCAAGATTTCCGTTGTCCCAAAGACGCCACTGCGTGATGAGCATGACTTAAGCCTTGCGTATTCCCCGGGCGTTGCTGCGCCTTGTAAGGCGATTGAGGAAAAT
This sequence comes from Helicobacter saguini, assembly GCF_000762875.2. GTDB lineage: Bacteria > Campylobacterota > Campylobacteria > Campylobacterales > Helicobacteraceae > Helicobacter_A > Helicobacter_A saguini. The sequence goes on from NZ_JRMP02000005.1 coordinate 120,986, forward strand.
CCGCTACTTGCCTTTAAATACACATCCAAAAATAGCCTTGTAGCCGTCATTAGCAATGGCACGGCAGTCCTTGGGCTAGGCGACATCGGCGCGCAGGCGAGTAAGCCTGTGATGGAGGGCAAAGCCGTGCTTTTTAAGACCTTTGGCAATGTCGATGCCTTTGACATCGAGGTCAATGAAAAGGACCCGCGAAAGTTTATTGAGATTGTAAAGGCGATTGCGCCTACTTTTGGCGGGATAAATTTGGAGGATATTAAGGCGCCGGATTGCTTTCTTATCGAGCGGGAGCTAAAGGAGGCGCTTGATATTCCTGTGATGCACGATGACCAGCATGGCACGGCGATTGTTAGCACGGCTGCGATTATGAATGCGAGTGAGATTATAGGTAAAAGCATAGAATCTATGCGTGTGGTAATCGTGGGCGCTGGCGCGGCTGGCATTGCGTGTGGGAAAATGTATAAGCAAATCGGCGTAAAGGACATTGTGATGTTTGATTCTAAGGGATGTATAGATTCTACACACAGCGATTTGAATGAGTATAAAAAGGAGTTTGTAAGCAGCAAACATTACGCGAATTTGCGTGAGGCTTTGAAAGACGCGGATGTGTTTTTGGGGCTATCTAAGCCAAATTTGCTAAGTGGCGAGGATTTGAAAGTGATGGCGAAAGACCCGCTTATTTTTGCACTTGCTAATCCTGTGCCTGAAATCTTGCCAGAAGATGCACTGAAAGCCCGTCCAGATGCGATTATAGCGACAGGCAGGAGTGACTATCCAAATCAAATAAATAATGTTTTGGGCTTTCCATATATTTTTAATGGCGCGATGAAAGTGCATGCAAAAAAGATAAATTATGAAATGAAAATCGCGGCTGCAAGGGCTTTAGCAAAGCTAGCTCAAGATGAGGTCCCTGTAACAGTGCAAAGATTGCATGACCACAAATTAGTCTTTGGACGTGAATATCTTGTCCCATCGCCTTTTGATAAACGTTTGCGTGAAAAAGTAGCAAACGCGGTAGCAAAAGCCGCGGTAGATAGCGGCGTAGCACGCTTGGAGCTTGATAAATTATAAAAAAATCTTTTAAGCTTTGCTTTTTACCATAATATAGAATCTTTATGAAAGTTTTTGCATGATTTTTAGTATATCACAAGGTAGAAAATGCTGGAATTGCGGAATTTATATGTGAAATATAATGAAAAAATTTTGCTAAATAATATAAATTTATGCGTAAAAAGTGGAGAAATTGCCGTGCTTTTAGGGAAAAGTGGGAGTGGGAAAACTTTGAGTTTGCTTACTTTTTTTGATTTATTACCTAAGAATTTAAATAGAATTAGTGGGGAAGTTTTTTTGATAAAAAGTTATGAAAATGCTAATTTTATAGAATCTACTTTTTTAGATTCTAATTTGCAAGATTCTAATAAAATAGATTCTAATTCTTTAAAAAATAAAATTATAGAATCTAATATTTTAGATTCTAAAAATTATGAATTTAATAAGCAAGATTCTAAAGAAATTATAGAATCTAACCCCGAAGATTCTAAAAAAAATATAGAATCTAACACCCAAAAAATAGAGCAGAAAATAAATCTAAAGTCCGCACGTGGCAGGCTTTTTAGCCTTATAATGCAAAATCCTTTAAGCTGTTTTAATCCGCTTTTTACAATTAAATCTCATTTTTTAGAATCTAGTTTTAATGGCTTTAATGAAAAAAAAATAAACTCCCTACTGCACGATGTTAATCTAGATTCTGGCGTGCTAAATCTCTATCCTTTTGAGCTTAGTGGCGGGATGCTGCAGCGCGTTATGATTGCGTTGTCGCTTGTGAATGAGCCGCGATTTCTCTTTTTTGATGAGCCAACTAGCGATATTGATTCTAAAAATATTAAGCTTTTTCTCTCCCTTTTAGATTCTATAAAAAAAAAGAAAAACATCGGTATAATGCTAGTTACACACGATTTACGTGTCGCTTTGAAAATCGCAGATTCTATATACATTATGAAAAATGGACAAATTATGTCTCATTTAGATTCCATAAAAAATATTACTGAATCTAGCTTGATAAATCTAATGAAGTAGGGCGAAATGTTGCGTGTGGAAAATCTAACTTTTTATTACAAAAAATATAGAATCTATAAGGTAGAAAAAATTAAGATTCTAGATAATATAAGTTTTGAGCTAAAAAATAATGAGTTTGTAGCCCTTGTGGGTGAAAGTGGTAGCGGCAAAAGCACACTCGCTAAAATCCTTGCTAGGCTTATAAAAATAGATTCTAAGAGTGCAAAAATCTATTTGCAAAATCGCCATATTAATGATTTTAAGCCAAAAGATTTTTATAGAATCTGCACGATTTTATTGCAAGATTCTATAAATTCGCTAAATCCAAATTTAAATATTTTGCAGAATCTAAGCGAAGTTTCTTTTCTTTTAGATTCTATAAATGATAATTTAATCATAGAAAAATTAGAAAAAGTGCAACTTGATAAAAACATATTATTCAAACTTCCATCTATGATTTCAGGCGGTGAAGCCCAAAGAGTTTGCATTGCAAAAGCCTTGCTTACAAACGCAAAAATTTTTATTTTAGATGAAATCACTTCAAATTTAGACTATATAAATCAACGAGAAATTATGCAAATTTTTACCCAAATAAAAAAACAAAACACCGATACAAGCATACTTTTCATAACGCACGATTTAGACTTAGCAAAAGAGTTTTGTGATAGAATCTTAATCTTGCAAAATAGTGAAATAAAGCCAAATTGAGATTAAAAATTCACATTTATTTTGTATATTTTTGTTTATATATTTCAACATATTTTCAAAAAGGAGCAAAAATGAACATCGAAAAAATATCCATAGGCAAGATTCCAAACGAGCTAAATGCCGTGATTGAAATACCTTTTGGCAGCAACATAAAATACGAAGTCGATAAGGAGAGTGGTGCGGTCGTGGTCGATAGGATTATGCGGAGTGCTGTGTATTACCCGGCAAATTACGGCTTTATCCCGCACACGCTCGCACTCGATGATGACCCGATTGACATTTTGGTGCTAAATGAGTATCCCTTGCAGGCTGGGAGCGTGATAAAGTGCCGACTGATAGGCGTTTTGCTAATGGAAGATGAGGGCGGCAAGGATGAGAAACTGCTAGCCGTTGCCCTTGATAAAATCGACCCGACTTACAAGGATGTGAAAACTTACAAGGATTTACCGCAAATCGTGCTTGATAGAATCAAGAATTTTTTTGAGACATACAAAATGCTAGAGCCTGAAAAATGGGTAAAAGTCACCGATTTTCAAGGCATACAGGAAGCCGAACATTTGCTAAATGAAGCGATAAAAAGATATAAAAAATAGAGTTTTTATCACTAAAAGTTATAGAATCTGTAAGGATAGAAATGAAAATTTCTTATTTGCATAAATTAGATTCTAAAGATTTGATTATATTTTTTGCTGGGTTTGGCTCAAATCCTTGCCATTTTTCACATTTAGATTCTAAGTTTGATGTGGTTATGATTTATGATTATGCTGATTTTTTTATTGAATTTATGAGTGAAAAAAGCTCTAAAATTAATAACTTTATTCCAACGCAAAGTTATGAAAATTTGTATTTAATCGCCTTTTCAATGGGCGTGTGCGTGGCTTCGCAAATTTTAGATTCTAATATGCTAAATTTCAAACGCAAAATCGCCATAAATGGCAGTAATTACGGCATTAACGACATTTTTGGCATAAAAGAAAAAACCTTTAAATTCACAATGAAACATTTTAAATTAGATGATTTTAAAATGAAACTTTTTGGGCTAGATTCTAAAATAGATTTTAAAGATTTTATAGAATCTAAGTTAGGAAATTTAGAATTTTCTAGCGAAAATGTTCTAAAAAATGAATTAGAATCATTATATAATTTTATTAAAAAGCGTAATTTAATAGAATCTAAAAACTTAAAAGAAAATGAATTTTTTTGGAATCTAGCCTTGATTTCTAAGCAAGATTTAATTTTCCCACAGCAAAATTGTTTAAATTTTTTTGAGAATTTACGCGATTTGCAAGATTCTAAAAAGTTAGAAAATTTAGAACAAAATAGCATAAAAATTACACAAATCAATGCTCCACATTTCCCATTTTTCACCTTTAAAAGCTGGGACGAAATATGTCAAATGTAGATTCTAAAAATTCGCAAAATTTTCTCAAAGATTCTATAAAAGATTCTATAAAAACACAGAATCTAGATTCTAAAAACACAAATTTTTTAAAGCAAGATTCTATAAGTTTAGATTCTAAAAAAATCGCTGCTAGATTCTATAAAACAAAAAAAACTTATGCCTTAAATACGCCTATTCAAGCCCTTATGCGAAGCGAGCTAATAAAGATTCTAAAGCAAAATTTAACGCAAAAAAGTTTTAAAAATGTCTTTGAATTTGGCACTCATTGCGGCGAATATACGCAACTTTTAAGGCAAAATATAGAATCTAAAAACTACATTGCAAATGATATTTGCGATTATAATTTGCGTCTTAAGGGCGTAAAAACCACGATTTTTGATATGAATGAGCTGCAAAATAGCGAAATTTTTAGTCAAAAATTTGATTTAATCACATCAAATGCGACTTTGCAGTGGCTTAATTTTGACAAAACTCTGCAAAATTTAGTGCAGATTTTAAGCAAAAATGGCGTGATTTTATGTAGCAGTTTTGGGGAGCAAAATTTGATAGAAATAAAAAAAACAACAGGCTATGGACTGCAATATGAAAGCCTTCAAACAATAGAATCTAAGCTAAAAAAATATTTTAAAAATGTGATTTTAAGTGAGCAATTTCACACGCTAAAATTTAAAAACGCCCTAGAAATTTTCCGCCATTTAAAGCTATCTGGCGTAAATTCCTGCGGCATAAATTCGCAAGATTCTTTATTAAAACAAGATTTTAAAAAAACACAGAATCTAGATTCTAAAAACGCACAAAACTACGCAAAAAAAGCTTCCAAGCAAATAATAATAAAAAAATCTTGGCTAGAAAACCTAGAAAAAAACTTTGATAATAAGCTCACATACCATTGCATTTTTTTTCTCGCGACAACATAGAATCAAGTGGTATATCATGCAAATATTTCCCATCAAAGCAGGCTTGGCAGTATTCGTAATTGTCCTTGTCTATCGCGGTTTTTAAGCCTTGCAGTGAGAGATAGCCCAAATAATCGGCATTGACGAATTTCCGCACAGATTCTATATCCATATTTGCACTGATTAGCTCGGCTTTGCTTGGTGTATCCACGCCATAAAAGCAAGGCGAGATTGTCGGGGGCGCGGAGATTAATAAAAAAACTTCCCTTGCTCCAGCGTCCTTTAATAGCTTTACGATTGCCTTGCTAGTCGTCCCGCGCACTAGCGAGTCATCGATTACTATCACGCGTTTGCCCTGTATTATTTCGCGTATTGGGTTTAGTTTCAGTCGCACTTTTAGCTCGCGTAATTCTTGCGTTGGCTCGATGAAAGTTCGTCCCACATAGTGATTGCGGATTAAGCCTAGCTCAAAATCTATACCGCTTTTTTGTGCATAGCCGATTGCCGCAGCCAAGCCGCTATCTGGCACGGGCATTACCAAGTCGGCGTCTAGCCTATGCTCGATTGCAAGTTGTTTTCCTAAATTTTTTCGCACCGCATACACGCTTTTGTTAAACACAACGCTATCAGGGCGCGCAAAATAGATATACTCAAACACGCAGGGCTTGTGGCTTTGGGTTGGGAAAATGCTTTTGCTTGTGATGTTTGTGGGGTTATTTTTAATGGGGTGGTGGGTGGGCGAAAGGTTGTTAGAATCTTGCAACTTAGATTCTATAGAATCTTTATTATTAGATTCAGTATTTTTTGTCATATTAGTTTTAGATTCTATAACTTCTTTAGAATCTTGTTTGTGGTTGGCAATTCTAGCATCGTGCGCAAGATTTGCGGGTTGCGAAGATTCGAGCAAGGAGATAGAACTTAAACGTTCATCGACGCAGCGAGAATCAAGCTCCCGCAAAGATTGCGTGCGAGGCGAATTGCGCTCAAAAATCAAAAGTTCCCCCGGGGCGATGTCCCGCACAAACTTCGCCCCAAGCAAGTCAAACGCACAAGTCTCACTCGCCACAATGTAGCCCAAAGTCCCATCCTTATTTTGCAAAGTCGCAAGGCTCAAAGGACGCAGCCCAAACCTATCACGCACCGCAAACATCTTGCTGCGGCTCAAAAACACAAGGCAAAACGCGCCCTGCACTTCATTCAACGCCTCGATAATACGCTCCGTTAGGCTCGTTTTTTTGGAGCGCGCAATCAAGTGGATAATCACCTCAGTATCAAGGCTACTTTGGAATATCGCGCCCTCATCGATTAGCTTTTGGCGTATCTCAAGGGCATTCGTAAGATTGCCATTATGCACCACGCTAATCTGCCCCAAATCATACCGCGCAAAAATGGGCTGACAATCGCTCATAGAATCCGCCCCCGCCGTGCCATAGCGATTATGCCCGATGGCGTTTCTGCCCTTTAGCTTTTGCAGGTTTGATTGAGTGAAAACCTTCGTAACTAAACCTTGCGACTTAATCGTGCTAATCTTGCCATTATCACACGCGCTAATCCCGCTAGCCTCTTGCCCTCTGTGCTGCATGGAAAATAGCGAGTAATACGCGCTCAAAGCCGCATCATCGCAGTTAAACACGCCCACGACAGCACACTCATCTTTGAACTTTTCGCTAGGTTTAGATTCTATCTTAGAATCTGGTTGTGAAAAATTATCCGCTTCTAACTTAGAATCTAACTGCGAATTTAACTGCAAAAAGGCGTATTTTGTGGGCTTCATTACTCTGTCTTTAAGGCAAGATAAAAATGTATTTTATCATAATGTTTTAATTTGGAGGTTTAGATTCCGTATTTTAAGGTTAAATAAAATCTAGATTTTAAATTTTTTTTTAAAGGAGATGAGTGAGTGATTAGAATTTATTATTTGTGCTTTATTTATAGAATCTATTTTATTTATTGTGGAATCTTGGACTTTAGACTCTATGTTTTTAGAATCTAGATTCTCTAAATTTGTAGAATCCGTCAAATAATTCACATTAATTTTAGAATCTTTAAGGCGAATGCCAAAGATAGATTCTATGAATACATTGCAAATCCATGTAAGATTTCCTAAATTACAAAACCCAAGTCACTAATAAACGCCATGATAAACAAATTCCACAAGGTTAGAATCTTATTTAAAAAAGTGTCATGTTGAGCCGTAGTCAAAACATCTAATCTATAAATCTTAGAATTTTGTAGATTTTTGTTTGTAAATATTTCACTATCGCTCAACACAACATTACTAACGGTGGTAGATACCATATTTTCTTGCAAATTTTGCGAAATATTAGAATATAAATTTAATTTCTAAATATTTTTATCTATTCCAACCCCGTTATCCTTTAATATTGAAAAATTCTATATTTCGCCGTTTTTTTCTAGAGATTCTAACAATTTCGCAAAGTTTTGGCTTCTAAGTATCGTGCCAGACGCGTTTAGATGATATTCGGTGTTGTAAAAATATTTCCGCTCAAAGTGAGAATCTTCGAAATTTCCATAGATTTTTATGTTATGTTTTGCAAGTTGGGACACCAAATTATTAATTTTTTCATAAGTGTTAGAATCTTGCAGGCTAAATTGCGGATTTTCAAGCGTGACAGGAAACACCAAAAAAACCTTGATATTGTGCGATTTTGCAAAAGATTCTAGCCGTGCATATTCACTCAAAAAAAACGTTGAAAGCTGCAAATCACTGCCCAAATATCCGCTATTTACGCGTTCACTCAACTCGCCTTCTTGCGTGCAAAAATCGCCATATTTGCTAAGTGACGTGTAGCCAAAGTCAAAGGGCGGATTGTGGAACATTTTTTGCGTGTCAAATTCATCCTTATATTTTGGGTTAAAACCCTTGAAAAACCACTCAATACTGCGGCTTGGCGAGTTTTTAAGATAGCCTGTAATCTTATCGCGCGTGCTGATGTATTTATCATAGCCATTTCCCCAACTTAGCATATTATGGATATACCAAATGTCGTGCTGTGGCTCACTCGCGCGGTAGTAATGAAACTCCAAAGGCAAGAAAATCGCATCGCCATTTTTTGCGTGTTGCATCACCCTATCAATGTGAAAATTTAGTGGCAAACCAGCGTTAGATGCGTAGTTTATGGGCTTAAAATTTGTGGCTTTATCAATCACTTCGCCATTAAATCCAAAAAGCGAATTTGAGCCAGAAACAATTAGAATCCGTTTCTTATTTGTCGGCATTTCGTTTATAAAATCCTTACCCTTGTAAAGATTAATTAGCCATCGCTCTGCATAAAGGAAATAATGGGGCTGTCTAATAAACATAATATAGACTAAAAGTGCGATAATTATGGCGGTTGTGAGTGTGAAAATTTTTAGAAATGGCTTTAATAAATTCATTTTTTTGTCCTTTTTGTGATGTTTTTTAGCTTAAAAATAGCTGTGATTTAGCTTAAAACTAGCTTAAATTTTGCTTTTTCATTTCTTTTTTACATAAAAAACATAAATTTTTCATTTCTTAGAAATTAAAATACAAAAATGTCGGCGTTTTTGTTATGGAAATGACTTCCCAAAGTGAAAATGCAAGCATTATTGCTGCGATTTTCATTTCTTTTATTGATTTTTGGCTATTTTCATTTAAAATTCGCAGTTTTTCAATGCTATTTTTGCAAAAAAAGCAGATAAAAATTGCCAAAGCAAAGTAAATTAGCGTCCTATCTGTGCCGCTTATTTTTTGCAGTGCATGTCCTGCTTGATACCATTTTATCGGTAGTTGTGCGGTGTTTATGCCGACTAGATTTTTTATTAATGTTATCGCTGTTGTGGTATTCTCCGCGCGGAAAAAAATCCAAGTTATGTTTATAAAATTGAATGTGATAAACCAGCATAGAATCTTGTATATTTTAGATTCTAAAAAGGCTTGTAATTTTGGGCTTTTGGGCTTATTATTTTGTAGGGTGGTGGGTGGGCGATTAGGATTTATAAAATTAGATTCTATGTTTTCTTTAGAATCTATTTTAGAATCTTGTAAATTAGATTCAGTAATTTTTGTTTCTTTTATAGAATCCATTTTAGAATTTTGTAAATTAGAATCTACTTTATTTATTTTAGATTCCATTTTTGAATCTTGCGACTTAGATTCTGTATTTTTTATAGAATCTAGATTCAAATAATTCACATTAATTTTAGAATCTTTCAACTTTATTCCAAACATAGATTCTAAAAAATATCGATAGATTCTATGAATGCACATTGCAAGTCCGTGTAAAATACCCCAAATTACAAAACCAAGTCCTGCGCCATGCCACAAACCACTGATAAACGCCACGATAAACAAATTCCGCAAAGTTAAGATTCTATTTAACACAGAATCTGTGTGAAAATCCGCTTTTTTCGCAGTCTTTTCATTCTTACAAATGGGTGGTTGGGTGGGAATAGATTGCAAAGACTGCGAAAAAAGCGGATTTTCAGTTGCGTTATTTGTGTGATTTTGCGAGTTAGAATCTTTGTTCTGCACCTTAGAATCTTGCCTAAAATTACGATTACCACCAAGTGGAATATAGATATAATCACGCAAAAAGCGACCTAAAGTAATGTGCCACCGCCGCCAAAACTCAGCGATATTTAGCGACTTATAAGGCGAGGCAAAGTTAATCGGTAAGGCAATATTGAATAAAAGCCCTAAGCCGATAGCCATATCACAATATCCGCTAAAATCAAAGTAAAGCTGAAAAGTGTAGCTAAGCGAAGTAGCCCAAGATTCAAAGATATTAAGCGTTACGCCAGAATCTAGGGCAGAATATCCAGCATTCGCCCATTTTGCAAAGCTATCGGCAATGAAAACTTTTTTAAACAAACCGATAGAAAAAATAAACAAGCCACGAGCGATGTTATCATATTTTAGAATCTTGTTGCATAATTGCGAAAATTGCGGCATCATTTCAGCGTGATGCAGGATAGGACCAGCTATCAAATGCGGGAAAAAAGTTACAAAAAGAGCGTAGTTTATGATATTTCGCTCCACAGCTCTACCCTCATAGCAATCCACAAGATAGGCAATTTGAGTGATGGTAAAAAAGCTAATCCCTAAGGGCAGTGCGATATGCAATAACGCCACATTTGTGTGAAACAAAGCATTAAAAGATTCTATAAAAAAATCCATATATTTAAAGTAGCAAAGCAGACTTATATTAAAAATCAAAGCGATGATAAGCAACAATCTAGCGCGATTATTTTTTATTTTTTGGGAGTTTTTAGAATCTTTTGAATCTATTTCTTTACTTTCATATAGCAAATGTGCCTTATCTCCCTGCGTTTCATTGAAAGGGTGGGCTGGGTGGGAAATGTGATGCAAAGCAGGGAGATAAGGCACATTTGCGTTTTTAGAATCTAGATTCTTAGAATCTTGTGAAATTTGTAAAGTAGATTCTATGTTTTTAGAATCTTTAAAATCTTGCAAATTTTGCGAATTATTAGAATCTAAATTGTTTAAATCTTTAGAATCTTTGTTTATTTCTTGCGTGTTTTGTAAAGTAGATTCTATATTTTCTTTAGAATCTAAATTATTTTTTTGCGTTAAATTGATAGTAGATTTAGTGTTTTTAGAATCTAAAGTTAGATTCCCCCCCCCCCCGTTTATATTAGCAGAGAAGCGTAAAATAAGCCCAGAAATAAAATAATTAAATGAGATAGAAATTAGCAAAAGTGCAACATTTTTATACTCCCACCAAGCATAAAAAATAATACTAGCAAGTGCCAAAAACCCTGTTGCAAACGCATATTTCTTATAATGATTTAATAAAAAATAAACACAAAAAGTAATCGGTAAAAAGATAAAAATAAATTGATATGAATTAAATAGCATAAATTTCCTTAAAAAGCTTAAAATAAAACCATAATATTAGCAAAATTATAGAATCTTATCCTACAAACTTGTGCTGATATATAACCCATTTCGTGTGATTTTACCTTGCAGTTCATATTCTAGCACTCTCTCACCAAAAAGGCGTAAAGCTTCGCTAAAAAGCCCATTATTGCGAGCAAAATCTAAAATCTCATCGCTAGATTCTATAGAATCTAAGCCAAAATTTTCACACATTTGCGTGATAAAATCTTGCGTGTTATAAATGCAATTTGCGCGATTTTTACTAAGTAAATCCTGCGTTCCAAGGCTCTCACCTAAGCGATGCGGTAGGACAAAAGGCTTAAGATTTAACGCGTAGCAAAGGTTTGCCGAAGACATCGAGCCACTTTGCAAGTCAGCCTGCGGGATAATCACAAAGTCGCTCAGTGCGATAATTATGCGGTTTCGCTCCAAAAAGCTATACTTGTGCGGCATAAAATCGCGTTCATACTCGCTTACCACAAGGGCGTTACGCCGTTTAGATTCTATAAGGCGCGCATTTTCCTTAGGATAATTGACATTTAGCCCGCAAGGCAGCACCATAATGCTGTGCGTGTCGCTATGCGTGTGCGCGATAGAATCTACGCCGATAGCTCCACCGCTAACCACGATAAATCCGCGATTTGACAACGCACGGCTAAGCGTGGCGGTGTAGTGCTTTGTGTATTGATTAGGACTGCGAGTGCCGATAATGGCGACTTTTGGGGCTTTGAAAAGCTCTAAATTGCCGCTTATATGCAGTCCTTTGAACTCTTTATACAAATGTTTGCTTGATAAATTCGCCCTTTTTGCGATATTTGGAATGTCGTTTAATAGCTTTAATTTATCCTTAGAAATATAAGATTCTAGGGCTTTTATATCAAAAAAAGTTGAATTATAACTATTTGGCAAAAAAGTCCTTTTGATTATAGAATCTAGATTCTATTATTAATAAGGGAAAGACCTTACTGCCCTAATATCATAGTTATTTATAACATCAAATACTTTTGTCAAAAACTCTTCAGTGCTTATATCACCATTTGTATAATCTACCACTTTTTGTGCTTCTTTACCCAAATTAAATGGAGTATTATCTAATCTAGTGGCTAAAATTTTAATACTTTTCTTACCTGTGTGTGGCTCAAATAGTTTTGCGTGTTGGTCTATAATCTTACTAAAAGATTTTTTAAGATTGTCACTCAAATACGGACTTTCTTTTACAAAAGTGATACTAGCAGCTCGCATAGCCTCTACGCTTGAGTAATAGCCAGCTGTAATTCGTTTTTTCTCCTCTGCCTTTGCTTTTTTCTGTTTCTTGGTTAATTTATAATCGCTATTAAAAGTTCTTAAATCATCAGCATACAAATTAAATGTGTGCTTAGAAAGAGCAGGAGCTTTTATATACAATCTAGCCTCTTTTACATCAATATCATAGTTGCTTAACCACTTAACTATATGCTGTTTGTAGGCTCTTAAATGTCTATCATATTCTTCTTGTAGCTCTTCATACTCTTCATTGAAATTTTCTCTAGCTTTTTTTATCTCCTTTTCATTTTTAGCCAAAGAAGACTCTAAGTAACGTCTATCTTTTAGTAATTCTACCGTGCTAACACTTTTATGATTATGATGTCCGCAACCACAAGGAGAGTTATTTTCTGCTGATTGTTTATGCAACTCTTGTAATGAATCCCTATCATCATACAATTTATCTATCGTATTGTATTTTTCTTCATTTAGCTTATTTGACCTTTCCTCAAAACTTGTGCTTAATAAAGTTAGTTTTTTGTCATAGTCACGCACTTTCAGTAAAGATTTTTTCATAATGCTAAACATAGACTTATCAGTAAATTCATTAGAATGAATAGATTCTGCTAAATCAAAATCTAATGTAACTAAACCAGACTGAATAACACAATTTTCAACGCCTATAATATCAACACGATTAAGATTATAAGTGGTTTTGCATTCTATGCTCTTTGGTACATAACTTTCATAATCTAAAGCATGTTTTGAATTTATATCAATTTCAGCATAAATTCTCTGCTTATATTGATTATCTTTGAAAGATACTTCAAATCGCCCATTTGAAATAGTCGTGCTAAAAAGTGGGAACGCAATATCGCGGATTCTGCACGCAGCATCGCTATCATCGCCATGACAATTATACTCCACACCAGCGTCTTTTAAATCACTTAACACATTCTCCGCAAAATCTAGCGCCCTTTTTTGCCCATTATAGCTTTGAGCCTGCATAAATCCTAAGGACAAAGCAGCACTAACTAACAAAAACTTCTTAAACATTTGAACCCTTTCAGTTGGAATCTAAAAAAAATTCCTTAATCATATTCTTTTTTGTATTAAGATTTGATTAATTTTGCTAAAAAAATAAAAAATTTTGCAAATTTTATTGTTAGATTCTATAAATTTGTTATTTTTGATTTGTTAGAATCTTTTTTTATTTTTGTTTATTTTAAGGAGAAATGATGAAAAAGATTCTATATTTAGTGGCGTTTTGTTGTGCTATTTCACAGATATTACAGGCGAGTAAATTGACTGATATGGTGCAAAGAGTGACAGGGCAGAAAATGAGCGTTATAAAGGAGTTTTCTCTAAAGCAAGATTCTAATATCAAATTTGTCGTGCTAAAAGATGATAGCACATCTCAAAGGGTGATTGTGATGACAAATAAGGCTGAGAGCTTCGTGCAGCCGCTTGTCCCGCAGGCTTTTATCACGGAAAATGAGATTGATTCTAATACGCTTTTAAGCGAGGTAGGCTCGGTGCAAAACTACAATATGACCTACAAAACAAGCAGCGAGGTAAAAAAAGCCATCGCCACACTGCCAAAAGACTACATCATAAATCTTAGTGGTAAAAATCCTAAAAAAACTTACTATATCGTAAGCGACCCTATGTGTCCGCACTGCCAAGTCGAGCTAGATAATATCGATAAAAAGTTAGCTGCTGGCAATGTCAAAATGATAGTTGTAGGCTGGATGGGCGAAGAGAGCGCAAATAAAGCCGCTGAAATCTACAAAAAAGCGCGCAGTTTGAAAAGTGATAGCGAAAAACTAGCCCTACTAAAAAAAGTATATAACAAAAGCTACAAAGCCCCAGCCGCCCCTGAAAGTGACAAAAAAGTAATCCAAGAAGTAGTCCGCGCTTTAATGGGCAAGGGCAAAGTGGAGGGCACACCATATATCATCGAGGAAGACAACTAATTTAACCTTAAAGTTTGCTTTAATAAAATTTTAGAATCTAAATTAATATTTCAGGGCTAATAATTATGTATAAAAATAAATTAGATTCAAAAAAACCAAATAATTCTTATAAAAAAATAAGCAAAAATCCAAATTCTAGCACACAAACAACATCATTTATAGAATCTTATTTTTTTTATCCAAGTTTTTGGCAGAAAGTGTTGAGTTTTACGCTATTGCCGATTAGTTTTATTTATTTTTTGATTGCTTTTGGTTTAAAAAGTTTTGGGAGAAAAAAGGATTTTGGAGTAAAAATTATAAGTGTTGGGAATCTTGTAAGTGGTGGGGCTGGGAAGACGCCTTTTGTGATTGCTTTGTGTGAATTTTTAGAATCTAAAAAGTTAGGAAATTTGCAAGTTTTAGAAACTAAAAATACTGATTTTAGTAATAAAGATTCTAATCAAATTGTAGAATCTAGTAATATAGATTCTATAGAATCTAGTCGCTTAGATTCTAATAAAAAAAACAAAAATAGCGATATTTACATTATTTTACGCGGTTATAAACGCAAAAGTAAGGGTTTGGTTATTGTGCGAGATTCTAGTGGAATTAAGTGCGATGTGGCTCAAAGTGGCGATGAAGCGATGCTAATTGCCCAAAATGTGCGCTCAAACGTGCTAGTATGTGAAAATCGCTCTCTTGCAATAATGCACGCAAAATCGCGTGGCGCGCGCCTTATAATCCTTGATGATGGCTATCGTTTTAGGTTTAAAAAGTTTGATATTTTGCTGCGACCCGCCTTGCAGCCATTTTTCCCTTTTACCTTGCCTAGTGGGTATTATCGCTTGCCGCCTAGATTCTATAAAAATTGTAATTTGTCTTTGCGTGAAAATAGCGACTACACGCGATTTGTGGATGTTGAGATTGTGGAATCTAAGCAAAATTTACAGGCTCAAATTTCTCCTTTATTTTCAGTGGGTGGGAATGGGCGGGACATTGAAATGCAGGAGAAATTTGAGTCTGCAAATTTTCATAAAAATACTGAATCTAATAATTTAGATTCTAAAAAGTTAGAAAATATAGAATCTAATTTGCAAGATTCTAAAAATTTTACACCCACGTTTATTTTAGCAACTGCGATTGCAAATCCTTCGCGCCTGCAATCTTACACGCAAAACCTGCAAATATGCCACAAGTTTTTTTTAAATGACCACGATGAATTTGACGAGCAGATTCTAAAAAACTTACTAGAAAAATACAATGCAAACTACATTTTAATGACGCAAAAAGATTATGTAAAATGCGAGCATTTCGCTCTGCCCATCGCCCTTTTAAAGCTTAAAATGAAAATAGATTCTAAGGCATTGCAAAAAATCTCTGCATTTATAGAATCTTAATACTTAAATATTCAAATTAATTTTAAAATAGCATATTTTTTACAAAAAGTAACTATTAGTGTTTTATTTTAGAATCTTTTTACAAAAAGTGATATATGTAAATTAAATCGATATAATGTAACAAGCAATATGATACTTATCCTTAAAAATATTGCCAAATTTCAAAACTTTAAGAGGTGAAAAATGAGTAATTTCAAAGATAGTAAAAATGTGTTTAAGTCGCGATATGAAAACTTTATCAATGGTGGTTGGGTTGCCCCAGTGGATGGCAAATACACGCAAAATAAAAGCCCTATAAATGGGCAAGTGCTATGCGAAGTGCCGCTCTCAAGTGAAAAAGACATCGAAAAAGCCCTAGATGCCGCACAAGCCGCCAAAGACAAATGGGGGCAAACAAGCATCCCTGAACGAAGCAGAATCTTGCTAAAAATCGCCGATAGAATCGAGGAAAATTTGGAAAAAATCGCTTATGCTGAGACATGGGATAATGGTAAGCCTATTCGCGAAACCTTGAACGCTGATATACCGCTTAGCGCAGACCATTTCCGCTATTTTGCAGGTTGTATAAGGGCGCAAGAGGGTGCGATTAGCGATATTGACCATGATACCGTGGCGTATCATTTTCACGAGCCACTAGGCGTTGTAGGGCAGATTATCCCTTGGAATTTTCCGCTTTTGATGGCAGCGTGGAAACTTGCTCCTGCCCTTGCTGCTGGGAATTGTATCGTGTTAAAACCAGCAAGTGCTACCCCCGCGTCTATCCTTGTGCTTTTTGATATTATCGGCGATTTGCTCCCCGCAGGTGTCGTAAATATCGTAAATGGCAGCGGTAGCAAAATCGGTAAGCACCTAGCCACTAGCCCAAAGATTGCAAAGGTTGCATTTACAGGTAGCACGAGCGTTGGGCGGCAGATTATGCAGTTTGCCACTGAAAATATTATCCCTTGCACGCTCGAGCTTGGCGGAAAGTCGCCAAATATTTTCTTTGAGGATATTTTCGAGCATGAAGATGCGTATTTGGATAAGGCGGTGGAGGGCTTGGTGCTATTTGCATTTAATCAAGGTGAGGTTTGCACTTGTCCGTCACGTGCGTTAATTCAAGAGAGCATTTATGATAAATTTATCGCAAAAGTGCTTGAACGTGTCAAGGCGATAAAGGTTGGGAATCCGCTTGATAAGGACACGATGATGGGCGCTCAAGTGGATGAAACGCAGGTAAAAACCATCCTAAATTATATCGACATCGGTAAAAAAGAGGGTGCGCAGCTTCTTATCGGTGGGGAGAAAAATGAGCTAGGTGGCGACCTTGCGAATGGTTGCTACATTAAGCCTACGATTTTCAAAGGGAATAATAAAATGAGAATCTTTCAAGAGGAAATCTTTGGTCCCGTTTTGGCTGTGACAACTTTTAAGGATGATAAAGAGGCGCTAGAAATCGCAAATGATACGATTTATGGGCTAGGAAGCGGGGTTTGGACGCGTGATATTAATCGCGCATATCGCTTTGGTCGTGGCATTCAAGCGGGGCGCGTTTGGACTAATTGCTATCACGCATATCCAGCCCACGCCGCATTTGGCGGATATAAGCAAAGCGGCATAGGACGCGAAACGCACAAAATGATGCTAGAGCATTACCAGCAAACAAAAAACGTGCTAGTTAGCTATTCAATCAACAAACTTGGGTTTTTTTAGGAACTAGCTAGAATCTAGATTCTATAAATATAGTTCACAAAAGAGCTTTTTTACAATCTGTTTGTTTAAAAACTAGCGGTAATTGTAAATATTACACTAAAAGTCCGCTTAGTTATGATGTTATAAAATGTTAAACTATATTTAATTTAAAAAATCTTAATTTTTGTTTAAAAAACTTTTGATGTTTAGAATCGTGAAACTGTTGGTTGTGAATGCAAAGATAGAATCTTAACTCGCCTTTTTCTAGGTTAATAAAGTTTTTCTCTATTTTCTTTTTTTAAGAATGTTTTAGTATACTTTTTTGTATTTGGTGGTTTTATAGATTCTAAGATTCTAACTTTGGCGGAAAACACAATCTAATATAGAATAATACCATGTAGTCCAACAAGGGAAGAAAAGACATAAGGAAATATAGAATCTAACAATAACACCTTTAACTAACTTAACTATTTACGCCAACACTAATAACTATCTAATCATTTTCACATTTGGAGCAAATATATATTATGGTTACAATATGTTTGCATAAACTAGATTCTTACCATCTACTAGGCTATGGAGATATGTCAAGTAATATTTCAATAGGCTTTCTTAGCTCTGTTTTAATTAACTCAATCTATCCGCTAGGACGTCAATACTTACAGGTGGGGTATAGATTCTAAGAATTTGTATTTTATAAAAAAGAGCCATCAAGCGAGCATTAGGGCAAAATGCATATAAACTCGCAAACTCCAATCGACTTTAAAAGTAAATACTATCAAAAGACATTGCATACCAAACGATGTAAAATGAAATTCTTTTGATATTTATTTCTTGTGTCCCTTACGATACTCAACTATCATTTGATAAACCTCGTCTTTTAACAGTAGTTTTTTCTTTTTTAGCACTTCAATCTCTTGATTGCTAAGTGGCTCGATACCATTTTCAGCGTTTTTAATTTGCTGGTCTAGCTCGTTATGCTCGTTGAAAATCTTTTCAAAATGTGCATTGTGCTGCTTTAACTCCGTGATTTCCTCTCGATACTCATGAAACATGTCCTACTCCTTTATGTAAAAATTCCTATATTGTAAAATAAAAAAATTAATATGTATAGAATCTATAAGCAATCTTGCCCATTTATTATTAATCGTGTAACTTTTTTGGCATTTAGTATAAAATTTGTCGCGACAAAATCATTTTTAGATTCTATCTTAAATATCGCTAAATCAGGGCTTTTACCCACTTTTAGCATTCCATTATTTAGATTTAATGCCTTTGCAGGACGCGAAGTCATTGCTAGGATTAAATTTTGGCAAATAGATTCTATAAAGTTAGAATCTAAATTATGATTTTTAGAATTTTTAAAATCTAAAATATCAAAATTTTGAATACTACAAAACAACGCACTTCTTGCTTCATTTAGCAAATTCACATCATTATTCGAGCTTTTCCCATCGGTTGCAATGATTGTATTTTCGCCCATTTTTGCATTCAAAAGCAGGTTTGAGCGCGGACAAGAAATTATTGCATTTCCCTGCTTATAAATACCCTTTCTTACGCTATTATCGGCATATAAACAATGCGTAAAAATCGCTTTGCAACCATTAAAAAGCGTAAGAAAACTTTCAATGCTAAAGCCTGGTTTTGTATTTTGCAGCCCAAAATATCGCGTGAAAAACTCCCTAAAATAGCCACTTTGACGCGTTAGCCACTCAAATTCGCACTTAGATTCTAAAAAATGCGCTGAAAGCAATAAATTATGTTTTTTTGCCAAATTTACCGCATAATTTGCAAGCTTAAAATTAACTGAATAAGGCGAGTGAATAGCGATGGCAGGCTGAAAGTTTTTATTTTTTAAGCTTAAAGTTTGCTTAAGTCTAGAATCTAAACTAGCCTTTTGAGCGTTGAAATTTGCTTCAAGCGCGCCGATTACTTCATGGCAAAAAATCACTTTGAGCTTAGAATCTAGCAAAAACTGCAAGTCCAAATCATAGCTAGAAATCGCGCAAACACTGCCCACACCGCTATTTAGCTGCTCTTTTATAGCGCGTTTTATCGCCGCATTTGCGCCACGCAAAACCGCACCACGATTATCCATAACGCTGTTTAACCAACTACCAAAATCGCCATACACAAAGCTAGAATCATTCTTACTAAACTCAAAATGAATGTGGCTATTAATCAATGCTGGGAGTAATATATGATTTTTATAGAATCTAGATTCTGTAATTTTTTTGTATTTTTGTTCTAATTTTTGAAAGTCATCAATTTCAATAATTCTATCATTATCAAAAACAATACCACCATTTTTAATCACTTGAAAATCTTTAGAATCTCTAGATTCTATATCACAGGGCAAAATAATACTCGCGCCAATTAGTTTCATAATTTTCCTATTAATTTATAGAATCTACTCCAAACCCACAGGCTCAATAAAAGGCACGTGTGTGCCAATCACTTGCAAATTATCACGTCTAAATTCATTTAGTAGATTCTGCCGCACTCGCACCGCCTCACTAGGATTGACATCATAAATCACGGCGATATTTGGCATCTTAATTTGTATGTCAAAGACATGCAGCAAGTCGGCAAAAAACACAAGATTTTCCCCAATCATAATCACATTGTGTCCGGGAGTATGTCCGTACGCACGAAGCGCGCGCAGGCTCACACTAGGCGTTTCTATCAAATATTTATCGTGATTTATGTAGCTAATTTTCTTAAACGCATTGATAGAATCTTTTGCTAAGCCGCCTTGCTTTTGCCAATAATCATATTCAAGCTTGTCAATTATTAGCTCCGCATTCTTAAAATTATTCCCATTTTGCCCCAAAATGCCGCCGATATGGTCAGGGTGAGCGTGCGTAATAATGATGTGCGTGATAGAATCTGGCGTGATTTTTAGGCTCTTTAGCCGCTCAAAAAGGACATTTTGTGTCTCTTTAAAGCCCGTATCAATCAACGCGGTGAAATTCTCGCCCTTTATTAGCACCACATTGTGCCTATTTTGCGGGAGTTCTTTTTTATTTATGAAGTCCTTTTGGGCGTCATTATTTGGGATTAGAATCTTTTTATTGACATCGCTATTTTTTAGCGAAATGATATAGGCATCCGCCTTGTCAATGTGCGTGTGGTAAATGTTTTCCTCCGCTTGTAACAACGCAAAAAACGCAAAGAAAAATATTAGAATCTGTTTCATATTTAAACCTTTCAAATTAAGATATGAGATTGTATCTTAAAATTTCAAATCTTTAATGTCAAAATACGCCTTTAGCTCCCTTTGTGGATTGATAATATCTATTAGTTCTTGCGGCTTTTTGCCCTTTTTATACATATAATATAGGTAAAAAAATGGTGCATTATTATTAATTTTTATACTCTGCGTAGGAAAAATCAAATGCGAAATTTCATCATAAAAAAACGACACATACACACTTTCAATCCCATTTAAGTGTAAAATCTCACCAAGCCTAAAGGCAGATTCAAACGCATCAGATAATATAACATAAAACGCATCCTTATTAATTTCTTTTTCTAGCTTTTTAATATTATTGTTATTAAAAGCCACGATAACTACGCATTTATCGCAATTTATCTCATAATCTCTAGCACATAAAATACTAAAAAATATAATGAAAATACTAAAAATTTTAGACATATATATCCTTTTTAAAATGTTCTAAAAATTAGAATCTTTTAGAATCTAAAAATGCAATTAATAAGATTGTATCTTAAAAATATTAAACTAAGCGTTTATTTTTTAGTGTTATTATTTTTAAAACAAAAAGGAGTGCAAATGATAGAGACATGTTTATTCCCCGCAGCTGGCTATGGGACGCGATTTTTACCCGCTACAAAGGCAATGCCAAAAGAAATGCTACCGATTTTAACAAAGCCACTCATTCAATACGGCGTAGAAGAGGCGTTGAATGCGGGCTGCCGCACGATGGCAATCGTCACAGGACGCGGCAAACGAAGCATCGAAGACCACTTTGACATAAGCTACGAGCTAGAACACCAAATCAATGGCACAAGCAAAGAAAGCCTACTAAATGAAATCCGCAACATAATGGAAACAGCGACTTTCAGCTACACACGCCAAAAGGAAATGCGAGGGCTAGGACACGCGATACTAACGGGCGAAACGCTTGTGGGGCGAAATCCATTCGCGGTGATTTTGGCGGACGACTTGTGCTACAACGATGGCGAGGGCGTTTTGACGCAAATGATGCGCGTGTATGAGAAATACCGCTGCTGCGTGGTCGCTATCCAAGAGGTCGAAAAAAACGAGGTTAATAAATATGGGATAATTAGCGCGGATACAATCGATGATGGAATCTACAAGGTCAAAGATATGGTTGAAAAGCCTGAAATATCGCTCGCGCCATCCAACCTAGCAATTATCGGTCGCTACATTTTAACGCCTGATATTTTTAACATTTTACGCACGACAAAGCCAGGAATTAATGGCGAACTGCAAATCACAGACGCACTTTTGGAGTTGGCAAAGCTAGGTCGCGTAATCGCGTATAAATTCAAAGGAATCCGCTATGACTGCGGTAGTATCGATGGCTTTGTAAAGGCTACGAATGATTTTTACACACGAATGAAAAAGTGATATTATAGACTATCCTATTCTATCCTCTAACTCGCGTAGCATGCCACGCAGTTGCTTTGAGATAGATTCTGTGTAGTCTTGCTTAGATTCTATGCAGTCCATCATACCGATAATGCCACCATAAGCCAAGTATAGATTTTCAAACAAAATGCGCTCTTTTGTATCAAATGTGTTAAAGTCGCTTTTACGCGCAATTAGCGTCTCAAAACTATCACAATAACGAGAAATAAACTCATACAAACTATCCAAATCTCGCTTAAAAATCGCATTTGCCTTTTCAATATCATTCACATTAAAATGCAGCCGTTTTAGATAGCTCACATTGTAGCTATAAGGGAAATTCTGCACATCGCTAAGGGCAGAAAATAGACGTTTAAAAGTCTTAATATACTCGATATAATCAGCATTTTTACTATTAGATTCACTAGATTGAGCATTATCTTTAGAATTTAGCGCGTTTAAAATCTCATCAAAAATGCCCTTTTTACCAAAAATCTCGCCTTCAAAAGTATTAAACTTAGAATCTTTTTGCCCCTTAAAATCTTTAAAATCATTAAAAAAGTCTTTTTCAAAACCCTTAAAAATATCGCTACTGCCGCTTTTTACATCCTTTGCGACCTTGCTTGCTAAATCTTTTACGCCGTTTTCACCGCCATCTTTATATGCTTTATAGACCTTGCGAAGTGTGTATAACGCGGCTATGCCTAAGCCAAATTTTACTAAACCTTTTAACATACATTCTCCTTAAAGTTTTGTTAGAATCAAAAATTAGATTCTATAATATAAAGGATAAATTATGTTAAAGATGCTTAGATTTTTTGTGATTTTTTTGCTTAGCGGCGTTGTTTTGGCTGGCGAGTTAAAGCCATATAATGATGTCAATGAAGTCCTAAAAGATTTGAAAAAAAGTCTAAATCTAGCTAGTAAAATCGCTACGATTGATAAGAAAAATAGCACACGTTACGAGCTTTTGGGTAAGGCTGTGACCCTGCAAGGGATAATGTGTCGCAGGAGTGAAATATCGCAATTTGTAATCGTGCAAAAAGCCTTTGAAATCCTGCGTCACAATCACGGTGAGATAAATAGCGATTACATCGTTTTCACAGAAAACTGCCGAAATATGTTTGGGTTGTATGAGTAATACGAAATGTTACTAAATAAACATTATGAATCTTAAACAAAACGTTTTTAGAATCTTTATCCTTGCGGGTTTTGCGTTAATTATTTATTGTGCGTATTTGTTTTTTAGCTTTCATCCGCGTGATTTTAGCCAAAATGTGAGCCAAGATTCTAACTACTACGACCCCTTTGCTAGTCGCTATAGTAAGAGCGTTGTGGATAGGAATGGTGCGCTTTTGAGCGTATTTTTAAATGACAAGGAGCAGTGGCATTTAAACGACACTGAGCAGATTCCAAATAAGCTAAAAATCGCGGTGATTACTTTTGAGGACAAGCATTTTTATAGCCATTTTGGCATTGATTTTTTTGCCATTTTTCGCACTATCCGCGATAATTTTTCACGCAGCAAACGCGCTGGAGCTAGCACTTTATCAATGCAGGTTGTAAAACTTCTGCTAGAAAATCCTCGCACTTATGCTAATAAATTTAAGGAGAGCATTTATGCGCTGCGACTTGAGAGTCTTTATCATAAAGATTCAATATTGCAAATGTATCTTAATAACGCTCCTTATGGTGGGAATATCGTGGGCTTCAAAAGTGCGTCACTGCTTTACTTTCAAAAGCTTCCAAAAGATTTAACATGGGCTGAGAGCTGCCTTTTGGCAGTGCTACCAAATGCGCCAGGTCTTATTAATCTAAAGAAAAATCAAAATTTGCTAGAAAAAAAAAGAAATGCCCTGTTACAAAGGCTTTATGAGCTAAATCATATAGATTCTACAATCCTTAATATTAGCTTAAAAGAGCCGATTCCAGATTCTATAATCTATCATAAAAATATCGCCCCGCACCTTAGTTTGCGTCTTATAAATGAAGATAAAAAAAATAAAATCACGCTAAAAGCGAGTGTTGATAAGGCTATCCAAAAGCGATTAGAATATAGGGCAAAAGAATATGCGATGGATTTGCAGCGGCAGGATATTTTGAATCTCTCCGCGCTCCTTTTAGATTCTAAAAATGGCGAAGTGATTGCGTATCTTGGGTCGCAGGATTTCCTTGATATTGAGAATTTTGGGCAAATTGATGGTGTGCGCTCCTTTCGTAGTCCGGGCTCTCTTTTGAAGCCGCTTTTGTATGCGTTAAGTATCGATGATGGGCTGATTTCACCGCAAAGTATGCTTGTTGATGTGCCACTTTTTTTCGCAAATTTTAATCCGCAAAATGCGTCACATTCTTATTTTGGTTTGGTTAGTGCGAAAGATTCGCTAATTAAGTCGCTAAATGTGCCATTTGTGAATCTCTTGCAAGAGTATGGAGCGGCAAAGTTTTTTTTTAATTTAAAGGAAATCGTGGGTTTTAAGGATAATGACCCACATATTTATGGCTTGTCTTTGATACTTGGGACAAAGGAAATGAGTGTGGAAAATATCGCAAAAATCTATTTGATGTTGGCGAATTTTGGGGAGATAAAAAAAATTTGTTATGCCCTGCCGTGTGGGGATTTTGCTGGTTTAGATTCTATAGAAATTATGGAATCTAAGTTGCAAGATTCTAAAGTAGATTCTATAGAATCTAAAAATGCAAATTTAACTCGTCATGTTGAGCGGAGCGAAACATCTAATAAGGATAATATAGAATCTAAGTTGCAAGATTCTAAAGTAGTTTCTATTGAATCTAACTCGCAAAATTTTATAGAATCTAACCTATCGCCCACCCACCACCCTATTAAAAAAACAGATTCTATAGAATCTAATTTGCAAGATTCTAAAGTAGATGTTTCGCATTCGCTCAACATGACAAATAATCAAGATTCTATAGAATCTAAAAATATAGAATCTAGTTCGCAAGATTCTAACCTATCGCCCACCCATTACCCTACCAAAAAAATAGATTCTATGGAATCTAACCGCCATCCTACCAACAAAACAAAAAAGATTCTAAGTGCTGGAGCTAGTTTTCTCACTTTGGAATCTTTAAAAGAATTAAAACGCGAAGGAATTGAGAATCTCCACAAAGACAAAAAAATAATCGCTTGGAAAAGCGGCACAAGCTATGGTCGCAAAGATGCGTGGGCAGCGGGGGTTACGCCACTTTACACGCTAATAGTGTGGGCTGGGAATTTCACCGGCAAAGGCAACAGCGACTTGCTAGGGGCAAATACCGCCGGGAGCTTACTTTTCGCCCTTTTAGGCGAGCTAGATTCTATTGATTTGGACTTTAAAAACCCGGGCGATTTAAAAGAAGTAAAAATTGATACATTCAGCGGATATGCGATAGATGCGGACTTAAGCGAGTATGACATCCCTAGCAGTGTTACTTTTTTACCCATAGAATCTAAGCCCTTAAAGCCCTCGCCTTTCCTTAAAAAAGTGTGGCTAGATTCTAAAGGAAAGCAAATAGATTCTAATAATCCAAACTTTATAAACGCCCAACCTAGCGTAAAATACGAGCTTCCGCTATCAGTGCTAAATTATTACAAGTTGCAAAATGTCAATATTTATTCACATATTAAAGATTCTCAAAATGACAGAGTTTTGAAAATCATTTATCCCACAAATGACTTAAAAATCATTCAAGCAAATGATTTAAATAAAGAGCAGAATGTGATAGCAAGAATTGCGAATCTTAAAAGGCAGAAAGTTTTTTGGTATCTTGATGGCGAATTTTTAGGCGAAAATATTCTAGATTCTAGAACATTAAATCTTGGCTTAGGTTCGCACACATTAATAATAATAGGCGAAGATGGCAGTAAAGATTCCATAACTTTTTATGTGGAAAAGTGAAAATCTTTATAGAATCTCAACTATTTTTCACATCACAAATATGTCCATTTATCACCACGCTATGCAAGATTCCATACACTTCCATATTGTGATATGGGCTAAGTGGGTTATTTATCACATATTTAGAATCTAAATCAATTATCATAAAATCAGCGTCACGATTAGCTTCCAAGCGTCCCTTATTTAGCCCCATTAAATCGCTCGCATTGCCGCTTACAAGCTCCAGCAAATGCGAAAGCGTGATAAGCCCAGAGCGGACAAGATGCGTGTATGCAATGCTAAAAAAGCCCTCCAAGCCCTCCACGCTAAAGGGCGCAAACTCAAAAACCTGCTCCTTAAACTGCTTTGAGACCGCATTTTGCATACTTGAAAGCAAACTAATCTTGCCCTCAACTAGCTTTTTTAATAGCTTTTCTTTCTTGCTTCGCGTTAGCAAAGGCGGCATAATCTTGTAGCGCGTGTCATAGTTTTTGATGTCGCGTTCGCTAAAAATAAGGTGCGGCAGCCCAACTTGTGTAAAAATGTTACGCTCATGGCAGACCATATCAAAGCAATACGCGATATTTAGGCTCATTAAAATGACTTTTAAGTCCAAAAATTTCGCCATTTCCTTGATTTTTGCAACCTCTTTTATCTGTCCTATCGGCGTAATCATAGGTAGCCCAAGACCGCGCGCAAAGGCACTTTCATAAGCTACGCCCTGCTCGATATTAAAGTCAAATGGGAACGCACAAAGCGGGACATTTAGCATTTTGGCGTATTGCATGGCTTGATATAGCAGGTTTGAGCCGATGTAAGAATTGCAAAAAATCGCACTTGAAATGTTATTAAAATCCTTATTTAAAGCGTATAAAGTATCAATATTGCTAAGTTTATCGCTACTATTAATCGTATTTTTTATCGCTTCATTTTCGGGTGCAATCGTGCTAGGAATAAGGCTAAAAATATTGACTAGCTCGCTATTATTTATGCTTTGCAAAAGGGCAATCATTGCTTCATTATTTATCGCAGGGGTGGTGTATGGATTAAGGAAAAGTGTGGAAACACCGCCATTTAGAGCTTTTTGACTTAGTGTATGAATAGTTTTGGCATTCATTTTTTTATCAAGGGGGAAAATATTTATATCAATGCAGCTTGGAATTATGCAAAGATTTTCACAATTTATTTCAAATATTGTAGGTTTAGATTCTATAAAGTTATGATTTTTGGAGTCTTTAGAATCTGCAAAAGTTTTGGCGTCATTGCGAGATTTGGCAAATTTATTTGGCAAATCGTGGCAATCTATATTTGTATTTTTAGAATCTTTAGATTCTATATTTTCTAACTTTTTAGAATCTAAATTATGATTTTTGTAATGTTTAGATTCTATATTTTTAGAATCTTTTTTACTAGATTCTATAAATTCGCTATTATTATATTTAGAATTTTTAGAATCTAAAATACTAGATTCTATAATATTATAAGAATCTTGCTTAGTCAATTTCGCCTTAAACTCATCATAATCATTTTGCGAAAAAATATGCGAAATCTTAGAATCTTCCACACAAATAATCTTTTTCCTAAACTCATTCTCACAAAACACATTCGCATTTTTAAAAACTAGCATTTTTTAACCTTTTTGCTAAATTATAGAATCTAAAATATTTATAATTTTTAGTATATAGATAAAATAAGAAATAATCTAAATTTGTAAAGTCTTAATATACTTTAAGATGTTTTTGTTTATTAAAGTGATACTTAAAAAATGTTTAGTTTTGATTGATTAATTCTTTCAGTTCAAACTCTGCTGATTCTAACATACTATTTGCAATAGATAAATGATTTTGTGCTTCCTTGTATAGTTTCAAACCATCCTTTAGGTTTATATTCTCCTTATTTAACGCATCCACAATTTGTTTTACTTTTTCTAAATGTGCTTCAAAATCCATATTTTGCATATCTTTATTTTCCATAATTATCCTTTTTTATAAAATAATACTGATATTATAACTATATTAACTAAATATAGATATAATGTTTGATTTTATTTGATAATTTTAAGGAGCTAAAATGAAAAAGGGAATACATCCACAATATATTCCATGTAAGGTAAAATGCGTTACAAGTGGGAAAGAGATAGAGGTACTAAGCACAAAGCCTGATTTACGAATAGATATTTCTAGTTTTTGCCATCCATTTTATACAGGTAGTGATAAGATTGCTGATACTACGGGACGCGTGGAAAGATTCAAAAAGAAATATGCTAAATAATTTACATGAATGTGTAAGTTAAAATCTATACAAATAATACACATTTAAACCAAAAGTGTTATATAAAAAATTATTATATTTGTGTGTGATAGCTATAAATGCAGCATTTGTAGCTTGTGAAGATTCTAATAGTTGTAATTTTTCATTTAAAAGTGGGTAATAGGTAAAAATAATTCCTAGTGAATGTTTATTGAGACTAGCTTGAATGCTGGAGTTATCTATTTTTTTATTATATTCTATACTATCAAATCCTAACTCAACGCCCATTTTTAAGCTTAAACCATTATACATTGCATAACCTATATCGCTTGTATATCCTGCACTATCAAGACGAGTGCGACTAGCATAAATGTAGCTAAAATAATATCCTATTCCTGCTTTTAGCAAGATTCTAAGTTTAGCAAACTGCATTATATAGCCACCAAGTGCTGATATATCAATGTCGCCGCCATCACCAATGTTATTAAAATAAGCCTTAAAATAAGAATTATTAGGTACAAGATATGATAAAATAACAGGATTCTCTATTATAAAATTATTGGGAAAAATAAAATTATTTGAGAAAATAATACCGTATTTGTGATTTATCCCTTTTATCACGTTAGAATTTATAGAATCCATTCCATAACTAGCTCCAAAACCAAATCTATATTGCATATTAGAATATGGCTCATATTGACCCAAGATTCTAGAATCATTAGCCAAACTTTTAGAATCTACTAAATCTACTTTATCGATACTACCAATATTTTGTGCTAATAGCATGTTTAACATAAATAATATGCAAACGAAAATTTTCATGTTCCTCCTTTAATTTGTTTTAAAATTTATATGTTTTTATCGTTACAATGAAATAATAATTTTATTTGCATACTCTTTTGCGGTGTTTATGGCGTTTGGGATTTTGCTAGAATCTTTTCCGCCAGCGGTGGCAAAGTCATCTCTTCCGCCGCCATTTCCACCAAGAATACTCGCTACTTCTTTTACCCACGCTCCAGCTTTAAGCCCTGAAATGCCCTTAACTCCAGCGGTAATTGCGATTTTTTCACCACTTAAAGTGATTATCAAAATGGCGACTTTTTCATTCTCATTTTTGGCTTTATCCACTAAATCTTTTGCTTCATTTGCGTTTATAGAATCTAAAAAGCTAACGATTAATTTCGCATTGCCTATCATTTCAAAATCTAGCTTTTTAACGCTTACTCCCCCTTGCACTCCGCGATTTTTTAGCTCTTTTAGCTCGGTTTTTAAACGCGTGATTCCTTGCAATACATCTTGAGCTTTTAGCATTTCTTTTGCTTCTTTTATAGAATCTAGCGCGACTTTGCCATGCAAATATGCCGCATGTCCGCACACCGCTTCGATTCGCCGCACGCCGCTACTTACGCCGCTTTCTTTGATAATGTAAAAACTACCGATTTCAGCGGTATTTGCAACATGGATTCCACCGCATAACTCTATAGAATCTCCAAAGGTTATAACGCGAACTTCATTGCCATATTTCTCGCCAAAAAGTGCCATTGCGCCCTTATTTTTGGCTTTTTCAATATCCATAATTTCGCAAATTTGGACGCTAGATTCCATAATTTTTTCATTGACTAAGTCTTGGATTTTTTCTAGCTCCTCGCTACTTACAGGCTTTGTGTGGGAGAAGTCAAAACGCAAACGATTTGCTTCTACAAGGCTGCCTGCTTGGGCGATGTGAGTGCCTAAAATCTCGCGTAATGCGTAGTGTAAAAGGTGCGTGGCGGAGTGGTGTTTTGCGATTTCGTAACGCTCTGTTGAGACTTTTGCGATGACTTTCTCGCCGATTTTCAAAGGCTTTAGGGCTTTGATTTTAGACAAATTTAGTCCAAAATATTTTTTGGTGTCGATTACGTTGGCTATTTTAGAATCTTTAGATTCTATACTTCCTTTATCTCCCACAGGTCCGCCAGATTCAGGATAAAACGGCGTTTCGTTAAGCAAAATATAGCCTTCTTCGCCACTTTTCAAATCCAAAACTCGCTTAAAATTAGAATCTAACATCGCCAAAATCACGCTACTAGATTCCATACTTTCATATCCTACAAATTTATTCTCGCCAAATTCAGTTATTAGCTCCTTAAAATCGCCATCTTTAGCCGCATCGCCGCTGCCTTTCCAACTTGCCTTAGAACGATTTTTCTGCTCTTGCATACAAGATTCAAACGCCGCTAAATCCACATTCAAATTATGCTCGCGCAACATATCTTGCGTTAAATCTAATGGGAATCCAAAAGTATCGTAAAGCTTAAACGCCGTCTCGCCACTAAATACCGACTTAGCCGCACTTTTCATAGAATCTAGCTCCTTGCTAAAAAGCTCCATTCCAGATTCTATCGTCTCAAAAAATCGCTCCTCTTCAGCCTTACACTGCTTTTGTATAGAATCTTTTTTCTCAATCAAATATGTGTAATGTTGTCCCATAGAATCACACACTGCGCCGACTACTTCGTAAAGAAAGGCTTTGCGTAAGCCCAAAAGATAGCCATGACGAACTGCGCGCCGCAAGATTCTACGCAAGACATAGCCGCGCCCTTCTTTGTCGAAATTTACGCCTTGAGCGAGTAAAAAAGCCACGCTACGAGAATGGTCGGCTATAACCCTGAATGACGCTTGAATTGTCTTGATTTCTTTTATAGATTCTATGGAATCTTTATTCGTGGGATTGGCAATTCTAGTATCGTGCGCAAGATTTGCGGGTTGCGTAGATTCGAGCAAGGAGATAGAACTTAAACGTTCATCGACACAGCGAGAATCAAGCTCCCGCAAAGATTGCGTGCGAGACGAATTGCCCATATTGTAAATCTCATCATCATGGTAATATTTTTCCCCCGTCAAACGCTCAATCACGCTCATCAAAGGCGCAAAAAGCGATGTATCAAAATTATTAATTTTCCCTTCTTTCAAAGCAATCACACGCTCTAAGCCCATGCCTGTATCAATGCTAGGCTTTGGCAAGGGCTTCCGCACACCATCACGTTGCTCATATTGCATAAAAACAAGATTCCATATTTCTAAGAATCTATCGCCATCACCGCCAAAATAATCTTCACTCGTATTAAAATATTTATCGCCCTGGTCTACATAAATCTCACTACAAGGACCACACGGACCTGTATCGCCCATCTGCCAAAAGTTATCTTTATCGCCCATTCGTTTGATTCTATCAGGCGAAATGTGTTCGCACCAAAGATTAAACGCCTCATCATCACTCTCATGCACGGTCACATACAAGTCATTTTTGTCAAACTTTAGAATCTGCGTCACAAATTCCCACGCGAACGCAATCGCCTCTTTTTTAAAATAATCACCAAAACTAAAATTACCCAGCATCTCAAAAAGCGTGTGATGACGCGCGGTGTAGCCGACATTTTCTAAATCATTGTGCTTACCCCCAGCCCGAATGCAAAGCTGCGAACTAGTCGCGCGTGGCGGCTTTGGAATGGGAATCTTGCCTGTAAAAATATCCTTAAACTGCACCATACCAGCATTTGTAAAAAGCAGGCTAGCATCATCAGGCACAAGCGGCATCGAGCTATACACCTTATGCCCTTTTTTTTCAAAATAATCCAAATACAAAGAGCGAATATCCATCATGTTCCTTTAAACCGGGTTTAGAATCTGAAATTATACAATAAAATTTGAAAGTAAAGTTATAAGGGCAATTATAAACATCAAACATAATTAAATATAAAAAATCATGGTTTTTTTGAAACTTTTGTTTTTGTAGGTTTTTTAGAATCTGTTTTAATCTTTTTAGATTCTGTAGTTTGTTTAACTTCCTTTTTTTCTTCATCTTTAAAAGGCGATTCACTTAGAATCTTATCGCCACGTTCATTATAAACTTTTCTCCATTGATTTTGGAAATCTAAATTTTCAACCTTAAAATAATCAATCCAAGAGTCTTCGCACACATTTTTACTTACAAAATTAATATTTGGTCTTGGCATACCTATTCCATTTTTCATATCACCTTTAATGCAGTAAATTTTACCTTTTTTTGGTGTAAAAATGATATAGCTCATAAATTCTGTTTTTGCAACTATAGCTACTTTATGTCCAGCATAAATATCTGCAAAAAATGTGCGTCCTGTGGCTAAATAACCTAAACTATCTACATAATCATCATAGTTTGGCTCACCTTTTGAATTTAGATTTGGTTCATAAATAATGCGAATAGTAAAGCCCAAATACGCACCAACCTTACTATTATCACGAAAGAAATAAATACGTGCCCTATCGTTTGGAGGGTCACTAAGAACAAAACTCCCATCACTAGTAAAACTTCGTAAATCACTTTGTGCATCATTTAAATTTTGACGATTAACCGCACATGCAACACACAAACTATAAACAAAAAGTAAAAAAAACACATTTAAGATTTTCATGTTAGATTCTATATTTTATTTGTTTTGTAATTTTAGCATAAAGTTTATAATTATAGAATCTAGTATATTTTATTATTTATTACTATTTTATGACATTAAATTTATTTCTAAGAATAATTACGTTATAATGACATATATCACTTTTTTGGAGGAGTATTATGAAATTTATAAAAATTCCCTTGTTATTAGCCGTTGTTATTTATCCTGTTTTTGCCGATGAAACTAATGGAGAAAAAAGCAAGGATAGTGCTAATAAAATTGTTATTGGTGTATATGGTGGTGCTTCTGTTTTAAAAATGTCTCAAGAATACGAGTATAGAACTGCTGCAAATAGCTTTTGGCAAGATGTCCCTGGGGAATATGACAAGATTCTAGGTGGATTTAGCTGGGGTGTTAAAATTGGCTATGATTTATATTTTTTGCCTCGTAATAGTATAAGACTTTATGCAGATTATATGAATACTTTGTTTAACTCAAATGATGGAACGCTTGGTAGAATGACAATGCATTCCATTGGACTTAATGCCGATTATAAATTTGATATTATGGTGGACTTGGCGTATTTGCTGGTGTGGGTGCGATTTATAACTTTACCACTACTCAATATTTAGGAAATGAAAATCATTTTGGAGGGAGCTTAAATGCCGGTTTAAGTTATCAAATATGGCTTTTTGAGATTGAATTTCGTGTGCGATACCTTATGTATCAAACACAAGAAAAACGCTCTACCTATATACCTGCTGATATTAGAGCATTAACAAATAACGCTACTGACGCAAACATTTGGCATAAAGTGGAATTTGAAACGCCATTTATGTTTCATTTGGGACTAAATGTGAAATTTTAATAAATTCTAGCTACAATGACACATCATAATACTATAGCACGTTAGTTAAACTATAGGTGCTACACCATATTCATAAAATAATTTTAAGATTCTAAATATAGGAAAACTTATGAATAACACAATAAATTTTATAAATAATTATAGAATCTGGATAATTAGTTTTATCCTTTCTTTTGGACTGCACTTGGCGTTAATCACTTTTATGCTTTATGAGGCAAAACACAAAGCAATGGAGGATAGCGGCTTGAGTGGTGAGATTAGCGACTCGTTTCAATCCATAATGATGATTAGCAATCTGCCAACTGAGGACTTTAAAGAAGTCGCCATCAATCAAAAAAAGGCAGTGGCAAATCCCGTGCAGCAGCAGGTTGAGACAAAGGAGCAAAAGCAGGAGGCGCAAAAAGATTCTAGCATTACGGATGCTTTGGATTCGAATGCGGAGCTTAAAAGCGCCAAAGAAATTAGCGAAAAGTTAGAATCTAAATCAAAAGCGGTGGAAATGAAAAGTGCGAGTGCGGATAAGAGCGCTGAGCTAGATTCTGAGGCAAAGGAGCAAAGTGCCAGCACACCGCGACAAGATGCCCAGCAGCAAGTCACCACAAAGGCAGTAGGCAGCAAAAGTAGCGATGTGGCGAACTATCAAAGTATCTTAGCCGCGCACCTCTCAAGATATAAAAAGTATCCAAATGACGCGCTTATTAGCGAGCAAGAGGGCGTGATTATCGTGCGTGTGAGTATGGATGAGCGTGGGAATGTGCTAAGTCGTGCTATCAAAAAGGGCTGCCCTTATGATGTGCTAAATGCCGAGACGTTGGCACTTTTTGAACGTGCTTCGCCCCTGCCAGCCCCGCCAGCTGATATGCTAAAAAATGGCAAGGTGACTTTGAGCCTACCTATCCGCTACAACTTGCAGGAATATTATGCAAACGTAAAATAAATTCTTTTTTAAATCTATTTAGAATCTTCACTCAAATTTTTAGCGACAAATGTATCCACGCCAAAGTATTTTGCGTAGTCTTGGTTGAACTCATCATTTGGATTGCTAGCTGGGTCCACCCAGTCGCCGTAACGCTTGTATAGTGGCGTTTTGTAATACTTAGAATCTATCACAATATCACGCTTACCCTGTGATTTTTGCAAAGCGATAGAATCTAGCATTTTATTCCACCTAAGCCTTGCATCCACGCACGCAACGCCCACATGCAAAATCTGCAAAATGCACAAAACTACAAAGATTTTTCGCAATGTTATAATGAATTTGAAGTCGTGCAAATACAACATTAGCGATAACATTAAAGCCATATTTATGAATGCCAAATGTAGTTTAGCTCGAGGGAAAATTGAGCCTAATTGTATTATAGAATCTAAATATAAACATAATAATATTAATAAAAAAGTGCTGATAATTATAAGTTTATAGAATCTAATATTATATTTTTTATAATAAAAAGCAAAAAAAAATAATGATAAGATTCCAAGATGTAAAAATATAAACCCAAGCTTAAAAACATAAAAAAGAACAGAAATTAGTGTAGCAACCAAGCTTAAAATAATCTTAGATTTTTGGCTAATATTTGCCTGAAATACGCAGATTAGCCACACAGCACAAATTGTAATAGTGCCAAAACCAGAGTTTGCACTATAAATTTTTAGCATACGTTTAACAAAATTGACAATTCCCAAGTTTGCAATATCACTTATACTAAGGGCTTGACCCATCTCTATCCAAAGTAGCATTCGCTTTGTGCTACCTGGGCTAACATAAAGCAAAATCCAGCCGCAAATAAAGCCTAAGATTCCAAGATAATACCACTTTGGCAGGGCGATTTTTTTAAAAAAGCAAAGTGCGGTGATTGCGAGCAATGTAATGATTAGCACAATGCTTAATTCCTGTGAAAAACCAGCCAAAAACGCAAGGATAAAAAACGCCAAAGTTTTCAAAACGCTATTGTCCATGCTTGCAATGGAGCGTATCACACTACTTGAAATAGGGTGGTGGGTGGGCGATAGGTTAGATTGTATAGAATCTTTAGAATCTAATTCCCCCTCCCTTGCGGAGGGGGTTAGGGGGTGGGTAACAGATTCTATAGAATCTTTAGAGTGAATAGCGTTAGCAGATTCTATAGAATCTTTAGAATCTAATTTCGAGTTAGTAGATTCCATAGAATCTATTTTCTTAGAATCTATGCAATCTTGCGACTTAGATTCCATATTATTATGAGAATCTAGCCCCACAAAACGCCCAAAATACCGCGCCAAAAACACACGATAAGGAATAAGAAACGCCAAAATGAGAAACCACGCCCACAAATGATTCATACTCCCAGCCTGCCAAAAAAAAACTGAGCCAAAGGAAATCGTAGCACTCATTAAAAAAAACAAAATAAAGCAAATAGTGCTAATATCTTCAAAATTATTTCGCGGAAATCGCTCATACATTATAAAAAAGAAAAAATAAATCACGCACGTGCCGACCCCAGCATTAAAAAATGGATAAAACCAAAAGGTTGATAAATAATCCCCAAAGCTAACGCGGATAAGCTCACCCAAACGCCCATTCCACTCCATATAAAATTTTTTCGCGTGGCTTATAGAATCTGCAAAACTTGTGAAAGTGGCGTATTTCACATCATCACTTTGCAGTGGAAAAATCGCATTTATAAATAATAAAAAAACAAAAACCACGCTCAAGACGAGAATATCATAACGCCTTATATAATTTATAGTTTGCATATTGTTAATCTTTTTTAAAATAAATGTAATTTTACATTTAAATTTTAAATTTTAGAATCTATTTTCACTTTTCACACATTTTTATAAATTCATTGTAGTATTTCCAAGATTTTACAATTTGTGGGTAGTTGTCAATAAAATATTTTAGCTCTACGTCCATTTTTTGCTTTATTTCATCGCACAAGAGCTTATTAGATTCTAAATATGCTAATATTTGTGGCTCTTTTATTAGATATTTTTGAATATCTTTGATTCTAGAATCTAGTGCGTTTATATATCCTTTTAGATAAATCTTAATAGATTCTAATAATTTTGGGTTATTTTTTAGCGTATTTATTTCAAATTTTGAAATATAGAATCTAATTTGAGTTTTATCTATTATAATTTTTTCGCTAAAAAGTTCGCTAGAAATTTCGATTAAATCTTTTGCATTTCTAAAATGGTCAAACATTCCTATGTGGATTTTTACACTAATATTTTCTTTAGAATATGACGTCATGTTGAGCGGCAGCGAAACATCTACATTTTTATTAGAATCTATAGAATCTATTTTATCTATTCCCGCCCTGCCACCCCTTAAGGAGTTAGATTCTATAGAATCTAATAACTTTTTATCACCAACACTAGCAAAAATATTAGGAATATCGCAACTTTTTGCTTCTAAAGTTACAGGTAGATTCGGCGATAAATCGCCATATCTTTTATCAGTATAGCAAGGCATCTCTTCTAATGGCGTAAAATTAAAATGTTTTCCCACTTTTTTCATCGTATTATACGCATTATGCGGCATAAGCTCATTAAAATCAATCACAAAAAGCTCACTAACTAGCCCTAAATCACGCAGTTTGTTAAACATCGTGGTAAATAAAATATACGCATTTATCACAAATTCCTTGCTTAAAGTCGCAATTTCAGGCTTTTTGACAATACCACTAAAGCCATAATATGCAAAATCCACAAAGAGATTCTTATAATCGCTAGTTAGAAAAAAGTGCGTGGATAAAGGGTTTTTCTTTTTATTTTCCATAATTTGCCCCCACTCCAAATGATTTACCCCAACTTTATAACGGCTAAAAGGGTCGCGCGCGATATATAGAATCTTGCTATTTTTGGCAAGTAAAAACGCGCCTTTTTGCGACAAAATAGGCGTAAAACTTAGGGCGATTTTGCGTTTTATCTCGCCATTTTTCTCCTTTAAAAGTAGCGTATAATCAAGCACATATTTTTCCTTCTCAAGCGTCCAAAAAACATTCACCGCAAAGCCAGCAAGCCGCAGCCAATACATACTCACATCGCTTGCACTGCCGCCATTTGTAAGCAAGACTAGCTCATAATTGCTAGGCAGCGGAATATTTAGTAGCCATGCAATTTGTGGTGGCAATCTATCATAATTTATTGAATCTGGCTTAATTAGCGGCGGATAAGGATGATTTTTATCAATAAAATCTGTCTTAAAATCACTTGAATTTAGAAAAGATTCTATATTTTTTGGATTTAGAATCTTAATTGTATAAATGATAGAATCTAGTATTTTAAATAGTTGTTTTTTATTTTTTGCTTTTTTAGATTCTGTATTTTTGGAATCTGTTGTGTTATTAGAATCTTTATAATCTTCCAAATTAGATTCTGTGTTTTTTTGTGAATCTTTAGAATCTTGCCCTTTAGATTCTAACTTTTCATTCAAGTTATTATAAATCTTAGAACTTTTAGAATCTAAATTTATAGAATCTTCAAAGTTAGCATTTTTAGAATTTTTCACACTAGAATCTTCCAAATTAGATTCTATAGAATCTTTAAAATCAAACTCTTTACTAAAAGCAAATTCCATTAAAGCATTTTTTATATTTTGATAATTTAAATCGCTAAATTTTTCTTTAATGTTGTGCGTTTTCAAAATCTTTTGTATTTTATAAATACGAAAGGCAATTACCCCCCCCCCCCGTTATCAATAATATTTGCAAACTTAACTTAGGTAGCGATATAAGTTGCCTTAAGATTCTAAAAGTCTCTCTTTTTAATTTAAAGGCTATAGATTTCTTTGCCATGTTTTACCTTATTAAACTAAAATAAAAGCTTAACATTCTAGCAAAAAAAATGATAATTCTATAAATTTTAATAAATTTATAGAATCTAAAAGTTATAACTATAACCTATGGTAGTCAGCAAATATCTATATGAATTTTGTCTGTTATTTGCATTATTGTTCGTAGTGATGGCTGCATTCATAGCAATAGTTGGTATGCGCACACCAAAATCAAGCCTATGATGTCCACTAGCAATGATACTTAAGCCAACATTAACAGGCAAAATAAATCCATCGGCTAATTTAGTAGTGGTGCTTGTATTGACATTCGCTGTAGTATTGCTAGCATGCCCATATCCAAGACCAATTCCAACAAATCCACCTAAACTAAAACTATCTGTATTTAAGAAATTAGCCAATAAATCAACATTAAAAGTTATGTGATGCAAAGAAAATTTACTACCTGTGGTTGTAGTTTGATTTTGCTCTGTTTCAGTTTGACTACTAACGCTAAAGCCATATTGATAATCAAGATACCCACGCACTCCAAGAAAACTAAAGAAATAAAAATTGTACCCAGCTTTCAAACCAAAATTTATACTATTAGGGGCAATAGTGGTGGTGGCAGAGTTAGTCTGCTACCCTTGCGTTTGTGTGGTTTTGACAAAACTAACCCCATATCCTGTATCAAACCCTAAAAATATACCACTACCAATCTCATCATCCGCAAAGCAAATTGCACTACAAGCAATAACACTGCATACCAAAAATTTTTTCATTTTAAACTCCTAAAAAATATTTTTGCGTAATCGCAAACTTTTCATTATAGCCAAAATAAAAACTTTTTTACCATTTTTGTCGTATTACAAGTTGCTTTGTTCTTGGATGGTTACTTTATTGCATAATATTGTAAAACTACATCTTGTTTTATATATTTAATGTTAGAATCTATCTTTAGAATCTAAGTTAAAGGCACGGACATGCAAAGTGGAATCTTATTTCAATTCATATCATTTGGGGAAAGTCACGGGCAAGGAATCGGCGGCGTGGTAAGTGGAATGCCAGCTGGCGTAAAAATTGACACCGAGTTTTTGCAAGGCGAAGTAGCAAGGCGGCAAGGCGGCGGGAAATTTGCCACACCACGCAAAGAAGATGACGCAGTGGAGATTCTAAGCGGCGTTTTTGATGGGCTTAGTAGTGGCACTCCTATCGGCTTTTTCGTGCGAAATATGAATGTTAAATCAAAGGATTATAGTGCGATAAAAGATGTGTTTCGCCCTAGCCACGCGGATTTTACCTACCATCACAAGTATGGCGTGCGCGATTATCGTGGCGGTGGGCGTAGTAGTGCGCGTGAGAGCGTGGCGCGTGTGTTTGCTGGGGGGCTGGCGAAGTTGCTTTTGCGTGAGTTTGGCATTGCTATTTTTAGTGGGATAAATGGCGTAGGTAGCGTGGTTTCGCCTTTAAATGAGTTTAGTTTTAGCGATTTTTTAAGGGCGCGTGAGAGTGAGATTTTTGCACTTGATTCTAACTTAGAATCTAGTATGAAAGAGCAGATTCTAAATGCTAAAAAGAGCGGTGATAGCGTGGGTGCGAGTGCGTTTTTATGTGTGAAAAATGCTCCTTTAGGGCTTGGTGAGCCGCTAAATTACAAGCTAGATTCTATATTAGCGCGTGATTTGATGGGCTTAAATGCGGTAAAAGCGGTAGAAATCGGCGATGGGATAGAATCTGCAAGACGCAGGGGAAGCGAAAATAATGATTTTATGCGAAGCTTTACGGATTCTAAAAAGGCTAATTTTAATGATAAAAAGTTAGGAAAAGGCGAGTTTCTAAGCAATCATAGCGGCGGCATTTTAGGCGGCATAAGCAATGGCAATGATATTATTATAAAGGTGCATTTTAAGCCCACGCCAAGCATATTTCAAGCCCAAGATACAATCGATATTCACGGCAATAATGTGCGTGTGAAACTGCAAGGGCGACACGACCCCTGCGTAGGCGTGCGTGGGAGCGTGGTGTGTGAGAGCATCGTAGCAATGGTTTTGGCTGATATGCTTTTGCTTAATGCAACTAGCAAACTTGATAGTTTGAAAAAAATATATAAATAAATTATAGTTACACATTTTAGTCATACAATTTCATGTATTTTCGCGTTTTTTCAAACTATTTTGCTAATCTTTTAAAAAGCAGATTCTAAAAGGACACACATGAGCATTCTAGTCAATAAAGACACAAAAGTCATCGTGCAGGGCTTCACAGGCAAAGAGGCGACATTCCACAGCGAGCAGTGCTTGGCTTACGGCACGCAAATCGTAGGCGGCGTCACGCCAAATAAGGGCGGACAAACGCACCTAAATAAGCCCGTGTTTAATACGCTCAAAGAAGCCGTGAGTGCGACTGGCGCTGAGGTTAGCATGATTTTGGTGCCGCCTGCGTTTGTGGGCGATGCGATAAAGGAGGCTGCTAACTCTGGCATTCGCTTGGCGGTGGTGATTACGGAAGGCACGCCCACGCGCGATGTGATGGTCGCCAAAATGTTCGCCACAAAGCACAAAATGGACATTATCGGTCCAAATTGTCCGGGCATTATCACGAGTGGCGAGTGCAAAATCGGCATTATGCCGGGCTTCGTGTTTAAAAAGGGCGCGAAAAATATCGGGCTTATTTCAAAGAGTGGGACACTAACTTACGAGGCGGCAAATCAGCTAGTAGGGCAAGGCTATGGCATTTCTACGGCGGTAGGTATCGGCGGCGACCCGATTATTGGGCTAAGCTACAAGCAGTTGTTGCCGATGTTTGAGGCAGATTCTGAAACAGAGGCGATTGTTATGGTAGGCGAAATCGGTGGTAGCCTTGAAATCGAAGCTGCACAACTGATAAAAGAAAAAATAAAAAAGCCCGTAGTAGCCTTTATCGCGGGGGCTACCGCACCAAAGGGCAAAAGGATGGGACATGCTGGAGCAATCGTTAGTGGTGGCAAAGGCACGGCAAAAGAAAAGCAAGACGCCTTGCGAAATGCCGGTGTAGCCGTGGCTTTAAGCCCTGCAGATATAGGAATCACAATGAAAAACCTTTTGGGGTAGAACTTTTATAATTTAGTAGATTCTATAAAATAAAATATACAAATATAGAATCTAAGATTCTATTTTCGATAGCATTTTAAAATTTTAGGAGATTTGATGACTTTTGAAAAAGCAAATGAGATTTTTAATTTGCCTTTTATGGAGCTTTTGTATCGCGCTCATGGTGTGCATCGAGAAAATTTTGATGAAAATATGCTGCAAACTAGCACACTTTTGAGTGTGAAAACGGGTGCGTGTAGCGAGAATTGTGCCTATTGTGCGCAATCTAGCCACTATGATACCGGCGTAAAAAAGGAGAGTATGCTTGATAGAGAGCAGATTCTAGAGTATGCAAAAATCGCGCAAAGCAAGGGTAGCACGCGTTTTTGCATGGGTGCATCAGGGCGAAGTCCTAGCCAAAAAGAGCTTGAAAATATCTGTGAGATTGTCAAAGAAGTAAAAAAGCTAGGGCTTGAAACCTGCGTTACGTTGGGACTTTTGGATACCAAACAAGCAAAGGCGTTGAAAGAAAGCGGACTAGATTTTTACAATCACAACATTGATACTTCGCGGGAATTTTACTCGCAAGTGATAACCACTCGCACTTTTGAAGATAGACTAGATACGATAAAAGCGGTGCGTGATGCGGGGCTCAAAATCTGTGTGGGCGGCATTTTGGGGCTAGGAGAAAGCAATAAAGATAGGATAAATATGCTTGTGCTTTTGGCAAATTTGCCTACGCCGCCTGAATCTATTCCTATAAATCAATTAGTGAAAATCCCGGGCACGCCTTTGGGAATGTCAAATAATTCTAAAAATGCTAATTTTATAGAATCTAAATTGCAAGATTCTAAAGAATTTATAGAATCTAAACGCCAAGATTCTATAATAAAAAGTTCTAAAAATTATAACTTTATGGAATCTAAAAATGCCTTACAAGATTCCAAAATAGATTCTAAAAACTCGCAGGATTTAGACAAATTTGACTTTATTAGGATTATCGCCCTAGCTAGAATCTTAATGCCAAAAAGCTACATTCGATTATCCGCTGGACGCTCAAATATGAGCGAAGAAATGCAAGCCCTCTGCTTTTTTGCGGGGGCAAATTCAGTCTTTTATGGCGATAGATTATTAACGACAAGCAACGCCGCGCCAAGCAAGGATGACGCGTTATTTGCAAGGCTTAATTTAAGAAAAGAGAGCTTTTTAGAAATGAAAGCGTGAAAGATTTAAAACATAGAATCTAAGGGCAAAACACATAAAAAAGCCAAAAGATTCTAAAAAACTCTAAAATATAGAATCTAAAAAATGCGTAGAATCTAAAAATCATAAAAAAGATTCTATAGAATCTACGCAAAAGATTCTAAAAGATTATGAACTTATAGAATCTAAAAGTTCTAAAATGGATAATAAAATGATTAAAAAACTTCTAAATAACACAGCTATAAAATATGCCTTAGTTGGCGTGGTAAATACTTGCGTTGGATTTGGTATTACGATTTTGCTAACTTTTTTGGGAATTATACCTGAGATTGCTAATGTGATAGGAAACGCAGTTGGCATTTTAAATTCTTATATTTTAAATAAAAAATTCACTTTCAAGTCGCAAAACACGCATAAACGCGACTTTACTCGATTTATCATCGCGATGGGCATTTCGTATCTTGCAAACCTTGCAGCACTTTCGCTTTGCTATAGAATCTTGCATATTGACAAATACATTTCGCTTGTTATCGCAGCTGTCATTTACACGATTACAGGCTATCTAATTAGCAAACTCTGGGCTTTTAAGCAAAAAGATTCTATAGAATCTAGCCCAAAAATAAACACAAAGGAGCAACAATGATTTTGCAAGAAATACTAAAAGATAGCCATTATAAGCTTGATTTATTTGATGAAGATTCTATAAATAATTTAGAATCTAGAATCTTTATAAAAGAAACTAAGCATACAAACGGGGGGGGGGGGGTAAAGCCCTTAAAATCACAAGCAACTTTAGAATCTACAACATCCTTAGAATCTAAAACGCCAGAATCTAAAATAACTTTAGAATCTAAAACAACAGAATCTAATAAAAAG
Organism: Helicobacter saguini; assembly: GCF_000762875.2. GTDB lineage: Bacteria > Campylobacterota > Campylobacteria > Campylobacterales > Helicobacteraceae > Helicobacter_A > Helicobacter_A saguini. The sequence goes on from NZ_JRMP02000005.1 coordinate 164,119, forward strand.
ATTGCATACTTTACAACCTGCCTTGTGCGACAAAAAGAAGTAAAACTTAGCCCTGAAGAAATCGTGCGACAATTATATTTGGATAAATTAATTAATGAGTATAAATATCCAAAAGATAGAATAAAGTTAGAATATCCTATAAGCTTTGGTCGCGATACTAAAAGAGCGGACATTGTGATATTTAATAAAGATGATAAAGATTCCATTTATATCGTAGTGGAATTAAAAAAGCCAAACGCAAAAGATGGCCTAGAGCAGTTAAAAAGCTACGCACACGCTACAGGTGCGCCCTTAGCAGTGTGGAGTAATGGACAAACTTGCTTAATTTATCATAGAAAAAATCCAAATACTTTTATAAATATGAATCATTTACCACGTAACAATCAAAGTATAAAAGAAGTATTAAATGAAAGTTTTAAATATATTGATTTATTGCAAGTGGATACATTAAGCAAGGGGAATAAAGACTATGATTTAAAAAGCAGAATCTTAAGGATAGAGGATGATGTTTTAGCTGGGGCTGGCGTAGATGCTTTTGAGGAAGTTTTTAAACTGATTTTTATAAAGTTGTATGATGAATTAAATACATATAGAAAAGATGAAAGATTAATAGAAAAATATGAAACTATAAAAAAATATAATGATAAAAATGAACTAGAAAAGCTATATAAACAAATGCACAATTTAGAATTTAGAAATTATGAGGGCACAGGTGACAAGACTTTTAAAGACAGAATTGAAAATCTTTTTAGCGAGGCTAAGAATAAATGGAAAGGGATTTTTGAGAGTGATTCTACTATAAGTCTTACTCCATCGCATTTAGAAGTGTGCGTGAGTGAATTGCAAGAATGCAAATTTTTTAATTCAAACTTAGATATTATCGATGATGCCTTTGAATATCTAATGAAAAAAGAAAGTAAAGGAGAAAAAGGGCAGTATTTTACCCCACGTTATGTGATAGATATGTGTGTAAAAATGCTAAATCCAAAAGATAGCGAAACTATGATAGATACAGCAAGTGGGAGTTGTGGCTTTCCTATTCATACTTGCTTTTATGTGTGGAAAAATATTTATAAACAAAAGGGTTTAAAAGCTAGTCATTTATTTACCGCTGAAAAAAAGATTAGTGAGTGTGAAGATTATGTTAGAAATAATGTTTTTGCCATTGATTTTGATAAAAAAGTCGTGCGTATAGCAAGGACTCTAAATATCATAGCAGGAGATGGGCATACTAATGTTTTTAGACTAAATTCACTAAATTTTCCTAAATGGGATAGTGAAAAAGATATTGATAAAGAAACAAAAATTTTTAATAAAAATATAGATGACTTAATTGATAAAAGCCTTGAAACAAACGATTATTCACATTTTAATTTTGATATTTTAATGGCAAATCCACCCTTTGCAGGAAATATAAAAGAGCATTCTATCCTTAAACATTATGACTTAAGAAATACTATAAATTTTGAAAAGATTAAGGCAAATGAAATAGAAAAGTATAAAACAATTTTAGAAAATCCAACCTTTGATGATTGTTTAAATAATCCACAAGCACTAGTAAGAACAAATGAAGGTTATAAAAAAATAAAGATTAAAGAACAGCCTGTTGTCACAAGAGATGTGCTTTTTATCGAGCGAAATTTAAATATGTTGCGTCCTGGTGGGCGAATGGCTATTGTTTTACCACAAGGCAGATTCAATAACTCAAGTGATAAATATATAAGAGAATTTATAGCAAAAAGAGCTAGAATCTTAGCAGTAGTAGGACTTCATCAAAATGTCTTTAAGCCTCACACAGGCACAAAAACAAGTGTGTTGTTTTTACAAAAATGGGATGATAATCTTTGCCCTTTTAAAGAAAATTACAATATCTTTTTTGCTACGATGAATGAACCTAGCAAGGATAACTCAGGGGATAAAATCTATGTGAAAGAAAAAGTAGCGCTACTAAGACAAACTATAAATAATAAAAGTAATGAGCAAACTTTAAGCCTAAAAGAATTTAACGAAAAATATGAAAGTGTGGAAAAAGCAAGTTTTTTACAATATGAAGATTCTATCATTTCTTTAGAATCTTATAAGAAATTAGATTCTAAAGAAAAGCAAAAAGTGCTAAAACAAGAAGCTTTTATCATAGAGCAACCATTGCGTGATACTCACGGACATTTAATTGTCAAACACGATTTATTTAACCACGATGGCTTAACGCAAGATGGTATCGCCGAAGCCTTTATAGACTTTGCAAAAATGGAAAATTTAAGCTTTTGGAGAGAATAGATTTATAGAATCTAAATTAAGAATTTAAAATGATTATTTTTAAAAAGAACCCAAAGTAGCCTTCTCATTTAAGAGTTGCCCGCACCGCTGGCAGGCTAGCCCTTTGGATTAAAAGAATTATAGTATAATTTTTCTTAATGTTTAATAAGGATAAATATGAAAAAAGCCTATATTTATATCATTACAAATAAGAAAAATGGCACACTTTACACAGGCGTTACAAGTGATTTAATAAAAAGAATTTATGAACATAAAAATAAAATAGTTAAAGGCTTTTCAAGTAAATATGATTTAAAAAATCTAGTGTATTATGAAATGTTTGAAAATATAGAATCTGCGATTATAAGAGAAAAGCAAATAAAAGCTGGGAGTAGAAAGAAAAAGCTAGAGTTGATTAATAATTTTAATCCAACTTGGAAAGATTTATATGAAGATTTATTGTAAATTAATTCGCTATTGTTTGCGATGACACTTTGGATTGCCACGAAGTCGCGCTGACTTCTCGCAATGACGCAAAAAGTCGTCATTGCGAGCGCAGCGTTGCAATCCACACAAACGAAAGCCAAAACGCAACAAATGGATTGCTTCGCCTTTCGCTTCGCAAAAGTCTCGCAATGACGTATAGATTGCCACGCCAAGCCTTGTAGCTTATCTCGCAATAACACAACACACCGCTTTATCATAAGACGACTATCCTACGTCATTGTGAGCGTAGCGTTGCAATCTATAAAATCTTAAAAAAATATAAAAATATTCTATAATTTCACTATGAAAATTAAGGAGAAAAAATGAGTGATTTAAATCAAAGATTACAAAGCAAATATCCACATTTAGAAATTAGCGTTTTGTCTTTAGATTCTGTAAAAAAGGATAATGAGAGTTTTAGAATTGATAGTGAGCCATTTAAAAAATCTAATCTTATTTATGGTGATAACTTCGAATACTTACCATTAAATAAAATAGCAATTATAAATCCATCAAAAACAGAAATTTCAAATTTAAATAAAAATTTAGAAATAACATTTTTATCAATGCAAAATTTAGGAAGCGGAGTGATAAACGAACAAGAAACGGGAACAATAAAAGAATATTTATCTGGTTATACTTATTTTAGAGAAAATGATATTTTGATAGCAAAAATTACGCCTTGTATGGAACATGGAAAATGTGCCGTAGCTTATGATTTAAAAAACAAAATAGGCTTTGGTAGCACAGAATTTAATGTATTTCGTGTAGTAGATTCTAGATTTACAACAGAATTTATTTTTTGCTTTTTAAATCGAGAATCTATAAGAAAAATTGCAGTAGATAATATGGTCGGCACAAGTGGCAGACAAAGAGTGCCTACTGCATTTTATGAGAAACTAAAAATCCCCATTTTTTCTAAAGAATTTCAGTTGGAAATAGAAAAACTTGTAAAAGATTCACACAAAGCTTTAGAATCTAGCAAAGCCCTTTATAAAGAAGCAGAAGAGATTCTATATAATGAATTAAATTTAGATTCTGTATCTTTAGAATCTAATTCTTTAAACATCACTATAAAAACCCTAAAAGAGAGCTTTCTAAAAACAAGTAGGCTAGATAGCGAATACTACCAAAGCAAGTATGAAAATATAGAATCTAAAATTAAAAATTACCCCAAAGGATATGTCAAATTAGAAATAAACGAAATAAAAGATTCTAATTTCACACCAAAAAAAGAGCAAAAATACCGCTATATAGAACTAGCAAATATTAGTAGTAACGGCGTGATTAACGAGCCTTTAGAAGAGCTAGGCAAAGATTTACCCACAAGGGCAAGAAGGCTAGTAAAAGAGGGCGATTTGATAGTTTCTAGCATAGAGGGGAGCTTGTCAAGCTGTGCTTTAATCACAAAAGAATACGATAATTGTATTGTCTCAACAGGCTTTTATGTTCTAAAGACAAAAGAAATAAATAGCGAAACTTTGCTAGTGCTTTTTAAATCGCAGTTTTTTCAAAATTATTTAAAGAAATTCCCAAGCGGCACTATACTAACGGCTATATCAAAAGATGAATTACAAAACATCCTAATCCCAAAAATAGATTCTAAGATTCAAGCAAATATAGAATCTAAAATCAAAGAAAGCTTTAAACTACGCACTAAAAGCAAAGAATTGCTAAATCTTGCAAAGCAAAAGGTAGAATCTGCCTTGCAAACTAAAAACTAAGATTCTATAGAATCTTTTAAGAATCTTTTATCCTTTTTAGAATCCGCGCTGGGTTGCCGCCGACTATTACATTTGTAGGGACATCTTTTGTCACCACAGCCCCTGCGGCGATTATCGCGTTATCACCGATATTTACGCCCGGGCAAATCGTGGCATTCATCCCTATCCACACGCGATTGCCGATATTTATGGGCTTGCAAAATGTGGCTTTGCGGCGGCGCGGATGAAAGTCGTGATTAATAGTCGTAAGGCACACACGCGGCGCGATAAACACATCATCGCCGATATTTATGCCGCCCCTGTCCATAAAAGTGCAGCCTTGATTCATAAAAAAGTTGCGTCCTACGCGGATATTTCGCCCGTAATCGACATAAAAAGGCGGAATTATCCACGCAGATTCATCAAGCGGGACGCCGATAATTTCGCTAAAAATCTCTCGCACCTTTTGCGGCGTGTGCCACTTTTCATTCAATTTAAAAGTTAGGCTCATTGTGTGATTTATCACATTGATAATTTTGTCGCATTCTTTATCATTCATATCGACTAGCTCGCCTTCAATATCTCGTGTGAAAACATCTCTATTTGTCGTGGGTGCTGGAGTTCGCCGCCACTCTTTGTGGTTTCTATCAAGCCCTATTTTGCTAGGGATAGATTCTACAAATTCTATAGAATCTAGCGACTTAGATTCTATATTTTTCACGCTTTTTTTAGAATCTTTTTTGGTTTTTTGCATTTTAGATTCTATATTAGAATCTTTTTTTAAATCTCGCGTTTTAGATTCTATAGAATCTTTAGAAATTTTTTTCATAACTCTCTCCTTAAAAATAAAACGCAATTATAAAAGATGATACTTGCTCTAAGTCAAGGGCTTTTTATAAAAATTTATAAAGTTTTAACCATTTCCCTAACATCATTTTGATACCACGCACTGCCGTGCAAAGTCTCGCTTTTAAAGGCGTTATAGAATCTAGTTTGCAAAGTTTTAAAATCAATGTTAGATTCTAAAATCAAAGCTAAATCATTTACGCTAAGTGGCAAAATATTCATCCCTTTTATACATTCAACATCATTTTCAAAGTAGCACAAAATGCGGATTCTAAAATCATTTAGCACATTTTTATCCAAATGTGGCGCGATAAAAATCGCATAAGTTTTCGCCCTAAAATTAGATTGCAAACTCAAAAGCAAATTTCCTAAATGGCGGCTCACGCTTTCCATTTCAGCTCTGCGTTGGTTTGTTTTATCAGTCAAGGTCGCTTCTATCATAACGCAGTGGCTTTCATATTGATAAATTATATCTGCGTTTCCGCCTATTGCGTGGCTTTTTGGCAGCATATTAGAATCTAAGCTCAAGCCAGCTTGCAAGATTCTATCCACATTTTCATCATCGATATAATGAAAGCAAATCGCTATAATATACTCAAAAATAGTTGGCACACTCGCTTGTTCGCTCACCTTTTGTGCGATTAAAAAATCATTTTTTCTATCATTAAAAAGTTTTAGAATCTTAATAATTTCGCCCTTGCTAAAACGTTCTTTCAAAAGATTTTTAAGGCGGATTTTATCTTGCTTTTGTTTATAGTTTTTTAAATCTTGCAATGTTTTTATATCATATTTTTTAAAAGATTCTAAGATTTCATTATCATTAAAATATTCTTTTAAAAGCGTTTGTGAAACCTTACTAGATTCTATAATTTTTAGAATCTTTTCAAAGTGTGAATGTTTTATTAGAATCTTAAAAATTTCATTTATGCTAACTTTATCGCTAAAAAATTCAAAAATACCTGTAAGATTCAAATACCTAGCATTTAAATCATAATAATCTTTTAGATTCGCTAAAATCCTAGCCTTAAAAATAAGTCTAAAAAAACGTTTTCCAAATTCGCTTAAATCGCCACTGCAAAAATCTTGCAAATCTTTTAGCTTTTGCTCTTTTTTATTTGATTTTGTAATGTAGGGCAAATATAGCTTTTTAAAATCTAAGTATTTAGAATCTTTTGTAGTTATTAAAGATTCTAAAAAGGCAGCATTTTTAGATTCTATAAATGGTAATAAAATATCTTTTAAAGTTGCAATTATACTAAGTGCGCTTTTTTCTCCCTTAGCAGTTTTGAAATATTGTGTTTTTAGATTTTTAGAATCTAAGTCGCTTAAAAACATTTTTAAATTACTAGATTCTAATATGCTTTTTTGCAATAAAGATTCTATAACATTTTTTCTTTTTATAGAATCTATAAAAGATTCTACACTTTTAAAATTATTTATTAATGGTAAAAACATAAATTCATCTTTGCTTAAAGTCCCATCAAATGCCTTAAATACGCATAAATATTTTTGTAATAAATCTTTGCTTTTTGTGAAATTTAAACTAGCTTTTAAGAAAAATAATGAAATTAAGTCAATTTGTAAAAATTCATTATTGATTTTATAACTTTGCGTTTTTATTAGATTTAATAATTCATAACCTTGCGGTGTGATTAGCTTTTCTTTTCTAATGATTAGATTATAATCTTCAAGGGGCGCGGACTTTACCCTTGCATCTTTTGTGCCTAAATTTGTCGTTGTATTTTTAGAATCTAGCAAATTATGAGTTTGCAACATTTCTAAATATTTTATTTGCAAAGTTGAATCATTTGCCCAAATTTCATTTGCATTCGCATTTTTAAAAAGTTCATCAAATAATAAAATTTGAGATTCAAAATTATAAAGTAGATTTTTAACCCTAAGGCTTGTATTACCAAAATAGCTATAATGTGGGAAAGTCATAATATTCCTAATAATTTGTGATTAAAACTTCTTTAGATTCTAAGTTTTTGCTTTGATAGTTGCAATTTTTGTAGTTAAAGTTTAGATTGTGGATTTTAAATTTTGTGTGTTTTTTTAAGAAAGATTCTAGAATCTTATGCGTTTTATTTTTATGAAAAAGCACATTTGACAACGCAAATTTTATATCTTTAGAATCTAGATTGAGTAAAAAATCAAGCAAGTCATTTTCATCATTTTCCCCCCACGCATTATTTTCATTATAACTTGCATTTGCTAGGAAATAGGGCGGGTCAATATAAATAAAATCATTAGAATCTAAATTAGAAATATCAAAATTTCTAAAATCTTTATTTTGCAATTCTATATTTTTTGTCTGCAAAATTTGCATAAAATTTTTAAGTTTTTCTTGCATATTTGCGTTAAAATCGCGTTTTCCACAAGGCAGATTAAACTCGCCTTTAGCATTAAATCTTATTTGATTATTAAAGCTAAAAATAATAAGTGTGAAAAGATAAAGGGCATCTTTATTTTTATTATACGCATTACGCAAATTTAAAAAGTTATTTTTATTGAAACTTGATAAACCTTTAGAACTATCACATTTATAATATAAATATCCAAAATATTGGCTTTTTGATAACTCAAAAGATTCTATAAGTTTATTAATTTGCATAAAAATATGTTGCATTTTAGATTCTTTAAAAAGCTTAAAAATTTGCATTAATTCACTCATTTTATCATTTAAAATAATCTTTTTTGCATTTAAATTTATCCCAACATTTGCGCCACCGCAAAATAAATCAATGGCAATATTTATATTTTTTGGGAAAAGTGGCATAATTTGTGGCAATAATTTATACTTACCACCGATGTAATTTAGCGGACTTTGCACGGGTTTAGAATCTATGTTGAAAAGATTAGATTTTTGCGTGTTAGATTCTAAAGATTCTATAACATTAGATTCTATCAATGCGAGATTTGACATACAAAAATCCTTTCTTTATGCTCTTTAAATGTTGTTTTTTTATCTGTTTTACCGCTATTAAATGGAGTGAAATCCACTTCAAAAAGCCTAATTTTACCAAAAGTTTGCAGAATCTCTTTAATATCATTTTCTTTTAATATTGCGTTGCTTCGCGTGTTTGCAGATTCTGTGTTATTATAAGTAACGATTATAAATTTGCTAATTTTTGCTAGATTTTGTATTAAATCTTTGAAAGTATTTTTTGCTTCTTTTGTGCAGTATTTGCTTAAGTTTTGTGGCTTTGGTTTTTTTGCTACGCCAAAAAGTTGTGGCTTATTATTTAAAGTTAGCGTTTCTAAAAAGTGATAGAATCTGCTATATTGCCTTGAATTATACGGCGGGTCTAAAAAGGCTATGTCTATTTTAGATTCCAAAATTTCACGCGCCAAAATATTAGAATCTTCCCTAAAAATTTCTATTTTTTTATCACTTTTAAGTGGCTTTATAAGCTCAAAATTAAAACGATTTTTAAGTGCCACATTTTTACGAAAGGCATCATAATGCCCAACCGTATTTGCAATTTTATCAACGCTATAAAGCAAACTTGCAAGTAAAATGTAAAACTCTTTTTGATTAATACTTTTAGATTCTAATCTCATATCCAAATCATCGCGAATAAAGCCTATCATTCTAGAATCTAGTTTGCTAAAAAACTTATTTCCAAAGTGCAGTTCGTAGTAATTAGATTCTACATTTTTATCTAATGAGCTAGATTCTAAAAGCCTAAAATACATTGAGTTATACTCATTTTTTATAGAATCTAGCTTATTAAAATCAAAACTCTCTTGCCAAAAAAACGCCTTATAAATCACAAAATTTGAATGCAAAAAATCATTAATATAGATTCTATCAAAAGCCTTATTTTGCAATATCATTTCGCTAACCACGCCACTCCCAGCAAACACATCAAAAAAGCTAAGTTTTTTGCAATCTTTTTTGCCCTTTTTCACACATTCATTTTTAGAATCTAAAGTGCCTTTAGAATCTTTTTTGCAATCTCTCCCACATTTGTTCTTAGAATCTAAAGCGACATTTTTAAAATCTAATTTAATATTTATAGAATCTTTTATAATGTTAGAATCTAAAGCAACATTTTTAGATTCTAAAACAGATTTAATAACAAAATTTATAGAATCTAAAAGCCTACTTTTATTCCCTAGAAATCGCCTATTTGCTAGATTAAACACAGCTAAAAAACCCTAAAACTCAATCACTTGTGGTTTTATATCTACGTCATGAGATGCAAATGATTTTATACAATTAGAATCTTTACTCATTTTAGCTATCCATTCTAGCGATTTATAGGCGAGATTTTTATCTAGGGCAGTGCCTGGGGCTATCATTTCTTTCCATGATTTAGTCGCATATCCACCATCAAAATATAGCAAAATATATTTAGATTCTATAAAAATTACCGCCGCAAACATCCCATTTGTATGCCCAGGGATATTCACCAAAATAAGACTGCCATCACCAAAAAAATCCCTACTTTTCCCCACAGGACCAAAGCCATTTTCTTCAAAGCTAAAAGTCTCAATATCCACGTCATCCCACATACTAGGCACATATCTATACGCATATTTACGCGTATCATTTAGCTCGATGTCGCTACATAGAATCTGCCTTGCCCCACGCACACTTTTTAGCCCGCTAGTATGGTCACTATGCAAGTGTGAAAGTAGCAAATAATCAATATCGCTTTGACGTACCCCTAAAGATTCTAACTGCTCTATTATAGCCTCGCCACTTGGCACGTAGGCTTTATTTAGCATATAGTGCATAAGCCCTAAATGGCGGATTTGCGCGAGTGCGTCATACTTTCCATTTGGAGAATTTTCCCTACCCCAGCCTGTATCAAAAAGTATCAATCCCTTTTTATGCTCTAGTAAAAATGCAAAAACAGGTAACCAAACTTGATATTTTTTCGCGCGAAATAACCCTGTGTAGCTAAATGGATGGCTAGATTCATTACTAAAAGGAAGCGAAATATCCACTCTTACTTCCCCACATTTTAAAATATGTAGTTTCATTTTTTTACTCCATTATGTCCTGATACTCATATTTTTCATTCATCTGTAAGGCGGAAGTGGCATCACAGGCACTCTTGCATTCATTACTAAAGTTAGAATCTACACTCAAAATTATATCGCCCTTAACTCGAGTCACATTGACCCTGCAAATATTGCTCCTATCAAATCGCTCACCCGGGCTAAACTCAAGTAGCCCTTGCGTATCATTAGTAAAGCTAAATCGCATATAATTATCATAGCATCCATCTTCCCCACTTATACCAAAATAAGCCGCCTTGCAAGATTCTATCGAACACGCGATGGTGATTGTGCCTTTATATTGCGGAGTTTGCGGATTTTGCGGATTTTGTGACGTTGGTGAATTTTGCGGATTTTGCGGCTTAGTAAGGGCATACACGCCCTCCCAGTTATAAGTCTCACACAGGATTTTTGGTGCGATATTTTCGATATAGCCGCTACATTTTAGCAATTTTAGCGGGTCTTGCAAATCATAAATGCGTTCATCTAGCATTCTTTCCGCGCATTGCTTACTTGTTTCTACCGCCTTTCGCACACTTCGTGGCTTACTACAGGTGAAAAGCTGGTCTTTGAAAGCCTTTTCATTCTCATAAAGGGCGCGTTTTTGGCTCTTATTTAGGCTTAATTTTGCTTTTTCATAAGCCTTTTTTTCATCATCATAATACTCTTTTAAATACCAATCACCACAATTATATGAAATGTTAGAATCTGTGCAATTTGCGGCATTTAGCAGGTTTATCATTGCTATTAGTAAGAGTATTCTTAGCATTTTTTACCTTTGAAATTTTAGAAATTATAGCTTAGATTCTATGGATTTTTGGAATGTTTTTTGGTAGAATTATGAAATGTGGAAGCCGAGCTAGTATCTAAGTTATTCGCGGTCTTTGAACCTGCAGGGGTAACGGCTTTTTAAGCTTACTACGCCTTCCGCATTTTGAAAGGCTTTTGAATCTACATTTAATATTCCATTTTCTTTATATTGTGTTTTTAATGATAGTTCGTTTTTCTTGTTGCTTATCACTACGACTACGATGTGGTAGCCATTAATTTGTTTGCCTAAGGTGATTGCTTTTTGATTATCTCTTGTGCGTGTGATGGCAAACATTTCTGCGTCATTTATGATTAAATCAATCGTTTTGAAATCGTTTAAATCAATGGGCGGCTGTCCCCTAAATTGTGCGTGTTTAGAATCTGCTCCGTGTTGTTTTAGCACGTGTAGCATCGCACTCCCACTCATTGTAATTTTAATAGGCTTTGTTGAATCTAGATTCAGTGCTTTTATTAATTGCATATTTTCTAAGTTTCCTATCCAAAGTTTAGAATCTAATCTAATTGCTTCTTTTAGTAAATCATCGCTTAATTCATCTTTCCTTGCCAAACGCAAAGTCTTGCTTTTGTCTAATAAACTTTTAGAATCTAATTTAGAATCTTTTTTGCAATCTGTTTTACAATCTTCGCTCAAATCCTGCCCTTAAATCTTAGAATCTAAACTTAGATTCTAACATTTTTAGAGTCTGTTTATAGAATCTATTTTATAGAATCTAGCGCTGCTAGTGCGTTTAAACTACGCGGATAGCCAACATAAGGGATTAACGCCGTGATAACAGCGATTAGCTTTTCTCTATCATTTCCCATATTTAGATTGCCCTGAATGTGTGCTTTTACCTGCGAATCCGCCCCGCCAAAACTAAGCAAATACACAAATGTTAATAGCTCTCTAAACTGCAAAGATAGCACACCACGCGTATAATAATCCCCAAAGCAATTGCTACTTAAAAACTCGCGGATATGCTTTATATCGTTTGGTGCGGCAGCGTTTCCTTTATCGATTGCCTCGCCAAAAATCTCTCTTTGTGCGTTTAAGCCTAACTCGCGGCGATTTTCCCTTGTCGTTGTGCCTTGCGGTTTTAGCGGGACTTTTATGCCATTTTGTTTAAAAATCTCATTGCAAGTTGTGATAAAATCAAGGGTTCTAGGTAGCCCGATATAAGGCGTGGCTTGATAAATCATCTCTTTTATTTCTTCTGGTGTCGTTTTAATATTTAGTGCGCCTTTTAGAAAAAAGCCAAATTCGCTTAGGCTGTGAGATGCGATAAGACTTGCAAGCGTGATTAGCACGCGTTCATTTTGGGTTAGAATCTTGCTTTTTTCATACACCTCATCAAAGGCGAAATTGACATAATTTGTAAAAAACTCTGGGTCGCTCTTTTTAAGTGGCGTATCCACGCTTTTAAAAAGCTTTTTGAAATTATTTTCCGCATTTTTGGTAAGTTTCATTATTTGCTCCTTGTTTGTGGTTTTAGAATCTTTTTGACGATTTTGCGTGTTAGATTCTATGATTTTAGAATCTAGGGTGTTAGATTCTTTAAGTTTAGAATCTTTTACGTTTTTAGATTCTATAATGTTAGAATCTTTTGCCATATTTTTAGAATCTAGTTTAGAATCTTTATAATTTTTCGTGTGATTTTGTGTGTTAGATTCTATAAAATGTTTAGAATCTTTACTAGTTTCCCCAAATGTTTTAGTGCCACTAAATGCCAAAACACCGCTAATTAAAGCCGATTTTTTGATAAAATCCCTACGATTTTTCATAATATATCCTTAAAATTTAGAATCCAAAATGCAATTATAAAAGATGATACTTACTCTAAGTCAAGCCTTTCACAAATTTATAGAATCTTTTATCATTTCTTTCATTTTTTTGCGTTGTTTTATCTTGCGATAGTTAAAAATTAGTGTGAAAATATGCAGTGGATTTTGGTAGATTTTGACTAGATTTTCACATAATTTATATTCGTAGCTTTGCGTTATTTCGCAACTTTCAAGGCTTTTAGATTCTATAATATTTTTATTGCGAAAATAAATTTTTGCCAAGCTAATAGGCAGTAAAATGCTAGATTTCACGCCCTTTAGGCGACTTAAAAAAATTGCTTGATAGAATCTAAATGGCAAGGTTTTGCTCACATTTTCAAAGCCCTTAATCACGCTAGAATACAGCATTTCCTTGCAATTTTGGCTATCACTAAGCAAATTAGATTCCAAAGAATAAAGCCCTAAATCATGGCTACTTGGATAATACACAAAGGTTTTTGAATTAGCCGCAATCAAGTCAAAAAGCCCAGAGCGAATGCCGCGAACTTGCGTTACGTGCGAGCTTAAAGCCACCGCATCACGCAAGGTTAAATCCACATTTATCGCATTTTTGTGCGTATAAATTTTTTGCGTGGAATTTACAAAAACCACATAACCTTTTTGGGATAAAAGCTCAATTTCAGCCTCAAAAATGCAAGGCAAAATGCTACTAATGCTATTTGCCTGCGGGAGATAAAAAATGCAACTTTTTACTAGAAAAGATTCTATAAATTGATTAGAATCTTGCTTTATTGTAGATTTTTTGTTATCATTTTTGGCGTTAGTTTCTACAATATTGTCGGGTGGGTCGTGCGGCGCACCCTTAGGATACTGAGTAGATTCTACTGCATCTGCTTTATCCGCACGAAAGCTTAAAGATGTAGGATTTATTAGCTCCAAAGTGTAGATTTTATTATTTCCTTTACGCATTTCAAATGTCGTTATTTTAGCTATTGTTTTTTTATTATTTATTATTAGTTCACATTCAAATCGCAAGGTGCTAGAGATTTCTCTGCGATTTTTCGTATCTGTGTGTGTTTGGACTAAGTGCGCATTTTCAAAAAGATTTTGTATATTTTTTATAGCCTTAAAATGCTCATCTTTGCTAAATCCATTTGCAATGCTTTTGTTTGTGGCTTTTTGTGATTGCATTTTGTTTGCTTCTTTTGATGAGATTCTAGCGATTAATCCTGTTTGTTTGTTTTTTATATCTTTATTGAGTATTGTTTTAAAAAAAACTTTTATGTTACTACGCAGTTTTTCAAAGGTTTCATTATCCTGTGTTTGCAAAGTTAAAAGATTTTTAGAATCTTGTAGTTTAGATTCTATAATTTTTAAGGTTTTAGAATCTAAATTTAACCTTTTTGGTTTTGACATTTTAGAATCTAGCGAGAGTTTAAAAATAGCCTGAAACAATGCTAAATACGAGCTTTGCAAGGTCTCCCTCATACAATCCATTCGCTTTAAATGATGGAAATGAAAGGGCAAGATTTTACCTTTTTGTGGGCTTAAAACACATTTAGATTCTATAACTTTCCCTATTTTCCAACGCCGCAAATTATTAGCAATAATATAATTTTTTATATCAAAAAGTTCGGCTATCACACCTTGATTTTTTTGTAAAATTAGCGTGATTTTAGAATCTTTAGAATCTAAATTAGAATCTAAAATACTGCTAGATTCCATATTTTTAGAATCTTTAACTCCCAAATTAAAATCCAAATTAGATTCCAAAAACGCCCCCAAAGCCCTAAAATACGCACAAATAAAATATGTATCCCCTAGCCCAGCAGGACATAAAATATAATATGTATTAGAATCTAAATTCCCCACAATTTCTTCTACACTAAAAGTTCTAGATTCCATAACTTTACCCTATCTATAAATAAACATTAAAAATGCAATTTTACTTAAATATTGATATTTTTCTTTAATATATTAAGTCTTGCATATATAATGGGCAATATTTACACACTTAGTTTTGATTATCTAGTCCCTTTTGTTAAATAATGTTAAGTTAAAGTAAAATTTCTATATAATTCCATAAAGATTTGTGTAAGGAAGATTCTATGTCGTTTTATTCTCGTTTAAGTATCGGGGCGAAAGTCTCGCTAATGGTCGCACTACTCGTTATTTTAGGCATTTCTATTTTGTCGGCTTTCATTCTTATTATAAGCAAAAACACGGTTGAAGAAGAAGGACACAAAATCGTAAATCAAGCAAGTTGGCGATACATTAACCGCGTTGAGGGCGTAGCAACTAAAATCATAGAATCTATGCTAATTGGCGCAACCACGATAAACTCGCACTTAGAACGCACCGATATTGAAATAATCGACTTAAAAGACGTCATACAAGCCATTCCAAACAATGTTAGCGCCCTAACTCACGTCTATTTATACCTGCCAAATTACCACGTGCCTGATGGCAGGGAGTTTGACGACTTTCGCGTAGCAAATGGGCTAGTGATTTTAGCCGAGCAAAACGCGCAGGGAAATAGCGGTATGGGGACAAAGGCACAGATTATAAAAGCAGAGCCTGGCATTGCAAATTTTATGTCGATAAGACGTACCATTGAGAGTAATAAGCCTAGCCTTTCACCGCCGATAAGTATCGATTTTAAAGGGCAAAAGCAATTCGTGCAAGGCTTTGCAGTGCCGATACATAATCGCAATGGGCAAGTTATCGGCGCACTTGGCGGCTTTGTGAATTTCGAAGTAATCGGTGCGCCCTTTGTGGCAGAACGCGCTAGAATCTTTGAAAATGACCAGCGATTTATGATTGATGAAAATGGCGTGATTTTGATAAATCAAAATAAGAATTTTATCGGTAAAAAGCTAACTGAAGTAGCCCCCGGTGCGCTAACTGAAGCCCTTGTGGCTAAGGCTAAAAATGGTGAAGCCGCGATTTTACCTTATAAGACTGCCGCTGGAATTGAAGGCTTGGCTGGTATGCGTAGCGTATCGCCTATTGAGGGCAGTGGTGCGCAGTGGAATGTTGTCGCGTATATCCCAAATGAGAGCATTTTTGAGCCGCTGCGTGAGCTACTTTGGACGATTGCTGTGTGTTCGCTAATTGCTACGATTTGTATTATTGTTGGCACTATGCTTTATATTAAATCAAGCGTTGCGTTGCGTATAAAGCTTATTTTGACCACGCTAACCGAAGCCTTTAAATACATAAATCACGAGACAAACACAAAGCCAAAACTGCTAAAAATCCGCGCACAAGATGAGCTAGGCACAATGGGATTAGAAATCAATGATAATATCGAGCATACACAGCAAGGAATCGACAAAGATTCTAAAGCGGTGGCTCAAAGTGTGGAAACGGCTAAACGTATAGAATCTGGCGACTTAAGTGCGAGAATTAGCGAGGAGCCGGCAAATCCGCAGCTTATCCAGCTAAAAAATGTGCTAAATTCTATGCTTGATGTGCTGCAGGGCAAAATCGGTAAGGACACGAATGAAATCGCGCGGGTGTTTGATAGCTACACGCGTCTTGATTTTACAACTGAGGTGCGTGACGCACAGGGTCGCGTGGAGGTTGTCACGAATACTTTGGGTGGCGTAATCCGCGAAATGCTTACTACGAGCGCTAAGTTTGCAAATGATTTGAGCGAAAAATCTAAAGACTTAGAATCTGCGGTGCATACACTAAAAGAATCAGCCGATAAACAGGCGTCTAACCTAGAGCAGACCGCCACTGCAGTAGAGCAAATCACAAGCTCAATGCAAAGCGTGAGCGGTAGGACAAGCGAAGTTATCGGGCAAAGCGAAGATATAAAAAATGTAATCGGCATAATTAGGGACATCGCAGACCAAACGAATTTGTTGGCACTAAATGCGGCTATTGAAGCAGCGCGTGCGGGCGAACATGGTCGCGGCTTTGCTGTGGTCGCTGATGAAGTGCGGAAACTAGCAGAGCGAACGCAAAAGTCACTTGGCGAAATTGAAGCCAACACAAACGTGCTGGTGCAGTCAATCAATGATATGGCTGAATCTATCAAGGAACAAGCCACAGGCATCGAGCAAATCAATAACTCAATCTCGCAATTAGAATCTGTAACGCAGCAAAATACCCAAATCGCCGCCAACTCACAAGAAATCTCCACCGCCGTAGAAACCATAGCAAAGGAAATCTTGGATGATGTGAATAAAAAGAAATTTTAGAATCTAAAAAATATTCTGCGTTCAATCTAATATTGCAACTCTTGCCAACTATTCAACAAAGGTTTCTTTACAAAGTTATACACCGATTAACAACTATCATACAAAGAACTATAAACAAGATTCTATAAAGTTTGGGAGTTAAAAGGCGATGTTAAGTGGGATGTTAATATTGCCATGATAGTTCTTAAATATCGCACTGCAAAGGTTTGAAGTCACCGCACGATTGAAATTTATCTGCAAAAAATTCACCCCATCAAAGCGAATACTAAGGCAGTCATTTGCGCTATCTAGCACGCCATTATTTGCAATTTTCAGGCTATCGCCACTTGCAATCCAGCGTTGTGGCGAAAGATTTAGATGCGAAATTAGCCACTGCGGACTTGCGTTTTGGACGGCAAAAGCGTTTGTGATGGCGTATTCTTGCGTGCTTGAAATGATGGTTTGAATGTCATTTTGGATGGCGACTGCAAGGGCATTTGTGCGAGAAAAGCTAATGCGTGGCAGGGCAAGACTAGCCAAGATTCCCAAAATCACAAGGACAAATAAAAGCTCCATCATACTAAAAGCATTTGAATACTTATGATTTATAGAATCTTTTGTAGTTTTTTTTAGGATTTTAGTAATATTAGATTCTATAATATTATAAATTTTGGATATTTTGCGATATAAAATTTGTTTAATTTTTTGCATTTTTAGCCTTGTTTTAACAGAAAATAACTAAGATTCTATCATATTTGGTAATATTTCATTAAAGATTTCATTAAAAATATTATAAATTTATATTTGAAAGTAACCATTTATACCCTACTTAGAATCTAATCTCACATTTAGTTTGTAGTTATCATCTCCAACGCGCACATGCAAGATAAAATCGCCCTCTTTCAAAAGCGAATATGGGAACAAAACAAAGCCGCTTTTTGGCTCATTTTTTTTCAAGGAATTTTGCCGCAAATAATGCGCCATCAAAATGCGTCTGCCACGCCGCTCACGCTCTTGGATAGCATACATATTCGCCCTTGAAAATGAATAATCATAAAATCCATAGCCATAACCAAAGCCATAGTAAAATGGGTAGTAGAATGGATAATACGCCGCTGGGCTAAAAAATGTGTTTTCCACGCGCACATTTGGGCTAGGCACTTCGATTCCAAAGTCGCCCAAAGCTGAAGTCACGCTAATATCGCTATTTTTAAGCTGCTTAAAACTTAGCGGACGCACAGCCACGCCATTCATATCGCCGCTCACATCGTGGTCGCTAAACATCACCTCGCCATCAGTCAAATTTTCCACGATGATATACACCAAAAGCGGATTATTATCCATCCCGCCGATGTCATCTTGGGCGATTTCAAATTGAATCTTGCTATTTTGCGTTTTATCTTTTATAATCGCAATGCCATTGTTGTAGCCACCGACCTTTTCAGGCTTTACAATGAGCTTAGAACACCCACTCAAAACAATCGCAAACACGATAAAAATATAGAATCTAATAAACATTTTCCACCCCTTTTTTGAATTAGATTCTATAATTTTAGCTGAAAAGCTATTTAACATTTGTTAGTTTAAAAATATGGTTTAAATAAAGATGTTATAAGATTACTTAAAATCTAAGCACTAATTTTATACGCAAAATAAAGCTATATTGAAAAACTTAAAAACACATTGCAAAAAGCAGATTTTACTTGGAATCTTTTTTGCTTTTTTACCTGAAACTTTAAGTAAGCTTTAATAAAACTGCAATAAATAGGTAAAAAATTAGAAATATTACAATATAATTTCATTGTAATAACTTTTTATCTATTCTCAAAGTTTTAAAATTTATAACTTTTATGGAGATTTTTATGAATCTTAAGTTTTCTTTAAGGTGCGTTGTGTTGCCTTACGCACTCATTTTAGGATTTTTGCCCCCCCATTTGTACGCTGATGACGCGGCTACTAATAGCGCCGGAAATAGCGGTAATAGCGATGTTTCTAAGCTTGAGCTGGCTGGAAATGACTCCTTTGGCTATGACATCGGCAATAAGATTCGCGCGGCAAAATCAAGCTTTAACATCGGTATCGGCGCAAATTTGCTACACGAAAATAACAAAGTGCATTTCAACGCAAGCGTGATAGCTGGCTATAGCTACTTTTGGCATAAGACCTTTGGACTGCGTGGCTATGGGCTTTTTGACAATCGCTACAATGGATTTTATGGTGCGGCTGGCGTGGATGTTATGTGGGATTTTCTGCAGTTTGAGCCTTTTGGGGTTGGGGTTATTGTTGGGAGTTCGCTAGGCTATTCTGGGCTTTATGGCGATGGTGTGGGTGGCTTTTTAGCCCAAGCTCATCTTGGTTTTAGCCTTATTTTTGATAGTGGAAAGTCGCGTTTAGAGGCACTCGCGCGTCTGCCATACAACAAAGTGCATATGCTAAATGACTTTAAAAATGTCGGCGTAACTTATGTAATTATGTATTCTTATACATTCTAGATTCTGTAATTTTTAGGCTTAAAAGTTATAAATTTTAAAAGGGCAAAAATGAAAACAATCGCGGCAAATTTAAAGGCAAATCACACTCCAAAAAGCATAATCACTTATTTGAATAACTTAGAATCTAAAGTTAGTAAAATCGATACTAAAAATGTAGAAATTATCATTTTTCCTAACCAAGCCTGCTTACAAGATAACACATTTCCTAACTTTAATCTAGGCGCACAAAACGCATATCCAGCCAAAAATGGCGCATTTAGCGGTGAGATAGGCTTAGAAGTTTTGCAGAGCCTAAACATTAATCACATTATGCTAGGGCATAGCGAGAGACGCGGTATTTTGGGCGAAAGCGATGAGTTTATTTGCCAAAAGTTTGAGTTTTTTGCGGCGGCGAATATGCGGATAATGCTATGCGTGGGCGAAGATTCTAATATCAAAAAGCAGGGCAAAATCGCGCAGTTTTTAGAATCTCAACTAGCAAAAATTGATACAAGCTATCCGCTTTTAACCATTGCTTATGAGCCGCTGTGGGCGATAGGAAGTGGCGTGACGCCGACTTTAAGCGAGATTGAAAGCGTGGTAAAAATTTTACAGAATCTAAATTGCAAAAAGATTCTATATGGCGGCAGCGTGAGTGAAAAAAATATGCGTGAAATATGTTCTGTGGCTGATGGCGTTTTGGTTGGGAGCGCGAGTTTAGATTCTAATAATTTTGCGAATATGATAAGTAAGGTGGTTTAGAATACACCTTAAAGGCTTTTTATATAATCTAAATTATCTCTTATAATTAGTTAAATTCATGTTTTTTTAATAAAAGTTTTAGATTTTTTTAGAATCTAGAAGCTGATTTTATAAATTTTTTAGATTCTAAGAATGTATAGAATCTAAAAACTAAACTTTAGTGTTTAATAAAGTTTAAATATTTTTAGAACTTTAATTTTTATAAAGATGGTATATATTCTATGTCATTGCGTTGGCATTGCCTAAGTATTCCATACGTTAATAGAAAAATAGATTGCTACGAAATTTCTTGCGAAAAATCCATTAATGACGTGTTTATAGAATCTAGATTCTATGTGAATGCGAGAGCAGAATGGTTTTAAGCATTTCTGTGGCAATTTTTAAGCTTTCTTTAAGATTTTGAAAGTATAACATAAAAAAAGCTATATGTATATAAAAAATTGAAAATTTTTACATATATATATCATTTTTTCTAAAATTTATGATATAGTTTTGTCTATGAAAAACATTAAGGCATTTTGAATGATTGGTAATTGGATTTTTCTAGGCATTTCATTTGGTGCTTTGGTGTTTAGTTTTGTGTATTTGGCTGTTGCTCTTGAGAAGTCAAATAGCAAAAGTGTGAAAAATAAGAATGATTAAAGGGTATTGTATGTTTAGGATTTCAAATGTTTCTAAGAAAATGGTGGGGGTTTGTGCTTTATTTTCTACTTTATTTATTTTTAATGCGTGTGGGGATAGTGAAAGTGATTTGAAAAATTTAGCACTTGAGAAATGTAAAGAAAAAGCCGAATCTTTATTAAACAATAAATATTTCCCTTATGAAAAAGTTACAAATACTGAAATAATATCTTTTGAAAAAAACGATAAAAGAAAAGACGAATTTTATAAAGCTGAATGCAAAATAGGCTATGTTTTGAATAAGGATTATGGCGAGAGTAAAAAAGGGGATAATTATTTTCAAAAAAGTTCTATTTTTGTTAAAAAATCGTTTGATAATGCCACAGGTAAAGATAAATGGGTAGCTTATTATTAATGCTATAAGTCAATACAAATTTTATTTTTGTTTTCCTTTGCTATTATCCATGTGCGGTGTAGCAGAAGCTGTAAAAGCTCCGCTCATTAATTGCTCTCGTCTTGCGTTTTTAGCTCCTTCGTTTTGTCCAGCCATTTTTTGAGCCATACCTTCCATTCCCACCATAGCCAAACCTGCTGAAGCCATTCTCCTACCTAAGCCATTCTTTTGACCTGTATTGTGATTTATATCGCTACCTGATTTGCTAAATTGCTTCATTCCTTTCATAGCCATTCCACCAGCTCCAGCCACTGCTCCTGCGACTCCTGTTTTATGGTCTCCACTAGCACTTCCTACGATTGCTTGACACCACGCTGGAATCTTGCTAAGTAATGCTATTCCTATTAAAGTTACTATAATTGGCGTTAAACATATAACTGCAACTTGTGTATCTGGCGTATTTTCATTTAATTGCATATTCCTTGAAGATTCTAAACCTAACATTATAGCTCCACCTACTAACCAAGCTAAAGGAGCTTGTAAAGCAGTGCTAACATATAATTTAAACCACGACCAAAAATATCCACGCAAAGGCTGAATCACTAAGCAAGGTAACATAATAGGACAAAGTGATAAAATAAGCAATGCCGCAAATTTTATAAGTATTGTAAATATAACTATAAAGACAATAAACAACATCATAACCACCCACAAAAGCATCGCCATTAATGCGTAAATATATGTTGAAGCTTCATCCCAAGTCCATTTTTGTAACATTCCACCTACTACTTCATTTAACCAAGTTATTAAAGTATCTACGCCATTTGCTAGATTCATACTACTACCACTACCTTTTATAGCACCATAAAACCATTCTAAAGGTGTAACTAAAATATTTAATGCTTCCTTAAAAACTTCAAATGAGCTATAAATTGCACAAATTATTGCATAAGTAACAAGCCATACGCCCATTTTATAAAAGTCTTCTTTGTTCCATTCCTTGCCTATTTTTGTGTAAATAAATACGCATAAAGTTATTGTTAAAATAGCTATTGATAAGTAGCTTGTAAATAAATCTTTAGCCCATGTAAATAATGTTTCTTGCATTGTTACTGCTACATTACCTACTGCGGATTCCACGCTATGATAAAGTCCTTGATTTTGTGCCATTTTTTATCCTTTTATCCTAAGATTTTTAGAATCAATCTAATAAGAGTCCATACCCAACCGCATTTTACTATTAGCAATACGAATAATATAACTAATACTACTAATGCTATTTCATCGCTATAAAACCATTCAACAAGAAACATTTAAAATCCTTTTAAAAATCACAATATTTGCTTTTAGCGGTCATATAATTTGGAAAACCAAAGGCATCTCGTTCTACTTCCTTACAATTCTCCATTGCTCTATTAAACTTAGAATCTAATTTTAAATCATCGTTATTTTCTTTCTTTTCTATCTTTGTATCATAGATTTGATTAGTTTGTTGCATAATTGTCGCCATCATATTGCTCGTATTTTGCATTAAATCATATTGTTTTATCAAAATATCAAGCATCATTTGTTGGACTTTTACTGCTATTTCTCTTTGTTCTTTTTCGGTTTTACCCGACATATTTTCTACCTCTTTTTCTAAATTTTCGCCTTGCTCTTTTAGCTTTTTCCTTTCACCCTCTTGCGAATTATCATAAGCTTTATATCCGCTACTTATCTTTGCAATCGTTGCGTATTGCGTTTGTATTTGATTGTTTTTGATTTTTTTTCTATTGTCTTGGATTTCTTTCATTTTGTTATTAAAGCAAGTATCATCGCCATCAATCAAGCATTGCTGGGCTTCAGTTAGGCTTTTTTGCTCTAAATGCTGTTGCACTTTTTTATCACCTATTAGTTCGGCACAGGCTTGAATCTCGGCAAATTTATTTTCGACTAAGCCTTTATAATCTTTTGCTTTTTCTTTGATAAGGTTTGCAAATTGTTGATTATCCTTAAGAATGTTGCAATCATTTTGCAATTTATTCCACAAATTATCAAGGTTTGTCATTTGCTCGACTTGCTCTTTCATTTGATTTATTTCATCCCAGCCCTGCTTTAACTGATTAACAAAAGCGTTTATTTTTGTTAAATCAATACCTGCGGCGGCTAGTTGCTTTTCAAACATCATCATTTCTTTTATTTGGTCGACGTAGCTTGTGATTTGCTGTGTTAAGCCTGTGAAGTCGAATACAGGTAAGTTTGCATGTGCTGTTTGTATGCTTAAGCTTATGCTTAAAATTGAACTTATTAGAATCTTTTTCATGGTTGTCTCCTTAAATAAAGTTAAATATTTTTGTGCTTGGACTTGTGATATTTATCACATTTAAGTCGCTAAAGTGTTTAGAATCTTGTTTAGATTCTATGTTTTTTTGGATTGCTTCTTTTGTTTGCAATGACGTGTTGTCTTGGATTGCCACGCCTTTAGCTTCGCTAGAGTCTCGCAATGACAAATTAGATTCTAAAAGCCTTAAAACACTCTCATTTATAGAATCTTTTGAGTTGCCCTGTCCTGCTTTTATATGTGCTTTTACATCTAGGATTTCTAGAATCTTACGCTGTTTTCCCACACGCTCGATTTGCACGATATAATCAATGGCACTACGAATATAATCACGCAGGGCTTCTCTATCATTCATTCCACCAAACATCGCATTAGTAATAATCGCATTGATAGCATCTTCGCTATTATTAGCGTGTAGCGTGGATAGATTCCCACTATGCCCTGTGTTATTCACACGCAAAAATGTCAAAGTATTGCGAATGTCAATCTCGCCTAAGAATAATCTATCAGGTCGCAAACGCATTGCATTATTTATCGCAGTAGTGTAGGTATATACGCTATTTTCATCCTTTGGCACGGCGATTTGTGTTTTATTTGGATTTGCGACAAATAGTTCTTGTGAATCTTCAATCGTAACAACCCTATCATTTATAGGGATTTCTTGCATTAGCGAGTTTAGAAAGCTAGTCTTACCACTACCTGTGCCACCACTAACTAGGACATTTTTCTTATCTTTGATAAAGTCTTTAATGCGTTGGTGTGTCCAGCCTTGCTTAATTAGATTCTCACTCAAAACAAAAGATTCTAAATTAAAGCGACTTTTACTTGGAATACGAATACAAATACACACATC
>NZ_JRMP02000059.1 GCF_000762875.2 Helicobacter saguini
TAGATTCTATCCCACCTTGTAAGATTACACCATAAAATGATATAAAGATATTATATTCATCTAGGCTTTGTTTATCTTGTTTTGTATGAATGTTTATGATTGATAAAAGTTCTTTTATATCAATGCTAAGATTTGATTTTTCTATGCTAATGATTATATCGCTATTATGCTGCAAGATTCTAAATCTTTGTGGTTTAAACTTATTTTTCATAGCATTTCCTATTTGATAGATTCTGGGTAATATTCAAGCGTTTTATTAATATAGCATTTAATGATAACATCTTTACTATTTTCTTTTAAATTATTGCAAAATATTTGCGTTCTAGGTGTTATGTATCCTATTAGTTTATTTGCTATTTCATTATTGCTTATAAGTGGCTTTCCTGCTTTATCTACACTTGTAAAAAATATTGCTTCATGCAAGGCAAATAAATTAGCTAAAGGTGAGTTTATGTTGATATTTATAATCTCATTTTTGCTTAAGATTTTTATGTATATTTCATTATCTTGTAAATACAAGATTCCATCAATTACATCACTAGCATCATTTTTAATCAACTTTTTATTATCATTAGTTTTACTTGTAGCTTCAAAAAGTGTTTTATCTATAGTAGCATAAAGCCAATGTGGTGGATTATTAACACTTATGGGATTATTATCATCATAATCTCCTTCTTGCAAAGCTTTATTTA
>NZ_JRMP02000060.1 GCF_000762875.2 Helicobacter saguini
TATTAATATCATCTAATACCATAGATGCACCTTCTTTTACTCTTCTTTTTCTTTCATCTATGCTTAGTGAATTGTTTAATTCTAAATCGTTACCTTTTTTAAACCATTCTCCTACAAAAAAACCCATATTTACTCCTTTTTATCAAATAAACAATTGTCCATATCCTTGCTACATCTTTCTTGTTCTTGTTTTTCTTCTTTGGTAAAATCACTTTCAATTACTTTAGCTTGTAAGTAAAAGGCTGGGTTTATTCTATTATTCATTCCTTTCCCTAGATTTGGAAGATTCCTTATCTCAAAGTGTAAATGTGGTGCTTTAGTGCCATTAGCACTACCACTTATACCACTATATCCTATAAGTTCTCCTGCTTTTACTTCTTGTCCTTGCTTTACAAGTATTTTACTTAAATGAGCATATAGTAAATAATATGTGTTTGAGTTTTCATTAAAGCCTTTACCTTTAATATGTTCTTTGTTTGTATATTTTAATTTATAACTGATAAATTTCTTTCTAATTTTTAGAATCTTTATTGCATCTCCTGTTAGTTCTAGGATTATTTGGTTGCCGTAACTTTTATTTCTATTGCCTTTCTTAGCATCAAAAACT
>NZ_JRMP02000061.1 GCF_000762875.2 Helicobacter saguini
CAAAAAGTATAATTTAGATTCTAATATTTTAAAGTCAAATAATACTAGAATCTTTTTTTATTCGCAATTATTACAAGGTGGGATAGAATCTAATAATGAATTATTGTTTGGTAACGTAGATTCTAATAATAAACTTACAGAATCTAAGCCTATTTATTATCTACAAGATTCTAGTAGCAATATAGAATCTAATTTAGATTCTAAAAAACCAACACAAACTCTCCAAGTGTTTTTAGATTCTAAGGTTTTAACGATATTAAATTATTCACTTTTAGAATCTAGTTTAAATATAAAGTTAGAATCTAAGTCTAAAGAAGCAAAGAAGATTCTAAGTAAAGAGTTAGATTACTGCAAAGCTAAAGCTTCTCGCAATGACAAACTAGATTCTATAGAATCTACCGCAATGCTTTGTCCTATCTTAGAAGATAACGAAATAAAATGTATTCATGGTGGAATAGTAAAACTACAATCAAACAAAGGAAAGCCATTTAAATCAAACAATAAATCAATGATTTTAGAATCTGATTTATTAAATAGCCAAATAATAGGTTGTCAAAATACTATCTTAGGAGTGCCAACTCCTTGCAATCTAATTAGT
>NZ_JRMP02000062.1 GCF_000762875.2 Helicobacter saguini
AAACAATTCACTAAGCATAGATGAAAGAAAAAGAAGAGTAAAAGAAGGTGCATCTATGGTATTAGATGATATTAATAGTGTTTTAGCTCAAGATGATAGGATTAAATACAAGAAAGAATATAGATATTACACAGAGATGACATATAATAGTATAGGATATGCACGGATAGATGAATTAGAACATTTTGATTTAACAATTTATAAAGATACTAATATAGTAACAATATACAACAAGAATGGAGACTTTGCATCTAATAGAGATTTTTTTGAGAGAGAAATCTACCCATCAATAATGCCAACAACAGATTATTATCCTTTTATACAATATGATATAGATTCTACAATAGAGATTAAAAATAATGATGGCAAAGCTATATATACACACGATATAAGAGTTGAAGATTGGGCTTATGGTTGTTTACATTTTGCA
Organism: Helicobacter saguini; assembly: GCF_000762875.2. GTDB lineage: Bacteria > Campylobacterota > Campylobacteria > Campylobacterales > Helicobacteraceae > Helicobacter_A > Helicobacter_A saguini. The sequence goes on from NZ_JRMP02000062.1 coordinate 431, forward strand.
AATAATACTATGTTGTTAGGCTTAGATTTCAATATATTTTATTTTAGACAAGTAGGCAAAGATGTATATTTTATAAATGTGCCATTTGCAACTTAGTCTTACAAGTGCAAATTAATAACATATAGATGGACTCATACTCAAAGGTGGAGAAATTAAA
>NZ_JRMP02000063.1 GCF_000762875.2 Helicobacter saguini
TAAAAATGAAATTGAATGTTTAGAAAATTGCTTATGTGATATTGTGTTGCATAATTTTCAAAGAATGATTAAGGATTGCAAGGGTAACGATAGCAAGTTGGAATATTTAGAATCTAGACAAGATATGCTACTAAATACGATTTATGCTTTTTTTGATAGTATGCGTTTAGAAAATGGCATAAATACTAGCAATGATTTAAGCAATGCTATCGATAGCTTTTTTAATGAAATTAAAAAGGAAGCGTTTAATATAAATGCTAAAAAGGATTTAAAAAACATTCTTAAGGGTAGCAAGGATTCTAGCAATGATTGAAATTCACAAAGATTTTATAGTTTTAGATTCTATATCCAAAGATTGCTACATTAAGGCTTTTAAGGAAAATCGTTTTAATATGTTTCGATATTCTTTAAACTTAAATCATTTTAAGATTAATGATTGCAATATAGCAATAAGCTATTTTATACCTTATGTATATTTGCTAGATTCTAGCAAAAGCGGACGTAAGAGAGTGGATACTATGAAAAAGGAATTTAACCTTTTTAATATGATTTCACTTA
>NZ_JRMP02000064.1 GCF_000762875.2 Helicobacter saguini
AATGTAGCTAATAATTTAATGCAAATTGTAGGTTTTAATGTGATAAATGATTATAAAAGGATTTTGAATGAAAACTAAGAATGTAAGATATAAATTGACTATGCTGTGATTATCCCAAAATATCAAAGTGGCTTATATACGATTAAGGAATTAGCAAGTATGTATAAAATGGATATACGCACTTTACAAAGATATATCAAAAAACATAATATCGAAATTGATATTGATTCAAAGGCTTTTATTGCTACTTTTGAGAAAATGTTAAGAGCGCTATTTATGGTTGAAAATAAGCTTATTCAAAAGGAATTAATAAGCTACTATTCTAATAAGTATCCTTTGCTTTTGGATAGAGTATTTTTACATAGTGAAATAATGCTACTGAATCTTAAAGAAATTGCTAAGAATATAAAGAATAGCAATGATTTAAAGTTAGTTACAAAGACTTTAAAGGATTTAAGCAAAGTATTAGATTTAGCACGTCCGCCCTGCGTAAATCAAAATATCAATATTAGCAAGGGTAGCAAGGGTAAGATTTTGCTAGATTCTAGC
>NZ_JRMP02000065.1 GCF_000762875.2 Helicobacter saguini
CCTCGTTAAAAGTCGCTTTCGCTACGGCTTCGCGTTTGCTTAACCTTGCCAGATACCACAACTCGCAGGATCATTATGCAAAAGGCAGTCCATCACCCTTGTAGGCTCATCTAGGAAATCACGTTGTTTGTGCTTTCGGTCGCTTTTAAGGGAGTTTGAAAAAATCTTGTGCGACAGCCAAAAAGGCTAGTCTCCGCAGTTTTTTCTGCACAACCCTTAAAATCGACTCGAAATCACTGCACACTCTTTAGTTTAGATTCTAAAAGATTATAGAATCTAGAATCCCTAAAGAATAGATAGGCGAAGTATCTTGAGGCGAGTTTAAGGGTTGTAAGGTTATTGCGAATGAGACGCACTTAAACGTGCGTCGCAGTGAGCAATGTTCTTACTCTCTTAAAATCGTCCAAGAGACAAGCCTACGTAATCTACTAGAAGAGCCTACAATAGGGCTCTGAATGATTGTAGGCAAATGGTTTCAGGTTCTATTTCACTCCGCTCACTGCGGTTCTTTTCACCTTTCCCTCACGGTACTTGTTCGCTAT
>NZ_JRMP02000006.1 GCF_000762875.2 Helicobacter saguini
TTTTCACATTCATTATAAATTAAGCTTTCCCACTCTTTGCTAAACAAATTCTTTTCCGCCATAAATCTACCTTAAAATCTGCAAAATAAAAGTAGATTCTATAAAAACTTTTTTAAGTTCGTGGAATATTTGCATGTGTTTAAATGCAGTTATTTTATATTTTCAAGTTCTTTTGCAAGTGTGGCGATTTGGCTATCAGTTGCTAGAAAATCATTGACTTTATTTACTAAATCAATTGTTTCGTTTATATCTTTTGCGTAGTAATATTCGTCTTTAAACCACCATCCATCATAATTTAATATTGTGCCAAATTTTTTTGTGATAATTTTATCTAATTCTTTAACAATTTTGTTACAACTATCCTCTGTAAAACCCTTTATATCACCATGTTTTACAAGGATTCTCACCCCGTAATATCTCCATTTTTCTCGTTGTTCGCCATAATGAATTTCTCTATCAAACATAAATCTAAATGTTTGATTCAAATATTTTTCATTAAACAACACAATATCATTACGCCATTCTCTAAAACTTGTGAATCTAGAATCATTTTCTGCCATTATCCACTTCTCACCTAATCTTTCGCGCTCTTTGCATTTACCATAAACAAAATCTTTTAAATAAGAATCATCGATTTTATATTTTTTGCTATATTCAATAATTTCTCGTGCTACCGCATATTTCTCTTCACTATCCAAAAAATTTGTAATTGCCATATTGTCCTTCCTTTGATTTGTGATTTCTTTGACTGCGTCTTTATAGCATTCTAACGCAAAATTTAAATTTGTAATGTTTCCTACCGCTTCTTTGCTTTGACAAGATTCTATCCATTTGATAATATCATCTTTATAACTTATCGCCTTGTATAGAATCTTTTTATTATTAGATTCTAAAAAATCACCCTTAATCCGCCAATCTTTCGCACTTTTAACATCATCGCCCCAAAGCGTTAGAAAAACCACCGCCATATTTTCATAAATATTATTAGATTCTATAAAATCATTTAAAGAATCTTCATCCAAAGTCTCATTAGATTCTATAGAATCTTCGCTCTCACTAGTCGTTAAATCTGCACCTAACATTTGGGCTATTTTGTTTATGTAGGTTTTTATTTGCTCGGGGCTCTCGCCCGTCCATACTTTATTTTCAAGGATTATGTATCTATAATTATTTTTGATTAGCAAGTCGATACGCTTTCTATCAATGCTATATTCACTATAAACGTGGGCGTGTTTTGTCTCGCCAAACCACTCTTTTAAATTTTTATCTTTCAGCTTGCACGTTTCCAAAAATTTATCCAAAAAGATAGAATCTTGATAATGATTGCTATGCGGATTTAAGAAAGAATGTAGCATTGTGCTGTGAAATAGCTCTTCATTGCTTTTGCGGATGACTAAAAGCGGATTATAGCTATTATTGCCACGCATTTTGCTTTTTAGCACACGCTCTTTAAAGTCGCTAAAATCGTTAAAAAAGCTCTCATATTTCCTAGAATCTTCACTCATTTTCGCCCTTTGTTTATATAAATTACATTGTAGAAAATTTTGTAAACCTTACAAATAAAGTTACAATTTGTAAATTAGATTCTATAAATTCTTTAGAATCTTACAAGTTAGATTCTATATTTTTGCACGTTTTTTAGAATTTTTAGAATCTACGTTTTTAGATTCTATATTCTTAGAATCTTGCAATTTCAAATTACCATTAACGCCGAAATATCCACGCTTTTCACATTCATTATAAATTAAGCTTTCCCACTCTTTGCTAAACAAATTCTTTTCCGCCATAAATCTACCTTAAAATCTGCAAAATAAAAGTAGATTCTATAAAAACTTTTTTAAGTTCGTGGAATATTATTTATAGAATAAAATTAACATTTAAAAAGCTTTATGTAAATATCAAAAAATACTTTTAGTAACGATGAAATACAAAATTCACAAAATATTTACTTTTCATTTACTACCTGTTTTTTTTTTTTTTTTTGTATCGTAAATCCTTTAATGATAAAGGGGAAAATATGAGTTTTAAACTTATTACAAAAAATATAAAAATAAAAAACAAAGGGCAATATATCCGCAAAAGACATATTTATAGAATCTTTGGTATGCCTATATTTTTTCGCGATGATAAGACAAGCTATTCAAAATATATGTTTGATACTTACAAGACAAAAAGGCTAGATGGTAACAATCTTATGAGCCTAAGTGTCGGTGAGTATATCGCTACTTCGCCAGATATTTTAGAAAAGATTCAGCGTTTGCTTAGCGGTGTAGCACCAAAAGAGGCGATAAATATTTTGCAAATTATAAAACGTCTAAAAGATATTTATCAAAATACAATTCACAGCATTCAAGTGCTAGAACAAAGCGAAATAGACGCTTTAAGGGCTATTCACACTGATTTTTACGACAAGATTCTAAAGATTAATGATGAAGCTTTTGTGTATGCGGGGTATTTTTTACCGATTAATCACTTTGAGGCTGGTGTATTTTATTACAAACATAGCTTAGATATATTTGAATCTAGCACACTAGATTCTATAAGACACAGGGATTTTATCGATGTGGGCGGCTTTATAGGTGATAGTGCGATAATTTTTGAAAAAGAGTTTTGTGATAAAAAGATTTACACTTTTGAGGCGACTTCTGTAAATTATAATTTGATGTTAAAGACTTTGAAGCTAAATGATTCTAAGCGAATCGTGCCTATAAATAAGGGCTTGGGTGCAAAATCTAGCGAGATTGAAATAAGTATCGCTGGCTCAGGCTCGACTATGAGTGATGCGACCAAAAGCCTTTGGGATAGCGATACATTTCAAAAGGTTGAACGTGTAGAAATTATCACTTTAGATTCTTATGTGGAGCAGCATAATATTGATGTTGGGTTTATAAAAGTGGATATAGAAGGGTTTGAACAGGAGTTTTTAAAGGGTGCGAAAGAAACTATAAAGCGGTTTAAACCTGCGATGTTAATTAGCATTTATCATAATGCAAGTGATTTTTTTGATATAAAGCCACTTATAGAATCTTGGAACTTGGGCTATACATTTAAATTTCATAAGCCAGTTGATGGGAATATTAGCATTGAGACGGCTTTATATTGTGAGGTGTTATAAAGCTAAATTTAAACAAAAAACTAATTTTGTATCTTAAATGTTGTAAAATACTACAAAACTTAGCAATATCTTATTACGCAGGGTAGCTACAATGCTAGATAATTACAAACAAGATTCTATAAATACGATAAATAAGTGGCTGAATGAGCAGACTAGATTTAAAAATAATGTGCTTGAGATTGAAGATTATAAGGATTTTATTTTTCATTTTAAGGTGTATGTGACTTATCAAATCGTAGCTGACCATATTACTATGAGTTATCCCGGGGAGAGAAGTAGTGGAATCTACTGCTCGGGGTATGCTGATTTTTGTTACCAAATTAAACAAAGTGAAATGTTAGAAGTGAAAAATCGTAACACTTTAGACAAGCTTTATAATATGGTGCAAAACAATAAATATGGTTTTATAAAGAATACTTTAAAGCTAAAAAGTGGGGAGAGTTTTTATTACACAAGCCCTTGCACTAGCTGTCATAATGGCATTACGACCTGCTTTTCATGCGGTGGGCGTGGGCGTGATATGTGTAACTTTTGCTCTGGTTTGGGCAATTTGCATAAGACAAGACAGGCAACCGCCTTTGATGGTAGCAGCTACACTGAGAGCTATATGGAGCGGTGCGTGCATTGCCATGGGAGCGGGTATAATGAGTGTAGCAGCTGTCATGGGCGTGGCGAAGTGACTTGTAGCACTTGCGGTGGGAGTGGCGTGAAAACGGAGGTGGCAAGCATTAGCGTGTATGCGGTGGCAAGGTGGGAGATGACTTTGCATGATGGCGTGGATAGCGATGTTGAGAGTGCGTTAAAGCGTGTGATTTTGGCGGATTTGGAGCGGTATGGCGAGACTAATTTGCTTGAGAGTAGTGCGGATTCTAGCGTGTATGAGGAGTATCATGCCAGCGTGCCATTTGCTAAAATCCTTACTAATTTTAATGGCAACGAGATAAAGTGGATAGTCTTTGGGAAAAACCTGCAAATTAGCGATGCGGGCGGGGTTTTAGACTTGCTTTTGGAAGGTGATTTGATAAATTTGGCTAAAAACGCTAGGCTTTGTTATTTTAAGCCTTTTATTGCTATTAGTTCTAAAAATGCTATTATTAATTTTATGCAAAATAGTATTTTTGAAACTTTATTTAAAAAAGATTCTATATATGGTAATATGTCTTTAAAGTCGGTTCTAAATGGAAATGTTGAGACAAGACCAAAAATAAAGTTTAAAGATGCGCATATTACGGAAAGGGCGGAGCGTGACTGCGAAATCTTAAATAATGCGATAAGTTATGAATTTGTCAAAACTGCCCTAGATTCTATGTATAAACTAACTAAGACAATATGTTTTTACTCGAATATTAAATGGTTTTTATTTTTTTTATTTATCGCATTTGGCGTTTTTATGTATGATAAATTGCATAATTTTGCTATTGCGAAAAATACTAAAAATATGAGTAATATTTACACATATAAAAAAGATGATGTTACATATCTAAACAAATCGTATTTGAATATTTTTGATGTGGATTCTAAGAAAGATTCTAAAAACACTAAAGATTCTAGAGATATTACGCGTCTTAATTCACTTAAAGATTTTAGTCTTGGAATCTTGCTAGGGAATATGTGGGATGCCCTTAGTTTTCATAGCATTTTGATATTTGTGCTTGGGGCTTTTGTAGCGTATTTTTATCGTAAGTTTTGGTTTAAATTTCGTGCTGCAAATTTGGATGTTTGGCTTCATCGTTATGATATAAATAAGAGTCGTTATTTTTTATTTCTCTTTTTTGGTGCTTTAATTATCGGGCTTGTTTTTTATTTTTTCCCTATTTTTATCACTGAAAATAATTATGTGTATGGAATCTTACCACTTGATTATTTTGATTAGAAAAATTTTTAAGGGAAATTTAATATAATATCACTTCGTATTAATAAGGAGAAAAAATGGTAGTAGAAATCGGCTTTTATTATGGTCTAGGAAACCAAATGTATAACTACGCTTTTGCTAAGGCGTTAGAGCATTATTACAAGCAAGAAGTGCGTTTAGATATTTCGCGTCATAATATATCAATGCTGCAAAGGGGCGTAGATTCTATAACTAATGGTGACAACGAGAGAGAGAGAGAGAGAGAGAGCGGTTTGCGGGGGCACGAATTATTGAGTTACTACATTTTAATATCAGCTTAAAATGTATGGATTATGAAGATGTTTATGCGTTTTTTAAAAAATATGACAAGCTAAATCTGCCGATAAATTTGGTGATGTTTGGACGCAATTATTTTTTTAGACTAATCTACAAAATGCTGCCGCGGGAATGGCGAAAGTGGCACTACAGATATTTTATAGAATCTAGCAAGGAAAGCGATGTTGAGAGTAAGCTAAAAAGCGGGACTTATTACAAAGAGCGTGATTATTTTCGTGGGTATTTTTTTAGCATTGCGTATTTTAATGAGATTAGGGAAGTTTTGCTGCGTGATTTTAGCCTTAAAACGCCCTTAGATTCTAAGAATCTAGCGACAAAAAAGCATATTTTGAGTGTAAAAGATTCAGTATTTTTGCATATTAGGCGGGGCGATTATTTGGAGTGCAATGATTTTGCGATTTTGGGTAGTAGCTATTATAATGCCGCATTAAAAATCATTAAAAATGCCCTGCCACACGCTACTATTTTTGTCTTTAGCAATGGTATTAATTGGTGTAAGGAAAATCTTTTGGGTTATTTAGATTCTAACATTACGCAGGGTTTAAACTTTGAGTTTATTGATAATAATCACGAAGGGTGCGCTGCCTTTGATTTAGAGCTAATGAAGTCCTGCAAACACGCCATTATAGCTAATTCTACCTTTAGTTTTTGGGGAGCATATTTGATAGAAAATCCTAGTAAAATCGTTGTTATGCCAAATGTTTATTCTTACAGCAATCCACCTACAACACGAAAAGATTTAAAAGAAGGGCAGAAAACTTGGCATATAATTGATATTTATTGGGGGAATGAAGTTTTATATTAAACTAACTTTTCATCAAACCTTCACAAAAGTTGATTACTTCATCGCGTAAATCATAGATTTCAATTAGATTTTTGCAAGGAGAAATGTCGCTAAAATGCCCTAAAACCTGCGGTAAGACGCTATAAAATGTGCCAAAATTGATTTTAGATTCTATGAAAAGCGTTTGCAAATGCTCATTTGCCGCATTCAAAACCACGCCAAGAGCGGGATTAGCAAGTAGCAAGTCCTTAAAGCGCCAAAGCGGATAGCGCGTCACATCAATGCCGCGAAACTCAAGCCTAGCAAGGTCAGTCACGCTAATTTTTTCAATACTAAAACGCTTTTTTGCCCGCTTGCTATGCAGCCCAAATGCGAGCGGCAGGCACATATCAGCCTTGCTTAAAAACGCCTTAATGCTGCCATCGCTAGATTCCACAAAGGCGTGAATGAGCGAACTTTTCTCAATCACAGCATCAATTTTTCGCGTTCCAAAAAGCCAGAAAGCTTCTAAAATTTCATACAATTTGTTGATTAAAGTTGCAGAATCTATAGTTATTTTCGCGCCCATATTCCATGTTGGATGTTTTAAGACCTGCTCTAAAGTTGCGTTATTAATCTCGCTTAAAGGCATATCACGCAACGCCCCGCCAGACGCGGTAATATAGAGCTTTCGCACATTTTTAGCACCACTTTTCACACCCAAAGAATAAAGGCTAAAATGCTCGCTATCAATAGGAAAAATATGCTTTAAAAAGTTAGGATTTTTAGAACTTTTTTTATCTTTTTTGGAATCAATTTTAGAATCTTTTAAGGCAAAATGCTTATTAGATTCAAACATATCAATTTCACGGCAATCCATTGAGTTTCTAGATTCTATCACTTCTAAATTTTCTAAGTTATTATCCAAAATATTAGGATTTTTAGAATCTGATTCTATACCACGATTAGATACCACAAAGCCAGATTCTAAAAAACTAGATTCTATAAATTTAGAATCTTCAAAATCTCTCCAAGTCTTAGTAGTTTTAGATTCTATAACTTTATGCTTATTTTTCTTAGATTTTTTAGAATCTTTTTTCGCCGCACCTTTTGTGAAATCTTTAGAATCTTGCTTTAGCAAAATTTCCCGCACCAAATTCCCCCCGATAACAAGCGTTTCCTTATTCGCAAGTAGCAATCTTTTGCCCTCTTTTAACGCACAAAGGCTAAATTTCAGCCCCGCAAAGCCCACAATCGCATTCAGCACAGCCTTAGATTTCGCCTTTTTTATCATCTCTTTTACGCCGCTATCGCCGACATACACGCGGCTATCACGCGGTTTTAAAAGCGCTAGCTTGCTCTCATCGCAAATGGCGACAAATTTTGGGCGAAACGCGGCAATCTGCTCGTTAAAAACCGCCACATTGCTATTGCACGACATCGCCTCGATTTGCAGCCCAAAAGTGCGCGCCACACGCAATGCATTCACGCCGATACTGCCCGTGCTACCTAAAATCACCATTTTTCGCCCTTTTTTTCGTTATTCATAACTTTTTGCGATTTTTTCCATTATAGATTCTAAGTTTTTTAGATAATCTTTACTCATAGGATTAATTAGCACGAGTTCCGCATTTATCGATGTTGCAAGGGTTTTTATATCCTTATTTTCACTCTGTGTAAAAATGCGTTTTACCCCGATTTTTTTCGCAAAATTGCTTAACGCCAAAATGTCTTGCAAACCATATTTTTTACCATGCTTTTCAAGGCTATGCTCAATCAAATTATACTCACTCTCAAAGCCCTCAAATAGCGGATGATACACGATAAAATCGCGTCTTTCCATATTCTTTAGAATCTCTTTAATTTTGCCCTGCGAAGATTCTATGTCTTGTTCTAATTTTGCTAAGTTTTCTTTATAAAAGTTAGCATTTTTAGAATCTAAACTAATTAGATTCTGTGCTATTTCTTTAGCGATAATTTTTGCGTTATTTAGACTTAGCCAAAGGTGGGAAATTTCATTATGAGAATCGTGATTTTCTTTGTGTTTATGATGATTTTCTTTAGAATCTGCACTTGGTTGTATTACTGCCTTGCCTTGTAAAAGCCCTTGTGTAAGCTCTTTTTCTTTTTTATTTTGTAGATTAGATTCTAAAGATTTAATTTTGCTATGAATCTTAATTCGCTCAAGTGGAATGATAGAATCTAAACGCAAAATCTCCGTTTTTTTAGCATTTTTAGAATCTTGTTTAATTTTTATCATTTTTTCTAAGTAAATTTTTTCAAAAGGCATACCGATAAATACGAGCATATCGGCATTTTCTAAGGTTTTAATCATTTTAAAATCAGGCTCAAAAAATTCGGCATTTTTATTGTTTGGCACAATTATTTTAGCATCGGCTTTATCAGCGGCGATTTTTTCCACAAAAAAGGCAAGTGGGGCAATGCTTACTGCAATTTGCAATTTAGATTCTTTAGAATCTATTTTGCTTTTCACCCCTGCGGCACTTAAAATATTTAAAATAAAAATATTACAAAAAATAAAATAAAATATTAAAAAACTTATCTTTTTCATAACCATCCTAAAATCAATTTAGAATCTAATTATATATTTTAACTTTTAAGATTTTTAGAATCTAAAAGATAAAATATCATTAAGTTTCATGTTTTATTTCCCCATATACACCTGACGTGGTCTTGTGATTCTAACATGTGGATTTTTTACATGTTCGATTAAGTTCGCACACCAGCCAGGCATTCGCCCTAAAACGAAAATAGGCGTGAAAAGCTCCGTTGGAATCTTCAAAGCCGAAAGAATTATACCGCTATAAAAATCCACATTTGGATACAAATTTCGCTTGATAAAATACTCATCTTTCAGGGCGACTTCCTCGACTTTTTCAGCTATTTCACTAAGTTTCATATCCATTTTTATACCGCGTTTGTTTAAATCATCTTTTAAGGCTTTCAGCGTCTTAGCGCGCGGGTCGTAGTTCTTATACACACGATGCCCAAAGCCCATAAGGCGAAATGGGTCATTTTTATCTTTCACACGCTCGATGTATTTATCGACATTTTTCACATCGCCTATTTCTCTTAGCTGACTTAGCACCGCCTCATTTGCCCCGCCGTGTGCTGGTCCCCAAAGGGCGGCAATCCCTGCAGAAATAGCCGCATACGGATGCACGCCCGTGCTTGCCACATTTCGCACGGTGGTAGTTGAAGCGTTTTGCCCATGCTCTGCGTGAAGCGTTAGAATCTTATCTAACGCCTCGATTTCCACAGGCGTGATTTCTTGCTCGCCTTTAAGCGTTTGCTTTAGCCGTCCGTGCGGATATGCGCGTAGCATATACAAGAAATTTTCCACATAGCTTTTGCTCACATCAGGCTCAATGAAGGGCGCACCAACGCTATGACGATAGCAAAATGCCACCATTGTAGGCGTTTTAGCAATAATCCGCCTTGCCATCGTTTGATAATCATCCTCGTCCTCCATCTCTTTATGGTCGTAGTAAAGTGTCGCTAGAACGCTCACTAACGCACTTAAAGTTGCCATAGGATGCGCCTTATCAGGAAATGCGTTAAACACACTTTTTAGCCGCTCATGCAAGAAGCCGCAATGTCGCAACTCAAGGTCAAACTCATCGCTTTCTTTAGAATCTTTAGGCAGCCCATCATCGCTAATTAAAAGCCTACAAACATCGGTAAATTTATATTTCGCCACCAAATCCTGAATAGGAATGCCCTTGTAAAGCAGCTCGCCATCCTTGCCATTCACATAGCTTATAGTGCCTTCACAGCCTGCTGTGCTACCATATCCTGGGTCATAGCTAAATAGATTTGTTGTCGTAAAAAGCTTACTAAAATCAATCGCCTTAGGACCCCTAGTGCAGTTAATTAAGTCAAACTCATAGCTTTGCCCGGTTGAATTATCTGTCAGTGTCACGCTCTCTTTTGCCATATCTTTCTCCTTTAAATTGATTGCTTTTTTGAATCTAGATTCTAAGTTTTCTTATGTTTTATGGAATCTAGATTCTAAAAGCTAATGTTTTTCATAATATCTAAATTTTTCACATTTTGTCTAGCAAATATTAATTATTTTTGTGTAATTAATGGAATGTTACAAAAATGCTAAGAATTTATAGAATCTAGAAATTTACTTAAATTCATATTTTTCTTTTACCATTTACATTTTTAAAAATATTTGAAAGTTTAATATGCAGGATAAAGATATAAAAAAAACATCGCTCATAGCCGCTGGCAATCTTAGGGGTTTGCAAAATAACTTGGCACTAGATTACTATTTATCTTTACTTTTATTAGCTAATAGATTATCTAGAATCAGTAAATTTGATATGAGCATAGAGCAGTTAAAAGAGAATATATTAAATGAAATTTTATCTATAAACTCTACGCTTATAAATCTAAAAAAATACGATGAAATTGATATTGCAAGGTTACGATATTGCGTGTGTGTGTTTATTGATGAGAGTTTGCTTAAGAATCCTTTATTTATCGATAGCGATTACGCTAATAATCCATTAACTTTAAGATTATTTAATGAAAACGAAGGTGGCGATAAATTTTTTGGAATCATGTATAAGTGGCTGGAAAATCCCAGTAAAAATAAAGATATGCTTGAATTTATATACGTTTGTATGATTTTGGGCTATAGGGGTAAATTTAATGTAGAAAATGATTGTAATGAAAAAATTTTATATTTATGTGAAAATATATGTGCCGCAATAACACCAAATATTGAAATGAAAGAAGATATTTTCAATGAATATGGCAAAAGATTTAATAATAATGATTTATTCCAAAGCCTTATCAAATTTTTAACAAGACATTTTAAGGTTATTGTTATATTTATTCCACTAGGAATTATTTTAGGCGTATTTACATTCTCAACACTTAAAATTTTAAACAATAATGAAAATATAGAATCTAAGTTTATTAATATTTACTTAAAACAATAGTTAGATTCTAAGAATCTATTTACTATTTAGGGAGTTTTAGTTATAGAATCTTGTAAGATAGATTCTGTAAAAATGGATTCTAATATAGAATCTAAATAGAATCTTGCAAAATAGATTCTGTAAAATGTAGAATCTAATAAGGTAGATTCTATAAAACGTAAAATAGATTCTATAAAACATAGAATCTATTAAGAAAAAGTTAGCGCAAGGCGACCATTTTGCGGCGAAGGTAAGCGATTTTACTTTGCAAAGGTAGCTCTTTAGGGCATACATCATGGCAGGCAATAAGGCTCATACAGCCAAATACGCCATCATCATTACCTACTAGCTCGTAGTAATCCTCATCAGTCCTTTCATCATGCGGGTCAATCATAAATCGCACAATGCGATTCATCCCAGCCCCGCCGATAAAGTCCTCACGCATAACTTTTGTCGCGCAACTTGCAATGCAGCACCCACACTCAATACATCTATCAAGCTCAAACACATCATCCGCCACCTGCGGCTCAATAGGCATTTCAAGCTTAGAAATATCAGGCTTATGCTGCGTATGCACCCAGCTCTCTACTCTCTTTGTCATACCCTCAAACCACTCGCCTGTATTCACACTCAAATCTTTGATAAGTTTAAACGCAGGTAAAGGCAAAATGGTAATCACGCCATCAGGGAAATCTTGCGTCAAAGTCCTACACGCAAGTCGTGGGCGACCATTTATCATCATACCGCAACTTCCGCAAATCCCCGCGCGACATACAAAGTCAAAGCTTAAATCAGGGTCTTGTTGTTCGCGTATCATATTTAGTGCGATAAACACGGTCATTGAATGCGCCTCTTCTAGCTTGTATTCCCTAAAATGCGGCTTACTTACCGCGCTTTGTGGGTCAAACTTTAACGCACGAATGGTAATTGTCCTGCCCTTATGCTCGGCTGGTTTAGCCGCTGTTTGTTGATTGTTACTTACTTCAGCACTCATTTTTATCTCCTTTTATCGCTTAGTCTTTCATTTCTTGCTTTATAAAGTGGCTGCAAGTTAAACTGCATTAATGCTTCTTGCAATGCGTATCTATCACCACCTTTTGCGTTAATCTCTGCTGTGATTTTATCAATCTCAGCTTGTCTTATCGCGCTATTTGGATGCTCGATAATCATACCCTTAGCACCATATCCGCGGAATCCGGGCGCGATTTCCATTTTCATAATGTCTAAATCCTCATAAGTGATTGTAGGCAATGTTTGATTTGGGTCATCGCTCCAACCAGCTAAAGTTCGTTTTAGCCAGTCTTTATCATTTCTTTTTGGATAGTCCTCGCGGCTGTGTGCGCCCCTAGATTCTGTCCTATCAAGCGCTCCTTTTGCCACACACAAGGCAATTTTTAGCATACGCGGTGTGCGGTAGGCATCTTCTAGCTCTGGATTATCGTGGTATTTTTTATTTTGCACTCTTATATTTTTGCTTCGCTTATATAGCTCTTCTAGGCGAGTTACCGCGTCTTGCAAGCCTTTACCATCTCTAAAGATTCCAACATCCGCATCCATTATTTCTTTCATTTTATTTTTTATTTCATACACATTTTCAGTGCCGCTGCTATTTAATAGACTTGCGATGTAGGCTTCTTCTTTCTTAATAAAAGATTCTAAAGTAGCAGTCTCAATATCCACTTCCGCATTTTGACAATGCTCCGCGAAATATCCACCGATAATCATACCGCTTACCACCGCTTCGCTAACTGAGTTTCCACCTAAGCGATTAAATCCATGTAAATCCCAGCACGCCGCTTCACCTGCTGCAAATAAACCTTTAAGATAAGATTCACCACGATAATCTGTGCGGATACCGCCCATAGAATAGTGCTGCATAGGTAGCACAGGCGCCCATTTATCCGCAGGGTCAATACCAGCGAATACTTTACAAATATCTTGCACGTCGCGTAAATTTCGCTCAATATGCGCGCGACCTAAGATTGTAATATCAAGCCATAAATGCTCACCATAAGGCGATTTTACACCCTTACCTTCGCGGATTCTTTGAATCATCCTACGCGAAACAACATCACGGCTTGCTAGCTCTTTTTTCTCTGGCTCATAATCAGGCATAAAGCGATAGCCATCCACATCGCGTAATAAACCACCATCACCGCGACATCCTTCAGTCAGCAAGATTCCACTAGGGAAAAGTGGCGTTGGGTGGAATTGCACCGCTTCCATATTCCCTAGCTTTGCTACACCTGTCTCCATAGCAATAGCAGCGCCTGTGCCTTCGCAAATTACAGCATTTGTAGTGTTTTTATAAACCCTACCATATCCACCTGTGGCAATCAGTGTGCCTTTTGCTACATACGCAGAAATCTCGCCTGTAACCAAATCTCGCACCACCGCGCCATAGCATCGCCCATCTTGGTGAATCAAAGCCACCGCTTCTTTTCTATCGCGAATATCTACGCCGTGCTTATAAGCTTCATTTGCTACCGCATAAAGCATAGTGTGACCTGTGGCATCCGCTGTATAGCAGGTTCTCCACTTTTTAGTCCCACCAAAATCCCTTGAGTGAATGTAGCCGTGTCTAAAGTCATCTTCAGTAATCGTTACCTTTTCGCCATTGATAACCGCTGGTCTATCACCCTTTTGAATCCTAGTCCATGGGACACCCCAGCCAGCCAGCTCTCTAATTGCCTTTGGCGCAGTTGTTACGAACATTCTAGCTACATCTTGGTCGCAACCCCAGTCGCTCCCTTTTACCGTATCAGCAAAGTGCAAGTCTTCGTTATCGCCATCGCTTTTTACTGAGTTTCCAAGGCTTGCTTGCATACCACCTTGCGCAGCAGCGGAGTGGCTTCTTTTAACCGGTATAAGACTTAGCACTATTGTGCTTAACCCTTGCTCTTGTGTAGCGATGGAAGCGCGCAAACCAGCCAAACCACCGCCTATAATTAACGCATCACAATATGTTACTTTCATCATTCTTCCTTTACAATTTATTTGCTTAGATTTTCTTTCGCAATGGCTACTGCCTTTTTAGACATAGAATCTAAATCACTAGCACTTGCCTCATGATGTCCATAAAGCCTTTCATCTGCTTCTCTTGCGTCATGAATATCTTTGAACTTATCCGCATTATTCATACCCTTAATAAAATACGCAGAAAATGTCGCTAACCCTAAGATAATGAAAAACGCACTCATAGCCCATTTTAGATTCCGTAAGCCAGAAATGCCTAGCCCTTCAAGCCAGCCCCATTTAATGCAAAGGCGATAAAGCCCGATAGAGCCATGCAGTTCTACCGCAAAAAGCAGCACAATATATAGAATCCAAAAATGCTGACTAAAGAAACGATATGACGAGCTATTAGGTCCTATAGTTTCTGGCATAGCAAACATCACAAATAAATGCACGCTAGCTAGGAAAAACATAGCAAATCCAGTCGCGGCTTGAATAAACCAAAGGCTAGTATCGCTATGTTTCATCAAATGCTTATGCACCTTTAACGCCAAAAACTGCCTATAATTAATAGGAAACTTTCTCATCGCCAAAAATGCGTGTGCTACAAACGCCACAATCACAACCGCCGCCACACCGCTAACAATTCGCGGCTCACCAGCCTTTATAAAAATGCTGCCCTCAAAAAACTTCGTAATCCAATACATAAACTCATCGCTAATAAGTATGCTTGATACGAAAAACATGTGGAAAATCATAAACAAGCCCAAAAATAGCCCTGTCGCACTCTGCCACCAATCCAGCTTTGCTGGCACTCTACTTTTCTTACGCTCTGGGGTTATACCTAAATAACCCTCGATAATCTTATCTTCTTGTTGCATTATGCCTCCCTTAAAAACATAAGTCTTGTGAAAGATTATATTCACAACAAAATATTAGAATATATTTACTTTAAATTAACTTTATTTATTTTGAATAATGAAAATTTTATTACCCAATGTGTAGAATCTACACACTTATAAATTATAAAATACCATATTAAAATAATAGAATTATTCTTATTTTTATAGTTTTTCACATTTTAAATGTGTAAGAAATGTGTAATAATTTATATAAATTGTTTTTTGAAAACTACAATTTTAGATTTAGTCATATAATAGTATTTTGATATAATAGCCAACTTCAAAAGGTGTTATTATGTTTGGTAGTTGCTGTAAAATTTTCATTGGAGTATTTTTTATGAATATAATTGCATTTGGTGGTAATTTAGATTCTAATACTATGGATTCTAAGATTTTGCGGTTAGTTTATCCGCAGTGGCAAGGCGGTGATATTACTTCTTGGTTTAGTGATTTAAGCTTACAAGAAGCCGCAAAGGGCTATATTTTGGGTGCGGAAATTTTAAATTTGCTAGTAGATTCAGTGCGAAAAGATTCTATAGAATCTATGGAATCTAAAATGCAAGATTCTAAAAAAGATTCTATAGAATCTAAATTGCAAGATTCTAATACAGAATCTAAAACGCTAAAATCCAAAAAAGATTCTAATATAGAATCTAAAAATTCTAAAAATCCTAATAATTTTACACAAAATAACACTTTAGATTCTAAAAATCATAATTTTCAAATGCAAGATTCTAAGCAAAATTCTAAAAAAGATTCTAACATAGAATCTAAAAGTCGCGAAAACATCGCCATTGTCGATATTTCAAAAGATTTAAAGCTAGATTCTAACTCTCAAAGAATAGTGCAAAATGGCATAATCGATGGTGAAATTTTAAAAAAACAAACAAGTAAAGCCCTGCAGATTCTAAACGCGAGAAAACCGCAAAAGATTCTAACTTTGGGTGGCGAGTGTAGCGTATCTGTCGCGCCTTTCACTTATCTAAATAGCGTGTATAAGGGTGATTTGGCGGTGATTTGGCTTGATGCGCACCCTGATGTTGGGCTTCCATTCGATAATTTTTACAAGGGCTATCACGCGATGGCGGTATCTGCCCTGCTTGGCAAAAACTCAAAAAACGCCAAAAGTGAGAATCATAACGACAAAAACGCCACTTTTGACCTGCAAAAAGACTTTAATCTGCCTAGCCACATAGAATCTAGCAAGGTGATTTTGGTCGGGCTGCACTCAAAGGAAGCCACGCATTTTACGCGACGTGTGCGCGAGTTTGACCTTACGACTTTGAGTGTGAAAGATGTCGCAAAAGATTCTAAAAAGCTTTTAGCTTGGCTTGAAAGCACGGGTGTGAGCCGCGTTGCTATCCATTTGGACTTGGATGTTTTGGATGCGAGTGAGCTTTATATCGCGGTTGGAAATAGCGGCGTGATGGGCATTTCGCAGGTTTCGCGTCTTATAAATGATGTCGCTAGTCGCTATGACGTGGTCGCCCTTACCATCGCCGAGCATTTCCCAAAGGCTGAAATTCAGCTTAAAAGATTGCTTGAAACCTTGCCATTAATAAAATAAGATCTAAAAATATTTGAAATATTATTTTAATATAACCTACATTGTTGCCTTTTTCCCGTCTTTATATGGATAAGATATTGTAGTTATATAATCTCTATTGATACATTTTATTTCTAACTCACAAAAAGAATTAAGAGAAGCAAAACTAGCCAAAAACTTAGAAAATACAAGCCCCATCCTATAGATTTCACCTAAAGAGTAAAATCCATTTTGATTGATACTCATAGTGCAAAGCACACCTTTTTTAGCAAAATTACCACTGATTGTATATATTGGTTTTTGTGTTATATTTATAAGATTTAAAGCAAATTTTTTAGCTATATTATCTTTTTCTTTATTGAGCAAAAAACTATAAGATTCTAAGATATTTAAAAAACTTTGTTTTTCTAAGATACTTTGATAATTAAATGAGAGTGTTGCTACAAGTTTCCAAATAATTTCTCCATCAATATCTACTCTTTTCATAGAAGTTGGCATTGTTATATTACGTGTTTGTATATCTTTGTTATCTATTTTATTAACTTCTCCCATTTTTAAATGTGTAGGTAAGTTTTTGTTGCAAGAAATTGTTTCAATAGAAATTGTTTCACTAACTTTACTTTGTGAAAAAAAAGAAATATGTCTATATGAATGCCCATAAATATCTTTTTTATAAAATGAACTATAAAAATCATTTAATCTATCATTATCAAAGATTCCAAATCTCTCAAAACTTTTATAATTTTTTAGAATCCGCTTACCTGTGTCACTATTGTGTGCTTTTACCTTTAGAATCTCTATGATTTCATAATACTCTACTTTGTTTTGATTAATAAAGATTCTATAAGATTCTTTATTATGATTGTTTACAATTGGCTCTGCAGAAATGTGAAATTTATTGATTATAGGCGTAGCAAATAAACTAAACATATCAACCCTTGGCATACACTCATGTGGCAATGGCTTTGTAAAATTAAATTTCATATTAAATTTTTGACTACTACATCTTTTTAGAATCTCTAATTGATTAATACGAATAAAGTTGAATTTTTCAGGAACAAAAAATAACTCTTGTAAAAGCGAAAATGCTTCAAATCCATTTTCTCCACCGCCAAAAGCAAGACTATCCAATCCTATATGTTCGACAAAACTAGGCAATATCTTAAACTCTTCTCCATTTTCAAAAATAACAATAACTTCTTGCAAATAATATAACATCCACATCAAAAGTGAAGTAGATGTATAAATATCATTGCCTAAATAAATATTTAAATATGAAATATTAAGCTCATTAATATTAATATCTTTTGTGGTGTTAAAATATATAATCATAGAATATGTATTATTAACATTAGATATATGACAATCTTGTAATGCAAGCGGATATAAATTAATGTCATATAATGTTTTAAATCTACATTCAATTTCATCTATGGGTATAGATTTAACTTCTGTGTTTTTAGGTATAAATATTTCATTTTCTTTAGAATCTGTTTTTAAAATAAAATCTTGTATACACACGCTAGGTAAAGGATTTGTATAATTTGGGGAGATTATATTAATTAAAGATTCCGCAATCAATGGTAGATTATTGTCTAGTTCTTGATGTAGCTTTGCTGTTAAAATAGCAAAATTTTCTATTAATCTTTCAATATCTGGGTCATTGCTATTATACGAAAGAAAAGGTGCTAGTTTCGGAAAATTATTAATAAATAAACTACGCATCTTGTGTAAATAATCTAATTCTTTTTTGTAATAATAAATATTTTCATCCATCTTCTTATCCTACAACACTTCACAATATCTATTGTTTCTAAAAATTATATGTATATTAAACTCACTAAATCTGTCATTAGTAAAACAACACAAAATATCAAAATCTAATTGCCAAGGACTAAGTGAGCTATCATAAGAAATTGATAATAATCTAATTCTATTCTCATATTCTTGCAAAATATTTCTAATCTCTTTTGCCATTAATATACAAAGCTCACTAGAATCTACATTTAAAAAAGAAATATCAGGCATTCCAAGGGAATTTAAGCTTACACAATCATCAATCTTTGCATTTAATAATATTGTAATATATTCCTTGATTTCTTTTACAATATTTTCCTGGTATTGAATACCACTATATTGAGAATCTAAGTTATGTATGATTCTATCTAAAAATGACATTTTTACCTTTCAAAATTTATAGAATCTAAATATTCACATCCGGTTCTTTTGGCTTCAAAAGATTAATGCGACCAGCGGCGTAGTCCATTATACGATTTGCTATTTTTTCTAAGGGTAAAATCTCACGCACCGCCCCTATTTCAATAGCCTTTTTTGGCATACCAAAGACCACACAGCTTTGCTCATCTTGGGCTATTGTATATGCGCCGTTATCATAGAGATTTTTCATACCTATCATACCATCATCGCCCATCCCTGTTAGAATTATGGCTAATGTATTTTTACCAGAAGTATTATTTGCCGAGCGAAATAAAATATCCACACTTGGACGATGCCGACTTATTCGCCTCTCATCAAAGGGCGCTGCATAATATTTGCCCTCTTTATAACTCAAAACCACGTGAGAATCTCCACTAGCAATATACGCACAATCACTCTCAAGCTTCACTCTTTCTTTCACTTCAAACACACTCAATTCACTATTATTATCAAGCCGCACAGCCAAAGATGACGAGAACATCTTAGGGATATGCTGCACGATTACAATGGGCGGTAAATTCTTTGCTTTAAGTCCTGATAGAATCTTATTTAGTGCCTCTGTGCCGCCTGTGGAGCTACCTATAACGATTAGCTTTTCACGTGTCATTGTGCATGGCTTATTTTGCAAAATGGTATCTGGATGATACTTTTCTGCGACTTGCTGCATTAATACATCATTTTTTTTCATTGTAGCCATTACTCAATCCCTTTGATTATAGAATCTGAATTTTTTACAAAGATTTTATTACCTAATCTATCAAAAAATTGACTTAATCCTAGCACATCTTCGCTATGTCCTAGATAAAGTGTCCCGCCAACTTTCAGCACATTATGCAGCTTTGCTAGTATATTCTCTTGGTCTTTTTGCTTAAAATAAATTAGCACATTTCGGCAAAAAATCATATCAAACTCATCTTTAGAAAAAGGATAGCTTTTTGCAAAAAGATTAAGCTGCTTAAAAGTTATCATATTTTTTAGAATCTGCTTTGCTTTCAAATCCTGCGTGCCATCTGGGAGTATTTTCACATCAAAATAATCTTCTAAATTCACCCATTCTGGAATCTTATTTAGCCTTTTATCAAGCTGGTAATGCCCGATTTTAGCCATCTCTAGCATATCAGTATCAATATCTGTCGCTGTAATTTTTATCTTACTAGCGGACTTATAAATATTTTTAGCATAAAGGCAAGTAGCCGCTATTGAGTAAGGCTCTTCTCCACTACTACTAGCTGAACATAGAATCTTTATTTCTTTCCCGCCTTGCAAAAGCGGGATAAGCGTACGATTTAGCATATCGCTAAAATGATATGCTTCGCGGAATAAATCCGTCTTATTAGTCGTAAAACTATTGATAAAAAGCTGTCTAACCTGACTATTCCCCTTAATAGTGCGAAATAAATCATCAAAGCTATGAATATTCGCACATACAGGATTTTTAAGCATAGAATTAATACGATTTTGAATCATCGTCTGCTTAGAATCTGTCAAATGTATGCCACAAATCTCATATAAAATATGCTGTATTTGCTGCATAGAATCTTTATCTAAACTCAAAGTGTTTTTAGAAACCATTATCTTACCTTACAAAATTTAAGTTGTAATTTTAGCGAAAAACTATCTAGATTCTATAATTTTAGTGTTTGATGAAATTTTGTTGTTAGAATCTCAGTTTTAATATTTCCATAATTTTTATCACATTTAAATAAAAAGCTAAAATAGATTCTATAAAATTTCAAATAAAATCACAAAAAAGTATAAATATGGAATCTAAAAAAGAATCTAAAACGCAATCTAAAAAAGTCCAGCTTTTAAGTCCAGCGGGGAATTTGGAAAAGCTAAAAATTGCCCTTGATTTCGGTGCGGATGCCGTCTATGGCGGCGTTAGCCACTTTTCGCTTCGCAATCGCTCTAGCAAGGATTTTAGTTTAGCCGACTTCCAAAAAGGTATCGATTATGCGCATAAAAAAAATAAAAAAGTCTATGTTACCATAAATGGCTTCCCATTTAACTCGCAAATTGATAGCCTTAAAAATCACATCGCTTTAATGCGTGATTTGCACCCTGATGCCTTTATTGTCGCCGCGCCCGGCGTGATAAAACTAGCAAAGCAAATCGCGCCAAATGTGCCTATACACTTATCCACGCAGGCAAATGTGCTAAATGTGCTGGATGCGCAGGTGTTTTATGATATGGGCGTGAAGCGGATTGTAGCGGCGCGCGAGATTAGCTTGAATGACTGCATTATCATAAAGGAGCAAATTCCGCAACTAGAGATTGAGATTTTCGTGCATGGGAGTATGTGTTTTGCCTTTAGTGGGCGGTGTCTTATTTCGGCGCTGCAGCATGGACGTGTGCCTAATCGTGGGAGTTGCGCGAATGACTGCCGCTTTGATTATGAATACTATGTGCGAAATGCCGCCGATGACAGCCTTGTAAGATTCTATGGCGATGAAATGTATGTGAAAAACCCCGATAATGGCGTGATTATGCGTTTGGAGCAGGAGCAAGAAATCGGCACGCACATTTTTAATGCTAAGGATTTGAATCTTGCTAGTGAGCTTAGTGCTATTTTAGAATCTAATGCGATTGATGCTTTGAAAATTGAGGGGCGGACAAAATCTAGCTATTATGCGGGGCTTACGGCTCGCACTTATGCACTAGCTTTGAGTGATTTTTACGCGCGGCGTGGGAGTCGTGATAGCCTTTATCAGTATGAGCTGCATACGCTAAAGCATCGTGGATTTACGCAAGGGTATATCGTGCATCGTCCATTTCAAAGGCTAGATACGCAAAATACGATGAGTGCGATTAGTGATGGCGACTTTCAGGTGTGCGCGGAAGTGGATAGCTCTGGCTCTTTTGGGCTATGTAAGCATACGTTGAAAGCTGGGCAGTGGGCGGAGATTATCGCGCCTTTGAGCTTTTATAAGAATAGTGATTTTGGGGTAAAGTTTCCTTTTGTGAGTGAAAGTTTTGGGGATTCTAAGAGTGATTCCCCCCTCCCTTGCGGAGGGGGGCTAGGGGGGTGGGTAAATGGAAAGTGGGAAAATGGAAGGTGGGTAAATTCCACGTTAGATTCTAAAAAAGATTCTATAGAATCTAGCCTAGATTCTAATAAATCGCTACCTAGCAAAAAAATAAAAACGCAGATTCTAGAATCTTTTATTCAAACTTCAGCCTTGCAAAATAACTTTTTAAATGAATGCCAAAATGAAATCGGGCAAATTATTTGTGTAGAAAATCGCTACTATATAAAGCTAAATAAAATCATAACGATAAATCAAAATGTTATAGAATCTAGTATTTTAGATTCTAAAAATTTAGATTCTAAAGAAAACATAGAATCTAACTCGCAAGATTCTAAAAATTTAGATTCTAAAGAAAACATAGATATTTCTCACTCACAAAGTGCGTCAAAAGATTCTAAAGATTCTAAACCGCAACAAAACATAGAATCTAATTTCAAAGATTCTATAAAAAATACTGACCTGCCAAATCCTACACAAAATAATCTAGATTCTAAAACCAACAAAACTAATAACTTAGAAACAACAAAAACTTTAGAATCTAAAACCACCAAAACTAATAACTTAGAAATAATAAAGACTAAAGATTCTATAACTTTTAAAAACATACCATATAAACAACTAGATTCAATCCATAGCGGAAACACAAGCTACATTTTACTCCCTTTCACGCTCCCTCCTTTCACATTCTTGCGCATAAAAGCATAAAATCTTAGAATCTTAATTAAAACTAAAGTAAAAAGTTGAAAAAAGATTCTAAAAATTAGAAATTTTGTGGCTAAAAAGAAAAGAATTTCGCACACAGCACACTTATCACACATATATCACACAAAATCTAGCAAATATTTTTATTCCTTAGTAAAATTAAATTGTAACTATAGAATCTAAAATGTTTGGAATCTAGATTCTAACCTTGCTACTTCAATTTTATCTCAATCAAATCATCATTTTTAAAATGCCCCTTTGTTTCAGAATCTAGCTCTTTTGTTTCTATGCCTTGCATATTAGTTTCTAGCACCTTTTGCGTTTTGTTATCATATAAGCACTGCAAGATTCTAATATTCCCATTTTCCATCTCTTCTTTAAATATCAGCGCTGATAAATCCTTATCATTTTTTAGCTTTTCTCTTATATCATCTTGCTTAAAAAACGCCACAAGATTATCCATAAATCTAACGATGGCTAAAATAATCTTTCTAATCTTTTCCCACCACTGCGCTATAATATCCGCCACCTCGCCTATTGCCTCAAAAAATCCCATTTTAACACTCCTTACTTTAAAATCAATATATTTTTATCACCAAAATGCTGCAGCAAATCAGAATCTAAATTCTTTGTCTCTACGCATAAATATGGCATATCTAACGCATTTAAAGGCGTATTATTACTATCTAAAAGCATAGCTTTAATAATAATTTTTGAATCTTTACTCTCACGCATTACCGCCACGCTTTCATTATTTTTAGCATTATTTTTCGCCCACTCTAGTAGCTCTTTAAAGGTGTAGCTATCCTTTTTTATTGCCTGATAATTCCATGCAGCCTTAAATATTTCTTGCAATTTTTGCATTATTTTTCCTTTTGATAATATTTATACCACGAGATTTATTTATGGATTTAAACGCTTTTTTAAAGTCTTTAAATGTAGGGATAATTTCTATAGAATCTACATTAGATTCAATACTTGCCACATTTATAAGCGTATTTAAAATCGCATTTTTTATCTCACGACCGCTTAGCCCATCGCTTAAGGCGACTAATATTTCTATTTCATTTTCATCTAAATTTACTCCTTTGTCATAAAGTTTGCTAGGAATTAAGCTTTTTATCATCTTTTTTCGCTGCTTTTTGCTAGGCAATTTAAACTCGATAGAACGCAAGATTCTGCTATTAAAAGCATTGTCATAATTTTCCATTAAATTAGTCGCAAAAATAACGATTACACTTCGCTCTTCTAGTAGTTTTAAAAGCTCGCTACGCAGGGAGTTTATCGCTTGGTCGGCACTTTGAGTTACATTTGTAATTCTTTTACCTAAAAAGCTATCTGCTTCATCAAAAAATAATATTGCATCGCTTTGTTGTGCTAAGTCAAATGCAGCCACTAAGTTTTTAGGTGCATCGCCTACATATTTAGATTCTATATCTGCGTAATTGCTTAGGATTATTTTTTTATTTAGCTCGCTTGCTAGGATGTGTGCGCTCATAGTCTTTCCTGTGCCAGGTTTGCCATAAAAGTTTATGATTGTTTTAGTCGTGCTATCTATTTCTTTAAAGCCCCATTCATCATATATTAAGCCTTGTTTTTTTACTAATGTAGCGCAATTTAGCAGTTCTTTTTTTGTTTTTTTATCTAATGTTATTTGATTTAGATTATATTTTGGCTCTTGTGGGAGTAAATCTAGCTTTATTTTATTTTCTTTTACAGGGTTTAGTTGTTTTATTTGTAGATTAGATTCTATTTTAGAATCTTGTTTAGATTCTATAGATTCTATGGTAGCGATTTCTTGCTCTATATCTTTTATAGATTCATCAAATGCGATGAAAAAATCAGCGTTTATAGAATCTATGTCATTGCGAGACTTGTCACTAGACAAGGCGTGGCAATCCACTTTATCGCTTCGCTCCTTGTGATAACACAAGCGATTAGATTCTATAAATTTATTAATAGTGTGGCTAAGTCTAGCCTTTAAAAGTGAAAGCGAAATATCTTCTTTATGCGTAAAATTTCTTTTAGTTTGCGTAAAGATTTCATTTTCCCCACTTTGCTTAAAAATCACAAAAAGGGCAATTTCTTTTGCCTTAAAATCATAATCATTGCGATTTAGAATCTCTAGGGCTTCGCTCTTAAAATCCATGCAATTAGCATTTATAGAATCTAAATTTTTATTAATATAATTATTTATAAACTCGACTTTAAAACGCATTTATGTTTCGCCTTTGCTTTTGTGTGTGGTTAGATTCTATTTTTAGATTCTATGGAATCTAAAAAGTATCCCCAACATTTACGCAATCAAATACTTTTTGACTTACATTATCAAACTCAGCTTTTTTTACTAATACGCCATTAGCATAAAATCCTACTTCAATTTTTCGAACTTCACCATCTTTCATTTTCTTTTCAATCTTAGGAATCATACGTTTATTTTTTTCTTTCTCTAATTCCTCTTTTAATTCTCTAATTTCTTTTTTAAGTTCCTCTTCATCTTCTATAAATTTTCCAATCACAAGCAGCCCTACAATAACACTAATAATCCATGGAATAATCGGCAGCATATTTCCCCTTTGTCTATAAATCTTATCAATACATTAGACAAAAAAAAAAAAAACAGATAGTAAATGAAAAATAATTTTTTATAAAAATTTTTTAGATGTGTATAGTTTTGTAACATTTATGTAATTCATATAATAGTATTAAGCTCCCAATCCACACTTTTATTAAAATAACTCAATGCCTCATTTGCTTTTAAAAAAACTTGCGAGCCAAGAAAGCCGCGTGCCAAAGGGCTAGGATGTGGCGCGGTAATTACAGCATGTTTTGCCTTATCAATCAGGCTCTCCTTTTTCTTAGCAAAATTCCCCCATAATAAAAAAACTATCCCTCTATACTCGTCACTCAAACGCCTTATCACATTATCCGTAAAAATCTCCCAGCCAAAGTGCCGATGCGAAGCAGGCGCATTTTTTTTCACACTTAAAATCGAATTTAGCAAAAACACACCGCGACTAGCCCACAGGCTCAAATCGCCGCTAACACCGCCATTTGCACACTTTGGCGGCTTAAAATTAAGATTTGCTTCTAACTCCTTGTAGATATTTTTTAGGCTCGGCGGCGGCGTCACACCAGGCGGCACACTAAAGCTCAAACCCATTGCCTGCGGAACTTCCACACCCCCGACAAACACGCTATTGTGATAAGGATCCTGCCCTAAAATCACGACCTTAATATCTTGTGGTTTTGTAAGATTAAACGCGTTAAAAATCAGCTCACGTGGGGGGAAAACGACTTCATTTTGCAGGGCATTTTTGTAATTTTTAATGATATTTTTGAAATACTCACTCTCAAATTCATCCCTTAAAATCTCAACCCACTCATCCCTCATCGTGCGTGGCACAGGCATTAGTCACCTTTATTAATTTAATATCACAAACCTAAATTCTTTTTAATAATATCTTCAACAATAAATATGCAAATGATATATCTCACGTTAAATTCTATATCTTAAAAGGATTTTCCACCACTTTTTTAGTGTCGATTACATAAGGGATGAGTGCCATGTGGCGCGCTCTTTTGATTGCTATTTCAACTCTTTCTTGCCATTTTTTTGAGTTGCCTGTCAAGCGTCTTGGCATAATTTTATATCGCTCTGAAAGTGAATGCTTTAGCAAATCTAAGTCTTTGTAGTCAATAAAATCGATTTTTGCCTCTGTGTATTTGCAATACCTTTTTGAATATTTTTTTCTTTCCATTGTGTGTCCTTTTTCTTAAAAATTAAAAATTACCTAAAAACCATTAAAATGGCACTTCATCATCTACATCCACTTCTGGTATGTCATTTGGATTTTTAGCCGCATTTGACGCACCACCAGAATTACCACCGCGATTATAGTTGCTACCATAGCTGCCATAAGAGCCTTGATTATAGTTTGAGCCGCCGTAGTTGCCGCCACCATAGCCACCGCCATAATTAGAGCCGCCATACGAGCCTTGCGAGCCATAAGAGTCGCCATAGCCTTGATTTGCGCGATTTTCACTTTGAGCCTTACTATCTAGCATTTCAAGGCTTTCTGCTGTAATCTTGTGCTTGCTTCGCTTATTGCCCTGCTGGTCAGTCCAGCTCTCATATCGCAGTCTGCCCTCGATTAGAATCTTAGAGCCTTTACGCAGATATTGATTTGCCACCTCCGCAGTCCTGCCAAATAGCGTCACATCCACAAAGCAAGTATCCTCAGCCATACTGCCATCTTGCTTTTTATACCGACTATTTGACGCCAAGCCGATGTCAGCCACAGCCACGCCGGTATTTAGGTGCTTTAGCTCCACATCGCGTGTCAAATGCCCTATCATAATCACTTTATTAAACATAATTTACTCGCTTTTAGCCTCTTTAGAATCCTTAGAATCTCGCGGTGTATGCGTCTTTTTAGCAGGCTTTTCACCACTAGATTCTATAGAATCTTCGCCCTTAGTTTCCTTACCCTCACTTTGAGAATCTTTAGAATCTAAATCCCTATCACGCGGATAACGCCCTCTCTCGCGATACACGCCATCATCTTTTTTTAAGGTCTTTGGCTTTTCCTTTTTATTCGCCCGATTTACAAGGCTCTGCCAGGCTGTCTGCTCACTTTTGCTCTCATATTTTATCACAATGAAACGCAACACATCCTCGCTAATGCCATAAAGCCGCTCAAGCTCGGCAATAAGGCTAGGAGTCGCCCTAAAATAAATCACAAAATAATATCCGCGATGATTTTTCTTAATTTGATACGCAAGATTTCGCATTCCCATATCAAGACAGGTCTCAATCTCGCCACCATTTTTGGTAATGACATCCTTGAAAAAGTCAATCCTAGCCTTGATTTCCTCTTCAACTAAAGTCGGTTTTAGTATAAACATCGTCTCATAATGCCGCTTTGTGTTATTCGTAGCGACATTCAAGCTCGAAGTTTTCGCACTTTTCGCACTCATAATTTCTCCTTGTGGTTTAAGCCCCTAAAACATTTTTTTAGGAGCAAGGTTAAAAGTTGGGATTATAGCATAAAAAATGTGAGATTACATATAAAATTAGTGATATTTTTTATAAATATAGAATCTATAAATTGATTAATCATTATTGCTTAAACAAAAACAAAACAAACCTTTGAGTGGTATAGAATCTAGATTCTAAAGGCTGCCTAGCATTTCCTCAAAGCTTGTTTCAAAGGCTTTTAAGCCCTCGATTAGCAAATTGTGCTGTGTTTCGTGCAAGTTGATTTTATAGTCTTTTAAAGATTCTAAAATGCTTAAAAAGTCGTGTGAGGCGTGGCTTTCTAAACTTGTAGGCGGTGACAAACGCGAAAAATCAATCGCACTCAACGTATCAAGCGGCAAGGTATTCACACAATCACTAAAAGCCAGCGGATACACATAATATCCAGCGTCCTCATACACGTCATTCAAGGTTTTCACGCCCGTGCTAGCAAATAAGATTCTATAATTTTCGCTCGTGTTTTCCGCGCAAAAATCCTTGTAAATATCAATCGCGTTTGCAATGCCGATTTTGCCTTGCAAATCACGCGGCAGCTTAGAATCTAGCACCCTATCAAATCGCGAGACAAACACGCTAATAACCCCTTGCGCCCCCGTGCCAGCGCGTTTAAACGCCGCTAAAACTTCACGCGCCTGAGCCTTGCTAAAAACCAAAGTCGCATTCACATTGATTTCTCGCAACATCAGCTGCTCCATAATCTCATAGCCGCTTTTTGTCGCCGGCACCTTTATCATCGCATTTTTACTATCGATTTCTCGCCACAGCCGCACACCAGAATCAATACTCGCTGGGACATTTTCACTCAAAGCTGGGTTTAGCTCAAGGCTTATAAGTCCGTCCCTAGCGTCCTTTTCATGCAGTGGGGCTAGAATCTTAGCGGCTAATTTTATATCTTCTATCGCTAAGATTTCATAAATTTCTTCGCCCTTTTTACCCTGTGCTTTTAGCGATTGTATAGAATCGGCATAGTTTTTGCTTTTTAACGCATTTGCAAAAATGCTAGGATTACTAGTCGCCCCACTTATTTTACCGCGATTCACAAGCTCTCTAAACTCGCTCTCAAGGAAGCCGCGTTCAATAAAATCACACCAAATTTTTACCATTTTTTCACTCCTATTTGCGTAAATTTTGGGATTTTTAAGCCTAAATTTTGCTATATTTTTAAATTTCAAATTATAGCTAAAAGGTTTTAAGATGTTAGAAAAATTTCTGCCATACAGCACGCAAAGTATCGATGATAGCGACATTTTAAGCGTCACACAGGCTTTAAAATCAAGCCATTTAACGCAAGGGGCGCAAGTAAAAAAGTTTGAAGATTCTATCGCTAGTTTTGTAGGCGTGGGAAAAGCGATTGCGTTTAACTCGGCTACATCTGCGTTATATGCGGCATTTCGCGGTGTGAAAGATATGGTTTATAACGCGGATTTTGTGCGGAATTTGATTAAAGATTCTAAAGATTGCTTAGATTCTAAGATTTTGCGTTTAATGGATGCTCCAAATTTTGCGAGTGCGCGAAAAAAGAAAAAAATAAGTATCATAACAACGCCTATTAGCTTTGTTGCCACGACAAATATGATGCTTGAAAATGACATTACGCCTATTTTCGTGGATATTGAAATGAATGGAAATATCAACACCGCAAAGATAGAATCTGCCTTGCAGGACGATACTTTAGCGATTTGTTCGGTCGATTATGCGGGTAATAGCGTGGATGTGGTGGCGTTGCGTAAGCTTTGTGAAAAGCATAATTTGCTTTTTATTTCAGATTCTAGTCACGCGTTTGGGGCGACTTTTCAGGGCGAAAAAGTTGGGAGTTTTGCGGATGTTAGCATTTTTAGCTTTCATGCGGTAAAGCCAATTGCCACGTGTGAAGGCGGCGCACTTGTTACAAATAGTAACTTTTTTGCGACTTTGGCGGGGCTTGTGTGTTCGCATGGTGTGGTAAAAAAGAGCCTTTTTAACTATGATTGCATTACTTTGGGCTTTAATTTTAGGATGAATGAAATTAGCGCTGCACTTGGTTTGTCGCAAATGAAGCGTCTGCAATCTTTTATCACGCAACGCGAAAAAATAGCGCAATTTTATAATGAATATTTTAAGGGAAACCCGTTCTTTTTTACGCCAGATTCTATAAAAACGCAAGATTCTATAAAAGTGAGTAGAAATGAAACATCTCATTCCGTCATGTTGAGCAAAAGCGAAACATCTAATTTGAATAAATCACAGAATCTAGATTCTAAAAACCCTAACAATATAGAATCTAATCGCCAAGATTCTAAAGAATTTATAGAATCTAAGAAGCCAGATTCCAAAGAATTTATAGAATCTAACTTCCAAAAAACCCAAAGCACACGCCATCTTTATCCACTGCTTTTAGACCCAAAATATGTGTGTAGTAAGGAGCAAATCGCAAATGATTTAAACGCGCAAAATGTCGGCGTGCAGGTGCATTATAAGCCCATTTACAACTTTTCAGCCTATCAAAAATTTAACTATCCACTTTTACGCAACGCCGAAGACTTTTATCACGCAGAGCTAAGTATCCCTTGCCATCAAAATATGGACTTAAACCTAGCCAAACAAACCGCCGATATAATCCTAAAAACTTTTGAGAAATTAAAATATTAATATTTTTCTAACTTTTTTATGTTAAAATACTGAATCTATTTTAATTAAGGAGCTTTTTATGCTAAAAGTTTTGAAAAATGTAAGTTTTGCTTTTGCTATAGTTATGAGTGTATTAAACGCTGGAGATTTAAAAGTGGGCGCTACTCCTGTGCCACACGCAAAGATTCTAGAGGTCATTAAGCCAGATTTAAAAAATGAGGGCATAAACCTTAAAATTGTGGAATTTAGCGACTATGTAATGCCTAATCTTGCGCTTGAGGACAAGTCGTTAGATGCGAACTTTATGCAGCATTTGCCCTATTTGCAGAAAATCAATAAGGACAAAAATCTGCACCTTGTTAGCATCGCGCAAATCCATGTCGAGCCTATCGGCGTTTATAGTAAAAAAATAAAAAACATCAACGACCTACACAATAAAGCCGTGATTGCCATCCCTGCTGACCCTAGCAATGGTGCGCGCGCCCTAATCCTGCTGCATAACGCTGGTATAATAGAGCTAAAAGACCCTAAAAACTTGACTGCGACAAAGTTTGACATCAAAAGCAACCCAAAAAAACTTGAGTTTAAGACGCTTGAGGCTGGGCTGCTAACTAAGACCTTGCCTGATGTGGATGCCGCGATTATCAATGGGAACTTTGCTATGCAAGCAGGCTTAAGTGCCAAAGATGCCCTGCTATTAGAAGATGCACGTTCGCCGTATGCAAATATTTTAGTCGTAAGAAAAGGTGATGAAAATCGCCCTGATATTTTGGCGTTAAAAAAAGCCTTGCAAAGCGAAAAGGTGAAAAAGTTTATAGAGGATACTTATCAAGGCTCGGTAGTCCCCGCTTTTTAGATTCTATTAAAGATTAGATTTTAATATCTTGCATCACAAAGGGTCCAAGCAAAAAGGGGGATTTTGTCATTAGATTTTATAATTTCACTTGCCTGAAATAGCGTCTGTCCTGTGGTTATAATATCATCCACGATGATTATAAAGCTAAAATTTTGCGGAATCTTAAAGCTAAAATCGCGGCTTTCTTTAAGCCTTTGGATTAGTGAGAGCGAAGTGAAACGCACATCATTTTGGGCGATTAGCGCGTTATAAAACACTTTAAAACCAAACTTTTTAAAGCATTTAGCCAAAATCGCACTATGGCTATACGCGCCGATTTGTTTGTTTCGCACGCAGACAATGGCGCAATTTTTCTTTATAGATTCTGTAGATTCTATGGAATCTTTTTTGCGTATTTTAGATTCTATAGAATCTTGCGAGACATTTATAGAATCTTTTTTGTAAAAATCTCTAGATTCTATAACTTTCGTATTTTTAGATTCTATAGAATCTAGAGTTTTTTCAAACAAAAGTTCGCTATTTTGCATAAAAAATTTTTTCACACCAAAGCTACCAAGACGAGCTAAAACCCTTGAGCCTATCACATTATTTTTACTTAGCACTAGCTCTTTTATCTCGCTTAAAGCAAAGCTACTAAAGACTTTTAAGCCATTTTCAAGCTCCCTTTTAGAATCTATATACCACAAATTATTAAGGCAACTCTTGCAAATAATATGAAAACTAAAACGCTCACAAGTCGCGCAATACATTTTAAAACCTTTACTTTTTGTTACATTTATATTTTAATTATGTGTAAAAACTACTCATTTTTGTTAGTTTTCAAAAAAGAAATCCATAATTTTTTGATGTATAGAATCTACACACAAGCTAGAATCTAGCTCTAAAATTTGTGGAATTGTGTAACTTTTTTTCTTTGCATAAGTTTGCATAAAATCTAGCACTTCGCGCATTTTATTTTGAATATTTAGCAAATAATCTATGCCATTTTTCTCGATAGAATCTAGCTTTTTATTTTTTAATCGCTTTTGTAATTCATCTTTAGAAAGTTCTAAAAATACGACTTTTTGTGGCAAAAAATTATGCGTAGCAAAAAGATTAAAATCAAATAAAGATTCTAAATTAGAATCTAAAAATGCGTAAGAAATGCCTGAAATTAGGCTTCTGTCCGCGATAATTGTAAGGTTTTTAGAATCTATTTTTTTAGAATCTAAAAGTTGTGAATTTTCTAACTTTTTAGAATCTAAGTTGCTAGATTCTATAATTTCTTTTGAATCTTTAGAATCTTTTTGCAGTTTAGATTCCAAAGCAAAAATCCTATCAAAAATATCCGCCCTTTGACTTAAAAAAAGCAGGAATTTCACGCGATTTGAAACATCTAAATCCTGCTTTAAAAGCATATTTCTAATATTTTTACCAAAGGGAGTAACGCCCGGCTCATTTATAAAAATAATATTAGAATCTATAACTTTATCATCCATTAAGTTAGATAAATCATAACATTTTAGCTTCTGCTTTAACATATTATGTTGCGTAGTTTTCCCGCTTGTATCAATGCCCTCAATCACAAAATACTTCATTTTTTTACCTGTAAATTCATAATATAATCGTGGATGCTGCGCGGCACAAGGTGGCTAAAATGCCCGTCATGCTCGATAATACTTCGCACGATTGATGAGCTAATAAAGGCATTCTCAAGCGTTGGCATAAAATAAATCGTGTCAAGCTGGTCATTCAGGCTCGCATTCGCATAGCCCATCTGCAGCTCATACTCAAAATCGCTCACCACACGCAGTCCGCGGATAATCACACGCGCCCCCAAATCGCGTGCAAAAGTCGCCAAAAGGTTACTAAAAGTAACACACTCCACATTGCTAAAGTCACTTTTATTCTCATTTAACGCGAGATTTATCATTTCCTTGCGTTGCTCTAGGCTATACATCGGCTTTTTTGACGCCGAATTTGCCACCGCAATGATTACTTTTTGAAACATATTTTTGCTACGTCGAATGATGTCTAAATGCCCATTTGTAAGCGGGTCAAAGGTCCCAGGATATATCGCAAGTTTTGTCATATTCTTCCTTTTAGATTCTATATTATAGAATTTTTTTTATAAGAAAAATAAAAAATCTACGACAAAACCAACTTTTTAATCTATCCCAGGCTAGCCTTGCCAAAGGGAAATTCATTGCAGTCAAATCTAGGGAGAGCCAAAGCGTAGTGTAAAATATCTTGCAAGGTTGTATCCCTACTTTCCACGCTAAAAGATAATAGCACTTTAAGACTTGCTAGGATGCTTTCACTATCGGCGTTAAATGTGTGCGAGCCACCATAAGGGTAGCAAAATGTTTTGTATTTGAGACTTTTTGAGTTTGAAATATTTTGTAGGTTAGAATCTTGCAAAGGATTATTAGCTAGTGATTGCCCCCCCCCCCACAATCATTTTTTGACATTCATTATTAGAATCTAAATTAGATTCTAAAACTTTTTCTAATAATTTAAAAGAATTTACAATTTCGCTACTTTGCTCCATCTTATTTAATTTTGAAAGCACAAAATGATTGACACTATGTGAGCCTATAAACATATTTTGACTATCCATTTCCATAATTTCACTCTCGCTCAAATAATAATTAGCAAAAATATCATACCCACCACAAAAATGCTCCACTACATTATCTAGCAAAGATTCCCTAAATTCATACTTTATATAGTAGTTAAAAAGCCTTTTAAACTCCTGTGTGTAAAAATCATTATCTTGCTTTAAATATGTGGTATTTTCAAACTTTTCTCTATGCTCTAACATAGAATCTTGCGTAATTTTCTTAGCATATTCATACAAATCTTTTGACTTAATGCTACCTGTAAGATAGTGGATTCTATGCACATCTAACGCCTTTGAACGCTCATAAACACCTGTTGGGATGAAAAATAAGCCAAACAAATTTCGCTTTTTAAACTCGCCAAAAACATACTCATAATGGCATTTAAGCCCATCATCAAATGTTAATAGAATCTTGCCTTGCATTTTTTTATATATAGATTCTATTTTTTTAGAATCTAAATTAGATTCTAATAAGGCATCCAAAAGTGCCAAAAAATCATCATACTCCACAAAGCCATATTCACTCTCAAAAAAATCAAGCTGCTTTTGAAAATTACTAAAGTCCAAATACCGAAAATATGGTAGCTCCGCCCTACTCTTTTGCACATAATGATACATAATGCTTTTCAATCTCTCTCCTTTTAACTGACATAAGAATTATAGAATCTTTTTTACAACTTTAAAACTTTGTCTTGCAAAATTGTTTGATGAAGTTTTCATCGCGGAAAATGTCAATTTTGTGCCATTTTAACTCAAAAATTAGATTTTTTTCACTTGTGCTTAGCTTTTCAAAATTCTTACAAAATCTAAGCATTGACTTACGCAGTGCGATGTATTCATCCTTTGTCACAAGAACGATTTCCTTGCTTTGTATATCGTGGTAGTCTAGCTTTTGTGTGCCGCCGTCATTTAGCTCTTTTAGGCGATTGTCCTTGTATTTTATATCGCTTTTGCTTTTTGCTTTTTTCGTACTTTCCTTTTTGTAGGCTAAAATTAGGTTGTTTTCTTGGATTTTTTCTAGCACATTTAGTGAAAATAAAAAATCTTTTATTGTTTTACACACTTTGCTTTCGCTGTGTTCGCAATCATTTGTGTTAAAATACTGCTGAATCTCTTCATTATTAATGCTTTTAAGCTCGGCATTTTCGGCATTTGTCAAGCTAAATGTTACAAAAATACACAACAAAAATCTATTAACAAATCTTAGTCCCCACATAAGAATCCTTTGTTTTTTGCCATTATAAGATTTTTATGTGATTTTTGCTAAATATTAAAACAAGATTCCAAATTTTATGTCGGCTTTCAGGGCGAAGTTGGTGTTTAAATCCACTAGATTCAAAAAGGCGTATTGCATATAAAATCTCTCCTTAAAGCTGTGAGCGGCGGTGAATGCGAGTTCAAAGGCGGTTGTGTCCTTTCGCAAGTTGTAATTTATTACGCTCACTGCGTTTGCTAAGGTTAGATTTATAGAATCTTTTGTGTGAAAAAGGGGCTGTCTTGCTAGAAACTGCACGCTTAAAAATAGGTTTTTTCTCGCCAAAGTGTATTCTGCCCCTAAGCCTAGCTCAAGGCTAAAATCGCTGTAAGATTCCATGCGATAGGTATTTCCACGCACTTCGCCGATATGATTAAAGCCCACTCCAAAAAGCGCGAGCGGTTTTATACTCTGCCTTAGCTTTTTATCGCCAAAATTAAATGTGTATTTATAATATGTATTCCACAAAGTGGCAAAATTTACACTATTTGCGTTATCGTTAGTCATCGTTTTGTTACTAAAAGTAGCAAGTGCGTTAAGATTGCTAGAAATCTCGTGATTTTTTAGTGGCACGTGTGTGTAGATTCCAAGATTTAGCAGGTGGCTAGAATCTTTTAGGCTATTAAGTGTAGCACTCGAATTACCATAGCCCATCATAACGCCCACTAACGCGTCTTTCAGCAGCCTATCATAGCCTACATTCAAACTATAAAAGCCCATGCTGCTTTCACCACCAAAATATCCTGCGGAAATGCCGCCCCACGCGTTATTTTGAGCATTTGTATTTGTTAGAATTAAGGGGTGATAGCTTTGTTTTATAGGATTTTTAGGGATTTCATTTTCTTGTATAGAATCTTTTAAGGGGTTTGGTAATGGAATATCGCTTTTAGATTCCACGTTACTATTCGTAGCATTTAGGGCAAGGGGTGCGTTACTAAAGGTAGCATTTTTTAGATGTTTCGAATTGCTAAAATCTTTATGATTCTGCGAATAATTGCTAGAATCTTGTGGATAATTCTTAGAATCTTGCAAAAAAGTGTTACTAAAAGTATCATTATTATAGAATCTCTCCGCATATCGCACATAATTTACACGCGTATTTATAGAATGATTATTCGCAAATAATATATTTGTGTTAATTTTACGCAAATCGTTTTTTGACAAAGCATTTAAATTAGATTCTATGTTACTTAAATACACATTTAGTTTATCATAATCTTCCGTGCTAACGGCAGTATCAAGTGTAGAATCTTGTGAATTATGCTCGATTAGAATCTTTGCAATGTCGCTATACACAGGGTTTATCCGCTTATTTACTTCTATAAAACTTTTTGGATTATCTTCTAAAAATTTAATCAAAATTGCGTTATTTTCAACCTTGCTAACCATAAAAAATTCTTTATTAGAATCTACAAAAGTGAAATTTATTTTTTTATCACTTCGATTATCGCTTAGTTGCTTAGCACTTAAAAGTGTGTAAAATTTACCCGTTTCCACATCATTACCTGTTACATTTAGTATCGTTTTGTCAAAATTTACATTAATTTTTGCGTTAGATTCTAAGTTTAGATTCTGTGTGATATTTAGGGCGTGGTAGCGATTTTCATCGTTAGCAGTGGAGTTTCCAACATTATTTAAATTTAGATTCTGTAAAATATTTGTATTTGCATTAAGATTATGCGTTTTATTAGAATCTTGGGCGAGATTAAAGGTATTAAAATAAATTTGCGAGTTAGAATCTGTGCTTATTTGTTGCGTTTGGTAACTAAATGTATTAAATCTAGCGATTGAATTATTACTTAAAGTAACGCTTTGTAAATTATTAGAATCTGCGTTAAAATTAAGATTTGAGTTATTATTTAAAGTTATATTTTTTGTAAGTTTAGAATCTACATTATAATTTAAAGTAGAATTATTTTCTAAATTTATTTCATTTATACTAATATTTTTAGAATCTAGATTCAGTGTAGAATTATTAAGATTTAGCTTAGTAGATTCTAAACTCGCGCTATCATAAATATCAATCTTAGAATCTTTAGAATCTTGCAAACTTAAAATTTGGGTTTTAAAAATAGCATTATCACGTAAAATCATATTAATATTAGAATTTTTAGCACTAAAAGTTTCAGTTATTGTAATTTTAGAATCTTTATTACTTGTAAAATATGCTAACTTTACATTTTCTAAATTTACATTTTTAGATTCTATATTCCCACCATTTATCGCGGACATCAAGCTAGATTCTAAACTTTTTACATTAATAGATTGAGCCACATTTAAGCTTGTATTAGAATCTTGCACCACTATGCTACTTTTTTCACCGCCGAGATTCACTATATTGTTACTTAAAGTAGCACCGATATGTAGATAAATGTTACCATTTAACACATTTGCTTTTATATTTGAGTTTGAAAAAGCGGTAATATCATATTTGTTACTTAAAGTAGCACCGCTATTTTGCAATGAAGATTCTATAGAATCTAAGCTCACATTTGCATTTTCAAAAATTAGGCTTTTTGTAATATTTAGTGTTGAATTATTCAAATTTAGCTTATTATTTAGGCTATTTATATCTTTAATATGTAAGTTTGAAATTTCCCCACTTGCATTACTAAAAGTAACACTATTTTTAGAATCTAATGTTAAAAAACTCGCGTTCAATTTCGCTCCATTACTAAGATTTAAAGTAGCATTAAAATGGCTTATACCAGATTCTATAACCCCGCCAACTGCCCTAATTTCGCCATTAAAGCTAATAGAATCATTTACCAAATTATCACTTAACACGCCAGATTCTAACTTTTGAAAATACCCAAAACCATTAGAATTAATATTTGCCGCATCTTTATTATCAATAAAATGAGTTACCTTACTACTAAAAGCGTTACCAAAAGTAACTTTTGAGTTAGAATCTAAATTGATATTTGCATTTACAACAGCGTTTCGACCGATATTTAGATTCGAATTTTTCAAAGTAATTCCAGAGCCAAAATTAAACTCACGCGTATCATAATCGCTCTGCCCCAAAGTGCTAGGTTTGCTTAAATCAACGCTAGAATCTAGCGGATTTCCCGCATTTTTGTGCGCCTGTATCACAGCATTTCTATCACTTGCATTGCTAATAATTGCGTGCGTTGTCGCATGTCCTTGCAGAGTAATATTTGCGTTATTAGATTCCAAACTACCATTTGTGTTAATATTTCCATCAAAAATAAGATTAGCACCAGAATCTTTGTTACCATTATACACAATGTCAATATTTGTAGCGTTACTATTAGTTACATTTCCTTGAGTATCTCGCGTTGGGAGATTGCCGATACTTGCATGGATTAATGTATCGGCTTTAGTAGCCATTTTGTTACCATTAGTATCATAGCCAAAGCCACCGATTTCTAGCACCGACTTATTCGCAACGCCACTTAATGAGTTTAGGATAATAGCATTAGAATCATTTGCGGCTATCGTGTTTAGAGACAATGAATTACCTTTTAAATCCAAGATTCCACCACCACTACCAAAATAGATTCCCATCTGTGAAGTTTTATCTTGCGATAACACATAAGAACCATTAGAATCTTTAGTAGCACCCAACGCTTCGCCTTTCCCAGCGACTAGCTCCACACTCCCGCGACCACTTACAATATAGATTCCCTCATACAACTTAGTATTAGAATCTAAAATCACTTTGCCCTGCCCTACTTTCAAAAAGCCTAGATTCTGCGTTGAATCCGCAGGGATAAAAGAAGTTTTCACTACAAGAGTGCCATCGCCAACTTTGTGTAAAATATCCCCACTTTGATTTCGCAAAGCCCACTCAAGTGTTACATTTTTACCCACATTTAACCCTGAACCTTTAAAATAAAAATTCTGCCCATTTGCCGAGCTAAAAGTGTATTTAACCGCATTATTAGAATCCGCAAAGATAAAGCCACCAGCCTGTCCGCTAATATTTCTAATAATATTATTAGTCACGGAAACTTCGCCCCCACCGCTAAAGAGCATATCTTTATTACCTTGCAAACCTACAAAGCTACCACCAGCCGAAGATTCTAAACCTTGATTACTAAGATTCCAAGCCCTAGAATCTAAAGCGATTTTTTGCGTAAATTTATCCTTAAAATCGCTAAAATCCTTGTCGCTCACAAAGGAATATCGCGTATCATTCTGCCCTAAGTGCGAAAAACTCTGCGAAGCCACGCCAAGCAGCACCCACTCACCTTTTTTAGCGTTATAAGCAAAAATAGGAGAGCCGCTATCGCCACTACTAGTTACATTTTGAAACATATCATCAGGGTGTATAGCAAAAGTGATACCAGAAGTAACACATCCAGCCGTAGAATTATTATTACACATACTCGTCCCATACGCCCCACTCCCGCTAAGCGTGCCAAAAAAGCCACCACGTCGCTCCCCACTTGCATCCATACCAAGCGAAGTATTGCCATTTCCACGCAACGTAAGCATCCCAGAGCCGCTACCATAAAGGTAAATGTTGCCATCCGCGTCCTTAAAGTCGTTTAGAGCCGCTTGAAATGCCTTAAGATTTTGCTCCTGCAAGGCTTTATCACTCGCATTTATCGTGTTTTTAAAGCTAGATTCTAAAAGGCTAGATTCACCCTCGACAACATATTTATCAAAACGCAAAAATTTGCTATCACGTCCATAAATGCTACTAACGCCATTGCCCTCGCCATCGATATTTTGCCCTGCGATATTATACAGGCTTAAGCCAAATTTAAGGAATGCGTTATTTGTATCATAATTATCATCGACATGATTTGCGGTGGTGACAAAACCATCGCCTAAATGATTTAGATTCCCAAAATTGCTTTGAGATTGCAAATTGATAAAGGGCGAATTTGGAAGCAAAATGTTACTATTTTTCCCACTAATCGTAATGTTAGTGTTACCATTTAACACATTTTGATTTGAAAAACTACCCTGCCCTACTTGCGCGTTTATATTCCCATTTTGTTGTAATTGTGAGTTTGGATTTAAGCCCTGCCCTACTTGGATGTTTGCGTTTCCACTCTGCCCTACTTTATTAGAATCTATTGAATTAGACGCATTGTTCCCTACGCCAAACACGCCCTTATTTTGCCCAAAATCCAAAAAATCTCTATAATTAAAATTTTCTATATTAATAATTTGAGCAAAAACACATTGAGAGTAAATAAAAAATACAAGAAAAATCTTAAATAATATAGAATCTAAAGTGCTAATATAACCCATTCCACAACACCTAATCAAAACACAAATTTAAATAACAAATTATAGCAATTTTATCTTGTAAAATAATATTTAATATGCTTAACGTAGCAACTCGCTAATCTTGAATTTTTTCTATACATTTGCTTAAGATTATTTGTAGCTCGGCTTCTTCGTGGCTATCTGGCACTATCATAAATAGCGGTCTGCCGTTTTTGCACGCACTTATAAAGGCGCATTCTAGCTCACTTGTCCGCCAAATGCCTATGCTTTCAATATCCCTACATGATATAAAATGCGCCACATCATTAGTTTCAGTTTTTATAAGTATTGAATGCTTAAAACTATTAAAATCAAAACTTATATCCGTATGCACACCGCTTAGAGTATCGCCACCTTGCTGTGAATAAATAACGATTTTCATAACATTATCCTTTTAGATTCTATAACATTTCGTATTATAAAACATAAAAATATAGAATCTAAAAACATTAGCTTAGATTCTAAAAATTCTTATAATGCAAATATTTTTGATAATTGTGTTTTTAAATGTAGTATAAATAATTTTGGAATTTTGAGAATTTATGACATAAATGTTACAAAAAGTTACTTGTGATAGTAAAATTTATAGAATTTTATATTTTAATATTAATTCTTATGTTATGTTGTGGTAGAATTTCGATTATAAAAAGGCTAATATTTTTACATATTAGTTCAAATTCTATTTTAAAGGATTATTTATGCTAAAAGTTTTGAAATATAGTGTTATTTGCTCCTCTCTTATACTCACGGGGGGGGGGGGGGAATCTCCTTGCTTCATCTACTTTAAACAATAAAGATTCTAAGAATATAGAATCTACTAAAATGGGAATGTTGCTTAATACGAGTATGGAATCTAATAAGCTAGATTCTAAAAGTGACAGAGTTATGACGTTGGCTAGTGTGGATTCTAAAGATTTTATAGAATCTAAAAATTGTCAAGATATAGATTGCCACGAATTGCTACGCGATTCTCGCAATGACAACATAATAACCCTAGCCGAAAATGAAACAGATTCTAACAAAATAACAGAATCTAGCGAAAGCGACTCCAAAGAGACAAGCGAAAACAAAGACGACAAAGACAAAGAAGCAAAAGCCTACAAGCTCCAAGCCGTAACCACTACCGCGCAAAAGGTTAGCACAGCATCAGGCTACGAACAGAATCTAAGAGATGCCCCAGCTAGCATTAGCGTTATTACAAGTGAAGAGATTATGACTCGCCCTATACGCGATATAGGCGATGCTGTGCAAGATATTCCGGGCGTTTATACCGAGCAGGATAAAACAGGGCAAAATACGATAAAAATGCGTGGTATGGAAAGCAAATACACACTTATACTAATCGATGGTAAAAGGCAAAATACAGCGCAGGGCTTTATTGCAAATGCCTTAGGAAATGCTACATCTTTTATGCCCCCAGCTAGTATGATAGAGCGAATAGAAGTAATACGCGGACCTGCGAGTATTATTTATGGTAGCGATGCGATGGGCGGTGTTATAAATGTTATTACTAAAAAACATAGTGATAAATTAACGATGGGCATTCAAGCAGAAACCAAACTATTTGAAGAAAAAGAGTGGGGTAATGTATATGGTGCAAATGGCTATATTTTTGTCCCGCTTATTAAACAAACGCTTAGTTTGAATCTTCGCGGTGGTGGGCGATATAATGAGCAAAATGGCTTTAGAAAGCCTAGCTGGGCTACATTAAATACTACAAATGACCCACGCGGACCAAACCCATATATGGGACACTCCGCTACTGGCTCGCATAACTGGAATGCTGGCTTACGACTAACCTACACGCCTGATAAACACAATACAATTTATCTAGATTCCGAAGTGTATAATGGTCGCTTTGGCTCACTTAATACAAGTAGATTTTCATTCACATCTGTGCAAGAAATGTATAAAACAAATAATGTCCTAAGCCATGAAGCAGAATACGACTGGGGAAAACTAAGCACGTATGGGCAATACACTTTCACGGTAATAGCCGCTCATGCTATGAATAGTGGCAATGAATACCCAAGTGATGGTGGAATTAAAGGCTTACCGCCTGGTGCTTCAAAAGGTGATTATATTAACTGGGCTAATAGACGTGAGAATCATAATGCAGTGTTTCAAAGCACATATAATAAGCAGTTTAACTTTAACGCTGCTGGTTTTTTAATCTTTAGCGGTGGCGTGTATTATATGTATGAAAGATTGCATGATTTTTCAAGTCGCTCTCCATTTGATAAAGATATGCACCAAGTAGCGGTATTTGCAGAGGGTGAATATCATATCAATGATTATATTAGCACGACTTTAGGACTTCGCTATAACTATTCTAATATATTTGATTCTAGAATCCCAAATCCACGTGTTTATATAAACTACACACCGACAGAATGGCTAACTATCAAAGCAGGAATCGCAAGTGGTATGCTAACTCCACAACTTAGCTACATATATTATGGACCTACTGAATCTACGTCTAATAATGTAACCACATATACTTATGGTAACTACGATATACAGCCAGAGCTAAGTTGGAATTATGAGTTAAGCACTATGTTTGATACTAAATATTTTGGTGCGGTGCTTACAGGATATTACACTGATTTTACTAATAAAATTGCACAGACTAGATATTATGGTGGATTATGTGAAGGGCAAGTAGGCAA
The DNA here is from genome assembly GCF_000762875.2 of Helicobacter saguini. GTDB lineage: Bacteria > Campylobacterota > Campylobacteria > Campylobacterales > Helicobacteraceae > Helicobacter_A > Helicobacter_A saguini. Next base: position 42,653 of record NZ_JRMP02000006.1, read on the forward strand.
TGCAACGCAATGCTATATTTATACTAATCTTGGTAAATCGCTTATGGCAGGGCTAGAAGTAGGGGCGAATTTAAAGCCTTTTTATGGTTTTAGCCTTGATACTAGCTATAGCTTTACATACACACAAAGATTAGAGGGGGAATATAAAGGTGAGCCTTTGGTAGAAGTGCCATTCCACGCTATAAATGTAACGCCAAAATACACTTGGAATGACTTTAGTATTTACTTGCGATGGACAGGGCGATTTATGACGCCAACAGACCCAAGTAGTGGCGCTGCAAGGACAGGTGTGCGAAATATCGTAGGGAAATATTATAAAGACTATCAGCTTGTAGATATTGCTGCAACTTATAAGTTTTTCAAACACTATATCGTAACTTTTGCGGTAAATAACTTATTTGATGTGTATTTTATGGACTACTCGCGCGTGGCTTCTACAAACAACGCTGGCGTAACAAGTTATAGTGCGCAAAATAATTACCAACGCATACTGCCTAGCCGAAACTACTGGCTAACCTTACGCGTGGAATTCTAACCTATTATTAGAATCTATCCTATAAAATATTTAAATCACTAAACTATTTCTCTACGCAGGTAATGCGTTCCCTGTCGTGGCCGCCATTTTGGGCGATGTCAAGCACTAAAATGGCTAAATCTTTATAACCGATTTTGCTCTCACCTTTGGCGTTTGTGATAAACTCCTCGCCACCCAAAATGTAGCTACCACTGCGTGGCAAGTCAAACACATAAAGAGCTGCCGGGCTAATATAAGTCCAGCGGAAATCTTGCGTCCTTAGAAAATCTAGCACCTCCGCAGTAGCCTTTGCCACGCCAAGATACTCTTTTGGGAAGTCTTTTGTATCCATTAGCCTTGTGCTGTGGGCTTTATCCATATATAAAGAGCCTGCGCCACCGATAACTATGAGCTTTTTATTTTTTTTCTGGCTCTTAAACTCGTTAAAAATTTCGCTTAAATGCTTAATATGCTTAAGATGAAGCGGAAGATTCTGCCATTCAGCAAAGGCATCAATTATCACATCAAAGCTATCTAAATCGCTACTTTTTAGCTCAAAAATATCTTTTTTTATAACTTTTGCTCCACTTGGCACATTGCTACTATCTTTCCTTACAAAAGCCGTAACATCAAGATTTCGACTTAATGCCTCTTGTGTCGCACAACTACCGCTTTTGCCATTAGCACCTAATACTGCTATTTTCATTGTATATCCTTTTTATATGATTTCATAAATTTTACATATAACATACAAAATTTATGTAATGAAATAATATCAATGTAAGTATTAAAAATCAAGTAGGTATTATTTTAATATATAGTTATATTTTTTATACTAATGTGTAAAATAGGGTATTTTATTATAAAAAATTTTTAGAAATTATGGTATAATTTTGTAAAAAAATTAGAATTTATAGAATCTAGATTCTATACACTTTTAAAATTTTTTATAAAAATAGGGCGGTGGGTGGGCGTTAGGATATAAGAAATAAATTCTAATTTTACTAATTTTTTAATATAAAAATTATAATTTAAGGAGTATGATATGAATAGCTATTACTCACCTTGCCCTGTGGAAACAACCCTTAATCTTATAGGGAATAAGTGGAAATTACTGATAATTTCTAAGCTACTTGAAGGCAAAAAAAGATTTGGTGAGCTGCAACGAGAGCTACAGGCTACCAAAAATCAAAGCATTTCGCAAAATGTTTTAACGCAAAATTTGCGTGAGCTAGAGGAGGCAAAAATTGTGAAGCGAAAGGTGTATGCAGTCGTGCCGCCAAAGGTGGAATATTCGCTTACAAAGCTAGGAAGTAGCCTAAAAATCGTGCTTGATAGCCTGCAATCGTGGGGGGAAAATTATCAAAGAGACTACACACATGACTTTAATAATGGGGAGAATATTTAGATTTTATAGAATCTAAAAGGGTTTTTGTAATGCAGTTTTGTTTTGGTGGTGATTTTATAAAGTTTTTAGAATATATGCAGAATCTAGATTCTAAAATTTCTAAGTTTAATGCTATAAAAATTACTAATTTTGGAATTGTGCAGGGAGTTGGGTTTCGTCCATTTGTTTATAATTTAGCATGCAATTTAGATTTAAATGGTTATGTGAAAAATTTGGGGGATAGCGCGGAGATAATGTTAGGCTTAGATTCTAAGCTAGATTTTATGGCTAACAAAGAATCTAAGTTAGATTCTAATGTGGATTCTAGTTTAGATTCTGGCGTGAATTTAGAATCTAATTTAAAATCTAAGGCGAATTTAGATTCTAAAAAGTTAGAAAATTTAGAATTATTTTTCTTGGCGTTGCTTGATATTTGTGGGAATTATTTAAGACAAAATTTAGATTCTATAGAATCTAAAATTATGATAAATAGATATTTTAATAAAAAAAATTCTATATTACATAATATTTTTTTACCAAAGAATGCAAATATAGAATCTATTGAAATAAATTTAATAAATACAAAAGTTATGAAAAACTTTAGTATTTTAGAATCTAGTTTCAAAAAACATAATATTTTAGAGTTGCAATTACCGCTTGATTATAGAATCTGCAAGGATTGTTTGAAAGATTTAAGGGCAAAAAGTTCTAGATTTTATAACTATGCTTTTACCACTTGTGTGAATTGTGGGGCGCGATTTTCGCTTTTGAAAAATCTGCCTTATGATAGAAAAAATACGAGTATGAGCGAATTTAGTATGTGTGAAAGTTGTTTGAGCGATTATGAAATGCCGCAAAATAGGCGATTTCACACGCAGCCACTAAGCTGTCCTAAGTGCAAGATTAGCCTTTGTGGGTTTTATTTAGATTCTAATAATTTTAATGATTTTAGAGTGAATCTAGATTCTAAAAATCATAATTTTAAAACCAAAAAATTCTATGATTTGCAATCTATTAAAGAATGTGCGAATGCTTTAAAAAATAATAAAGTTATTCTTTTTAAAGGTTTGGGCGGATATGCGTATTTGGCAAATGCTAGGAGTGATAAAGCGATTATGCAAATTAGAGAAATTAAAAAAAGAAAAACTAAGCCATTTGCGGTAATGGGTAAGTTAGAATCTTTGCAAAAAATAGCCATTTTAGATAAAAAAGCAAAAGATATTTTAGAATCTAATGAAACTCCTATTTTAATAACTTTAAAAAATAAAAGTTATGATTTATCTAACTTTATAACTCCATTTGAAAGCATCGGCGTAATGATACCATATACCGCTATACTCGAGCTTCTTTTTTCTTTTTTAGATTCTAATTTTATTATGCTTTATACTTCAGCAAATATTAAAGGAGAAATGATTGCAAAAAATTTAGACGAACTTTTTTCACAAAAAATTATAGAATCTAATAGTTTTTTAGAATCTTTTGGCATTAAGAATCTAGATTCTAAAATAGATTCTAATCACAACAAAAAGTTAGAAAATTTAGAACTTTTTATACTAAAAAATAATAGAGAAATTGTCAATAGATTAGATGATAGCATTATAAATAATTTGCATTTTGAGAAAAAATTACAAAATATAGAATCTAATAAAAATACTAAAAAAATTCTAGATTCTAGTAATCTAATTTTTAATCTAAAAAATTCTAAAAAACATAATTTTATTAGAATCTCGCGTGGATATTCTCCTAAAAATTTTCACTTTAAAAATCTTAATTTAAAAACTTTGAGTGCTAGTTTTGGAGCAATGCAAAAAAGCTCCCTTTGCTTTGGCTTTAAGCAAAATGCGATAATTAGCCCATATTTAGGCGATTTATTTAGCCCTAAAAATGTAGAAAATTTTATGGAAAATTTTAAGTTTTTTAGCAAACTTTATGGTAGCCCAAAGCTGCTAATTACCGATAAACATCAAGGTTATGAAAGCTCTAAAATGGCTCAAATTGTAGCACAAGATTCTAACACCCAAATTCTTAGCATTTATCATCATCACGCCCATTTAAACGCCCTGCTTTTAGAAGCAAATCTAAGTAATGCTTTGGGCGTAATCTTTGATGGCAGCGGACTTGGAAGTGATAATACCATTTGGGGTGGCGAGTTTTTAAGTGGCAATTTTAAAACTTTCACTCGTTTAATGCACTTTAAACCTTTTAGAATTTTAGGTGGCGAAAAGCATATAAAAGATTGCAAACGTCTAGCTTTAAGTTATGCTTTGTCTAATAATATTAAAGAAATATTACAAATTTTAGAATCTAATCTTAATAGTGAATATAAAATATTGCAATCTATGCAAAAAAGCGGTATAAATTCGCCTTTAACTAGCTCTGTTGGTCGTCTTTTTGATATTGCTGGGTTTATTTTAGGTTTAGATTTTAATAACTTAGATTCTAAAAAAATTAGCAATTTAGAAACTTTAGAATATGAAGCTCAAAGTGGAGAAATAATCTCAAATCTTGCCTTAAAATATTTAATAGATTCTAATCAAATACAAATTAATGCTAGAAAAAATATTAAATTTATAGAATCTAAATTTAATCCTTATCCTTATGAAATTATAAATAATGAAATAAATCTAGCAAAAACTTTCAAAAATATGTATATTGATATAAAAAATATAACGCCAGATTCTAAATATTCAAGAAGCCTAGATTCTATAAATTCACTAAATCTAGATTCTATAAACCCAGCAAGTTTAGATTCTAAAAATAACCTAACTTTAAATAAAATAAATTCGCTAAATTATAACTTTAATATTTTAGATAAAAAATTACAAATTTACGAACTTAACAAAGGAAAAATCGCTTTAAAATTTATTGATACACTTTGCTTTGTGATTTTAGATTCTATAAAAAAAATAGGAGCAGATTTTGCCCTTTTTGGCGGGGGCGTTTTTTCAAATTTTATATTAAATGCAAGGTTAAAAATGCTTTTAGATTCTGAAAAAAAAGGCTACTTTTTCCCACAAATGCCCTGCAATGACTACTCAATAAGCTTAGGGCAACTAGCCTTTGCAAGTGAAAAATAGATTAAAAAATTAGAAAATTTGCAATTTTATGCTAAAATGTCGGTTTTTAATTTAAAATTTTAAAAAAGGAAAAAAATGGCAACGGTTGTGCGACTAACAAGAATGGGTAGGAAAAAGAAGCCTTTTTATCGTGTGGTGGTGACTGATAGTAGGAAGCGGCGCGATGGCGGCTGGATTGAATCGCTTGGAATTTACGACCCAACGACTAATCCTGCGACTATCAAGGTAAATAAAGATCGGCTAGAGTATTGGAAAGGCGTGGGTGCGAAGATGAGTGAGCGCGTGGCGACACTTACAAAGTAGATTTTCAAGCTAGAAAAAGTTATAAATTTTAGAATTTTTGTCCTTAAAAGTTAGGGCAAAAGTAAAGGATTTTTATGCAAAAATTTCCTGTGCAAGGTTTCCTTGAGACGTATGTGAAAAAAATCGTAAAGCATCCAAATGAGGTCAAAATAAAGACTGACGCGGGAAAGCGAAGCGATTATATCCTGCATATCGAGGTGGCAAATGAGGATGTTGGCAAGGTCATTGGCAAGGATGGCAAGATGATTAGTTCGCTTAAAAATGTGATTTCAGCCTGCAAGGCAAAGGATAATATTTCTTATGAGCTAGTCGTCACGCCGAATAATCCTAGCAATCACACTCATAATGGGCATAATTTTTAGAATTTTGCCATAACTTTTAAGATTAAAAATTATGAATATTGAAGCTTTTCCTAGATTCTATGATAAAGAAAAAATGATAGCGGTGGGTAGCTTTGGTAAATCTGTGGGGCTTAAAGGTGGAATGAAAGTCTTTTTGCTAAGTGATTTTGAAGAAATCTTAACAAAAGGGGCTAGATTCTATATAGAATTAAATGAAATTATAGAATCTGCGATTTTACAAAGTTTGAAATTTAGTAATGATTTTAAAATAAAGTTACAAAATAAGGAATTTTATAATTTAGATTCTAAGAATCTAGATTCTAAAAATGAAGATTCTACTAATGTAGATTCTATTCACGCAGATTCTATCCACGCAGATTCTAAAAGTTCCAAAAATCATAATATTTTAGAAAAAATATTATACTTGCCCATTAGCGTGAAATCTTTTAATGAAAGTAACAATACGATTATTTTAAATGAGTTTAGTTCTAAAAATGATAGTGAATCCTTGCGAAATGTTACATTTTTTAGCACAATGGAAGATACACGTAAAAATTGCAAGCTAGGAAAGAATGAATTTTTTTATTTTGATATTATCGGGCTAGATGTGGTTGAAAATGGCAAGATTTTAGGGCAGGTTCAATACATCGAGCAAATCGCAAACACCCATTATTTCGTGCTTGGCAAGGACTTTTTAATACCATACATTGATAGATATGTCCTTAGTATTGATGTGGAAAAAAAGCAGATACAAACGCGTGATGCTGCTTTTTTAAAGATGTAAAATGTTTAGAATCTGCCTTATAAAAATTCTATTTTTCATAACTTTATTCGCAAAAGATTCTAATATTTTGTTGTTGAAAAATTTTGATTCTAAAATTATTAATGATAAAAATATAAAAGAATTTTTGGTTAGTGAAAAGCTAGATGGTATTCGCGCTTTATGGAATGGTAAAAATTTTTATAGTCGAAATGGCAATGTGATAAATGCGCCAAAATGCTTTACACAGGGCTATCCAAAGTTTTTTTTAGATGGTGAGCTGTGGAGCAAAAGGGGCGATTTTAATAACATTATAAGTGCGACAAATAAGGCAAATCCTAGCTGTGAAGAGTGGAGTAATCTTAACTTTTATGTCTTTGATGTTCCACATTTTGAAACTTTTGATGGTTTAGAATCTATTAAAATTAAAGAGTTAGATTGTAATAAAATTACTGAAAAGTTATGTTTTTTAGAATCTAGATTGCAAATTTTGCGTGATTTTTTAAAAGGTAAAGTTACAACTATTAGAATTTTAAGGCAAGAAAAGTTAGATTCTATATCCGCTCTATATTCTAAACTAGATTCTATAAATGCCCTAAATGGCGAGGGTTTAGTGCTAAGAAAAAATCACGCTCCATATACAAGTGGCAGAAGTAACTATAACTTTAAGCTAAAAAAGTTCCAAGATTCCGAATGTAAGATTAAAGAAATAACGCAGGGCAAGGGCAAATTTCAAGGCAAAATGGGTGCTATAATTTGCACGCAAACCTTAGAATCTTTTAGCCCAAATATCCATCCAAAGCTAAATGACAGCAATAAAAATGAGCTAATCGAGTTTAAAATCGGCAGTGGTTTTAGCGATAATTTAAGGGCAAATCCGCCAAAAGTTGGCACAATTATCACCTACAAATTTCAAGGATTTAGCAAAAATGGACTGCCAAAATTCCCCGTATTTTTACGAATTTATAAGGAATAATTTACTATACGCCTAAATCGTAAAATTTATAGATTTTTAGAATCTTTAAGCTATAATTTACCTTTTCAAAACAAATTTAACCAAAATAATAGAGGGCAAGAGCAATGAGCAGTAACCAAAAAAGTCATCAAAAACATGAAGAAAAAAAATGGAATAAGGCTAGTTGGCGGACTTTCCCCATAAAGCAGCACCCCACATATAAAGATTCTAAGGCGATAGAATCTGTGCAAAAAGAGCTTGAAAGCTACCCCCCGCTTGTCTTTGCAAAGGAGGCTGATAGCCTGAAAGAAAAGCTTGCTAAGGCTAGTAAAGGGCAGGCTTTCTTGCTTCAAGGGGGCGATTGCGCCGAGTCTTTTTCGCAGTTTAGTGCGAATGGAATCCGCGATATGTTTAAGGTCATTTTGCAAATGAGTGCTATTTTGACTTTCGCGGCGAGCTGCCCCATTATTAAGGTTGGGCGGCTGGCTGGGCAGTTTGCAAAGCCGCGTAGCAGCGATACTGAGACCATAAATGGCGTGAGCTATCCTAGCTATCGTGGCGATTTGATTAACTCTCAAGAGCTTGATAAACGCGAGCCAGACCCTGCAAGGTTGCTAAAAGGCTATCATCAAAGTGCTAGCACACTCAATCTCCTTCGTGCGTTTTCACAAGGTGGCTTTGCGAATTTAGAGCAGGTGCATAGTTGGAATCTTAGCTTTGTGAAGGATAATTTTGGCAAAAAATATGAAAAAATCGCAAATGACATCGCCAAATCTTTGGCGTTTATGCGGGCTTGTGGCATTGATATTGCAAACTCTAGGCAGCTAAAAGAGGTCTCATTTTACACATCTCACGAGGCTTTGGTGCTAAATTATGAGGAGGCTTTAACGCGGCAAGATTCACTAAGCAATCAGTGGTATGACTGCTCGGCACACTTTTTGTGGATAGGGGAGCGCACGCGTGGGATTGATGAGGGGCATATCGAGTTTTTGCGTGGGGTGAAAAATCCGCTGGGTGTGAAAATCGGTCCAAATGCTTCTTCTAGCGATGTGCTTAGAATCTGCGATATTTTAAATCCGCAAAATGAGCCTGGGCGACTTACGCTAATCGTGCGGATGGGTGCTAATGTTATAGGGGAGAAATTCCCTGCATTATTGCGTGGTGTGGAGGCTGATGGACGTGCGGTGCTGTGGAGCTGCGACCCTATGCATGGGAATACGAAAGTGGCTAGTAGCGGGTATAAAACGCGTGATTTTAATGATATTGTGCGTGAGATTGAGAGCTTTTTTGACATTCATAAGGCGCAAGGGAGCATTGCTGGGGGCATTCATCTTGAGATGACGGGCGCGAATGTGACAGAGTGTATCGGTGGAACGCAAGAAATAAATGAAGAGGGCTTATCTAAAAGCTATCAAACGCAGTGCGACCCACGCCTTAATGCTACTCAAGCCTTAGAATTAAGCTTTATGCTAAGCGAGATACTGGCTAAGAGAGACAAAAACTAATATATTAGATTCCATAATTTTATATTTATTAAAAATATTAAAATACCAAAAGATATTTAATAATGACTTGATAAAAACAAGACAAAAAAGTCACCCAAACTTTTGTATTAAAACTATAATTAAATCTTAAATTTATAGAATCTAGCTTCTCCACTCAAGTGGCAAGTCGATTTCTACGCTTTCTTGTGTGTTTGGAAAGTCGCTACTAGCACGCTTAAAGGTCTTTTTTACTTCGCTTACCACGCTATTTTTATTAAGCCCTTCGCTACTGCTTAAGATTCTAACATTTTTCAAAATCACATCCTGATTATATATCGCCACACTCGCTATCACGCTCGCTCTAGCCTTATTTTCTATCCACTCCTTAGGGTAGCGAATCGCACTATTGACAAGGTAGCGATAAAGGGCAAAATTTTTCACATTTTGGCTAACTTCAAGCTTTTTTTGCACATTTTGCGGAAAGTTAGACCATCTTTTATCTTCTATTTTAGCATTTGAATTACTCGCTAACATCGCTAAGACTAAATCCATGCTTTACTCCTTTTCACATTAGAAAAAATCTACACGATATTAAGCAAATAATATTCCTAAAAATCTTAATCTAGATTCTAATCTTTTAATACTTATTGATTATAATATTGCGAAAGGATTAGGAAAATGATTGCTATATGTAGATATTTTTTTTTATTAGCGTTATTTTGCGACTTATTTTTTGCAAAAGATTTAAACAGAGATAAAAACGCAGATATTTCAAAGGACGCCATTTTAGCAAAGATTCAAGAACTTTATAACGCCCCATTAAACGAAAAATCACAAGCTTTAACTTGCAATCTAACAAAAAAGCAGCTAGACGAAGTAAAGCTCGATATAAATTCCCCTATTTTCCCTTATTTTAACGCCCTTTTGGAGCTAAATACAAGTGAAAAAATTAGCAAAATAGCACAAGATTTATTAATGCAAGAAGTGCGAAATAAGGACAGGCTACACACGCTTTTAGCTCTCCAGCTACATTTTATAAAAAAGTGCGATAGATGTGAAAAAGTGCGCGATATTAGCAATTTTGACTATTATAGATTCTCTAACTCTAACGTACAAAAGTTATTATATACAGAAGGTGGAAATTTTAAAAGTTCATTTGTTTTACACGGCGAAGCCTTTTTATGCAAGGCTTTAGAATCTAAATCTTTAGAATCTAAAAAAGATTCTAAACTCGCACAATATTTTCTAAAATCTTATGCAAATTTTATGTTAGCAGGGCTGCATACAAGGGCGTTAAATGTCCTACTTTATGGGCTTTCACTAACAAATGATAATGCGCTTTATGCCACGTTTAAGTTTCTTGCTAGTAATGATATTGTGATTCTTAAAAACCTTAATAGCGTGCATTTGCTAAAAATTATGGAGCTAGATTCTAAGAATTATTTTAAAAATATAAATATGATAAGAAATTTTAAGAATCTAAAAGCCATTGAAGGCTCTCTTGTTAGCAATTATGTGATTTCTGGGCTGCTTATAAGGGATATGGATATGGGGCGCATTCTCTCGCCATTTAGCAAGTTTGCCACGCAACAAACAATCGATGAATTCAAGCAAAAACAGCAATATTACGAGCAAGAACTACAAGATTCATCACTAAAGATTCTAAAAAACGCAACCAAACAAGAAATTTATGAATATTATAGAATCTTAACACTGAAAGAAAGGCTAAAAGGTCAAATAAGTGGGTTAATAACTAAACTATATTAGGATAATTTAAAAATGTTTGTTTGTTAAATTAAAAGTTAAACAAGATTTAATACCTTTGCATAAAAATAGCACTACCCCAGCTTACCCACTTCCTCTTCATAAAGCCTAGCAAACATTAAGTCGTATTCTTCGCTCCCTGCAATTAGCTTTTTTTGCATATTTCGCATCTTATCCATTACGATGTCAGTGATGTTTTCGTGTTGCCTTAAATACGCCTTTATCGAGTCCAAAATGTGATTTTTCACCACATTTTCAGGCACATTAAACTCGATGTATTTCTCCTCAAAAAGCCCATCCAAAATCTCGTGTGCAAGCTTTGAATACCGCTCATTTTTATTCAGCAAAAAGCCACGCTCAGCGGCAATCTGTCGCTTCACCATCGAAAAAAACTGCCGCTCATCGACCTCATTATCATCAATGTCGTCTTGATGTTTTTCGACCAGCTCGCGCGCCTTAGATTCTATAGCGTATTCCTCTTTTATGTCATCCTCTATGATTTGCGTGGCTAGCGCGATTAGACGCGGCATTGGTGCGTTGAATTTCACATAATTTGAGCGGCTTAAATCATTGATGATACGAGTGGCGATAAACTTCGCGTGCAGCGGCTTTAGCTTCATTTTTTGCCTTTAGTTTAGATTCTATAAAGCAAACATTTTACTAGATTTTGTTTAAGAAAATTAAATCTTAAAACAAATTTTCTAAAATATGCTTTATAAAAAGGAGAAAAAATGTTTAGAATCTGCGTTATGTGCGTGTTTTGCGTGTTTTTGCAGGGCTGTTTAAATGTGAATTTAAAATCTGTCCTACCAAAAGAAGAGTATTTTAGCCTTGATTCTATCGTGCTAAATCCGTGCAAAAAGATGGAATCTACCTATAATCTAAGCGTAAATGTGCTATCTCCTTATGATGGCAAGGATATTTTAGTCAATAATGCGGGGCAAATTAAGGTTTTGGATACATATAAATGGGTGGATTTACCAAAAAATATGGTGCGAAATGCGATGATAAAAGTCGGTGCAAATCATTGCGTGAGTATAGAATCAAGCGGCATTGTTGGGCAGAAAACTAGCACCATAAGGCTAAATATCAATGATTTATATCTAACGCAGAATGGAAGCGAGTATAACGCCCATATTTACGCCACTTATGAGATTATAAACTATGATTTAAGCCGTGCTAAAAGTAATATTTTAGTGCTAAATGCAAATGACACAAATCCTATAAAAGCCCTACAAAGTGCCATTAGCAAGGGCTTAGAGAATGTTGTTTTGGGGATTGGACGGTGAAAAAAATAATAAATAGAATCTGGTTGCAAGGAAATATATGCGTTTTGGTAAAATCGAGTATTTGAATCTTATAATATTTGATATTTTTTTGAAAAAAAGTTACGCAAGTAATAGTTTTAAAGCGGGGCTAAATGCACGCAAAAGCTACCCTGCAAAGCTTAATATTGATTATTTATTTGGGCGAATTGATGCTGGGTTTATTAGCTCGATTGCAGCGATGAGTGATGTGCGTAGTTTGCACTCTGGCGGGAGTTTGGGCATTATTGCGTGCAAGGAAGTGTGGAGTGTTTTGCTGCTGAAACGCGTGGCAAAAAATGATTATCAATCGGCTAGTTCGAATGCGTTATCGAAAGTTTTGAATGTAAATGGCGAGGTGCTAATCGGCGATAGAGCGTTAAAGTTTTTTTTTAATTTTATGGAATCTTTTATGGAATCTGCTAAATTGCAAAAGCTAGATTCTAACAATTTTGATAAAAAGTTAGGAAATATAGAATCTAAAAATTTTGATTCTAAAGAAATTATAGAATCTAGATTCTATAAAAGTATCAAAAATACTAATTTAGATTCTATAAAGTTAGGAAATATAGAATCTAGATTCTATAAAGATTCTAAAAATGTTGCCTTTTATGATATGGCGAATTTATGGTATCAAAAGACGCGGCTGCCCTTTGTTTTTGGGCGTTTGTGTTTTAAAAAAAATGCTAGATTTTATAAAAATTTGATTAAGCAATTTAGTGTAAAAATAGGAAGTGGGAAAAAATTTAAGGGCATAAAGATTCCATATTATATGCTAACTAGGCGTTGTAAAGAGTTAGGAATATCGCAACTTTTTGCCAAAAAATATATAGAAAAAATATATTACAAAATTGAAAATAAAGAAAAAATAGCACTTTTGCGATTTTATCGATTTGGGCGACTAAAGGGCATAAAACCGCCAAAAAGATTCTAAAATTTGGCTAAAATTATGGAATCTAAATGCTGTTTTAAGGAGATTTTATGACACTAACTATTGAAAATGTGAATGAGAAATTTTTGAATGTGTATAAGGCGTTGGCAAAAAGCACGGATTCTAAGCTGAAGGTAAGCAAAAAGAAAAAAAAGAATGCGGTGCAGCAGGCTTTGGAGGAGATAGAAAGGGGGGAAGTTGTGCGATATTCGAGCTTTGAGGAGTTTAAAAAGGATATGTTGCAATGAATTATACGATTGAACGTGCCGCGAAATTCAAAAAACAAATGAAAAAGTTAAGCGTGGATAAGAAATATGAGGTTCTTGCAGTTCTTAATAAGCTCGCAAATGGCGAGATTTTGGATGAAAAATACAAAGACCATAAGCTAAGTGGCGAGTATCAGCAGTGCCGCGAGTGCCATGTGCGCCCAGATTTGCTATTAATTTATCAAAAAAAAGATGATGTGTTGATTTTACTTTGCGTAGCAGTTGGTTCGCATAGTGATTTGTTTGGATAAAAGTTAGGAAAATTAGAACTTTTAATTTATTTTAAAAATATTAAAAAGTTATAAAATTTAGAATTTTAGGTTATATAATGAAAAAATTTAGTGATATTGAGATTTTAGAAAAAATATGTGTTAAGAAAATGCAGCGACTTGAAAGCAAAGGGTTTAATCTTGGCTATAAGATTCCAGAGAGCCGAGAAACGCCCTTAATTACGCCATTTATATTGCAAGAATTTACTCAAGATTCTAATTGCAAATTCATAGAATCTACGTTGAAAGATTCTAAAGAATTTATAGAATCTAATTCAAAAGATTCCATAATAAAATCTATAAAAAGTTCTAAAAATTGTAATAATTTTATAGAATCTAAAATAGAAAATTCACAGGATAATTCGCCCTTGATTTTAAAGTCCCACCCATTCCCACCCTTTGAAAATAAAAGTGCGAATTATCCCGTGAATTTCAATGAAAACATAGAATCTAAAACAGATTGCATAAAAAATAAAAAACAACCCTTTATAATAGCCGAAATTAAACGAGCAAGTCCTACCGCTGGAAATATTAGTGAAATTTTAGACCCTATAAATCTTGCCAAAACTTATGTGAAGCAAGGCGCGAGTGCGATTTCTGTGCTGTGTGAAGAGGATTATTTTAAGGGAAGTTTAAGTGATTTGCAAAGTGTCAAAAATGCCCTGCCACACGCGTGTGTGCTGCGAAAAGATTTTATCCTTGACCCAAAAGAAATTGAGATTAGCTACAAGATGGGCGCGGATATGGTGCTACTCATTGCGGCGATTTTCCTGCGTGATTTTAAGACTTTCAAAGCGATTTTTGAAGCGATTTTAAGCTATAAAATGACGCCGCTAATTGAAATTCACGACCTTAAAGAATACGAGTTTATCGCCACCTTAGGCATTTCAAACTTGCAAAAGGCACTGCTTGGCATAAATAGTCGAAATTTGCGCACTTTTAAGATTAATGCTATGGATACGATGCGACTGAAAGCTATGATGCCAACGCGTTTTCCTGTGATTTTTGAAAGCGGGATTGAGTGTGCTTTTGATAGTTTTAGTGCGGCAAGTAGCGGATTTAGCGGGATTTTGTGCGGTAGCTATCTTGTTAAAAATTTAGATTCTAAGAGTAAATCTAGTGTTTTAAATGATTTAAAAAATGCGTTTTTAAAAGGAAGTGAAAATAACTTTTTAGAGAAAATAGTTAGGAAATTTGTAACTAAAAATAATATTATTGAATCTAAAGGCGAAATATCTACAGAAGATTCTAAAAATACTAACTTTATAGAATCTAAATTACAAAATTCACAAGATTTTATAGAATCTAAAATACAAAAACCTTTAATTAAAATTTGTGGAATAAATAATTTAGATTTTTTGGCTGAATCTATAAAGCAAGGTGCGGATTTGTTAGGTTTTATTTTAACTAAAAAAAGTCCGCGTTACATAGATTTTGAATTTTTAAAAAAGGCAAATGAGATTATAGAATCTACTTTGCAAGATTCTATAGAATCTAAAAGTTCTAAAAATACTAACTTAGTAAAAAATATCCAAAGTTCTAAAAATTATAATTTTGAGCTAGATTCTAAGTTAAACAAAAATAACTTAGATTCTAAGCTAAAAAGTTCTAAAATTCCTAACTTTTTTCGTCCTATTCGTGTCGGCGTGGTTACGCAAGATTGCATTGATTTTGGGCTAAAATGTTTAGAATCTAAGTTGCTTGATTGCTTGCAGCTGCATGATACGCCCTTAGAATTTGTGCTAGATTCTATAGAATCTAGCGAAATTTTTTACAACAATATCAATTTAAACAGCGCGAATTTCGCCTTTTATCCATCGCTAAATACGCCATTTCAAACCCTTAAAACGCAAAAATTGCAAGATAGATTCATCCTTTTTGATAGTAGCGGCGGCAGTGGCGAAACGCTTGATATAGAATCTATCAAAATTTTTCTACAAAATAATGAGATTTTTAAAAAAAACTTGTGGCTTGCAGGCGGCATTAGCGCGCAAAATCTAGGGCAGATTCTAAGTCTAAATCCTATGCTAATTGACATTTGCTCCGCCTTAGAATCTAGCAAGGGTATAAAAGATATTAAAAAGCTAAAAGAGTTTTTTAAAACTTTCAAAAATTATTATAAAATCATAAAATAATTTGCGTAGAACTTAGCATATATTGCTTTATATAAAAAATAACTTCACAATAGAGCCTAAATTTCACCTTTACCTTTTTCCGATTTCGCCTTTCAAAAATTTCTTAACGCAGATAAGGATGTCGTCTTCGTCCTTTGTGTCGGCGGTAAGGTATTTGCGGGAGTTATCATTCATAGTTATGGCGATGTTTGCCCCCGCGTTACTTATGGCTTTCACGCCGACACTCATCGCTAGAATCTTTATAATAATAATCTCTAAAAACTGCAGTGAATATGTATCAAGGCGACCGAAACGCTCTTCTATTTCACGCTCTATCTCACGCACTTCGCTTTCACTTTTTGCAAGTGATAAACGGCGATAAAGCTCAAGCCGCAGCCGCTCACTATTTATCAAATTATCATTCAAAAACGCTGACACACTAAGCTTTATATCCACCTTATTTTCACTTACACCACTTTGCGTTAAACTCTGCAGGGTCTCTTCCAAAAGCCGCACATACATCCCAAAGCCAACCTGCTTTATATGCCCACTTTGCGCGGACCCCAAAAGATTCCCACCACCGCGTATTTCTAAGTCATGATAGGCAAGCGCCGCGCCACTTCCAAGATATGAATTTTTCTCCAAACTAAGTAGCCTTTTTGTAGAATCTTCATTGATATTTTCACTCGCTAAAAGATAGCAATAGCCCACATTTTTCCCACGCCCGACACGCCCACGCAGCTGGTGCAAATCAGCAATGCCAAAATTATGCGCATTATCAATAATGATGCTATTTGCATTTGGCAGGTGAATGCCGCTCTCCACGATACTCGTGCAAAGAAGCACATCATATTTTTTATGCAGAAAGTCAATCATTCCTTGCTCGGTATCTTTTGGCGGAATTTTTGAGTGCAAAACCAAAATTTTTAAGTTCGGTAGCAAGGATTCTAAGTGCGTTTTAATCGTATTAATTTTAGCAATATTATTAAAAATATAAAAAACTTGTCCGCCACGTCGCAGTTCTCGCGTGATAATTTCCTTTAGCAAGGTATCGCTTTTAAGTTTGACGAAAGTTTTAGAATCTTGCTTAAAAAATGGCGGCGTTTTGATTTCGCTAATGCTTTTAATTTTGGAGTAAGCCATATTTAAAGTGCGTGGAATAGGCGTTGCCGACATTGATAAAAGGTGCGTATTTAAGCCTTTTTCTTTGAAAATTTCTTTTTGTTTTACGCCGAATTTGTGCTCTTCATCAATTACGATTAAGCCTAGATTAGTAATTTCAAGGTTGAAAAGTGCGTGTGTGCCGATAATGATTTGCGTTTCGCCTTTTTTTATAGAATCTTGCAAGTTTTGCTTTTCTTTTGCGGTGGTGAATCTGTCTATTTTGGCGACTTTTATTTTTTTATTTTGGGTGGATTCTTTAATAGGGTGGTGGGTGGGCGTTTGGCTTGTAGAATCTAGATTAGATTCTATATCTATTCCCGCCCTACCACCCCTTAAGGAGTCAGGGATTTCTAAGCCTTCAAAACGCTCACTAAAAGTATCAAAATGCTGGTTGCAAAGTAGCGTTGTAGGCACTAAAACGATAGTTACATAGCCATTTAGTGCGGCAGCATACGCTAAACTCATCGCCACTTCACTTTTCCCAAAGCCCACATCGCCATTTAAGATTCTATCCATTACGCGACCGCTTTTAAAGTCGCTTAAACCTGCATTTATCGCAGCTTCTTGGTCTTTTGTTAGTTCAAATCCGCGTCTAGATTCAAAGTTTTTATACGCTAATAACTTGCTAGGCGTTTCAATTTCGATATACACGCCCTTACTTAAATCCCGCAGTGCCTGCACACGCACAATCTCATTTGCAATCGCCAGCAGTTTTTCTTTTATAGAATCTTTTAACTTAGCAAAACTGCCCTTGCCAAGCCTATCAAGCTTAATAGCCGTATCATACGCGCTATATTTTTCAATCAAATTAAGGTTAGCCACAGGCAGCAGCAGTCGGTCATCATTCGCATAAATTATGCTAAGAAAGTCCTGCGTAGCGCCCATTATATCAACCTGCTTTATGCACTCAAAGACACCGATACCATACTCGCTATGGCAGATAAATTCGCCAACTTTCAGGCTATCAATATCAAGTTTCACTCGCCTTTTTTGCGTTTTCAAAGGCTTTTCAAGGCTTATAAACATTTTCTCTTTTGTATTAATGTTAAAATAATAAGGCGTAAGGTATAAGTTTAGATTTTTATATGTATTAGATTCTGTAATTTTATAGCTAAAAAGTTTGGAATCTTGGAATCTAGATTCTATATTAGTTATGGCTTTAGGCTCAAAATTTAGTGCTTCTAAGCTAGATTTAAAAAGAGTTACACTTGGACTTAGCAAATAAATTTGCTTATTTTCATTTAAGCTAAAAGTGTTACTTAAATGATTAAAAGTTATTAAATCCATATCTTTAGATTCTACATTAGTATTAAAAATGCTAACTTTTTGGCTATTTTGTGGTATTAGATTCTGGTTAATAAACTCTAAATTTTCTTTATATTCTTTCAGTGCCAAAGGCGTAAAAATATGCGGATATTTTGCTAAAAAATTTACGCCATTAAGGCTTTCTAAAAACCAAAAGGCAAAGTTAGCAATACTAGCTTCTGGCTTTAGAATCTGCTCATTTTGCACCATTTCATCTAGCTTAGATTCTATAAATTCGCTATTTTTAGAATCTAGGCTAAACAACGCAGGGGAAATTTTTATGCTTTTTAGCTCTTCTTTTTGACTTAACTGCGTTTGCAAATCAAAATAGCGAATGCTCTCAATCTCAGTGTCAAAAAAGCTTATACGCACGGGGTTTTGCTCACTTTCTTGTGTATTTTGGCTTTCAAAAGTTGGGCTTTCACTTGGGATAAAAATATCAAGAATGTCGCCACGCAAGGAAAACTCGCCCTGCATTTCAACAATCTCAACCCTTTCATAGCCATAATTCATAAGTTTTTGCGCGATAGAATCTGGGGTAATATTTTGATTTAGATGTAGTGTAAAAGTGCTAAGTAGCTCTTTTGGTGGCAAAAAATTACTAATAGTGTGCGGCGTAGTAATTAGAATCTGGCTTTCATCTCTTTCATACCACTGCGTTAAAGTCGCAAAAAGCTCTTTAAACTCTTCATAAAAAGTCTGGG
The DNA here is from genome assembly GCF_000762875.2 of Helicobacter saguini. Lineage (GTDB taxonomy): Bacteria > Campylobacterota > Campylobacteria > Campylobacterales > Helicobacteraceae > Helicobacter_A > Helicobacter_A saguini. The sequence continues at coordinate 61,295 of NZ_JRMP02000006.1, forward strand.
TATTGCTAAAAGGAGAAAGGCGAATATCGGGCAATTTAAGGACTTTTTGTTTTTTATTTTTGTCAAAAGTAGGGCGGTGGGTGGGCGTTAGGTTTTTGGGCGTTTGTGTAGAATTTTTATCATTATTAGTTACAGATTCTATAACTTTTTTAGAATCTAGAATAAAGCTAAGTGCGTTGTATGCTAACTCAATTTCTTCACTAGAGCAAATTATAATTTTTGGTTTAAAATCCTTAGAATCTTTTTTTGGCAAAGAAAAAATACTTTTAGATTCTATAACTTTATTAGTATTTAAATTATTAGATTCTAAACTTGTAACTTTTGATGGCGAAAAATTAGAAATATTAGAATCTTTAGAATCTAAATTAACACCAAATAAATTAAGGGAATCTAAGATAGAAAATTCACACTCAAAATACTCTTTATTTAACACAAAAAATTCATAAATCACACTTTGGATATTACTTTTTATCACTTTTTATTCCTATTTTTAGAACTTAGCCTTGAAAGGCGTTTAGGGCTTTTACTATTTTTTTGGCTTCTTTGAGTTTCAAAACAGGGCTAATAGGGATTGATAGAATCTCATTGTGGATTTGCTCTGTCAATGGAAAAGATAAGGCGTTCCACTCTTTATAACACTCTTGCTTATGCGGTGGGATGGGATAATGGATGATTGTTTCGATATTATTTTCTCTCAAATATTCTTGCAATTTATCGCGATTTTTAGCTCTAATTACAAAGACATGCCACACATGTGATTTAGATTCTAAAATATTAGATTCTATGGAATCTTTTTTTATAATAGTTCTAGATTCTGTAACTTTAGATTCTATAGAATCTTTCAAAGATTCTATATGTGGATTGCCACGCTTTGCCTTTAAAGGCTCACTCGCAATGACACTCCCTGTAACTTTCGGTAAAATAATATTAGGATTTTTGATATTTTTTAGATAAAAAGCTGCGATTTTAGCACGTTTAAAATTATCAACATCTAATCTTTTAAGTTTCACATCTAACACAGCGGCTTGTATTTCATCTAAACGCGAATTTACGCCCTTGTAGAGATTATGATACTTTTTGTGCGAGCCATAATTGGCTATAGCGCGGATTTTCTCCGCCAAAGTGCTATCATTAGTCGCCACCGCACCCGCATCGCCTAGCGCACCCAAATTCTTGCCCGGATAGAATGAAAAGCCCGCCGCATCGCCTATTGCCCCAGCCCTTTTGCTGCTACCATCGCTAAATGTATAGACTGCCCCGTGTGCTTGCGCGGCATCTTCGATTACTTTTAGATTGTGCTTTTTTGCGATTGCCAAAATGGCTTCCATATCGGCGATTTGCCCATATAAATGCACCGCCAAAATCGCCTTTGTGTTGGGCGTGATTTTAGATTCTATAAGCTCGGCGTTTATGTTGTAGGATTCAATGTTTGGCTCGACTAAAATGGCTTTTACATTATTTTGCGTGATGGCTAAAATGCTTGCTATGTAGGTGTTTGCAGGCACGATTATTTCATCGCTTGGGCTAAATTCATACGCTTTTATGATAAGGCTTAAAGCATCAAGCCCATTAGCGCAACCGATAATGTGTTTTACGCCGCAATATTTTGCGAAATTAGTTTCAAATTTCCTAACTTTTTGCCCCAAAAGATACCAGCCACTATCTAGCACTTTTTTAATTTTTTTATTGATTTGCTTTCTATCGCGTTCGTTAATCTTATGTAAATCAAGGAATTTTATTTTTTTATTTTGTTTGTTGGAATCTTTTTTTGTGGGGTTTTTAGAATCTTTTTGTGGTTTAGATTCTATAGAATCTTTAGAATCTTTTTGCAATTTAGATTCTATGTGACTTTTAGATTCTATAGAATCTTTTGTCTCAAACTTTTTAGATTCTACATCATTAGTGTTTGAGCTAGATTTTTGGTTTATAGATTCCATATTATTTTCAAACTCTTCATAACTTATTTTGCCTTCTTTCAAGGCTTCTTGCAAATTCTCCCTTAATTCCATAGATTTTTTAGAATCTATATTTTCAACAGATTTATAAATCATCTTATTTTCTTGCATAATCTCTTGCAAATTCTCTTTTAACGTGCTTTTAGAATCTTTTCCAACGCTCATATAACGCCTTTTTTCCTTAGTTTTTCTTGCAAATATTCGTATAATTGTAGTCGCAATTTGTTGATAAAACGTAATTTTCTAATCTTTTTATTAGAATCTTTGCAATCTTTTGGCGGCAGCGTGTAAAATGAGTTGTTACCTAGTAAAATGCAGTCTTCTTTGTAGAGTTTAAAGTAGATTTCGCTAAATTTTGATAGGACAAAATAGTTTGGTTTATCCTTGCGAATGCTTAAAAATTTCCCATAGATTCCAAGTGAGCCATGAGATGCGATTATGTGTTTAGCGCGGCTTATCGCGTATAAATCAAGATAGCCTTTATCACTGCCATTTTGCTCACAAATTGTGTAATTTATGTGGTTTAAATGTGGGATAATATGATTTTTTATCCATTCTACTTCATCGCTAAAAAAATAAAATTTAACATTAGAATCTAGTTTATTGATAAGATTTATTGCGTTTAAAAAGTAGTCTTTATTTGGTGGGTAGCCATAAAGTGTATAGCCACTAACATCGCCTCGTCTTATGTGGATAGCACACGAATTAGATTCTAAAATCTCATTTACTAAGGGTTTTATAGAATCTTTATCTATGGGGTTAAAATTTTGCTTTAAAAAGTCTTGAAACTCAAGGTAGGCTGGGTAGCTATAATACATTCCAAAATATGCTGGTGGGTTGTAGTTAAAGGGATTAAAGGGCTTTGGATAGATTCTGCCAAAGTGCTTTTGATAATATTTTATCTCTTCTTTTGATGCAATTTCTAGCTTTATATGTGGGAAGGCTAAGGGCATATCATAGTTTCTAGCAAAGTTACCAAACATATCTTTGCCATTTTGGAGGTGTTTTATAGAATCTAGGATTTGTTTTGCGTGATTAGATTCTATATTTTCTTTAGAATCTTTAGAATCTAGATTCTGTAATTTATTATTAACATTATTAGAAATATTAGAATTTATAGAATCTAAATTATGATTCCCCCCCCCCCCCCCGTTTGCAATATTAGATTCTAGTTCTTTACTTTCATAAAAGCTTAAATCATATTTTACGTGATAGCCCATTTTTGCAAATTTTAAGCCGATGGCACACATGTGGATTTGTGAGCATATACCACCATCGACATAGATTATCACGCCTTTTTTATCATTTAAAAATGACATTTTAATTCCTTGTAAAAAGTAGCACAATGACTATTGCTAGTAAAACTACACTTACAATAATCATCATATTAAATCTTTTGCGATAGCCTAAATATTTGCGTTTGATAGTATCAAATTTAGAATCTTTATATAGATTACTTAGTGCGACTAAATCTTTAAAGGTAAAGTTATATTTTTCCCTTATAATTTCTTGCTTTTTCAAGTCATTATAAACATTCATAATTGTATGATAGCCCCAAAACTCCCTGCAAGATTCGCTAGATTCTAACGCCATACGCCCTAAGAAAAACTCAATCGTATCAATGTAGGGTTTTATACCCGTGCTCTGTATTTCTTTATCAAACATTTTTTCTAATAATTCTAAGTCTTTAGATTCTAAAAAATAGTCTAAATATACTTGCATTATAGAATCTACTTCATAATTTTCACGATTTATAGTTGCTGGGACGCGGATATTTGATATACTTTTATGCTCTCTTGTTTGTCTATAACGCACAAATTTTTCTTTGATTAAATCTACTTCGCCATATAAAAATAGCTTTATTTGCATAAAAGTATCTTGATGATTGCAGATTCCTAAAGGTAGTGGATACATTTTTGCAAAATATTCCCTTTTAATCGTAAGTCCTGTGGATGTAAGACACGCAGCCACAAAAAACATTCTACGCAAAATATCAAGTCTATTATGATAGTCAAAATGCCATTCCCTATATATTTGATTATTTTCATCAATAATATGCAACTCACACTCAAGTGCTACAATATCATTTTTAGATTCTATAATTTCTTTAATCCTACTTAAAATATTAGTCTCAAGTATATCATCACCACCCAAAAAGATAAGATATTCTCCACTCGAGTTTTTAAAGGCAGTATTTAGCCCCGCATTTATCCCCATATTATATTCGTGTTTAAAAAGCTTTATTCTAGAATCTTTATACTTGCTAATTTCACCCAAACTATTATCACTAGAAAAATCATCTACAATAATTAGCTCAAAGTCCTTAAAATCTTGACTTAATACAGAATCTATCATAAATCCCACATATTTTTCATGGTTATAAACAGGCGAAATTATAGAAAATTTAGGAGACATTCTTTGCCTTTTTTGTATGATAAAAAGTAGATTCTATGTTAAGATTTTTAGTTTTAGTAAATATGTGATTCTAAAAGATTCGATATACTAAGATTTTGCATAAGTTTTAAGGAAATATTTTGAGTAGATTTTTGGCGATATTTTTATTGTTTTTTAGCATAAGTGCGCTAAAAGCGATTGATTTTCACTTTGAATCGCAGCGTCCGCCAGGCGATGAAAATCGCGAGATTGTCGGTCCTAGAACGCAACCTAGCATTGATACTAGCAAGGATAAGGACAATTTGAGCGGACATGAGATTTGCCAGATTTTTGATACTTGCAGGATGAATAACTGCATTTATTTGTGTCGCTACATTAATAATGTGTATATTAAATACATTATGACGGATAAGACCTTTGAAGAGGCGTATAAGCTGCGGCTTGAGCTGTCTAACTCGATGGATTATCTGCGTTTGGAACTGCCCACGCAAAATACGCAATATAAGACGCGCAACGAGCAAGGCGATGAAGTGGAAATCAAGTATGAGTGGAAAAGTAGCGAGTTTTTGGAGATTAGCATGAGTGATAAGGGCGATGTGATAGGCACGATAACCTTTGAGAAAAAGGGCAATGAAATCATTATAATTGATAGTATGTCCTATGTGAAAAGCCCAGCGGAAGCCATTAAGGAGAGTATGGAAAATAACGGCTTTAATATGGAAAAAATGATGAATGATTATGATGAAACACAAGATTATAATATGGAACACATAGAATCTAAACCTTACAACATTCCGCAAAATACTCCACAAGATGACAAAAACTATCAAATACCAAACACGCATCCATACCAAGCGCAATAAATAGATTCTAAGGACTTAAAATGCAGCTCGTAGATATGACAAAATTGCAGTTTCTTGATAATAATATGTTTACAAGTTATACGCTTTTGGTGGATTTCCCGCAAACTTATGAGTTTGATAAAAATAAGCAAGAAGTTATAGAATCTTTAGAAAAAATTAAAGCAATTTATGATAAAGATAAATTTATAAATCAAAATGAGCATCAATTCGAAGATGACTTTATAACAAAAGTGCTAGATATTTTGGGTTGGGAGTATATAAGGCAAGAAGAAAAGATTATTCAAGGTAGGATTGAAAAGCCTGATTTTTTATTATTTTGCAACTTAGATTCTAAAAAAGAATACGAAAAAATACCACGTGATGATAGATATGCTAAAAACACAGGAATATCTGTTATTTTAGAAACTAAGGCATATAATGTAGCTGTGGATAATAAAAAGATTCTAAATAATCCGCATTTTCAATTAGTTAGTTATCTAAATAATTTGCGTGTGTTTTATGGATTTTCTAGTAATGGACATGTGTGGAGATTCTATGATTTAAATAAAATTAGCAGTAATAAAGTCTTTTATGAAGTAGATTTAGAATCTATTTTATTTTGCGAAGATTCTAACTTGCAACTTGAAGCATTTGAGTATTTTTACTATGTTTTTCACGCTAAAAATTTTGTCCCGCGTGAAGTTATGCAAAAAGATGAAGTGATTATAGAATCTAAAATGAAAACTTCTTTAAGAAAAAATGAAGAAGCTAAAACTATGATAGAGCAAGACTTGCAAGCTGTAATTTATGGCACAAATGGAAATGAATCTATATTTGAAAAAATAGGCTCTTGCATATATGAAAGAAATAAAGAGCAAGGGTTACAAGAAGCTTATAATAATTCACTTTATTTTACTTTTCGCTTACTTTTTATAATGTTTTTTGAGGATAGATTTAATAAGATTCTAAAAGGGCATAGATATTTCCATGATTATATGACACTGCAGAGATATATTCTTGATTTTATAGAATCTAATAAGCATGAAGATGATAGATTTACCGCTTTTAATAGACTAAATGATATTTTTAGAATCTATAATGAGGGAAATGGAAATATTTATATGCCAGCTTTTAATGGTGGATTATTTAATAATGAAAATGCCCCGCTTTTAAAAACATCAAAAATGTTTGATAATAAAACCTTATACAACATTTTATTTAAACTGCTTAATTTTAATGATGGAAAATCTATATTTTATAGAGATTATCGCACACTTAGTATTACACATTTAGGCACGATTTATGAGGGACTTTTAGCATATTTTTTTAATATCGCTGAAAATGATATGGTTTATATTTCTTATGAGCCAAAATATAAAAAAAGCGATGAGGAAATAAATGAGGAATACGCAGATATTTATGAATATAAAGATTTACAAAAAGATAATATTGTCCATAAAGTGCAAGATTATAAAAAAGGGCAGCTTTTTTTAATGAATACAAGTAATACACGCAAAAACACGGCAAGTTTTTACACACCAGAATCTATTACTAGATTCCTAGTAGAAATAGGCTTGCAAAATAATCTAAGCAATGAAAATATAGCACATTTTAAGATTTTAGATAATGCCTGTGGTAGCGGACATTTTTTAATAGAAGCTTTAAATCAAATAACACAAATTGTCCTTGAAAACTTTGAGTATTTTTCTAATTTACATCAATACTATAATAAAGAGCGAGATGCTATACAAGAAATAATAAAAGATTTTGAAATAAAAGATTATGTAGTAGATGAAAGCGATATATTAAAGCGATTATTACTAAAACGTGTGATTTATGGGGTAGATTTAAGCCCATTTGCTATTGAGCTAAGTAAGCTTAGCCTTTGGATTAATAGCTTTATATTTGGCACACCACTTAGCTTTATAGAGCATCATATAAAATGTGGGAATGCCTTAATTGGCACTAATTTACAAGAAATACAAGATTTTTATAATCTAAATCAAGAAAGCCAAAGCGGTATAAATAAATTTATAAAAATATTTACACCTTTAATTAGAAAATTGCAAGCACGTTTTATAAAACTAGATTCTATAACAGATACAACAAGAGAGCAAGTTATGGAATCTAAAAGGATATATACTAAAGAAATAACGCCTATTTTAAATAAACTAAATTTATATTTCAACTACTTTACCTTAAAATATTTTTATAATAATCAAGAAAAAGAAATATTTGATAATGTTGAAAATAAGCATATTTTAGAAACAAGCTTTAATCTAGATTCTAACACAAACTTTTTTGAATTATTTGAAATGGTCTTAACTGAAGAAGATGGATACCAAAAAAATGAGTTAGTAAAAATTATAGAATCTTATGCAAAAAAATATAAATTTTTTAATTATGCAATAGAGTTTCCAGAGATTTTAAATATACCGCGTTCAAAAGATAGAATACAAGATTTTAAAGATATAAAATTTGTAGGATTTGATATTATTGTTAGTAATCCTCCTTGGGATAAAGTGAAATTTAGTGATAATGACTTTTTCCCACAATTTAAAAGTAATTACAGAAAGCTAAGTAATGCAAAAAAAGAAGAATATAAAATAAATTCGCTAGATAAAAACTATATAAAAAGGCAATATGATGAAAATAAAGCATTAATAGAATCTAATAATGAATACTATAAAAGCCGCTATCCGCTAAATGAAGGTATAGGAGATTCTAACCTTTTTCGCTTTTTTGTGGAGAGAAATTTAAGTCTTTTAGATTCTAATGCCACATTAAACTATGTCCTACCTAGTGCTCTAATGCTAGAAGAAAGTAGTGTAAATCTAAGAAAATACATACTAGAAAATAAAACGCTAGAGTATTTTTACTGCTTTGAAAATCGTAATATTACTTTTAGGAGAGTAGATTCTAGATATAAATTTGCCTTAATGCAAATAAAAAACGCTAAAGCTCCAAGCTATCATAGAATAAAAACGCTATTTTACCAAGTAGATGTAGATGATGCCACAGATTCACACAGGGCAAAAGATATACTAGATGGTAAAAGAGTGCAAAAAAAGCATAAGCCAAAAAGAGAAGTAAATCCAAATGTGCTAAAAAATACATTTTGGGAAGAGCGAGTTAGCAAAACTGAATATATGACTAAAAAAGAATTGCGAGTATATGCAAGAAGGCTAATTTATATAGACTTAGACACGATAAGATTATTAAGCCCAAATCATCTAGCATTAATGGAGCTAAGTGGTAAAAAAGACTTAGTGATTTTAAAGCGACTTTATAAACGATTTAGCGGATTAGATTCTAAATGGCTTGATTTTAGAAATGAATTGCACATGACAAGTGATAAAGATTTATTTATAGAATCTTTTAGCAAAGATTTATTGCCACTTTATCAAGGGAAGCTAATACATCAATATAACGCACGTTTTAAAGACCCGTTTATAGAAGCAAGGAAGCTGCATTTATATTTTCTAAATAAAAAAGACTTTGATGCAAGAATGAGAAGTAAGGAAGTATACAGACTAAAACAAGATTTAAACATACACATTAAGGAATATAACAAAATCCTAGATTTTATGCTTAAAAAATCAAGCTTTAAATCAATAGAGCAGCTAGAAGATTCTATAATAAAATATGATAGAGAATACTTTAGACTAGCCTTTAGGGGTATAGCAAGTGATACTAATGAACGCACAAGCATATTTAGTCTAATACCAAAAAATGTAGGCTGTGGTAATACACTATATGTAAGCATCCCAAAAGTCTATACTACAAGATATAAAGATATTATCACTAAAGAGATTCCACATATTAGAATCTTATTTGCTTTAGGTGTGTTTAATAGCATTACATTTGATTTTTTACTAAGACGCGTAGTGCAAATTAGCGTAAATAAAACATATCTAGTTAGAATCCCTTTCCCACAAAAAAGTGATACTCTTATAGAATCTAATACAGACTATAAGCAAATCGCAATAAATGCCCTGCTTTTGCAACTATATAACGACAAGGCAGGGGACTTTAGCGAGTTAAAAACTGAATTTAACATTAAAGATTCTGACTTACCAAAAACAAAAAAGCAATATGACATCTTGCGTGCCAAAACAGACCATTTAGTAGCAAAACTATATGGCATTTCAAAAGATGAATTTTTATACATCCTAGAATCTTTTAAAGTCCTGCAAGATACCCAACCACAATACATCTCACTATTAAGGGAAATGTTTGAAATCTAATACTTTAAAACCTTTCACATATCCTTTCAAACTCCTTATAATACTCCCAAGATTCTACAATATCTGGTCTATGTGTTTTTATATGTGCTAAGTCTATGTCTAAATATGATTTTATTTTTAATGCAATTTCTTTGTTATTTGCAAAAAAGTTTAAAAGTTCTTTTTCGCTTAGCATTTCTTTTTCTGTTTTATCGATTGTTTTCTTAATAGATTCTATAAATTCGCCTAAAAAATCTTTGATAGTATTAAAAAATTCCTTATCTTTTCGCAAAGATTCTAAATCATTTTTATTGATATAAAGCCCTAAATCATTGCAAATATCACTATTTGTAATCTCAGTCATAATATTTATTTTCTCACTCTTAATAATTCTATCGAATGTAAGGATAATGCTGTCTGTAGCAATTTTTTTATTTTTTTTTATTATGTGGATTTTTAAGGCTAAATTTATTTTTTAAATCACTTTTACTAGCATAGAATCTAAGTGGAACTAAGTATCTAATATATCCGCGAAATTCTTTCATTTTAAATATATCACTATTTTTTGGGGTTTTTAAATTAATTTCCTTTGCAAGTTTTTGCATCGTGCTAAATGCCCTATCTGGCATTATTTCACTCATATCAATATAAATTATTTTCTTGTATTTTAATCTACTTAACACATAATTAGACAAAAATCCATAATTTTGCAAATGTGAAAAATCAAACTTTATGTCAGTCTTTGTTGGCGTTAAAAATTGAATATATTTTCTCCAATCAGTTGTTAGATTAAAAGGGCTTTTATCAAAATTTTTACTACTTTTACTCCAATCTCGCCCAGCAGCATGTTTAAGAAAAGATATAGGCTCTCTTACACTATAAATAACAATATTATCCACGCCAAGAAGCGAAATATATTTTTCACATTTAGGAAATCCTATCTCTGCAATATTTAAGCCTAAACAATCATATTTTAATAACGAATCATATTGAGATGTATATCGCATTTTACCATCCAAAATCGCCCAAGATGGAGCTATCGGAGTTATTATATTATTATGTAGGTTACCCCCCCCCCCCCGTTATTTGTATTAGGTTTATTATCTAATGTGTAGCTTGCAAACATTTCATTTGCAAACTTAATAAAAGCCATAGCCCCTACACCATGTGGTGAAACATATATAAATTTATATGTTTTTGGTAGTGGTAAATTTGCTTCCCAAGCAAAATTAGAATCTATTTTAGAATAATCTATATTTTTTGGATTTAGTAATGGTGGATACGCACTTTGTCGCGCCAAATTCTTAAACTCATTTGAGTTAAAATAAGTATTTATTTTTTGCATTTTTAGAATCTTAAACTTACTTTTATTGCTAATATTTAAATAAATATGAAAATTCTCTTGGTTTTTAAAGAACTTTTTTAATTTAAAAAAACTATAAGGATAAAATAATACACACTTAATTGCATAATAAGATTCTATAACTTCTAACTTAATATGTCTATATATAGAATCTTTTATTATAAAACTTCTAATTTTTCTAATTTTAGATTCTATATATTTTAGTTTGTGTTTTATAAATGATTTTTTATGCAACATAATTCTATTCTTTCATAAAGATTCTAAACAACTAATCCTTTTTTGAATCTTTCCCCTCTTTAGAATCTTTAGAATCTCCCTTAGAGCCCTTTTCCTCTTTAAAGATTTTAAAATCCTTATTTTTCTTTACAAAGCTAGTCTGCTGCGAATACAAATGCACGATATTTGGGTCGGCTAAAAGGCACACAGAATTTTGGTCTTTATCCTCATAATCGACCTTGCTAAGCAAGTCACGTGCGACATTTAGCCGCGCTCGTTTCTTATCATTAGAATCTACAATCATCCACGGACTATACGGCATATGTGTGCGCGAAAACATCTTCTCAAACGCCTCTGTGTAGTCATTCCAAAGGCTAAGAGACTTCGCATCAATAGGGCTAAGCTTCCACATACGCAAAGGGTCGCTTTTTCGCCGCTCAATACGCCTTTTTTGCTCCTCTTGGCTAACATTTAAGAAATATTTAAAAATCATCGTGCCACTTGCCACTAGCATTTGCTCTAGGTTGCCCACTTGATAAATAAACTCCTTATACTCCTCAGTCGTGCAAAAGCCCATCACACGCTCGACTCCAGCGCGATTATACCAGCTCCTATCAAAGAACACGATTTCGCCACCACTAGGCAAATTGCTAATATATCGCTTGAAATACCAGTCAGTTTTCTCCTGCTCTGTAGGCTTATTAAGCGCGACGATGCGACATCCACGAGGATTCAAATGCGAAGTAAGCGCCTTAATCGTGCCGCCCTTACCTGCGCCATCACGTCCCTCCATGATAATCACAATCTTTTGATTTGTCTTTTTGACCCAATTTTGCAGTTTCACTAGCTCGATTTCAAGCTTTCTTAGCTCTTTTTCATAAAACTCAGTCTTTAACAAATGCCGCCCATTTATCACCTTTTTCTTGCTATAGACTTCCTTTGGGTCCATTGACTCTTCTGGTCTAATCACGATTTGCTTTTTGCTCATGGCACTTCCTTGATGTGAAAATAATAATAAACCTTAAATATAACGAATATTTGATTAAAATAAACTTAAAAATATGAAAAATTTAGAATTTTTGTTAAAAAATATTACATAAATTTATATTTTAGATTCTAAAAGCCAAAATATGCTAAAATTAATAACTTTTTATAGAATCTAAAAAAGGATAAAAAATGCTAGATAAAAAGCTAACACTAAATGCACTGAAAAATAAAAAGGGCAAGGAGAAAATCGCTGCGATTACCGCGTATGACGCACTTATGGCGAATATTTTTGATGGGGAAGTCGATGTGATTTTGGTCGGCGATAGCTTAAAAATGAGCTTTGGCGGGCAAAATAGCACTTTGGGTGCGAGTGTGGATGAGATGATTTATCACGCTCGTGCGGTTTCCTCTGCTACGCAAAAATCATTCCTTATTGCTGATATGCCCTTTGGCAGCTATGATACGCGTAAAAATGCGCTTAAAAACGCCCTTAGATTCTATAAAAAATGCGAGATTGACGCGCTAAAAGTCGAGGTGGGCGTGGATAAACTAGAAATCGTTCGTGCGTTATGTGCTGAGGGTATCGCACTCATGGCTCACATCGGTCTAAAGCCGCAGTTTATGCGATTTGATGGGGGTTTTAAGGTTAAGGGACGCGCTGAAAATGAGGCGCGTGAGCTAATTGAATGCGCCAAAAAAATGGAGCAAGCGGGCGTTTTTGGACTTTTGATTGAAGGCGTAGTCGCCGATGTGGCAAGCCAAATCACGCAAAGTGTGAGTGTGCCAACCATTGGCATTGGCGCGGGTGTGGGTTGCGATGGGCAGATTTTGGTGTGGAGCGATGCCTTTGGCTTTTTTGATAAGTTTCAGCCGAAATTTGTGAGGCGATATTTTAATGGTAAGGAAGCCCTGCAAAGTGCGCTGCGTAGCTATGTTAGCGATGTGAAAAATGAGAAATTTCCTAGTCAAAATGAGAGTTATTAAGTAAAAAATTATAACCATAATACCTAAGACGATACTTAAAGGTTATGTTTTAAACATACTATGTTTTAATCAAAAACCCAAATTTTGGCACGACTTTTGCTACTATCCTACTTAATTAATGCACGGAATGCACGAAATAAAGGGAATTGCGAAAGCCTTATCCTTCAAATTTAAAAGTGTAAGACAAACAAAGTGCGATAAATTGCAGGAGGCAATCAATGAATGACACGATGTTAAACGCGGTAAGTGGGATTAAAACCCATCAATTTGGGCTAGATTCTATATCAAACAATATCGCAAACGTAAATACAAACGGCTACAAGGCAAATAGCCCTGAGTTTAAGACGCTATTTTCTCGTAGTATGGATTCTATGAATGCGGCAACGGTTACAAATAATGACTTTAGCTATGGTGTTACTGGTTCATCTAACAACATTATCACAAAAATGGGGAATCTTCGCTCGGCAGATAGTGATACGGCGGTGGCCTTCACAGGTAAAGGCTGGTTTGTCGTGGGGAAAAATAAAGAGGGGCAGTTTGAGATTAGTGAAGATGATTTTAAGATAAGTGATTCTAATTATTTTACTAGAAATGGCGATTTTACCATTGATTCTGATGGATATTTGGTAAATTCGGAAGGCTATTATCTTTATGGTGTGAATCTTGGCAAGATTGATGGTAATAATTTTAAGGCATCTCAAGACCCTGAGAAAGATTATAAAGAGCTAGCAAAGGGCGTTATGAAGCCTATTTCTATCCCGCCACAGATTAGCTATCAGCCTGTGGAGACTACAAAAGTTGATTTAAGTGTGAATCTAAATCGCACAGGTGAATTGAAAAACGTCGTTGAGGCTTATACAAATAATGGCGTGTTTGATGAGATGAGCTTTTATAATCACGATTTTAACGCACTAGCTAATCGCGATGGCGATATGATTCGCCCTAATAACTTTGATAAAGCAGATATAGAAGTAACGATGCCAGATGGCACGGTAACGATGGTGCATTATGAGTATGGCGATGGGACAAGCTCTCAAGGGAAATTTAGAACCGTTGGGCAGCTACAATATTTGGTAAAACGCGATACAGGCTTGGACTTGGAACTAGCGCGTAATCCAAATGGTGTAATTGACCCACGCGGCGTGTTAGTTTTGACAAATAATACGAATACTTCGGTGAAAGTTAAGGTTAGCGGTAGCTTTTTTGATAGACTTAGTTTGACCGGTGAGCTAGACCCTATGGCGAAAAATGACTATATTGCAGGGAGCAATTTGCGTGTGCCAAGTTTTGCTAATGCAACTGAAATCTTTGACCCAAGTGGTAAGAAATACGCTTTGCGAACGGAGTATTTTTTAATCAATAGTGGTGATAATGAGAGTGCGACAAAGCGACCTGAAACATGGAATGTGAAAAGCTATATCCACGAGTTTTCGGGCAAACGAATGCTAGTTAGTAGCGAGATAAAGCAGGGTAGAATCTCATTTGATGAAACAGGCAAGGCGAGTGTGAATAAGATGGAGATTCCATTCCTTGGCAAGAAAAATGTGGAGCTGACTTTGGATAGAAGCACAAATCATGTCTATTCGGAATCTGGGCTAAATAATACCGAGCAAGATGGGAAAAATCGCGGTGAGATGTCGCGCATTCGTATAAATGATAATGGCGTGATTTCTATCGCTTTCACAAATGGGCAAACTGAGGCTATAGGGCGAGTGGGCTTAGCGATGTTTGCAAATGACCAAGGCTTAAGAAAGGTTGGCGGTAATTTGTTTGCATTAAATCCTACGACTGCAAATGGGCAAGTAGTGCAGCAAAGTGGTAAGCCAAAGCTTGTGTGGGGCGAAGATTCTAACCTTAAGCAAGGGCAAATCATACAGGGCAAAATTGAAACTAGCAATGTGGATGTAGCCGATGCCCTAACAAGCCTAATTCTAATGCAAAGGGGCTATTCAATGAATGCAAAAGCCTTTACAACTTCAGATGACTTGATAAAAGAAGCCATCGCCCTTAAACGCGCGTAGATTCTATAGAATCTTTCAATAAAATATAGAATCTATTTTGTAAAGGTTAAAGATTTGAAAATTGCGTTTTTTGATTTTGATGGGACGATTACTTATGGCGATTCGTTTGCGAAGTTTTTGAAGTTTGTTTTGGGTGCTAGATTCTATATTAAGATTCTACAAAACTTACATATTTTGATACTTTATAAGCTAAATATTATAGATAATGCAACTACAAAGCAAAAGATTTTGAAATCGTGTTTGGGTGGGAAAAGCTGGGCTGATATTAGCAAAAAATGCGATGAATTTGTGGAGTTCTTAGAATCTTATTGTAAAGATTCAGCAAAATCTAAGCTTTTTTGGCACAAAAGCGAAGGGCATAAGGTCGCGATTGTCTCGGCTAGTTTTGAGCAGTATTTGCGTCCGCTGTGCGATAAATGGGGCATAGATTTGATGGCGACAAGTATGGAGATTAAGGATGGCGTGATTACTGGGCGATTTGATAAGCCAAACTGCTATGGGGCGCAAAAAGTGGCGCGCATTAAGGAGAAATATGATTTGAGTGCGTTTGAGTGCATTTATGTGTATGGCGATACGCGCGGTGATAAGGAAATGCTGGAGCTTGCAAGCCCAAATTGTGGCTTTTATAGAATCTTTTCTTAGAATCTAGATTCTAACTATTGCAAAATAATCATATCTTTATCGCCAAAATGTCCTAAAAGCTCAGAATCTAGGCTATTTACAATAAAGCCTTTAGCGGCTGGTGTATCAATTATATCATTTTTACCTTTATCAAAAATTGTCAAAAGAATTTTTGTTTTATTATCATTTGTTTGACTTTTAATAGCCACAGCGATATAATCTTTATTTTGCTCTAATTCTTGCAAAGCCTTAGGCTCTTTAAAATATTCTATCACTTCTTTCATACTTAGTGAATCTTTGTGCTCGTAGGATAAACCATCCGTATTATTTGCACTTGCTGTCTTTTTTCTAAAGGCAAGGTATGCGCCCACTACTAATCCAGCTATTACTAAAGCACAAATTATCAAACCATTATTTCCATTTTCCATATTTTCTCCTTTATATATGCAAGTTATAGAATCTAGATTCTATAATTTAACCTCATTGTAAGAATTGCGCAACAATTCGTAGCAATCTATAAATAGATAGCCTTGTCAGTGCTAACGCAATGACATAGATTCTATACTATTGCAAAACAATCATATCTTTATCACCAAAATGCTTTTGGGTTTCAGAATCTAGACTTTGCGTTTCTATACCCAAAGCATTTTCATTACTTTGTGTTTCCTCACCTACGATTTCACCTTTATTTTTATTAAATAAACAATTTACTACTTTGAAATCACCATTTCCTAGTTTTTCTTTTATACTTACAGCTATTACATTTTTATCGTTTTCTAGCTGTTTTAGCCTTTGTGGATTTTTAAAGAAATCTACAATATTCTTTGTAAAATTCACAACACTTAAAAAAATCTTTTTACACCAAACCCATATTTTTTCTAACCAACTTTTTGCACTATCAAATAAACCGCTAATAAAATCTATCATCTTAACGCTCCTTATTTTATCACTATCATATCTTTATCGCCAAATCTAGATTCTAAATCAGAATCTAAACTATTAGCATACACGACTAAATACGTACTACCTAAGGCTTTTATGGGCTCGTCATTTTTATCAAGTAGCATTACTTTTAAAATAATCTTGCCACTTGAATCATGCTCTTTTATTACAGCTGCACCATTGTGCTTATCCTCTTTTGCGTGGGCTTGTAAATAGCCAAGCAACTCTTTAAAAGTGTATTGACTTACATTTTCCTCTTTAAAGCCCCAAGATAATTGAATAGCCTTATATAGCTCAAGCAATCCATTCATATCCAAGCCTTTTTGCTCACACCATTTTCTAAACTCATTTAAGAGTAATACAATATCTATTTTTGACATATTTTTCTCCTTTTAATGTTTGTCAATTTGTTTTAGATTCTATATTTTGTGTTTTTAGCTCATCTTTCTCCTTTAGCACGTAGTTTCCACTTTTTAGATTAGAATCTATTTTATTTGCTAATTCTTTATTGCGTATTTCGCTTTTATGCGATTTGTCAAATTCATCTTTGCAATATTTAAATGCCGCTTCAAAATTGCTAAAATTTGGAATATTTTCAGCGTTTTTTAAGGCTAAAATAAGTGAATTTAACACCGCATTTTTTATCTCTCGCCCTGAAAAATTTTCGCTAATTTGTGCTAGATTTTCTATCTGCGTTTCGCTTAATTTAAAGCCTTTGTTTTGCAGTGCTTTTGGGATAAATTTATTTATTAGAATCTTTCTTGTGTCTAAATCTGGCAGGCTAAACTCAATGGAGCGCAAGATTCTACTATGGAAAGCCTTGTCATAATTATCTAGCAAATTTGTGGCAAAGATTACAATAATAGGACGTTCTTCTAGCAGTTTTAAAAGTTCGCTTCGCATAGAATTTATAGCTTGGTCACTACTTTGCGATATATTTGAAATACGTTTGCCTAAAAAGCTATCAGCCTCATCAAAAAATAAAATTGCATTACTTTCTTGGGCTAAATCAAAGGCAGCAACTAAGTTTTTAGGCGCATCACCTACATATTTAGATTCTATATCTGCGTAATTTGCAAAGATTATTTTTTTATTTAATTCACTTGCGATTATATTTGCAGACATTGTTTTGCCTGTTCCTGGCTTACCATAAAAGTTTATAATGGTTTTAGGGATAGAATCTATTTCTTTAAATCCCCATTCATCATAAATTATATGCTGCTTTTGTAGTAATAAAATCGTATCTAATAAACTCTCTTTTGTTTTAGAATCTAGTATGATTTGCTCTAGCTTAAAGCGCGGCGTTTGTGGGAATAAATCTAGCTTTATTTTAGAATCTTCATTAGATTTATTTTTATTCATATTCATTAATGTATTTTGCATAATATTAGAATTTTTTTGGCTGGAATCTTTTTGCTTACAATCTTGTGAGATTCTATGTTTTATCACATTTACACAATCAATACACAAATAAAAATCAGCCTTTATTTTTACATTAGAATCTTTATTTATAGAATCTAAAAATGTTTTGATTCTATTTTGTAATCTAGATAATAGCAATGAAACGCCCACTTCTTCTTTTTTATTTAGCTCTCTTTTTTGCTTTACTTGCACATCATTACTGCCTTCTTTATTAAGGACAACTAAAAGGCTCAAATCACTTATATCATCGCCAAAGTCATAATCGCTTTCATTTAAAATGCTCTCAACATGCACTTTAAAATTATTTATACATTTATTTATAGAATCTTGCTTAAAATCTAACATATAATTTTTATCAAAAATTTCTACCATATTTTATCCTTAAAATACTTTTCCTACATATAATGCAGATTCTATATCATCATTTACGTTAAATACTTCAGTTACCACTTCGCCATCTTTTTTGGTTAGATTGACTTTGACTTCGTTATATTTTCCCTTTTTTATAATTGAATAAATTTTGGCTTCTAAAGCCTTTTTTTCATTTTTGACATCTATAACTTTGTCAATAAACTTATCAAGATTCTTATAAACTAGCACACCACCGATAATTACAGCAAATCCACCAAGCAAAAGAGACCAAACCCACGGAGCAAACATAGGTAACATACTAAACCTTTAATCTTTCAATAAAGGCAGGATAGACAAAAAAAAAAAAAATGGGAAGTTAATGAAAAATAATTTTTGATAAATTTTTTATAAAAAATTTTAAATGTGTAACTTTTTGAAACTTTTAAATAAGATATTTATCTTTTTGCAAACATAATTATACACACGCCAACAAGCGTAATAATCCCGCCCAAAATATCGTAAATATCCGGCTTAAAGTCATCGATAAAATACGCCCAAAATATAGAAAATACAATAAAGATTCCACCATAAGCAGCATATACACGACCAAAATTTTGCGTTTGCAAAGTCGCTATTATGCCATATAACGCAAGCAAAATTAGCCCCAAAATACCGATATACACACTCTTATCATTTTTAAGCCAAATCCACACAAGATAGCCACCACCCACTTCACATAACGCACTAAGCAAAAATATAAACATAGAATAAATCATAATTTTTTACAAGACCTTTTATAGAATCTACACCTGCGTGTTGGCAATATTTATCATTTCGCTCACGCTTTCTTCAAAGCTTACTTGCACGTTTTCATCTTGGCTTAAGAAGTCTTGCATTGCGGCTTTTTTATCGATTGCCTCATCTAGTTCCGCGTCATTTCCTTTGTGATAGCTGCCGATTCGAATTAGCACTTCGTTTTCTTTTAATAACGCTTGTAAGCGGCGAAATTTCCTTGCGGCTAGTTTTTGCTCTTCGCTTATTATATCATTCATCACACGCGATGCGGAGTTTAGGATATTTATGGGCGGATAGATTCCAAAATCTGTTAAGTTTCTATCTAGCATTATGTGTCCATCTAGTATGCTGCGGCTTTGGTCGGCTATGGGGTCGTTTAGGTCGTCTCCTTCCACTAGCACGGTAAAAAAGGCTGTGATACTGCCCTTGCCCTCTTCTTTCCCTGCCCTTTCCATTAATTGCGGTAAAATGGTTAAAACGCTTGGCGGGTAGCCTTTGCTTGTGGGTGGCTCACCTAACGCAAGACCTATCTCACGTTGTGCCATTGCAAACCTTGTTACTGAATCCATTATGAATAACACATCATGCCCTAAGCTTTTGAAATACTCCGCCACTGCCATTGCGGAAAATGCGCCATATTTTCGCATAAGTGGCGAGTCATCGCTGGTGGCTACGACAAGCACGGTGTTTTCTAGATTGCCATGCAAGTTTTTTTCTATAAATTCGGGGACTTCTCTCCCCCGCTCTCCTATCAAAGCGACTACTTTTACCGGTGCTGATGAGCCTTTGACTATCATTCCCATTAATGTAGATTTTCCCACACCTGAGCCTGCGAAGATTCCCATTTTCTGCCCCTTACCACAGGTTAAAAGTGCGTCAATGCTTCTAACTCCCACGTCAAATACAGAATCTATTAGCCCACGTTTTAACGCTGAAATAGGCGAACTAATAATGGGCGCAGTGATTGTAGAATCTATACTCCCTTTAGAATCTAGCGGCACACCTAGCGGATTTATCACACGCCCAAGTAAAGATTCCCCAACCGGGATTCTAAGCCCTTCCTTTGCAATCGTAACCCTATCCCCACTTTTAAAGCCTTCAGTAAAAGTAAATGGCGAAATGCTAAAAACATCCTTATGCGTAGCGATAACGATGCCCTCGCTCCTGCTATCATCACTACGAATAAGCCACACCACATCGCCCACACTCGGCGATAAGCCAGACGCCTTTATAATGTTTGTCTCAACGCTAATTATTTGCCCAAAATTTGGAGATAGATTTTTAGCGGCGTTTAGTTTTTGTTTTAAAGATTCTATACTTGGAATCTTGAAAGTAGATTCAGTATTTTCCACATTTTCGCTCATTTTTACTCCTTAAATTTTACAAAATAATAAAAATTTCGTTACAATACACATTTGCAATTATACTAATAAAACCTTAAGGATAGATATGGAAACAAAAAGAGTTGATGATGCTAATGCGAGTGCGAGTGGGAAAATATCGACAGAGACGATAAATAATCACATTGAGAAGTTGGCAAATTCTTATGCTAAAAATATGAAAATAGATGGGTTTAGACGCGGTAAAGTGCCTGTGAGCGTGGTGAAAAATCGCTATAAAGATAATTTAGAGCAAGAAGCAAGGCAAAAAAGTATTGATAACTTTTTTGAATCTGCTTTGAAAGATTTAGGAATAGATTCTAAAAATGTGATAGGACAGCCCTTAATTACGAAGTTTGATGAGAGTGATAAGGGCATTGATATTGAGATGAAAATAGGACTTTCGCCGTCTTTTGAATTAAAGGATATAGAATCTTGTGTGCCTAGTTTTACTTTATCACCTGTGGATTCATCTGCGGTGGATAAGCGTTTGGATGATATTGCAAAATCTCGCGCACCGATTATAGAATCTAAGGCTACGTCGCTTGATAGCGATTTAATCGGCAATATCGACTTTGAAGGCTTTATTGACGGAGTGGCGTTTCAAGGTGGCAAGGCGGAAGGCTTTGATTTATTAATAGGCTCTGGGCAGTTTATCCCGGGCTTTGAAGATTCTATAAAGGGAATGAAAGTAGGCGAGAGCCGTGAAATAAAAGTAACCTTTCCAAAAGAATATCAAAATGCAAATTTAGCCGGGAAAGACGCCACTTTTAAGGTGAAACTAAATGCGATAAAAGAAAAGGGAAAAGTAAAAATTGATGATTCTTTTGCGAAATCTTTGCTAGGTGATAAGGATGAAAATACGCTAGAAAAGCTAAAAGAAAACATTAAAAAAGAGCTAGAAAACGAGGAGCGTTTAAAGCTTTATAATGAAAAATTGAAAGAAGAAACACTTGAAAATATCGCAAAAACCTATAATTTTGCCCTGCCAGAAAATATAATCGAGCAAGAAATAAATGTGCTAGTAAATAACGCCGCAGGGCAGATGAGTAAGGATGAGTTAGAATCTTTGCGTGGGAATGAATCTAAAATAAAAGAGCTAAGAGATAAAGAGCGTCCAAATGCGGAAAAAAGCGTAAAAGTTACATTTATAATCGACAAACTAGCCAAAGAGCAAAAAATCCACGTAGATGATAACGAAGTCTATCAAGCCCTATATTATGAATCAATGATGAATGGGCAAAACCCACAAGAAGTAATCGAAATGTATCGTAAAAATACCCTCCCCCCCGCCGTAAAAATGGCTATGATAGAAGAACGTGTCATCACACATTTACTAGACTCCAAAAACGGCTTGTTAGAATCAAAAGAAGATTCTAAAAAATAGATTCTATAGAATCTAGATTCTAAAGATTCTAAGATATAGAATCTAAAAGGTAAAAAATGAAAGTATTAATCTTAGCAGGGGGGCTTGGCACAAGGCTTAGCGAAGAGACAAACTTAGTCCCAAAGCCTATGATAGAAATCGGTGGATACCCTATCCTTTGGCATATTATGAAAATTTATAGCTATTATGGATTCAATGATTTTATTATTTTGACAGGTTATAAAGGGCATGTGATAAAAGAGTATTTTTTAAATTATTATATGCGATATAGCGATATTACTATCGATATGGAAAATAATAGCTTTGAGATACACAAAAACCGCGTAGAGCCATGGAAAGTAACGATGCTTTACACAGGCTTAGAAACGATGACAGGTAGTAGAATCTTGCATGCTAAAGATTATGTAGGTAATGAGAGCTTTATGCTAACTTATGGTGATGGCGTGTGTAATGTGGATTTAAAAGCACTCTTAGAGTTTCATAAAAGTAAAAATGCGGCTTGCACTATGACATCAATCCTGCCAGATGGGCGATTTGGCGCACTTGATATAGAACCTAGTAGCGGTAAGATTAAGTCTTTTACTGAAAAGCCAAAAGGAGATTCTAAAAATATTAATCAAGGATGGATAAACGCAGGATTTTTTGTATGTGAGCCTAGCATATTTGATTATATCCCAAGTAGCAGAGATGATGTGGTGTTCGAGCAAGAGCCATTACGAAATCTAGCCTTAGATTCTAAACTTTACACATATAAACACACAGGCTTTTGGAAATGTATGGATACACTGCGTGATAAAAATGAGCTAGTAGATATGTGGATACACAAAAAAGCCCCTTGGGCATTGTGGTTAAAGCCTTAATGATTTTGTTTTAAGTATTATAGAATCTAATTTACTCTATAAGGATATGAATGATAATTCAAGATAGAAAGGAACTATTAACCAAAGTTCACAATGCTATAAAATCTTCTCCTAAAGTTATAAAATTCTTTTGTGAAAATTTTAATGATAGCTATTTGTCCTTATTTACAGATACAAAAATAATGAATTTAGCACAAGAAATCACGCAAATCCTTTTTAATACCTCTACTCATAATATACAAGTAGAAATATATAGCAATAATGAATTAAATCTAAATACTTTGTTTAGAAAAATACAAGCTAATCTACAAGATAAGGAACAATATATTGTCAAATTTGACTTTAAGATTACGAACATAACACTGCAAGGGTATATAAATTTTCTAACAAAAAAACCAGATATTAATATATGGAATGATGGAATCCTAACTCTTAAATCTTATAGACACAATACTATCATTAAAAATTTTATCTTACAACTTTATAAAAAATCTAATGATAAAAATATAGATTCACTCAGCAAATTAATTGACAATATAGATAATGATATATATAATGAAGTATCAAATTTGCTTGATAACTTAGCAGATAATATAAAAAAAGAAATAAAAGAAATCACAGAATCTAAAACTTTTGACAATATTATTAAACATAATATTGAAAATGAATTAAACAATCTATTTAATGATATTAAAGAATATATAAAAACCTGCAAAGACTATGAAATAAAGAAATATTTAAAGATTCTAATAGAATCTGTTTTTACATCTTTTTCATTTGGACGCAATCCTTATGCTTTAATGTTTGGATTAGGATTATCAACATTTCAATCTTTTACTCAATACGATAATTTTAAACAAACACAATATGATTATGCTTTTAAAAATCCAATATCAAAATTTATTTCTACTCAAGCTGGGCTTTATGCTAACTTGATAGAATCTAAATTATTAAGCAATGCTATTATATTTGAATATGACAGCGAAGTAAAGATTATTGATATATCAGGCTTTAATCTTAATGCACATTATCCTACACTACCATTCACGCAAGAAGCTGGATTAATATTAACATTAGATTCAAATATACTAACACAATATTTGCAAGGCTTTATAGATAATAAACGATATATCTCTAATATTAATCATAGAATTAAAAATCAAACATATTCATATAATATTTGTTCTACAAAAAATTTAAATACTACTAATGCAAATAGCAATACTTTTAGCACTAATATTTTTAAACATAAAACTAGAGAATTAAGATATTTATCATATATAGAATCTCCATTTTTTAATTCAGCTAAATTTGTAGAAATAATTATGCAAGAAAACTATCAATATAACAAAATATAACAAAGAAGAGCAAGGCACAACAAAAATGAATAAAAATTATTTAATCATTACAAATTGCCCTAATAAACATAATGCAGGGTTAAATGAAGTTATTTTAAATAATATCGCAAGTAATAAAATAGCAATAGAATATAGCACACATAAACCTAAATTTGATAGCAATAAAAATACATATAATACAACTAGAGACTTTAGTGATTATAATATAGAAATTAATCAAAAAAATAAAACATACATACTTTCTTTGTCACCCTTTATTATTATAGACGAAAAAGAATATACGCAAAAAATTGATAATTATAAAGATATAAAAAATATAAGTAATTTGCTAAATAATATTACATATTACGCAAATAATATTTTTAGTATCATATTTTATTTGAGCAAACAAACTATAGGATATAATTTACATAAATCTTATCAAGAAATTAAAAAAATTATAGAATCTTATAACAACGAAAATATAAAACAAGCAATAGAGTTTATAGAAAATAATATTACCCCAAATTTATGTCAAAAATTTATTGATATATTATGCAATATACCGCCATTTGTATACTATAATGTATCATACAATACATTATTATCTAAACAACAATATTTATTTGATAATCAAAAAATTCAAGATTATAATGATTTGTTACATATAAATTCTTATTTTAAAAAAGAAAATACAAACTTAAAAGAAGTAATAGATAAAGAATTAGAAATCGCCACACTTTATCTACAAACATTTGAATCTTATGTACAACAAGCAATCTATGATACAAAAAAACCAAACGATAATTCTTTTAGCTTCTTAGATATTTTAGTAATTACTTATGGAATCTATATGTTTAATATTAACTTCCCTATAGCAAATATTAAAATTGAAACAAATATTATAAAAGGTTATTTTCATCTATCAAGTAAAAATGGTAGTTATAAGATAATAAAATATAATTTTACATTTAATCAACTTAAAGCAAAAGATATAGTTGATTTAATATCGCACATAATTAATAATACAGAATCTGCAAGTAAGCAAACAAACATATTTAATCAAATATTTTTAAAAGAAGTTAAAGATTCCATATTGCAAGATGTATCATTATCTAGTAACAACAACATTACAAGTATTATAGATAAGCTAAATGACAAAGATTATGCTATCTTAGATGAAAAAATAATGCAAAGTAGCGAATATAAATCTTATATACAAAATATTAGACAAGAAAGTATTGATAATTTTATACATGATTTACTTACAAAATTTCTTATAACTGCTTGTCCTTTACTAGAATTATTTGTAAATAATAATATTATGGATACTACAAAACATGTATTTGGGCTGTGTGTTACATATATGTGGAACAACAATTCATTAAAAGATTTTTTAATACATACAATCAAAAAAGAATTAGGATTACTTTACATAGCAAAAGTATCTTTATATACGGATAAAACTTCAGTAATACTTACAAAAAATATTACACAAAATGCGTTTAAAAAATTATTACAAGAATGTGTTGCCCTGCAAAGTAGTAATGCTAAAGTAGCAATAATAAATGATATAGAATCTAAGTCACTACACATTAAAGATAAAAATGTAAATAAAGCAATACAGCAAGCAATTACAAAACTTAAACAAAACTCAAAAACAAGTAACATAGCAGAGCAATTTAATGAAAAAATATTAGCATACAATATACAAAAAAATAATATAAGATTCTATCACATAACACATATTAATGGCATAAAAATAGATTCTAGAAGCACTACCATAGGATATAAACAACTGCTTGAAATATATAAAAGTGTAAGAAAGAAACAAATTTCACAAATACTAAAGAATATGGATTTAAAAAATTCCATTCAATCATCTTTGCTAGAATCTTCTGTATTGCTAGCATTAGATATAATATTACCAGATATTATTAAGCTTCAAGAAGAACAATATAAAAATATTTTACACACAAAATATACATATTTTTACGATGACCCACTAGCATTAAAAAGAGATGCTAAAGTATATTATCCGCTACTTATAAAAAATAATTTTATTTCATTTGATTTACAAACTATGATTTATGGCTCACGACTTTGCACAGGTGGGCTTGATTATCATTGTGCTTTGCTATATAGTATGAAACAGCATTATAATGATATACAAGAATTTATTTTAGAAAGATTATTGAAATTTCTAATTATAGATGAAAAAAGAGGGGCAAAAAGTATAGAAGATGTCGAGTTAGATTCTAAAAAACAAATAAAAGATAAAGAGTTTTTTAGCAATGGCTTTAAAATATCTTTAGATAATATTTTGAATTATAAAGTATTGGAAAGTAAAGATAAACTGAGCTTATATAAAAAATTCAAAATATTAGAAGATGATAAAAAACGTTCAGGTATTGACTCATATAATAAAGCTTTACAAATTTTATATGATTATAAAGAATACTATTTTACAAATACACGCACAAATATTTTTGATAAAGATAAAGCAAGAGAACTTATGTTGTGTCTAGACGCAATAGGTAACAATAATATTAGGGCATTACACGTAGGTCTTAGCAAGCGAAGTGAGCACATGAAACGTCCCAAATTTATAGGCAGACTAGCTACTACTATAATCATAGAAGATGGGCTATGGCTAGGATAAATTATAATCTAATTTAAAAGGAGAAATAATGCGTATAGTAAAAGATATATTTGGCAATGATATACATTTAGATTCTGAAGGGAATATAATTTTTAAAGATTATGTATATGATATAAAGACAATGTTTCGCGATGAGATAAAAAAACTTCCGGTAGAAGATAAGAAACTTTTAAAAGAAAATGCTTATATATCAACAAGATTACTTAATGAAACAAACGATATTATTCGTAACTCCCCTTACGCACATTATCAACCTATATATTTAGACCCAACGCAAACAACAGGGCAAAGTTCTACATTTAATACATTTAAATCATGGCAAGATTTATACCTAAAAGACCCTATAAAAAAAGCAATAGCTCCATGGACTAAAAAAGAAAAAGCCTACTTTGAATCTTTAAAAACAAGAATGCAAAGATATAAATATTTAGTAATAAGAAGTGGCTTAAGAAGTAGCGTAATAGATATACCATTTGACGCAATAGGTGCTGTAGATGAAGATGGTAATATAATAAATAGAGATTATGAAGACTTATATCGCATTGTTGATAAAAAGAAAAATACAATGAGATCATACTTGCATGGGCAAGAGTGGGGTATAGCAGCTGGAATTTTAGGGAGAGCTGAATATTTTGCAAGAGATAATTGTGGTTTTACATCAAGATATATACAAGAAGCTATATTAGGATTGCAAATAAACCCATGGGAATTAACCAAAGGTAACAACATTATGATATTTGGAAAAAACATTATAGGTGAAACAGAATTAGGATTCAAATATAATCCATTAAAAAAACAACAAGTAAAAGCATTAGTTAACAAAATAAAACCTGATAAATTTGGGATGTTACCATATATAGATGAAATAATCGGAGCAGATTGGATACTAGATTTTAGTAAATATGATGCTTATAATGATATATTACCAGAAATTGATGATTATATTTATGAAGGAAAGTTACTAGACCCAAGAGATTCTAAAGCCACGCAAGAAACGCGAAAAGAATTTATGAAAATATCAAATTTTTTAATACAAAGACGAAGAGAGACCGCAGCACTAGATTTACCAGATATACCAACTCTTGAAGACCCACAATTAGAATATGATATATTAGTTTTATACGCTAATGTTTTAGCAGTAACTCCACCACAAGGCTATCCAAACGCTCCACTATACTACACGCCAGAATCTTTAGAAGAATTATATAAAAGTGGAAAACTAGATAAAAAACTAGACCCTAGAATCCCAGCAATATATAGAGAATCTTTTCCGCAATATTTAAGAGATGAAATAGAAGCTTACGCCAAAAAACATAAAATTAAATAAATATTTTAGTTTATGATAAAATTTTATGTTTAAATTTTTTTTAGGAAAGTTTAATGATGGATTTTAGACAAATTTTTATGGATACTTTAAAGCAAGAAGCGTTAGCTTTGAGCGAGTATGACGGCGATTTGGGCGATTTAGATTCTATAATTAAGCTAATTTTAAGCTTAAAAGGCAAGCTAGCGATTGTTGGTATCGGCAAGAGTGGGCTTATCGCGCAAAAAATTGCCGCCACGCTAAGCAGCACCGGCACTCCTAGTTTTTTTTTACACCCGAGTGAAGCGATGCACGGCGATTTGGGCGTGCTGCAGGATAGCGACTGCGTTTTGGCGATTAGTTATAGTGGGGAGAGTGCTGAAATCGTGGAGATTTTGCCGCATATCCGCCGCTTTGGGCTGAAAATCATTACGATGTCGCGTAGTCGCACTAGCAAAATGTCCGCTTTGGGCGACTTTTTTTTGCCTATTGAGATTAAAAAAGAGGCGTGTCCGCTTAACACCGCGCCGACTACTTCGACTACTTTGAGCCTTGCGATGGGCGATGCGTTGGCGGTTTGTCTTATGAATGCGCGGCACTTTACAAAGGGCGATTTTGCCGCGTTTCATCCTGGTGGCTCGCTTGGGCGTGAGCTGTTTGTGAAGGTCGCTGATTTAATGCAAAGGAGCGATTTACCGCTATTAAATGTAGGCGTGAGTTTGAAAGATGCTATTTTTGTGATGAGTAAGGGGCGGTTGGGGAATGCGTTTTTTATAGAAGATTCTATAGAAGATTCTGGGGCAAAAAATTCTAAAAATGCTAATGTTATAGAATCTAAAGTTACAAAATCTAGTAAAAAATCTAAAAAAGATTCTAAAGATTTAGATTCTAAAGCGATAAAAAATTTTGGCAAACTTTTAGGCGTTTTAAGCGATGGCGACTTGCGACGTGCGATGTGTGATAGCGACTTTAGCTTAGAATCTAGCGCGTTTAACTACGCCACAAAAAAGCCAAAAATGATTGAAGATTCTAATATGCTCGCCATTGACGCGCTAAAAATTATGAAAGATTCTAAGATTCAAATCCTGCCCATTGTGGATAAAAATAAAAACTTGCAAGGCGTGATACACTTGCATACGCTTATCCAAGCAGGTTTTAAAACGGATTAGATTCTATAGAAACTATGTATAAATCTATATTTCATAATACAATCATACATTTTAAACATTTGTGGGTAAAGATAGAAACTTAATTAATAGAAGCTATAATGATACTAAGGACTTAGTTTTAAAATGTAAAAGGTGGCAAATATGAAAAAAGATTCTAAAAAAATAAAAGTGGCGTTAATCCAGCAAAGTTATGTTTTTGATGAGCTAAAAAAGATTTTAAAAAATAAAACTATAGAATCTAAAAAGTTACAAAATTCGCAAGGTTTAAGCTTAGAATCTTGGCAATTTGAGCTAAGTGAAAAAATGAAAGAAAAAACTAAAAAGTGCATTAAAAAAGCGGCTAAAAATGCGGATTTAGTGCTGCTGCAAGAGCTTCACACAATGCAGTATTTTTGTCAAAGTGAGAATACGAAGTATTTTGAGTTTGCGCGTGACTTTGAATCTAACATTAAATTTTTCTCTAAAATCGCCCGTGAGTGCGGCGTGGTGATGGTTACTTCGCTATTTGAGGAACGTGCTGCTGGGCTTTATCACAACACGGCTGTGGTCTTTGAGCGTGATGGCAAAATCGCTGGAAAATACCGCAAAATGCACATTCCAGACGACCCGCAGTTTTATGAAAAGTTTTATTTTACGCCCGGTGACTTGGGCTTTCGCCCCATTGAGACGAGTGTTGGGCGGCTTGGTGTGCTTATTTGCTGGGACCAGTGGTTTCCTGAGGCGGCGCGCCTTATGAGTATGGCGGGGGCTGATTTGCTCATTTTCCCTACGGCGATTGGCTGGTTTGACGCGGATTCTACGCTTGAAAAAACGCGACAACTTGAGGCGTGGCAGACTATTCAGCGAAGCCACGCCGTGGCAAATGGCATCCCTGTGGCAAGTATCAATCGCGTGGGCTTTGAGCCGAATTTAGATTCTATAAATATCGCGGATTTTGTGGAATCTAGTTGTTTGGATTCTATAGAATCTAAGTCACAAGATTCTAAAGATTCTAAGGGTGCAAAAAATGCCGATATACAGGGCATTCGCTTTTTTGGAAATAGCTTTATTTGTGGCGCTCAAGGCGAGATTTTAGCACAAGCTAGTAGCGATAAAGATGAGATTATATACGCTGAAATCGATAAAAATCGCACAAAAGAAGTCCGCGACATCTGGCCCTTTTTACGCGACCGCCGCATAGACTTTTATGCGCCCTTAACCAAACGCCATTTAAGTGAGTGAAATAAGGAAATAAATGATAAAAGATTCTAACTCGCCACATATCCCTGTGCTTTTAAATGAAGTATTAGAAACTTTTAATAGAATCTTAAATTCTAAAAATCCTAACTTTTTGGGGGATAAAGTTATAGAATCTAATAATCAATTTCCACTTATAATTGACTGCACTCTAGGCTATGGTGGGCATTCACGCAAGCTTTTACAAAGCTATCCGCGACTTAAGATTATCGGTATTGACAGGGACTTAGATTCCATAAAATATAATGAAAATTTGTGCGATGAGTTTAATGATAGAATCTATATTGTTAAGGGGGCGTTTGGTGAGATGTTACCGCTTATTTTAAATGAATTTTTACGCCCAAAAAGTTCTAATATTTCTAATATTATAGAATCTAGCTTTTTAGAAAATGTGAAATTAGTTGGAATCTTGGCTGATATAGGCGTTAGTTCGCTTCAGTTTGATAATATAAATCGTGGCTTTAGTTTTAATTCAATTGCCCTTGATATGCGAATGGATGTTTCGCAAAATTTGAGTGCAAATGAGATTCTAAACACTTATAATCGTTTGGAGTTAGAGAAAATTTTTAGTGAATATGGTGAAATAAAAGAGTATAAAAAGTTAGTAAATTTGATACTTTTGGAGCGTGAGAATCTTAGAAAAAATTCTAAAAATCCTAATTTTTCAAGTGAAATATTACACGCAATCGCGCTAAAATTAAATCACAAAAAAAGTATCCACCCACTAACACTAATCTATCAAGCCCTGCGAATCGCCGTAAATGACGAGCTAGGCGAACTAAAAAGGCTACTAAAGGCTTGTGAAAATCTTGCAAATTGCCTACTTTGCGTCATTTCCTTTCATTCACTAGAAGATAGAATCATAAAAGAAACCTTTAAAATCTGGGCTAAAAACTGCGTGTGCGACGAGAATGTAATGAAGTGCGAATGCGGAAATAACCACGCAAAAGGGCAGATTCTATACAAAAAGCCATTAGTAGCAAGTGCAAGTGAAATAAAATCAAACCCACGCTCTAGAAGTGCTAAACTACGAGCTTTTTATTTTTTTAAGGATTAACATATATTCTTTATTTTTCGCCGCGGAGTTGGTAGGTAATATCGCCTGCGCCAAGTCCTAAAATAATGCCAAAATCTAGAATCTTAATTAGCTTATCATTAGAATCTAGCAGGTGCAAACTCGCCCCTTTCTTAGAATCCACGCGTTTCACACGCACCGCAAAAATAGGATTATACGCCTTAAAAAGCTTGGCAAAATCAAAGTCGATTTTCTCCTCACCAGCCGCCCACACAGGCAAAATAACAAGCTCATCACAGCCCACAAAACACGCGCAAAACGCATCCAAATTATCACGCAAACGCGAGTATTTATGCGGCTGAAAAATCGCAGTGATTTTTATAGAATCTTGCGACTTATTCAAATGTTTTTTGAAAGTAGATTCTGTAGAATCTAAACTTTCAAATTCCCTAACTTTTTCCTTAAAAAGTAAGTCTGCATAAATCTTAGCCGCACTCAAAGTCGCACGAATTTCTGTTGGATGATGTGCGTAATCATCGATAATGCAAGGGCTTTTAGAATCTAAATCACACAAAATATCAAATCGCTTCTTAATACCTTTAAAATTTAGAATATTTTTGCGAATAGATTCTATATTTTGAAACTCTAACGCACTCAAAATCGCAATTCCTGCATTTTGTGCGTTATGCTCACCTATCCCAAAAATCTTAAATTCACCAAAATCTCTAAAGCTAAACGCAGTATATGGCTTAGAATCTTGCAATGTATAGTGGATATTTTTTATATCATTTTTTGGATTAAAAGTATCAATTTTAGTAAGTCTAGATTCTATAACATTATTATTTTCGCTACTTTCAACAGAATCTAAAGCGACATTAGAATCTAAACTAACTTTAGAATCTAAATAAGGCATTTCTTTAATCAAACGTTTATAAAGCTCCAAAACCACCGGACAGCCCACATTCAAAACAGCCACCTTAGCAAGTTTTATAAACTCCAAATACGCGTTTTTAAGCGCATTAAAATCACCCCCATAGCTCTCCAGATGCTCGGCTTCAGCGTTAAGCACGATACTTTTGTAAGGATTTGAGTTTAGAAAGCTTTTGTCGCTCTCATCGGCTTCAAAAATTAGCAATTTATCCTTTGAAACGCGCACATTGCTATTAAACTCCTTGCTAATCGCGCCAATAATCGCGCCAGCTTTAGGCAAAATCGCGCTCAAAATCGCACTCGTGCTAGACTTGCCATGCGCAGCGCAAATGCTAAGCACCTGCCGCTCTTTTAGCAGCTCCAAAAGTGCGTCCTTACGCGAAAAGATTTTTTTATTTTGGCGTTTAGATTCCATAATTTCGATGTTAGAATCCTTAATAATCGCGGAGTGGATAATCAAATCCTTGCCATTTATCGCGCCGCTATCATGCGGGATATTTATCGTGATTCCTTCACTACGCAAACCCTTTGTAATGCTAGTTTCCGCAATGTCAGAGCCACTTACAATCGCACCTTGCGCCTTAAGAAATCGCGCCAAACCACTCACGCCAATGCCGCCAATACCGATAAAATGCACCTTTAAATTTTTAAAAAACATAAATTTTTGACCTTTAAACTAAAAAAATGTAATTTTTTATTTTTAAAATTAATCCTACTTCCCCTTTATAAGGGCGTAGATTTGATATGTAAAAATGCACAAAACCATTAGCGGGGCGAGATATTTAATAGCAAAAAGCCAGAATCTAAACATACCTTCGCTAAAATAATCACGCGTCCATTCACGCAAATGCTCCCGCTTTATCGCATATCCTACAAACACAGCAGATAAAATCCCGCCAAAAGTCATCAAAATATTCGCACTAATCCAGTCAGCCCACTCAAATAGGCTCTTACCGCCAAACTGCAGGGCATTCTCATTTAGCGAGACAATCAAAACACAGCCGACCACAAACACCACAAAGCCCACGCTATAAGTCAAAACACCGCGACTTTTCCCCGTTTTGTCAAGCAGCCACTTTATGCTAGGCTCTAAAAGCGAAATCGTGCTAGAAATCCCAGCAAACGCCAGCCCAACCATAAACAAAATGCAAACAATGCTCCCAAAAAAGCCCATCTGTGCGAACATCACAGGCAGTGTGATAAAGACTAGCCCTGTGCCTTCGGCGACATCGCCCTTGTATTCAAAGACGAATGTGAAAATGGTTAGCCCGGCAATTAGCGAGATTATTATGCCTGGGATTACGACCCAAAGGGCTGCGTGGAATAGATTTTGCTTAGATTCAGTAAAAGCGGCGTAAGTTATGACTATGCCGATACCCAAAGATAGCGAGAAAAAAACCTGCCCCATAGAATCTATTAGCGTTTGTGCGGTGACTTTGCTGAAATCAGGAGCAAACATAAATTTTACAGAATCTACAAAATGCTCCATGCTCATCGCGTAAAATAAAAGCCCTAAAAACACGATAAAAAGCATAGGCATTAAGATAAAATTAAGCTTTTCAATGCCGTCTTTCACGCCCTTTGCGACAAAATATGCGGTCAAAAATACGACTACAAAAAGGCTAATGATTTGGGCTAAAATATTTTCTTTTAACTGCGAAAAAAGTAGCTTAGAATCTTGCATATTTGTCGGTAAATCAGTGCTTATCACGCCCAAGTAATACACAACCCAGCCTAGCACAACGCAGTAAAATGTTAGAATCAAAGGTCCCCCAACGATGCAAAAGCCCACGTAGTGCCACTTTTTGTGCTTGCTTTCATCTAAGGCGGCAAAGGCGTCTTGCGCGTTTGTTTTGGTGCGATTGCCTATTAGCATTTCAGCAACTAGCATTGAAATGCCCACGCCAAAGGAGATTAGCAAAAATATAGCGATGAAAACGCTGCCGCCATTTAGCCCAGCCATCGTAGGAAATCGCCAGATATGCCCTAGCCCTATGGAGCTGCCAAGCGTCGCCATTATAAAGCCTAGTTTGGAGAAGTTTGTCATTTGTTGTCCAAAAGTTTTAATTTTGCGTGTAATTATATTTGATAAAATTGAAGATTCTATAAAATTTAGAATTTTTTGTTGATTTTTCTTGCTTTTTTGTGTAAAATAGCGGTTTTTTTAATGTTTGTTTATGGAATCTTAGTTTTGTTGCAAAAGTTAGGATTTTCATAACTTTTAAAGGGGAAAATATGGAGCAAACTCTATCGATTATTAAGCCTGATGCGGTAAAAAAGGGCGTTATAGGTAAGATTATATCGCGATTTGAGGATAATGGACTACGCATTGCCGCGGCAAAAAAGGTGCAGCTTAGTAAAAAGGAAGCACAAGAATTTTACGCCGTGCATAAGGAGCGTCCGTTTTTTAAGGACTTGGTTGAGTTTATGATTAGCGGTCCTGTGGTCGTTATGGTGCTTGAGGGCAGGGGCGCGGTAGCAAAAAATCGCGAACTTATGGGTGCGACAAATCCAAAGGAAGCAGCAAAAGGCACGATAAGAGCGGACTTTGCAGATAGCATTGATGCAAATGCGGTGCATGGCAGTGATTCTAAGGAGAATGCGGCAAATGAAATCGCATTCTTTTTTGCTAAGAGTAAGATTTATTAGAATCTAGATTCTATAATTTTTTGCTTTAAAAGTTATGGAATGTGTAGGTTTTAGATTCTATAAGATTCTATAAGATTTTGCGAGAATCTTTAAAATTTTGCTTTTATATAGAATCTAGATTCTATAGAATCTAAAAGGTTGGAATTTTGCGGATAGAATTTAAGAAAATTACGCGAACGCCAAAGATTGTGGATATTACAAAAAGTGGCTGTGAGTTGGAAAATTTGCAAGATTTTAGTATAAAAAAAGATTCTAAAAAGTTGCAAAATTTGCAAGATTCTAATAAAGATTCTAACAAAAATCATAATTTTATAGAATCTCAAAACATAGAATCAACGCCAGAAAGCATAACCCTAAAAGGCGAACTAACAAGGCTAGATTCTAAATTAGTCAAATTTAGCGGCACTTTAAGCGGGAGTTTGAATCTAATTTGCGTTAAAAGTGGCGAAGAATTTAGCAAAAATATAACGCAGGATTTGGTTTTGTATTTTGCAGATGGTATCTACAAAATGCAAAGCCAAAGCGAGATTGACCTTGATGTCATCGAGTTTTTTGATGGCTTTATCGATATTGATTTTGTGCTAAATAGCGAGATTGAATCGATACGACTTGACTATAATATTAAGGAGTAGAAAATGGCAGTTCCAAAGAGACGAGTAAGCAAGACTAGGGCGGCGAAAAGAAGGACGCATTATAAAATCGCGTTGGCAAAACCGATTAAAGATAAGGATGGCAGCTGGAAATTGCCGCATCACATTAACAAATTTACGCAAAATTACAGCTAGATTCTAAAGCGAAAAATTATGCAAAAAATAGCATTAGATGCGATGGGCGCGGATAATGGCGTAGCTCCTGTGATTGATGGTTTGCGTGCGGCGTTAAATCATAAGGAGTTTAAGACGTTTTTGGTAGGCGATGAGAGTGAAATAAAAAAGCACTTAGAATCTTTATCGATAAAAAGCCTAAAAAATGTCGAGATTGTCCCAACGAGCGATTATATAAAGATGAGCGAACATGCAAGCGCGGCTAATAAACGCAGTGAATCTTCGATATTTAAAGCCATTGCGTTAGTGAAAAATGGCGATGCGGATGCGTGTGTGAGTGCTGGGCATAGCGGGGCTACGATGAGCCTTGCGACTTTGCAAGTGGGTCGCATTAAGGGCGTCTCCCGTCCTGCGATATGCACCTGTATGCCGACTATCACGGCTAATCCTAGCATTATTTTGGACGCGGGGGCGAATACTGATTGCAAGCCGGAGTATTTGTATGAGTTTGCGATTATGGGCTATCACTACGCTAAGTCGGTGCTAAAATACGCCACGCCACGCGTTGGAATCCTAGCTAATGGCGAGGAAGATTCTAAGGGAAATGAGCTAACTAAGGCTGTGTTTAAAATGCTAAAGGATAGCGATATTTTGGGTGCGAGTTTTAAGGGGAATGTCGAGGGTAACGACATTTTCAATGGTAGCGTGGATGTGGTCGTGTGCGATGGCTTTATGGGTAATCTTGTGTTAAAAGCAAGTGAGGGCGTGGCGGCGGCTATAAATTCGATATTAAAAAGCGAGATAAAAAAGTCACTATTAAATATGATAGGCTACTCTTTAGCAAAACCCGCTTTCAAGGCGTTAAAGGCAAAGATTGATTATGCTGAATATGGCGGCGCACCACTTCTTGGCATTAAAAAGCCTGTGATTATTAGCCATGGTAAAAGTAATGCAAGGGCTATGGAGTGCGCTATTTACCAAGCACTAAATGCCCTAGATTCTAACATCTGCGACATAATCGCTAAGGCTTTTGAAAACAAGGCTTAAAAAGATTCTATAAAACATTTATTTTTATATTATAATTTCTACTCTTAAATTTATAGAATCTAAAGTTAAAACTATGGCGTTTATTGAGTTGCAAAAAATTACAAAGACTTATGGCAAGGGCAAGAGCGCGTTTCAGGCGTTGCATGGGGTTAATCTAAGCATTGAGCAAGGCGATTTTGTAGCGCTAATGGGACCATCTGGCTCTGGCAAAAGCACGATGGCAAATATCCTTGGCTGCCTTGATGTCGCTACCACGGGCAAGTATTATTTTAATGGCGTGGATGTGTTTGCGCTCTCTCGCAATCAAAGGGCGCTACTGCGGCGTCATTATATGGGCTTTATTTTTCAGGGTTTTAACCTGCTAAGCCGCACGAGCGCGCTTGAGAATGTCGAGCTGCCGCTTATTTATCGTGGTATGGCTAAAAAGGAGCGTGAGAAGCTAGCGTATGAGGCGCTTGAAATGGTCGGCTTAGAAAACTGGGCGCACCACAGCAGTGGCGAGCTTAGCGGCGGGCAGTGTCAGCGTGTGGCAATAGCGCGCGCGATTGTGATTCACCCGCTATTTTTGCTAGCTGATGAGCCAACGGGCAACCTTGATACCAAACGTAGCATTGAGGTTATGGAGATTATGACGAGGCTAAATAAGGAGCTAAAAATCACGATTTTAATGGTGACGCACGAGCCTGAAATGGCGCAATACGCACACCGCGAAATCTACTTTTTGGATGGGAATATCAATAAAGAGGTGATTTTGGAAAAAAACGCGTGATTTAGATTCTATAAAACTAAAAATCTTTATAAAACTCTCTTACGTCAAAACATTCCTAAGTTTTTCCACCACATCAAAGTCTTTTGTGATTAAAATGTATTTAGAATCTACAGCGCGAAGGTTTGGGATATATTTTTGATATTCGCTTAGATTGCCCGTTTTGATTTCATTTTGCGCTAAGAAAAATCCCGCCAAAACATCATATTTTCTTACTTTAGTAGGTAAAATGACAAACAAAGACTCAAAGCTAAAGCCGATACTAAGCGCCCCAGCCCCAAGGCTTCGAAACTTTAGATTCTGTTTTAACAGCTCTTTTGCAAAGTCTAAATGATAGCTTGCCTTTTCAAAAATCCCGCAATTTAGCTTGTGCGAAAAAGTCTTATTTTCATACCGCACAAAGCCACTCTTAAAAAGCGTAGGAAAAATAGTCGAATCCACATCGCCACTTTGTGCCATAATCTCCTTGCATAGCCCCTTAAAATCGCCACTTTCCTTGTCGTTATTTAGCAGCTCACGCAGTGCCATTTCATCGCCTTGCAGATGGCTTTCTAGCTCTTTTATAGAATCTAAATCAGGGATAGAATCTAGATTCCCAAAGCTAAAGGTAAGCGGCACTTGCGTGATTTTCAGCAAACGCTCATTGCTATAGACAATTTTTCGCGCAGCAAAATTCACAATAAAGCCCTCTTTAACGATATTATCACTATCGCAAAGTGCCAAAGACGCGCCAAAATAGGGGATATTCGACTTAAAATTATTGCTACCATCAAGGGGGTCAAGCACGATTTTGCCACGCGGCGCACTCCCACGAGCCGCGATAAAGCCGCTCTCCTCGCTATCAATGCTATAAAACGGCGTAAGATACTTGGCAAAAATCGCCTCCGCAATCAAGTCGCCACCGCAAGACTCATCGCCCCCAGCGCCCACGCCATAGTCCTCATACAAAAGCCAGTGCCGCGTATTTAGCACATTGATAATCTCGCAACTCGCCAGCAAACAACGCGTAAAAAACGTGCTATCAATCTTATCCATCATATCAGCAATGCCCTTTTGCCACATCTTTTGTCCTTTTTGTTTGTATTTTGATATTTTATCGTTTTTGTGTGAAATGTGAAATTTAGATTCTAAGATTTATTAGTGCTATAACATTTCACAAGTTTCTCATATTTCAATTCATAGGTAAAAAAACATTATAATTAAGATTCTTATATGTTTTTTTTAAATATTAATATCTAAGTATACCAAATCAGTATATTGTTATAGAATCTAATTTAGAAAATCAACAATCTCACAATCAAAAAGTTATAGAATTATGTGTATAATTACTTAATTTTTAATTAAGAAAGAAGCAAAATGAAAATTTTTAAATATTTATATCGCGATATAAAAGGCGAAAAAATAGGCTTTATAACTGCAAATAGCAAAGATAAAGCGATAGAAAAAATAAAAAATAAGCCCGTTATATTAATAAATATCCAAGAATTTGGCATCTCAAATCTCATAAACCCAAACGCAAAATTAGACGAGTTAGAAAACATTTTTTGGCAGCTAGGCTTTGGCATAAACTCTTCACTTGGACTAATCGCGCTTTTAGAATCTATCCGCGAAGGCTTGCATTTTAGGGAACATATCGCCCTTTTAGATTCTATAATTGAGACGCTAAATGGCGGGGAAAGCATATCAGTCGCGCTCAAAAAACACACAAAAGTATGCGGAAATTTGGTCGTGGTGCTATTTGAAATCGGCGAAAAAAGCGGCAAAATGAGCGAAATGTGTGAGCTATGCGCACGCGAAATCCGCGCGAAAAACGAATTTGTCCAAAGCATGATTAAAGCGATGATTTATCCATGCTTATTGCTCGTGTCCTGCGTGGTTGCTTTTTTTATTTTGTCGATTTTTGTCGTGCCAGAATTTGCAAATATTTATGGTGAGCTAAATTCTAGCCTGCCTACTAGCACGCGATATATTTTGGCAATTAGTGGATTTTTAAGCGAATATTTTGTGCAAATAGTTATGTTTTTTATAATTTTTGTGAGTTTTGTTGCGGCACTTTTTTCCAAAAAAGTTATGAAAGATAGAATTTTATTAAACATTCCTATTATTAATAGAATCTTGCTTGATTATGAATTGTATCGGTATTTTTTGGGGCTTTATTATTTTTTATCTAGCAAGGTTGATTTTTTACAAAGTATCGAAATTTGTAACTCTTTGGTAAATAATGTTATGATAAAAGAAAGTTTCAAACCTGTGATAGATTATCTAAATGGCGGTCATGCGTTAAGTTATGCGTTTTCTCATATTGATATTGAAATTGCGAATATTTCGCTATTGAAAAGCGGCGAGGAAAGTGGCGCATTTGATAAATCTCTGCAGCTAAATTATGAATTTTATAAGAAAAGATATAAAAAAGCTCTAGAAAGCCTAAGTATCATCATCGAACCATTAATCACGATTTTAATGGGACTTTTTATCACATTTCTAGCCTTTAGCGTGGTAAGCCCGATGTGGCAACTCTTAGAAATCGCTGTGTGAATGATAAACACTTTAAAATATAGAATCTAGTTATTTCGCATGTCCTCTAGCACGCCTTGCACTTCTTGCGTTGAGACTTTTGTGGTGTTAAAGAAGACTTCCACGCGGTTATTTACATGGCGATTGACCTCGCTATTGTTTGGCACAGCGGAGTTGTATTGCCCAAATGATGTGTAGGATAGCATTGCGGGATTTACGCCCTTGCTGATTAGATAACGCATGACATTTGCGGCGCGTTTGCCTGCTAGCTCGTAGTTGTCCATGTAGCCGCTTGGCACGGAGTTATCAGTGTAGCCCCGAATGCTGACATTTACCTCTGGCGGCAGTTTGGCAATTAAACTTGCAAGTAAGTCAAGCTCGGTTCGCGTATCTTGGTTGGCTAACTCCGCACTTCCTTGCTCAAATAAAATCTCGCTAGGTAGCCTTAAGGTCGTGCCTTGCTCGATTTGCTCTAGCAAACCGCCATCTTGGATAAGGTTAGATAGCTGCGTAATCGTAACAACGGTTGTTGGCGAGCTAGTGCTTGTGCTAGTATTTTTCTCAGTTTGCTCAGATTCTGGGCGAACGGTGCTAGGCTCAGGCGGGATAATCATAACAGGCATAGTGCGCTCCGGCATAGGAGTCGCATCAAAAATTGTGATAAAAGCCTGTGTGACAGCCTTGATACGCGAAGTATTTTGTGCTGAAATCGCATACAACGCAATAAATAACGCAAGTAGCAAGGACAAAAAGTCCGCATAAGGAACAGCCCATTTCTCACCTGCGGGGCATTCTTCGCATTTACATTTCTTTGCCATTTTGTCTCCTTTTTGAGATTGTGTTTTATAGAATCTAGATTCTATAAATTAAATATTTTGTTTTGCTCCATATACATTAAATATAGATATTTCGCTTCGCTCAAACCTAACGCCCACCCACCACCCTTTTAAATGAGTGGATAGAATCTAGATTCTATATCTTGCTTTGCTAATTCCTAAAGCCACCCTTTTAAATAAGTGGATAGAATCTAGATTCTATAATTTTAAACTCCTAACCTTATTTAATGTGATAGGCGGAATTTTATAGAATCTAGATTCTATAAATTAAGTTTCGCTTCGCTCAATATGACCTAACGTCCGCCCTTTCAAGCGGTTTAGATTCTAAAACCTATTCAAATTGTGAAATTTTCGCCTCGCCCGGTGGGATAAATCCTAGCAATTTCTGCTCTAAGTTACGCGGGTTATCGCCATTTGCGATACCTACGACCGCCTCTAAAATTAGCAATTTTTCTTTCACAATATCATGTGATTTTGCCTTCAGCTTTTGCCCAAAAGGACCAAATAACGCATACGCACTCATAATCCCCGTAACCGTCGCGGTAAATGCCCCCGCAATACCACTTGCCATCGCAGCTGGGTTATCCAAAAGCGCCAACGCAAGCATTAGACCCATAACCGCACCAACTAGACCAAATGTAGGCGAAGATTTACCCATTAGTATCCAAAAGTGCGCTGCAGTGTGGTAATAATGCTCTAGCTGCTCTACTTGTATCTCCATATCCTCACGCACATCCTTTGCCTCGCGACCATCGATAATCATTGACATCGCCTCGCGTGTAAAGTCATCCTCAAGTTGCGAAACACGCGCCTCTAGCGTAAGCAAGCCATTTTTCCTAGCCTCTGAGCTAAACTCGACCATCTGGCGAATCGTATTATTCAAATTCACCTTTGGATTTGTAAAAACGAGCTTAAACTCCTTAAACGCCGCCTTGACCGCCTTTGCGTGTGTCGCCGTCATCGCGGAGAACATCGCGGTTGGAATCACGATAAGCACCGAGCTTAAGTGAATAACATGCAAAGGGTTACCACCCTCCAAAATATCCCCAACCGAGATACTCGTAATCGACAACACAATACCCAAAATCGTTGATAAATCCATACCTATCCTCTCTTAGCAAAATTTACGCAAATATGAAACATTAAGCAAAATATATACCTTACGCATGTTAAGCCTTACCTAAGCGATATTATCTGCCTTAGATTCTATAAGATTAGAATCTATATCGACTTTTTGGTTAGAATCTTGCAAATTAGATTCTATATTAGAATCTTCATTAGAATCTTCGCTCGAAACGCCGCCACACACAGGGCAGTTTTTATTTTTTTCTAATGCAATTTTTGTAAAATCAGTATTTAAAACATCAAAAGTCAAAAGCGTATCCGTCAATAATTTGCCGATACCTAGAAAATATTTTATCGCTTCACTCGCCTGAATAGCCCCGATAATACCGGGGGTTACGCCAAGCGGACCTGTGTGGAAAAGCTCATTCATCTCTTTAGTATAATTATCATCAAAAACACACGCAAAACACGCACTTTTATGCGGGATAATAGTCATAGTCTGCCCGCGATGCCGCAATACTCCTGCGTGAGAAAAGGGCGTATTAGTCGCCACACAAGCGTTATTTACAAGGAATTTTGTCGAAAAATTATCAGTCGCATCAATCACAAAATCATAATTATGAATAAGCTCCTGTGCGTTATCCTGCGTAATTTTACTAAAATAATCATCAATTGTAATATTTGGATTTATATCATTCATTTTTGCCTTAGCGGACGCCACTTTGGACTTATTTACATCGCTTGTTGTGTGGATTACTTGCCGCTGCAGATTGCCAATCTCAATCGTATCATAATCTAAAATGCCGATGCGACCGATACCAGCCGCCGCCAGATACATACACACAGGCGAACCAAGCCCACCAATGCCAATCACCAAAACCTTTGCCTTGCTTAGCTTATCTTGCCCAGCCTGCCCTATATCATCAAGTAGCAAATGCCGCTTATACCGCTCTTGTAATGTC
The DNA here is from genome assembly GCF_000762875.2 of Helicobacter saguini. Lineage (GTDB taxonomy): Bacteria > Campylobacterota > Campylobacteria > Campylobacterales > Helicobacteraceae > Helicobacter_A > Helicobacter_A saguini. Next base: position 104,295 of record NZ_JRMP02000006.1, read on the forward strand.
TCTTTGCTTTCCATAAACTTTGCCTTTACTTTTACCTTGCAATCTCACCCTTTTTAAAATCATAATTATATTATATAAAATTTAGTTTTGTGAATTTTGTGAAAAAAAATGTAAATTTTGGCGGAATTACATAAATGAAAATATTAAAATTTTTATGAGACTTTGTTTGTAAAGTTATTTTAATCCAAAATAACCAAAATTCTATTATTTAGCCTACCACTTTCCCAACTAAAATATTGTCCTTAGATTCTGTAATTTTCACATTAAAATAGCCCTCTAAATTCATAGAATCTAAAGACGTGAAAGGGGTATTTTTAGAATCTTTAGCCATTAAAATGTTAGAATTTTTAGTTTTTAAGATATTAGAATCTTCTACCCTTAAAATATTAGAATCTTTACCTTGTGAAATATTAGAATCTTTAGCCTGCAAGTTTTTAGAATCTTTATTACCCAAAGATTCCAAAAGCGAAAAAGAAACATCATTTATCAAAATCTCACCATCAATCTCGCGTCCCCACCGCACATCTCGGCTACTTAGAAACATCGGGCTAACCTCACTTTTCCCCTCAATAATGCAAGGAAAAACCTGCCCTAACATACTTTTAAAAAGCTCCTTTTGATTTTTAGCAATGATTCTTTTTATCTTATTTATTCTCTTTGTGCGTATCATTTTTGGTAGCTCCTTTAAAAGTCCCGCACGTGTGCCTTCTTCACTCGAATATTCAAACACATTCAGCCTATCAAATTTATAATCGCTCAAAAACTCACAAAGCTCCTCAAAATCGCTCTCACTCTCGGTTGGATAGCCGACAATAACGCTACTTCGCACAAACGCATTTGGAATCTTTTTCATATAATCAAGCAAAAATCGCACATCCTTATAACTGCGGTTCATATCACGCAAAACGCGCTGGCTGATATGCTGTATCGGCATATCAAAATAGTTTTGGAAAATCTCGCTATTTGCGATAGAATCAAGCAGTGCAAAGTCCGTGCTGCTTGGGTAAAGATACAAGATTCTAGCCGTCTTTATCGCACCTTGTGCTTCCACCGCGTTTATTAGCTTTAAAAGTCCATTTTTTACGCCCAAATCCAGCAAAAATGAGCTAGTATCTTGCGCGATAAAAGAAATGTCTTGAAAGCCCTGTGTAGCGAGATTTTCAAGCTCTTTTAGTATAGAATCTATGCTGCGGCTTTGCAATTTTCCTTTGAAAGTGGGAATAGCGCAAAATGAGCAAGATTGATTGCACCCTTCGCTAATTTTCACATAAGCGTGGATTTTTGAGCCTGTGATGACGCGTTTCTCATTATCATTTAGAAAGACTTTATTGCTACTTATTATTACTTTTGGCTGTGGTTTAGAATCTAATTTGGAATCTCTTTTAGATTCTATAAAAACTCCCTTAGATTCAGTGTTTTTAGAATCTTTTTTGACTTCAAAATTCGCCTTAGATTCTATAATATTAGAATCTTTTTTAGAATCTAGCGTATTTTTTGAATACAAGTTGCGTTTAGATTCTGTGATTTTAGATTCTATCATAGAATCTATTTTATTAAAATCGCCCACACCCGTCATTATATCTATTTCAGGGATAAGTTTTTTTATTTCTTGTGCGTATCGCGCGATTAGACAGCCACTTGCCACTAGCAATGCGCCCTTTTTTCGCACATTTAACGCCTCAAAAATATGCCCCAAACTCTCACTTTTTGCCGCTTCGATAAAACCGCAAGTGTTTATTATTATCACATCGGCTTCTTTGATTTCACTTGTGATTTCATACTCGCACAATCGCCCTAGCATAACCTCGCTATCGACTAGATTTTTACTACAACCAAGTGAAATTACATGCACTTTTTTCATATAGTTTTTTGTCCTTTTTGGTATTTTTTAAATTGCAGATTCTATCTTAAAATGATATATTTTTAGAATTTGTGTGAAAATGGATTTTATGTGTGATAATTTTTAAGAATACAATGCTTAAAAATCTTATTTTTTACTTGAAAAAAACATTTATATATTGTATAATCTTTTAATTTTTTTTTCTAAATTTTTCAAGGAGATTTTTATGCAAGGGAATATAAGTAGACGTGATTTTATGAAAATAGCGGGCATTACTACTGGAGCTTTGGTTGTTGGAACTGGATTATTTGATGGCATGATTGCTGCACCACATGTTGATGTACAGGGTTTTTTTAGTACACAAAGACTTAATAATGGTGTATTAATGCCAATTTTTGGCTTTGGGGCATATTCAAGGGTTCTTAGTAATGATAGCTATAAAAATTCAGAGGCTATAGTAGAAGCTATAAATATAGGATATAGACACATAGGTGTTTATAAAAGTGAGGAAGATGTTGGTGCTGGATTACTAAAAAGTGGTATAGATAGAGGAGAGATTTTTGTATCATTGCAATTGGAAGGTAAAAACATAACAAGTGCTGATGATTTTATTGAGAGTTTTAATCAAAGTTTGGCTAAATTGAAGACGAATTATGTTGATTTGCTTTGTTTGTTTTTTCCTAAAGAAGTAGATGACAAGCTTTTAAAACAGAAGCTTAGTATTTGGCAAGGTATGGAAGAATTATATAAAAGTGGTAGAGTAAGAGCACTTGGAGTAACAAATCTTAAGTATGAATTATTTAATAAGTTCTTGTCAGAATGTGAAATAAGACCTGTAGTAAATCAACTATTCTTGAACCCATATATGTTTGATGATAGATTGGTGGATGATTCTTATAATAGAAAAATGCAAGTAGCTACATTTATTCCATTTGGTTTTGGAGATGAAATATTTACAGAGCCTATCGTAACTAAAGTTGCACAAAAATATAATAAGACTCCTGCTCAAGTTATCTTAAGATGGAATCTACAAAAAGGATATACAACTCTAGCGGGTAGTGCTGACGTAGACACCATAAAAGAGTATAGTGATGTTTTTAGTTTCAATCTTGAAGCAAGAGATTTAAAAGCTATATCAAGGCTTAAAGACGTTAAAAAAGAAAGAGATAGAATCAAAGCAAGGGAAGAAGGGAAAAAGAAAAAAGATGTTAAAAAAGAGAGCTACTCTAAGAAGCAATAATAGTCATATTCTTATGTTTCTTGTGTAAATGTTTATTCTATCTTTATATGTGTGCTGTAAGTGTGTTGTTAATTATTGTCTTAATGATTTAAAACACATAACTATATCCTAAATTAAACATAAATGGGACACTAGCTTTCGCTTCTATGTTACCTACGATTGCATTATTTTGTATGATACTACCTGTAAAGCTTGGGGTTAAAATAGCGTATCTATAAGCTAACTCTAATCTATGCTTACTTTTAAAGATTGTGGAAAATCCTGCATTAAATACAAACTCAAATCCACTTCTGCTAATGGTTGTATAGGCATTAGCACCTACTGCTTGGGAAATACTAGGCTGTTGCGTTGGCTGCATTACATATCCACCACCTATTCCAGCAAATAATCCAAGACTTAGTCCTTCGCTACTATTATTGTAAAAATCATACAAAAAATCCATATTAAACAAAAACTCATGCGAATTGCCCGTGCTAAGATTACCTACATAACTATTACTTGGATCAATCCTATCTGCACTAACTACGCTCATAAACGCATAATGATAATCTCCTTTTATACGCATCCCAAATGATTTATGAAAATACAGCACGTACCCTAATGAAATACCAAAATCCATAATAAAATTATCAGAATCTTTTTGTATGTTTAAAGTCTTAATACCAATATCAGCACCTAACATAAAGCCTGTTTTACTATTTTTAGTAATTTCTTTAGGTGTTACAGGTTGAGATTTTGCATATACATTTTTAAATGGCTTTGAAAACCCCACATTACCCATACACATTACTAACACAAGTGATAACATGCCTTTTACACCTATATTTCTCGAGCTTTTATTGTTAGTTATCTCGTATTTTTCATTCTCAACACAGATTTTATCTTGCACCACATTTCTCATATCTAACCTTTGTAATAATATTTGTGACAAATCGACTTTTAAGACTTTAATTTTAGTTTTTAGATTCTATATCTGCTTATTTATAGAATCTAAAATTTTACAAAGTAAAATATATTTATCTCAACAAAAAGGACAAATATGAAAGTAGTGATTTTAGGGGCGGGGATAGCTGGGCTTTCAGCTGGTTATCATTTAAAGCAAAAGGGTATAGAAAGCGTGATTTATGAAAAAGATTCTACATGGGGTGGGCTTTGTGGGAATTTTGTCGTGGATAATTTTTTGTTTGACAAGGCTGTGCATTTATCCTTTGCTAAGGATAAATATGTGCAAGATTTCTTTGCAGATTCTACCGAATTGATTAAACATATACCTGTGGCATATAACTATTATGAGTCTAAGTGGCTAAGACATCCTGCACAAAATAATTTAGCTCCGCTTGATAGCGATGAAAAAGTTGAAATCATAAATGATTTTATAGAAAATAAAAACACAAAAAGACGCGTAAATGATTATGCTGACTGGCTTATCGCGCAATTTGGCGAAGTTTTTGCTACAAAATTCCCCTTTAAATACACGCGAAAATACTGGTGTAAAGAGGCGCAAGAAATGGGCGTAAAATGGCTAGAATCTGCCGCTGGTTCAAGGTTTTATAAGCCAAATATGAAAGAAGTGCTAAAAGGTGCGTTTGAAACGCAAGATTTTAATTTCTACTACGCAAAAGAAATGCGTTACCCAAAATCAGGTGGCTACAAAAGCTTCTTTAAAAAGGCGCAAAAAGAGTGTAATATTGCCTATAATAAGGAAGTTGTAGGGATAGATTCTAAAGAAAAGATTTTGTATTTTAAAGATGGCACAAATGATAATTATGACAAACTCATTTCAAGCCTGCCACTGCCACTTTACGCGGATTTATTATCACTTAGAAATGTTACGGGGGGGGGGGGGGGGTAACACCCTTGCGGCGTAAAGATTCTATAAAAATCACACAAAAAATAATAGATACCGCAAACAAACTGCAATACACAAGCGTAGCCCTAATTTCACTAGGTTTTAACAAACCACAAATTCCAAAATATTTATGGTTTTACATTTATGATGAAGATATTTTGCCTGCTAGATGCTACTCGCCAAGCATTAAATCACCACAAAATACGCCAAAAAATACAAGCTCAATGCAGTTTGAAATCTATTTTACTCGTGAAAAACCCTTGAAAATAAAGGGCGAAAAGCTAATAAATCACGTGGTAGAAAAGGGCGTGAAAATGGGGCTTTTTAAGAGCGAAGATATATGCGTAAAAGACTTTCGCATTGCACCTTTTGGCAATGTGACGTTTTATAAAGGAATGGAAAAAGATAGGAAGATTCTATTAGATTTTTTGGCAAAAAATGAGATTATCCCTATCGGTCGCTTTGGCAAATGGGAATATTTATGGAGTGACGAAGCCTTTTTGAGTGGCAAAAACGCAACGGATTTAATTTAGATTCTATAATTTGGGGTTAAAATATTGATTAGTTCTAACTAGATTACATTACATATTGCTTAATCTTACAAAAGATTCTAGGGTCTTTAGGGCGGATTTAGTTTTTAGGTGTTCTTTGGCTTGGTGGAAGCCAGATTCTATGCTTTTGGCAATGTTGTAAAGATACAGGCTTGCGCCGACATTTAGGGCGACTAAGTTAGCTTTTGGGCTATCAACTCCGCTTAGAATCTCCATTGTAATTTCTACATTTTTTGCCACATCGCCGCCCTTTAAATCATTGAAATTAACTAAGCCTATTCCATGCTCTAAAGGGTTAAAATCATAATTTATCACTTCGCCATTTTTCAGTTCGCTAACTTTTGTGATACCACACAGGCTAAATTCATCGATGCCCTCGCTATATGAAGTCTTGCGTTTTTTAGAATCCAAATTCTTAGAATCTTTAGAATCTACCAGCCCATGCACCACCATAGCCCTTTTACAGCCAAGACTGCCAAGCGCGGATGCCATAATAGATGAAAAGCTAGAATCAAACACACCGATAAGCCGAAAGTCCGGTTTCAGCGGATTACTTAAGGGACCTAGCAAATTAAAAATACTCTTAAACCCTAGCTCACGGCGCGCACCTTGCACGTGCTTTAAGGCGCTATGAATGCGTGGGGCGAAAAGAAAAGTTAGCCCGATTTCCTTATAGCACTTCAAAGCCGTAGATAGCGACATATTGATATTTACGCCAAGAGCGGAGAGCAAATCAGCCGAGCCACTTTTGCTAGTAATTGCGCGATTGCCATGCTTTACCACTTTCACGCCCATTGACGCTAGGACAATCGCGGCTGTGCTAGAGACATTAAAAGTCTTACGCGCACTCCCGCCCGTGCCGACAATATCAAAAAAATCGTTGCCATCAATATCAAACGAAGCCGCCTTTGCCACAAGCAAACTAGAAAACGCCGCTAACTCATCACTTGTAGGCTTTTTAATGTAAAAACTCGTAATAACGCTGCCTAGCTGGGCTGGGGTCAAGTCATTCTCCGCGATACACTCCATCAAATCATAGCTTTGCGTAAAGCTCAAATCCTGCAAATCGGCTAGTTTATGCAAAAAAGTCTTAAGCGGAATGCTATTTCGCTTGTAATTTATAAAGTTCAAAAGCATTTTTTCGCCGTGTTCCGTGCCGATAGATTCAGGGTGAAACTGCAGTCCATAAAGGGCATATTCCTTGTGTGCGACTGCCATCACTTCATTATCATCGCTAAAAGCAAGGATTCTAAACTCATTTGGAATATCTTTTGCTTTCGCCACAAGGCTATGATAACGCGTAATCGCCACACCCTGCGGAATGTTGGTAAATATAGAATCTTCGCTATGATTTAGCGGTGAAACCTTGCCATGCACGATATTTTTGGCATTTACAATCGGCACACCAAAGGCATGGAGTATCGCTTCATGCCCTAAGCAGATTCCTAAAATCGCATACTCGCCTTTCAATTCACGCACAATATCAAGGCAGATTCTAGAATCTTGCGGCGCATTTGGACCTGGACCTAAGATTATGTGGCTAGGATTTAACGCACGTATATCATCGATGCTTATGCTATCATTGCGTTTTACCACCACATCAAAGCCTAGCCTTGCGACCAACTGATAAATATTATAGGTAAATGAGTCGTAGTTATCGATTAGTAGTATCATTTAGAATCCTTAAAGTTTCAAAAATCTTATTGTAGCAATTTTATGCGTAAAATATAAAATCTTAGATTCTAAACACATAGAATCTAGATTTAACATTAGCCTTTTAATAATTAGATTCTATAATTTTTAGGAATGTGTTATCATATTTCCCTAATTTCTTTTCTTATACACTTGCTTGTTTTTTTACCATTATTATCAAAATGCCCATTTTGATAACTCGCTATAAAACCTCTTTTTTTTTCGTAGTCCAAAGCCCTAAAATCACCATAATATTCTCAAATGATATTAAGCTCAAGACAAATTAAGCTCTTTTGTAATGGCCTTTAAGTTATGATTATGACATTTGAAAAGTCGATAACTTGTGCAAGTCTATTAAGCTATGGCTTAGAAGTATCCGCCAACATGAAGCCTTTGCAAGTGTGGCTATGGAATATTAGCTTTAAACCGATATACATATAATCAAACAGAAGTTACAGTAGATAGCGATGTAGGTTAAAGGCTAACAAATGTGCCTCTTTGCTCATAAAGTTTTATTTCGCCTTTTGCGATGATTTTATCGCCATTTTTTAGCTCGCGAGAAATGGGACATTTTTTGTTGCGAAAATTAAAAAAAGTGCAAGATAACATAGAATTTTCATCTTTTAAACTAAAATAAATATGCCCATTTGTCTTTTGCAAAGTAAAGCCGCTAATCTCGCCTATAACCTCGACATAAGGGAAATCAGATTCTATAGCGCTTTTAATCTGGCGTGTGATTTCGCTTACCTGCAGCGGCTTTTGTGCTTTTGGCGTTTTTAGAGAATTAGATTCTGTAATATTTATAGAATCTAGCGGATAATTTGGATATGAATTTAGCGCGTAATTTGGCATTTTTTTCCTTAAAATTTAATTTGACTAGAATTGTATAATTTTTATTTTAAGATTTATTTTGTCATTGTGATTTGGCATAAAATTTGTGTGTATGTTTTGTTTGTTTTATCGTCATAATAATCCACTATATACATAACTTTTGCTTTAGAATCTAGTTTGTATCCCATTTTTTCATTATCTTCTATTTTCTTAATAAGTTCATTTGAAGACACAGCGATTATATAATCATATTTATAAAAATAATATACTTTATGATAGTAACATATCTTTTTTCCATTTGAAATTGTATAATCGCTTAGGTAATATTTCCCTTCTTTAACTTTTATTTCATCACCCACATTAACTTTAATAATCAACGTATATTTTCCATTGTTTTCGCTCTCTTTTACCATTTCTCTTATGTGTGTCTTTTTATATATTTTCTCTGGTTTTTCTATATGTTCCATTCTTGTTAAAACAACATCACGGAGACCCATAATAAATGAAATTTTATCAGCCTTATTAAAATATATATTTCTATAATCTTTAATATTTATATTGTCATTAGATTCTATAAACTCAATTTTTTTATAACTTTCTAAATTTTTAGAATCTAAAATATGTATATTTAAATTTTCTTTTGCTCGTGTGATAGCCATATATATCAATCTTATTTCAAAAGCATTATCAATTTTTTTACCTTTTGTTGTTATTAATTCTTTTAAACCAAAATACACAATATCAAATTCCAAGCCCTTTGCTTTATGCATTGTGCTAATTGTGACATTTGCGTGAGTTTGCAATGAATATAAATCTTGATATTTTATAAATTCATAAAAATTATCTCTAAAATCTAGCTCATATATTTCAAAAGCATTTTGTAATAATTGATAATTTTGTGTATTTTTATATTTCTGCAATATTTCTTTTTTAGAATCTTTATAGCTTTTTTCCTTTAAAAGATTTAAAAAATCTTGAAATTCTACAAGTTTTATAACACTAAAGCTATTATTTGACTTATGTGTTTTAGATTTAAGCACACGAAAAGAAATATCTTTAGCATTTAAAATCTCACAAAATTCATCCACCTCCTCGTTTTCCCTAAAAAAGATTCCAAAGCTTTTCCCTTGATTTTTAGAATTTTTTAGCTGTGAATCTAGGATATTTGCAATATTTATCATGTAGTCATTTTTGTAATATGTTATATTTATTTTGCCATTATTTTGCGTGTTAGATTCCATATTAGATTCTATATTTTCATCTATATATTTATTTTTATATAAATTTGCAAAAGAAATGATATTTTTGAGACTTCTATAATTTATATTTAAAGGTTTTGTGTGGAATTTTTTATCACTAGATTCCATAAAGCCATTTATTATATTTTGTATATATTTTTCTTTATTTTCTATGCTATTTTCACCACTTTCATTATCATAGTCATTTATCATTTGCAATGTATCGCCAACGCCTATAAATTCCCTGCTACTAGGCATTTTATCATATATCGCTTTAAAGAAATGATAGAATTTAGAATCTATATCTTGCAATTCATCAATGGCAAAAATATCATATTCTAAATTAGATTCACTTTCTTGTAAAATTTTAGTTGCTTCAATAATTGCTTTTGTGTTACTTGGTGTTTCCATAGAATCTAAATTTTTCCCTAAAATATTTAAGGCAAATTTATGTATTGTAGAAATTTCAATATTATTATTACTTAAATTCAGCTCTTTTAATCGAGTATAGATTCTAGCTTTAAATGAATTTAGTGTGCTATTTTGATGTGTTAGCATTAGTATTTTTTTATCTTTATTTTCGCTTAATATTTTTAGAATCTTACGCGTTAGAATCTCAGTTTTACCGCTACCAGCGCGAGCTAAAATCACCATAGAACCATTCGTATTTAAAATATTTTTTTGCTTTTCATTTAAATTATCATATAAAATTTCAATTTTAGAATCTTTTATGTATTTTTCCTTAAAAGATTTCATTTCTAATTCAAAATAATCTGTTATAAAATTATCAATATTGTTAGAATCTTTGCTTAATCTTTCTAAAAAATCTTTAAAAATATATATAGAATCTAGCTTATTTTTATAATATTTCCCTAAATTTTCCTCATATAATTTTGGTGTATATTCTATATTTTTTAAGATTTGTATTTCATATCTTTTGTATGAAAAAATGCAAGATTTATTTAGTCTAATATTATTAGATTCTAAATGTTCTAATATATTTAAACACGAGTGTAAGCCACTTTGGCTTACTTTACTTGAAAAATCTTTATTAAAAGATTCTAACATTTCTAATTCACAAAATATAATTTCGCTTGTTTTTTTAGAATCTTCTTTCTTTTTATCTAAAAAATCAACAATATATTCACATAATTCTTGACGCTTTTTTAACATTTGACTTAATTCATTAAAATTATCCAAATTAAATTTACAAGAAAATTTTTTAGATTCTATAATTTCAAATATTTTAGAATCTTTTGTATTATTTTCTAAAAAATTATCTAAGAAACTAAAACTTTTTAGTATATTTTTATATAAATTTATATCGTTAAAATTCGCATCTTGCGGGTTTCTCAAGCTTTTAAAATTAATTTTATTATCTTTTGCATTTCTTATAGAATCTAATAAGAAATTTTCTAATTGTATATATTCATTTAATTTTTCTTTTACACTTTTATTATAAAATATGCTTATATCATTTTTGTATTCTATAAATTTATGTGCTTTCAATTCACTTAAAATATCGTTTATATACTCACGTGGCAAGCTTAAATCTATAAATGCTTTTTCTATTTCCACTTCATTTATTTCTTTTAAATTTAATAAATATTGCATAAATTCAATCATATATTTTCTTATTTTTTCATTCATTATTTCGCCATTTTTAAATTTTAATGTTTTTATAGAATCTATATTTGTATTTTCTATATTTATTGATGTGGCAAATACATTTATGTAATCTTTTTTGCGTTTTAAAAATTGTAATTTTTCTAATTCTAGCAAGGCTGTTTTTGCGTTTTGCTCGCTACTTTTGCAATATTTAGCTAATGTCCTAGGAGTTAAAAATAGGCTATCTTTATATGTTTTATTTTCTATTTTCAAGCGATTATTTAAAGCATTTGCTAAATTTTCTATATTGCTAAAAGATACAGAATTTTTTATGATTTTAGATTCTATATCGCTAAAATCATCATTGCTAAAAAGCACTTTGCATTCACATTCTTTTCCATCGCGACTACCACGACCGCTCTCTTGCAGATAGGATTCTAAACTATCGCTTAATGTGTAGTGAATAACGCTTCTAATATTTTTCTTATCAATGCCCATACCAAAGGCAGATGTGGCAATGACAATATCAATTTTATCATCCATAAAATCTTTTAAAATCTGTGTTTTATTTCTTATATTTTTAGAATCTAATTTAGATTCTATATCCTTATCTAAATTCGCATAAAAAGATTCTATAACTTTATCTTTATATTTTTTTTGCAATTTTATTTTTAGCTCTTTGCAATCATTAATGCTAAGTGGCGTGTATATCAGCATAGGAGCGTGTTTATTTGGCTTTAGCTCTTCTATTATTTCGCATAATTTTTCAAATTTAGATTCTATATTTTCACAAAAAATTGCACTATATTTTAGCTCATTTCTTTTTTTAGCTTTATTTATTATTTCTAAATTTATATCTAATTTTTCTTTAAAATGGCTTTTTATTTCATTTATCGCTTCTTTTTTACAAGTCGCACTAAATAAAGAAATAGGAATTTTGTATCTTGTTTCTTTAGAATCTAATTTAAATTCTGTATTTTCTAGCTCATTAATTGTATGTGAAATAAAAAAATAATCATGCCTAAAATCATGCCCCCAAGTGCTAATACAATGTGCCTCATCAATGATAAAACGAGCAATAATTCTAGCTCTAAGTGCATAAAATATAGAATTATTTCTTAAAGATTCTGGCGCTATAAATAATAAATCGATATTTCCATTTTTAATATTTTCTAAAATTTCTTTCTTTTTTATAGAATCTAAGTCGCCATGATAGGCTTTCACATTAAAATTTTTTATATCTTTAAAGCTATTATAATGGCTTTGCATTAATGCTTTAAGTGGCGAAATTACCACATTTAAGCCCTTGTAAGATTTAGTGGCAATTAAAGCTGGTAACATAAAACATAAAGTTTTCCCACCGCTAGTTTGCAATATTGCAAATGTTGAATTTTTAGCGTTATTTTTTAAACTAGATTCTATAATTTCTTTTTGATTAAATTTAAAAGTTTTAAAATCTTTTAGAATCTGTTTTGCATTAGATTCTAAATCTTTGATATAATTAGTATTAAAAGTTAGCTTTTGTAGAATTTCAATAACTTTATAATGATTTTCTAAAATATATCTAGAAATGGATAAATTATCATTTTTTTGGAGTAAAAATGACAAACATAAAGCTAATTCTAAATTATATTTTTTAGAATCTAGCATTTCTTTTAAATAATTAACATCTTTGATTCTATGTTTTTTATCAAGTTTTTTAATATTTTCATATATTTTTTGTACTATTTTAGAATCTAATTTAATCTTTTTATATGAAAAATAACCCTTAAAATATTTATTTTCAAATAATAAAAATATAAAAATTTCTTTTAAGTTAGATTCTAAATTATCAAACTTTTTATCAATTTTATTAAATTTTTCATAAGTTTCAACGCAGTCTTTAAATGGATTATTTTTAGAATCTTTATCTTTTTTATATGCTTTTTCTAGAGCGTGTTTTTCACACGGGCTTAATAAAAGCGAAACATACAAAGTGTCAATTATTTCCTTAGAATTTAGCCTATTTTTAAGAAATGAAAAATTATGTATTTTATTAGAATCTAACCTGCTTTTAAGAAATGGCAAATCATGCTTTATAAAATTATGCCCACAAATATATTCTATATTATATTTTTGCAGAATATCATTTATCTTTTTTATAGAATCTTTACCTTTAAAATATGACTGAGACTCTTTATCAAATTTTTTATTATCAATAAAGATTCCATATTCATTAGAATCTACCTCAATATCAATAAACGCAATTTTTGACACACCCACACTTTGCCTTTTAGAATCTATCTTTTTAGATTCTAACCTTTAGAATCTTATTTACCCTTTTTACTCTCTTTTGTAGAATCTTTTGATGTTTCTTTTGGTGCTTTTTCTGCGGTGGCGATTTCTTTTTCATTCGCGTTTATTTCCTCATCCTCTGGCTCATCTGGCAAGGGCATTATCTCATCGCTCGTGCCGATTTGCTCTTTTATCTTATTTGCGATTTCATTTGCAATGTCCTTATTTTCTTTCAAAAACACTTTCGCATTCTCACGCCCCTGCCCTATTTTCTTATCGCCGTAACTTAGCCACGCCCCGCTTTTATCGATAATATCAAGCTTTACGCCATAGTCGATGATTTCGCCCTCCCTACTAATGCCCTCGCCAAACATAATATCAAACTCAGCCTCGCGAAATGGCGGTGCAACCTTATTTTTTACGACTTTAACCTTAGCGCGATTGCCGATAATGCTGTCATTTTGCTTTAGCGTGGCAATTTTTCTAATATCAAGGCGCACACTTGCATAAAACTTTAGTGCATTCCCACCAGTGGTGGTTTCTGGGCTGCCATAGCCCATCATACCGATTTTCATACGAATTTGATTGATAAAAATTAACGTGGTATTCATCTTATAAAGCACACTCGTAATCTTGCGAAGTGCGTGGCTCATAAGACGCGCTTGAAGCCCGACATGCTGGTCGCCCATATCCCCGTCAATCTCAGCCTTTGGCGTAAGCGCGGCGACAGAATCTATAACGACCAAATCAACCGCCCCACTACGCGTAATCGTCTCTAAAATCTCCAAAGCCTGCTCGCCATTATCAGGCTGACTAACAAGCAGATTCTCAATATCCACGCCAAGATTTCGCGCATAATACACATCAAGGGCGTGCTCAGCGTCAATAAAGGCACACACGCCGCCAGCCTTTTGACACTCGGCGATAATCTGCAAAGATAGCGTAGTTTTCCCACTAGACTCAGGTCCGTAAATCTCGATAATGCGACCCTTAGGCACACCACCGATGCCAAGTGCCAAATCAACGCCAAGACTGCCTGTGGAGATAGAATCTATTTTCTCAACCTGCTTATCACCAAGCCGCACAAGCATTCCCTTGCCAAAGGCTTTGTCAATCTGCTTTATCGCGCTCTCTAACGCCTTAAGTTTATTAGAATCTATCGCCATTTTTCTCGCCTTTTTTGTAAATTTTTGTGAATTGTAAAAGGAGATTCTAGCATTAGAATGTTAGATTTTAGCAATTTATTTTATTTTCTTCCTCAAATCTTCTTTTATCTGTAAAACTTGGTCGATTATGCTAGGTGAGCCGCGTAAAAGGGCGTGTAATTCCAAATGATACACATTACCATTTTTGATGGCTTTCAAGTGCTTAAATGCCGCATTTGCCTTAAGTAGCTCGTCTTTGTCTTTCACACGCAGCCCATAGAAAATAATGTCAGGATTTTTGCCAATTAGATACTCGGTGTTTAGTATCGGCTTCTCGCCCACGACATCTTTTGCGATATTTTTGATACCGATAGTCTCTAGCACATCGCTAGGCAGGGTGTCGCCACCAAACACCATAAGCGGCGTCCCACTATAGATAAAAACGCCGCTTTTGCCGATAGGGTCGGCTTTTATCTGCTCGACTTTCGCGTTAAAATCAGCGGCGACTTTTTTTGCATTCTCACTCTTGCCTGTTAGCTCGCCTAGCTTTAAAATGTTGTCGTGTATGGACTTTAGGCTATTTACAGGCAACATAATGGTCTTAATCCCATAACGCTCTAGGCTATCCTTTAGCCCCACGCTATAACTCGTAATCACCACGATTTTAGGCTTCAAACCGACTATTTTTTCAAGGTTTGGATTTGTAAAAGTGCCGACCTTTTCAAGCTTGCTAGTCTTTTCCACAGGCTCGATATTTTTCATATCAGGGATGGCAAGGATGCTATCCTCCGCTCCTATCATATACAAAATCTCAATGCTAGCGGGGTCTAAAACGACCATTGTGCCTTTGTTTTTGGCTACTTTAGAATCTGTTTTGAGCGCTTTAGAATCATTACTCGCAAGGGTTATAAAATCTTTGGAATCTACCTTTGCATTTGCCTTAGAATCTAGATTTGCACTTGTTTTAGAATCTAGTGTAAAATCCGCTTTAGAATCTACTTTAGATTCTATGTTAAAATCTTTGCTGATTTTAGAATCTTTACTCTGTGCCGCCCACGCACTCGCTCCTATCGCCCAAAATATTGCCATCACAACCACAAACAACTTTTTCATACTTCTCCTTTGAATCTTTTGAATTTAGATTCTATAACGTTATCATAAATTTTAATAATAACTATTAATTATATATAAAAAATGTGAATATTAACAAGATAAAAACATACAAATGCAAAAATATTCGAAAACTAAAATATGGAAATGTGGGAGTAAATCTAAAACTAAAAATAATGTCTTTGTGTAAAGTAAAGACATTAAATTTAAAATTAAAGATTAATTATGAAAGACTACAAACTAGAATATAAACTTATAGCTTGCTTGAATCTTAAGTGGTGAATAGAATCCAACATCAAGTGGACCATTAATATTCCAACCTGTAATAGGTAACTTAATACCTAAATCAACTCTATTGTGCTCTAAAATATTAAATGTCAAACCAGCTCGAGCAAACAAAGGAATTGCTCCTACACTTTCTGTATCAAGTATAGTATATTGATACCCAGCACCTACACCTACAAACACACCCATACCAAATGCACCACCATTAATAAAATTAACAAGTGCATCCACATTTAAATCAATGTCTATATTGTGGAATTTGTCAGCACCAGCACCTTCAAGGAACTTAGAATAATCTAGTTGCAAATAACCTCTAAGCCCAATTAAACCAAAATTTAGCTCATATCCAGCGTTAGCACCTACACTCCAACCACCTTGTGTAATACCATTGTAAATAGGTAAGTCAAATTTACCACTGCCAGTCCGACCAGCACCTATATCATAGCCACCTTGAACACCTACAAACACACCTGCTTGAGCGACTGCTACGCTCAATAATCCTGCTGCCAAAAACTTTTTCATACAAGTCTCCTTAAAATAAAATCTTAATGCAAACGCATTAAACTTGCGACATAAATCGACAAAAAATTTATTTTTTTTAATAAATAAAACTTAAATCCCTTACGAATTAATGTCCGTTTCTAGTAAAAAGGTTGGTTCTATTTGGACGTATTGCGTGGAGAGATAGCGTTCTAGCTCTAAGTTTTTATTTAGTATAGGCAAGGAATATTCAGCGATTATTTCTTTACTTCTTAGAATCTTATAGGTGCTATGTGTGCTAAAATCGCTCTCACTTTGCATAATTCTAATTAATGTATAGATTGAAATATCGCTTAAAAACTCATCTTCGCTCTGTGCTTTAATATCAAAAATATCAATGTATTTTTCCTTTAAATTAGATTCTAGAATCTGCCTTAAATTTTCCCTAGATTCTAAAAACTCGTGGCTAAAACTAACCTTAGTTTTTATATCAAGCAAAAATGCAATAAGTAGCACCACGCAAATATGAAAAAAATCATCTTTTTCATACACACGAATAATCATATTATACGCTCTTTTAAACTCATAAATATTCTCACCACGCACACTTCGCTTTAAGTCATCTAAGTGCTGGCTGTAATTATGATTTAGATTATAAAGAAATTCTACTTCATCCATACTTAAGATTCCACTAAAGCAGCCTATTATATCACTATACAAACTATTATTTTTAATAACACTATTTGGACTTGTAAGCAAAAGTTTTGTAAGCAAAATATTAGAGCCAAAGCTTGGCATATATCCGGGCAAGCACGCACGTGGCGAACCTGAGATTAGTTTATAAACATAGCACGCATTTATACGCATTGAAATTTTTATATTATTTAGTGCGTAGTTCATTTCACTTTTATTGTATGTGAAAATACTAATATTTGAAACATTTGGCGAAATATTTTGTATTAAATCAGCTAGTGAAGTCTGCACTACTTGCAATGGTATAAAGGCTTCCTTTGCCCTGTCATAAATATATTCATCTGTGTAAATTGTGATATTTTTATTGTTATAGAACTTGCTTTGTGCGACCTGCAAATACGCATCATAAAAGTTATAAAATGAGCTAATAAATACAATGCCTTCCCCTTTATCCCACACCAAAAGATTATTATTTGTATAATTTATGCAATCTTTTTTATTTATGATAATTTTTTCATTTATAGAATCTGGCTTAGATTCACTAATATCTCTAATACTCATAAATGGACAAGATTCTATAATACTTTCAAATACATAATAAAGTAGCCGTGAAATTCTGCCATCACTAAGCAAACTAACATTTCCTATCATAATATTTGCCGCGATAATTGAAGCTATCTCGCATATTGATAGCTCTTTAGTGTCAATAAAGATTCTACCGATATTCATTAATATTACAGAATCTGTTTGCTTTAAAAGCAATCTATATTCATACGCATAATATTTAAATGTATCAATTAGCATATAGACTTGCTCTTGCAATATAAAGGGCGGAGTTTGCGGATATATTTCTTGCAGTGTGACAAAAATAGATTCTATATTTTCTTTTAAATTTCCTAAAATTGACGTGATAATATTAAAGCGATTTTGCAATATAGAATCTTGCAATACCTTAGCGTTTTTAATCTTATCTTTTTCCCTTTCAGCATGCAGGGAAAATTTTGCAGGCATATTATTTAGCCCTTGAAGCGTTAGTCTATTTAAATCTTGCGGATTTAAATAAAGCACATCTTCTAATTTATGCTTATGCAAAAGGGTAAATTTCATCTCTTGTAATTTATCTAAAAAGCTTTTAGATTCTATAGAATCTTTGCTTAAAGGCTTTTGTATTTCATAATGAAAAGATTCAAAATTATATGAAGATTCCGCTAGATTCTTAGAATCTAACAAGGATTTTTTCTTAGAATCTTTATCTAAATTATTTAAAATACTTGCCATTGTGTTACATTTTTTCTCCCATTCTTTTTTATTTAGCTCGATATTTATAAGCGAAAAAAGATTGTGATTTAGACTAAAATGGCTTAGTTTTAAAAACATTGCAAGATTATCACTAAACTTACTACTATAAAAAATAACATTTATAATTTCCTTATTTTCCCTTTTTAGCAATTTATAAAATGGATAATTTAATGCCTTATTTACTTCAAATTTGCAAGAAATATTAGAATCTTTAATGATAGAAAATAGCAAAATATCCTGTGAAGTTACGTAGTATTCAATCACATTGCTATAACTTTCACAAGTTGCAAGAAGATTCAAAAAACTTGAAATAATGCTATTTTGATGTGTAAAAATGCTATTTGGCAAATGGCTTTGCGTTTTTAAAAAAACCTGCCTTTGATAGTCTATATCCATATCAACTAACCGCACAATAAGCCTTGCTTTTTTCTTTTGTATCAATCTTTCGCTTACTTCAATGATAGAATCTAGCATTTCTTTAGAATCTAAATGGAACGCAGGAAGACTTATACACACGCTAATAGGATAGCCTATATTATTAATACAACGCTCTACACTATCTAAAATAGGCATAAAAAATTCACTATTAATATCAAGCGTTATTACTTTTGAATTTGCATTATTTAGAATCTGTGCTAGATTTTCGCTAAAAGATTCTATAAATTTCTCTTTACTTATTAAGCTTGGGTTTAGCACTAAATTTAGCGGATTTATAATAACGCCACCTAGCTTATCATTGCTTAGAATCTCTTTAATAGATTCTATAAAATTAGTAATATCTTTTTGCAAAGTAGGTAAAGATTCTAAGATATAAAGGGAATTTTGAGCTTTTTTATCAGTTCTAATTTTCCTAATATCACTTGCTAAAAATGATTTTAAATGATATTTTACATCCATTAACATTAGCTTTTTTGGAAGTTTTAATCTATAAAGCAAGATTCTAAACATCTCAAAACTACTAAAAAAATGACGGCTAAAAAGTGTATTAAAAATAAAATTATCTAGCACACCATAAAAATTTTGATTAATCTTAGAATCTAATTCAATATTTTTTAAGTGAATAAGGCTTATTTGCTCGATAAAATCTAAGTCATCTTTACTCAAATTACGAGAGCGTAAATAAAGTTTTACATCTTTTTTTCGAATGTAGTGTCGCATTTTGGCTAAAAGTGAATTTGCATAATTTATGTCAAAATTAAATTCTTGCAATGTTTATCCTTAAAAATTATAGAATCTAAATAGCCTTAAATTCTATCATAATATTTAGTATAATTTGGTTTTTAGATTCTATAAATTAAAGAAGAAATATGAAAGATTCTTATAATCCTAAAGAACGTGAAATGCGATTTTTTTATAATCTTAAAGGCATTATTCGCCACATTACGCCACGTTTTATCCCACAAAGCCTTTTAGATTCTAAGATTAAGGGCATTTTTAAACGCTTTTCTTTAGAATCTTTAAAGCCAAGACTTGAATTTTACAATAAATTAAATTCTCATTTTGATATGATAAAGAATGCTAATGAACTCCCACAAAGCTGCAATTTTAACGAGCGATTTAATGACAAACTGCCAAGTGTGCCTAGCCGCCTAGCTAACCTAAAAATTGTAAAGCCAGACTTTGCCACTTTGGGCGAAAACTCCCTTAAAAGCGGCACTGCGTATTATTATGATAGCTATGAGTTTAGCCGATATTTTAGCGACAAACTGCGGTGGTGCCATCTTTTCCACGATGTAAATGAGCTAGTTTCCTACCCGGCAATTGTTAAGTCGCGTCCTATTTTTCCGCATAATGAGACTTCTGTGCTGCTCAAACTTGATAAACACAGGCATTTTCATTTTATAAAAGATTCTATAAAATATGAAAATAAAAAAAACATCCTGCTATTTCGCGGGGCGGTGCATCAAGGTCATCGGCTAAATTTTTTTCACAAGCACTTTAGCAACAAGCGGTGCGATATAGGGCATGTCGGCAATGTCGCGGATTATAACAAGGCTTTTTTAAAGCCTGCCATGAGTATAAAAGAGCAGCTAAATTACAAGTTTTTGCTTAGTCTTGAGGGCTTTGATGTGGGGAGTAATCTTAAGTGGATTTTAAGCTCAAATTCGCTTTGTATTATGCCGCCGCCGCAAATTGAGACTTGGTTTATGGAATCTAGCCTGCGTCCTGGCGTGCATTACGGAGAAATCGCCCTTGATTATAGCAACTTAGATTGCGTGCTAGATTATTACCTTACGCGTGAAAGCGAAGCAAAAGAAATCATAGAAAACGCGCATATTTTTTGCTCGCAATTTTTTAACCCACACTTAGAATCCGCCCTAAACTTCCTAGTTTTACGCAAATATTTTTATCTATCAAACCAAATTGATGTCTTGCCAATCGAGCAAGAGTTGTATGAAAGTTAGAATCTAGAAACAATGTTTAAGGTTCAATATGAAATTCTACAAAATTTATTTAGAAATTAGTGATATTTGCCATCTAAAATGCTCGTTTTGCCCGCCAAAAAAGGCGGTACGTGGCGTTATGGATTTGGCTTTGTTTGATAGCATTACCACGCAGATTAAAAATCATGTGAATTTGCTCGCACTGCATGTGCTTGGCGACCCGCTTTGTGTGCCGAATTTATCAGCTTTTTTAGATATTTTAGAATCTAAGAATATTCGTGTGGATATTGTGAGTAGCGGGGCGAATTTGAGTGATTTTCATTTTAAGGAGTTGGCACGACAAAATGTGCATCAGGTGAGCTTTTCGCTAGATTCTGCCTTTGATAATGGCTTGGATTTTGAAACATATTTTTCGCAGATTTTGCGTTTTTATGAGTTTTTGCAAACGTGTCCGTATAAAATTTATGTTAATTTACGCCTTTTTGGCAACTATGATATTACGCCGATTTTATCGCATTTTAGGGACTTTGAGAGCCAAGAAACTAAGCGGCGAAT
This sequence comes from Helicobacter saguini, assembly GCF_000762875.2. Lineage (GTDB taxonomy): Bacteria > Campylobacterota > Campylobacteria > Campylobacterales > Helicobacteraceae > Helicobacter_A > Helicobacter_A saguini. The sequence goes on from NZ_JRMP02000006.1 coordinate 125,369, forward strand.
TAGGCTTAATAAACATTTTTTCTTGCGTTTTCATAATGAATTTAAATGGATAAAAAGTTCTAAAAATAATAACTTTATGGAATCTTCTTTTGTGAATTTTGCAAAAAGCGATTTAGATTCTAAAAATTCTAAAATTCATAACTTAGATTCTAATCTTAAGCCATATTGTTTGGGTAGTATTTCTCAACTTGGGATTTTATCAAATGGGCTTGTAGTGCCTTGTTGTTTGGATTCTAAAGGTTTTATGACTTTGGGGGATTTGAAAACTCAAAGTTTTAGCGAAGTTATAGAATCTAGAACTTTTAAGTCTTTTCAAAACGCACAAAAAACGCACAAAAATTTGTCACAAATTTGTAAAACCTGCACCTTTCGCGGCGTGTAGATTCTAAATTTTCACACAAAAATGTTATAATTTTCCATCACAAAAAGATTGAGTAAAAGGATACGAATGCAAGTAGATGACGCACTTTTAGGCAAGTTAGAAAAGCTCTCAATGATAAAAATTGATAGTAAAAAAAAGGAAAATTTTAAGGCTGAATTAAGCCAAATCATCGCAAAAATGGAGAGTTTGCAAGAAGTGGATACAAGCAAAGTTAGCGAAATTTCTAGCCAAAAAACGCCTATGCGAGAGGACATCCCACACGCTTCAAATATCACGCAATCTGTGCTACAACACGCCCCAGAAACGCAGGATAACTACTTTATCGTGCCAAAAATTATTGGATGAGATTGATAAAAATAGATTTTAGATTCTATAATTGCTAGATAAAAGTTGGATTATGCAGAAAGTTATAATAAGTGGTAGGGATGTTAGTTTTAAATATCAAAAAGAGTATGTTTTTAAGGATATAAATTTTGATATTTATAATAATGAGTTTTTGGGGATTATAGGTCCTAATGGCGGTGGGAAGACTACTTTTATAAAGCTTTTGCTTGGGATTTTAAAGCCTACGCCACTTGCTCCATTTTATAAAAACACTAACTTTTTAGATACAGATTCTATCAATAAGACCAACGCAATAAAAAAATATTTTATAGAAAATGCTCTAAATTCTACACATTCTAAAAATAATAACTTTCAAGATTCTAAGTTAGAAAATATAGAATCTAAAAAAGAAGATTCCATAAATCAAAGTAGCACGACAAACAATGATTTTATAGAATCTAATAAGCAAGATTCTAAAAACGACAATGCGATAGATAAAGATTCTATAAATCACAAAGATTCTAAACTAGAAAATATAGAATCTAATTCTATAATTCAAACCAGCACGATAAAACAAGATTCTAAAAATGACAACACAATAAATAAAGATTCCATAGAATCTAAACGACAAAATACTGAATCTAAAAAAGATTCTATAAATCAAAATTTTTCACACAACGACTCGCTAGACAAGGATTCCATAGAATCTAAAAAAGAAGATTCTATAAATCACAAAGATTCTAAACTAGAAAATATAGAATCTAAAAATCAAAATATTACAGATTCTATAAATAAAGATTCTATAGAATCTATAATGCAAAACACAGAATCCACGCGACAAAATATAGAATCTAAAAAGCAAGATTCCATAAAAAACATAAATATCAACTCCAGCGTGGTAAATAAAGATTCCAACATAGAATCTAAACTACACAACATAGAATCTAACGTGGATTCTAACAACCAAGATTCTATCAAAAAAGATTTTATAGAATCTAAAAGCCAAGATTCTAAAAACGAAAACACGACAAATAAAGATTCCATAGAATCTGCAAGGCAAAATATAGAATCTAAACACCAAAAAGATTCTATAGAATCTAAACACCAAAAAGATTCCACAAAAAACATAAACATAAACATAAACACAACAAACAAAGAACCCTACCAAAGCGGGATTTTTTATCCAAACAAAGACTTGTTTAATAGCACCAAACAAATCGGCTACGTCCCGCAAAATACGCAAATAAACCTAAACTTTCCCATTATGGCTATCGAAGTGGTAGAAATGGGCTTTTTAGAATCTAAAATGTTTGGATTTCGTGTAAAAAAGAAACAAAGGCAAAAAGCAATGTTACTTTTAGAAAAGCTAAAAATTGCCCATTTAGCCTTTAAAAAAATCGGCGAATTAAGCGGCGGTGAAAGGCAGCGAGTGCTGATAGCACGGGCTTTAGCAGGCGATAAAAAGCTACTCATTTTAGATGAGCCGACATCAAACATCGACACGAAAACACAAAAAGAAATCTACAAAATATTGCAACAAATCAATAAATTTCATACTATAATTTCAATCAGTCATGATATTCCCATCACGCTAGAATATGCTACTAGAATCTTGTATATAAATAAGCAAATTCATAGCCATGAAGTCCCAAAACTGACGCTAAATAGCGATAAAAATGATGGTCATATTTGTGAAATTGACATTTTTCAAGATTTTGTAAATGCTTTAAGGAGTTAGATAATGAATGAGTTTGATGTCGTAATCATCGGTGGTGGCGTGAGCGGATGTGCCACTTTTTACACATTGAGTGAGTATAGCGGCGTGCAAAAAATAGCGGTGGTGGAAAAAGAAAGCAAGCTAGCTCAAATTAGCTCAAATCATAAGGCGAACTCTCAAACGATACACGATGGCTCGATTGAAACGAATTATACAGCGGCAAAGGCTAGGTCTGTGCGACTTGCAGCGCAAAAAGTGCGAAATTTTTGCTTGAAAGAAAATCTGCAAAATAAAATCATATTTGAAATGCAGAAAATGGCGATAGGTGTGGGCGATGTCGAGTGTGAATATATGAAAAAACGCCATGAAGAATTTAAAGAGATTTTCAAAGGGCTGCAGTTTTTTGATAAAGAGCAGGTCAAAAAGCACGAGCCAAAGGTAATTGAAGGGGCAAATGGGAATGATAGACCTGAAAATGTCGTAGGCTCGGGCTATGATGCGGACTGGTGTGCGGTAAATTTTGAGCTTTTGAGCGAATATTTTGTAGAAAAGGCAAAGGAAAAAAATCCGCAAAATGAAGTATTTTTCAACTTTAAAGTCAAAGATATAGAATCTAAAAACACAGGATATGCGTTAAAAAGCGAAGATGGGCGTGAGATTTATGCGAAATTTGTGCTAGTAGATGCGGGAAGTTACGCCCTGCCTTTAGCCCAAAAAAGCGGGTATGGCTTAGATTTAGGCTGCTTTCCAGTGGCGGGGAATTTCTATTTTGCCCCAAATATTTTGAAAGGGAAAGTATATTGCGTGCAAAATCCAAAGCTGCCCTTTGCCGCCTTACATGGTGACCCGGATGTAGCGGTAAGTGGTAAGACGCGGCTTGGTCCTACCGCGCTTGCTATGCCAAAGCTAGAGCGTGGAAAACACTGGTTTGATAAGCTTAGTCCTGAGCTTTTTAAGCTTGATATGCACTTAGAAGTGTTTCAAATCACCTATGATTTGTTTAAAGATTCTGACATTCGCAACTATGTTTTCCGCAATATTTTCTTTGGACTGCCCTATTTTGGTAAGCGAATGTTTTTAAAAGATGCGCAAAAAATTATACCATCACTAACGATAAATCAAGTCGAACTAGCGCGTGGCTATGGCGAAGTGCGTCCGCAAGTGCTAGATAGAAGTGCGAAGAAACTTGTAATGGGCGAAAAGCGTATCCGCACGGGCAAGGGCTTAACCTTTAATATGACGCCATCACCTGGCGCAACATCGTGTTTGCAAAACGCAATGATAGATAGCGAAGAAATCACAGGCTATCTAAACGTCTCATTTGACAAAGAACGCTTCCTTCGCGATTTATCCCCTGAAGAGCTAGATTCTATAGAATCTAAGAATTAGATTTTAGAGAACATAAAGTGGAAAATAGCAACAATATTTTAGATTCTATAGAATCTAAGGGCGAAATACAAAATACGGAATCTAAATTAGATTCTAATATATCAGCCAATTCTTTTTATCTTGCATACAGCAATTTATTAAAAAAATACGCTAAAAATAATATTTTCTTGCGAGTAAATAACTTACTTGGTTGTCCTAACAAGGAGATAGATTCTATAAAAATTAATAAAAATGCAAAGCAATTAAATATAGAATTATTTATCAATTTTTTTGGTATTCAAGGCTCAACTTCACAACTTCCAAGTTATATGTTAGATAAACTTGCTAGAAATAAAGATGATGGAAACTCTTGGAGTTTGTTGCTTGATTTTTTTAATCATTATTTACTTGATTTATTTTATGAAATTATTTTACGCAAAAATTATCCACGTAGTTTTTATTCAAATTTTAATCAAAATATTCTAGATTCTAATAAATTAGATTCTATAGAATCTAGTATTTTTAAAGATAGTATTTCAAAAATTTTATTCAATATTTTGGGTATTGATAATGCTAAGATGGCACGTGTATATCTGCCTTTTGCACCTTTGATTTTAAGCCTTAGAAAACCTAAAAAATATATACAAAAAGTCTTAGAAACAAATTTTAATCTTAAAAATAAAATTTCTATCCTAGAAAATATTCCACATCAAATTAAAATAAATAAATATCAACAAAATAAATTAGGAATGCGTAATAATGTGTTGGGTGGTAATTTTATAATTGGCAAAACTATTATTTCTCATCAAACAAAAATTGCTATTTTAATAAACAATATCAGCTATCAAGAAGCATTAAAATTTCTCCCACATACAAAGAAATTTCAGGATTTAAAGGATGCTGTATTATTTTTGACGAACAATGAATTTGCCTTTGATTTATATCTTAAAATAAATTATAGTCAAATTATGTCATTAAAACTTGGCTCTAACGCGTTAAACAATACGGCTAAACTTGGATATGGCAGTGTATTAGGACATAAAAATCAAAAAATTTATAATATTTATATGAATATGTGGGGGTAGATTCTATAATTAACAGAATCCTTATAATATTATTTGAATTTATCTTAAGGAAACACAATGAAAATTTATCATTATGCAATAGTATCATTTGCAATATTGTTTTTTTTAAATTTTGCGTTTGCAAAGGTGATTGAGCCTAGTTTTGAGCTTGATTTTGACTTGAAAAAAGATGAGGTTTTACGTGCTGTGGTTTCTGCCTCAAAAGATTCACAAACTATTAGTGAAGAAAAAAACTTTACTTTGCGTTGGACGCTTTATCGCAATCAAGGGCTTGTTGTGCTTGTGCGTTATGATAATTATCCTTATCAATTTATGCTTTACAAAGATTTTCGCCTAAATAGTTGGAATCTAAATTTGCTTGATACACAAGGCGTAAATCGCGCACTAAATCAGCCCTATTTAAAGATTTATTTTCTAGGAATTGATGACCCATTTAATGATGAAAAAACCATTGCGCATTTGCGAATTTATGGCTATGGTGAGGTAACTTTTAGTAGGCAATAAAACATACTTTATTTCACATCCCCCAAAATAAATTTTACACTCCCTTTAAATAGATATTACATTTACCCTTTAAAATATACAAATACAAAATAAAAGGGAGAATAAAATGAGTAAAAAAATCTCGCTAAATATCATAATCGTGCTACTTATTTGCTTTAGCGCGTATCAAACTATAAGCTACATCAAGCAACGCGAATACCTTGTAGATAGCAGCCTTAGCATAAATGAAAAGCGGCTAAAAATCATTACCGCCTTTGTCAATAAGATTATTGAAGAGCAGTATGAGTTTGTAAATGGAATGGCAAATGATTTTACCAAAAATCCAAATTCCTTTGATAGAGAGCGAAATAATATCACTTACTATCTGCACGCAGCGGGTGTGACAAGTGGTGTTTTGCACGTATATATTAGCTATACTAGCGATGGCTACACGCTTACAAGTAGCAAGAAAGATGAGTATCAAACCCATCAGTTGCTTACAAATAACGGTGGATTCTATGATGCAAGGACTAAAGAGTGGTTTAAAGAAGCATTGAACGCGCGTAAAACGGGCAATACCGCGCCTTATAAAGATTCTACCACAGGCGAACTTACCATTACTTTTTACTCACCTGTCTTTGATGAGAATAAAAATGTGGCAGCGATTGTGGCGGTAGATTACGACTTAGGTAAGCTAAAGCAGGAAATAAGCGATATGCAAACCGATAAACGCGATGTGATTATCTTTAAAGATAATAATTTGTATATGCACCCCATCGCCGAATATGTGATGAATAATACTAATCCTGATGCAAAATACTCCCTTGATGTGATTAAGAAAAGTGCGGATAGCCACGAGCATTTCGAGTTTTTCCGCAAGGGTAGCCCTGATATGAAACATGGAATCTGCGAAAAGGCGTCACTTGATTGGAATATCTGCGTGGTAAGCAGTGAGAATGAGTATAAGCCTATAATTACGCGTTTAATCATTGAAAATACGCTGTGGTTTATCGCAATTATCGGCATCGTTGGATTATCGATTATTTTAGTTATCAAATGGACGTTAAAAAATCTTAAAGTTATGGAATCTAATTTGAGTGCGTTTTTTGACTTTTTGAATTATAAAAGCACTAGCATTTCGCTAAAAAACATTAAAAGCAAGGATGAAATCGGTGAAATTTCAAATAAAATCAATAAAGAAATCGCCTTTATAAAAGATATAAGACATAAAGAAGAAAGCCTAATGAGCGGACTAAATAATATGATAATTGAGGCTAAAGATGGCAAGTTTGGCGCGCAAATCGCAGTAGATTCTACAAATCCAAATTTGAAAAGCATAATAGATTCACTAAATGAAATGAGCCGCGTTTTAAGTCAAAGTATTTGCGAAGATATTTCGCGCATTCGTGGCATTCTAAAAAAGGCGATAAACCACGACTATAGCGATAGAATACAAAATCCTATCGGTATAGAAAAGGATATAAATCAAACGATAAACGAACTAAGCCTGATTCTAAAGAAAAGCTTTAATATTTCTCAAAACTTAGAATCTTATAGCACGACTCTAGATTCTAACGTCGCAAAACTACGTGATATAAGCCAACATCAAGCATCTTCACTGCAGCAAAGTGCCACCGCAATAGACCAAATAACGCAGTCAATTCAGCACATAAACGATAAATCAAACCTAGTAAAAGGGCAAGGAGACGACATACTACACGTAATCGATGTAATCGGCGAAATAGCGGAGCAAACTAACCTACTAGCACTAAATGCTGCAATCGAAGCAGCAAGGGCTGGGGAAAATGGACGCGGCTTTGCAGTCGTAGCCGATGAAGTGCGGAAACTAGCCGAAAAAACGCAAAAAAGTTTGAGTGAGATTGAGACGAATGCAAAGTGCTTAACACAAGGCATTAACGATATGGCACACGCGATAAATGAGCAAACCACCGCAATCGCACATATAAATGAAAGCATAGCTGACATCTCAAACACAACGCAAGAAAATGTGAATATGGCAGACACTACGCAGACAATCGCCACTGATATAAACACGTTAAGCACGGATTTAAACAACGACTTGGAAAACAAGCGCTTTTAGAATCTAAGATTCTATGTGTTTAAGAAAATTAAAACTGCTTTTTTAATAAGAAATAAAAAGTGAAATTTTTTCACACTTTAGAATCTAAAAGTTAAAATTTTTGTAAAAAAATTATATGATTATTACATAATCTTGTATAATTCTAACTTAACATATTTCTAAATATTTCAAGTGGATAGGGTAGTAAATGCAGCATGTTTCTCATCACGATTTTAACTCGCAAATGCCTACTAAGATTGCGGAAAAAGAGCTATTTGAGTATGATAATAATGACTTGGTAAATGAAGCCTTTGATAACTTGATTATAGAACCGCTACTTAGCGGAAAGGCTTATTATGTCAATATTTTGGAGTTTAAGAGCTTTGAGACTAGCAGTTTTTCTAATCGTTTTGATGATTTTAAGCTTGACAAAAATATAAAAAATGGCTATGTGGATAAATATAATGTCGAGCTTGCGCCCTTTTTGGTCTCATTTGAGTTTAAATATAGTGAAAAATTTATACAAGATAGTGTTGATTTATTTAGCAAAATTGTGAGTAGCAGGTATTGTAATAGTAACGCAAAGCAAATAAAAGACATTCGCAATCTTGATTTACCTTGTGCTATTTATGGTGATTTTGAAATCACGTATATACAAAAGGAAGGGTGGTATGGGATTAAAGACTTGTATTTGCATACTTTTCAATCCATTCGCTCAGAGTATTCTAGTATTTTGGCAAATAAGCTAAATAGGCTTTATTCGCATCTATATTTTTCTTTTGCTAGTAGTGATGGGGAGCATATTTTGGGTGTATTTTCGGATTTTAGAGATTATGGGCTTACTTTTTATAATACAAAACGTAGCAGAAAAGTTAGCAATATCCTAACTAATACGAAAAATTTTACATATCCTATGTATCAAGTAGAGCCGCTTAGCCCCCTTGCATTGTCCTATAAACAGCGAACGTTTTTTTTAATTCGCCAGCATGAAGAGGAAAATCAATACGCCTTTATAATCTATCTAAGTGGAGATGAAGTAAGCAAAATAAACAAACTAAAAGCATGGGCACGTGCAGATAAACACACGGGGATAATGTAGATTTTGTAAATTCTATGAAATTAAGGAGAAAATATGAAAAAAATGGAAATAGCAAAAGATGTGATAGAAAAACAAGAAAAAGATAAACAAAATAAACTGAGCAATAGCATAAAAGATTATATGGATATAAAATCACAAGAATTAGATGAAAAGCTAAAGAAATTAGGCACGGGTAAAAACCCACTAAATGATGTTAAACAAGTAGGCGATATTGCTAATGCTTTTAGCAAGTTAGCTAATGCTGGACTAATACTATATAAAAGTATTGATGAAAGCGATAGAAATAAGCTAAGTAAAGCTAAATTAGAGAAATTAATATCTAATGAAGATGATTTAAAAAAAATGCAAGAAGTATTTGACAAAATTGCAAATAATTTTGAAAAAGCAAAGAAAAACTAAAATATTAAGCTGTTATATTGTTTGTATTTTGAAGCTAAATGATGAAATTGAAATATAAAAAATATCCTTTTATGTTTCATTTCTACACACCTATTAAAATTTTTTATTAAAATTTGCTTAAAATGAGATGATTACAAAATAATTACATTACTATTACGAAAATATTTTAATCATTTACAAATCATTTACTTTACGATTTAATTTTGAGATTTTTTCTTAAAATCATAGAATCTAAAATCAAAAAATAGAATCTAAAATCACACAAGATTCTAAAAAGATTCTATAAACAAAGATTCTATAAAACAAAAGTAAAATATTTCAAAATATAGAATCTAAATAAGTGATTTGTTCTAATTTATAGAATTTTAGTAAGGAGAATTTTATGAATTTCTACAAAAATCTTAAAATCGGGACAAAAATTTGTCTTGTGATTGCGTGTGTGCTTGTTATTTGTGTCGGTATTATGGGCGTTTTGATTTCAAATCAAACATCAAAAATCATTAGCGAAGAGTCTCATAAACTGCTAGATAATGTGACTGATAGGTTCGTGGCGATGGGCGTTGGCGCGATTGAAAGCGGCTTTGGCAATGTAGATTCTGCGCGTAAAAATATCGACTCAGTTTATAGGATGATTGATGTGATTCCGCTTGAGATTTTAGAATCTAATCTTGAATCAATGAGCGATGTTGGCTCGTATGTGAGTGGCTCGTTTATCTATCTTAAAAATGGTGCAAATATGTATCGCAACGACCCAAAACTCCCTAAGGAACATCATTTCACCGCTGATGGCGGTATGCTACTTGTAGCAACTGATGATGACCCTGAAAATGACGGCGGTGTGCGTTATGCCCCTGCCTTGCCTGAGATTTTGGAGTATCCCGCATTTAAAGAGAGTTTGCAAAATAATAAGCCTGCCTTTGGTATCCCTCGCCGCATACATTTGGGCGGGAATGATATTTATGGCGTAACGATGACTTATCCTATTGTGAAAAATAATCAGGTTGTAGGCGTTGTTGGGGCGTTTTTGAATCTTAAGACGCTTCAAGCTGCTTTTAGAAAAGAAGAAGATTCTGTATATAAAGGTAGTCGCATTTTTATGCTTGATAGCAAGGGCGTAGTAGCAATCCACCCTAGTGAAAGTTTCTTAATGAAAAAGCTAGATGAAGTGAATAAAGATGCTACTGCTACGACATTATTACAAGCTCAAGCCGCTGGAAAAGATGGAATCTATGAGTATAGGACAACTGATGGTGTAAAAAGCCTTGCTAGTTTGCAAAGCTTTGAAATTTGGCATGGGATAAATAAACGCTGGGCAATTATCACAACAGGTCCTGAAGAGATAATAATGGAGCCGCTAAATACCGTGCAGCTACCGTTCTTGTGCTTTCAATCGTATCTATTATTGTCATTGCGGTGGTGATTATTATTTACATTCAAGGGGGCTTGGTTAAACGTATAAATGGGCTACTTAATGGACTTTTGCAATTTTTTGCCTACCTTAATCACGAGCAAAAAGATGCACGTTTAATCCCCATTCATGGAAATGACGAGCTAGGAGCTATCGGCACAGCGATAAATAAAAATATAGAGCGAACTAAGGCGAATTTGGAGCAAGATTCTAAGGCAATCGTGCAGAGCGCTGAAACTGCACAAAAGATAGAATCTGGCGATTTGACCGCGCGAATTATCGAGCATCCAGCTAATCCACAGCTAGTGGAACTTAAAGAAGTGTTAAATAGAATGCTTGAAATCTTACAGCAAAAAATCGGTAGCAATACAAATGAGCTTGCCCGCGTGTTTAATAGCTATACTAAGCTAGATTTTACAACCGAAGTGGCAAATGCAAAAGGTCGCGTAGAAGTCGTTACAAATACTTTGGGTAGTGAAATCCGCACGATGTTAGAATCTTCTAGCAAGTTTGCAAATGAATTATCCGCGCAAAGTGCGAGCCTGCAAGAATCTATGCAGCAGCTAACGCAAGGCAGCTCAACACAAGCATCATCTTTAGAGCAAAGTGCATCGGCAATCGAGCAAATCACAAGCAGTATGCACAATGTAAGCGATAGAACAGGCGAAGTGATTTCACAAAGCGAAGATATTAAAAATGTAATCGGCATTATCCGCGACATCGCTGACCAGACAAACTTACTAGCTTTAAATGCGGCTATTGAAGCAGCAAGAGCAGGAGAGCATGGACGTGGCTTTGCAGTCGTAGCTGATGAAGTGCGAAAGTTAGCAGAACGCACACAAAAATCTTTGGGTGAAATCGAGGCAAACACAAACATTTTGGTGCAATCTATCAATGATATGGCAGAAAGCATAAAAGAGCAAACTCAAGGTATCTCACAAATAAATGAAGCCATCTCGCAACTAGAGCAAGTAACGCAAAATAACGCCGCCGTGGCAAACACGACAAATGAAATCACACAAAATGTAAATCGCATCGCCCAAGAAATCCTAGATGACGTGAATCGCAAGAAATTCTAAACCACCTTTCTAAGCAATTAATTTAATAAGACAAAATCTTATTAAGTTCCATTCAACCATAAAAAAACATACAAACTAACCTAAATTTCCAAAATCTTTTCAATTTTCAAAGCGAATCTTAAAATTTATTTTATAGAATCTAATTTAGATTCTAAAGGAGAAAGTATGAAACTTCGGTATTTTATAGGCTTTGCTATCGTGTATATCGCGCTTGTGACGATTTATGCCTTTTATGTGACGCAGGATACTTTTACGCTGCACAACACGCTTTGGTTTGACTTTGTGCTGACGTTGCCGCTTGCGGTGTGGCTTTGCTTGCCGATGGTCGTGCTGCTGCTTATCACTTGGATTTTTATGAGTATCGGCGCGGTGGTTGTGCAGTTTAAAAAGATGAGTTTGAACCGCGATGTGGATAAAATCATTACGCAAATCGATGAGCAAATGCTAGGAGGTGCCGGTAATGACAGGGTTTTCTCAAATGTGCGGCTAAAAGAGCTAAGCAAAATCCTAAAAAGATTCTATCTTTTGCCAAATCTAAGCTCAAATTTGAGTAATAATGAGAAATTTGACAATAATTTCGCGCAGCTAAAAGACATAGAGCAAGGTGGCGAAGTGCCTAAAATAAAGCTAAATGCGGCGCATCCGCTCTATCGTAAAAATCTTGAAAATGGTGTAAATGTAGATTCTAATAAGGCGTTAAATGTGCTTAAAACGCCCTTAGATTCTATGAACGCCTTTAGCCTTTATCAAAACGCACAAAGTTATGAAGTTTATAGCTTTGCATGGGAGAAAATTATAGAATCTAAAAGTGCGAAATTGATTGAAAAGGCTTTGAATCTTAGTCCAAATCATCTAAATTTTGCAAATATTTCTAAGATTATAGAATCTAATTTTGCAGATTCTATGAAGCTTAAAGATGAGCTTTTGATTTCTGCGTTAAAGGCTTTGAATTTGAGTGAGCGTGAGTATCTAAGCCTTGCGATAAATCTGGCGAAAAATTTGAGTGAGAATAATATCAATGCGGTTTTAAGCTTTTTTGAGCGGCTTAGTAAAGAGGCTGAAAATAGCGTATTTGCCTACTTTTATATGCTTTTAGAGGTCGGCAAGACAAGCGAGGCAAGCGAGCTAAAAAGCCACTATCCAAAGAATGATTACCTGCCTATTTCGGCATTCTTAGAGCTGAAAGAAAAGGGCTATCCGCTTTTGGTGTTTTTTGACCCGCTATATTTTCGCGAGAATAAGGAAAAGAAAAGCACTAACACAGAAAACGAATCTAGTGAAAATAGAATCTAGATTATCCATCGATTTCTTTAGCAAGGAATTGGGCGGTGTAGCTGTGTGTTTTAGATACGTTAGCGATTATAGAATCTACGCTGCCAACAGCGATTACTTTTCCCCCGCCACTGCCCCCTTCAGGTCCCATATCTATGATATAATCTGCGTTTTTTATCACATCTAAATTATGCTCGATTACCACGACTGAGTTACCTAAATCTACAAGGCGGTGCAACACGCCTGTAAGTCTATCCACATCTGCAAAATGCAGTCCCGTTGTAGGCTCATCTAAAATGTATAAAGTTTTTCCCGTGTCCTTGCGACTTAGCTCTTTACTTAGCTTTATTCTTTGGGCTTCACCACCGCTTAAAGTAAGCGAACTCTGCCCTAGTTTAATATATCCTAAGCCCACAGCATTGAGCGTTTTCAAGCGATTATAAATCTTTGGAATCTTAGAAAAAAACTCTAAGGCCTCATCCACACTCATATCTAGCACATCCGCGATATTCTTACCCTTGTATAGAATCTCAAGCGTTTGCGCGTTATATCGCGTCCCCTTACACGCATCACATTGCACCATCACATCTGGTAAAAAGTGCATTTCTATTTTTATCTCGCCTTCACCCTGACATTTTTCACAACGCCCACCTTTAACATTAAAGCTAAAGCGACCTACGCTATATCCGCGGATTTTGGCTTCTTTACTTTCCGCAAAAATATTTCGCAAGTCATCCATTAGCCCTGTGTAAGTGCTAGGATTGCTACGCGGCGTCCTGCCGATAGGACTTTGGTCTAGATATATCACTTTATCAAGATTCTCTAAGCCTTTGATTTCCACGCCATTACTTGCGGTTGTTTTTTTTCTATGATTTAGCAATTCTTGCGCGACCGGCAAAAGCGTTTGTAAAATTAGTGAGCTTTTCCCACTACCGCTAACGCCTGTCACGCACACAAAGTTAGATAATGGAATCTTAACGCTTACATTTTGCAGATTATGCAGTGTAACATTGCTAATGCTTATCCATTCCTTTTGTTTGCGATTGTGCGGATATTTTATCTCTTTTTTACCGCTTAAGTATTGTGCGGATATAGTATTGCTTTTTAGCAAGTCTTTTACACTTCCGCTAAATACCACTTCACCACCATAAATCCCAGCGCCAGGTCCTATATCCACGATAAAGTCCGCATTTAATATCGTCTCTTTATCGTGTTCTACGACTATCACGCTATTGCCCTTTTCTTGCAAGGATTTTAGGGTTTTTATTAGTTTCAATGTATCCCTTTCATGCAAGCCGATACTTGGCTCATCTAGCACATACATTACACCTGTTAAGCCGCTTCCTATTTGAGATGCAATTCTTATGCGTTGAGACTCGCCCCCACTAATGCTTCTAGCATCTCTATGTAATGTAAGATAGCCCAAACCTACATCATACAAAAAGAACAAACGCTCTTTAATCTCCTTTAATATAGAATCTGAAATCTGCTTTTGCTGATTATTTAGATAATCAAAGTTTTTAGATTCTATAAAAAATTTATAGCTATCTTGTATCGGCATAGAAATCACATCTGCTATGCCCTTATTTGCTACTTTTACGCTTAAACTCTGTGGATTAAGTCTAAAGCCCTTACACGCAGGGCAGGTCTTTTCTATCATATATTCACTTGCATCTTCTTTCAAAACATCTAAGGCGATTTGCATTGCTCCTCGCCAAGTTTGTTTAAGTTTGCTATGTCGCCACTCGACTTCAATTTGCCTTGAGCTACCATAAAGTAGCGCATTTTGCACTTCGGGGGTTAAGTCGTTAAATGTAGCATTTGGCTTAATATTATAAGCCGCACAAAAGCCCTCAAATAGTGCGTAATAATAGCTCCTATTAAAGCCAAAGATAAACTTTATCCCGCCCTTATTTAGCGGCTCATTTTTATCAATAATGGAGTTTATATCAAGGCTATATTTCATTCCTAAGCCGCCGCACTCTTTACACGCACCTTTGGGCGAATTAAATGAGAAAGCCAAAGGCTCTAAAGGCTCAAAGCTTACTTTACAATGGAAACACGCCAAATGCTCGCTATAATGTATGATTTGATTCTCATTTTTTTCGCTATTTGGGATATTTTCTTTAGAATCATTTAGAATCTCTACTTCGATTTCACCATAAGCTTCTTTTAACCCAGATTCTATAGCTTGAGCGATACGCGTTTTATTCTCTTCTTTTAACACAACTCTATCAATTACTAAACTTATGGTTTGCTTTTTGGTTTTAGATAAGCTTATTTCTTCGTCTAGTCGCGTTATAACGCCATTTATTTTAGCCCTAACATAGCCTTTATTTCGCAAAGATTCTAACTTTTCAGCAAAGCTGCCTTTTTTATCTTTCACAAGTGGTGCGTAGATTATAAGTTTAGAATCTAGCGGCAATTTAAGCACTTCATCAATTATATCTTGCGCACTCATAGAGCTAATCTTACGCCCACAAATGTGGCAAAACTGCTCGCCCACACGCGCATAAAGCAGCCGCAGATAGTCATAAATCTCAGTAATCGTGCCAACGGTGGAACGCGGATTTTTACTCGTAGTCTTTTGGTCAATGGCAATCGCCGGGGTCAAACCATCGATTTTTTCCACATTTGGCTTGCCAACTTTATCAAGGAACTGCCGCACATAACTACTCAAAGATTCTATATAACGCCGCTGCCCTTCAGCATATAGCGTATCAAAGGCAAGTGTGCTTTTCCCACTACCGCTAAGCCCTGTAAAAACCACAAGCTTATTTTTTGGAATCTTTAAGTTGATATTTTTTAGATTATTCTCTTTTGCCCCTGTGATTTGTATATAGTTTTGGGTATCAAGTGGCGTTTCTTGCATTTTAGATTCTATAATTTGCGTAGAATCTTTAGTGTTTTTAGATTCTATATTTTGCTTAGAATCTTTTGTTTGTTTAGAATCTTTTTTAATACTTTTTGCCATAATTTATCCTTAAAAATTTCATCTTTAAAATCTTAACGAAAATTAATATATTAAGCAAAAACGATTCTAAATTTACATTATTTTAAATCTCAAAATACCACAATTTTAGAATCTACAACGCCAAATCACTTGCATTGTCAATCTCAAGCCAGCCGCCATTAATTCGCACAGCCCTTGCATTATCATATTTATCAATGATAGCTTGCAAGAAACTCGTCATATACATATTTTGAAAGTCCTTGCCATCATAAATCGCACCCTTATCAAGGCTATCATAGAATCTAATCACTTCCGCCAAAAAATCCGCCCTAATCTTAAAAAGCCCTATATATTGAGATTCTATCTCGCTAAAATCACGCGCCTTTTTACCTAGCTCTTTAATCTTGCCGTCCCTAATTTTCAACGTCTCAGCATCACTCAAAGGATTATCAAAACGTTTTTCCCACAATTTTAGCCATGAATCATCCACGATAATATTTAGCTCGCCGCTTGATTCTAAAAGCTTTTCCACGATGTCGTGCGTGTAGATAATATCCGCGTAG
Source organism: Helicobacter saguini (assembly GCF_000762875.2). Lineage (GTDB taxonomy): Bacteria > Campylobacterota > Campylobacteria > Campylobacterales > Helicobacteraceae > Helicobacter_A > Helicobacter_A saguini. Next base: position 141,581 of record NZ_JRMP02000006.1, read on the forward strand.
CTAACAATCAAATCGCTTTTATTTTCCACGCATTCACGCAAAAATTCACGCCCACAAAATAACGTAGCAACCATATTTGTATTTGCAAAATTGCTATTTATATAGAATCTATTAATTTTATTTTTAAGATAATCTTGCAAAATATCGGCTTTATAACCGCCTATAACGGCAATGTTTTTTATTTTATTTGAATTAGATTCTATAGAATCTTTTTTAGAATCTTTTAAGCAATCTTGCAATTTAGATTCTATAATCTCCGCATTTTTCAAGGCTTCCAACTCATAATCAATAATTTTCCTACCCTTATACTCAACCATACATTTTGGCACGTTCGCGGTCAAAGGCATAAGCCTAGAGCCAAATCCAGCCGCTAAAATTATTGCATTTGTATTAGAATCTTTCATAATATTCCTTTGTTTTCAACATTCAAAAAGAATAATTTTATAATAATTTCATGTTAGATTCTAAACAAATTTGTTATAATTTCGCCTTTAAAGCCTTTAAATAAGGATAATTATGAATCAAGAAAAAAGTTTAATCACACCGCGAACCTTAAGCGGTTTTCGCGACCGATTACCAAAAGAAGCCCAAGCAAAAATTAGCATACTAAACGCCGTAAGCGAAGTTTTCCTAAGCTATGGCTTTATGCCCATTGAAACGCCACACCTTGAATACGCCGACATTCTAATAAAGCAAGGCAGCGAAGAAATCCAAAAAGAGCTATACAGATTCAAAGACCACGGCGGACGCGATGTAGCGCTTCGTTTCGACCAGACCGTGCCACTTGCAAGATTTATCTCACAGCATCGCCACGAGCTAGAGCTGCCATTCAAACGCTACGCAATAGGCAATGTTTTCCGTGGGGAGCGCGCGCAAAAGGGGCGTTATAGGGAATTTACGCAATGTGATTTTGACTTTATCGGGAGCAATTCTTTGAGCTGCGATGCCGAGATTTTGCAGGTGATTTGCTCTTGTATGTATGCGCTGGGCTTGCAGGAATTTAGTATATGGATAAACCACCGCGAGATTCTAAATGGAATCTTTGAGTATTTTGGCGTGAGTGAAGCAATAGAATCTAGCCTTAGAATCATTGATAAACTCGATAAAATCGGCTTAGATTCTGTCAAAATGGAGCTGCAAAATGAGCTAAAGTTAGAATCTAGCAAGATAGATTCTATAATGGATTTGATTAGCATTAAGCAAACTAGCCACTACAGCGACTTTTTTAAGGAAATCGAATTTTTGAAAGGCTATAATGACACGCTTAAAAAGGGCTTAAATGACTTAGAATCTATGCTAAAAATTTTGGATGGCTTGGAGAGTGATATATCCATTTTTCGTATTAATTTTAGCATTGCTAGGGGGCTAGGCTATTACACAGGCATCGTGTATGAGACGACTTTAAATCGGCTTCGTGGCATAGGGAGCGTGTGTAGCGGTGGACGTTATGATAACTTGACGCAAAGTTTTAGCCAGGAGCGGCTTAGTGGCGTGGGGGCTAGTATCGGTATTGATAGGCTTATTGCCGCTTTGCTAGAGCTAAACTTGCTTGAGATGAAAGGCACGATGGCACGCGCACTAATCATTGCGATGGATAGGGAATATTTTGCTTTCGCACACAAAATCGCTGAAACGCTTCGCCAAAGTAAGATAAATGTGGAAGTCTATCCAGACGCGGTAAAAATGAAAAAATCTTTGAGTTATGCAAATGCAAAAGGGCATGAGTTTAGCATAATTATCGGTGAAAACGAGTTTAAAACCAAAACGCTAACTTTGAAAAGCATGACAAGCGGCATACAAATGGAAAACATAAGCGTCCTGCACGTTTTGCAACTAATTAAGGAAAGTTAGATTCTATCAATTTAGAATCTAAAAGGAGTGAAAATGCGCCTAGAGCGAGTGAAAAACCTAAATACCGAAATGCTAAACATAAAGCCAGATAGCATCGGCTACAAGATTATGAAGGATAAAACGCAGATTTTGGGCTTTAAAATCGATGGGTTGAAACTACAGGCAATGCAGATTCTAAAACAGGATGCAATAAGCGTTGGCGCGGAACTTGTCACGCCGCGTGACGCGATATTGTGCGAGAAAAAAAGCTATGATTGCCTGCTTTTTGGCTCGCTAAAAAGCTTGAAACTCCTTAGCCTAAAAATGCAACGACAGCCCTTTGGCTTAAAGTCGCTAAGCCGCGAACTCCGCGCATTTATCCAAACCAAAATCAATGACAAAAAATCTCATAAAAAGAGCGTAATGAGTATCATAAATGTAGAATCTAATAGTTTTTATAAGGAATTTAGCGTAAAAGACGCGATTGAAAAAATCCATAGCGATATTGAGCTGGGTGCGGATATTATCGACATCGGCGCGGCTAGCTCGCGACCAAATGCGGATATTATAGAATCTAAAATCGAGATTAAGCGGCTGAATTTGATTTTTAAAGAAGTTTCAAAAATTAAAACTAATACGCAATTTAGTATCGATACTTATAATGCTGAGACGGCAGATATTGCATTAAATAGTGGTTTTAATATTATCAATGATATTAGCGGGAATGTGGAATCTATGAGCCAGATTCTAAAAAAATATCCAAAGTCAAGCTACATTTTAATGCACATTCGTGGCAATCCAAAAACAATGCAAAATGATACACATTATGAGAATCTACTGCTAGAAATCGATAAATATTTCGAAGAAAAACTGCGATTTTTACACGCGCAAAAAATTAACAATGTGATACTTGATGTCGGCATAGGCTTTGGGAAAAGTGCGGAGCAAAATGTCGAGCTAATCGCGAAACTGCGGCATTTTAAGCACTTTAGAAAGCCGCTTTTGATGGGGCTAAGCCATAAGAGTTTTTTGGGGAAGATTTTGGGGAGTGAGAAGGATTCTAGGCTTATTGCAAGTGTGATAGCCGATTTTATCGCCCTTATGAATGGCGCTGATATTATCCGCACGCACGATTTAAAAGAGCATTTAGAAATGCTAAAAATCTATGAAGCCTTTGAGATGGAAGACTGCGATTTGATGTAGATTCTATAGAATCTTAAAATCCATGTTTTAATCTACAACGTGAAAATAAAATATTTCGTATGATTTATTTTAAAATTAATGCGAATATCATTAATTTTATATATTTATGTTACATTTCGTAACGCTCTAGTTTTTAGCCTTATCCACAAGTTTGCCCTTGTTTATCCATGGCATCATTTCACGCAAGCGTGTGCCGACTTTCTCTATAGGATGGGCGGCTAGGTTGGCGCGCTCTGCATTCATTCTAGCATATCCAGCTTTTCGCTCTAAGATAAAATCTTTTGCAAATTTGCCATCTTGAATGTCTTTTAAAATGCCTTTCATTGCACGTTTTGAATGCTCGTTTATTACACGTGGTCCGCTTATCATATCGCCGTATTCTGCCGTATTTGAGATTGAATATCGCATATTATCTAAGCCACCTTGATAAATCAAATCTACGATTAATTTCAATTCGTGCAAACATTCAAAATACGCCATTTCTTCTGGGTATCCGGCTTCGACTAATGTCTCAAATCCTGCTTTTACAAGGCTAGTTACGCCCCCGCAAAGCACGGCTTGCTCGCCAAAAAGGTCAGTTTCAGTTTCATCTTTAAATGTTGTCTCAATTACCCCGCTTCGTCCGCCCCCAATTGCTGCTGCGTAACTTAAAGCGATAGCCTTAGCGTCCCCACGTGATGTGTCTTGGGCTACCGCAATTAAGTCTGGGATGCCACCCCCTGCGACAAATTCGCTTCTTACCGTATGCCCGGGCGCTTTTGGAGCTATCATAATTACGCCAACTCCCTTAGGTGCTTTAATTTGCCCAAAGTGAATGTTAAAGCCATGACCAAAGGCTATGATTTTATCTTCTTTTAAATTTGGCTCAATTTCTTTTTTAAACACATCTGCTTGCAACTCATCTGGGATTAGAATCATTATTACATCCGCTTCCTTTGTGGCAACGGCTACTTCGACTACTTTAAAGTTTTTGGCTTCAGCCTTAGCCCAGCTTTTGCCACCTTTGTGAAGTCCTACGATTACATCTACGCCGCTATCTCGCAAGTTTTCTGCGTGTGCGTGTCCTTGAGACCCAAAGCCGATAATTGCTACCTTTTTTTTCTGTATCAAACCTAAATCGCAATCTTTGTCATAATATACTTTTAGTGCCATGTGTATCCTTTTTGTGAAAAATAGCAAATATAATAGCACAAAAAAATGAAATAATAAGATAAAATGTAATATTACAAATTTTAAAGGGGAGAAAATGAAAGAGCTTGATAAATACGAGATTTTGAAAGATATTTTGCTTGAAGTGATAGAAGAGAATGATTCTAAGGTAAAAGAGATTTTTTTGAATTTGTTTGAATCTTTGCGGGGGGTGGATTCTAATGTGGATTCTAATTTAGATTCTAAGTTACATAAAAATAAAAAAGATTCTATGGAATCTAAGTCGCACCACAAAAAAGATTCTATAGAATCTAATGCCCTATCGCCCACCCACCACCCTATTAGTGGAAAAGATTCTATAGAATCTAAAAACGCCCACCACAAAAAAGATTCTAAAAATATTATAGAATCTAATGCCCTATCGCCCACCCACCACCCTATTGAAAAAAATAACGCCCACAACCACCCCACAAGTGATAACGCCCAGCCCACCAAGCTTAAGAAATTGTTTGAAGAAATTAGTGAATCTCCCCACTTAGTTGGCGTTATAAAAGCTTGCTCACTCCATAACATTATCCTAAATATTTATGAAGAGCAAGAACAAGCAAAAATTGCTAGTGTAAGTCGAAGTATCGCTGCTGCTTATGCGAGTTTAGAAAAAGAGGGCTTTGATAAAATCGATTGCGATAGAATCTTAGAATCTATTCGCTTTTATCCCGTATTTACCGCACATCCTACTGAATCAAGACGCAGAACATTTCTTGAAGCCCACCAAGAAATAACACGTGAGCTAGAGCGAATAGAATCTTATTATTATATGCCAGATTCTATCTTGCCAAATAAGGAGCGAGAAATAAATCAAAGCTATAAAAATATCAAATACAGACTTAATCTACTTTGGAAAAGTCACTTAGTTAGAAGTGAAAAGCTAGAAGTAATTTTTGAATTAGATAATCTACTTTTTATCGTGGAAAATAGTATTATTCCAAGCGCTTTAAGAGTGCTAAATCAAGTATCAAATCGCTTAGATAAAGAGCTGAAAATCTCCCCTATAAAGCTAGGGAGCTGGATAGGTGGCGATAGAGATGGCAATCCGTATGTAACAAATGAGCTGATGACGCGTGTAATGAAAATGCAGCATGATTTAATCATAAAAACCTACATTAATGAAATTGATAAGCTAATACGAGAGCTTAGCATAAGCATTGATTTTAGCAAACCTAGCAGGGAGCTAGAAAAATCATTAGCTAAGGAAAAATCGCACCTTAATCAAGTAAGCCTGAAACTACACGAGCGAGAGCCATATCGCGCAAAATTAAATCTAATGCGACAAAAGCTATATAATCACATTTTAAAGGTAAATGCAGTAAATGATATTGACTTTACATATAATAATCCAAAGGAGCTAATAGAAGATATTGATATGCTTATAAATTCGCTAGATTCTATATCTAATGCACGTTTAAAGTCTTTACGAAATCTAGTTTTACTTGGTGGCTTTCATTTAATGCAGCTAGATTTCCGTGAGCATAGAGATATGTATCTAAGTGCGGTTAGCGAAGTTTTGTGTTTGCTAGGCTACACAGATAGCGACTTTTTACACCGACATGAGAGTAAAAAAATGGAGATTCTAAATAAAGCCTTAAGTGATGCGCCAACTAATCTAAATGGAATCTTATGGGATGTAAGCGAAAGCACTCGCCACACGCTAAATGCGTTTTTACGCGTTTTATGGGCTAAAAAGGCAATAAGCAAGGATATTTTAAAAAGCTTTATTGTGTCAATGACTACAAATGCTAGTGATTTACTAGCTGTTTTGTATCTTGCATATTGCAGTGGATTATGGCAAAGGGGCAAGACAAAAAGTAGCAATGGCGAAATTGTGATAAAGCCCGGTAAAAGCGAAATAATGATAACGCCTTTGTTTGAGACGATTGAAGACTTAGAATCTGCAGAAGAGATTCTAGAAATCTTAAGCCGAAACGAGCATTATAAACAATACTTAAAAGATTCTAATAATTCGCAACAAATAATGATAGGCTACTCGGATTCTAGCAAGGATGGCGGGATTTTTACAAGCAGTTTTTCGCTAAATAAAGCTATTTCAAATCTTGTAAAGTTAGAATCTCGTCTTGGAATAAAATTTATGCTATTTCATGGCAAGGGCGGAAGTATATCTCGTGGGGGCGGACAGCTTGAAAACGCACTACTAGCTTTTCCTATGGGGAGTGTAGGGACAACATTAAAAACAACAGAGCAAGGTGAGATAATTTCATCGCGTTATTTGAATCCAAAAATTGCAATTAGAAGTTTTGCTTTGACGTTGGCTTCTTTACTAAAAAAAGCCGTGCATGATAACTTTTGCAAACAAGATTCTATAGAATCTAAAGGGGAGCATTCCCCCACCCTTGCGGGGGGGGCTAGGGGGGGGGTAAATCCCAACAAAACAGATTCTATAGAATCTAAAGGCGTAAATATCCACTGCGGTATTGACCCATATTTACCAAAGCTAGAAGAGCTAAGCCGCATAAGCTATCGCACCTATCGCAATCTTGTCTATGAAACGCGGCATTTTATGGATTATTTTAAAAACGCAACGCCTATTGAGTTTATACAGAATCTAAATCTTGGTTCGCGTCCATCTAAGCGAAAAGATTCTCAAAAGGTAGAAGATTTACGCGCTATCCCTTGGGTTTTTGCATGGACGCAAAATCGCAGCATAATTCCAGCGTGGTATGGCTTGGGAAGTGCTTTAAGTGGTTTGGGCGATAAAAAATTGTTGCAAGAGTGCTATGAAAACTCCATTTTTTTTAAAACCACGATTGATAATATCGCGCATGGCTTTATAAAAGTTGATATGGAAATAGCTAGTAGTTATAATGAATTTGTAAGTGATGTAGGGCTTAAAAATGCCGTGTGGAGCAGGATTTCAAGCGAATATGAAAAGACGTTAGAGTGGCTATTAATAGTGCGGAATGAAAGCTTTTTACTAGAAAAAAATATTGATGTGCGAAATAGAATCTTAGCGCGAATGCCAAACATAAAAGCGCTAGGCTACCTGCAAATCGAGCTAATAAAAAAATACAAAAACGCACAATATGACGATTTAAAAACACGACTAATGGAGCAAATACACGGCACAATCATAGGCATAGCCCAGGGCATCCGCAACACAGGCTGAGAAACGTCTATTATATAAAACGAAAATTAAGTAAATAAATTTGCGGATACAACTAGCAACAAGCTAGTGCAGAATAAATAAAAGTGTGTCGAAAATCAAGTTCCTAGGCGTTTCTCCAATCGTCACTTCCACTAGTTCCAGATGCTACATGCTCCCAAATGACCTTTCTATAATTAAGCGATACTTTAAATAACTCTGTTCTACCAGCGTTATCTTTATCTTGTGCGTTCGGCATAATCAAATCAATATTTGTTATGATAGCATCCTCTAACTTGGTAGTAAAATAATGCTCTTCTCCACCGCTTGTAGACGTTCTAAACCAATGAACCTCAACATTATTCAATCTTTCACCTTTTGTCAAAGCATTATAAAGTAGCGGAACGGATTTATTTAGGGAACAGGTAAATGAAAACGGCTTATGAATCCTTTGACCACTTGGTTGCCCACTTTGAGGGTCAGTAGGAACTGTTACTATATGTGATACCTCTTGTGCCATTATCTCATCTTCATGTCCTGCTTGATAACGATTCCCTATACTTGCTTCTGTCGAAGCACCACTAGAAATTAATCCTTGCGTTGAACCTTCAATTTTTATATATGCTGGTTGAGCCATGTTTTTGTCCTTTTGTTAAAATAAGTAGTGTAATTCTATCATAAAAGTCATAAAATATTGCAATATAATAATTATAAAATTAAAATTTTTGTACTATTAAGTTTTAAACACTGAATTTTTAATAAAATCAAACACAAATTTGAATGAAAACATAAGTTATAAAACGAAAGTAAAAATGTAATGGGTAATTGTAGCAATTTACTAAAAGCTAAAATCTTTAAAAGTCGCTATATAGTCGCTTTCTTGTAAAGCCCTGTGTTAAAAAAAGCTAAATTAGATTCTATAAAAAACCAAAATATAGAATCTAAAAAGATTCTATACAAAAGCAAATCTAACAAAGCCCCTTAAGCACAAAGCCCGCAAGGAGGCGTAAAATTAGACAAGACTTAAAGAGATAACAAAAGACCTTAAACTAGCTTAATAGCCTTAAGATGTTTTGCTGAACGGCATTTGCCTGAGTCATAGCATAACTACCAGATTGTGCTAAGATGTTTAGCTTAGTGAAGTTCGCTGACTCTTGAGCGAAATCCACCTCGCGGATTTGTGATTCAGCCGCTTTAACATTCACCTGAGTTACAGAGATGTTATTAACGGTAGAAATCATTTGTCCTTGAACAGAACCTAAGTCCGCACGGATTCTATCTAGAATCTTAGTCGCAGATTCAGCAATGTCCATAACCACCATCGCACCACGCAAAGTAGTCACACCAGCGCCCATTTCGGCTCCACCACTAGCTACGACCTTGTTAAAGTTCGCACCAGAAGCAGATTTAACATCCTTGTTGAATGACCCCATGGTATCACGCAAATTCACAACGGTTTTCGCCACTTTATCATTAGTGAAACCTAGCTCCTTATACAATCCTTTCGCATTCGAAGCAGATACCACAATAATATCTCTAGAATCTAGACGCACAAGGCTTAAGCGTCCGTAGTTTTCACTACCTTTGCCCTCTAGCTTTTGTCCGCCATTCATAGATTCTATAGCGATTTTAGGCACTTTACCATTTTGTCCCTTCTCATTTTTGCCAACAGATACGTGGATACCGCGTCCATCAACACTTCGAAGAGTCAAACGTCCTTTCTCATCAGTGTAAGCCTCAACACCTGTTTGGTTAGTAACAGCATTGAAAGCCTGCACTAAACGACCATCGCTATCACCAGCACGAATATCGTTAATATCGCCTAATGTCAAACCATTAATAACGACATTTGATAAAGTCCCAGAAACGACAGCCTTATCGCTTGTCGAAATAACGTTAGCTACCGCACGAATCCCTGTTTTATCAGAGCTTTTATTGATAACTTCCGCTAAAACGCCAATCCCAGTCCCAACCGTTGTAGAAATCTTAACAGACTGCAACTGCACATCGTTAATACCATCCACGTTTCTAAAAGTAACGCGAACTGTGTTAGACGCTGTGATTAGCCCGCCTGTCGCGATTCTTACTTGTCCAATCTTATCACTCGTAGTTGCGCCAATTGAAGCCTTAATAGACTCATTAGAGAACGCACCAACTTGGAATTCCTTGTTTGTAAAAGAACCACTTAGCAACTTTTGACCATTGAATGAAGTAGAGTTACCAATCATATCTAGACCTTGAATAAGGCGCACGATATCGCTTTGGATAGCCCTTCTAGATTCACTAGTTTGCCCATCTTGAGCCGCTTGTGTAGCCTTGACCTTAATAGTATCAAGGATTTTAAGCTGCTCATCCATTGCCTTGTCCGCGATTTGAATAATCCCCATTGCATCATTTGTGTTTGCAATAGCCTGACCTAACGCAGACGCTTGACTTCGTAAGCTATCCGCGATAATCATACCAGAAGCATCATCTGCTGCCTTGTTGATTCTCAAACCTGAACTCAACTTCTCCAAAGAGTCTTTTAACCCTCTTTGGGTGCCTACATTCTGCACGTGCGCATTAAGCGCGTTTATGTTAGTATTGACTTGAAAAGCCATTGTCACTCCTTGTGATTATATTTTAAGAAATATCCCAAGCATCCTTGCTTGTTAAATGCTATATCGACAATCGATAAAAACAATTTAGTAATTTTATATAAAAATTTACAATTTTTTATAAAAATATTTTATAAATTTATTGCATAAAAGTTACAAAATATTTTTTGGTGTTGAATCTTGGCTTTTAATATTTTAGATTCTATAGAATCTTAGCAAAGTTTAGAATCTAGCGAAGGCGGGTTCTACCTTGTATTCGCCTAAGTTGTTGCCCTTTGTATCCATTACATGCACAGCGTACGCGATGCAGGGGTCAAATGAGTGAATGTGGCGGATGATTTCTAAGGGTTGCGTTACATCGGCGACTTTTGTGCCTATTAGGCTCATTTCATAAGGTCCTTTTTGCCCTTTGCTATCGCGTGGTCCTGCATTCCACGTAGATGGGACTACTGCTTGATAGTTGCTTACCTTGCCTCCACTTATTCTAACCCAGTGGCTTAGCATTCCGCGTGGGACGTTTCCTATATAGCAGCCTTTGTAGTCTTTTTTATCATCGATTACATACGGTGCGCAGGTGGTTTGGTCGACTTTTAAGTTTTTTACTAATTCATCAAATGCGCGAAGTCCATTTGCCCCTAGCACTTTTGCCTCTAAGCCACGCGCTGCTGTGCGACCTAGCGTGCTAAATAAGTGATTTACACTTAAGCCTGTGCGTTTTAAAAAGGCTTCCGCAGCTTCCTCAATTAGCGGATTTTTACGCGCTAAACCTACGACAATTGACGCTAAAGGTCCTACCTCCATAGGCATACCATCATATCTAGGCGATTTTATCCATGAGTATTTAGAATCTGTTTTTAGCAATTTTGTTTTTTCATTCTTACCGCTTAAGCCGATACTTTCGCCATCACTCATACCTACATAATCAGGCGTAGTTTGCCCATTATAAGGATGCAGCAAATCAGTAGGCTTAATCTCCCTGCCATCCTCGTGCTTGCCCTCGTATTTATACCATGAGTGCGTGACCTCTTCGGCGATTTTATTCAAATCGACATCATAAGGCTTACTCAAATCGCCATCAAGCACATAGCCACTTTCCATTAAATAAGTGTTGTAATCCACTTGCATTTCTCTAAAGCTTAAGAAATTCTTAAGATTACATCCAGCAAGCACACTTGGCTCATTTGCATAGCTCATCCCTGCCATAATTAAATCTGGGTAATAAGCGCGATTGATAAAATCAACTACCATTTGATACTTCGCCTTATACTCCGCTAAACGCGATGGGTCAAGCAAGTCCATAACAGATGTAATACCACCAACGGTTAGGCTTTGTGGATGTGGCTGTTTCGCACCAAAAATAGCCATCATTTTCGCCGCTTCTCTTTGCACTTCAAGGAGTTTTAAATAGTGCGATAACACAATTAGATTTTGCTCTGGATTTAGCTGATAGGTTTTATGTCCCCAGTAGCCGTTATTAAATGGTCCTAGTGAGCCTTGTGATGCGAAGTTTTTCACGCGATTTTGCACGCCACGCAACATATCTTCACCTGCCACGATAGGATTATCAGTGTATTCAAAGGCTAGTTTTGCCGCTTTTGCCGGGTCCGCCTTTAACGCGCTAATAATATCACACCAGTCAAGCCCATGCAATGTATAAAAATGCACGATGTGGTCGTGGAAAAATAACGCCAAATTCATAAGCGTCCTAACAAGCTTTGCATTATATGGAATCTCAATGCCAAGCGCGTCTTCTACCGCAACAATACCAGCCTTATAATGCGAATAAGTGCAAACGCCACAAATACGTCCCGCAATAAATCCAGCATCGCGTGGGTCGCGCCCCTTAATAATCGTCTCCAAGCCACGCCACAAAGTCGAGCTAGAAAACGCGTCAGTTATCACATTATTATCATCGACTATTACTTCAATACGCAAATGCCCTTCGATGCGAGTTATCGGGTCTACTACTATTCTTTTTGACATCACATTATCCTTTCTTAAATAAAATTCGTCTTCCACGTTATCCTTCACAAAACAAACGCAGTGAAGTTTCTTTAGAAAAATTTTTTGTCCGCTCGTTGCGACAACCATCTAAGGTTAGTCTCACTTCGCGGACAAAAAAGTTTTTGCAAAATATATTTAAAATACTAGAATTTAGATTCCAAAACCGACGTTTTTAGATTCTAAGTTACGTTGTTTTAGAATCTAGATTCTATAAAAATTTAAAAGAACTTTAGAATCTAAAATTAGATTCTATAATTTCAAGGTTAAAGATTTCGCTATCCATTTGGATAAACGCAAGGTTATAGAATCTAGATTCTAGTATTTTGCGTGTAGTTTGGATTTTCCTTTTTCCCTGCGAAGTGAGACTAGACTAAAACGTCTGTCGCAACGAAGCAGGGAAAAAGAAAATTCAAAATCCAAACGGAAGACGAATCTTCTCTATTTAGGTTTTACTCCACTTGAAATCATTGCATGCGCTGCGATACCGATAGCCGTTGCACCCAAAAGCACAATCCCCACACTATCCGCACTCCTATCCGCTCCAGCCCCGCGAAACGCCGTTTGATACCGATTGCCAAGTGGCACTTCAAAAGGGCTCATCGTATCCCAAAATCGCGGCTCACTGCAACCGATACATCCATGCCCAGCACCGATGGGCCAGCTTGTATGCGAGTTAAACCGCAATTTTGAGCAGTTATTAAATGTATAAGGTCCTTTGCAACCGACTTTATACAAACAATAGCCCTTTTTAGCGTTCTCATCGCCAAAGCTTTGCACAAATTCCCCCGCATCAAATCGCCCACGCCGCTCACACAAATCATGTATCCGCAATCCATACGCCCATTTTGGTCGATTAAACGCATCAAGGGCAGGCAGCTCACCAAAAAGCACATAGTGCATTAGCGAACCTACGATATTTTTCTCACTAGGCGGACAGCCTGGCACATTTATGACATGCTTTGTGATTATTTCACTCAAAGGATTTGCATTTGTAGGGTTTGGCGCGGCTGCTTGCACACCACCAAAGCTAGAACACGTGCCTATTGCAAATATCGCTGCAGCACCTTCTGCGGCGTGTCGGCACTCTTCAGCGCCAGTCCTTGCGTGTGCGCCGATTGTTAAGAAGTATTCGGTATTTTTTGGTATTCCGCCTTCAACCATTAGGATGTAGCGTCCTGCGTAGGTTTTGATGGCGTCTTCCAAACTTTTTTCGGCTTGATAGCCGCTTGCGACCATTATAGTTTCGTGGTATTCAAGGCTTACATAATCAAAAATGATAGAATCAATGCTTGGGTCTTCACTGCGAAGCAAGCTCTCGCTGCAGCCGGTGCATTCAGCCATGTGTAGCCAAATTAGCGGGACGCGTCCGGCTAGCTCAGCAGCGCGCATTGTTAAAGGGGCAAAACTTGCTGGAAGCCCAAGAGATGCGGTAATCACAGCCGCCCATTTCATAAAATCGCGTCTGCTAACGCCCTTTTCACTCAACACATCTTTTAGCTCTTTTTGATTCTCATTTTTGCGTAAAGGTGGGAGTTTTGCTAGTGCGGATAGTCTTGCTTTGATTTTATTAAACAAGCCTTTTTTGGTGGTAAAGGTAAGGTTTTCTCCAACAGGATTTAGGACATGCTCTAGCGTTTCGGCACTAGATTCTATGTTTTTAGAATCTAAGTTGTGGTTTTTGAGATTAGATTCTATATTTTGTTTAGAATCTAGCTTCACGCTCTTAGATTCCATAGCCAAAGTCTGCCTTGCATCGCTTTTAAATTCAGTGTTTTTAAAATGCGATTTACACTCATTCTTTCTCATTTTCGTATCCTTATTAGAAATAAAGTTTGGGCTTTTGTGATTCTACTATAAAACTCGCCTTTTTGTCATTTTTTTGCAAAAAATATTCTCAAAATTGTATATAAAATGTTACACAATGAAACAAATTTACACTTTTAGCCCTATCATTTTTGCGACTTTTTGGGAATAAGATATTTCGCTTCGCTCAACATGAAAGAATCTAGATTCTATAAATTTTAATTTATTGACATAAGGTTGGTTTAAGATAGAATCTAGTTTATAAGATTCTATGGAATCTAAGTAAGTAAAAGATTCTAAAAATCCATCGTGATGCCTATGTAGTAACGGCGACCTTAGCGCACATAGTTAAAGGCATTTCCATAACTTGCGTTATTGGCTCCATAAGCTGTATATTGTATAAATTTACAATCAAAAAGATTGTAAATTACAACATTTATTCTTAGATTCTTAAATAATTGATAATATCCACCTATATGTGCAAGATATATCGCTTTGTAATATTCACCTAATCCTATGGCTACGGAGTTTCCCACGCTTGGGTCGCCACGATAGATTCCAGCATTTACTTGCTCTCGCACATAAAATCCAAATTTTTACCTTTATTGTGTTTTGGTTATTTTACTTTAAATTTATATAGAATATGGTTTTTAGATATGATTTATTCGATTAAAAATTCGTATTCGTAGGTTTTAGATTCTATGTTTAAAGCAAGTTCGTCTAATGCGTTGTTTAAAGCTGTGATTAAATCGGCAAAGTGAGAATCTTTGCATTTTTGCAAGGCGTTCATTTTAGTTGGGTTTCCTTTGGAATCTAGGCTAAAACCTTGAAAGTGCGCCTTTATATCATAAAGCGATGCGTTTGGATTATATGAGCGGTCATAGCCGTCATCGTAGTGAAAAGTTAAGTTAGAAAAATCTTGACTATGATAATATTTAAAGACTTCACGTCCTGCATCAAACACGGCTTTTGCTTGCTGGCTAAACTTTAAAGGTGAGCTTGGGATAAATATAGAATCTAGTTTAGAATCTACCTTAATAATTTTCCCTTTTTTAGAATCTTTTTTTATATTTTTGCTTTTAGATTCTAAAGAATCTAACCTATCGCCCACCCAACCGCCCTTTAAGGAGTTAGATTCTATATCTATTCCCGCCTTGCGACTTTTTAAAGGGGAGCTAGATTCTATAGAATCTGTTTTTATTTTCCCTTGCAAAAATTTATATAAAAAGTCGCTATCAAAGGCTCTTTTTGCGTTGATTTCTTTTTCACTAAAAGGGATAAAATGATTTATAGAATCTAAGTTATAAGGCAAAGATATACGATTTTTAGGGTGAAATAATGCAAAAGCCAAGCAATCATTATGAAAATTAGAATCTTTTATCCATTTATCCTTTGGGTATAAAAACTGGTCTTTATCATTTAGCCAAGTGTGCTTTACGCAATATCTAACCGCGAAATACACACAATAAGGTATCACATTTTTTTTAGTAAAAGTCGCATATAAATGTTTGTTAAAGTCATTTTGCGATAAACCATTAGAAATAAAAACACTCTTAGAATTTGACACATCAGTGCCTAGCATTCGCAAATATGCTAATTTTTCGCCCTTTTTATCCTTAAAAGTTGCTAAAAAATCACTAATATATTGATTTTTTTGATGAACTTTTATTTTTTTCTTTTTATACTCAAAAATTTCTACATTTTTATTTTTTAGCTCTCTTGCTTCTTCTAGTTTTACTATGCCTTTTGGCGCGAAAACATCTAAGGTCACTTTTTTTATAGAATCTTTAGAATCTAGATTCCATATTAAAAAGCCGATAGCAAAATGCCCATTAACATTATCAAAAGTATAGGCTGGACAAATAAAACCACGTAAAAATTTCGCTTTAAAAAATTCCCTAAATTTCTCATAATACTGCCCATTAAGATATTTTAAAGTGCTAAAAGATGCCAAAATACAACCACTAATTTCTTTATAGATTCTAGTAAAAAATAGAGCAAAAAGCTCCCTTATAGCACCACCTAAAATATCTTTATATTTTTCACTTATATTGCTTAGTGCTACTTCAGGGCGATTTTTCCCCGTCCCCATTGGCGTTTTTCTATTACTCGCTTCTGCATAAGGCGGATTTATAAAAATTATTAGCTTTTTTCGCTTATTAGAATCTCGCAAAATATTTTGCAAATTTTGTGGCACTTTTGAAGTTTTGCATTTTTTACATTTAGAATCTGCGAAATTTTGATGTTTTAAGCAAGGTTTTTCTAACTCTTTACATTTCTCACATTTAGAATCTATTTTTCCTATATGTTCCTTGCAA
>NZ_JRMP02000066.1 GCF_000762875.2 Helicobacter saguini
TTAAATAGATTCTAGCAAAATGTAGCTTAAGCAATCCTTGCAAAAAAAAGATTTATTTGTGTGTATTTTTTATCTTAGAATCTTGCTTATGTGATAAATTGCTATCATTGACAGCAGATTCAACATTGACAGCAGATTCCAGCCTTTGATATTTTGCATACGCATTGAAACGCTTTTTCTTTGTATTATGTGAAACTTTTAAAAATTCTATTCCATAGTCAATAATACTTTTATTCATTGCAAAAGTCCCTATAATACTTTGCTATAACATTCTCTTTTATAGCTTCCCTTTTTTGTCTTTTTTTTTCATAGTAGCTTAAATCGTTATCACTTAAAATAACGCTTTTCCCATACTTTGCAATCTTTGCTTCCTTTTTAGCATTTGCATTCTTAACCATTATAGATATATCATTAAGCAAACTTTGAATCTTATCCATTACGCTCCCTTAAATTCTTTTTTAATCGTAACATTGCTAGAATCTAGCAAAATCTTATCCTTGCTACCCT
>NZ_JRMP02000007.1 GCF_000762875.2 Helicobacter saguini
GTCAATTTATATCTTACATTCTTAGTTTTCATTCAAAATCCTTTTATAATCATTTATCACATTAAAACCTACAATTTGCATTAAATTATTAGCTACATTGCTTTTATACACATTAGCTTGATTCTTTGCATTTATCACATTAAAACGCAGATTCTTATTGAAATTGTGTAGCATTTCAATATCATTTATATTGTAATCAACTTTGATTTTTTTCATTGTGTTATAAAATTTATTTCTATCTACTTTATACTTTATGATTAGATTCTTGCTAGAATCTAAACCACTTAGATAATCAATGATAGCATTATAAAGATTTTCATTAATCTTATATTTTGTGATAAAAGCCTTTTTTAACGCAGATTCTAAATCACTTGCTACTCCAGCATTTCCATTCTTTACTATATTTTCCATTACACTACCCTTTTAAAATTAATTTATAATCGATTTAACATTAATTTAACATATATGTTAAATTATTATGAAAACCTTTTTTTAAACTCTTCGTATTCCTTTTCCTTTTGCAAACGCTCATAATTCTCAGTGAATTTTTCAATATCTTTTATCCTTTGCTTTTCAAATTCCTTAATCTTTTGCAACCGCTCATTTTCTTTCATTCTAAAATAATCCTTTGCATTCCAAAATTTACCTTTATAGTAAAATTCATTACCCACACTTTTAGATTCCAGCTCACTACCCACTTTTTGCAAAATAAATCATTTAAGGCTTCTCTTTCGTCCTTGCTTAAATCGATAGTATTATCATTTGCAACTTTATACAATTCATCAGCAGAATCCATAACCTTGCTAGAATCTTGCTTATATTTTTCTAAGATTCTATACCCAAACATTTCTAAAGCAGCAGCCGCACGTCTTTCATTCATTTTATCAATTTCACTATTTAAAGCCTTTGCTACTTGCTTTTTAATAGAATCTTGTATTTTAGATTCTTTACTTGCTTTTATTTCATTAATATCCGATTCTATCGCATTTACTTTATTTGTAAAATCCTTAAGAATATCCATTGCTAAATCATTAAAAGCATTTGCGTTAAAATTTTCGCTTCCTTTGCTTTTTTCCATTATTGACAATTTTTCAATCTTTGCATTAATATCCATTTTACACCACCTTTTTAATCAATCGTTCTTACATTATCATATAGATTAAATGATTTTCTTTGAAATTCATTTCTAACTATATTGACAACATTATCTCTAGCCTTTGTATTCTTAGAATCCTTTGCATATTCATTAATACTAGATTCTAAACTATCCAAAAGCAACCTTAAGTCTTTGATAGCATTTAAGCTATTTTCTTTTTGCTTATCACTAATCATAATCCTACCTACCTTTTAAAGATTTTAGTTAGATTCTAAGCAACTATCACAAACTTAGAATCTAAATAAAATCTAAGTCAAGGACACAACTTAGATTCTATCACTTAAGGATAAAAACAAATGAATTGTAGCAAGGACACTTAGTAGAATAGATTTTACAAGAAGCGCAACAAAACCTACCCCCCTTGCTACATTGAAATTTTACTATATACTACCTTTTGTAATTCTTATAAAAAAAAGATTTATTCACTACTTTTTTTAAGCACGTCCCCCCCCTTGCAATCACTACACTAAAAAAATACATAAATCTTAGAATCTAGCTTTTAACCGACAATATAACCGACACGTTGATTAAATGTTGATTTATTCCAAAATCTAACAAATATCGATATATAGCATTTTTCACAAATTAAGCATTTTTAAAAAAAGCTACAATTTACACGCAAAACCGACCACGCCCTTAAAAAATTTTTTTACACAAAAAATCTTTAATACAAAAATTAGAATCTAGCAAACATTAATCTTAGATTCTAGCATTCCAAAAACTTAATATAATTGTTAAGAAATCTTAACATTTGCAATCATAAAACCTTAACATAATGTTAAGATTTTTCCTTGCTACCATTCCAAAAATGAAACCTTAAAAATAGCTAAAAATCCTAAAAAGTATAAATGAAAAGTATAAATGAAAAAATTTATATATAGATTTAAAAGCCTTTGAAATATCGTTACAATCGATATTGTAGCAACTAAGAATATTTTATTTATAATAGTTATGCGATATTTATTATATTTACAATAAACGCTTAAAACGCCCTGCCTTACGATATTTTATCACTTTGTGATTTATAATAAGAATATGTGTAGAAAAATATTAATTCATTTGACAGCGTAGGCTTCAATAAAACTTTATAGTAGCAATCTTTGATATTGATATATGCAACTATTTTAATACCCTTGCATTGCAAACGCTTGAATCTAGATTCTAAAAAAGCTAAATCATTATCACTTGCTACCCTTGCATTAAGTGAAATCATATTAAAAAGGTTAAATTCCTTTTTCATAGAATCTACCTTTTTACGTCCGCTTTTGCTAGAATCTAGCAAATACACATAAGGTATAAAATAGCTTATAGCTACATTGCAATCATTAATCTTAAAATGATTTAAGTTTAAAGAATATCGAAACATATTCATTTGATTCTGCTTAAAAGCCTTAATGTAGCAATCCTTGCTAATAGAATCTAAAATTATAAAATCTTTGTGAATTTCAATCATTTGCTAATCCTTGCTACCCTTGCTACCCTTAAGAATGTTTTTTAAATCATTCCTTGCATTTTGCTTATAAGCAATATCCTTAAGCTCGTTTATAAAGTCTTTTGTAGCTTCCATAATATCATTCTCTGGCTCGTAACATTTGCTATCCACTCGCATACCATCGCAGATTCTAAATATAGAATCCATTAGTAGCTTTTGCTTATTTTCTAAATATTCTTTGTCAATATCGCTTTTAGCTTCCTTTGTCAATCTTAGAAAATGATTATTGATAATATCACATAAGCAAGATTCTAAACATTCAATTTCATTTTTAGAAATCATTTCGCCCCCCTTGCTTTTTACCCTTAAGAATGTTATTAATTTCATTCCAAGCCTTTACCTTGCTAATCTTAGAATCCTTGCTATCATTAGAATCCATTCTATACCTTGCAATGAAACCTACAAAATCTACATTATCAAAATCTACAGAATCTAAATCGTTTTTAATAGATTCTGAATCTTGCGTAAAATCCACATTATCCAAAAGATAATCACTTATAGAATCTAGCTTCTCTAAACTAGATTCTAGCAATTCATTATCACTAATGCCAGCCAGCTTATCACTAAATAAATCGCATTCCTTTTTCATTATTTCAAAACTTAGATTTATAGAATCTAGCATTTTATCAATATGCTTTTTTAAAAACTTAGATTCATTCTTATTTAAATCTAAGCTTCCAAAATAAGCCTTTACATTACCCTTTACTTGCATTTTAAAATATTCCAACATTTCATTATTTAGCATTACCCACCCCCCTTAAAAGCTTAATGTATCGTTATCAGATTCTATAGAATCTACTTCATTTACAAAATCAACAAAACTTTTATTGTTTGCTAAATCTACCATTAAGCTATCATTGCTTATATATTTCATTCTTTGCTTATTAGAATCTTTTAAGCTATCAACATAAGCCCCCCACGCTTCCATTACCTTTTTTTTGTGTTTAAAAAAGTTATATCCATTGTAACTCGCCTCGCTTCCTTTTAAATAGTTAGAATGTGATAAACAAATATCCACATACTTAGAATCTATATCAAATCTACTATTTAGAATTGTAGAAAATGTATTGCGTAGCACGTGCGGATATATTCCTAAATGTTTATTAGCAAAATTCCAAGTAGTCATTATAAAAGTTTGTTTAGTAAATTTCCTACCTTTGAATTTGTAGCCATAGTAATGTGATAGCAAGGAGCTATAATTCACATTATACTTACTTGCTAATAATCTCGCTTGTTTTTTTACATTTCCATTAGAATCTATTTTTTTACTTAATTCTTTTAGCTTCCTATGATAGATTCTATTTTCTAATAATTTATCACTAAACACATATTTATCACATTTTACCTTTTGCATTTCATTTAGAATTTGCAACGCCCCACTATTTAAGGGTAATTCAAAAGGCTTTTTATTTTTCATTTCACTAGAATCAATGTTTATAACCTTTTTATCAAAATCCACTTGATTCCAACGCAAATTTATCACATTACCCACACGCAAACACGTATATACAACAAATAAAATTATTTGATAGTATAAAGATTCTTTTATGTGTATTGTTTGAAAACGCCCACATTTCACTTGCTTATCACAATTTAGCAAGGCTTTTAACTCGTTTTCACTAAGTGATTTATTTTTTATGAAAACGCCCTTAATGTAGCTAGATTCTTTAAAATCAATCATTCTACACACATTAGAATCTATAGCCCGGAGTCTATTCATTGCAAAATTTAAAATCTTTGTAAGCAGCTTAAAATAAGTATAACTATACCTTTGCTCTTTTTTATCACTTTGCATTTTTTCAATCCAAGCCCGGACACGTTCTACTTTATTTACGTCCTTAATGTTTGCATTTCCAAAATAAGTGATTATGTGATTTTTGAATCTATCTTTATAGCTTTTAATCGTAGATTCTCTAAAATCACATAATTTCAACATTTTATTAAAAGCAGATTCTAAACTTAAATTAGTTTCATTTTCTTTTTTTTCTAAGTATTCTTTTAAGCTTAAATGTGATTCTTTGAAATCCACACACTTAACAATTTCTTTTAATTCCTTTACCCTTGCTTTGATAGATTCTAAATCTATATTTACGCTTTTGTCAATCTTTGCAAGTGTAATCATTTCGATTTTAGCATTATGCTTAAAACGATATATAAAACTCGCATTAATAGCATTCTTACCACTCCTTAACTATTAATATCCTTTGCAATCATTAGCTTTGATATACATTTGATTAAGGCTTTTGCCACTTGCTACACTTTTAAGCATTTCTACAGCAGATTCTAAATCGTAGCTAGAATCAAACAAATTTTTACCTTTGCTTATTTGCTTTTGCAATTCTTTAACCTTGCAATCTTTAACAGCATTCACAACCATTTTATAAGATTCAATAATAGAATCCACTTTTTTACTACTATCAAACAACATTTTTTATCCTTAAGTTTAAATTTTTAATGTTACACAATGTAACATTTTTAAGATTTTAAAGATTTTTTGTCAATATATCTTAATCTTAAATAAAACTTAAGCAAGTCCTTAAAACGCCCAGCTTATCGCATTTTTTGCTACTAACAATTTTACTAACAATCTTATTAGATATTTATATGCTTTTTTTGGCAGATTCCATTGATTTAAGAATCAATGAATTTTAAAAGTGTGTATTTTGTGATATTTTGTAAGATTATTCTATCGTTTGATTAATTTTGTAATAATTCACTTAATTTATACATTCGTATCTATCCTTTTAAAGTTTGGTTAAAAGGCAGAATTATATCAAATTGCTTTAGAATCTAACCCCTACTGATTACTAATCGTGGTGCGTTGCTTGTTTTTAGAATCTACCCAAATATTTGGCACGGCGCCCCCGGGAGTTAGGAATATTTGTGCATCTTTATTATCTTTTAATGCGTCATTAAACTTGCCTTGAATCTCTATTTGGCGGAGTTCTAGTAGCCTTTGAGATAAGCTCTCGCTTACAAGTCTATTTGCTTCAGCTTGCCCTTTTGCTTCAGTAATTGACGCATCCGCTTTACCTTGCGCCCTTTCACGCAGGGCGTTTGCTTCCTGCTTTGCCCTTTCAGCTTCCTGCTTTGCGACTTGCACTTGCTCGATTTTGATTTTTACTTCTTGTGGCAAAATAATCTTACGCAGCTCGATAGAATCATACACGATAGGCTGGTCTTTTATAGAATCTATTTTGTTTTTAAAATTTGCGATAATGAGTTTTGCGACTTCATCTCTTTTGCTAGGTAGCTCTTCGGCGTTAAAATTCCCAACGGTGCTGCCCACCGCTTCCAAAATATAAGGCACGACAATGTTTTCATCCCACAGCATCGTATAATCGCGGATAATCTCGCTCGCCTTGTCGCTTTTCAGGCGATATTTCAAGGTCAGCTCGATAAACACATCAAGCCCTAGCTTGTCGCGCACTTGAATAGGATTTTTATAAATCGTGCTAGCGTTTGTCTTGCGGTCGGTCTCATCACTGCCCACAAAATTTTGCGTTCGCACACGCGTATCGACAATGATAATGTTTTGCAATATCGGCACAAAGAAGTGCAAGCCCGGCTGCAAGGGCGTTGGCTGGTATTCCCCAAGATTAACTTTAATGCCCACTTCCCCAGAATTTATCACAATAAAAGGTCGCGCTAAAATGAAAAAAAACGCAATGATAAGCACCAAAATGAGAATGCCGATAAATTTCCCAGAGAAATTAGGCATTTGGATAGAATCTACATTGAATCCGCCCTTATTCCCGCGATTATTCCAATTATTTCCGCCATTTCCACCGCTATTATTTCCGCCACCGCTGTTATTTGGCGGCGTGGGCGTGGGCTTATTTTCCTTATTTTGCTTTTCTCTACGCTCGTTTAAATCAATTGGCATTTTTTCTCCCTTATTATTTTTAGAATTTTTTGAATAGATTCTATCAAAATATAGAATCTTATTAGTCAATATATGTCAAAAAGTGCTTATATTTCTCATTTTCACCCATTACGATTGTGAAAAAATAATCTTGCAATTTTTTAGTGATTTCACCGCGTTTTCCTTCGCCTATGATTCTAAAATCCACTTCGCATATCGGCGTGATTTCCGCAGCTGTCCCTGTAAAAAAGGCTTCATCAGCGATATAGACTTCATCTCTTGTGATTCGCCGCACTTCAACCTTTAAGCCTAGCTCTTTTGCGATGTGCATTACGGTATCTTGCGTGATAGATTCTAAAGTATTATCATGCGGCGGAGTGATTAAAACGCCGTCCCGCACGATAAAAAAGCACTCTCCACTACCCTCAGCCACAAAGCCATTATCATCAAGCAAAAGTGCTTCTTCAAAGCCACACGCCACCGCTTCATGCTTGGCTAATTGTGAGTTCAAATAATTGCCCACAGCCTTAGCCTTGCCCATGTTGCATTTCACACTATTTCGCGTAAAGGAGCTAATTTTCACGCGTATGCCCTTTTCTAAGGCTTCCTGCCCCAAATACGCGCCCCACTCCCAGCTTGCAATAGCCACTTCCACAGGCGAATTTAAGTGATAAACGCCCATCGCGCCATAGCCCAAATAGATTATCGGTCGCAGATACACATTTGTGGTGTAGCACTCTTTGTTGGCTTTTAGCAATTCAATTTGTGCGTTTTTTAGCTCATCTTTAGTGTAAGGGCATTTGATATACACGATTTTAGCGCTGTTTATAAGCCTTTTTGTATGCTCTTCTAGGCGAAAAATAGCCAAGCCCTTTTTTGTCATATATGCGCGCGTGCCTTCAAACACGCCATTTCCATAATGCAAAGTGTGCGTTAAAATATGCGTAGTAGCGTCTTTCCACGCAATTAATTTCCCATTTTTCCAAATATATTTTGACTCTTTCATCTCTGCCCTTTTCTAACCTTATGAATAAAATTTTAGATTCTATCAAAAAAAATACTAAATATGGTAGTTTTGTTTTAAATATGTAAAATTATTATTCTTTTGAAAAATTTACTAATATTTTGTAATGTTTTTTAAAGCTAAATTTCAAGATTATCACTACATTACAAAATAGATTCTATATGGAATCTGTAGGGAGTTTTGGGGTTAATGTGATTTGTGTAACACTTTTATGGAATCTTAAAGGTAATTTCTAAAGGACAAACATAAAATTCTGGGTAGATTCTAAAAAAGATTCCATAATTAAAGAACAATAAATTCTAAGATTCTATAAAATAAAATCTAAAGATTTAAACAAAATGCCTTGCGTTGTTTTTATGCTAGATTCTCATTGCAAATTACAATGATATAGAATCTAGATTCTAAAAATTAGTGTCATTGTAAAACTTGCGTTAGCTAGGCTTCGCAACGACATAGAATCTAAGATTCTACAAAACAAATCGCTTAAGACTTTTTATCTTCCACGATATTGATGATTGTATTAGCCACGCGGCGCGCAGTCTTGTCAAGGAACTCAACAGGAGAAGTAAAGCCCACACAAGAGCAGTTAATCTCGCCTAGACAATATTTATCCTCGCCCGGTTTCCCATCCAAGATAAAGTCCGCAGTCCAAATAAGTGGCAAGTCGTAATTCCCAAGCTTTTGCTTAATATCAGGTAGGTTGCTAAGGAAGTAATCAACAAGCTTTTGCCATTGCTCAGGCTTGTCATAGCGATATTTCGCCCCGCTAAATAGTGTCGCAGAAAAAGCGTCAGCGCCCTCAGCTGGCTTTTTATGCACGACATAAATAGGCGTTTTATAAAGCATCAAAATGCGGATTTCACCCTCTTTAATACGCGGCAAGAAACGCATATCAACAAGCATTCCATTATCGCCTTTCAAATATTTCTCACAAAAGTCCATAAATTCGCCAAGTTTGTGCTCTTCTACATGGTTATCCACAGCCTCTGTGCAGCGGATTTCCGCATCTAGTGGGATTCTATCTAATCCTGCGTATTTTTCAGGATGCTTTAATTGCACACGCCAAATTCCCTCACCTGTGGAGCCGCGATTTTGCTTTAGCACACGCTCGCCCTTTGTCAATGTGTGCGGAAAGTAATGTTTAAAGTCATGCTCGCCGCCGCTCTCCCATTTTACGCCGATTCGCTTAGCCTCATCTGGGTCGTAGTAAGCCATCGTATCAGTTGGGACAAGCTCTGTATTGCGAAGTTTAGTTAGCGCGTCTTTAGCGCCATAGCCTATCATCGCATCAGGGTGCGGCATACCGATAACGCCGTCATCACAAAGCTTTCGCAGCACGTCAAAATACAGCTTTTCCTCTTTCAAATTCCCCGGATTCACACGCGAAACATACGCATCAGCCACGCCCTTAACATAGTCATAAATCTTTTGCGTTTTTTCCTTATCCCTTAGAATCTCGTCAGTAAAAAAAACAACTTCTGCATACCAACCGAGCTTTTTAAGATAGTCCATCATAGGAACCGTATCTTTTCTATGCCCATCATAGCCCTTATCAGTGCCGCCTACCGCTTCAAAAAAAACAACGTGTTTTTTCATGACTTCTCCTTAAAATAAAAATTCCTTTTAGTGTATCGAAATTTTCCTTAAAAATTCATAATTTTAGAATCTTTAAGCGGGGAAAATTAGGGAAAATGTAGAAATGTTACAAGAAAATTATAGATTCTATATTATTTTTTAGATTCTGTGTTTTTCTTGGAATCTTTTGGTGTTTCTTTGGAATCTTCCTTTTTAGAATCTTGTTTAGAATCTGGCTTTTTAGATTCTATGGTTTTGGAATCTTTCGTGGCTTTTTGGGCGTTGCGTTGGATGTCTCTGGCGGCTTTGACTAGCTTTTCGTGTTGTGTTATTGTCTCGCTAAAGTCGTGCAAACCTGTGCTTTTATTTCGCATAAAATACAAGTAATTTGTAGTGGCTGGAAAAATGGCAGCTTTAATAGCATCGGTGCTTACCGCACAGCTTGGCGTTTTAGGCACACCTGCGTGTTTGTAGGTGTTAAACTCGCTAGTATCATTTTTTATCCTATCAGGCGTAATTTTTGTGTGCGAAAACTTGCCATAATTTAGCGAACCATCCATTTGCAAGGGCATATTTTTGGCGATACGATTTTCAATGACTGACGCAACTATGGGCATTTCGCTCACATTTGCGGCTTCTTTTTGGATAATCGCAGCCTTGCTTAGAATCTTAAACCACTTTTCTTTGTCAAAATCGCCTAAATATTCGCGGCTTAAGGCTTCGTGTTTTGCCATTGATGTGTCGATTAGATAGCTTATTATAAAGTGTGCGTCCGCGTGCAATGGTAGGTTGTAGGTGTTTGCTAGGATTATTCCATCACTTAATGGTGATAGTTTGTCGTATTCTTTTTGTAATGAATCTATGTCGATATTAAAGGCGTTTGCGACTTCTCGCAGGAAAAAATAGCTAGTTTCACCCGGGATTAAGGTTACACTTTTCATCGCAGCTTTAGCGGAAATTAAGGCGTGTAAAAAATGTCCGCGTGAGATTATGATATTAAAAGGCTCGATAGATTCTATATTTGTGGAATCTTGCGGCGTGACATCGATTTTAGATTCTATATACTCATTTGGAATCTCAATCCACCCGCTTTGAATCTTGCCTAAAAAATGCAAAATATACACATCAAGTTTGCCGACATCATAACCATTGTTGCGTAAATATGCTATAATCGACTTGCTAGAACCCTTTGGGATAAAGATGATTTTTTGCGCGTTAAGTGGCATTGAAAGGTAGATTCCAAGCCCGATACCGCAGGATAAAATGACTATGAAAAGAAGTGTGATAATGCCACGAAATAACGATAATGCCGATACTTTCATAAACCCACCAAGTGATAAACTAACTATCAATAATACACAAAAACAAATAATAAATGATAATGTAGAGCCAAAAGTTATTGATAATAGGGAATCTAGTTTGCAGGATTTTAGGGAGTCTATGAAGGGGTTGGATTCTAAAGAAAATCAAAATATAGAATCTAATGAGCGAAGCGAAAAGTCTCAAGAAAGTATAGGCATACAGAATCTAGATTCTAAAGACTCGCAAATGAAAGTCAATACGCAGAGCGTTGTCGGGGGGTTTGGGGGGTTGCAAGGGGGGATAAGGGGGAGCGACTTCGCAATTCAAGCCACCCTTGTCCCCCCTTGCGAACGTGTGGAATGCAAAGATTCTAAATTAAAAGAAAACAATATAGAATCTAATGACTCCGTCAATTCGCGAAGCGAAACAAAAAACGTAGAAAATAAAAAAGATTCTATAGAATCTAACAATTTACAGAATCTAGATTCTAAAAACGCACAAGATTCTAACATCCTATCGCCCGCCCACCACCCTACTAATAAAGAAAAAGAAACGCCCATACAAGACCAAAATAAAAAACCCAAAAAGAAACGCAAAAAAGCCCTAATAAGCCTTAGTGCGACCTTTATTGCAATGCTAGTTACCCTTTTTATAAGCTACAAAGTTTTAGCAAAAGGAATCTATATTGAGAATCTAAATATCGCAAATATCGATATTAATAACATCTTTTTGCAGCTAAATAATAAGCTAACCCTAACAATAGATTCTATAACCCTAAATGACACGCAAAAAGAAGACAACACACAGCCACCAAATCTAAAAGAAATCATAAACTATACGCAAAAAGCCCTTTATGTCCTTAGCTACTTTGAGACGCTTGAAATAAATGAAATCACGCTCAGCCCAAATAATCACTTGCAAATTAGCTACGCAAATGGGCATTATGATATTTCTAGCAATTTGTTTGATGCTAAATTCAATGTTACGGATAATAAAAATAGCTTTTTTCTAAGCATAAATGAGTTTAATTTGAAAAATATCCCCGCGCATTTAGAGGGCGATTTTACCTTTAATATTCCTAATAAGACCTTAGAATTTGACATAAAAGCGATTTTAGATTCTAAAAATGAGTGGCTAAGTTTAAAGGGAAACACTGATTTTGAAAATATCGTTTTGAATGGGAAAAGCTCTGTGCTAAATGATTTAGACGAGCTAAAGCCCTTTATTAACGCGATAGAAAAGCCTAGTTTGAAAGCTACATTAAATGGCTGGTTATATGAAAAAGTCAAATATAAAGAAATGAAAATAGATTCTATATCTGCAAATATTAATCTAAATAATATTACGCAATCTTTGCTAAAAAATCTATTTGTAAAACTGCATATTTATGATGCACGCGTAAGCCTAAATAAAGGAAATACGCCTATTCTTTCACCTGAAGTAATCTTAGAATTTAAAGACGCTTCGCTAAATATCACGCCCTTGCAGCCGACTTTAGCTGGGATGAACTTGAGCGGCTCTTCAGTTTTAATAAAAGGAATGCCAACACCTGATGTAATAGTGAATCTAAATGGTAGTAATGTGCGACTTGATTCTAACCTAGCAGGAATTATAAAAAGCTATGGACTAACCTTGCCTGTAAGCCAAGATAGCCTTAAGTCAAGCGTTAAAAGCATGGCTAATGTGGAGCTAGATTCTAAAACATATACGCAAACTCAAAATGAAATTATAGAATCTGTCAATACCGCGCTAACCCCAAAAGAACCAGCCAAAATAGATTCTAAAATAAGAGTTGTAGAATCTAAGAGCGAAATCAAAAATATTTTTACAAATAAAGATGGTGTGAGCCTTTCAATGCAAATAGTAATCAAGCACAATGCGGCTAATCCTTTGAAGCCTTTGTTTAGTTTGAATGGCTTAGTGCAGGCGGCTAATACGCAGCTTAGCGTGTATAAAGTGCCTTTGAGTGCTAGCTCTTTAAATGTCGCACTTGATATTACGCCAACTGCTAGTTTAATTTATATCAATGGAAATAATGTCAAGTGGAATAAAATCATTGATGGAAATATCAATATGCTTTTAAATGGGAGTGCGCGAAATATAAAGGCAAATATGTTTGTAAAAAATGGCGTGATAAACACAGGGAACTTACGCGCCTTACGACTAATGCGAGACGAGGTAAAAACATTTAATACGCAAAATATACCAGAGCTAGATGACACAGACGACTTAGATGAAGCTATGGGCAATTCGCCTTATCCGCAACAAGATTCTATAAAATTAGCAAACTTAGAATCTAGATTCTATAAAAACACTGAATATACTAATTTAGATTCTAAAAACTTAGAAAATATAGAATCTAGATTCTATAAAAACATAGAATCTAAAAATTCGCGAAGCGAAGAGTCTCAAAAAAGCATAGGCATACAGAATCTAGATTCTATCAATAGTCAAACGAAAGTCAATACGCGGAGCGTCGTTGGGGGGTTGGGGGGTTGCAAGGGGGGTAAGGGGGAGCAACCTCGCGTACAGCGAAGCAAACTCACACTTGCAAATTCACGCCCCCCTTACCCCCCTTGCGAACGTGTGGATTTAGAAAATAAAAAATTATCAAACAACATTAAAGAATCAATCGACTTCGTCAATTCGCGAAGCGAAACAAAAAACGTGGATAATATAGAATCTAGATTCTATAAAAACACTTTAGATTCTAAAAAATTACAGAATCTAATTTCCATAGAATCTAACAACAAAGATTCTAAAAACAATGGAATCTACTTAGGCGACTTACAAGATTCTAACATACTAGATTCTAAAGCCATAAAAACAAATTTTATAGAATCTAACAAAGCCATAACCCTAGCCGCAAATGATAAAAAGAAAAAACAAACCACAGCAGATGACGATGAAAATGTGCTAAAAGAGCTAAAGAGCAATCCTATTTGGGATGATTTGAAAATAAGAACGAAAAAAACGCGACCATTTACACCACGAACCGATAAAGAGCTAGAAATAATCGCCCTAGCCCAGCTAAATAAGGAGCGTGAGCCTTTTTCTTTAGAGCAGGATTTTATCAATATGAAAAACACAAATGTGCTGATAAATCTTGATTATAGCAAGGATTTTATCACGCTAAATGTGCCTAGCCTAAATCTAAATCTAGATACCAAAAAGGGCTTGCATATCCACGTAAGTCGCATAGAATCAATACTTAGACACTCGCCTATCGCGCGTTTTTATGGCTTAGAACACGGCGACTTTACTTTAGACGTAATCGACTCCATAGAATCTACTAGCAATTCGTCTCACACACAACAAGATTCTATAAACTTAGCAAACTTAGAATCTAGATTCTATAAAAACACTAAAATTACTAATTTAGATTCTAAAAACTTAGAAAATATAGAATCTAAAAATTCGCGAAGCGAAACAAAAGACGTGGATAATAAAATAGATTCTATGCAATCTTGTGCTAATTCCCCCCTCCCTTGCGGAGGGGGGTTAGGGGGGTGGGTCAAAAACCCTAATCTTACCAAAAACCAAAATACTAAATTAGATTCTAAAAAATTACAGAATCTAGATTCTAAAAACGTCGATATATCCACTGCGACACTACCCACTGCGACACTACCCACCCCCCAACCCCCCTCCGCAAGGGAGGGGGGCTACATTCACCCAACGTTTAAAGAAAGAAAAAACGCAAATGAAACTATAGAATCTAAAAACCTTGTCATTGCGAGCAATAGCGAAGCAATCCACACAAATAAAAACCAAAAAATAAACAATATAGATTGCCACGATTTTACTACGCAAAATCTCGCAATGACAAATAACCAAGATTCTAAAAAAGTTATAGAATCTAATGGAATCTACATAAGCAATTTAGGCGATTTGCAAGATTCTAACGTTATAAAAAGTGAAATCATAAAAACCAACTTTACTCGTCATATTGAGCGAAGCGAAATATCTAACATAAAAACCATAGAATCTAACAACCAAGATTCTATAAAACTATCACAAAATACAGATATTTCGCCTACGGCTCAACATGACAGCATCGCAACATCGCAAGATTCAACAAACAAAGATTCACAAAATAAAACCCAAACCACACAAAACAACAAAACCAAAAAAACCACCGCCACCTTTACACTAAATCTAAAAGACTTATCCTACCCCATTTACGACAACGACACGCACCAAAAGCTAAAAAATATCACGCTAAAAGGCACATTTGATGGCACTTCCTTAATCATTTTAGGAAATGATAATATCGACTTTAAAAGCGAAGATGGCTTAAGCCTTTTAAGACTTGAAAACTATCGCATTGATATTGATGAGATTTATGATTCTAGCATTCCTTTTTTTGTTGATTTGCTAAAGGATAAGCAAAAGGATTTGCCTTACTCCGATGCGGCGATAAGACAGGAATTAAGGCTACTAAATATCAAGCAAAAACTGCGAAAAAAGCTAAATGTAAATCCTATTGATTTTAATGTTTTGGGTAAAAATATGCAGTTTAGTTTTTTAGGCTACACCGCGCCATTTGATATGATAAATCTGCGTTTTATTGACGGACGTATAGCGATTGATGGGCAGTATGAAAAGGGCATAATGAATGCTAATATGATAAAAGATTCTATCCATATAAGGGCGAAAAATTTTAGTGGTGCGTTTGTGAATATGGTGCTAATGTCGGCTAAAGATGGTAAGAAAATGTTTGATGGCGGCACTTTTAGCCTTGATGGGCTGTATCGCGATTCTATCCTTAATGCGACTTTGGAAATACAAAATACTTCAGTGCTGGAGTTTAAGGCACTCCAAAATGTCTTTGCGTTTATTGACACGCTGCCGTCTTTGGTGATGTTTAAAAATCCGCACTTAGGCTCAGGCTATCAAATAAGCTATGGCAAGGTGCTATTTGCCACAAATAGCGATTATGTGGGGCTGCAAAATATCTTTTTGCTTGGCAACTCAATGGATATAAATGGACAAGGCATTATCGATAAAAAAAGCGAAGAAATGAATGTGAATTTAAGCATAACAACGATTAAAAACTTAGGAAAATTTATCAATAAAATCCCTATTGTTGGCTATTTAATACTCGGTCGTAAGGGCGAAATTAGCACAAATTTGATTCTAAGTGGAAAATACACCGACCCAAAAGTAAATCTAACCTTAGCAACTGATATAATAAAAATGCCACTAAACATTCTGCGCCGCGTTTTCCCCGTTGAAATGCTAAATGAAAGTATCCAAAACGCCGAAGATATGGATATAAACTACTAATCCAAATCCTACCCCACGCGAATTATTTCAAACTCTAAACTTGGCATTGATTCTAACTTTGGCAGGGTTATATCTTGCAAGATTTGGCTTACAGGAAGTGAACTAGTGATGGCACACAGCACATTTTTACGCAGTTCAAATTTTATAGAATCTTCTTTTGCCACCGCCGCGGACAATGCCAAAATAAAGCTTAAGATTCCCAAAATCTCAAAGTTTGGTAGCAGTTTAGAATCTTCCTCGCTAAATTTCGGTCGCTTTTTTGCCGAATACTCAATGAGTGTCGCAATGGTGTATCGCTGCTTGTGAGAAAGCCCATAATTTAGCGAATGTAGCGCGATATATGCAGAGTGCTTGTGGGCTTGATAAAAGTTGAAATTTGTGCCGATATTATAGAGTTTTCCCGCTATTTCTAGCTCCTCTAAAAAGTGCTTTTTTAGCCCATACCTTTCACGCAAAAGCGAAAACAAAACACGCACACGCTTAATAATATTCTTAGAATCATTCACATTTGTAAGGAAAATATCCTGCAGACTACGCACACTCGGGTTAATGTTGTTTGGAATCTTGCCCTTGTGATTTCGCAGCATATCATTTAAAAACGCGCCCTCCCTTACGCCCACACCGCTAATTATAAGCTTTTTAGCATTTAGCTCCTCAATTATCACTTGCAAAATAAGAAGCCCCGGACGGATAGAATCTAGCCTGCTATCCTCAAAGCCCATCTCACGCAGCTCCTTATTACTCGCCGCGACAATCGCCTCCAAATGCCGCAAAATCCGCTCACTGCTAAGCTCATACCCATGCAAAAAATTAAACATATAATTTTCCAAATCCATCTCATACTTCGCAAACGCGCGGATACTCCCGCCGATACCAAACATCGCTAGATTCTCACTTAGCTTAGAATCTTGGCAAAATTCCTTAATCTCACCGATATTTTCTTTCACATATTTTCGCGCAAATTTATAGGCATCCTTGATTTTATCGTGGTCAAAATAGAGTTCTTTCAAGCGAATGCTACCTAGATTAAGCGAAATCGTGCGTTTTATCTCGCCATTTTCGATACACGCAAGCTCGGTGCTACCGCCACCGATGTCGATTGTCACGCCATTTTTATTATGCAGCAAATTCGCACACGCAAGCGCACCAAAATACGCCTCTTTCTTGCCATCAATGACTTTAATATCAATGCCACACTCCTTACGAGCGCGGCTTACAAACTCGCTGCGATTAGGCGCGTCACGCACCGCAGATGTCGCCACGCAAATAAGTTTCTTGCTTTTAAAAGTCTTGCTAATGTGCTTAAATTCCTTTAACGCATCGATGCCCCTCTGTATCGCTGGTGGTTGCAAATACGAGTTATTCTCATAACTGCCTTCACTAATTCGCACCTTAGATTTTAGCTCGTGGATAAGGTGAAATCCATACCTGCTAGTCTTTTGAAATATCGCCATACGCGCGGAATTTGACCCGATGTCTATGATTGTTGTAACCTTCGCCATACTTCGCCTTTGTGTTAGAATCTAGATTCTATCATTTTTTAGAATCTTTGTTTATAGAATCTATTTTTATGTGTAGTTCTTTTAGTTGGGCGTGGGGTACGGGGCTTGGGGCTTGTGTTAGCAAACAAGTAGCCTTTTGCGTTTTGGGGAATGCGATAACATCGCGGATACTACTAGCCCCGCTAAGAAGCATAATAAGCCTATCAAAGCCGATTGCAAAGCCGCCATGTGGGGGCGCGCCATAGCTTAAAGCCTCTAGCAAAAAGCCAAACTTCTCTTTCGCCTCATCATCGCTAATGCCAAGCAAGCTAAAAATTTTTGCCTGAATATCACTTTTATGAATGCGAATGCTCCCACCGCCTAGCTCTACGCCATTTAGCACGATGTCATAAGCAATAGATTCTATATCCTCAATATCTTTATCCAAGTTTTTAGGCATTGTGAAAGGGTGGTGCAACGCCTTTATGCCTTCATCCGTTCGCTCAAACATAGGGAAATTAACCACCCACAAAAAGCAAAGCAATTCGCTATCAATTAAGCCCATTTGCGTGGCAATCTCAAGTCGCAAACGACCCATATAATCCCACACCACAGCCTTTTTATCCGCACCAAAAAATATTATATCGCCTTTAACCGCACCCACTCGCTCTATTAAAGTCGCAAGATTCTTAGAATCTATAAACTTTACAAGCGGTCCTTTAAGCGCGGCTTCCACATTTTCAGGCGAAAAATCTTCTTTTACTTGAATATACGCCAAGCCTTTCGCGCCAAAATTTCGCACAAATTTTTCTAGTTCGCCTAACGTTTTTCGCGTAAAAAAGTTATCCCCGCCCTTAACGCATAACGCCTTAAAACGATTATTCTTAGAATCTAAGGCGATATTTTTAAAAATATCATTGCTAGATTCTATAAACAAATCAGCGACTTCCACAAGCGGCATATCAAAACGCAAGTCAGGCTTATCACTGCCATATTTTTCCATCGCTTCATTATAGCTAATGTGTGGGAATTTAGATTCTAACGCCCTTAAGTTTTGCTCGTGCGTGTCGGCACGTTGGGCTTTCATAGAATCTAGATTGCACTTGAAAATCTCTTTAATTAGCCCTTCAGCAATTTCCATAACATCACTCTCATTGCAAAAGCTCATCTCCACATCAATCTGGCTAAATTCTGGCTGCCTATCAGCGCGTAAATCCTCGTCCCTAAAGCACTTTGCGATTTGATAATACCGCTCAAAACCACTCATCATTAAAATTTGTTTGAATAACTGCGGACTTTGCGGCAGCGCGTAAAACTCGCCCTCATGCACGCGGCTAGGCACAAGATAATCGCGCGCTCCCTCTGGCGTGGCTTTGGTTAAAATGGGCGTTTCAACCTCTAAAAAGCCCTTAGATTCTAAAAATCGCCTTGCGATACTTGCGACATTGCTGCGGATTTTGAAAATCTCTAAATTTTTTGGGTCGCGTAAGTCAAGGTAGCGATATTTTAGCCGTAGCTCCTCATTTACGCTTGAATCACCGATTATGATGGGCGGGGTTAGCGACTTGTTTTCGATGGTTAGTGAATCTAAAATCACTTCGATTTTGCCTGTTTTTAGGCGTGGGTTTGCTAGTCCTTCTCCGCGAAGTCGCACTCTGCCTTTTGCAAGCAGGACAAATTCGTCTCGCACAAGGCTAGCGACTTTGTGGGCTTCTTTGGCTTTGTTAGGGTCGATGGTTGTGGTTTTGTTGGCGTTTTTATTGCCTTTTTTATCGCCGTTTGTGGCGTTTTCGTTCTCGCCTTTTGCGTTATTTGTGCCGATATTTGGGTCAGCTACAAGCTGAATTATGCCACTTTTGTCACGCAAATCAATAAAAATAATCCCCCCATGGTCGCGATAGCTATTAACCCAGCCACATAGCCGCACTTCACGCCCAACATCACCTACATCCAAATCAGTATTAAAACAACTGCGCATTTAAATCCTTTAGAATCTAGTTACATAAAAAAGCAAGATTCTATCATTTTTATATCAAAAATTTATTTGCAATACTCTTTTATACCTAAATCACAGGTTTTCTTGCGTAGTTTTAGCACTTCATCCCTATTTGTTGCGTTGATTATTAAGAAAATACACGCATTTGCTAGATTCATATCACAGGCTTTATGTGCGTATTCCAACGCCTTATCAATATCACGCGTTAATGGGAAATGTCCGCCAAAATACATAAGCGATAACACTTGACAATCAAGGGCGTAATTTTGCTCGCATTTATCACTTGAAAACGCATAGGTTTTATTAAACGCATCGTTACTCTCTTGCGTATTTTTGTTATTAAAATGATAAATTGCAAGCTGCATACAGCTTTTAGAATCTTGTGCGTTGCAGCCTTTTTCAAGCATATCCATAGCCTTTTTTATATCCGCACGCGAGCCATATCCATAGAAATAATCATGATATATTTCAGCCAAAATAGAGCAATCAACCCCCTTAGAATCTTCGCAAATCTTTTGCGCGGCATTTTTCCATTCATCAACTTTCCAAATGCCTTCTTTAAGGTTTGCCAGATTATTGTAGGTAGCTACTCTATCTTTGTCAAGGGCTTCAGGTGGTGGCGTTTCCACCTGTGGCTGTGGCGTCTTAGCACAAGAAATAAAAAAAATACTTAAGAATATCGTAAAAATAAACAAATTTGTTTTTAACATGTCCTATCCTTTATGCGAATATTCTAACATAAAAAAAACAAGTTTAGAATTTATATGAAATCCTAGATTCTACAAACTAGATTCTAGGATTTCATTTACGCTTTCAATGTAGCTTTTAGAATCTTTTAGGCTAACGCCCTCTAAAATTTTTGCGCCATTAAATAGCACTAGGGCGTATTTGTTTCGCTTAGTAGAATCTAGGGCGTTGATTTTAGCAATTAAGGGGCTACTGATATTTATTTCCACGTTTTTCTTTGGCTCTGGCATTTCTTGCCCCATTTGTCGCATAATTTGCTCCATGTAGCTATTTCCTGGCATTTGCTCACTTAAGGCAATGGGCGAACTAATTCCATTTATCAAACTAACTTCGCCAACGCCATCTAAGCCCTTAAAAGATTCCAAAATCGGCTCAAATTCTTTCTTAGAATCTTCGCTAATTTCGCTTTTAACCTTATTACCCGCTTCAGCGGAGCTAATATCAAGTAGCTTCACACCGCTATACTCACCGATTTGTGGCACTACAAAGTTATCCACTTCATCGCTAAATAGTAGCACATCATAGTCTTTAAACTTTTCCAAAATAGGATTATTTTTGATAGAATCTAAGTCCTTGCCGATAAGATAAAACACGCTATCTTGCCCTGAAACCATCGCTTCTTTATACTCTTTTAGGCTAATATTTTCACCCTTTTTATACGAATACGCACGCACTAAATCAAGCAGCTTGTCCTTATTTTCACCAAAGCCATATAAGCCCTCTTTTAACACCTTGCCAAATTTAGCCCAAAAATCAGCGTAAAGTTTAGAATCTTTAGCCATAGATTCTAACATTGCTAGAATCTTTTTGACTGACGCAGCCTTAATTTGCTCTAAGATTCTATTCTCTTGCAAGATTTCACGGCTCACATTTAAGGGCAAATCATCGCTATCAATCACGCCATAAATAAATCGCAAATACGGCGGTAAAAGCTCCTTGTCATCATCGGTTATAAACACGCGTTTGACATAAAGTTTGACATGGCTTTGATAATCCACTCTATTCATATCAAGCGGCGGCGTGGCAGGGATGTAAAATAGGCTTTTGTAGCTAAGGCTGCCCTCAGCTAAGGTGTGAATGTATTTTAGCGGCTTTTCCCTATCATAGCTCAAAGTCTTGTAAAACTCGTCATAGTCGGCTTCTTTCAATTCATTTTTAGGGATAACCCACAGGGCTTTTGCGGCATTTACTTGCTCCTCTTTTTGAATCTTTTGGGGCTTTTCTTTAGATTCTGTGTCTTTAGAATCTTGCGCGACCTCCTCCTCATAATGCACAAAAATAGGGTATTGAATGTAGCTTGAATATTTCTTAATAATATCCTCAATGCTCCAGCGATTTGCAAACTCTTGCCCGCTTTCATTCAAAAATAGCGTGATTTCAGTGCCTTGAGTATCCTTGCTAGATTCTATAATCTCGTATTCACCCCCACCATCGCTTATCCACGTATAAGCCTTGTTATCCAAAGCTTTACGCGTATTTACCACGACCTTACTTGCGACCATAAAGCAGCTATAAAAGCCCACGCCAAACTGCCCTATAAGGTTAGAATCCTTTTTTTTATCGCCACTTAAAGATTCTAAAAAGCTTTTTGTCCCACTTTTTGCAATCGTGCCTAAGTGATTTTTTAAATCGCTCTCATCCATTCCTATGCCGTTATCGCTGATAGTTAGCGTTTTTTTATCGCTATCAAAGCTAATGTCAATGCGTGGTTTAAAATCCATACTTTTGTATTTATCATCACTCAAAGTAAGGTGATTTAGCTTATCTAGGGCGTCACTAGCATTTGAAATAAGCTCACGCAGGAAAATTTCTTTATTAGAATACAGCGAATGTATCATCAAGTCAAGCAGTTGTTTAATCTCAGTTTGAAACGCAATCTTAGCCATTTTCAGCTCCTTAAGTTAAATTTTCTTAGCAATTATAACACAACATTGATAAATATTCAGTAACTTTAGTGAAAATTTTCAATAATCTTTAGTCGAATACACTAAATTATCATAAGCCCCTTTGTATTAGATTCTATATTTTGCTGGTTTTATAAAAACGTTATTTCACTATAGTACATTATTTCCCTAATTTTTGGCGGAATCTTTTGCTTTCTATAAATTTCCCTAAACTTTTTTGGTATTCTAGATTCTATAACTTTTTTAGAATCTTTATTGCATAATTTAAAACCCACGAATAAAAATTGCTCATTTATCGCAATAATAATTTTTTCACCCATAACACACTCTTTATAAGGCTCTCGCCCAAAGTCCAAATTAAAAAAAAGCTCATCAATTTCATTCTTTTGCTTGCTACTTAGCACATAGCCAAGCCTTTTGCTAAGTTTATCAATAATATAGATTCTATGCAGGGCAGATTTAAAGTTACTATTTTTGCAATAAAATAGATTAAAATCTACACAAATCATAACTTTTGGATACAAAATCTCCTTTTCTTTTTGCAAATATTCAAAGCTTTTTTTGATATTTTTATAGAATCTAGATTCTATATTTTTTGTAATTTTCGCTCGAACATAGTTTCTAAAAAACTTCGTATTTTCATTACTTTTATCTATAAAATATTCTATATTATTGATTTTATTATATTCTAAAATTTCACTTTTACTAACATTTATAAGCGGACGAATAATTTTAAATTCCTTGCCTCCATAGAATCTAGATTCCACACTTTCAAAGCCAAGTAGCGAATTTATCCCACTCCCACTCAAAAAACGCATAAAAAACCACTCGATTTTATCATCTAGCTGATGAGCGGTAATTAGATTTTTATAATTTTTAGAATCTAGTAAATTAAAAAAAAAGTTATAGCGTATTTGTCGGGCTTTAAGCTCGAAATTACTAGCGAAATTGTCTATAGATTCTATAGAATCTTGCGTATTTTTTGCATTAGATTCTATAGAATCTTTAGAATTTTTATTTTCATTAAAACTTATAAAATCTAGAATATTAGATTCTAAAACATAACATTTTTTATTATATTTTCTAGCTAAACTTCTAGTATTTCTAACTTCATCTTTGCTTTGCTTTCGAACATTATAATTTACAATCGCAATGTCAAAATCAATATTAAGATTTAATAAAATAAAAAATAACGCGCTACTATCGCACCCATGCGAAAATGCTAGTAAATTCTTAGAATCTTTTAGAATCTTTAAAACTTCAATCTCTAGCATTAAAACTCTCACAACCACTTAGGATTCGCAGTTAAACTCACACTTAGCCAGATTTTATAGCTTGGCATATTTAGATTCTGCATTATATAATCGCGTATAGAATCTATTTGCCCTACGCTAATTTGCGAGCTGCCAAGTGTCAAAATATTTACTTCAATCATAAAAAATCGCCCATTTTTAGCCACGTGCGTATCGTAGTTTTTAAAGCCGTATTTACTGCTTAAAGATTCCATAATTTCGGTTATTTTATTATCGAGTTCTGGCGGGGCGACCATCATCAAA
Organism: Helicobacter saguini; assembly: GCF_000762875.2. Taxonomy (GTDB): domain Bacteria; phylum Campylobacterota; class Campylobacteria; order Campylobacterales; family Helicobacteraceae; genus Helicobacter_A; species Helicobacter_A saguini. Next base: position 23,388 of record NZ_JRMP02000007.1, read on the forward strand.
TCTTTCAGGTTCGAAATAAAAATCTTAAGCGGCGTAATGCTAATAAATAGCGACAAAATCACAAGCAGCCCGCAGTCAATATACCGACTAAACGCCCACTCCTGCGTCCTGTCAAACAAAAACACAAACCCAAACGCCACAATACTCCCAAAATACAGCACGCAATCAATCCGCCACTCCGTCATATCCGTGCGAATTAGCTCGCTATCAAGGCTGCGGCTAAAGTGCTGCGTATAGCGGAAAATAGCGTAGCACAGGGCAAACGCACACATCGTATAAGCCACCGCGCCACCCAAATCAAGCCGATACCCCCCATGCACCAAGTCACGCAAGCCGCCGATAAAGGCATAGCCGCACACGATTAGCAAAATAAGGCTTTTAAACAGATTTACCATCGGCTCAAACCGCACATAGCCATACTGAAAAACATCGTCATCCTCGCGGTAAATATATCGCGATGTAACCACGCTAAGCGCGCCAAGCCCCACACTCACAAGGCTAACGATACCATCAAAAAGTAACGCACTACTTTTTGTTATCACGCCAAAAGTCACGCCCAAAATCGCAAGAAGCAGTGCGCAATACATCGAAACTTTTAGGACAAACTGCTCTTTTTTGTTGTCAATTTGGGTTTTAGATTCTGTGTTTTGTTTAGTATCTTTAGAATCTAGATTCTGTGAAATGTTAGAATCTGTTTTAGAATCTTGTCTTTTTTGTATGGAAATTTGTGGGTTAGATTCTATGTTTTCTTGTGTTTTATTAGAATCTATATTGTATAAACTCTGTTCTTTATTATCACGGATTTTCTTACCATAATTTTCTTTTGCATCTTTTATTTGCTTAAAAATCATCTTTTGCCTTTATAGAATCTAAATGCCGCGTTTAGACATAGCATAGCACACATATAGGCTCAAGATTCCCAAAAATAGCATATAAAGGCTTAAGCCATGCGTCAATAAAAAGCTAGATTCTATCGCAGAAGAAGCGCCGCTAGGAACTGCACCAGAACCAGAAGCCAAACTAGAGCTAGAAGCAGACAAGCTTTTTGCGGCGGAGTGCAGCACAAAGGCAAGTGGGGGCGTGATATATCCAGCGATGGCATAAGCGATATTGTAGCTAAATGAGACGCCTGAAAAGCGGATTCTATCATTAAACAGCATATTCATAAAAATCGGGCAGAAATTCATAATGCCGCCAAAAAAGCAGGTTAAAAAATAAAAAACAAGTAGCCAAGTTAGGTCGTGTGAAGGCACAAAATACAATTCGCGGAAAAATAAAAAGCTACAAATCATAAACAAAAGCGTAAAAATCACGCACACTTTATACGCACTGAACTTGTCGCTAAGAACGCCTGTTAGCGCGCACGCAAAAGAAATAAGCGAAATGCCTACGATTTGAATATAAGTCATATTCACCTTAGAAATGCCCATCACATCGCCGATAAATTTGGTCGGCATAAGCAAAATAAATACCAAAATGCAGCCGGTTAGAACAAATGTGATTAACATTGATAAAATCACGCTAGAACGGGCGTTTTTAAGCACTTCTTTAAGCGGGAAATTTTCAATTTGCTTTTCTTCGCTCATGCGTTTAAACACAGGCGTTTCATGCAAGAATTTTCGCAAATAAATCGAAATAATCCCAAAAACCCCGCCAAGTGCGAACGGCAGCCGCCACGCCCACTCTTTTATCACTTCGGGCGGAAAGTAAAGATTTAGGCACAACGCCACTATACTACCGCAAAAAATCCCACCGACAACGGACGCGGTAAGAAAGCCGATATAAGTATTGCGATGTTTAGAATCTGCATGCTCATACACAAACACCCACGCACCAGGTAGCTCGCCACCGATAGCGATACCCTGACACACACGCACAAGTAGCAGGAAAATCGGCGCTGCATAGCCTATGCTCTCAAAAGTCGGGATAAACGCAAGGGCAAAAGTAGGGATAACCATAAGCAAAATGGATAGCATAAACATATTTTTGCGACCAAATTTATCGCCAAAATGCGCCATGATAATGCCGCCTAAGGGGCGCGCAAGATAGCTAGCCGCAAATGTGCCATAGGTGTTTAAAGTAGCCCAAAATGGACTTAAATGCGGGGGGAAAAACAGGCTAGAAATCACATCGACTAAGAAAAATACGATGATAAAATCGTAAAACTCCAACGTCCCGCCAAGTGAAGATAGCCCTATGATTTTTAAGTCTTGCTTTGTTAGTTTTTGCTTTTGTGACATTTAAAATCCTTAAGTTTATGGAATCTTTAAAAAAGGAAAGTGTAGCATTTAAATGTTTATTTTGCGTGGGTATTTAGATTCTATGCAAGTTTGTGCTTAATTATTTCTACTACCGGGTTTATATGCCTTGCCATATTTAGAATCTTTGCAAAGCGGACAAGATTCAGGTAAAAAAATCTCAAAATTAAAATCCGCCAAGGCAAAAAGTGGCAATCCTTGCGTTAGTTTGCACTCACTCTTACTTTCATCCATATTATAAGAAATGTGATTTTCGCCCTTAGATTCTATCTTAGAATCCAAAATATTCTTAGATTCCAAAGTATTTTTAGAATCTAAATTCGTAGAATCCATAATCACGCGGCGACAAAACCCACGATTAGCAAGCCCAGCAAAGCCCACCACCACGCCACCTGCCGCACGCACGCAAGAGGCAGATTCCATCGCACTCCCTCCTGTTGTGATAATATCCTCGCAAATTAGCACATTTTCATTTTTAGCGATTTCAAAGCCTCGTCTAAGCGTCATTTCGCCATTCACGCGCTCTGTAAAAATAAATCGCACATTTAAAGCGCGCGCCAGCTCATAACCAGCCAAAATGCCACCCAATGCAGGTGAGCAAACGCAATCAATCTTAAGCCCTTTTAGGCTTTCATAAGCCTTGATTTGTCTGGCTAGTTCAAGTGCTAAAAGCTCGGCTGTGCGTGGATTTTCAAGCACTTTTGCTGATTGCAAGTAAAAGCCTGTGTGATTGCCACTACTTAGCAAAAAATGCCCTTGCAAAAGCGCGTTATTTTCACGATAAATGCGTTCAATATCTAGCATATTTTTCCTTTTTGTGAGATTAGAAACTAGTTTCTACGAATGTGGAATTATAACAAGACTTTTGTGTGTTTATGTTTAGCTATATTGGTGGGAAAAGGTGACTAGTCTACTAACTGCAAAATATCACCGCTCTCACTTAAAATCATTAGAATCTAGATTCTATCCCTTGCCATTTTTTTAAGAGATTCTAAATCACTGCAAAAGCCGATACCCCACGGGATAAAATCTAGCTTTCGCTCTTTGACAAGGTTGCAATCAAGCTGACGCATACTCCCACTTGCCGCATTTCTAGGATTAGCAAAAAGCGGCTCACCACGCTCACCACGCTCCTTATTTAACATCTCAAAGATTTCTTTACGCATCACAACTTCGCCGCGGATTTCAATCTCGCCCTTAAAAGGAATGCGCTGCGGGATAGATTCTATCATCCGCGCATTTTGCGTCACAAGCTCGCCTACCTCGCCATCACCGCGCGTAGTCGCACTCACCAGCTCGCCATTTTTGTAATACAAATTAAGGCTCATCCCATCGTATTTTGGGCTAATACAAAAACGCAAATTGTTGATATTTATGGAATCTTGGGCGATATTTTGACTTTTATCGCTAGAAAATAGGCTAGATTCTGTATTTTTAGAATCTTTGTTAAAAAATAAATTAGATTCTATATTTTTCTTAGAATCTTGAATCTTAGATTCTATATTTTCGTTGTTTTTATTGAATCTAGATTCTATAGAATCTAATTTGTGCGTAGCAATTCTAGTATCATGCGTAAGATTCGCGGGTTGCGTAGATTTGAGCAAGGAGATAGAACTTTTAGGTTCATCGACGCCGCGAAAATCAAGCTCCCGCGAAGATTGCGCATGAGACGAATTGCGATTTAACGCATTTTGCAACTTAGTCATCCACTCTTTTAAATCGTTTTCATCAAACACATCCTCCAAACTCCACATCCGCTTTTTATGCGCATTTTTGCTAAAATCTTTTAGCACTTCACCGCCCACTTTACGCGTTGGCGAGTTAGATTCTATATCGTTTGGATGTGCCGTCTCGTAAGCTTCCACCTGCTTATAAAGTGCGTCATACTCGCTATCACTAGCAATAGGATTGTCCAACTCATAATAATGCTTCGCCCATAAATTCAACTTTTCTACCGCATTTTTATATTCTTGTAACGTCATCTCCACTACCTTTTAGATTCTATAACGCATAAGTTTTTACTAAAAAAGCTAATTATACTAATATTAAATCTAAAAAGTTTACAAAATACAATTTTTTATGTTGCAAACACAAAACATCAACCAAATTTACCTTGCACGTAGTCGCGGGTGCGTTCATCTTTTGCCTTGCCAAAGATTTTTTTAGTATCATCATATTCTATTACTTCGCCAAGCAAGAAAAATGCGGTTTTATCGCTAATTCTAAGGGCTTGTTGCATATTGTGCGTTACGATTATGATTGTATATTCTTTTTTGAGTTTATCGACTAGCTCTTCGATTTTCAGTGTAGAAATAGGGTCTAGGGCAGAAGTTGGCTCATCCATTAAGATTACATCAGGGCTTACGGCAATAGTTCTAGCGATACAAAGCCTTTGCTGCTGCCCGCCACTAAGGCTTAAAGCCGATTGCTTTAATCTATCCTTTAAATCTTTCCATAGCCCTACATCTTTAAGGCTCTCTTCTACCAAATTATCTAGCAAATCCTTTTGCTTAATGCCATGCGTTTTAGGACCAAAGACAAGATTATCATAAATGCTCATAGGAAAAGGGTTTGGCTTTTGAAACACCATACCGACTTTCTTTCGCAGCAAATTCACATCGCACTTTTTGCTATAAATATTATTGCCATCATATAGAATCTTCCCTACGATGCGACATCCATCCACTAAATCATTCATACGATTTAGGCTTTTTATAAATGTGCTTTTCCCACATCCACTAGGACCGATAAATGCGGTAACTTCGCCCTTGTCAATATCCATATTGATATTTTTGAGTGCATGAAAATCGCCATAATACAAATTCATATCTTTTATACTAAAACTAAGTTTTTTATCCATTGTCTTTCCTTTTTTATGCTTTTGTTAGCCGTCTAGCTATAAAATTCGCGCAAATATTTATGATTAGCACGATTACGATTAGCACCATAGCCGTGCTATAGGCTTCATTTATGTGCAAGCCTTCGCTTGAAATAGTATACATATGCACACTTAATGTCGCGCCAGAATCAAATAGCCCGGCAACTTGCGGCACAGCCCCTGATGTATAAAGCAGTGCGGCTGATTCGCCAACGATTTTACCGATAGATAGAATCACACCTGCTAAGATTCCCGGAAGTGCGGCAGGGACGATAATAGAAAATATTGTGCGAAGTTTGCCAGCGCCCAAGGCAAAACTAGCTTCCCTAAAGCTCATAGGCACGGCTTTCAAGGCTTCCTGTCCGCTACGCAACACTAAAGGCAAAATCATAATAGATAGCGTCAAAGCCCCAGCCAAAAAGCTATTCCCCATTTTAAAATAAATCACAAATGCCAAGTAGCCAAAAAGCCCATACACAATGCTAGGGATACCTACAAGCGTTTCCGCCGCGACACTTATTACTCCTACGATTTTATTTGTGCTTTTGCTATACTCATTCAAAAAAATCGCACCAAAGATTCCAAGTGGCACGGCAATAGCAAGGGAGAAAATGACCATATTTATCGTGTTAATAATCGCAGGCATCATGGAGACATTTTCGCTATTATATTCCCACTCAAAAAGCCCAAGATTAAGGTATCCCACGCCCTTAATACAGATAAATCCTATCACAATGACAAAAATCGCTAATGTGCTAAAAATGCTAAATCTAAGCAGCAAGTAAAGCGTGAGTGAAACGCCATCTAGCCGCATCAAATCATCAAATTTTTCTCTCATAACTCTAGCCTTTTAGATTCCATAATTTCGAAAAGGTAGTATAAAAACCTTGTGTAAAATCACAATATTTGAAATGTAAAATGTGTGTAAAATAAAACTTAGTCTAGTCAATAGAATAAGAATTTTATATGCCTTTGGTAAGTTTATGTTTTGCGGAATTTAGATCTAAAAATCTAATAAAATATTATTGTTTGTATAAATTTAGAATCTAGTTTTTATGTTTATGCAGGGCTTCGACATAATTGATGGCTTGCAAGGCGGCTGTTGTGCCATCACCTGCGGCACATATCACTTGCTTTTGTGCATCAATTCTTAAATCACCAGCTGCAAAAAGCCCAGGCACACTTGTGTGCATTTTCAAATCCACGACAACATTCCCCCACTTATCCACATCACAAAGGAAACTGCCATCCTTTTGCTTTAGCACGGCGTTATTGACCTCATAGCCGACAAACTCAAAAATTACAGGCACATTTAGAATCTTTTCAGCCCCGCTTTCCACATTTTTCAAACGCAGCGCATTCACACCCGCGTTATCCCCGCAAATCTCTTCTACCACAAAGGGCGTTAGAAACTCGATTTTTTCATTACTTCGCGCGTGCTCCAAAGTGATAGGCGCGGCGCGAAACTCACTTCGGCGATGTATCAAATACACTTTTGAAGCAAATTTGGTTAGATAAATCGCCTCCTCTACCGCGCTATCGCCGCCACCCAAGACCGCGACCTCCTTTTTCTTATAAAAAAAGGCATCGCAAGTCGCACAAGTGCTTACACCCCTGCCCCAAAACTCGCTCTCGCCCTTAATACCACTGCGGCGCGGACGCCCACCCGTGCAGACAATCACGGATAAAGCCTCCGCTGTCATCTCGCCATTTCCCTCGTCATAGAAAATCTTAAAATGCTCGCCACTTTTTTCCACACGCGAGACCTCCGCCATCTTGTGCTTAAGCCCAAAGCGAAAGCACTGCTCTTGCCAAGGCGTCATAAAATCAATGCCTGATTGCACCGCGGCGACACCGGGGTAGTTTTCAATTTCGCTACTGCCTGTGATTTGCCCACCGGGCGCACCTCGCTCAAACAATACAACATCTTTCAACCCGCCACGTGTGGCGTAAAGCCCAGCGGAAAGCCCAGCAGGACCGCCACCTATAATTGCTAAATCTATCATGTTAAACTCTTTTCTTTAAATACTAAATATTCTAACTTTTGGAATCTTAAGATTCTAAAATCTATAATCTAAAGGCATATTTTATTCTAAAAAATAGAATATTGTTTTGAAACCTTAACTTTTTACGATAGTTATAGAATCTAGATTCTATAAATTTCGCTTTGCGAACGCCTATTGCCCACCCACCGCCCTTTTTGATGAGTGGATAGAATCTAGATTCTAAACCATCGCTTTTTTAGTAGGGTGGTGGGTGAGCGATAGGATTCTAAAAATATTTAAAACCTAAAAACCACACACTTTATAGAATCTAGATTCTAAAATCCTATAAAAACGCATTCAACTTTTCAACCAAAACAGCCTTTGTAGTCGCGCCAATAAGCGTATCCTTAATCTCGCCATTTTTCATTATCAAAATCGTAGGGATACTGCGAATGCCATAACGCGCACTAAGCTCCTCTTGCTCGTCAGTATTGACCTTGCAAATGTTCGCCTTGCCCGCATACTCGCCAGCTAGCTCATCAATCACAGGGGCAATCATGCGACACGGACCACACCACGGCGCCCAAAAATCCACAAGCGACACGCCTTCTTTTACCACAGCATCGAAATTCTCATTAGTTAGCTCAATATAACCAGCCATATTTTTCTCCTTGAATTAAACATATACAAATTATAACTATAAATTTGTTAATTTTACAAAATAAAGTTATGAATAAATTTTATTATATAAAAATTAATTTTGTTTAAATATAAATTTTTTAATACAAATTACTAAAAAATCTTTTAAGCTGCTCTAAAACTAAAGGAAATTTTGTATATCCCTCACTTTGCATAAAATGCCCACCGCTGCGTGTTTGGATAAAGTCACTATCAAGATTACCCGCTAACTCATAGCTAAATTTTGTCGGCACGATGCTATCATCACGCGCGCTAATCACAAGCTTTTTACTACAAATATCGCGCAAACGCGTAAAATCAAAGCCAAAATCAATAAAATTATTTAGCATTTCTAAACCCTTAACGCGTGAGCAAAAGCCGCTAACTAAGATATATCCACCGATTTTAGATTCTATAACTTTATTAGATTCTAAGTTATGATTTTTAGAATCTAGATTCTGCAAAGATTGCAAAAAATGCAACGTGCTAATAGTCCCCAAAGAATGCCCGACAAAATACGTATTAATATCCACGCCACCGATATTTAAAACCTGTGAAATCATAGAATCTAGCCACTCCTGCGGCTTAGGCTGCGTAGGATTTGGCAAGGGCAAAATATGGCTTTCCACGCCCATTTTCCCTAGCTCATTTTTAAGCCAAGGAAACCAATTTTTATCCACACCAGAATCGTATCCATGAATGATATACACGCGATTTTTGCTGTCTAAAGCCATGTTAAACCTTTGAAAATAATAATAAAAATAGCAAAATTATATCTTTTTTCAAATATTTTTTGTAGCATTCTTAAAAAATATAAAGGGACAAAATGTTACCAATCGTAATAATGCCACAAATTTTAGAGCCATTTGCCAGCAAAAAATACAAAAAAAGTGGTGGAAATATCACAAAATTTAGTCCGCAAAATGTAGATTCTAAAAATATTTTGTGCTTTATAGGTGGCTTTGTGGATAGCCATTATTTGCTTATGTATAGGGCGTTTAGGCTGTCTTTGGAGCGTGAGTTTTGCATAAATAATGTGCGTGATTTTAATAGTATGTATATCACTTTTAATTGTTATGATTTTTTGCGTGATTTTATGCCGCGTGCGTTATCAAATGGCTTTAGATTCTATATTTTGGCACATAGTTGGGGGGCGAAAAATATTATTAGGTTATGTTTAAAGTATGATTTTAGCGTGGAATTTCTGCTTAGCCTTGATTGCGTTGGGCATTTTAAAATCACGCACCGACCGCAAAATATTAAGCTTTGGGAAAATATTTATATTAGCGATTTTAGCCTAGAATATTCACGTGCTAATCTAGCCGCGCTAATAGGACACGGACAGCAATTTATAAAATACGCAGATTTTAACATCGGCTTAACCCCCCCACATCACCACGCAAGTTTGCAAGAGATGATAAATCAGTCAAGGTATTTTAATTAACCACTAACATGTTAAAATTAATAAAACTTTATGATTCTATTTTATATTTCAAAATTACATTTTAAAGGCACAAAATGCGCAATATCGCCCTTGAATTTCGTCCCAAAGACTTAGAATCTTTTGTCGGGCAGAGCCATTTATTAGGCAAAGGCGCGCCACTTAAAGCCATTTTAGATTCTAGCATTAAGGATAATAACCTGCCAAATCTAATCCTTTTTGGTCCGCCAGGCAGCGGGAAAACTAGCCTTGCCCTAATCGTTGCAAGGCTTACAGAGCGCGAACTGCTAAGCTTTAATGCGACAAATTTTAAGCTAGAAAGCCTAAAAAAAGAGCTAGAAAAACATAAAAATAGCCTTTATAAGCCCATACTTTTTATCGATGAGGTGCATCGCTTAAATATCGCACAGCAGGAGTTTTTACTGCCCATTTTAGAGCGTGGCGATGTTAGTTTTATCGCGGCTAGCACGGAAAATCCTTACTTTGCACTAAGTCCAGCGTTAAGAAGTCGCACATTGTTATTTCAATTTAAGCCTTTGCAGAGCGAAGATTTGGCGATTTTATATGATAAAGTCGTGGCGAAATATCCGCCAAAAAGCGATTTTACGCAGGTCAAAGAGTGGCTTTTAAAAAAAAACACAGGCGATACACGCGCATTTTTAAACCTTTTGAGCGTTGCGTTGGATTTAGATTCTAATAACGCATTAAGCATTGAAAACTTAGAATCTATCACGCAAAATTCGCAAGGCGTAAAGTCCGCGGATACCCACTACGACTACATTTCGGCGATGATAAAGTCCATTCGCGGAAGTGATGCGGACGCGGCTGTGTATTATTTGGCGTGCCTTATTCAAGCGGGCGAAAACCCCGAGTTTATCGCGCGCCGCTTGGTGATTTTAGCTAGTGAAGACATCGGCAATGCAAACCCAAATGCGTTAAATCTAGCCAACAGCGCGATGCAATCAGTCGCCAAAATCGGCTATCCAGAGGCGCGTATAATCCTGTCGCAATGCGTGATTTACCTAGCCAGCAGCCCCAAAAGCAATGCGGCGTATTTAGCCATAGACGCGGCTTTGCGTGATGTGAAATATCGTAGTGAGCCTATTCCGCCGCACCTTAAAACGCACTCAAAAGAGTATCTTTATCCGCACGATTTTGGTGGCTGGGTCAAACAAATCTATCACAATGGCAAAAAATATGTGAAGCTTAAAAACATCGGCTTTGAGAAAACCCTAAGCGAGTGGCTTAATAAAATTAAAGGGAAGTGAATGATAGAATCTTAGATTCTATATTTTCTTAGAATCTATATTATCCTTTTTCCATTGCAAGTAGTCTTCAAGGCGATTTATTGTATCTTTTAAATCTTTATTTTGCTTTTGCAAGTCTTTAATTTGAGAATCTTTAGAATCTACATAAGCTTTAGAATCTGTATTTTTCCCAAAAATTGTATTGACTAAAAAGTATAAAAACTTGAAAATGGCGATGATTACGCCCACGAAAATGCCGATTAACACTAAAAAAACTAGCACGCCTACTATGAATTTCATAACATTTCCTTATAAAAAATTCTAAAAAATTACGCATAAAAATTTATGCAATTTTATCAAAAAACTAAGTTTTTTGCTAGAATCTAGTTTTTAAAAAGTGGCGATTTTCACGCCGCAAAACACATTTTTACAGAATCTAAAGGCGTAAAATGCAAGAGCTAAAATCACAAATAAAAGATTCCATAAATAAATTAAAAGAAGTCGAAAATGCCGAGCTACTCGAGACTTTGAGGGTTGAAATTAGCGGTAAAAAAGGCTTATTCACAAAAGCTTACGCAAAAATAGGCAAGTTAGAATCCGCCCTAAAAAAAGAAGTCGCAAGTGAGATAAATGAGCTAAAAAAAGAGTTTGAGAGCATTTTTGAGGGCAAAAAAAGCGAGATTGAGGCAAAGATTTTAGAATCTAAGCTAAAAAGTGAGCGGCTAGATTCTAGCCTTTTTAACGCATTTAGCGCGAGCCGTGCGGGTAGCATTCACCCTGTGTATTTGATGCGCGATATGATTATTGATTATTTTACTAGCCTTAATTTTTCCTTGCAAGATGGCGGCTTTGTCGAGGATGATTTTCATAATTTTGAGGCGTTAAATATGCCAAAAAGCCACCCGGCGCGTGATATGCAGGACACTTTTTACTTTGCAGATTCTATGCTGCTTAGGACCCACACTAGCCCTATTCAAATTAGGACTATGGAAACGCACAAGCCGCCCATTCGAATGATATGCACGGGTGCGACCTTTCGGCGTGATTATGACTTAACGCACTCGCCGATGTTTCATCAGTGCGAAGGGCTTTTGGTTGAGAGCGGTGATAATATTAGCTTTGCAAATTTGAAGGCGATTTTGGATGGCTTTGTAAAGCATATTTTTGGCGATGATGTAAGTTTGCGGTTTAGGTCGAGCTTTTTTCCATTTACAGAGCCGAGCGCTGAAGTGGATGTGAGCTGTATGTTTTGCAAGGGGGGTGGGTGTCGCGTTTGCTCTGGCACGGGATTTTTGGAGATTCTAGGTTGCGGGGTGGTAGATTCTAATGTGTTTAAAGCCGTAGGATACGAAGATGTGAGCGGATATGCCTTTGGTATGGGCATTGAGCGACTTGCGATGCTAAAATGGGGGATAAATGATTTGCGTAGCTTTTATGAGACGGATTTGCGCACAAGGGTGTAGATTCTAAAAATATGACCTTTATATTTATCAAACTTAAACAAACTTTGATAGAATCTGGCTTTTTATAGAATCTAATGAGAATCCAAAAAGGCGAATTATGTCAAGTGAAATAAACTTCAAAGAAATAACGCTAGATGACAAGAAAATAATTAATCAATATTTAAAACAAGATAGCTTTATGATTTCGGATATTTCGTTTGGGAATCTCTTTATTTGGCGGCACGCACGGCTTATCGAGTATGCGATTTTGCATGATTGCTTGGTGATACAGACGACTTATAAGGGCGAAAATCCTTTTCTTTTTTTCCCTATCGGCGCGGGTGATAAGCTCTCCACACTTAAAAAATTAAAAAACTTTTATGATAGCAAGGGCATTCCATTTTGTTTTCACTCGCTTGAAAAGCATAATTTGGAGATGCTGGAGAGCATTTTTGGCAGTGTGAAAAGCCACCTAAACCGCGATAGGAGCGACTATATCTACCTAACGCAAAACCTAATTAGCCTTGCTGGACGCAAATATCATAAGAAAAAAAACCATTTGAACCGCTTTTTTGAGGAATATGCGGGGTTTAGTTTTGAGGAGATTAGTGCGGCGAATTTGAGCGATTTAAAGGCGGTGTGGGATGTGTGGAGTGGCGATATAGAATCTAGTGATGTTGGGCGGTTAAGTGAAAGTGTTGGCATTCGAGATGTGTTTGAGCATTACACGGAGCTTGGCTTTCGTGGGGGGCTGCTGCGTTTTGAGGGCAAGATTATCGCGTTTAGTTTTGGCGAGATTTTGAGTAGCGATATTTGCGTTATTCACATTGAAAAGGCGGATATTAACTATCGTGGCGCGTATCAGGCGATAAATCAGCAGCTTTTGTCGCATTGTTTTAGCGATGTAAAGTATGTAAATCGCGAGGAGGATTTAGGCATCGAGGGCTTACGCAAGGCGAAAATGTCGTATAATCCAGATATTATTTTGGAAAAATTCGAAGCGGTGATAGGCTAGATTCTATAGAATTCTTAAGAGTTTTTAAGTATTTAAAAAAGAGTAAAAATATAGAATCTAAGGGCAAAAAAATTATTTTTTTTAGAATCTTTATTGTTTTTTAAGCTATTTGTAAATATAATAACAACTATGCTTTAAAAGTAGGGGGCATATCCGAAATTGGCATAAGTTTATTTTTGAAAGGATTTAGTATGAAAAAACTGCTTGTTTTGTTTTTTACATGCGTAGGATTTGCGTTTGCGGCGGCTAGCACTAGCGGCGATATTACAGGGGCGGACTTGGTTATGGGCTTGTCAGTCCTTGCGGGTGTCGTGGGCTTGGGTATTGCGGCACTTGGTGGTGCGATAGGTATGGGTCATGCGGCTTCTGCTGCGATTTCTGGGACTGCTAGAAACCCTGCACTTGGCTCAAAACTGCAAACTACGATGTTTATCGCTATCGCTCTAATCGAAGCGCAAGTTATTTATACGCTTGTTTTTGCGATTATTGCGATTTATGTTAATCCGTATTTGGCAGCATAGTTTTTTATTTTTTGGGATAGAAAACGCGTTTTAGAATCTTGCTTTTTGCAATGATTTTAGTGCTTAGATTCTATAAAACTTTGCAAGATTCTATGATTTTGTGGAATCTTAGATTCTATAGAATCTATATTCGCGCTGGTGGTGGAATGGTAGACACACCATCTTGAGGGGGTGGCGAATTTATTCGTGTGAGTTCAAGTCTCACTCAGCGCACCATTATGCGTTTTTGAAGTAATGTTAGAATCTAGATTCCAAAGTGTTACGATTTGTAAAGCCGGAGTGGTGAAATTGGTAGACGCGCTAGACTCAAAATCTAGTAGAGGCAACTCTGTGTCGGTTCGAGTCCGACCTTCGGCACCATCAAAATCCATTAGAATATAGAATCTAAAACGCAAAATCTTTACACATTTTTTATAGAATCTTAAAGTTTGTCCTGATAGCTCAGCTGGATAGAGCGTAAGATTCCTAATCTTAAGGTCATGGGTTCAAATCCCGTTTGGGACACCATTTTATGTATGGACTAATCAAATGAAAGAAAATATTTTAAAAGATGCGGCAAAAGCAGCGATTTTGAGTGGCGCATTTGTGGGCGTGGCAAGGTTTATGGAGAGCAAAGATTCTAAAAAAAATGCGATTTTGGAATCTAGCATAGTGGGTTTAAAAACGGCGATAGCAGAGGGTGGCAAGGCGATTTTAAAAAATAAAAACTCCGCATTTAAGGCAGTTAGCAAGCCAGCAAGTATCACAAAAAGCGTCTTTAATGCGTGCGCTCAAACCGCCCTAGAATCCGCAAATGACATCAATAAATATTACAAAGGCGAAATTAGCAAATCCACTTGCATTACGCGTGTAGCGGAGAATGCAGGCGGCGTAATCGGCTCTATGGTGCTAGGTCGCGCGGCTATGATAGTGGGCGCGGCAGCACTTCCTGCAATGGGCGGTGTAGCAGGTGCGGTAACTCTTGGACTTATCGGCGGCTATGTGGGCGAAAAAATAGGTAAGAAAATCGTAAATGGCGAACTTTTTGGTAAAAAAGATTCTAAACAAGAGTTGCACATGCAAGATTCTAAAGACACTTTACTAACCTTAACAAAAGAGCTAAAATCACTAAAAGGAAACTAAATGCGACTATGGCTAAGAAAACTAAGACGAAAAATAAAAATCCACAAGGCAAAAAAGCGACCAAATCATCCATTTGAAACAATTTTGCTTAAAGACGTAGATAAGCCTGTACCAAGCGAGATTGCCGCAAATATTAACGCCCTGCCTTATGAATATTTTATCAATTTAAATCGCGATTTTTTGTATAAAGAATATGAGATTAGCGATGCAAAGCCTAACTTTAGCGAGAATAAGAATAGCCCACATTTTATAAACTTAGAATCTATTTACGCGAATATTATCGTAGCAAAAACGGGGGGGGGGGGTAAATGCCCTAAATAACGCAGATTCTAACCAAACCCAAACGCAAGATTCTAAACAAAACTTAGAATCTAACACCAAAGATTCCATAAAAATCATAGAATCTACCCAAAAAGATTCTATAAAATTTACCCTAGATTCTAAAAATCCGCAAACCACAATCGCAGCGCAATTTATAGAATCTAAACGCAACCACAAATTACACAATGGCTACTTTGACTTTGACCCCGCCGCCAAAAACCCTAAAAGCCCGCTAAATCCATGGGCGTGGGTAAGAGTGAAAAACGAAATCCACACAATCAAAGCCTGCTTAGAATCTATCCTGCCAGCATTCCAACGTGGCGTAATCGGCTACAATGACTGCGATGATGGCAGCGAAGAATTTATCTTAGATTTCTGCCGCAAATACCCAAGCTTTATACCGATAAAATACCCTTATAGTGTCACACTAAAAGACCCGCCAACAATGCAAAACAAACTATATTTCTACCTAACTTATATAGAAAAATTTATCCCAGAAGATGAATGGATACTAAAAATTGACTGCGACCATATCCACGATGCTGCCAAACTTTATAAGAGTTTTTATTTGATACATGACCATCAATCTTGCATTTTTTATGGCAGGATTCATATCCATAAATTTGATAATGAATTGTATATACAAAAATATGATAATGGTTTTATTATCGAGGGTGGCGACCAACTATTAATACAAAGAAAACACTGGTGGCACATAGAAGATTTAGTCAGTGACAAAGGCGAAGTAGTCGCAATGTCAAAGGATAAATGGAAAAAGAGTGAGCTAGATGATTTTTTAGCTAAAGAAAAAATGTATAAAAATCAAGAGTTTGGTATGATTGCAAATATGGATTTTATTTATTACACAGAGATTAATAACTGGCATTTCCCTTACATTAAGGATTTCCGTGCCAACAAAGCAAGTGAGCAAGAATGGGTAAAACTAGATGATTTTATAGAATCTAATAAAGATTTAATAAACACACGAATAGATTCTAAAATGCTTGATAAAGACTACATCCTTTCTCTCTACAACCGCTTCGCTTAGAATCTAGATTCTATATATTTCATAAAACAAAGCCCACATTTTAAAAGTATAATTTCACCTGTAATTTAAAGCTTAAAAAAGGACAAAAATGCAAGACTATTTAAATAAATGCCTAGATAAAAATGAGCGTGAAAAGTTACTAAAAGATTTTTTAAAAAAAAATAATGGCGATTTTAGCGTAGATTCTATGATACAAGAAAGGATAGAATCTTTTAAAACTAGCCAAAATTTTGATGAAAAAGAAGCTAACTTTGATGTGAAAATTTGTAAAAATAATATGTTTCTTTTAAGGCATGAAGTTAGCAAAATACACACTCCTTTGAGTGATAAAAAAAACTTAGAATACCGCATTTGGCGGCTTTCTAGCAGTTTTAATGACGCAGATTCTATCCTTAATCTCGGGCTTTTTATGTATCTGCAAAACGCGCAAATTTCTAGCATTGATAACGCGCTCAATACCTACGCTTATCACGCCTTGCTTGGCACAAACTCCAGCGGTTACGATAATAGCACCTTTTGCTATCGTGCGTTTTTGATTGCGGCGAGTAATAATTTTGCCCTTTTGCACGCGCTTTTTCCGCTAGATTCTATACCGAGTGTTAGTTTTGGTGCGCTTGAGTGTGGTTTATTAAGTAATTTGTTTATTTTTACGCTTTATAAAAATTCTAAAAATCCTAACTTTAAGGCTAAAAAGTTCCAAGAAATTATTGACAAACAAATGCAAAAAGCCTTAAATAAGAAAAAAATATGGGAAGTTGATAAATATTTGATTTTGTGTTTAAAGGCACTTAGCGATGGCGATTTCAAAGGTTTTAGTGAGCTTTTAAATGATTTGTGCGAGGCGATTTTAAAGCACGATTGCAAATTTAAAGCCCCCTTTGCTTTAGAATCTTTAGGACTTCTAAATCTTGCAAGATATATTTATCCAAAGTTGCAATTTATAGAACCTAATACAGAAAATATTGTAGATTCTATAACTTTACCAACTGCAAAAAATTTCCCCTTAGGGCTTTATAATTATCAAAAAGAACGCGATTTTAAGAGCGGAGATTTGCTATTTAAATACCCACCACCGCTTAGTTTGCTAAATCTTTTTTATGAAATTAATATGCCAGATGTGCATATTATAAGGTTAGAAGATGAAGTAAAACGCGATAGAGCAGAGATGTTAGAGCAGTATTTAAAGCATTCAAAACGCGCTCTAAACGCCCAAATCATCGATGTCAATCGCTTTAGAAACGATGTGTGTGAGAATGTTTTGCATCTTGCGAAAGAAAAAGGTGTTTTTTAGAATCTAAACCATTATCCTACTTATTAGGATTAGTAAAGCCATCTAGTAGCCAGTCGACTAGGGCTTCGTTTGTTGCGACTACAAGGTCAGTTGGGACTTCTTGTCCTACGCTAAAATAACTAATGGGCTTTTTTGTTTCATACGCAAGGCTAAAAATATTGCCTAAGCCGCGACTTTCATCAAGTTTGCTAAAAATTAGCGTATCTAGATTCAATATACCAAAGGCGTCATAAATATCACGCAAATCTTCATACTTTGTCGTAGCACTCATTACTAAAGATGTGTTAATCTTATAATCGCCCTGCAAATATTTCTTAATTTGCGCGATTTTCTCACTATCATTTTGCGAGCGACCCGCTGTATCTACTAAGATATAATCGCAATATCGCAAAGAATCCAAAGCCTTTACAAAGTCTTCAGGCGCCATTACCATTTGTATGCTTATTCGCATTCGCTCTGCATACCATTCTAGCTGTTCTAGCGCGCCGATTCTATAGCTATCAAGCGTAATAATCCCAACTTTTGCCTTTTTTTCTAACGAGAATCTAGCCGCTAGTTTTGCCAAAGCCGTAGTTTTCCCCACGCCTGTAGGACCAACAAGCATTATGATTTTTTTAGTCATATCCTTACTTTCAGGGCGACAATATATCATTTTACGCAAGACTTCGCGGAAATATCGCTTTATAGTCAAAGAATTTTCACGCATTTTAAGCGGCATAAGCTCTAAACTAAGGCTCATTATAGAATCTAAATGCTCTTTACATATCCCACTACTTTTGGCTATGCGATAGATTTCGGCAAATTCATGCGGGATATTTATCCCCTCACTTTTTGGTCCTCTATCCTCCCATACCATATTTTGAATGAGTTTGAGTTTATCATTTAGCTTATCTAGCTCTTGCTTTATCCCACGCAGTTCTTCGACACTCTCACCCTTTGCATTTGCTCTCTCTTGTAGTTTAGAATCTACCCTGCGATTTAGTATATCTAGTGTATTACTTGCTTGCTGCACCATAGGCGTATTTGGCGTGTTGCTTGGGTATGCTTGACGCGATTTGATTTGTGCTTGACTTTGCATTCGCCTTGCATTTGGACTAAAGTCGATTTTTATATCATCGCCATCTATATCATTACTTAGCTCTTTTATTTGCTGGACTGCTTTTGTTAGCTGTCTTGCGGTATTTTCATCAAAGCCATTGTTTAGCTTTTGCGCCCTTTTTCTCTCTAGCTCCCTTTGTGCTATATCATCTAATCTTTGTTGTATGCTATTTTTTGGGGCAATTGTTTCATTTTGCGACTCTATTACTTTAGAATCATCTACGGCTACGACTATTTCATACAAGCCCGGTTCATTTAAGGTTTTCTTACGTATTTCTTTATTATCCACGATTAGCGCGTCATCGCCATGTGCGTCTTGAGCCTTACGCATCGCATCTGTGGGCGTTTCTCCTGAGTATGTAAATAGCTTCATTTATTCTAGTCCCATTTGAAAAGATAGCGGTTTTAGCACAGATTCTCTATTGTGAAAATCTTTGTGCGGTAGGCTCAAATGCTTTAAATTAGCCCTTTTTTTATCAAAATAAATTAAGTCAATATCTATTTTGCGTGGTGCGTTTTTAAAGGCTCTTTTACGGCTTCGCCCTAGCTTTCGCTCCAAATAAAACATTAAAGCATAAAAATTTCTAAGACATAAATTAGTGCTTAAAATAATAGTGGCGTTATAAAAATCTGGCTGCTTTGTATAGCCAAACGCCTTATTTTTATAAATATGAGATGTGGAAAAAAGTTTTATAAGTTTATTGTTTTTAAGACTTAAAAAAAGATTTCTAAATATCTTAAAAGTGTTGCCCATATTGCTACCGATGCCTAAAATCACAAGATTTTTATAGAATCTATCGCTAAAAGCACACTCATAAGGAAAATATTTAATCATAATTCGCAAGGCAAAATCTCCTAAAAAGATTCTAAAAGTTGGTTGAAAAACTTGAATTATACCTATTTTAAGTAAAAATGTGTAACAAAATTGATAGAAAATATTTTATTTTTCGCTTTTTAAGAATACTTAGCGTTAAAAATAGATAAAATACAAAAATCTCTTTACATTAAAAGGATAAACAAATGGAAAACAAAAAGAAGATTCTAATAATCGGTGGGGGCTATGGGGGCTTAAGAACTGCAATCACTTTGCAAGAAAATTTAAAAGATAATGAAGCCGATGTTACACTAATTAGCAAGCACGACTACCATTATCAAACCACACTTTTGCATAAAGTCGCAATAGGCACTCTAAGCGGTCGCAAGGCTAGAATCTATTTTAGAAAGATTCTAAACCCGCGTAAGATTCACTTTATAAAAGATAAAATCAAAAGCTTTAATATAGAGCAAAAATATGTCACAGGAAATGGTGGGAAATATCATTATGACTATTTGGTAATCGCACTAGGCTTTCGCCCGGATGATTTTAATATTAAGGGTGTGAAAGAATACGCACATAAGCTATCGTCATTGAATGCTGCGTTAAAACTTGATAAAAATATCGAAAATAAATTCAAAGAATACTGCCACACATTAGATAAAAATGACTTAAGTGTAATAGTGTGTGGGACAGGCTTTACAGGTATAGAATTTGCCGCAGAGCTAGGTAGTAGGCTAGATGAGCTGTGTTTAATTAGCGGGATTGATAGGAGCTTGCCGCGCGTGACTTGCATAGGGCGTAGTGATAGAATCTTGCCTATGTTTAGTGAAAAAGGGAGCAAACTAGCACAAAAAAAGCTAGAGCAATTTGGCGTAGAAGTGATAAATGGTGCGAGTGTGGATGAATGCTGTGAAAATGGCGTGCATATCACATATAAAAATGGTGAAACGCGATTTATCGAAGGCAACACAATATTGTGGAGCACAGGTGTAAAAGGGAATGATAGCGTGGCAAAATCATCTTTAGAAAATGTCAAGGGCAGAATCAAGGTCGATGCGTATTTACGCTATCCAAAAGATTCTAGCATTTATGTTGTGGGCGATTGCGCTATTGCGACTTCAAGAGATGTAATACACGCGCCAACCGCGCAATTATCCGCACAAATGGGCGATTATGTAGCGCGTTCTTTAATTAAAATCTTGCGTGGTGAGAGTCAAAATGAAGTCTTTAAATTTAAACATCGCGGCACCGTTTGCTCTATCGGTCACACAGATGGCGTAGGCGTGATTTATAATAATGAATTAAGCGGCGAAATGGCAGCATTTCTAAAAAACTTTATAGAAAACAAATGGCTTTTTGGCATCGGCGGCTTACACCTTGTCTTTAAAAACGGACAATTTAGATACCGCACAAGTAACTAATATCTAACTTATAAATCCCCTAAAACTCAATATCCCTATACTCAATCTTTAGAATCTCAAAGTCGGTTTCGCCGCTTGGGAGTTTTATAGTGACCTCTTCGCCCTCTTCTTTGCCTATCAAACCATTTGCTAAGGGTGAGTTAAAAGATATTAGCCCGCGGCTTGGGTCAGATTCAGTAGTGCCGACAATCGTATAGATTTTCTGCTCGTCAGTATCACAATTTAATATCGTAACCGTGCTGCCAAAGCTAACCTTATCGTGTTTCAAGCTCTTAGGGTCAATGACCTCCGCATTTGCTAGCATCGCGCTAATCTCGCTAATCTTATACTCAATAAAGCTTTGTTTTTCCTTAGCAGCGTGGTATTCGGCATTCTCTTTCAAATCGCCGTGAGCGCGCGCTATATCGATTTCCTCAGCGACCTTTGGACGCTCGACCTCCTTTAGATTTTTTAGCTCTTTACTCAATTTATCAAACCCATGCTTACTCATCGGCTCTGCCATATTCTGTCCTTTGATTGTGTTAAACTTGCTATTATACAAAAATTTGTATTAAAATTAACGTTTTTTTAAAGGATTGCTATGGCGGTAAAAGATGTGGATTTTAAGGGTGTTGCGTGGCGTATTAGTTACATTTTGGTGAATAATCAAGCGGCAAAAAATATCGTTTTTTTGCATGGCTGGGGGAGTAATAAGGAGCTGATGAAACTTGCATTTGGCGAAACTTTCAAGGATTTTAATCATATTTATGTGGATTTACCGGGCTTTGGGGGCTCTCCTTGTGAGATGGTGCTAAATACTTATGATTACGCTAAGATTATAGAATCTTTTTTGGGGGCTATGGGGTTGCAAGATTCTATAGAATCTGCCCTAAACCACGCGGGTGGGAGCGGTGGGAATAATAGAGAAGGGCAGAAAGATTCTAATATTATAGAATCTAGTTTGCAAAATCCGCCTTTAGATTCTAAAGATTCTAACATTTCTATAGAATCTAACCAGCCTTTAAAATCTAACACAATTATCGTAGGGCATAGCTTTGGTGGGAAAATTGCGCTTCTTTTAAATCGCGAGATAATTCTACTAAGTAGCGCTGGAATCTTGCTACCAAAAAGCCTTAAAGTTCGCCTTAAAATCGCTATAACTAAGATTCTAAAAACGCTTGGAATAAAGAATTTTAAAGCCTTTAGAGCAAGTGATGCAAATAATCTTAGCCCTGTGATGTATGAGATTTTTAAAATCGTGGTAAATGAGAATTTTGAAAATGAATACGCAGAGTTTAAATGTAAAGCCACAATTTTTTGGGGCGAAAATGACACCGCCACGCCCTTGCAAAGCTATCATAGAATCTTAGAGCTTATGCCAAAAACCACACGTTCATTCATCCTAAGCGGCGACCACTACTTTTTCCTAAAACAAGGCGAAAAAATCGAGCAACTTTACAAACAATCTTAGAATTTAGAATCTTTTGCGTTGAGATTTAGGGCTTTTGCTATGCCGAAAAAGACTTCGGTGTTATCCATTATGCCCTTAAAATAATTGCTCCCTACGCCGTGAGCCATTAGGACTACATCATCTGCGGCATGGACTTCTTGGTCTTCTTTATAAGGGATATTGCCAAAATAATGCTCGCCTTGCACCTTCTCATTTGCGATATATCGACCATTAGAATCTTTTATCGTTGGGCTAGTTGGTTTTTCCTTAAGATGATAGTTTGCGATATAGTCTGGGTGATTTGCAAACTGCACGGCTAGGGTAATCTCAGCATCTGGATTATCCGGGAAGCCATCTTTATCATTATCGACAAATGTTGGGAATATGGAATCTTTATAAGTGCGAACCGCTTCACGCCCACTCTTGCCATCTAGCTCGTGATATGTCCCTGTGATACTTGCGCCGTGCGCGTGGTCGGCTACGACAATGATTAGCGTATCGCCGCGTTTATCGGCAAAATCGCGACCGATTTTTACTGCTTTATCAAGCTCAATTGCGTCATAAGCGGCGCGTTGCCAATCCATTTTATGCAGTTGTTTATCAATACTCGCCCCTTCGACAAGCAAGAAAAATCCATTTTCATTTTGGCTTAAAATCTCTAATGCGGCTTTTGTCATTTCCATTAAATTTGGCTCATTATCAAAGTTTTTTAGCACATCAGGATGTCGCAAGACTTCGCGGTCAAGATACACATTCATATTATCCATATTGTAAAGTCCTAGAATCTTTGTGGTAGAATCTTTAGAATCTCGCTTTAAATTTGTGCGAAAATCTTTCATAATATTTTGCAAATCTTTGCGGTTAAAGGCGATTTTGTAGCCAGAATCTCTAAACGTCATTGTTAAATCCGCCCCATCGTCTCTCACACCGCCTTTCTCATCATATAAAAAATTAGCCAAACCCCCACCCATAATAATATCAGGGCGCGTTCGTAAATAATCAAAAGCAATCTCATTTTTCATATCGCGATTTCGCGTATGCGTGGCAAACGCCGCTGGAGTGGCGTCATTGATATTTGCGGTAGTAACTAAGCCTACGCTCATCCCACGTGTTCGTTTCAAAAGTTCAGTCATTGTTTCTACACGCGGGTCATCAAATGGATTTTTGGTATGATTTTCATACACGCCCATCGCATTTACCACGCTTTTATGCCCTGTGGAATACGCGGACGCCGAGTTTGCCGAATCTGTCGTAAGCGCGTCATAGCCACTTGTCGTAACTAACGCCATATTATCAAGCCGCTCCATTTCAAGTAAGCCATTGTATTTGCCCTGCGTTATGCCTTTGCTAAGAATTCGTGCCATTTGCTTTGCTTGCAGGCTCATACCATCGCCGATAAAAAGGATTACATTTTTGGCTTTTATTTTTGGATTATCTTGGGAAAAATCGACCACTTTATAGGCGATATTTTGGGAGATTTCGGCTTTAGATTCTGTAAGTTTAGAATCTGTGTTTTTAGATTCTATAAGTTTGCCACTTGCTTGCACCTTAAAAGTGCCACTTCTAGGGAAAGTTACATTATTTATGCGGTAGCTAACCACGCCATTATCCACGCTCACACTCGCCCTTTTATCAAAGAATTTAGCCGCATCCACGCCATTTATACTAGCTTTAATGCTATTTGTTTGGCAGTAAAAGCACTCGACTAAGAAGTCAAAACGCCCACCAGCTAGGAATTTGGCGTTATTTATAGGCAGGATTCTAATGTGTTTTGAGTTTATAGAATCTGTTTTTAGATTCTGTGCGTTTTGTGCGATTTTAGAATCTAAATTTTGTGCATTCAAACTCGCAAAAGCCGCCACACTAAGACAAAGACTTAAAAAAACCTTTTTCATATCGCTTCCTTTTAATAGACAAATTTGTGCTAAAAGCGTAGCGAAATTATGTAAAATCTTAGAATCTGCTTTGTAAAGATTCTATAAATTTTATGGAATCTTCGCCTTTTTGTAATGTTGTATTTTTAAAGATAATCATTCTTATAATTTTATCGGCGAAAAATTAGGAAAATTGTTTAGATTCAGTTTAGATTAAGATTTGATTGTGTAGAATACGCTTTATCATTTTTTTAAATTAATGATAAAGTTACAAAATATATAATATTTTAAGAAAAAAGTTAAGGTGAGAAATGCAAGATTCTAAAGATTCTACCACACAAAAGCAAAAGAAATTTAGTGCGTATTTTGCTATTGTTTTCGCACTTTTAGCGGTGCTTTTTATAAGTGGGGCTTACACTTTTCATAATGCAAAGGGGATGAGCTACCTTAGCAATGATAGCGCCGCGTGTAATAATTGCCACATTATGAATGATGTGTATGCTGATTATTTGAAAGCCCCGCACTCTAAGAAAATCAAGGGCGAGCCGCGTGCGAGTTGTGGTGATTGTCACTTGCCGCACAATTTCATCGATAAATGGATAGCAAAGGCTGAAAGTGGCGTAGGACACGCGTATGCCTTTACTTTTAAGCTTAATGATTTGCCAACAAATCTTAGTGCGACTGAAAAGACTAAAAAAATCGTGCAGCAAAATTGTATGAATTGTCACGCAGACTACGCTACACACGCGATAAATGCGACTACTTCGCGTGGTATAAAAGACGCACTAACTTGCACATCTTGCCATGTAGGAGTAGGACATAAACAAGGTTTTTAGATTCTATCCACTCTCTTAGTAGGGCGGCGGGACATTAGATTCTAAAAGATTCTATAACTTAGAACTTTATCTTAAAAAAGTTTTAATTTATAGAATCTAGATTCTATCCACTCTCATAATAGGGTGGTGGGTGGGCTTTAGGCATTTGCGAAGCAAACTAGATTCTAAAAAATTGTTAAATTTAAAATGAGATTCTATAAATTAGAATTTTTGAAAGATAAAGTTTTAATTTATAGAATCTAGATTCTAAAAAGGCGTTTTGTTTTAAAGCCAAAATGCCCACCCACCACCCTTTTTTAAGACGTGGTTAGAATCTAGATTCTAAAAATTCTAAAATTTATAATTTTTAAAGGATGTAAATTAGTAATTGATAAAAGTTAAGGTATAATTTGTTTGTGAAGCATCGTAACCTTCGTGTGAAGAGTACCAGCTTCACACAAGGAATCGCTTCGCCGAAAGGAGAAACGAGCATGTTTTACATGAAATACCTTGTAATTATAGCATTGATTTCATTAATCTTTGCCGTAAGAATGTATTAATTTTGTAAATTTTTACATTTCACACATTGTGTGGGGGTTGCGATTTTCGTAACCTTTAAGATTACAAAGTATTTTCCTTGTTTTACTACTTCTAACTTTTAATCATAAAACTTACATATTTTATAATTTATAGAATCTAGATTCTATCCACTCTCTTAGTAGGGCGTTTAGGATTCTAAAAAGATTCTATAAAGATTCTATAACTTAGAATTTTATCTTAAAAAAGTTTTAATTTATAGAATCTAGATTCTATCCACTCTCTTAGTAGGGTGGTGGGTGGGCTTTAGGCATTTGCAAAGCAAACTAGATTCTAAAAAATTGTTAAATTTAAAATGAGATTCTATAAATTAGAATTTTTAAAAGATAAAGTTTTAATTTATAGAATCTAGATTCTAAAAAGGCGTTTTGTTTTAAAGCCAAAATGCCCACCCACCACCCTTTTTTTAAGACGTGGTTAGAATCTAAACCCAAAGATTCTATAAAAACGTAAGGTTATAGAATCTAGATTCTAGTATTTTGCGTGTAGTCCATCCAAACGGAAGACGAATCTTTTAAACAAAAGGAAGAGCAATGAGCAAAAAAGGCTTTATCACCGCCATTGTCGGCTTAGTAATCATCATCGGCGCGGTATTTTGGCTAAATAACGACATCACAAAAAAGCAAGAAGCAAGTCTAGGCGGCGTAGATAGCAAGGATTTTGTGGATATGAGCGATGATGTCCCGCTATTTGATGTGTGGGGGCAGAATTTCCCTGATTACCTTGATATGTATTTGGTCGTGGAAAAGGCAGAGCCGATTGCGACAGAATTTGGTGGGAATCTAGCCTATTCAAAGCTCATTCGCTATCCGCAACTAACGCTACTTTGGGCAGGTTACCCTTTTAGCATTGATGCAAATGAGGAACGTGGGCATTTTTGGATACAAGTAGACCAAATGGAGACCGCGCGAAACAACAAAGACTTTCTAAACACGCATGGCTTTGCAAAGTTTGGCGGACAACCAACTGCGTGTATGAACTGCCACAGCGGCTGGACTCCATGGCTAATACGCAATACAAAGGGCGAGACATTCAATGATAAATGGGTTGCCTTTAACTCCACAAAATACTGGACTATGGTAAAAAATATCCCCGCCCTAAATGGTATCGAAGAGGGCAGTGATAAGCACAAAGGACCGCATGGTGGTAAGCGAATGGGCGTTACATGTGCAGATTGTCACGCCCCGGATGATATGTCGCTAAGACTTACAAGACCTGCCGCGATAAATGCCCTAGTAGCGCGTGGATATAAACCACATGAAAAGCAAGGCGTGGAAGCTAGTCGCGAAGAAATGAGAACGCTAGTTTGCTCACAATGTCACGTAGAATATTACTTCCGCCCAACAGGCACAAAGGTCAAAGTAATGGGTGAATCTATCGCACAAGATTCTAATGCAAAATGGCTAGATGGCACGCAAAAGACTTATGATGAGTATGAATTATGGAGAAATGGTAATTCGCCTACAGAGATTGAAGTAGCAGGGCTAGAGCTAGTTTTCCCTTGGAGTGAGTGGAAAAAAGGGCAGCCATTTAGAATCGAGATGTTTGATGATTATTATGATAAAGTGCGTGATATTTTCCCGCAAGACTGGGCGCATAAGATAACGGATGCTCCTATGATAAAGATTTAGCATCCTGAAAGTGAGCTATTTAGCGGCGGCGTGCATGCGGCAAATGGCGTGGCGTGCGCGGATTGCCACATGCCTTATGTTAGAAAGGGTGCTAAAAAGGTAACGCAGCACAATGTTACTTCGCCCTTGCAAGATATAAATTCGGCTTGTAAAACCTGCCACACGCAAAGTGAGGAGTATCTAAAAAGGCAAATCCATGATATTCAAAGCTCAATTGCTTATGATTTGCGAAGTGCGGAGTATGCGAGTGTTAGTTTGATTAAAGATGTGGAATTTATACGAAATGAATTAGGGAAAATGCCAGAGTTTCAAACTGATGGCAAGGCTGATAAGGCAAAAATTAGCAAAGAGCTAAAAGAAGTGCTAGAGCTGCATAGAAAGGCACAAATGAGAGGCGATTTTGTCGGCGCGGAAAACTCAACAGGATTCCATAATCCTAGAGAGGCAAGTCGAATGCTACTTCAAGCTGTAGAAATGGCACGCGAGGGTCAAGCAAAGCTAGTAGAAGTTGCTAGTAAGCATAATATCAAAGGCTTTAAAATCTCAAATCTAGGCTTTGAAGAAATCCAAAAATACAACCCGGGTGAAATCCACTACAAAGTCGATGTAAATGGACACAAAGCCGGCACACGATATTATGATGATAAAAACATAAATGGAGCGCCCCCAGCAAAATACCTAGAGCTAGATAAAAACACCCGCCCATACAACTACAAGGAAATGGATAAACAGGCTAGTAAGTAGATTGTTTAGAATTTATTTTATATTTAGATTTGATAAAATCTTAGAATCTACTTTGTAAAGATTCTATTGTGTAGAATCTAAGCATTTTTATTAAAAAAATACTAACTTTTAGAATCTATCAACCAAAAATCTATAAGTTTTTTGTAGAATTGTTATATTTTGTTACTAAAAAGGAGTAAAAATGGATACTTTGGTGATTTTTGCGCATACATACTGGAAAGATTCTAAGGCAAATAAGGCGTTGCTCGAGGCGGCTAGCAAGCTAGAAAATGTGAAAATTCACAACCTTACTACGACTTATCCAACCGCGGCGATTGATGTGGATAAGGAGATTTCGCTGCTAAAAGAGACGAAAAAAATCGTGTTTCAATTCCCGCTATTTTGGTTTAGCACGCCTAGCATTATGAAGGAGTGGGAGGATGTCGTGCTTGGCAAGATTTTATATGGCGACAATCCAAAGCTGCTCTCTGGCAAGACTTTTAAGGTCATAACCACGGCGGGCGGCACAAAAGAGACTTATGAGGGGCATCATGGCTACACGATTGAGACGCTGATGCTACCGCTAAATTGCGCGTTTCAGTATATCGGCTGCAAGATTGATGAGCCTTATGCAATTTTTAAGGCGAATGCGCCAGGTGCGGTAATGCCAATTGATGAATATCTAGCGAATTTGAAGTAGAATCTAGATTCTATAATTTTGGCTACCTAGATAGATAATTAAAATAGATTCTAAAGGGTTTTGGGCTTTAGCCACGAGCTAAGGGAGGCGATGAAGCTCCAAAATAGGGGGATGAAAAATATGGCGATGAATGTGGCGGCTAGCATTCCGCCGATTACGCCTGTGCCGATAGCATTTTGACTACCACTACCCGCACC
Organism: Helicobacter saguini; assembly: GCF_000762875.2. Taxonomy (GTDB): domain Bacteria; phylum Campylobacterota; class Campylobacteria; order Campylobacterales; family Helicobacteraceae; genus Helicobacter_A; species Helicobacter_A saguini. The sequence goes on from NZ_JRMP02000007.1 coordinate 51,937, forward strand.
TGTGTTTAGTGCTAAAGGTAACACGCCGATAGAAAAAGCTAGTGAAGTCATAATAATCGGGCGGAAACGCAATTTTGCAGCGCCTATTGCAGAATCTAGTATGCTTTTTTTCTCAATTTCGTGTAAATGCTGGGCAAATTCCACGATTAATATCGCATTTTTCGCCGCTAAGGCAATTAGCATTACAAGCCCTATTTGGAAATAAATATCATCATTTAGCCCACGCAAAGTAGTCGCTACGCATGCGCCAAATACCGCAAAAGGCACAGCGGTAAGAACGCTTAAAGGCATAAGCCACCTTTCATATTGCGCACACAATATTAAATACACAAAAATTAGCCCAAAAACAAAAGCTAAACGCCCTGTGCTTGAGCTATATTTCTCTTGATAGCTACTACCTGAATAGCCTAGTGTATAATCTTGCGGCAGCACTTGCGCGGCTACTCGCTCAATGGCTTTCAGTGCGTCTCCACTGCTATAGCCATCTTTAGGATTTCCCATAATTTTAGCGCCTGTAAAAAGGTTAAATCTATCAATTATATCAGCACCAACGACACGTTCAAAATTAACTAAAGAGCTAATCGGCACTAAAGAGCCACTACTACTTCGCACAAATACGCGGCTTAAATCTTCTGGTATTTCACGGAATCTAGATTCAGCTTGCACATTTACTTGATACGTCCTACCATAAAGGTTAAAATCATTTACATAATATTTCCCAAAAGTGCTTTGCATTGCCGTAAATACATCATCGACATTTACGCCCATTGCCTTTGCTTTTTCCCTATCTAGATTCAAATAATACTGCGGAATGTTCGCACTAAACATACTTCGCACACCTGTTAGCTCTGGCTGTTTATTTGCTTCCGCCACAAGAGCGTTTGCGTAATGTTCTAAGTCTTTAATACTGCCATTTCCACGACTTTGCAAATATATTTCAAATCCCCCAGCAATGCTTAAGCCCATAATTGCCGGTGGGTTAGTAGCAAAAGCGATTGCATTTAGATTCTGTCCGTAAGCAGCACTTGTCTGCCCTACGATTTTAAAGGAGTTATCTTTCCTTTCTTTCCAATCTTTCAAAGTCGAAAAGATTACCGCGCCACTTGTCCTTTGCGCTCCTGCTAAGAAATCAAATCCTGCTATAAAAAAGTTTGATTGTATATTTGGATTAGATTCTAAAATGCTTAAGGCTTGTTTGCCTGTATCAATTGTGCGTGACAAAGCACTAGCTGGTGGTAGCTGTATAAAGCTCATCATACTGCCCTTATCTTCAGCTGGGACTAAGCCTGTAGGAAGCCTTACTAAAAGTGTGTAAGTGCAGCCTATAATTGCTATGAAACAAAGAGCCATTAAGATTCCATGTTTCATCGTGCGAGAGATTTGCTCGCTAAACTTTCGCGTTAGAAAATCAAAAAAATCATTGAATCTTTTTACGATATAAAAGGGCTTAGATTCTGTATTTTTTAAAATGCTTACGCATAATGCCGGCGTTAATGTTAAAGCCACAAAGCCACTAATAACAACTGATATAACAATAGTAATAGCAAACTGCTGATAAATCGCCCCAGCAAAGCCGCCGATAAATGCCACAGGGATAAATACAGAACACAAAACTAAAACGATAGCAACAACAGGTCCTTGTATCTCACTCATAGCTTTTAAAGTCGCATCTTTTACGCTATATTTATTACCATTAGAATCTACTTCGCTATGTAGTATCCTTTCCACATTTTCAATGACAATAATTGCGTCATCTACCACAATTCCTATCGCTAAAACAAGCCCAAAAAGTGTTAAAAGATTTATAGAATAACCTAACGCATACATTCCAGCAAATGTGCCTATGATACTTACAGGAATGGCAATCACAGGGATAATCGTAGCGCGGATATTTTGTAAGAAAAAATACATTATTATAATAACCAAAGCAATGGCTTCAAAGAAAGTCTTTACCACTTCTTTCACACTAACGCGGACAAACTTTGTATTATCAAGCGGGACGCGATAATCTAGCCCTGTTGGGAAATTTTCCTTTAGCTCTTGCATTTTTTTAGTTACCGCATCCATTACATTTATCGCATTTGCTCCGGGCTGTAAATTGATACCAAAAGCAGCCGCAGACTTACCATTTAATAAAGGCGTAACGCTATAATCTTTTGAGCCTAGCTCAATTCTAGCTACATCGCGAACTCTTAAAGATGAACCATCGCTATTGCTACGAATGATAATATTCCCAAACTCTTCAGGGCTAATAAATCGCCCTTGCGTTGTAACGCTATATGTAAAAGCAATCTCTTTTCTAACAGGCTCTGCCCCAAAGCTACCTAGTGCAAATTGTGAATTTTGCTCACTTATAACCTTTGCTACTTCGCTTGGCGTTAGATTATTTTGGGAGATTTTATCTAAATCAAGCCAAATTCGCATTGAATAGTCATTTTGACCAAACACGGTAACATCGCCTACGCCATTTACACGTTTTAATTCATTTACGATATTGATACTCGCATAATTTGCTACAAATATAGAATCATGGGCTGGATTATCGCTATAAAGGGCGAAAATGGCAAGCATTGTGCTGCTTCGTTTTCTAACATTTACACCTAGTCGTTGCACTTCTTGTGGGAGCTGAGATTGCACACTTTGGACGCGGTTATTGACATTTACCATTGCCATATCTGCGTTTGCATCATTTGCAAAATACACGCTTATGCTTACCGTGCCGCTACTACTACTGCTGCTTTTCATATATAGCATACCTTCAACGCCATTTATTGCTTCTTCTAGCACGCTTGCAACCGTGTTTGCCACGACTTCAGCACTTGCCCCGCTATAAGTTGCCTGAACCGTGATTTCATTAGGCACGACTTGCGGATACTCTTCAACAGGCAGTGTAAATATGCTAATTATCCCAACAAGCACAATCACCACAGATATTACCATAGCAAAAACAGGACGATTAATAAAAAACTTTGACATGCTTTTTCTCCTTTTTTATGGAATCTAGATTCTATATTTTTTTTAAAAAGGGTGGTGGGTGGGCGATTAGGATAAATTATAGAATCTAAATTAACAATATTTTTCTTTATATCTATTCCCACCCAACCACCCTTTAAGGATGGATAGAATCTAGATTCTATAAATTAAAACTTTTTATATTTAAAGTTCTAAGTTATGGAATCTTTTTAGAATCTAATTTTAGAATCCTAAATGCCCTTTTTTGATAAATGGATAGAATCTAGATTCTAAATATTTTTCTATCTATTCTAAACCTTGCCACCCTTTAAAGTATTTTTAACCTATCGCCCACCCACCGCCCTTTAAGGTTGAAAAAATATTTTATAGAATCTAGATTCTAATATAAATTTTCTCTCTCCCATAAAAGTAGGTTAGATTCTAAAAGTTGTTTATTTATCTTTCGGGCTAAATTATCGCGTGTGTCAAAAAAGTGATAAAATATTTCTAAATTTTCTTTATCCACAAAACCTTTTATTGTATTTCTACCAAAGCCTTTTGAGCCTTTTGTCGTTTTTACCCTTGTGATTCTGCTATCTTTTGTAGAATCTAGGACTTGAAAATCAAGTGGATTTTTTTGCATTATCGCATTTGTAATATCATAAAAGCTATCATTAAAGTCTTTATGTTGATATTCATCATTTGAATGATAGAATCTAAATATTTGCAATGCTACGTTAAATAAATCTTTTGCCTCTTTGCTAAACTCAAATTCACTTAAAAAGATTCTAAAATCAAAGGGCTTTTCTTTTATATTTTCTTGCGTATTACATAATCCATCGTTTTTAGAATCTAGCATTTGTGGTTCTAGCACATTTAGCATTCCTTTAGAGCAGCCAAAGCCTAGTTGTGTGTGAGTAAAAGGCATAATGTAGTTTCTAAGCTTAATTTTTTTACCATTTTCAAGGACTTCTTTATTTGTAAAAGCCATATTTAAATAAAAAAGTGAAAAGCAAATAGCATCGCTAAAAAGCTCATCGCTAATATCATCTATTTTTCCTTTAAAAATATAAGCGTTTCTTTCAAAATATTTATTATGTGTATTAAAATTTATACCTTTTTGCAAAAGGGCATATTTTAGATTCTGTGTTGTAAGTGGATTTTTATTTTTAGATGGCTTATTTGTTAGATTGATTACACCTTTTAGATAGCATATATCCCCTAAAATCATTCCTTTTTGATTTTCTAATATAGTTTTTTCTATTTCGTTTAGTAAATTTGGTCGTTTTAAATCATAAGTATATGTTTTTACAAAATGCAAATTTGCTATTTCTAAATCATTAGAATCTACTTCATATCTACTAGCAGAAAATGAGTTTTTGTTTATAGTTTCGCCCTTATCTTTATCAAAAATTATTTGGGATATGGACCACTCGCTTAGTTTAAATGTAGTCTTTGCATTACTAAAACTATGGCTTACTATTTTATATCCACTTTTTATATACTCATTAATTTCATCACATAAAAAAGATTCTGTCATATAATAAAATATTATTACTTGCGGTTGCAACTTTACTACTTTATTAAAAAACTGCATAGCGGTATTTGAGCCTTTTTTATTTTGATAGGGTGGATTCATTATTACCATTAGCTTTTTATTGCTAGCCGCACAAATTTGTGTGATTGTTTTTAAAATATTATTGTGTAAAAACAAAGGCTCTTTATTATTTGCTAAATAATCAAATTGAATAACATTGCTAAAACCCTTAATCTTGCAAGTATCCACATCCATTTGCTCTAATGTGCTTAGATAACAAGAATCTTTATAGTCCCTGCCAAAGTCATTTTCAAGATTGCCAACACCAGCGCATGGGTCAAATACTAAAAAGTCTTTCATATCATAGCCGCTATTCTTTAGAATCTTATTTTGCAAACTTACAAAGCAACTAGGCGTATATTCTCCCCCTGTAGTCTTTCTATATTTTTCACTATAAAATCTAGCCGAATACTCTAAGATTTTTAAAAACTCTTTTTTATCCGGCGGTCTTTTATATTTCGCCCAAAAATTTCTATAATTTTTCTTACTTTTAATCGTGTATATTTCAGTTTCATATTTTTTCTTTGTTATCATTTTGGTTTTTGAGATATATTTTATATCTTCTACTTCTAGCTTTTCATTAAATGAATATTTGAAAAGATTTAGATTTGTCCCTTCGTTTATCAAGTCTTCGTAATCATTTAGTGTGTCGCCTTTTTTAGTAAATAAATTATTTTCTGTTGCAACAAAGTCTTGTTTATATTTCGTGCCATTTAGTATATCAACCAAAAAAAGATTGATTAGCTCTTGCTCATCTTGGATATTTTCAAATTCTATTTCTTTTTTCCATTCATTATATACTAGATTTGAATTTTCTAAGGTGATATAAATCTCACTTTGCCCTTGCATAAGGCTTTTATATATTTCTTTAATTTCATTATTTTTAAAGATTGTAATGCGTGGGATTTCTTTATATATCGTTTTATCATTTACTATGCTTGTTAGAATCTTAGGAGCTAATCTATCATTTATCCTATCAATCGCATCTTTACTAGGAGTGCTAGGAATCTCAGCATTCCAGTTAATATCATTATTAAACATAACGCTATCATCGCAGTGTATCAGCTCTAAAATATCATTATTGTTAGAATCTAAATAAATTAGTGCGAGTTTATCTAGGATTCTATCTTGCTTTTTATTTGTTAGAACGATTTGGGCTAATGCCTTTCTGTGTGCGTTAATATCAGTTATTTTATACTTAGATTCTATATATAAAATGGGCTTATGATATTTATTTTTTAAAATCACATCAATATTATTTATATCATATTCGCAATATTTCCCCTCATCGAAATATTTATTTGCAAATTTGACTTTGTAATTTACTTCTTCGCTCATTTTATGCCTTTTTAGATTCTATCAAAATAGGGTGGTGGTGCGATAGGTAATATTTATAGAATCTAAATTGTTTGTAGAAATTCGCAAGGGCAAAATTTCCTTATATTTTAATGGGTGGGAATGGGTGGGACTTTGGAATCTAAGGAAAATTTGCCCTTGCGAATTTAGTTTGTTTAGAATCCTAGATTCTAAATTCACTAATTTTATAGAATCTAAATTATTAGATTCAATACTTCTATAGAATCTAGATTCTATAATTGATATTTTTTTAGAATCTTGTAAGTTAGATTCTATAGAATCTTTAGCGGTTTTAGAATCTAGATTCCATATATTAGAATCTAAGAGTGCTTCTGCTGGTGGATTTGTCGGGGCGCTGGGCGAATCACTTGTATCTACTGAAACACTAATTGTAGGATTAATCTTAGCTAAATGCGAAGTAATCACAATATCGCCATTTTGCAAACCACTAGAAATTAGCACAAAAGCATCCTTTAGATTCTGCCCTAAAGTCACGCGTGTAATGCTTGGCTTATCGCCTTTAAGCGTATAAACATAGCTACCCTGAGAATCTTGCAATAACGCCGACTGCGGAATAGCAATAACATCTTGGGCTTCAAATCCTTGCAACTTTACTCGCACAAAGTCATTTGGCAAAAGAGCAAACTTATCATTATCCACAATCGCCCTTGCTTTAATCGAATTTGTCTGCGTATCAAGGACAGAATCTATAAAATCAACCTTGCCCTTATGCTCGTAAGTGTTGCCATTATTTAGAATAAATTCAACCGCGATATTATCCTTATTCAAATGCCGCATATAATAAAAGTCATTGCTAGGAATGCTAAACTCCGCATAAATAGGCGAGAGCTGCGTAATAGTCGTAAGCACATCTTGCCCACTGCGACCTACGACATTACCCACATCATATCGCCGCATACCGATGCGACCGCTCATAGACGCCACGACATCCGTGTAGCCTAAGTCAATCATCGCATCATCTAGGGCAGCCTTTGTATTATCCACATTTGCCTTAGCCGAAGCGTAGTTAAATTGCGAAGTATCATACTGGTCGATAGTAAGGACGCCTTGCTTATAGAGCTTTGAGACGCGTAGCCAGTCCTTTTCAGCCTTTGTGAAATTCGCTTTTGCGGCGTCATATTGCGCTTTTGCCATATTGACTTTTGCTTGATAGCGTGTAGGGTCGATTTTGAAAAGGTGCTCGCCCTCTTTAACTATATCGCCCTCTTTTACATCTTGGGCTAGTAGCACGCCCTCCACACGCGCATATACGCTACTTTGCTGCACGGATTTAAAACGCGCTGGATATTCAAAGCTAAGGAACATATTTTGGGCTTTTACTACCATGCCTTTAACTTGCATTTTTGGCGTTTCTTGTTTCTGCTCTTTGTCGCTACTACACGCGATTAGTGCTAGTGATATTAACATTGTTAAGATTACATTTTTCATAATTTTTACTCCCTAAAAATTCGTCTTCCGTCTATCCTTTACAAAAATTTTTTGTCCGCTCGTTGCGACAACCGATTAGGTTAGTCTCACTTCGCGGACAAAAAAGTTTTTGCAAAATATATCCAAAATACTAGAATTTATGCTCCCTGCCGACATTTTTAGATTCTATAAATCTTGTTTGTCATGTTGAGCGTAAGCGAAACATCTATATTTTTTTAAGTTTCACTCGCAAACACAGAATCTAATCTAGATTCTATAACCAAAATTATAAACCATTAGACCAACTATAAGTCAAGCAATTTTACAAAATTAATAGAAAGAATAGAAAATATAAAAGATATAAAAATAGCAAAAATGACAGGTTGTATATAACGCCAAAAAAAGAAATTCCCCGCCTTTATTACATGCGACAATGCAAAACTAAGCTGCAAAACACTCATTTTTTAATCCACACAATCAAATTTAACCTAAAATTGTAACTTAAAAATATAAATATTTACTTTAAACTTAAATATTATTGTGATAAATTAGAATCTAAATTAAAATTGAACCCCTAAAGTAGCAGAAACTCTATTAATATCAACCTTAATCCCTGACAATTTTGGTGATTGATAAGAAGCCTCTATACCTATGGTAATATGAGCAGGCAAACTAACATGAACGCCATAATTAACAGCCCAAGTATGCTCTAAAGCAGTGTTTGTGAAATGTGAATATGCAATACCAACATAAGGGGTTATCTTAGATACATGCACACCTATTAACCCACCATATTGAAAATTATTATAACGCACCTTATCATCCAAGGAGCCAACAGATTCCCATTTAACAAATGGAGCAATACGTAACATTCCTGGTTTTAACCACAATTTACCATACGCACCAACTGCAAAAGTAGTATCAGCATCAAGATTCCCAGCATTAACACTATTAATGCTTGCTCCAAAAATGCCACCCACTTCCGCACCAAGAATAGCCGCTGATGATACACTAGACACACTCATACCTAAAATACCTGTCAATACCACACTTTTAAAAACTCTCATTTTTTATCCTTTTAAAATAAATTTAAGCAAAAAATTATACTATAAATCGGCTACAAATAACTAATATTAGAAATTTTATGGAATCTAAATTGTTTATTACAAAAATATTACATTTACAAAATGTTAAGTTTTCTTAAAATTTTATAGACTTTTTAAGTGCAAAATAATATAATTACGCTATTGTTTTTTTATGTAAGTAAAGAGGTAAAAATGATTAAGATTTTGGTGTTAGAAAATGATTTAGAAACGTTCAATTCATTACAGCAATATCTTAGTGAATTTGATTATGAGCCTATTTTTTTAGAATCTACAGATAAAATATTAAGCACTATAATGGAAAACCGAATTGATGTTATCCTTATAGATTTGGTTTTAAATGATGCAGACGAAAAAGATAAATTTTATATATGTAGACAAATTAGAGAAATCACTAAAATGCCAATTATCATAACGTCATTTAGTAATGATGTGGGACACAAAATAAGTGCATTTGAGGATGGTGCTGATGATTATTTAACAAAGCCTTATCATTTAGATGAGCTAAATGCTAGAATCAAGGCACTTTTAAGGAGACTCGAAACACAAGAAATGATTTTTGGCTCATTGCAAATAGACCCTAAGAAACGAATTGTTAAATTAAAAAATGAATATTTAGAGCTTACAAACACAGAGTTTGACATACTTTTATTCTTGATAGAAAATCGTTTGCAGCCTGTAAGTAGGGATAGAATCGCCCATACAATCAATGCCATACATGAAGATACAGGCTTAAGAAGCATTGATACACATATTAGAAATTTACGAAATAAACTAGGCGATTCTGCTAAAGAGCCAAAGTATATACAATCAGTGTGGGGTATAGGATATAAATTTTGCATATAAATCTTATGAATTAAAAATCTCAATTTTCGTATAAATATTAACAACTAATTTATAGAATCTAAATCTACTAAAAGAATAAAATTTAATAAAATTCTTATATAATTTTACCACAAAATCTTAGGGTAACAAATGAAAGAATCTTTGTATATTCTACAAAAGGAATAAAATTTGCGTTATGTTATTAAGTTATGATTTGGTTGTAGTATGAATATTGTTTATATTTTTATATTTTTATTTAGTTCGTTTTTGTTTGCTAAAGATTCTAATATGGTCTCCATTAGTGGGCTGCAAGGTCCGCAGGCGGTGGTAAGCAATGCGAATAACATATATGTTAGCAATGCTGGGATTTATAAAAATAATATTAAAAAAGAGAGCGGATTTATTAGCAGGCTTGATGGCAAAGGTAAGATTGTTGAGCTAAAATTCATTGATAATCTTGATTATCCAAAGGGCATTGCCGTGCTAAATAATGTCCTTTATGTCGTGGATATTAATACGCTAAAGGGCTTTAATCTAAGCACAAAAAAGCAGGTCTTAAATATGCAAATAAAAGGTGCAAACGCCCTAAGCGACATAGCTACAAGCAATGATACATTGTATGTTAGCGATAGCAAGGCTGGTGTGATTTATGCTGTGGATATAAAGAAAAAAAACTATCACGTATTTATCGCCATAGAATCTAGTCTAGGACAGCCTAATGGTATCGGTATAAATGGCAACTTTTTGTATGTTGGGACGAGCGATTCTACGCGGTTTGAGACGCTAAAGGGGAATGTTTTTCGCATTGACTTAGAATCTAAAAGCGTATATCTAACAAGTAGTTATAATAGCAACATCTACGGACTTGAAATCACAAAGCAAGGCATAATAATGCTAAGTGGCTATGATAGCAATGGTGATGTTAGATTCTATAGTATCACAGGTGATTCTAAGATTTTTGAAGTGGATTTAAATATCAAGCTAAAAAGTGCGCTATATTTTACATATAGCAATGATGCCTTATGGATACCAGATTCTAAACAAAACAGGGTGTTTAAGGTGATGCCTTGAAATGTAAGGTTACATTTAGAATCTTTTTTCATTTAATTCTTTGTATTTATTACATCCATCCTGTTTTCCTAAGTCACAAGCCTTGCCAAATAGCTCTTTTGCTATTTTCAAATCTTGCCTTACACCTAACCCATCACTATAATGTAGCCCTAAATTATAGCAACCACTAGCATTATTTCCATCGCAAGATATTTTTGCTAATCTATTAGATTCTAAAAAATCTTGTTTTGCACCATTGCCACTTGAATAAATAACGCTCAAATTTGCACAAGATTCAAATTCATCATTTTCGCATCCTTTAACCCAAAAATCTTTTGCTTTTATAGAATCTTGTTTTACGCCATTGCCATTATAATACATAAGCCCTAGATTATTGCACGCACTATAAATATTATTTTCACATGCCTTAACCCAAAAATCTTTTGCTTTTTTTAAACTCTTTTGAACTCCACTGCCATTAAAATAAGCCACCCCAACATTAAAACATGCTATATACATTTCAAAATTACACGATTTTAATTCAAACTTAAATGCTTTTTTAGAATCTTTTTGTATGCCTATTTCACTTTTACCATTTAAATACGCATTTGATAAATCATTGCATACTTGTATTATTCCACCATTACACGCTTTGGTTAATAGTGCAATTCCCTTCTTAGTGTTTTTTCTTAAACCATTTAAACCATGAATATAGATTACCGCTAGATTCTGACAGCTATAAAAATTATTGCTAGAGCATTCTTTCTCTAATATTTCCAAGTTAGATTCTGTATTGTTGCCTTTTATACAACATATAAATGCACATAAGCATAAAAAGATTCTGTGATATTTCAACATTAAAATTCCTTAAAAAAGATTCTATAATAATGCTAAAATAATTCCACAATTTATATTTATAGAATCTGAATCCCCAAAAGGATAAAACCTTGAGCGAAGAGCAGCTAGAAATTATTGAATGTGCCAAAAATATGCAAAATGGCGAGATTCTAAAAATAAATGCCTGTGCTGGTAGTGGGAAAACTACCACGCTAGTAGCAATTGCTGAAAGTATGCCAAATGAGCGTTTTCTCTACCTTGCCTTTAATAAAAATGTCGTGTTAGAAGCAAGGCAGAAATTTCCCCCAAATGTAGATGTTAAAACCCTGCACGCCCTAGCCTACGCAAGTGTGATTGCCCCGCATGATTATGAAGTAGGACATGAGCTAAAAGTGCATGATTTACAAGAGATTTTTAATGATAATTTTAGAAATAAACGCAAGAGATGGAGCAAATGGGCGGACCTTTTAAAAGATATTAAGACATATCTAAACTCAAAAGAAATCGTGCCAAATGATGATATAAAGCCTTATGTAAAGGAGCTTTTTAGGCTTATGAAAGAACGTGAGATACCTTATACGCATTCATTTTATCTAAAAGAATATCAATGGAAAAAAAATAAAAACCTACATATTTACGACTATATCCTACTTGATGAAGCCCAAGATACAAATGATAATACCCTAAATATTTTTTTAGATAATCCGTGCAAAAAGATTCTAGTAGGTGATAGCAATCAAAATATTTATGGCTTTTTAGATACGATAAATGCCCTTTTAATCGTAGAATCTAATTATGAAAAATATCTTACAAACTCATTTCGTACGCCACAAAGCATACTTGATAAGGCTAACTTTTTTCTAAAAAAATACGCAAATTTGAAATATAATATGAAATCAATGGCTAACTTTATAGATATAAAAACTATGGTTATCCTAACTAGGACAAATGCTAGAATTATAGAATATGTAATAAAAGAGATGGAAAATGATACCAAAAATATTAATTTATTAAAAAATCCTGATGAAATATTTGAATGCAGCATCGCACTTCTTAACTTTCAAAACAATGAAGAATTAAGCAAAAAATATGCTTTTTTAAATAGCTTCCAAGATTTATACAAGATTAAAGAATACGCAGAAGCAACTTATGATAATGAGTTAAAATTCGCTTATGAGCTTGTGAATAAATATAACGATAGAATCTATGACGCCTTAGAATACGCTAAAAGTTTTCTTTTTAATAATTTAGATTCTAAAAGCGATATTTTAAGTGCGCATAGCGCGAAAGGTTTAGAGTGGGATAGTGTGGTGATTGCAAGTGATTTTGATGATATAAATACACTAAAAACTCGCCTATCTAAAGCAATCGCTGTAAAACAAAAAGATAAAGAAAAAATAAAAAAATATAAGCAATATCTAGTGCAAGAAACAAACCTATACTACGTAGCACTAACACGCACCCGCGTAAGTTGCCAAGATTTAACATCAAATAATAAATTTTATGAGAAATGTTTGGAGTCTGAAAAACAAAGCAAAACAAATCCTAAAAACTATACCTAATCTCCGCGTAATATGTGCGACCCATAGCGGGGTTTATATTTGGGTATTTTTGATATGTTACATAGTAGCTATTAAAGACATTTCGCACACCAGCATTGAATCTAAAGTCCCCAGCACCATATATTAGCCCTACATCACTTAGCACATAGCCACCTTTATTGATTATATGGCTACTTGGATTATAGTTAGCGATTGTTCCGCTTGTAGATTCTAATGATACGGAGCTATCTGTTAGATTAGATTCTAAGACGGCTGTATTATCTATGCTTTGTGAAAAATATGCGTTATTCATAAATGCCGTAATAAATTGTCTCCCACTACGAAAGACATCTGCTTCTATATTAAATGTAGCCTTTAGCCAAGGAGCATAAGGGACCATATTTCCTTTTAAGTGATTATTTGAAATATTAGATTCTAAAATATTTGAGTAAAGTCCTGCTATACTTTGCTGCATTCTAAGCATTTGATTAGCTAAGAATCTTTGCCTGCTTAAGATTTCTATACCAGCCCTTTGTGTCTGCCCTAGATTCCCATACGTATAAATTGTTCCATGTGCTAATGAATTAGCATAAATCTCATTAAATGTATGCGTATAAAAGAGTGTGATAGAACCATAAATGCTAGTATCTCCCACACTAACATTATCCTTTATCCCTATCTCACCTGTGGCATATTGCTCTAGCTTTATATCACTTGCTAGGTTTTTTCTAAGGATATTGCGGTCTATTTTTGTTTGTTCGCAGTTATTACCTGGGTTAAATTCGCATAATGTTAATTCACCTTGCTCTGTGCTTATTAATTGAAATGGCGATGGGTTTATAAATCCTAGCTCACCTTTTATAAATACACTACCTGTATCACTATACTTGTAGCTAGGAGTAATATCAAAGGCATAGCCTAAATAATTTTTTTTCATATTAAATTTATAATCTTGCTCCATTGCCCCAACTACACCAACTAAAGCTCCTAACGCATTAAAATAAGCATATTGATTATTTGTAATCCAGTAATTTGCATATTCTAATCTAGCTCCAGCGGTAAGTGAAAAAGAATCTGTAATATTATATTTATCAAGCACATAAATACTATTTGATAATTTTAAAGCATTATTATTTATTTCTACTCCATATCTATTATCTGCATTATTTGTTGCTACACTATATAAAGAATCTGTGCGGATAGCATACTCTACCACGCTATCAAATCCTGTAATAAGCATATTTTTAGGTGTGTCATACTTGATTCTAAAGGTTAAGCCACCAGCCCTATTTTGGAATCTATTTTTATTTGCATCACTTGATATGACAAAATCAGTTTTAACACCAAGATTAGTCCCAAGATTCACTATCCTTTCTTGTATCTCTTGATACTTTACAAAGCTAAATTGATAAAATGCCATTAAGTCCATTTTTAAATTATCACCACTATAAGTATAATTTAGCGAGCCCATCATAGAATCTGTTTGCGTTTTTGTCGTATATTGACTTGGATTATTCCTTTCACTTTGCAAGGTTTTAGAATCTTTCATATTCCCATTTGCATCTACTAGCGATAAATATGTCTGTGGATAGCTAGTCCATAAATGTGCGTAGTTAATGTTAAAATCTAGCTTTTGATTCTCATTTATCTCATATAGCGTTTGAAACGCACCATAAGCATTTGTGATATTATCATTTATAAAGGCATTATTAGTTTCTCCTGTAGCATTTCTTACACCACCTATATATCCACCACCAAGTGATGTGCGGATAAAGAAATGCTCTCCTAATCTTTTCCCAAAGGCAGCGGATAGTAATCCACCTTGCAAGCCTTCCTTTTCTCCACTAATACCCTTAATAGAAGCTCTAGCAAAATCACGACTTGGCATTTTAGTAGTGATATTTAGCACACCGCCTCGCGTCCCACTACCATAAAGTATCGCTCCACCACCAGGGACAATCTCAATAGATTCTACATCCTCAATATCAATATTATTATACGCAGGCACACCATGACTTGTATCAAGTAGTGAAATAGGCACACGATTTATAAGCAATTTTACAGCCCTTGCACTATCAGGACCTTGCCCTCTTAAGTCGATATTATTACCAAAGCCACTATTCATAAAAGTTACAAATGGGCTATATTGCAGGACTTGCTCTAGGCTTTGATAGCCACGATTATTATACTCTCGCTTTTCAACAAAGGCTAGGTTTTTAGGCTCTTCTCTATATGGTAAGTCAAAGCCTAAAGATGACGCCACAATATTACTTTGCATACTTAGCATATAGCCTTGCTTTGAATATGTCCTTTTTAGTGCGTCAATATCTTCTTGGGATACTTGTCCATCATTTAGTGCGTAGCCGTATTTTGTTTGGACTACCTTTTTTGCTTTTTTGTTTTTAGCGTTAGTTCCATTATTTCTACCATTTTGTGCGTATCTGCCATCTCGCTCCCCTTGTGTATATGCACCATTGTAGCTAGAGCCAAATCGCATTGCACCTTGTGCTTGATTTAGATGTGTGGGCGCATTTTCACCATTTAAGATAGGACGTTTATAACTATCCTTTACATAAGTTGGCACGAAAGTGTTAGCACTTTCATCGTTGAAATATGCTCCATTATATAATGCCTTAGACTGACTTATCTTGTCATAACTTTTACCTATATGTGCTGGTGCGTTGCTACCACCATCAATAGGTGCTTTATAACTACTGCTTACGTGACTTGGTGTAAAAGTATTAGATTCTATAGAATCTGCTGTATAACCAAACTCAAATACTAAAAATGCTAAACTAAAGATTCTAACTTTATTATTTAAAAACCCCACAACATACCCCACTTCTAAAAATCATAATTTTACAAACAATATTATACATAAATTTTATGTAATTAGTATATACAATTTAAATAACACTAATTTTTACAAATAGATTCTGTAATCGTTATGTAATTTATAGAATTTAAATTAATTATCTATAAAAAATTTGCTAATGATTATTACATTTTACACAGCATTATCCAAATTGTTAATCTAATAAATTAGATTCTTAGAATCTAGATTCTATACCAAAGGACAAATATGACAACTACACAAGCTACACAAAATAAGAATATTTTTTCGCAAAGCTGGAGCGATTTTAAGGCGGCGTTGTGGGCGTTTTTCCACACGGAGGGCTTTTTTAAATACTTAGGCGTTGCGTTTTTTATCTATCTGCTTGGTATCACGGCGATTATTCGTGCGGATGTGTATTATATCGATGATTGGGGGCGCGGCGTGATAGGTTATAAGGAGTGGGATAACTTTAGCCGCTACATTAGCTACTATCTCTCTAGCCTTATGCACATGGATGTCGTGCTTAGCGATATTGCGCCCCTTACGCAGTTTGTGGCGATTGGCTTTCTTAGCCTTGCGTCTGTGATTGTGGTGTGGAGCGTGCGTGAAGTGATTTGGAAAAATGAGTCTAGCGTGTGGGAGAGCAAGGAGATTCCATATAAAAAGCGTTTGACCCTTTTGGGTATTATCGCGTCCATTCCTATCGGTCTTTCGCCTTATTTTTTAGAAGAATTAAGCTTTAGATTCGATAGTCCTTATATGGCGTTATCTGTGCTATTTAGCACGATTCCTTTTATTTTTATCCATCATATTAGGGCGTATATTCCTGTTAGTTTCCTTTGCTCGCTTGGGATGTGTATGACGTATCAAGCAAGCAGCGGTATCGAGCTTATTATGGTGCTATTTTTTGCCTTTGTAATGCTAAATCAAACAAATGCTGGGATTAAAAAAACCTTTATTTTTATCGGTGTGTCGATGCTAAATTATGCTCTTGCGCTTGGCGTTTTTAAGTTTGTGATAGCACGTGAGTTTAGCCATAAGCAAGCTAGCACAGAGACTTTGAAACCTTCAAATTTGATTGATGGACTTTGCGAAAATATTGAGATGTATTTAGAATTTTTGTGGAATGACTTTGGTAGCAATGATATAGGCTGGAGCGGGCTTAAGATTTGTTTTTTAACACTTTTGGTGCTATTTTTGATTTCTGCGATGTATCAGGGGCGAAAGCCTTTTGGCGTGAGCTTTCCAGCGGATAAGATTCTATCTTTCGTGTTAGCTTTCTTGGTGCTATTAATCGGCATTCCTATTAGCTATGGCACGTATTTGCTACTAGAGCAGCCGCTTACGCGTCCGCGTGCATTTATCGGTATCGGCATTTTTACGGCGGTGATTGCCATTTATGTGGTGAGTGCGTGGCGTGGCTGGGCGTATAAGAGCAAGGATGTGGCGCGAACAGATTCTAGCGCGATAGCGACTAGAAATGCGGTGCAAAAGGGCTTTTTTATTTTTAGCGGCGTGATTGTCGCACTTTTCACTTGGTCGCTAATAGTCTTTGCAAATGCATATGGCAACGCACTAGCAAAGCAAAAAGAGTATCAAGACTTTAGAATCACAATTTTGCTAAACGACTTAGCCAACGCGCTGCCAAAGCAGGTAAATTACGATGATTATTTGTTTCGCGTAAAGGGATGGGTTACCGCATCACCTGTGCTAGAAAACTCAAGTAAGAGCAACCGCATAATGAAACGTCTAGTCCTAATCACCGATGGCAAATACTGGATACGAATGGTAATGAAGCACTATGGCTGGGGGAAAATCCCAGAAGAGCAATGGCTAGAGCTGCCAGATAGCGAGGACCCGGAGAAAATAAAGGAAAATCCAAAGTGCATACCAGAATCTGCTGGAAAGCTAGTCAAACGCATAAATAACATTTATCATAAAATCGAAGTCTATCCGCATTGCGCCATCATCACATTTAAAGGCGAGGAAAAATACACACACAAAGAGCTAGAAGAGGAGGAGACCGATGCCATAGGCATAACCAACGGCAATGAAACCGTAGAATCTAAATAAGATTCTATAAATATAGTACTAAGCGTTTAGAAAGTTTAAAAATATAGAATCTGGATTCTATGAAAGTCGCAACTTTTAGAATTTTGTAGTTTTTTGAATCTCAAAAATTTATAGACTATTTAGAATCTAGCCTTTTAGACAAATTTAAAAGTTTGAAAAACTTTTGATACAATTATTAAAAAAATTATAGAGCAAATCATTATGAGCATTGAAAATATAAATTTTATACATACACAAAGTGACTTATTAAAAAAAATCACAACAAATACAAAAAATGCTAAATTTATACGATTTTATTGCTCAAATTTTGAATCTTATTATAATAACTTGCAAAATTACAATATAGATAATTTAAAAAACAATTTATACAGCATCTTTTGTCTCTAGCTTTGGAAGGGGTGAAAATAGAGATTTATAGTTATGATGCTATTAATATGAAAAATATTATTACACATTTAACACAAAAAAAATATTATTTAAGTGCCCCATCCAAAAATAGTAGTTCATTCAAAATAGATACAACAAAAACATCAAATAGCATTTGTGTATACAATATGAAAACAGAAGAATCCAGCATCTTATATGATTTTACAGAAAGCTTACTAAAGCATTCAAATAAAAAAGTGGAAAATTTATCACAAGCTATTAATAGTTTTTTAAACGATAAAGATAACTGCAAAAACCTTTTAGATTCTATTGATACGAACCTAAGACAACCATTCCTAAATAAAATCAAAATGTTTCAAGAGTTAGAATATCTTGATGGTAATAAAGATTTAGAATCTGCTATTAATATCGCCTTTGATGACATAAAAGATTCAATACAAAATATATATAATGATGGAAATGCTCAAATGTATAAAGAAGTAGTAATTTTTTTTTAATATTATTGATATTTTTAGTATTAAAAAAATTTTTACTAAAGGTAATATCGCAATATTTGGTATTGATACATTCTTTAGTGGCGTTGAAGCATATGATAATATTTTAGAATGGATAGATTCTAAATATAACTATGTTGTTTCTAATTTCGTTATTAAATTAATAATGCAAGACATAGCACCAATCATTATGTTATTTGAAAACAATATCTTAAATGATACATTATTGATAGATAACAAAACAATTATTGATTTTTCTGGTGTTAATATAGAAATAAAAGAACTACAATCTTATATAAAGCAAGATTTAGGTATTTGCATAAATTTTGAACAAAATAAACTTGATAATTTTGATATAAATAATATATTTAACACCGATTTATCAAACAAAAAAATACATTTTTATAACAAAAACAATATTAGTAAAATCTTGCAAAAACAAATACATATCTCAAGCAATCGTCTTATATACACAGAAAGTCCATTTTTTAATTCAACAAAATTTATACAATTAATAAAAGATATAGAATCTAGTAGCTTAAAATCTACAGATACAGCTAAACAAGGATTTAATTATCTAATTATAAGCAATGCTCCGCATAAATACAATGCTGGATTAACTGCGAAATTAATCAATAAACTTGGAAATCACATTTACTATGGCGTTAAAATTAAAGATATAAAAAGCGATGTGTTACATAAAAAGCCAAATAAAAATTATGAAACAACAATAGATTATAGTAAATATCAAATTAAAATAAATACAAAAAAAACTGAATCTTATGTGCTTAATTTAACTCCATTTGTGTATATAAAACAAGAAAAATATAATATTTATAAACAAGCATATAATGATTATTATAAACTAAAAAAACTAAATTCTACAATGACGTATTTAGGAATAGGCAGTTTAAATTATATACACTTTCTATATGATGAAAAAAATATGCAAAATGTTAAAAACTATGAATGCATACAATTATTTTTTCAACAGCCACAAGATAAAAAAGAAATATTACAAAAAGAAGAGCAATATTTTAAGGATAGCATAAAACTATTGCAAACATATATCAACACAATAATCTCAACAAAACAAACTAAATATGGGACTTCAGGTTTACCATTTCAATATACAACAAGCAAAGATTTATATTCTATATTAGAAGTTATTTTGCTTACTTTAACTTATTATATAATTAAGCATTTTTATAGCAAAGTTGATATAGATACACAAACATTATGGAATATTTCTGCGTGGGGATATGAATGTATAGAAACTTATGGAGAAAAAATAAATATATTGCCTAAAGATTCTTATATTGAAACACCAAGTGGCAATATTCCACTTTGCTTTTCTACCAAACAGAAAAAAAATGCACAAACATTTTGTATAGAAGAATTTATTATTGATATAGAAAATATTGAGCAAAATGAGTTTTTAGAAACAAAGGAACAACAAATATTTGATGCTTTGTTTTTGTATACAAAACACAACAATGAATATGAAGAAGAAAATATATTAATCAAACGATAGAATAATCTTACAAAATATCACAAAATACACACTTTTAAAATTCATTGATTCTTAAATCAATGGAATATGCCAAAAAAAGCATATAAATTCTATTAAGAATTGTTAGTAAAGTTGTAAGTAGCAAAAAATGCGATAGGCTGGGCGTTTTAAGGACTTGCTTAAGATTCATTTAAGGTTAAATGATATTGACTAAAAATCTTACAAAACACAAAAATTGCAAAGGGCAAACTCACGCCAAAAAAACGCGCTATCTAAAGATGTGTGTAAAAAGTTTGGAAAAATCAAAAGGGCTAAAAAAATGAAAAGAGCTTTTAAAAAAAAGAGCTTAAAAAAGAGCGTTAAGAGCGTTAAAAAAAAAGAGCGTGTAAAAAGCGTTTAAAAAAAAAAAATGTTACATTTAGTAACATTAAAAATTTAAACTTAAGGATAGAAAAATGTTGTATTTTAATTCAAAAGCGGACGTGTTGGAAATAGTAGAATCTTATGAATTTGTGATTAAGATTTTGGATAATGGAAGCGACTTAAGGAAAAATCTAAGATTGCTTAAAAATCTTAAGGGTGGTGTGCTGGAATCTTTTGCTAATGATTGCAAGGTAGAGTTTTTAGAATCTGCGTTAAATCATAAAAGCTTAAACAATAAGCTTATTAGTTGCAAGGAATGCAAAGGCTTATCCTTGCTATTGCAATACTCGCAAAAATGCGTAAATGCTAATATTGTGTATAGATTTACAAAAGATAAGAAAACACAAATGATTACACTTTGCAAGGTAGATTCTAACAACATTAGACTCTGCCATTGCAAAGGTTAAGGAAATGCAAAGTGTGTTGAATAGCAAGGATTTCAAAGATAGCTATCTATCTTTAAAAGATTATCTTACTATGAAAAAAAATCAAAATGATTTACACATAGTAGAAGCTTTTAATATGTATTTAAAAAGCAGGGATTTAAGGGCTGAGAGTATTGCAAATTATAAAAGAATGTTTAAATTGCACGTGCTGCCATACTTTGAAAATGTGAAATGTAATAATGTGACTGAAGCGTTTGTAAGAAGCTGGATTGATAAATTGCAAAAGAAAATCAAATATGTTGATAAGATTTTTATTCTTATGAAAAATATATTTAGATTGCTAAAAGAAAAAAAATATGTTGTAAGAAATGTGTTTTTAGAAATTGACTACAAAATTAGCTACAAAACACATAAATACAAAAAGCTAGATTCAATTAGTGAAAATGATTTAAAAGCCCTGCTAAATGTGGATTTTGTGAATAAAAAGTATAAAACACACATTAAGGATACATTGCTTTTTAAAATGGTTTTATTCACAATATATACTGCCTTAAGGCTTAAAAATGTTGTAATGTTGGAATGGAAGCATATAGATTTTGAAAAAAAGCTTTTAAGGCTTAAGGGTAGTGAAATGAAAAATAAGCAAGATTTTATTTTACCTTTAAATAGTGGGGCGATTGCAATTCTTAAAGAAATGCAAAAATGTAAGATTTCTAATTTTGTGTTTGATAGAAATTTAGCAAGTCATAAAATCTATATTTCAAATGTGATAAAAGCCTTAAAAGAATGTAAAAAAGCCTTAAAAGGTATTGAATGGAAGCGGGGGGATAGGCGTCAATTATTTTTGCAAGTTGCTAAAAAATATAATCTAGATTCTAAGTTTGCAAACAAATATTTTTATAGCAAGGTAAAGCTTGAGAATCTAGAATCTAGCTTTAAAACTTACAAAAATACTACAAAAGCAAGTCAAAATACTTTTAAGCAAGTGATTAGTGAAATGGTAAAAAGGAAGCTAAATATTAACTTGCATTGCATACGCAAGGCTTTCTCTACGATTCTAAATGAAAAAGGGCTGGAGCATAATATACACAAATATATTATTGATTCTTGTCTGGCACATTCTACAATGCAAGGAAGCGAAGGAAGCTATAATTTTGCTACTTATGAATTAATGAAAAAAAGCTAATGGATTTTTGGGCTGGATATATCAATAGCTTAAATGTAGCAAATGATAGCTATATGCTAGATTCTAGCAAAAAGGTAAATGTTGAATTAGATTCTACAAATTTAAAAGAATTGTTAGAATCTGCTGAATCTGCTTTTAATGATTTTGCAAACGAAGCTTTTAAGCAAAATGCTAAAAAGGATTTAAAAAACATTCTTAAGGGCAGCAAGGATTAGCAAATGATTGAAATTCACAAAGATTTTATAATTTTAGATTCTATAATTTATTTTATCTCAAAAATTTACAAGAATTTACTTTAAATTGTAACATTTTAGCACTATCACGTCCGTCATCTCCGCCTTTTCTTTGCATTAAAACTTTTCCTATTTTAACGCTTCTTGTTTGCTAGAAACCACTTTACGCTCGAGTAACTCTTCCAAACAATACAAATCTACATTATACATATACATTAAAACGCTCCTTGATAGCTAATTTGTGTAATTTCTTTTTTTATTTCTTTAAAGCTAAAAGATTCTAAAGGGTTAAAAAATACGCTCTCTTTTGGCTTTTCTTTGAAATTGCTAACGATATAAAGGCAGTAATTTTGGCTAAATTTTTGGGCAATTTCGTATTCTTTTTGCGTAAGTAAAAAATTGCCTTTTGCTTCATTTAGCCCTTTAATTTCCACAAAATAAATTGCTAAGTGTCAATATCATTTCTGCACTGAAATATACGCTAAATATGACTTTCATTAATAACTTTGATAGCGTTTTTATATTTTTTATAAGTTTTTGAATATATACCATCATCATGGAGATTATATTCTATGTAAAGCTCATCTATTGTGTATTTTATCGTAATATTATTTTCTCTAAAATCTTTACAATATTTATCTAAACATATTTTTAATGTTTGTATTTTAGTCTCATATTTTGGTAAAGTAATTTCATTAAGCATTTGCTTATAAATAGCATTGACTGGTTTATAATATTTTTCTCTTTTTGCTTTAGATTCTTCGTCTAAGTCAAATCTAAAAGCTTCTAGTAAATTCGTAGTATTTTTTATAAAACATTCTTGCACTCTGCATTCATAATCATCTTCGCAAATCTTTACTTCAAAACAAGTTTTTTCTAATCTATTTGTATTTTCTGCCAACAATACATTTAATAAAGCCAAAATTAACATTATTTTTTTCATTTTTTTCCTTTATCTAAGAGTTTAATATTTACCAAAGGTATTTGTATGCCTTTCTTCTAAAATTATCTTATTTTATCTTATTATATATATGAAAAATATCATTATTTAGCATCAAGTCATCAATTTTACATTTTGAATGCTCTAGTGTAATCGTGTCATTGTTTCGTGTTACATTAATATTGCAAAAATCATTAGCATATTCCATTGAAACAACCTTAATAGTTGCTTTTGAATTAGATTCTATACTTATCACACGTACAAGACTATAATTCATATCATTTGGCTTTTCTGTATAAAAATTCACACTCAATTCATCAAAATCACTGCCATTTTGTGAATATAAAATCTCACAATAATATTTTCCAAATAAATCTATGTCGCCAACTTCTTTGCTTATATAGCAATTATCACTTATTTTAAATGCCTGTGTAACATTCTCGCCATTTATATTTAATGTCGAAATATATACTTTTCCTTGCCATTGCTTAATGTATTCTGGGACATTATCTGCATAAACAAGGCACATAAAAGATAGAGTGAATAAAAAAGCTTTCATATACTATCCTTTATGGTTGCGGAATTACGATATGATAGTAGCTATTTTCATCAAGTAATTGAGTGATTTCGCCCCAAACGCCCGCCACCGATACCAGCACAAAAATCAAGGAAAGTCAAACTCATATCACACCGCACACAAAAATATTACTGAATCTTATACAAAAAATTTTGTGTTTTGTTAATATAAAAAAGTGTAAAAAAATTTAGTTTATAATATTAAAAAAAGGCTTTTATTGCGACTTTTGAAAAAATGCTAATGTGATTATTAAAAAAGAATTTAAGGAAGCGTAAAATGGATTCTAAGATTCAAAGTTTGCTTAATGAAATTGCTACAATGTGTAAAAATGCAAATGCTAAAAAGGAAGCTAAGATTGCAAAGTATGGTAAAAGCGTTATTCTAAGTGATAATGATTTAAGCTACTATGAAAAGAAAAGACAAAAAAAAGAAGCTATCAAAGAGAATGTTATAGCAAAGTATCAAAAGTTGGAATGTGTAGAATCTGCTGTCAATGTAGAATCTAGCAAGGATTTATCACATAAGCAAGATTCTAAGATAAAAAATACACACAAATAAATCTTTTTTTTTGCAAGGATTATATAAGCTACATTTTGTTAGAATCTATTTAAGAATTGAAACGTAAAAGGGTAGTGTAATGGATTTAATAGATAAAATAGCACGTGCTGGAAAAATATTTCAAAGGGAAGCTAAAAAAAGGGAAATATTAGCTATTGACAATAAAAGGGAAGCTTATTTCAATGCTAATAAAGACGTTGTATTGAATGATTTAGCTAATATAGCAAAAATGCGTTTTAATATGGATTGCAAGGTTATATTGACAAATGATTCTAGCAATGATTTAGAATCTAAGAAGCTTAATGCGTTTGTGATTAAAGACTACACACAAAAAAATAAAAATAGATTCTAAGTTTTGGAATGATAGAATCTAATTTTTAATTTCTACTTTTATCTTAATACTTTTCTTAATTTAGTTTCATTTAAGTTTTTGTTTTGTAATAATTTGATATAATTTCATTTAAGATTTTTATCACATAGAATCTAAGTTTTTTAAAATCTTAAAGATAGCTTAAAATATGCAAAAGTGTAAATAAAAAGTATAAATAAAAAAATTAATTCTTAACTTCGCAATATAACGCCGTCTCAATGCTTATCGTGCCATCTACTGGCTTAAAAAATTTAAATGTATAACCTAGATTCCAAGATTCTATCAAAGGCTTTATTTTAAAAAAATCGCTACCATTGTGATAAATGCTAATTAACATCGCTGGTTTAAAGCGGCTAATAGTCTCAATCGCACCCTTTAAAAACTCCTGCTCAAAGCCTTCTATATCGACCTTTATAAATCCCACATCCACATTATTTTCACGCACATAAGAATCTAAAGTGATAATCTCGCACATTTCACTCTCTAAAAACTCATTCATCGTTTTCACCTCACTATTCATCGTGCTACACGAATCATTTACCGCTATTTCTATACTCTCATTTTTCGCGCCCAAGCCCTTATTTACAGGGATTATCCGCTTAGATTTATTTAGTTCTAAGGTTTTTAGCATTAGCTTAAAGTTAGCTTTGGTCGCCTCAAAAGTATGAATCTTTTTATCGCAAAACTCCCGCTCAAAAATAATCGCACTATCACCGATATATCCGCCCACATCGATAAAATCCTTATTTTTCATAGAATCTAGCGTTTTAGATTCTAAAATATGTAAGCCGTGGCGATAAAAAAATGTGCTAATCCCGTGCATTTTAGGCAAAAAATAGCCATCATAAATGTAAATATCATTCATTTTAACGATATTTGCCTGAAAATTCCTTGCTGCATTTAGTGCGTCTATCTCGTCTTTCTGCCTTAATTCTAATGTGTGGATTGCTTTGTTGCTAAGTAGTTTTTCGCGCATTTCTTGCAGTCTTTTTATGATTAAAAGGACTTTTCTTGCTTCTTTTGGTGCTAGATTTGCTAACAAATTTTGCGTTTGCTCTAAAATATTAGGCTCTCTAGCGATATATTCGCTGATTGCCAAAGTCATAGGAATGTAGCCATAAAGCCTTTGTGTTAGGAAATCTTTTATGATTTCTTTAGCATAAGAGATTTTGTCATCGCGGAAAAATATCGGCACATTAAAGATTCTATAAATATGTCTAACCCTTATATACTGCCCTTTGTTTTTTATTTTTTTCTCTTTTGTGATTATCTTGCTCATTTTTTTACCTTGTTTTTTAAGATAAAATACGATACAAAAAAAAAAAAAAAACATATAGTAAATAAAAAATAAATATTTTTATAATTTTATAAATTTTTTAAATCAAAGTTACTTTTTGAAACTTTGTAGAATCTAGATTCTATATTTATACTTTTGCTTGCTTAACACCCCTTTAAAACTTAGAATCTAGATTCTATATCAACACCTTCTCTTGCACGCAATGGACGTGCTTTGTCTTACTTCGACCGATGAAAATGAGCGTAAAGGCTAAGATTCCTATTTTGCCTGAAATCATAAGAAAAATCATAATGCTAAGGCTTAAGTCATTAAATTTAGCACACAAGCTCAAAACGCCCCCATCGCCCATAGACAAGCCAACCGTAGCAAACGCACTCATCACTTCAAACGCCAAAGGTAAAAAGCGAATATCAGGCTCTAAAATAGAAATGATGAAAGTTGCCACCGCGAAATACACCATAGCAATCACAAAGATTCCAAATGCGCGCGAGACCGTATCCTGCGGAATGCTACGCCCAAAGATAATCGTTTCCTTACGATTATTCATAATCGAAATGGAGAGAGCAATCAAAATCGCCAAAGTCGTAACCTTAATCCCACTCGCCGTCCCGCCAGGACCGCCCCCCACAATCATAAAAAAAAGCGAGAAAAACATCGTGCTATCGTTAAATCCGCTAATATCAAAGATATTGAAACCCGCCGTGCGATAGTTCGCCGACATAAAAAAGCTATTTACAATCTGCTCCCACAGCGGCAGATTCGCTAAAGTTTTCGCGTTATTCCACTCAAAAATTAGCACATTTACCATACCACAAAGTAGCAAAATCAGCGTTACCACGATGATAATTCGCGCATTTAAATTCAAACGCGCGTTTGATTTTAGTCCAAAGATTCTATGATAGCGAACCTTAGAGTAGCAATACTGCGTAATTTCAATGCTTGTCACATAGCCTAGCCCACCGGCAATTACAAGAAGCGAAATGGTGATGTTCACAAAAATATCAGCTTGATAAGGCAATAGCCCGCTTTTAAAGATACTAAATCCTGCGTTATTAAACGCCGTGATAGAATGGAAAATCCCAGCCCAGATTCCCCCTATAACATCGCCTGTTTTAATCGCAAAATAGGGACAAAGCAAGCAAGCACCGATAAACTCCACGATTAGCACAAAAATGGCGGCGTGTAGCACGACCTTGCCGATACCATTTAGCGAGTTGTTATTCAAATTTTCAGCGACATTTATTAAATCTTTTTCCGCCGCCGTGAGCCGTTTGCCTATCATTAAATAGATTAGCCCAGCCATACTCATATGTCCAAAGCCGCCTAGCTGCACCAAAATCATAATCACAATCTGCCCATAAATCGTAAAATCATAGCCAGGATTTTTGATAATTAGCCCCGTGCAAGTAATGGCACTCGTGCTAGTAAATAACGCGTCTAAAAAGCTAATATTTGTCATATACATAGGCGGCAGGGCAAGCAGGAAAGTGCCGATAAAAATGATACCCAAATAACCCGCAAGCAAGGCTTTGATACTTAGCATTGTGATTTGTCCTGTGTTTAGAATCTTAGATTCTAATCTTTTAGATTCTATAGAATATAGAAATATATTGTATTGTGTTAAATGTTAAGGAAATACTAAGTAACTTTAAAATATATAATATTCTAACGCACAAAAGATTTTATAGAATCTAGATACAATCAAGAACGGCTAAAAAGGCAACTAATGCAAATCCTTTAAACTGCTAGATTATGATACTAATAAACCATTAGCAAATAAGCAAACATAAACAAGAAATACATCCTATTAAGACTATCATAGGAAAATAGTTGCATTTTATATTAAAGAGAATAAAAGAGCTGATTTTTTTAGTGTTAATTTATTAAATGATAAGGTATCTTCTTAAAATCCAAACGCTACCTTATTTTGATAGTGAATAGAATTTAGATTCTAAAAATGTTTTGACATTTATTTGTAATTGAAGTTAATTTTAGATTCTATGAGAATCTAAACGCTAAAAAGTTACACAAATTCTTTCAATAGCAGTTTTTGCGTATCCATAATGCCGATGCCTTTATCTAGCGTGTCAGCGGCGATTTTTTGCGCGTTTGCTAACGAGTGCATTTTAGCCGTGCCACATTGATAAATGTTTAGCTCAGGGATTTGGCTTTCACTCTTAAGGTGCAAAATATCGCGCATACTAGCCTCCCACGCATCCTTTACATCATACTCGCTAGGCTCGCCTATCACGCTCATATAAAAGCCCGTGCGGCAGCCCATCGGCGAAATGTCTATAATCTCAACGCTGCCATCCTTATTCAAATGCTCGCGCATAAATCCAGCAAACAAATGCTCTAGCGTGTGAATGCCCTTTTCATCCAAAATCTCGGCATTTGGCTTGCAAAATCGCAAGTCATAAACGCTGATTTTATCATTATTTGGCGTTTTCATCTTTTTTGCCAAACGCACCGCAGGGGCTGGCATAATCGTGTGATCCACTTTAAAACTATCAAGTAAAGGCATAATTTCTCCTTTTTTAATCATAAAATAAACGTGGATTATATCAAATTTATTGTAAAATAAGTGTTTATTTTTAAGGAGAAATTATGAGAGTTTGGTTGGCTTTGTTTGCGTGTGTGACGCTTTTTGCGGGCTGTGCGAAAAATGAGATAGTCCATGATAGCGAGGTGAAATGCGATAGTTACAAGACTTATGCGTCCGCTAGTTTTGAGGTGAGCGGCGATATGAGCGAGCTAGTGGAGAAAAGTGCCAAAAAGGCATTGACTAAAACCTGCTATAAAAAGGATGATAACGCCAAGCTAAATATGCGTGTGAAGGTAGATTCTAAGCAGAATTTGAATACGCAAGAGGGCTTTATAAAGGATAAAGTGGATAACACATTTAGCGTAAATATCGTGGTTATCGGGCAGTATCCAACTGATAGCGGTGGGCTTACGACTTTGACTAGTAAGCAAAATGCTACATTGAATCTTAAGGCTGCGCCCATTGCGGACATCGGTGATAAGGGCGAATTAAACGACAAGGAAGTCGCGCCATTTGTGGAAAAAAACGTTCAAGCCGCATTAAATAATTTGTATAAAGATGTGCCTTAAGATTCTATAAAAGATGTTTTTTAGAATCTTTTTCACATTTTTTATAGTATAATTACGCTTTTGTGAAATTCTTACGCGTCAATCCTGCTTTGGTTGCTTCTAGATTCTATAATTAGATTCTATGAAAAGTTATGAAATCTAGAAGTTAATGGACGCGGTGATTTAAACCAAATTCACAAATTATTTTATTTGTTAAGGAGAAAAATATGGTTACGATGAAAGATTTGCTTGAGTGTGGTGTGCATTTTGGGCATCAAACAAGGCGATGGAATCCAAAAATGAAAAAATTCATCTTTGGTGTGCGAAAAAACATTCACATTATCGACTTGCAAAAGACGCTGCGATACTTTCGCTACACCTACAATGTCGTGCGGGACGCTGCTGCGGAGGGCAAGGTCATAATGTTTGTTGGCACGAAAAAGCAGGCGAGTGCCACGCTAAAAGAATACGCTGAAAAAATCAATGCGCCCTATGTGAATTACCGCTGGTTAGGCGGAATGCTGACAAATTTCTCAACGATAAAAAAGTCGGTGAGACGCCTAGAAATCATAGAGGAGATGGAATCTAGCGGACAAATCGAGCTACTGACAAAAAAAGAGCGACTTATGCTAACGCGCAAAAAAGAGAAGTTGGAGAAATATCTAGGCGGTGTGCGGCATTTGAAAAAAATCCCTGATATGCTTTTTGTCGTGGATATTTTGAAAGAAAAAATCGCGGTTGGTGAAGCAAGACGTTTAGGCATTCCTGTGGTTGCGCCTTTGGATACGAACTGCGACCCGGACTTAATTGACTATCCTATTCCTGGGAATGATGATGCGATTCGCAGTATCCAGCTATTTTGCAAAGAGATTAGCGATGCGATAACTGAAGGGCGCGAGAGCAATGGCATTGAGGGCGAACAGAATGCGGTAAATGCGGATGATTTGGATACTCCGGTAAGCGAAGAGGAAAAAGAGGCTTTGCTAAGTGAGTTGCAAAAAGATGAACTAGCAAAAGAGTTTGAGAGCGCGGAGTAAAGAAAGATTCTATTATAGGGTTTAGATTCTAGATTCTATGTAATGGTTTAGATTCTAGAATAGGACACGTGTTAGATTCTATACATTAATATATAAGGAAAAAAATTATGAGAGATGATACAAAAAAAGCTTATGAAAATGCGAAAGATTCACTAAAAAACTTAGGTGAAAAGCTAAAAGATGAAGCAAAAGATTTAGGTGAAAAAATAAAAAACAAGGCTCAAGAATCTTATGAAGAAGCAAGTAAAAAAGCTAGCGAGCTAAAAGATTCAGCAAGTAAAAAATTTGATGAGTTTAAAGATTCTGCTAGTAAAAAAGCAGATGAATTGAAACAACAAGCAGGGCAGAAAGCAAAAGAATTGCAAGGAAACGCTCAAGAGATTTCAGCAAAACTTGTAAAAGAGCTGCGTGATAAGACTGATGCGGGCATTATGGAGTGCAAAAATGCGCTAAAAGAAACGCAGGGAAATATTGAAAAGGCGATTGAATATTTGCGTCAAAAGGGCTTAAGCAAGGCGGCGAAAAAGGCGGATAGGATTGCAGCTGAGGGCGTGATTGCCCTGAAAGTCGCACAAAATTTTGAGCGCGCCACACTTTTGGAAGTAAATAGCGAGACAGATTTTGTCGCCAAAAATGACGCATTTAACGAGCTTGTGGGTAACACTTTGAATCTTGCTTTTGAAAATAAGGTTACTTTTAGTAACGAAAATGGTGAAAATCCGCTATCAAATCTTAAGGTTAATAGCGAGACGTTTGAGGAATATCTAAAGCAAAAAATCGCCACAATCGGTGAAAATATCGTCATTCGCCGTGCTGCGACAATTTCGTGCCATGACAAGCAGATACTAAATGGCTACTTGCACCACAATAAAAAGGTCGGCGCTATCGTGCTTTTAAGCGTAAAAGATTCTAAAACCTTGCAAGATTCTAAGAAACGCGAGGCATTAAGCACGCTTGCAAAATACCTAAGTATGCAGGTTGCAAGTATGAAGCCGAAAGTAATAAGCTACAAGGAGTTGGCGAAAGAATTGATAGCAAAAGAGCGAACCGCCATTGCTGCCGAGCTTGAAAAGGAAAATGAGGAGCTAAAGCGACTTGGCAAGACGCTACATCGCATACCAGAGTTTGTAAGCCGCGCCGAGCTTACCCCTGAAGTAATCGCTAAAAAAGAAGCCGAGCTAAAAGAGAAACTAAAGGCTGATGGCAAGCCTGAAAAGATTTGGGATAAAATTTTGCCAGGGCAGCTTGAGCGTTTCATCCTTGATAATACGATACTAGACCAGCGACTTACGCTATTAGCCCAGCTTTACACCCTTGATGATAAAAAAAGTGTCGAGCAAGTGTTGAAAGATGAGAGTGCCAAAATCGGCGATACTATCGAAATCGTGCAGTTTATAAACTTTGAGCTAGGTGAGGGCATTGAGAAAAAAGTCGATAACTTCGCCGCAGAAGTCGCCGCCCAGATGAAATAGATTCTATAGAATCTATATCATATTGAGCGAGAACGAAATATCTACTTTTTTAGATTCTTAGAATCTAAATTCTTGTTGATTTTAAGGCAAATCGTGTGGGTTAGATTCTATATTTTCTTTATAATTTAGTGAATCTCTTTGCAAATTCTCCACCTTTTCTTGCAGGGCGTTTAGCTTTCTATCGCTCCCTGCGATGCCCCCTGCTGTGGTTAATAGGACGCTAAAGTTAAACGCGATAAAAAAAAGCGCTAAAAGCCCTATGATTACGCTAAATTTCAGGGCGTTTTTGGTGACTTTTTTTTGCGCGTTTAGCTCATTTTGCAAGGTTTGCAAATTAGATTCTAACGCATTGATTTTAGAATCTATTTTAACTTCTAAAAAGTCTAACTTTTCATTCAAATTATTATCCATATAATCTCCTTAAAACTAACTTTAAAAAAATAAAAACTCCCAAAAATACGATACTAACAAGCGTTATACTCGCCCCAACAGAAAAATTATAACTAAACGCAAAAAATAGCCCAAAAATCATAAAAATCCCACTCAAAATACCAGCAAAAATCATCTGTCCGCTCAAACTTTTCACAAACATATTCGCGATAAATGCAGGGATTGAGAGCATCGCAAGCACCAGCATAAGCCCAGAAATCTGCATACTAAGCACCACGCCGATAGCTATAAAGGCAAAAATTATATTCGAAATAAGGCTAACTTTTAACCCTTTTAACTTACAAAATTCATAATCATAACTCACATACAATATCTCTTTATAATAACAAATAGTAAAGAAAAGTAACAAAATATCAAACCCAAGTAAAATCGCAAGCAATTCATTATCCACGCTAAGCAGCGAGCCAAATAAATAAGATTCAATATCAGCATTAATGTTGCTTGACAAATTCATAAAAATCACGCCCAAAGCCATCCCAAACGCCCATAAAATCGCACTAAAAGTATCGATAGATTCGGCATATTTTTTTTTCACAATCGCAAGGACAAACGCCACAAAAATCGCGGACAAAGTCGCGCCAAGCAAAAGCGAAAAGCCATAAAAAAACGCCACACCAATGCCGCCATACGCGCTATGTGCTACGCCGCCGCCTAAAAAAACGATTTTATTTGAGACCAAAAGCGAGCCTACAATGCCGCTAATCACGGCGATTAAGCCTATGCCAAGCAAGGCATTTTGCAAAAAAATGTTTTCAAAAATTGCGTCTAAAAAGGACATTTTAAGGC
Organism: Helicobacter saguini; assembly: GCF_000762875.2. Lineage (GTDB taxonomy): Bacteria > Campylobacterota > Campylobacteria > Campylobacterales > Helicobacteraceae > Helicobacter_A > Helicobacter_A saguini. The sequence goes on from NZ_JRMP02000007.1 coordinate 84,737, forward strand.
TTTCTGCTAATTTAGATTCTAAAATTTTACAATAGATTCTAAAAGTTTCACATTTGCAATCTAGTTAAAATCTTGCAAATTTGCTATAATTTTGCCTTTTTAAATTGACTTAAGGAGAAGTAATGATAGATTCTAAGCTTACTTTAAAGGCTTTTTTTTGCGTTAATAAAGGGATAATTTTGCATAATTTCCCCCTTAAAACTTTCGCTTACGCCCTTGTTACTTGCGTGTTTTTACAAGCCTTTTTTATGGATTATAACTATCTAGCAAATAATACGGGGGGGGGGGGGTAAATCACTCTAATAATAATCAAATCGCTACAAATTACCCTAGCAACGCCAAGCTTCGCAATAATCAACCAAAATACACCATAGAAAATCAACTTAATAACAATCAGCCAAAAGACCTAGCAAACAGCAAAAGCAAAGATTTTGCCGACTATAACATTGACACTTTTAGTAATTTACAGCTTGTAGATTCTAAGATTTTCCGTTTTGCTCCGCGATTTATTTTTGTAAATTTTGCCTTTATTTTTTGCGTATTTTTTATCGCCCATTATTTGCTTTATTTTTGTAAAGATTCTAAGATTTATAGAATCTGCGTAAATACGCTATGTGGCGGACTTTATTTTTTTATTTTTATATTCACTTTTGTGGATATTTTTTTGATTATTAATTTTTTTGCGCCTTTAAATGCGACTTTTTTTGATACATTTTTGACGACAAATGTAAATGAAACAAAAGAATTTCTAAGTATGTATTTAGATTCTAAGACTTTGAAAGCCCTAAGTTTCTTTATAGTTTTTTCTTTTTTGTTTTTGTTTATTCCTTTTGGTCGCACTAATAACGTTAATTTGCAAAAAGATTCTATAGATTCTAATTTGTCATTGCGAGATTTTCCGCAAGGAAAATCGTGGCAATCTATGCAAGATTCTATAGAATTTAAAAATTTATCTACGAAAAATGATAATTTTATAGAATCTAAAAATACAAATTCTAAAGATTCTACAAAATTTGTAGATTGCCACGAAATTTCTAATGAAATTTCTCGCAATGACAAAAAGCAGATTCTAAACCGCCCTATTATTAAGATTCTATCCGCCCTATTTTTCATTATTTCCACATTTTTTCTAGTGATAAATTCTTATAAACACAAGGATTTTTTAGAATCTAAAAATGTGCTTTATCGCTACTTTAGCATTTTTACCCACGCTTTTAAGGTTGAAAATGAGTTTGTGACTCAATTTAAAATGTTACAAAAAGAAATGAATAATTTTCTAGATTCACAAAAAAGTTACAAAATTACACCAAATTCTCGCTTACCGCAAAATGTCGTGCTAATTATCGGCGAAAGCACACAGCGAAATTATCTAAGTCTTTATAACTTTTCACTACCCACAAATCCGTTGTTGCAAAGCCTTGTAGATTCTAAAAATCTATTTATTTTTAGCGATGTGATTTCGCCGCACTCGCATACTAATCCTGCTTTAACAAAGGTTTTAACCTTTCAAAACTACGAGAATGCCGATACTGCGTGGTATAATCAGCACAATATTATTGATGTGTTAAAGGGGGCTAATTTTAAAACTTTTTGGCTTACAAATCAAGAGATTATTTCTATTTTTGGGAGTGTGGCTGAGGTTATTTCGCGTCTAAGTGATGTGTATGTGCCAGCTATGATTGCAGATTCATTTACTGCTGGAAGTAAGCCAGATGAGGTTCTTTTGCCACTTTTAGATAGACAATTACAAATATTAATGAGTAAAAATGAAACAGATTCTAAAAATAGCGTTACGAATCTAAACATAGAATCTAATAAAACAAACGCAGATGTTTCGCTAACGCTCAACATGACGGATAAAACGTTCAACATGACAGACAAAACGTTCAACATGAAAGATAAAATGGATTCTAAAAAAGATTCTATCCTATCGCCCAGCCACCGCCCTTTTAGCAAGATAGAATCTAACTTTTTTGTTTTGCATTTAATGGGGACACACGGAGCTTATGAACATCGCTATCCACGCAATTTTGAGTTTTTTAATAATGCAAATTTCCCAACCCTAAATAAGCAAAACGAAAATAAAGCCAAAGTAAAAGCCCATTATGCAAACGCCGTGCTTTACAATGATTTTGTCGTGGCTGAGATTATCAAACGTTTTGAAAATACTGAATCTATCGTGATTTATTTGAGCGATCACGGCGATGAGGTCTATGATTTCCGCGACTTTGCCGGGCACGATGAAATAGGAAGACCTAGTCGCTTTATGGTTGAGATTCCATTTATGATTTATCTAAGCGATAAGGCAAAGGCAAGCTTTCCGCATTTAGAATCTAAGATTAAAAACGCCCAAAATAAGCCTTTTATGAGTGATGATTTTATCCACGCCCTGCTTGATTTGCTTGATATAAATACGCCTGATTTGGATTTAAAACGTTCGCTTTTTTCGAGTGAATTTAATGAAAATCGCAAACGAATTTATGCAAACAAAGATTATGACAAAGATTTAAAAAAACAAAAGTGCCTATATTGCGATACATTGAGTGGAGATTCTAAGATTTGGCTACATCGCGTTGATGAGATACAAAAGCTAGTTGATTTTTTCCCATTTTATCAAAATTTTGAGATTGATGTGCATTTTTTGTATAAAAGTCATGTTGAGCAAAGCGAAACATCTAATATAGAATCTAAAGAAAACGTTGATGATTACGAGAGAGAGAGAGAGAGACGGGGCGGCAAGATTCTATAGAATCTAAACTATCAACTTCGCCATTTAAAAACGCGCGCGGATACTTTGATGTTGGACATGATGGCATTCCACATAGCATAAATTTGGATTTAGATTCTATGTTGGCGACTTTGCAGGATTTAAGCAAAAATCATAAAGTTATTGCGAACGAAGTGTGGCAATCCACGCAAAAAGATTCTATAAAAAATCATAAAATTTGGCTTGATTTTAAAAATCTTAGTGCGGAAAATGCCCTTGATGCGTTAAATGAGCTAGAAAGATTGTGTGAAAAATATGACTATCCGCGTCAAAATTTTATTATAGAATCTAGCGAATTTGAAAGCCTAAAACCCTTTAAAAACGCAAAATTTTACACAAGCTACTATGTGCCCTATTTTCCTTTGGACGAGTTAGAATCTAAAAGAGATTCTATAAAAACGCACTTAGAAAATGTGATAAAAAGCGGCAATGTAAATGCGTTGAGTTTTGCGTATTATCTTTATGAATTTATGGAATCTTTAGGGCTAAATATCGACTTTCCTGCCATTGATTTTCTTACGTGGAACGAAGCCCAAAATAAAGCCAAAAATTTAGAAATAGACGCCTTCCAAAACCCACAAGTAAAAGTAATCCTAGCCGGGGAAAAACCACTATATAGACCACAACCTTACAGATAATCTAGCGTTTAAGATTCCATTAATATATAATTTTGTATTAAAATTGTCTAAAAGCAAAATTCTAAAAATCCTGTGATAAAGTTTTAATTTTTGGAATCTAGTTTTATAATTTAGTTTATACATGAAGGTAAGGGAAACTTAATGAGATTTTTTATATTTTTAATGTGTTTTGTGCTTTTAGATTCTATAAAAGCAAATGAAATTAAGCAAGGTGTGCAAAAATGTATTAATATGTTAGAAATTGCTAAAGATTCTAACATGGAATCTAGTAGCAAAAATGATTTCATAAAAAAATTTGTAACAAAAGATTACAACGACAACTCTAAAGCAAATTTAGATTCTATCAAATTATGCTTGGAGAATGCCACAAATACGTCTTTTTCAAAAGAGAATTTGCTGATTTTAAACGAAGATTCTATGGATAGAATAGAGCGACTTTGTGGTGAAAAACCAACAGGATTTAACGAATATGAATATTGCCTTAAAAGAGCCAAAGGAGGCGAATGTAAAGACCCTACAATAAAAAATAACGTTAGAGATTACAATGAATGCATCAATAATGCAGCAAGCCATGTTTATAACTACAATACGACATATTATGACAACGAACACAAAATAAAGCAAGAAAATATAGCAAAAAGTTATACTTTGAGTGATTTATATATAAATTTTGCTAAAGATAATTGTCTCGTGATTAATGATTTTAGGGCTAGTATTTATGGATTTGATAAGCAAAACTTTGAAAATGTGCTAGATTCTATGGACATAATTAATTCTAGTAAGTTCGAAAGCTGGAGCAAACCACTTTTTAAATATGTAGAGAAAGGCAAGATGAATGTGAATGAGAGCCAAGATTATACGTGTCCCATGGGACGTGGTGGATTTAACATAAATTACATAATTTTTAAGAACAATGGAATGGCTAAGAATTTACAAAATGCAGATTCCATAAAGCTAACATACCACTCAAACACAAGCCATTGCAGTATGGATGCAGGTATTAATACGACTTATTTTGTCAAGTCTTTTAGTGATAAGGATAGAATCTATATCCTAGAGCTAATGCTAACAAATGGGTGGAATGGCTGGTGCCGAGGGTAGATTCTAAATTTAAATGCAAATTTAGGCGTAGGATTTATTAAAAAAATATTTATTATGATAGAATCTAAGTTTAAATTTTTTGTAGGAGTGGAAAATGGAGAGCAATCCTATTATTTCGTTTTTGCCTTTGGTGGTGCTTATTTTGGTGTTTTATTTTTTGGTGTTTCGTCCGCAGCAGCAGCAGCGAAAGCGACATAGCGAAATGGTGCAAAGCCTAAAAAGAGGCGATAAAATCGTGACAAATGGTGGCTTTGTGTGCGAGGTAGTAAAGCAAGAAGATAAGTTTATAACCGTGTTGCTTGGCGATAATCAGGTGCGTTTGTCAAAGGATTATGTGGGCTATAAAATCGATGATATAAATGATAGTGAAGAGGTAGAATCTAAAGATGAGGGTAAAAAAGATTCTAAATAACATTTTAAAAACCACAAAAATTTGCCTAATTTTGTGACTTTAAATTCCCATACAAATGCACTTGCTAAAAAGTTAAAAGTTGAGTTTGTATGAAATTTTATAAACCCCAAAGTGTCTTTGTAAATATAAAATCTAGATTCTAACTAATCCAAACAAAAACACAATTTTTGGAATAATTTGTGCTAAAAACTTAAAAAATCGTGTATAATACCGATTGTTTTTTTAGTTCTTTTATTTCTTTTTATTTTTGGGGCTGTTTTGGCTTTCGACAGGAATTTTATAGCGATGTAAGCATACCAGCTGATACCTGCAACTATCAACAAACAATAAACGCAAACAACGCGAATTACGCTCCAGCTTACGCAAAAGTAGCGTAAGCTTAACCTCCTTTGGAGCCGGATTTTAAGATTTTTGCTAGGAGATTTTAGAATCTGTAATTTAATCTAGCTGCTTAAGTGCCTTTGTCTAGTGGCGCTTAAAAAGATTTTAGGCTTTAAATTTAGCTATTTTGGGAGTTTTAAGGCTAGATTTGAAATCATAAAACTTTCCTAAGTATGTAGAAAGCATTGTGTGGTAGAGTTTTTGGACTGGGGTTCAAGTCCCCACAGCTCCACCAAGTTTTTTCTTTTTTTTGCAAATAATCGTTAAAATCTTCTAAAATGTTACTTTTCAATTATTATTTTTACAAATATTTTGAGAAAATTAGACAAATTTCGCATTTTATTTGCTATAATTCTATTTACTAAATGGTATTAGTTTTTATTTTGAAATTTACAAAAGGAGTTTTGACTATGGAAAAGACTATCACGAAGCGGCTTGAGACACTTGATTCTATCCTTGATAGGTTGCGTAGCAGCATTAAGAAAAATGGCTTGAAAAACTCAAAGCAGCGAGAGGAAATTATCGGCGTGCTGTATAAAAGTGGCACGCACTTAAGCCCTGAAGAGATTGCAAATCAGCTGCGACAAAAGGACAAAAATACGAGCATTTCATCGGTTTATCGCATTCTTAGTTTCCTTGAAAAAGAGCATTTTATCACGGCGTTGGAAGCCGATAAAACGGGCAAACGTTATGAAATCGCGGCGAAAGCCCACCACGACCACATTATTTGTCTTAATTGCGGGACGATTATTGAGTTTGTCGATAGCGATATTGAGCGGCTACAGATTGATATTGCCGAGAAGTTTAATACGCAGCTAATTAGCCATGATATGCGACTTTTTGTGCTTTGTAGTAAGTGTAAGGATAAGCAGTAATTTGAGATTTAGTTCTAGATTCTGTAACTTTATCGCGGTTGTGATACTATGGATTTTATAACTTTTTGCGTTTTAATATAGAATCTAGATTCCAAATTTCCTAACTTTTTTAACAAAATGTTTGATAAATATTTTAATACACTCACACTTTATATCCTGAAAAAATCGCCGTTTGAACGCATTGTGATTTTTTGCGTATTTGCCCTTACGATTTATGTGCTGTGTGCTATTTTGTGGAGTGAGAGCCAAAGGGAGCGCGATATTTCTAGCATACATTTTGCGGGTTTAGATTCTAATATCGAGCTAAATAAAATCGCGACTTTGGCGAAAAAATATGATATAAAAACCAAGTGTTTGCGGCTATTTTGCGATGATAACGAGATAGATTCTAAGTTTAAGGGCTGGGCTAAAAGTGCGGATTTTAGGACAGGTTCTATAGAATCTAGCGATACAAAGATAAAATCCATCACAAAATTTATGCACTTTTCGTGTCATAGCCTGAAATGTTTTGAGTTTGTGCGTGAAATGGAGAGCCTGCCGCTTGTCTTTATCGATGAAATCACGGGCTTTAATGTGCTGCTTTTGCATGTGCGCGATTTTGAAAGTGGTGCAGATTCTATAGAATCTAGTCCGCGGCAGCTGCAAGATTCTAAGGATGAAAAGCATGAAATTTTGGGCTTTTTGTTTGATAATAACGAAGATTTGCACGATGAAAAAGCCGAAGAAAAAGAGCTAGAAAAGCTAGATTCTAACGCCCTGCCAATTAAGTGGCGACAGGACATTAAACTACGCTTTACAATTGAATCTGTGGATGAAATTATTTAATATAACTTTTATGCTTGAATTACTTTCGCATTAAATTTCAAAATTAAAAAGCACATTTTGTTTTAATTGTATTGCACACAAATAAGATTTTTATAATAATATTTCAAAAAAAATACATTTTTATTATAAAATACATTTTCATTTCAATTTTAGGAGTTTCATTATGAAAAAATTTCTTTTGGTAAGTGCGGTGTGTGCGGGGCTTTGCGGCATTTTGATGGCAGAAGATTACAGCAAAAAGAGCAATGATGAGCTAGTCAAACTGCATGGGAGCGTGAAAAATGCCAGCGATGCAGCGGATTTGAAGATTGAAATTAAAAAGCGCATTGACAAAATGGATGAGAAAGTGCGAAAGGATTTTATCGACAAGCTAAAGGCAAGCTATGAAAAAAACACGGAAAATATGAGTGTAAAGGAGTTTCGCGCGTATGAAAGTAGTGTGAAAAAAGAGCTAAAGGCAAAAATGGAAAAGCTAGGAATTAAGCATCCTGAAGGGCATCATCACGGCGGTGGGAAAGATTCTATAAAAGGGCATTCTTGTGGTGAAAACTGCGAGTGCGGACACGGAAAAGAATCTAAAGAAGATTCTAAGAAAAATAAAAAAGATTCTAAAAAATAATAATTGTCTATAGAATCTACATCACCATCTCAAAAATATAGCCATTTTCAAATAGAATCTTTTGGATAGAATCTTTATGTTCGCGTCCTTTGATTTCTAAAGCGAGTTCGACCACAGCGTCACCATAAGCGATTTTCGCACCCACACGCGAGTAGTTGATAAACACGATATTTGCGCCCTGCCGCGTTAGAATCTCAGTCAATCTCTGCAGGCTTCCAGGCTTATCAATCAGCGTCACTTGAAACTTCATTTTTCTATCACTTTTTAGCAAACCCTTCTCAATAATCGTGTTTAGCATCGTCACATCGATATTCCCACCGCTCAAAATCGCGCCCACCTTAGAATCACACCCAAACTCAAACTTCTTATGAATAATCGCCGCCACAGCCGCCGCCCCAGCGCCCTCCACAACCAGCTTTTGATTTTCTAGCAAAAATAAAATCGCACTAGCAATCTCGTCATCATCGACCTCCACGATAGAATCTACCCCAGCCATCACGCACTCAAGCATATCGCTACTCACATCACGCACCGCAATCCCATCGGCAATCGTGCGAACACTTTTTGCGTTATGCACGCGTTTCTCATAAAAGCTAGTTCGCATCGCATTCGCCCCACTCGCATTCACACCGATGATTTTGACCTGCGGCTGCAGCGCTTTATACGCACTTGCAATGCCGCTAATTAGCCCGCCACCGCCGATAGGCACGACCACAAAGTCAAGCGGCTGCTCTTTAATCATCTCAAGGGCGATACTGCCCTGCCCAGCGATTACATCGCTATCGGCAAATGGGTGTATGAAGGACAAGTTTTTTTCTTTTGCAAGCTGCAGCGCGTATTCGCATGCTTCATCGTAGTTGTTACCTTTTAGCACGACCTCTGCGCCCAAAGCCCTTGTGCCAGAGACTTTCAAAAGCGGCGTTGCCTCAGGCATTACAATCACAGCTTTTACGCCAAAATGCTTGGCGGAATAAGCCACGCCTTGTGCGTGATTACCAGCACTTGCGCAAATTACGCCGCTGCTTAGAATCTGCGTGCCGTTTTTGTCGTCGCTCTCTTTTAGTTTTGCTAGTTTGTTAAATGCGCCGCGTATCTTAAAAGCGCCTGTGAGCTGCAAGTTTTCTTTTTTTAAATACACATTTGTGGCTGCTAATTTGCTAAGCCTTGGGGCGAAAGCTAGCGGATTTTTGGCTATCACATTTTCTAGCCTACTTGCTGCTTGCTTGATTTCATTTAGGGGGATTAGTTTCATTTTTATGCCTTTGTAGATTCTATATTTTAGAATCTAGATTCTAAAAAAGCGTAATTTTAGCAAAAATTAAGTTTAAATGTTAGGTTAGATTCTATATTAAGGGAAAGTTGGCAAGGAATCTAAGCTTTCGCTCTCTTTAAAGTCAAAGTGGATGTTGAAATTCTGCACGGCAGCGCCGGCTGCGCCTTTGATTAAGTTATCTAACGCGCCCATCATAATTAGGCGATTGTTACGCGAGTCAAGTCGCACGCTAACATCGCTAAAATTGCTCCCTTTAACCCAACGAGTCTGCGGTGGTTCGCCATTACGCAACACTCGCACGAAAAATTTATCCGCGTAAAATTCGCTAAGCATAGAATCTAAATTACTTTGCGTGATATTTTTGTATTGTGGTTTCAGTGAAGCGTAAGAAGTAACCAAAATACCGCGATTCATCGGCACTAAATGCGGTGTAAAAGTTATGCTAATTTCGCTTTTAGATTCTGTCAAACTCTTAGAATCTCGCGACTTAGAATCTTTAGCATTTTGTGATTTAGATTCTATAAATTGCATAGAATCTAGCTTAAAATTCCCATTCAAAAAATCATTCAAATTCTGCTCGATTTCGGCTACGTGACGATGATTGATTAGCGAATACGCCTTAATATTCTCATTTACCTCGCAAAATAAATTATCCATTTTAGCCCCACGACCAGCGCCACTCACGCCACTTTTGGCATCAATAATTATGCTTTGTGGCTCAATAAGACGCAAAAATGGCGCGATGGCAAAAGTGCTACACGTAGGATAACAGCCCGGATTTGCGATTAATTTCGCCTGTTTTATCGCACTAGAATTAAACTCGCAAAGTCCGTAAGTCGCCTGTTTTAAAAGTGCTAAGTTTTTGTGCGTAAAGTTATAATATTCGTTATATTTAGCTGGATTTTTCAAGCGAAAATCAGCGGATAAATCAATCACAACACACTTTTTTAGAATCTTTTCGCTCAAAATATGTGCCAAAAACTCATGCGGTGTAGCGGCGATTATGCAGTCATTTTCACTTGCAACCTGCTCTAAATCCAAATCTTGCAAGGGCAGATTACCGATATTTTGCAGGTTAGATTCTATAGAATCTTTAGAATCTTGCGACTTAGATTCTGTAAAATTAAGTTTAGAATCTTGCACACGAGACGAATTGCCAGGCATATAAAAATTCCCAAAACTTTTATACAAGGGAAGACCAGCCTTTGAATTAGCCCCCACATAATTAATTTTCACGCCCCTGTGTTGGCTTAAAATCCTAAGCACCTCCGCCCCGCCATATCCACTAGCCCCTAGCACCGCGACTTTTATCATTTTCGCACCTTTTAAAAAATTTGTGTATTATTTTAACACATTATCTTATATAATTCTAGTTTCTAAAATGGAGATAAAATGAAAGTTGAATATAGCAAAGAAGCTAATTTACCCACGCGTTTTGGGAATTTTAAGACAAAAGCAGTTCGCGAGTTTAAAGATGAGATTGTGGTCGAGCATTTGGTCGTTTATACGGCTGATTTGGGCAGTGTGCCACTTGTGCGGGTGCATAGCGAGTGCTTGACTGGCGATGTGTTTGGCTCTAGGAAGTGCGATTGCGGTCCTGAGTTGGCTCTATCTATGGAGCGCATTTACGAGCAAAATGGAATGCTAATTTACCTGCGTCAAGAAGGGCGTGGCATAGGGCTTTTTAACAAGATTAATGCGTATAATCTGCAAGATAGCGGCTTAGATACCGTGCAGGCAAATGAGGCGTTGGGATTTAGCGGTGATGAGCGGTGTTATGATATTGTGGGCGAGATTTTTAGGCATTTTGGGCTGCGTGAGATACGGCTTTTGACGAATAATCCAAAGAAAATCGCTGAAATGGAAAAATACGCAAAAGTCGTGCGCGACAGCATTATCATCACGCCAAATGAATACAACAAAGAATATTTGAAAGTCAAAAAGGAAAAAATGGGACATTTGTTGTAATTTAGATTCTATGTTTTTGTGTTTTTGTAACCCATAATCCAACATTTTGTTTTAAAAATATATTTTTTACAAGAAATACAAGCCGTGGATGGCAAGGGCGGTGGTGGTTATAAAGCCGATGGCTATGGCAAGGAAGTATTTTTTGCCCTGTCGTTTAAAATCGCACATTAGTAAGCCTGTAAGATATGTGATAAACATAAAAATCACAAAGCTAAATGCAAATGTGCTAAATAACGCACCTGCGCGGGCGTAATGTAGGGCGATAAGATTGCCTAGCCAGTCGTTTGTGTGGATTGTAAGTTTATTTGTGTTATCCTTGTAAATTTCAATTTTTTTAGCTTGTGAGCCTAAAAGGTAGGATTTTTTATCCCATTTTTCCTCAAAATGCGTGCTTGTTGGAATCTCTATGTTATTTTCAATTAGGAATTTTAGAATATTTGAGCGTAAAAGTTCTAGGTTTGGGGGATTAGATTCTATGGTTTCTTTAGAATCTTTAGAATCTATTTTGCTAGATTCTGTGGTTTCTTTAGAATCTACTTTAGAATCTTGTGATTTAGATTCTATATTTTTGCTAGATTCTGTGTTTTTAGATTCTATATTTTGTTTAGAATCTTGGCTTTTAGATTCTAAAAAACTAGATTCTAAAATGCTTTTTAAGCTACTACTTTGGGCTTCATTTAGCGGTAAATCAACGCTTTTATTATCACCAAAATAGCCTATAATACACACAATGCCTGTGATTTTATACATTAACGCCATAGGAATAAAAAACAAACTAATATACAAATGCCAAGTTAGATAATTCTTTCTTTTAAAAAATTTTTTCATAAGATTTCTCCTTTTTTAAAATGTTTAATTTAGATTCTATATTTCCTAATCCACTTCTTTTAAGATAGTGAATGGAAATTAGATTCTAAAATTTATAACTTTTTTGTGATTTAATTAGAATCTAGATTCTATAAACTCACAAAGGTGGTGGGTGGGCGTTTAGGTTAAAAATATAGAATCTAGATTTTATAATTTCAATATTTTTTATCTATTCCCGCCCGACCACCCTTTAAGGTTGAAAATATTATAGAATCTAGATTCTATTTCGCTTCGCAAATTGCCTAATCGCCCACCAGCCGCTCTATTAGAAAGGTAAGCCCAGCCACCCTTTTTGATGAATGGATAGAATCTAGATTCTAAAAAGTATAATTTTGTATAAAAAGTTGGTATAATTTGAAGTTGCAAGCAAGGGAAAATACAATGTTTTCAGGTTAAGTAGTCTCGCTTGCAAGACTACCCTAGATTATTTAAGAATGTAGAAATTTAAGAATTAATACATTCTTATTGCAAAGATTAATGAAATCAATGCTATAATTACAAGGTATTTCATTATCGTTTCTCCTTTCGGCGAGACGATTCCCTTTTGTGAAGCGGTAACTCCACAAAAGGGTTACGATGCCTCACAAGTAAAATTATACCTAAACTTTTCAAAATTTCTAAATTACATATTAAATCCTTTATAAAGTTATAAAATTTATAAGTTTTTAGAATCTAGATTCTATATTTTGCTTTCGTAAATTCCTATCGCCCACCCACCACCCTATTATAAGGACAAACGCCCAACCACCCTTTTTAAAGACGTGGATAGAATCTAGAATCTTAAACTAACATTCATTCCATATTCTTGCAATCTCCCGATTTGACGCATTTGCACACCTGCAGTAGTAGTGTAGCCATAAGTGCTATATACTAAATTTAGTGCGTTATTCATATAAAAAGCAAGTGAAATATTTTTCATCTCAGCTCTTAAACCAAAGTTAAAAAGTGTGTAAGGCTCTTGATAAAAATCTTGCCGCAAATAGATTCTAGACTTATAGGCTAGGCTTAAATTTCCATAGAATCTAACTAAAGAATTTCCCCATATAATAGAATCTAGGCTAGCATTCACGTTAAACTCTGGCATATATAACGCATTACGATTATCTAAGCTCTCGCCTGTAAAAGGGTCTCTTGCATTTTTATATTTCGCATTTGTATAAGCGAAATTTAGCATAAAAAAGCTATCTTTTAAAAACTGCACTTTCCCTTCAAACTCTACGCCTTGACTTATCAAATTCCCCACATTCAAAATATTCCAAGAGCCTGTATTACCACTCCCAAGATACAAAAATTCCTGTCTATTCTGCGTAAATGTGTAAAAATAATCTAAATTAATATAGATTCTATCATCCCAAAAAAAGCCTTTATATCCCACTTCTGCTGTATAGTTAGTTTCAGGCTTATATGGCGTCTTTGTGTATTCCGCATCGCCTACTTCATTTTTAAAGCCACCAGCCTTAAAGCCACGAGCAAATGAAGTATAAAACTTATGAGAATCTAGCAATGTATAGCTTAAAGCAATGCGTGGTGAGAACTGATTAGAATCTATGCTATTAGCAAAACTAGCAATAGATGAATTAGTCGCACCACCCTTACTAAAATTAATAGCGTCTCTATAATATGTATAGCGAAGCCCTAATGTAACATCAAAGCCCAAAGGCAGCTTAATCTTATGGTCGGTAAATAACGCAAAGTTAAAAGTGCCTATTTTATTAATATCGCCTACACGTCTTGTATAGGGTAAATTAGAGCAAGTCTGTCCTGCTTGACAATAGTTTGAATTATTTATAGGATTTTCTAAAAAGCTAAGTTTAAAATCACCATAACTAAAATAGATTCCATAAATGCTCACTGAGTCGTTATCATACGTTTGCATTAAACGCGTTTCATTAATATATGCGGTATTATTTTCTTCTTTTAGTCCGCTATAATCAGTCAATACAGGCATTAAACGATTTTGGATACTAAAAGTATTTTTTAGCAGTATATTATCTGTTATGTAGTAGCCGCCTTTCAAAGCGTAAGTCTGCATTGTCCTATCATTTTTAGATATTAGCCTTGTGGTTACACCTGTGTTATTTCCTTGTGAATCTGTGACAGGGACTTGAAAGCTATGAGTTAGGCTTTTTATCTCATCAGGCGTAAGATAGAAATTATCATAATACACGCTTTTATCAAAGTAGTAATCAAGCCCTACATAGAATCTCTCCACGTCATAAAGCAGTGAAAATCGCCCTAAATTAATATTAGTCGTATCAGCTAAGCGATTTGTGCTAGAATCTTTTATCTGCCCTAAAAAGTCGCTATGTTTAAAGCTAAGCTTTGCGTATAATTTATCTTTTATAATCGCACCACTTGCAGAACCTGTAAAGATTCTATTAAGATTAGAAAATCCTACATTTGCCCTTAGTCTTGTCGTGTTTGTAGCCATATTTGAGTTAATAGACAAGATTCCAGCTTGTGCGTTTTCACCATACATTGTGCCGCTCATTCCTTTAAAAAGCTCTACGCTATACACATCAAGCAGCTCTTGATTCATAAAAAACACATCTTGTGGCACATCATCGATATATAGCCGAAAGCTAGGTTTATAATTATCAGCTGAGTTTATACCACGAAGTGATACTTGCGGATAGGCACTACCACCGCTATCACCGATATAAAGTCCAGATAATACATTTTGTAAATCTTTGCTATTTTGGATATTTAGCTTTTCTAGGCTTTCACCACTGACTGAAGCGATATTGTCATTTAAATCAAATATTTCACGTTGCGTTCTAGCATTTGACATTGTTGTGGTTACTTTTTCTAAGTCGTATTGTTTTATGTTTGCGTTAGATTCTGTATTATTGCTTGACGTTTCGTTAGAATCTATTTCGTTGGTTGTGGGCGATTCGTTAGAATCTGCGATAATTATAGGGCGGTTGGCGGGCGTTTGGGTAGAATCTATTTTGATAGGGCGACTTTGGTTAGATTCTATAATTTCATTAGCCGCTAATTTTATAGAATCTTTCTTTTCAAAAGGGCGGTGGGTGGGCGATAGGTTTAAATTAGATTCTATATTATTATTAGAAACCGCTAATTTTATAGAATCTTGCTTACTAGATTCTATGTTTTGAGCCAACATTATAGAATCTAACTTTTTAGAATCTACCCTTTTAGATTCCATAGTCACATTAGAATCTAACAAACTTTTAGAATCTAAACCCCTTGCACTTACCACACTAAAACTCCCTAAACTAAATGATATATATATAGCAAACTTAGCAATGTTACTCATAACTTATCCTTTCAAAAAATCTAAAATTTTCAAAGGTCGAATGCTACTACAAAACTAATAATGATTAGTAAATAGTTTGTAATAAAAATGTAATTCTTAGAATCTATAACTAAGAGTTGAGTTAAAATTAAACAATCTACCTATTTGATGATATGGTGTTGTGCCTGAATAATAGCCATAGGTTGAATATAGCGTATTTAGCACATTTTCAAAGTTAAACGCAAGGCTTAAGTTATCCTTAAATGTTACACGACAACCTAGATTCCACAATGCGTAAGGTTTTTGTGAATATGCTGGTGCTGCTGTTTGGTTTGGCAATAAAGGGTTATTTGCATAATACAATGGATTTTGGTCGGTGTAATACACAAGCGATTTAAACTCTAGCGAAGTATTAACATACACACCCAAAAAGCTGTTTTTAAACACATTTACATCAGCAGATAAATTTAGATTAAAGTTTGGCAAATATAGCACGTGATTTGTCGGTGGCAGTGGCGTATCAATAAAACTAGCGTTGATATATGCAAAGTTTAACATTACAAAGCTATCTTGCATAAAGTTAAACTTACCTTCAAACTCAAAGCCATGACTTAAAACATTACCTAGATTCCCAAACATTGCAATAGTTTGATTATTCACAATGCCTAGCCATAGATTTTCTTGTCTATCTTGCTGATAGCTAAAAAAGTAGGCTGCGTTTATATAGATTTTGTCTCCCCAAAAAAAGCCTTTATATCCAAGTTCCGCACTATAATTAATTTCAGGTTTATACGCTTCTTTATAATAGTCTCCATATATCGCATTCGCAAAGCCACCTTTTTTAAAGCTACGAGATAGCATTGTGTATATTTTATGATTACTTAAAAATGTGTAGGATAATCCTAAACGCGCTCCAAAGTTATGCCAGCCTTTGCTATCACTAAAGTTACCGGGATTATTACTACTTATCGCATTTGGACTTGTATAATTGATATTTGCATAATTATAGTTATATCGTAAGCCCACATTTAGCGTTAGATTCATAGGCAAGTTTATAGCGTGGTCAGTAAAGATTCCAAAGTCTATATTTTTTAGCCTATTTGTATCATCTTGTCTAAAAGCATCTTTTGTAAATTTATGCTGAAAGGCATCATAGCTAAAAAAGATTCCATAAAGGCTTGTAGAATCATTATCCCACTCTTGCTTTACTTTTAGCTCATCGCTTAGGCTTCCATTAGCTTCTTCATACCATCCACCAAAGTTATATATATCGCTATTTTTATCTTGGTAACTTAGCACATTTTTAATACTAAAAGATTCAAAATTATATCCAGCTTTTAAAGCATAAGTTTGCACTAAACGATTTAAAATAGGGACTCCATTTGTGCCAAAATCATGCGTTATATTATTTCTATTGCTTATTTCAGCATTACTTAGATAAAATAAATCATGAAATGCACCATTATCAATATAGTAATCAAATCCTACATTAAGCTTAGAATCATCATAAAGAAGTGATACTCGACCCAAAGCCGCACTAGAAGTATCCGCAAATTTCCCTGTGGTAGAATCTTTTACCTGCCCTAAAAATTGAGAATATTTAAAACTAGCCTTTGCATATAATCTATCTTGTATCAACGCACCACTTGCTGAGCCAGACGCGCCCCTATCTTTTGTGCCTAGATTTAATGTGGCAAAAACCTTTGTCTTATTTGTCGCCATATTTGAGTGAATATCTAAGATACCAGCGGCGGCATTAGCACCATATACGCTACCTCCCCAGCCTTTTAGCAGCTCAACATTTTCAACATCTAGTAGCTCTTGATTTAGGAAAAATACATCTTGCGGGACATCATCGATATACACACGCACATTTGGATTGTAATAATAGCCATTACGCATACCCCTTATAGTAATCGTAGGATAGGCACTACCGCCTTCATTTGTGATAAACACACCAGAGAAAACTTTGTCTAATTCTTTACCATTTTGGATATTTAATTTTTGTAGATTTTCACCACTAACTGAAGCGATATTATCATTTTCATAGAAAATTTCACGCTGCGTTTTCCCTGCAACTACTTTTATAGAATCTAGTTTGTATTCTTTTGCTTGGGTTAGATTATTGTTGCTAGATTCTATATCACTTGTAGGCGATTCGTTAGAATCTGCTTCATTAGCAGAGCGACTTTGGGCAGATTCTGTATTATTAATAGGGCGGCGGGCGGGCGATAGGTTACTAGGATTAGATTCTGTATCGTTATTAGAATCTGCTAAATAAATAAGGCTTTCTTTAGAATCCATTTTCTCAAAGGGGCGGTGGGCGGGCATTTGGCTAGATTCTGTAGTTTCGTTATCCGCCAAATAAATAGGGCGATTTTCTTTAGAATCTTTTTTCTCGATAGTGTGGTAGGTTAGCATTTGGCTAGAATCCGCTAATTTTATAGAATCTTTTTTCTCAAAATGGCGGTTATTTAGCATTTGGGCTTCTTTAGATTCTATATTATTAGAATCTGCGACACTTATAGGGTGGTGGGCGGGCGATAGGATAGATTCTATATTTTCATTAGAATCCGCTATCTTTATAAAATCTTTGCGACTAGATTCCATATTTTTAGATAACTTTATAGAATCTTTTTTCTCAAAAGGTCGGTGGGTGAGCGTTTGGTTCAAATTAGATTCTATATTCACCTTAGAATCTTTAGAATCTAACAAACTTTTAGAATCAAGTTTAGATTCCATATTTTGCTTAGAATCTAACAAATTCTTAGAATCTAAATCCTTAGCATTTATCACATTAAAAAAATAAAAACTCCCTACTACGCATATATATATATATATATATATATCTTACAAATTTACTCATAAAAAATCCTTTTACAAAAAAATCTTAAAAATAAAATCGAATACTAAAATAGAAAAGATAACAAAAAGTAAATATCATAATCCAAACCCCAAACTTCACACATTTATGTTAAGATTCTACAAAATTTTAACTTTAAAGGGCGTGAATGTTAGTTGTGCGACTTGATGGCAATAGGCTGGTGGGTGGGCGATAGGATAAAATAGAATCTAGATTCTATGGCTAAATAAAAATATAGAATCTAAATTGATTTTCAAGGATAAAAATGTTTATTTTAGGCTTAATTCACTTGCTTTGTGCGTGCGTGGTGGTCGGGTATTTGGTGTATGATGTGCTGATTTTTCGCTATTTTAAATTAAAGCGAAGTGAAAGCGAATTTAAGGCATTAAAACGCGAGGTGCTAAAGCCTAGCGTAGTCATTTTGGGCGTGGCATTTTTAGGGCTTTTGCTTAGTGGTTTTGGGCTTTTTTCTTTTTATGTTGAGGATGGATTTTTGGAGTTTTTTAAGAGCGGATTTTATGGCATTTTAGATTCAGTGCGAAATTCTAAAAGTTTGAGTTTTGAATCTATATTAGTTCTAAAATTACTAACTATTTCCTTATTATTTATTTTCACGCCAATTTCATTTTTTTATATTTTAGTGCTAAAAAAACCAGACCCAATGCGAAGATTCTATCATCATTTAGCCCTTTTAATTTGCCTAATAGCCGTGATTTTAGCTAGATTTTTAGCGCATTAGATTTTTAGATTCTATGTTATAATTCTAGCTTTATTTTGCATTAAAGGAAAAATATGGGACTTATAAAATCTGTAACTAAACGCATTAAAAATTCTAATATTTATAAGAATTATCGCTTAAAGCGAAAGGAAAAAGGTGCGTTTGAACGTGATTTAGCTTTTTTTATCACAAGGCATAAAAATATCTTTGGCTATACGCCTGATTTTGCTAATCCACGCACTTTTAATGAGAAAATTATCCACAGAATCTTATTTGATAGAAATCCGCTATATACATTTTTGGCAGATAAATTAAAGGCTAGGATTTATATTTCTTACAAATTGCGTGATTTTGCAGCTAGTAATAATACGGGGGGGGGGGGGTAAATCATAACTTTATCCCTAAAAAGTTAGGAAATATAGAATCTAAAAACCAAGATTCTGTGACAAATTCCAAAAATATAGAATCTAATTCCAAAGATTCCAAAAACTTACAAAATTCACAACAATTTAATAGCATAGATTCCATAAATCAATACTTTATAGAATCTAAAAATAATCCTGTTTTGGCTTTATTAAATGAAGATTCTAAAAACACTGAATCTAATCAACAAGATTCTCAAAACACAGAATCTAAGAATCAAGATTCTACAAAAGATTCTAAAAACATAGATGTTCTCCCAAAAGAGCTAATGAAAATCCTAGAAAGTCCCATAGATTCTATATCCACACAACTTTTTGAAACAAACACCTGCCCATACTTGCCAAAACTTTATGGAATCTACAAAAGCGTTAAAGAGATAGATTTCAACAAATTGCCAAATTCTTTTGTCCTAAAAACAAACCACGACAGCGGCGGCGTAATAATCGTGCAGGACAAAGAGGCTTTGCTAAAAAATCCATTCATTTTAGAGCAAATGCTAGAAAAACTAACACTTCATTTAAACACAAATTATTATGATTTTAGCCGCGAGTATCATTACAAAGCTATAGAATCTAGAATTTTTGCTGAGGAAATGTTAGGGCAAAATGGCGAGATTCCAGATGATTATAAAATCCACACTTTCAAGGACAAAATGTATATGCAGGTTGATTTTGAGCGATTTAGCAATCACACAAGGGCGTTTTTTACGCAAGATTTTGAGGCTTTGCCCTTTAGCCTTTGCTATCCATTGCCGCAAAATCCGCAATATTTAGCACAAAAGCCAAAAAATATAGAATCTATGTTTGCCATTGCTCGTATTTTAGGGAGTTCGTGCAATTATGTTCGTGTGGATTTGTATAATATTAAAGGGAAAATTTTTGTAGGGGAGCTAACCTTTACTCACGGCGGTGGGACAGAAACTTTTAATCCAAAAGAGTATGATAGAATCTTAGGAGATATATGGGAAATTTAGAACTTTTTAAGATAAAAATTATAAAATATAGAATCTTAATATAAATTTGCAAAATAAAAATTATTTTTATGATATAATGCGTCAAATGATTTCAAAAAAGGAAAAATATGCGAAAAAAGGCAGCTGCTTTGGCGTATGAGGAATACAAAGACCACGCTCCAAAGGTCGTAGCCAGCGGACAAGGAATGATTGCGGAGGCGATTATCAAAAAGGCAAATGAGTTTAACATTCCGCTTTTTTGCAATGCCGAGCTAGTCGATTCGCTTGTCAAAATGGATATAAATAGCAATGTGCCGCCAGAGCTGTATCAGGCGGTAGTCGATGTGTTTATATGGCTGCAAAATGCCGAGAATAAGGCTAGTATAAGTAAGAATGATTTTTAGATTCTATAGATTTTGCGTATATTTTGACTAAAAGATTCTATAAAATTCCCAAAAAACATAGAATCTAAGTCGCAAGATTCTATAGATTCTTAAAAATTATAGAATCTAATTCGCAAGATTCTATAAAAATAAGAAAAGGACAAAAATGATAAAAGTAAAAAACCTAAATTTTTCGTATAATTCAAGGCATATTTTAAAAGATGTGAGTTTGCAGGCTAATAGTGGCGAGTTGCTTGGAATCTTGGGCGCAAATGGCTGTGGCAAAAGCACTTTGCTTAAAAATATTTTGGGATTTTTGAAGCCTAGTAGCGGGCAGATTCTAATAAATGACACTGAAATTAGCAAATATACGCCAAAAGAGCTGGCAAATTTAATGAGCTATATCCCACAAAAAAGCCTTTTGACGATGCCTTTAAAGGTGCTAGATTTTATCCTTGCGGGGCGTTATGCGAAGCTTAAAAATAGCTTATTTGGCTATCAAAATGAGGACTTTGACATCGTGCAAGAAGTCGCGGAACGGCTAAATGTCTGGCAGCATAAAAACCGCATAGCCACGACACTTAGCGGGGGTGAGTTTGGTCGTGTGTTGCTTGCTCGCGCGCTCGTTAATGAGCCAAAAATCCTGCTACTTGATGAGCCTACAAGTGCGATGGACTTGCATTATGCGGTTGAAATCCTGCGGATTGTGAAGCTTTTGATAAAAAACTTGGGGCTAACCGGCGTGATTGTGATACATGATTTGATGCTTGCAAGCCTATTTTGCGATAAAATCGTGCTAATGAAAGATGGTAGCGTGATGGATTTTGGGTTGCCTAGCGATTTGATTGCGGTGGAAAAACTGCAGAGAGTTTATGATGGCTTGGAGTGCGAGATTATCACGCATAATAATAAGCCCATTGTCGTGCCAAAGGCGGTGTAGATTCTATATTTGAGCATTTTTCATAGAATCAAAAAATACAAAACAATTATAAATGTAAAATAACAACGAAAAAATGATAGTTATAAAATATAGAACTTTATAGCGAATCCCAAGTAGTGAAAAAATGATATAAATTAGCAAAAGCCAAAGGGGAGTGCTAACCTCGCTTAAAAAGAAATTATGAGCAATGCAAGATTCTATAATGCTATCAAAAATGTTGCCTTTCCCTATTAAATGCAAGAAAACTAAAAGTGGGAAAAGTGCGAAAAATACGATACTTAAAGGGATTGAAACAAGCTGATAGAGCGAAAAATATGGAAAGAAAAAATGCACTACAGGCATCATTTGTAAAAAAATTATTATGTCAAAAAGTAAGATTCCATAGATTATTTTTCGCGCTAAATTTTTTGAATTTAAAAGTGGCTGAATGTGTCGCACGAATAAAAAAATAAAAAACACTCCGCTAACTGACAATAAAAAGCCGATATGAAATAATAAAGATGGGTTAAAAGCTACCGCCAAAAATACACATAAAAATAAGTTTAAAAAGCTAAAGATTCTTAAGCCACTAAGTAAAATGAGAAAATACGCACACGACATTATAAATGCGCGTAAGAAACTTGGCTCAAAATCAATTAGCAAAAGGTAAAAAAATGCGAAAATTAGCCCTAAAAATCCTAAGTCATAATACGCGTTGCGATAGCAATAAAACTTATGAAAAATGAAATAAAAAGGCGAAATAATTGCAAAAAACATAATAAGAAGTGCGGATAAATGAAAGCCAGAAATAGCAATTAAATGCGCTAAACCTAAAGCCACACTAGCATCTCGCACAGGCTTTGCTAAGGTTTCTGCGAAAAAAAGGGCGTTATATAAATTCGAACTAAAAGAGCTTTCATGCTGATTTTTTATAAAATTTGTTAGAATCTTTTTTGGGTCACTCACACTAACTAGCGAAATTGTAGAGTTATAAATTCTGCAACTTTTTAGAAATTGCAAAAAGCTACATTTATAAATTTTGCCATACACGCGCACTTTTTTGCCGATGATATTTTTAAACCTGCCCTTGTAAGTGGCGTAAAACACATTACCACTGCTATCTTGTAGCTTAAAATTCTCGCTAAAATTGCCCTTTTTTGTGGGCGTTTTTGGATAGTGATTTACCACAATCGCCTCAAAGCTTAAACCTTGCTGAAGATTCTTAAAAATGCTATATTTATGATAAAGACTTGCCAGAAAAATCACGCTTAAGATTCCCAAAATCACGCAATAATGCTTAAAAGGAATGTAGATAAAAAAATACCCACTTTTCTTTTGGCGTGTATCAATGTAGTATAACTTTTTAGTATTAATTATTATAGAATCTAGAACTTTTTTTGCTTTAGAATCTTTCATTTATTGTAACTTTCAAGCATTCTAAAATAATGATTCCATCAATTAAGTTTTTATAAAAAGCATAGAATCTAGGATTACCCCTTGCGTTTTTCCATAATTTCTTTTGCAATGTTGCTTGGCACTTCGCCGTAGTGGTCAAATTCCATTGTATAAGTCCCGCGCCCTTGCGTAGCCGAACGCAAATCCGTTGAGTAGCCAAACATCTCAGCCAAAGGCACAAAGGCATTGACAATCTTTAGTCCCATTCTATCATCCATTGAGTTTATCTGCCCACGTCTGCGGTTTAAATCGCCGATAACATCGCCCATATAATCCTCTGGCACTTCCACTTCCACCTTCATCATCGGCTCTAGCAACACCGCATTTGCCTTCCTACACGCATCCTTGAATGCCATAGAACCAGCAATCTTAAACGCCATCTCGCTAGAATCTACTTCGTGGAAACTACCATCATAAAGCGTAACCTTAAAATCCACCACCGGATAGCCAGCCAGCACGCCGCTTTGCATAGCCTCTTGTATGCCCTTATCAACCGCTGGAATATACTCTTTTGGTATCACGCCGCCTGTGATTTCATTCACAAACTCATAGCCACTACCAGCATCTTTTGGCTCAAGCTTAATATGCACGTGTCCGTATTGACCGCGACCACCGCTTTGTTTTGCATATTTGCACTCTTGCGTTACGCTACTTCGAATAGTCTCTCTAAAGGCAACTTGCGGTTGCCCAACTTCTGCTTCGACTTTAAATTCACGTTTCAATCTATCCACGATAATTTCAAGGTGCAACTCGCCCATACCACCGATAAGTGTCTGCCCTGTTTCTTCGTGCGTGCTAACTCTAAAGCTAGGGTCTTCTTCTGCTAATTTACCTAACGCAATCGCCATTTTTTCTTGGTCTGCCTTTGTTTTTGGCTCAACTGCGATATGGATAACAGGCTCAGGAAACTCCATTCGCTCTAAAATCACAGGATTTTTCTCATCACAAAGCGTATCGCCTGTCAATGTCTCTTTCAGCCCAACAAACGCGCAAATTTCCCCTGCATAAATCTCTTTTATATCCTCACGTTTGTTTGAGTGCATTTTCAAAAGGCGTCCTACACGCTCTTTCTTACCCTTTGTAGAGTTATACACATAGCTACCAGATTCTAACATACCGCGATATGCGCGAACAAACGTTAATTGTCCTACAAATGGGTCAGTCATAATCTTAAATGCAAGTCCGGCAAACTCGCCATTATCGCTAGATTCTACCTTTATTTCCTGCTCGGTTTTTGGGTCAATGCCTTTAATTTCTGCTACTTCAGTAGGGCTTGGCAAGTAATCGACTACTGCGTCTAAAAGCGTTTGCACGCCCTTATTTTTAAAGCTAGAACCACATAGCATAGGAATAAGGCTCATATTTAGACAACCGATTTTTATACCTTTTTTAATCTCTTCAGTTGTCAATTCCTCGCCACCTAAGTATTTTTCCATCAAGGCTTCCTCTTGCTCGGCAGCGGCTTCGACAAGCTTTTCTCTATATTCTTTTGCCTTATCCATTAAATCGCTTGGAATCTCCTCAATGTCATATTTCGCGCCCATTGACTCATCATTCCACACAATGGCTTTCATCTGCACTAAATCAATTACGCCCTTAAAATTATCCTCCGCACCGATAGGCAGACAAATCGGCACAGGATTAGCCTTTAATCGCTCTTTTATCTGGCTTTCTACATTGTAGAAATTCGCACCGATTCTATCCATTTTATTCACAAAAACCATTCGCGGAACGCCATACTTATTCGCCTGACGCCACACGGTCTCACTTTGTGGCTGCACACCGCCAACCGAGCAAAACACAGCAATAGCCCCATCCAACACACGCATTGAGCGCTCCACCTCAATAGTGAAATCGACGTGTCCGGGAGTATCAATCAAATTTATTTGATAATTTTTCCAAAAGCAAGTCGTAGCCGCACTTGTAATCGTGATACCACGCTCCTTTTCTTGCTCCATCCAATCCATCGTAGCCGCCCCATCATGCACCTCGCCTATCTTGTGGCTCACACCTGTGTAAAATAAAATCCGCTCAGAAGTAGTCGTTTTCCCCGCGTCAATGTGTGCGGCAATACCGATATTTCGTATTCTATTTAGTGGGGTTTTCCTTGCCATTTTGTGTTTCTCCTTTGTTATTTGCTATTGTTTTTAGAATCTATTTTTGATTCTAAAGGTTTTTTAGATTCTATGCTTTAGGATTCTAGATTCTAAGTTTTTTTAGATTCTAAATCTTATTTAGATTCTAAATCTTTTTTAGATTCTGAATCTTATTTAGATTCCAAACGTTTTAGATTCCATTTGCTAGATTCTATAAAACATATAAAAGGTATAATTTTATCGATTTATTGTTAGAAATTGCAAATATTTTTGAAAAAAATCAATAAATAAATTCATTTTTTATTAAGTATATAACTTCATAAAGCCAAAATACATTATGAAACAAGCTTAGAATTTACATACAA
This sequence comes from Helicobacter saguini, assembly GCF_000762875.2. Taxonomy (GTDB): domain Bacteria; phylum Campylobacterota; class Campylobacteria; order Campylobacterales; family Helicobacteraceae; genus Helicobacter_A; species Helicobacter_A saguini. Next base: position 109,896 of record NZ_JRMP02000007.1, read on the forward strand.
ATTCTATTTTTCTTAGAATTTTCTTAAATTATAGAATCCTAAAATCTAAGCGACACTTAGGCGTTTTCTGCCTTTGGCGCGGCGGGCGTTTATCACGCGTCTGCCATTTTTGGTTTTCATTCGTGCGCGAAAGCCGTGAGTGCGTTTCCTAGGGGTGTTGTGTGGTTGGTATGTGCGTTTCATTTTGTCTCCTTTGGGAAATTTCTTTTAAAATGCGTTTGAAATCGCGTAAAATTTGAAATAAACTTGAGATTATATAATATTTTTTGGATTTTTTCAATGCTTTCGTTAGATTTAAGCTAATATTTAGCAAAATTTTGGTAGAATTTCAGCTTTTTTAAGTGTTCGTAGCTCAGTTGAATAGAGCAACAGGTTGCGGTCCTGTAGGTCGGGGGTTTGAGTCCCTCCGAGCACGCCATTGTTTTTTATTTTTTGACTTATAAAATTTATAGAATCTAGTATGAAAATTAAAGAAATTTATGATATTTTAAATGAAATTGCCCCCTTTGAAACGCAGGCTAGCTGGGATAATTCGGGGCTTAATGTTGGGAGTTTTGAAACTAATATTGATAGAATCTATGTGGCTTTGGAGTTAGATTCTAAGGTTTTGGATTTTATTTTGGAGTATAATAATTTTGATAAAAAGTTAGGGAATTTAGAAGATTCTAATATTATGCAAGGTTCGCAGGGCATTTTTCCTGCTTTAGATTCCTTGCCCCACCCTACCCACCCACAAAAAAATATAAAGCAGGAAAAATGCCCTGCGAACTCAAAAGAAGATTCTAAAGAAAATTTAAAAAGTTACAAAAATCATAACTTTTCCACCCTTTTAATTACCCATCATCCTGTGATTTTTAAGCCTATAAAAAATTTTAATACGCAAATTTATCCATGCAATTTGATAGAACGTTGCATTAAAGAAAATATTTCTGTGATTTCTTTGCATACAAATTTTGATTTAGCCCATTTAAATCGCGCATTTGCCGATAGTTTAAACTTAGAATCTTTAGGCTTTGAATATTCCCACGATAAAGATTTTAGTATAATTTATTCCTTAGAAAAGTTAGAAAATATAGAATCTAATGCCGAGCAAGGTTCTAATAAAGATTCTAAAAAATTAGAAAATATAGAATCTAACCTAGCACCCATTAATAACAAAAACACCAAAAAAGTTACAGAATCTATAACTTTAGAATCTATCATATCCCATATAAAAAAGATTCTAAATTTGCAACATTTAAAATATGTAACAAATGATTTAGCTCAAAAAATAAAAAACATCCACATTATATGCGGCTCCGGAGCGAGTTTCATATCGAGTTTAAAAAGTGGGGATTTGCTTATTACAGGCGACATAAAATATCACGATGCAATGATTGCAGATTCTCAAAATATCAGCCTTATTGAGATTTCGCATTACAAAAGTGAGCATATTTTCGCGCCATTAATGGCAAAAATTTTGCAAAAATACAATATTCAAGCTATAATTTCAAATTCACATAACCCATTTTGCTACGCTTGAAACATTAAAATTAGGAGAAAAAAAATGAATAGCAACCTTAAAAAGTTAATCGAAGTTAATCAATTTGACCTTGAAATTTCGAAATTTAATCCGCTAATTGAGGAGAAAAAAGCGCCCATTTACGCCAAAAGTGATGAAAAAGAGCGCTATGAAAAGGAAAAACTTGACTTAGAAGAAAAAATAAGACAAAATGAGGATTTGCTGAATAAAAGCAACGCTGATTTGGCTGCTGTGAGTGCTGATGTTGAAAAAATAACTGAAAAGATTAAGGATTCTAAAAGCGAAAAAGAGCAAAAAAATCTTGGCATGGAGGAGGATATTTTAAAGGAGCGTATTACGGCTTTTAATAACGAAATTGACACCTTAGAAAAGCAAAACGAGCAAGCAAAAAACAAGATTGATGAGCTGACTAAAAAAATAGAAGAGACGGATGCTGAGATTAAAAAAATAAATGATGCCTGCAGTGACGATATTAATCGCATTAAAAAAGAGCAGGATGTGGTGAGTGCAAAACGGCAGAAGGTGGCGCTTGAAATGGATGGCGCACTTTTGCGGCTTTATGAGAAAATTCGCAAGTGGGCGGGCAATTCTAGCGTGATACCTATTTACAAAAATGCGTGTGGTGGCTGTTTTATCAAGCTTAGCGACAAAAATGTGATTGATATAAAACGTGGTGATGAAATCGTGCATTGTCCGCATTGTGGGCGCATTTTGTATGATGGTGAGGAGGTTGGGATTAGCATTGTGCCTGGTGATTCTAAAGATTCTAAGGTGCAAGATTCTAAAACTACTGAATCTAGTGAAGTAGCAGAAGCTCACGCATAAATTAAGATTAACACTTAAAGCCATACGTTTAAAATCATATTTAAAAACAACTTTATAGAATCTTTTTACAATCTTTTAGAAAAATCGCTACAATTTCCCTTTTAAGATTCTAAGTTTTAAGGTGCAAAATGTTTAATTTCCTCAAAAAAACTTCGCAAAATATCATCCAAATGCTAGGCAAAAAGACGCAAAAAATTAGCAAAGATGCCTTAGAAGAAATATTGATAGAATCTGATATTAGCTATGATATTATCGAAAAAATGCTTGATAATTTGGGTGAAAATATCACGCGAGCCGAGCTGAAAGTCGCCTTTGAGCGTTTCTTTCGCGGAGAGAGCTATTATGATAAGGTCAAATTCAGCGAAATTACGCACAGCCCGATTGTCTATCTTGTCTTTGGTGTGAATGGCGCGGGTAAAACCACAAGCATTGCCAAACTTGCCAAACGCTTTAAAAATGGCGGTAAAAAGGTCATTTTGGGCGCTGGGGATACATTTCGTGCCGCGGCTGTCGAGCAGCTAGAGCTTTGGAGTGAAAAAATCGGCGTTGAGATTATCACCACAAAAATGGCGGCTGACCCTAGCGCACTTGCCTTTGATACGATAAATGCGGCGCGTGCACGCAAAATGGACTACGCGATAATTGATACCGCAGGGCGTCTGCCTAATCAAATCAATCTAAAAAATGAGCTAATAAAAATCTCCAAAACTTGTGCCAAAGCCCTAGATAACGCGCCTTTTCATCGCATTTTGGTGCTGGATGGCACGCAAGGGAGCAACGCCATTTCGCAGGCTAGTATTTTCAATGAAAGCCTGAATCTTGATGGAATTATTTTGACAAAAATGGATGGCACGGCAAAGGGCGGCGCGATTTTAAGCATAATCCATGAGCTGCGGCTACCCATAATTTACTTAGGAATGGGCGAAAAAGAGGATGATTTAGTGCCATTTAATGAAAGCGACTTTATCAATGGGTTTTTAGATTCTATATTTGAGTAAATAGCAAAGTGTCAAATTAAAAATCTATCTAGGCGTCTTTATTTAATAATTTGTCAATATAAAAGGCATAGCATTATGAAATATAGTATTAAAATATGTATTTTATTGATAATAGTATTATTTAATGGATGTGAAAAATTTAGCGAATGGCAAGAAGATAGATTAGAAAGAGAGTATGAGAAATCACGTGAGAAATTAGAATTAAAAGCGAATAAATATGCAAAGTCCTTAAAACGAAATAAAAGTATAATGGCAAAAGCAAAAGATTCTAATCAAGAAAAAGGAGATAAAGTGAATTTATATTTTGAAGTAATAGATTATGATACTGACGAAAGATTGCCACTTAGAAAAGTGGAAATAAAAAATGTGGATACAAAAAAGGTATATCCATATAAAGTGACTGATGCAAGAGGTATTGTAGTTTTTGAAGTAGATTCTAGTGAGAGGGCTGATTATTTTAGCGTTAGATTAGTAGATGATGATTTATATGAAGAAAGTGAATTTAATCTATCTACAACACTGCAAGATAATAAGTTAAAAGATGTAAGTAAAAAATTATATACACCAAATAATTATCAAAATGAATATGCAAAAATATATTTTAAAGCAAAAATCATTTTAGTGTTTAGTAGAACAACTTTAACAATAGACAAAGGAATATTTCAAAGATTTACTGAACAGCTTAAACAAGTTCACGATATAAAAACATATGAAGCAAAAAGTGGCATACCAAAAGACAGGCAACCACAAGGAGAAGATAGAAAAAAAATGAATGCACCAGAATCTGGTATATATTTAGGTAAAAAAGAGCCAAAAGCAATATTCTACTATGATACCAAAAGCACACATACTAAATATGGAGCAATTCCGCGAGGGGATTATTATATAAACTTAGCTGATATTGTAGAATCTAAAAATGATATAAAATCTAAAGAAAAAAATCCATTTAATATAGGTAAAACTTGGGGAAAATACTACACTAAAATCTACACAGATAAAGAATGTAAAAATAGTATAGTAAATATTGAAACAAGCGATAAAGGTGATATTATAAAAAAAGAATTTTATCTATACAGCGTTAATAAAAAAGGGGAGTTTGGCTCCATAGGTAGTATAGGAGTAGATGAAAAAATGTTTATATTTTTAAAAGATATGCTGAAACAATATACACCAAAATCGCAGTGCATTAGACTGAAAGTATATCATGGTCACGATTATGATGGGACTAAACCTAGACCTCAAGGCACCAGTCATGGTATTATAATGGTGTGCCCTACTTGTGATAAAACTAAAGAAGAGTTGGAAAAAGAACGTGATGATGAATTTTATGAATATGAATAAGGATAAATATGTCTATTGCAAGTAAAGGTATAATACATAATTGCAAACATTGTGATTTTAAAGCCCCATTTGCACCTGGTACTTATATTAATTTAGAGTTAGAGCATAAAGATACAACTAAGCATTATAGATGGGTTATTATAGAAAAATCAAGTAAGAAAGATTTAGATATTTTTATAAAAGAAATTACAAAGGATACTTTTAATACTGAAAGCTTAAAACAACATGATGCTTTATTAGAATCTGGTAGTGCACATAATAGTAAATATAATGCAAGAAAACTAAATATAGAACCTGATAGCAATACTAAAATAGAATTTTCACTACCTATAAAAAGAATAAATGAAGCCACTTTTGAAAAATACTATGCTGTAATCATTGTGTATGATGCATTTGATTCTAAAGTAGATATGTGCTTTTTATCAATAGATATGAGTTTTAAAGTAGGAAATGGACATGATAATGAAGTTGTAGAAGCTAAAAGAGAAAAACAAAGCTTAGAACAACAAGATTTATACAATAAACTTTTACCTACAAATATAGAATCTTGGAATAAACTAGAAACAATATGCAATGTAAAGGAAGCACTAGAGTTTTTGCAAGCAAGTATTGAAAAAATACTTAATATACAAAATAAATCATTTGATACTGAAATAGAAAAAATATTAGAAGCCCAAAAATATATCATAAATTACATTAAAGCATATAATCAACAGGGAGCTAAAATATGTTATATCTTTTATAGATTTGATTTAAGTGACGATAAGTTTATTGATAGCGTAACAGATGGTAGTGAATATAAAAAAGATAGGGATGAATTTATACATAAGATTTATCAAGTTTATGATAAACTGCATTATAAACAAGAGACTTATAAAGATAATTTTAATAAATTATTTAAAAATAAACCATTAAACTATAAAGAAAGAGATAAAAAAATTCTTATTGAAAGTTTTATTAATGATATTAGCGAAGTTCTTTTGATTGATATGGAACATAGACCAAAAATTAAATTTTTTAATACAGTAGGAAAAGCTGGAAAATATCAAAGATTTAATAACAAAACAAAGGTTAATAAACTATATATTAATATTATGTTTGATGTTAATTCTATACTAGATTCTATTGTGCATGAATATAGACATTTTTATATTTATCATATTATGGAAGATAGTTTTTCTAAATTAAAAGATAACACACTTATTAAATTTATATATCTTAATATGTTTATTTATTTTCAGGAAAAGGATAATATATTTGAAATTTATGATAAAGCATATTCTAGTTTTGATAAAAGAACGGAGAAAATAATCTTTGATAGGAAATATTCTGATGACACAGACAATACTCCGCTTTATTATATTCAGCCAAGTGAGCGAGATGCTAGAGTTATAGCAGGATTATTTCTAGATAGAATGGGAGAATGATATGAAAGTGCTCGTGCCAAATTACGAACAACATAATAAATTATTAGAATCTAGAAAAAATAAAGAAGTTTATTTAGCTATTAATACAAAAATTAATTGCATTGATGATTGGTGTCCGCATGGAAATAGACGTATAAGTAATCGTAAAATAGGAATATTCCTAGGTAAAATTATGTTTATACAAGATAAACAAGGAAAAACGATTCTAGAATATATACCAACAAGAATAGACAATAACATCTTAGAAAAAGAAGTAGATACACTAAATCCATTATGGCTAGATGAGATTAATGAGGGATATAAAAGAGCAAAATTAATAGAGGAATTTTATGGAACATATAGAAAATATTACCCACAAAATGTTAAAACCAAATGCAAAAGGGGATTAAGCACTATTGTTCTTAACAAAGAGCAAATCATTAGCTATTTTAAAGAATTACACACACTCAATACAACTTTTATACAAAACTATGTAAACACTTTAAATACAAATGGAGGTATAGTAGCATATCCTACTTATAGTGTGCCTTATGAAGCAATAGGTATAATACCACCAGATAAAGACTTTTATGATAGTGTAGATTGGCTTTATTTTAGAAACTATCTTATGTATGACAGCCTACTATCTAAATTTGGATATTTGAATGTAATAGAGTTTATGGATAAAAATCCACATTACAGAAGCATAATTCCATTCTTTGATGAATTATTTTATCCATATTTTATATGGAGTTTAAAAGAGTATCTTTTAGTATATTATCAAGGAGTATTTGCAGAAAAGTCTAATCAATTATTTAATCTTGCCAGTCATATTGATGATAGAGATTCTATATTTTCAGGTAAAAATAAATATGCTAAATTATATGATTATACAGATAACATAATTAATAATATACTTAAAAGTAAAGAGTTAATAGATGAGGTGAAATTTTGTTGTTTAGATACTAGACGTCTTGGAATATCGTGGGGATACTGCAATGATGGCTTTTTTCATATAGAGCCATTAAATTATATTCCATATATTGTGCCAATAGAAAAGAAAAATGGTCTTGCATTTCGCAGAATTGTAATACTCAATAACACATTAAACAACAAAATAAAACCATTTTATGAACCTTCACCAACAGGTAAATATCATTATGAACCATCTCCAAGAGGTAAATATTATTTTGCATTTTTAGAATATTATACCAAGACTTTCGTAGAATTCTACCCTAGAATCTATCCATCTAAAGCAAATCCACCACAAGGCTGGAGTAAAGAAATGATGGATAAGTTAGATTTAAAGCTAGAGTAATATTAACACATAA
>NZ_JRMP02000008.1 GCF_000762875.2 Helicobacter saguini
TGTATTAAGTGATTTAGCAAATATAGCAAAAACTCGTTTTAAAGTGGAATGCAAGGTTATATTGACAAATGCAGATTCTAGCAATGATTTAGAATCTAAGAAGCTTAATGCGTTTGTGATTAAAGATTACACACAAAAGAATAAAAATAGATTCTAAGATTAATGTTTGCTAGATTCTAATTTTGGAATGAATAGAATCTAATATTTTATTTCTACTTTTATCTTAAAATTTTCTTAATTTAATTTTCATTTAAGTTTTTATTTTGTAATGATTTGATATAATTTCATTTAAGATTTTTAGTTGCTAAAATCTTAATGTTATTTGAAATCTTAAGGATAGCTTAAAATATGCAAAGTTGTTAGTAAAATTGTTAGTAACAATTTTCTAAACTTGCTTTTTTTAGCTTTAAAAGTGCGTGTATAACGATATTGTAGATTAAAAAAGTATAATTTAGAATCCAAAAATATGTATTTTTAAATTCTAAAAATAAATCAAAATACCCATACGCTGCCCAAGCTAACTCAGCATTATCTCTTAGGTTTTTAATTTGTTGTTTATGATTCATTTATCGTCCTTTATAAATATCTTAATAGTGCAAAATCATACTTATCTATAAAATAGATATAAGCAGACATTATTAATAATATTATACTTATTAATTTCCATACAGCAAAGTTTCGAGCTATATCTTTTAATAAAAAAATTATGGAATATGGAAATAATGGAATTAACATGAGTGTTATATAAAAATGAGTAGCCTTTTGTAAATCTCCTATTAATCCATAAAACCCAAAAGTAAAAAACAAACTAAAAACTCCATAAATTATCAATAAAATTAAGAATGTATTGCTTTTCATATTTGCCCCTTTAAATACTATTATATTTACTTGTATTTCTCCAAATTCTCCATTGAGTTTATCCGAGTTAGTTTTATCATCTATTGCATTTAGCAAGTTTGACTGCCAAGTATTATCTTGCCTTAAATTAACCAATACTTCTTGTCCTTGATATTCTTTGCTTACTATGTGTTCTATAGTGATTTCTACTTCTTTATATCCTCTTGGATAGCTTTTATCTTCAATTTTATTACCCATGGAATCTAATTCATAAATATTCCTAGGAATATTATTAGAATCTTTTAATAAATCAAAATAAAAATAACTTGCTTGTGCAAGTTCAGCATAGTCTTTGAGGTTGTTGATTACTTGTTTCATTTTGATTGCCTTTTGTTTTTATAAATTATTATAAATATTGCTATACATACAATAGTATTTATTAGATAAAATAAAAAACTATCGCTATGAAACTCAAAAAATAGTATAAAATAGGCTCAAGACAACTTAAGCGGATATTTTCTAATCAATTTTAGTAAAATTTTATACAAATCTTTACCTTCATTTTTAGTATTATATCTAAATTCTGTTTCTTTTAAATGCAAGTAAAAATTTTCTTTTTTTATACCTTTAAATTTTGCTAAACGATGCTTGGCATAACCCCAAAAATTTTCAATTCCATTGATGTGATTTTTACCATTTGCAAACTCATTTTCGCTGTGTTTCACTCTGTAATGCGCCAATGCTCCAAAATCTACTAAAGCATCATAAGATTTCCACGTATCACTATAAATTATAGAATCTTTAAGGCTATAAAACTGCGTTATTATCGGCATTAGCTCATCTTTAGAGCAATTTTTTACAATCTGCGTATATACTTTTCCATTGCGTTTTAAATTGCCATGAAATTCCGCAAGGACAAACACAGGCGTTTTTTTGCTAGCCCCTCTACCTTACCTTTTTTGCCTTTCACTCTTTTTGGTCCAAAGTAGGATTCATCCACTTCAATTTCACCTTTTAATTGTGAAATTTTTTCACATTCTTTTGCCATTAATTTTCGAATTTCTTTGAATATTTTATTGAGAGAATTTCTAGAAATTTTGCAAATTTTTGCGATTTTTACCGCCTCAAAGCGTAGTTTCTTTAGTAATATCAAGACAAAAATGCCACAAAATTTCTCTAAATTTAGCCTCCGAAATTCGTGAACGTATGTTACCCATTTTTCATCGGTGTAATCATAACTTAAAGCCCATTACAAAAGAGCTTAAGTTGTCTTGAGCCTAAAATAATATAAAATAACACAAAGCAACAACAATAAATACAAAACAACAACAAGAAATAATCTCTTAGCCTTGTTTATCTTTTCATATATTAAATAAAAAAAATATGGAAATAATGGCATAAAGATTAATAAAAAAATAAATACAGCATTCCCAAAAAAGTTGCATTATGTCCCATGGCACCACCAATGACACAGCCTAAGCCCCAAAATATAACCCAGCAAATATAAAGTATTTTTAATATTTTTATAAGTAGCCTTTACCTTTATTGTTATAATCTAACACAAATGTTTGAGTTAATACCCACCTAGTGAATGCCCTGTAAGTGTGAGAGAATTTGAGCTTTTATTTGTGGATATTGACTTATGCACTCTATATAAAGAAGTTTAGTATATTTTCGTAGTATGCTTGTGGCACTTGCCCTTTTGTTAATAGATTCCAAAAATCAGCTTCTATATAATCCCTTGTATCATAGCTACCACGAATAGCTAGTGTATATTGTTCAGAATCTTTATGTGTAAATAAACAAGCATGAAAACCTTTTGAGTTATTTTTAGTAAAATGTTCTAGCAATTCATATCTTTCAAAAAATCTTTTTGCTTGGTTGGGAGACATATCACCATTAAGCTTATTATCAAACAACCAACCTGTATCTTTAACCCCATATCCTTTGAGGTCATGTCTAAAATATCGGTACAGGTGATGATAGTGTCTTTTTTGTTTCCATAGCTATCCTTATCAATAAATCTTTTGCCCAAAAAATTAAAATACCCATAAGTTGCCCACGCTAATTCAGCATTGTCTCTTAGCCGTTTAATTTGCTCTTTATTATTCATTGCTATCCCTTAAAAATCTACTAGAACAGCTTATAGTTTCTTCTTCCCATTCCCACCTATAAGTTGCTATTCCTTGTTGCCTTAATAAATAACGATTTGTATGCCAAGTGCCAGATATTCTCATTTTTATTTTATCCATATTTTTTAACGAAAAATCTCTAAGCATACCATAAAACCACAATGAATTATCGTTTTTATTGGCGACTTGCGTCATATATTTTATTTCTTTTGTTTTATAGTAAGTGCTACTTGTTAGTAGCTTTATAGCATTGTCTCTAATCTTATTTCAATCCAAACTATCCAAACTCAAATCAAAATAACTTAAGATTTTATTATATTTTTCTTTATTGTCTGGAAGTTTATTTAATTCACACATTTGTTTAAACCTCCAAAAACTAGGCTCTAAATAAAGTGAATATGGCGTATAATAAAATATTATTAATCCCACAGCAACAATAAACACTAAAATCTTTGAAACTTTTTTGTGTGATTTAAAGGCTTTTTTATATACAATCCAGCATATAAGGTAAGATAAAGTAAAGATTATAAGCAAAAACATTATGATAAATAACATTTATTTCCTTTATTTAGATTCTATTGTAAAAAGATAGTGTGTATTTTTTAGATTTTATGTCTTGAGATATTATAGCAAAAGCCTAATTTGATTCTATAAAATCTTTTTTAACTTCTGCACTCTATAACCTTAGAATTTAGATAAAAGTGTCGCAACTATCCCAAGGCTAGTTCTGCCATTTCTTTTAATTTTTCTATCTGTTTCTTATTGCTCATAGCCTATTCTTATATCACTATTGGTACCGCAAAAATACTTCATTTTTGCTAAAAGTAGGATCAATATAATATCTACATGTTAGTATCATTTTTTTTATATTATCCTTTGTTGTTATGTCGCTATTAATATATTTCCATTATAGGATAAAACTTATCTCTAATTGTAATTTTATAGTTATATCTATCACTTAAATAATCTTTAAAATCTAGTTTTTCCTTATACCATTTATTTAGTTTGCCCCAATCTAAATTATCCAAATTTTTACTATAATATCCTAAAAGTTTATTGTATTTTTCTTTATTATCTAGCAATCCATTTAATTCATACATTTCTTCAAACTTGTAATGGCTAGGTTGAAATGAATAAGGCACAAACCACCCCGGCCAATATTATCCACAATCACTATAAACAATACCGATATTACAAAGCTAGAGCCAATAACCATACTTGTGCGTTTTTGTAATCTATTATTACTAAGTGCTATCAAAATGACAGATATAATTTTGATAAGTGCCCATAACACAAATACTACAAACATAATCAATAAAAATATAATAAATATGGCTCAAGACAACTTAAGCGGATATTTTCTAATCAATTTTAGTAAAATTTTATACAAATCTTTGCCTTCATTTTTCTAAAGAAACTTCGTTTTGACATTATATCTAAATTACTAAAGAAACTTCGTTTTCTAAAGAAGCTACGCTTTCTGTTTCTTTTAAATGCAAGTAAAAATTTTCTTTTTTTATACCTTTAAATTTTGCTAAACGATGCTTGGCATAACCCCAAAAATTTTCAATTCCATTGATGTGATTTTTACCATTTGCAAACTCATTTTGGCTGTGTTTTACTCTGTAATGAGCTAGCGCTCCATAATCAACTAAAGCGTCATAAGACTTCCACGTATCGCTATAGATTATAGAATCTTTAAGGGTAGAAAACTGCGTTATTATCGGCATTAGTTCATCTTTGGAGCAATTTTTTACAATCTGCGTATATACCTTTCCATTGCGTTTTAGCACACCATGAAATTCCGCAAGGACAAAAACGGGCGTTTTTTTGCTAGCTTCTCTACCTTTTTTGCCTTTCACTCTTTTTGGTCCAAAGTAGGATTCATCCACTTCTATTTCGCCTTTTAATTGTGAAATTTTTTCGCATTCTTTTGCCATCAATTTTCGAATTTCTTTGAATATTTTATTGAGAGAATTTCTAGAAATTTTGCAAATTTTAGCGATTTTTACCGCCTCAAAACGCAGTTTCTTTAGTAATATCAAGACAAAAATGCCACAAAATCTCTCTAAATTTAGCCTCCGAAATTCGTGAACGTATGTTACCCATTTTTCATCGGTGTAATCATAACTTAAAGCTCCTTTAAAAGAGCTTAAGTTGTCTTGAGCCTTTCTTTTTAAATCTTTATCACCTAAAGTTATACCATCTATTCCTTTCCATTCTTCCTTTGGATTTGAGTGGTATTTATTCTCATAAATATAATGTAACTTTGCATAACTAGCATCAGCACAATATGCACAGTCTTAAGATTTTCTATTATTTCTTTATTTTTACCCATTTGTTATCCCTTAGAATAAATTTATTTTTTATACTAACCCCACCCATTTTTTTAGTAGTATATCAATAAAAACGCCAACTCTAATCACCACCTAGCCAAAACCATGCTCTGTAATAAAATCATCTTTCATACAAAATAACATGCTTTTTACCTTGAGAATCTATAAAATAATAACCATATTGCTTAAACTCTAATTCTCTTAAAATCATATCTTTGTGCTATATTAGTATCATCAATTTTTATCTATTAGGCAAAGTCTTTACTTCTTCATCATTATATGCTCTATTTGCTCTAATATCTTGATATAAAAATTCATCAAAGATATAAAGCCCACTTTCTTTTTTATATAACTTCCTAAACATAATTAACACCTTTGTATTTGAGTTTAATCTTTAATATTATGTATTTTAGCATAATCTAGTATTTTTTGACGAAGTTCAGCAGGGAAAGATTCTCTATATATTGCTGGGATTCTAGGGTCTAGCTTAGAATCTAGTTTACCTTCTTTATAAAGTCCCTCTAAATATTCAGGGATATAGTAAGTTGGAGCATTTGGGTAGCCTTGTGGGGGTGTTACTGCCATGATTTTAGCATGAAGTTCTATAATGTCATATTCTAGTTCGGGATTTTCAATGTCCAGCAAGTATGGAATATCTAATGCTAAAGTATCAGCTCTTCTTTTTATTAAAAAGTTTGCTTTTTCTGCAAAAGCTATTTTACTTTCGTTTGTAGAATCTGAATCTCTAGGGTCTTTTAATAATCCATTTGCCAATAAAACATCAATCTCCTCAATTATATCACCATGCACATCAATTCTGCTAAAATCCATTATCCAATCTACTCCTATGATTTCATCTATATATGGGAGCATACCAAATTTATCTGGTTTAATTTTTTTAGCAATGGCTGCAACTTGTTGTTTTCGTAAAGGATTTTTCCTTAAGCCTAATCGTTGATTGCCTATGATATTTTCTATATAACTTTCATATTCTTTTCGTCCCATAAAATCAGTGCTTGTTGCATCAAGTTGCATTTGTAATACTAGGGCTTGTATATGTCTTGCTTGAAAACCTAATTTATCTCTTGAAAGATATTCTGGTTTGCCTAGTATCCCTGCTGCTATACCCCATTCTTGCCTAAATAAATATGATTTTAGAGTATCTTTATTAATATCTACTTGATAAAAGATTTCTTCATATTCTTTATTTATCACTCTACCATTTTCATCTACTCCACCTATAGCATCAAAGGGTATATCTATTACTGCACTTCTTAAGCCACTTCTAATAACAAGATATTTATATCTTTCTTTTTTTGTCTTTAAAGATTCATAATATGCTTTTTCTTTCTTAGTCCATGGAGCTATTGTTCCTTTTACTGGGTCTTTATAATAAAGTTTTTGTATTTCTTTAAATTTTAATAGATTAGATTGTTGTCCTGTATGGTAGTTTGGGTCTAGATAGTTTGGTTTGTAGTTGGCGTAAGGGGAAGATTGTATGATTTTGTTTGTCTCATTTAACAATTTTGTAGCTCTTAGAGCATCTTGTTTTAAAAATTCTTTATCTGTGATTGGAATCTTTTTAACTTCATTATCAAAAATTGTCGTAAAATCAAAACTATAATCCTTTAAAATCACATTGCCATGAGAATCTAATCCTATATTATTATTAAACATATCTTGCGTTGTTTTCATTACTTTATCATTGTCTTTATCGCTACTTGATAGCCACATATCCATTATCCTTGTATTTTGTATTCTATCCTAGCCATAGCCCATCTTCCATGATTATCGTGGTAGCTAGTCTGCCTATGAGTTTGGGGCGTTTTTTGCCTTTGCTGTAAGTGCTTGTTCCCACATACAACGCCCTAATATTATTTTGTCCTATGGTATTTAAACATTCTAAAAGTCTCCTTGCTTTGTTTTTATCATCTTTATAGCTTAGCATTACACCTTTGTTATTAAACTTTCTTGTGTGAGTAAAGTAATAGTCTTTGTAATCATTTAAAATAGTCAAGACTTCATTATAAGAATCAATAGCTGATTTTTTGCCATCTTCTTCTAAAGCTTTGAAATGCATATAAAGACTATCTGGGTCATCACTTTTTGGCACTTGATATTTAAGTATATTATCTATGCTTATATTTGGCTCTTTGTCTATAATATCGCCATTGCTGCTAATATCCTTATGATTAAACCAGGTATAATCTGGTATTTGCTTATCTATATCTAGCTCTATATCATTTATGTCTTTTGCTCCTCTTTTTTCATCAATGATTATATAGCTTAGGAGTTTGCGAATTGTAAATTCCATAATTTTATCATAAGGTCTATTTTGTTTAAGATGATAAGCTAAGCCTATGTGATGAGTAAGCCCACCTGTGCAAAGCTCTGTGCCATATATCATAGATTTCATATCAAAAGATATAAACTTAGAATTTATAAGCATAGGGTAGTAAGTAAAATGCCTTTCTTTTTCTTTTACTTTTTCATTTCTTTTTACCGCATATGGTAAATCATAATAAAATGTATATCGCTTGTGTATCATACTATCATATTCTCTTTTATAGGCTTCATAATGTGTGCTGAAATATTGTTCTAAAATAATATCTAATCCTATATCTATAGCTACGGCAACAAGATTTAATTTGAATGAATATATAAATTTATTAGTATAAAATTGCTTTGCTTGAAAGAAAATTTCTCGCGCTTGAATTTCACCTAAAAGATAAGATTGTGGCTTACCGCCACTATAAGTAAAGCAAATCTTTTTAACAAGTCTTTTATCATAAGTAGAAGTCATAGTATTTATAAGTTTTTCTTTTATAGCTTTAAGCTCTAAATGTTTTACATTACTATCAATGGTATCAAGTATAAAGGCAGTTTTTGCTTCAAAGTGTGCTAGTTGTGCCTTAGTGTGCCTTAGTTCTACTTGTGCAAAACCTCTAAAGAAATTTTGCAAAGACTCTTTATTTTTTAGATTTGATAGCTCTGTTAGTTTTGCTTTTATTTTATCTATATAAGTTATATTGCTATCCAAAGCTTTTGATATATTTTTAACATCACTATTAATTCCAATATGCACACGTATGCTTGTAGGGTATAAAAAAAGTGAAAATATCCCTATTTCTGTTAGTAATGTTTGATACAATGGATTAAAGCCCTTATTTGTTATGATTTGAATAAAAATAGCAATACAATGCTTTGTGGCATCAATCATATTTTCATGTGTAAAGTTTATAAATGGGCATATCGCTCCTAATATTTTTAACATTGAAGTATAAAATATTTCTTTGGTTCGCTCTTTGTGTATAATATCAACATATTTTTCACCATAATTTTTAATTTGTGCTTCTTGTAATTTTATCTCTTTATCAAAATCAACTCCCATATCTTTTTGTATTTCTTTATCAAGTATTTTTGCATCTTCATTAATATAAGTATTCATAAACTCTTTAATATAATCTATAAAATCTTGGCTAAGATTTATGTTTTGTGTTAATGTAGTATGTAACAATTTACTTTGTAATTCTTCTGCTATTGTAACATTATGATTTGATTGTGAATAGGGTATATCAAATTTCCACGTTTTTTTTAGGCAAGAAATATTAAGATATTTAGAGTTAGACAATTTTGAATCTTTTATATCACTTTCTAATTTAAAACTTAGAAAATTTATTTTAAATATATACAAACCATAAAAAAGAGTAAAGATTGATAGTAAAGATTTATCTAATTTTTTATTACCATTATGAAAATTTTGTAATTGATTAAGATAGTCTTTAGCTATCTGCTCTTCATTAGTAATAATATCTTGCATTTCTTTTGGGGATTTAAAAAAAGATTCTATATAGTCTAAGCCATAGCTATTTTTTAGAAAATCTAAATTTTCCTTTATTGAGCGTCTTTCACTTAGTAAATTAAACTCTACGCTACTTGGTGTATATCCCATATCACCCTTACTCAATTCTTTGTTTATTTCGTCTAATTCTTGTTGTATTTGTTTATGCTCTTTGCTATCAACAAGTGCGTTTTTTACTTTTTTATCATCTACTCTTACAAATGCTGAAAGTTGGAGTAAATAAGGCTCATCATCCTTTTTTTCTACTTCTATCCTATAAGTGCTATAATCTCTTTTTGTGTTGTAGCTTGATTGTTTGTTTTGATAGTTTATTATGATATGTTGTTTTTCGTGATTGTTTATATCATCTTTGATTTTATTGTTTGTGATAGTTTTTGTGATTGTTTCTGTAAGTTTTGCGTTATACTTGCTTGGGGCATTTGTGATTAAGAGATAGTTTTTTGCCATTTTTGTTATGTGATTATTAGGATATTGCGTGTTTTTGTTATTAAAGATTTCAGCTAATAAGGCAGAATTAAAATGCGGAGATTCTATATAAACAAGGTGATTTAGCCTTTTAGTTTCTTCTATAATACTATCAAGCAATAAATGTTTTTTAATATCTCGCTCTTTTTGTTTATTTTGTTGTTTGTATATATTTAATGCTTTAGTTTCAAAGGCACTACTTTTTATCATAGGTGGTATAGATATATAATATTGTTGTAATAACTTGAGTATATCTATTTTATTCTCTTTGTTGTATATAAATTCTCCTTTAAGGGCAATGTTTTGAGAGCAAGACAATAATGTATCATCTATATTAAGGTTAAATCCAGATAAATCTATAAATTCTATTTTAGAATTATTGTCATTTTCCATTGTGCTTTCTACAATAAGTATACAAGATAGCAGCCTAGTATTTGTGAGCTGTATATACATAGCTAACTCTGTGGATAAAAACTCTATAATTGGATTTTTTATATATTGATATTTTTTATCTTGAAGTATTTGATAATCTAGTAGTGATGCAAGTAAGCTAGCAGATAATCCTAGTAGCACAATACTCGCACTTCCACCTGTAATAAATACCAAAACAACACCACATATTGTTTTTATAATATTTTTTAAATTTTCATTATCTTTATCTTGTATGGCTTGTTTTATATAGTTTTCTAGTGTATCTATTATTCTTGCTAACTCTACTTTATCACCATCTTTGATAATATCATTAAACAAAATAGATTCATTTATGATATTTTCAATATGTTTAATAATTGTTTCTTTGAAAGGTTGCAGGGATAATTGTTTTATATCTTTAATGTCGTCTAGCATATCAGCTAAACTATCATACTTTTTGGTAAGTCCTGCAGATTTTCTAATTTGCTCCGTAAAGATATTCATAATATCATTATCTTTGTTGTAATATCGTATGATATTAATTTTATGATTTGTGTATTGCCTATACTTCCCCTTAAATATTTGCTCTTCAATAAGTTCATCAAAAGAATGTATTGTTATATGTGTTTGTTTGATATTGTTTATAGATAATAATTGCTTATAAATTTCTTGTCCTAAATTTTTTGGTTTAAAAGCTATTTTGGTAAATTTTTCATTAAAATTTGGACAAATAAAATCAATTTTATTTATTAAATATCCATTATTTGGCTTTAATAAATTTTTAATCTCTTTTATAAGCTCTTTTTTAGTATTTATTAGCATATTCTTTTAATCCTTATTTTGACAAAATTATATCTTAATATTAATAAAGCAAATAATTTAATACCATTAGAATTTTTTAAACCTTACAATTAGATTCTATATACTAACACAACCTAATCAATTATATGACTAACAAATTTTGAATAGTTGTCCATGATTTCCCCGCCTTTGCGAAAGCCTAAGCCGCAAGATTCATACGCAAAAAAGACATTTGCTTGATAAAAGCTGCCATTGTTTGAGTTTAGCGGGTAAAATTCTTGGAAAACGGCTTTGTGATTGCCATATTCGCCCTCTTTGCTATTGATAGGGCGACCTTGCGCATCTAGTATCGCCACATTTGCGCCCTCTCTACCAAAGGAGCGTTTCTGCACCTGCTTTTTATTTAGCGGCTCGTAACTAGATTCTAATAACAGCGGATGATTTGGGTATAAATCCCACAAGATTTTTAGAATCCGCTTACTTTGAAACAACGCAGTATAAGCTGGATTAAGCAATATCGCCTTTTCATTTCTCATTATATCTTGCAAAATGAGGGCTAGTTCAGGCTCATCAATAGCGATATTTTCCCATGGGATAAATTTAAACCAAAATTCGTAATTTTCATCGTTATAAAATACGCCATCTGTTGGGCTAAGATTTGTCTCATCCACATAGCAAAAGTTCGTAATTAGCCCTGCATTATTTGCCATATCTTGCAAAAACCGCACCGTGCGTTCCTCCTCGCTACTACCGCGAATGCTAGAAAATAGCACTTTCCAGCCCTGATACTTCTCCTCAAAGTCGCTAACATCATCACTCAAGGTAATTAGCCGCTTAAAATTCTCACTAATTGCGTCATAAATGTTGTTAAACTGCTTATTTTCATCAAAGCCATTTGCCTTAAGTAACGCCCACTGCACAGCAGCGCTCTCATAAAGCATCGTAGGCGTATCCGCGTTAAACTCAAGCAGCTTAATAGGCGTCCCATCAAGCCCACCCGCAAGGTCAAAACGCCCATAAATGTGCCAATTCACATCATTCTCAAAGCTATCCACAATCATATCCACAAGGCTATTTGGTATGTCTAAATCATAAAAAAGATTATTGTCAATTACGTGTTGCGCCGCCTCCACATACATATCATAAAGCTCGTTACACGCCTCATAATACGCCTCCGCCTCGCTCTCGCTAATATGCACCAGCTCATTGCTAATATACTGCGTATTATCAGGGTCTGTGTGCCACTCTAGCCCGATTTGCTCTAATTCTTTTGCATTAAATGGCTTTAATGTTGTGATTTTCATTTTGTGTCCTTAAAATTATAGAATCTAAGAAAAATTATGCCTTAAGTTTGTGAAACCTAGTTAATATAAAGGATTTCATAAGTAGATTCTAACATTTTAAGTATAATTTTGCTTTTAGATTCTATGATTTAAAGGGCGTGGGAAAGATGAGTGCGGATAGTGTAAATATGGTGGAGAAGTTGCGGGTAAATTTACTTACTGCTGGGGAGAGCTTAAGTCCTTTTTATCAAAAAAGTTTGATTAATGAGAATGAATATGAAACGTTTAAACGCCGCCTTGATAAATATATCCACAATTTGCATAATTCACAAAGCCAAAATGAACGCTCCATTATCTCAAATATCTTGCAGCCTTTTTTGAAAAATTGCGGCTTAAATGTAGAATCTGGCGATAAACTAAAGGGCAATAGCGAGATTGATTTAAGCGTGTATTTAGATTCTAACACTTCAAGCATAGAAAACACTAAAAGCAAAGATTCTAACAAATCCTTGAAAGCCATTTTTGAAGCCAAAAAGTTTGAAAATAAAAACGAAATGTTTAGTGAAAAAAATGTGAATTGCAAGGCGCTGCATGAAGCGATTTTGTATTATTTTATCGCGCGATTTAAAGGGGAAATGCCGCGATTTGTAGTGATTACAAATTTTTATGATTTTTATATTTTTAATGGATTTCCTGCTGATAGATACAATAATGATATAAATAATTTTGAATCTTTATTTTTTGATAACAAATGTTTTAAAAATCTAAAAGAGCGTTGCAAGGGCAATCTAAGCATTAATACAGATAAATTTTATAGTGAGTGCAAGGCGATTTTAGATTCTAAATCTTATTTAGATTCTATAAAAAATAAGAATGATTTACTTAGCCAGCCGCAAATTAATGCGATTTTTGTGAGTGTAGATTCTAATAAATTACAGAATCTAGATTCTAAAAGCCTATCGCCCACCCTGCCACCCCATTTTGAAAACGCCCAGCCACCCAAAGAACCATCCCATTTACAGAATCTAGATTCTAAAAACGCCCTGCCACCTTTAAATAATTCCCAAATGCCCACCCGACCACCCCATTTTGAAAACGCCCTACCACCCAACTTTAAAAACGACAGACCACAAACAGATTCTAAAAATATCCCAAACTACAAACAACTTTATAGAATCTTCAATGAGCAATTCCTATGCGATACATTTAATCCAAATGATGCAAATATTTTAAATGTAAGATTCTATAACGAATTGCTTTATATCTTAGGACTTAGCGAAAAGGAAGAAGAAGGCATAACAAAAATAGTAAAAAGCAAAGAGAGCGAAAATAAAAAAGGCACACTTTATTATAATATAGAATCTAGCCTAATAGATTCTAACAAACCACACGATTTAAAAGATGTAATAGCCCTTATAATCCTTTGGCTTAACCGAATCTTATTTCTAAAACTTGTCGAAACAAATCTAATAAATTTCAATAAAGACTATAAACTAGCCTTTTTAAACCTACAAAAAATTACAAATTTTAAAGATTTTAGCGAGCTATTCTTTAAATGCCTTGCAAAAAACTATGAAAACCGAGATGATTTAAAAGCGAAATTTCAATACTTACCATATCTAAACTCAAGCCTTTTTCAAAAAAGCGATATAGAATCTAATTCACTTGATATTTCTAATCTTAAGGATAATTTAAAGCTAGATTATTACCACGCCACGCAGGTAAAGGATAAAAATGCAAAGGCTAAAAGTGGTGAAGTTAATTTCTTAGAATATCTTTTCACTTTCTTAGATTCATTTGATTTTGGCATTGAGATTATGACTAAAGATGGGCTTATGCCGGATAATAAAGATTTGATTAGCTCTAGTGCTTTAGGACTGATATTTGAAAAGCTAAATGGTTATGAAGATGGCAGCTTTTATACGCCTAGCTTTATTACTAGCTTTATGTGTAGGGAAGCTTTGGAATCTATTGTGATAGAAAGATTTACTAATGAATATAAATTTAAAGCAAAAGATTTTGCTAACTTGAAAGATGCCTTAAAAGATAAGCTAGATGATAGCGATGATAGAATCACGCTTAAGA
The DNA here is from genome assembly GCF_000762875.2 of Helicobacter saguini. Classification (GTDB taxonomy): domain Bacteria; phylum Campylobacterota; class Campylobacteria; order Campylobacterales; family Helicobacteraceae; genus Helicobacter_A; species Helicobacter_A saguini. Next base: position 14,213 of record NZ_JRMP02000008.1, read on the forward strand.
ATGAATACAAAAAGATTCTAGAATCTATTAAGATTTGCGACCCAAGCGTAGGAAGTGCGCACTTTTTAGTAAGTATGCTAAATGAAATGATAAATATTTATTTTAAATTAGGACTTTGCCTAAATAACGCATTAGTATTTCTAAATAACGATACATTGCAAATAATTGATAAAACCACAGGTAAAAATTTCATTTATGAAAAACCACAAAATGATAGAATCTTAAATGAATCTCAAATGCAAAACTTGCAAAAAGAGCTATTTCATCTAAAACAAAACATCATTGAAAATAACCTTTTTGGTGTGGATATAAATAATAATTCATGTGAAATATCGCGTTTGCGATTATGGATAGAGCTACTTAAAAACAGCTATTATTTAGAATCTAATACACAAAAATATCACAATCTAAATACCCTACCAAATATTGATATAAATATCAAATGTGGGAATAGTTTAATACATCGCTTTAATATGCAAGATTCACTAAAACATATAAGAAATATAAATGAGCAAATCAAAACCTACAAAGCCTTAGTCACAGAATACAAAACAGGAAATACACTGCGACAAACGCCCATAAATAAAGCCGACTTAGAATCTCAAATAAAAAAGATTCAGCAAAGCTTTACCATAACGCTTAAAAATCCAAAGCAAAAAGAAAAGTTAGAATCTTTAATAGACGCACACATTAAAAGTTTTGGCACTTTTATGCTTGATAATAGAAGTTTGCTTGATGGTTTGCAAATCCACGCAGCAAATCTTTTTGGCAATCCAACCCTAAACGAGCAAGAGCAAGAAGCCGCCGCAATATCCTTTGGTAAAATCACACTAGAGCGAAAGAAGCTAGATTCTATAGAAAGCGGTGAAATGTATAAAGATGCACTTGAATGGCGATTTTGCTTTCCTGAAGTGCTAGATTCTAAAGGCGACTTTGAAGGCTTTGATATAATTATAGGAAATCCACCATATATAAGACAAGAAAAAATAAGGCATTTAAAAGACGCCCTAAGCAAATATGCGATTTATAACAGCACGAGTGATATTTTCACATACTTTTTTGAGCTAGGATTTAATCTACTAAAGCCAAATGGAATCTTTTCTATGATTACAAGTAATAAGTTTTGCCGTGCAAATTATGGTGAGAATCTAAGAGCCTTTTTACTAAACCAAACGCAGATTCTAAGCTATACAGAGCTAAATGGTATAAAGGTATTTGACGCTGCCACCGTGGATGTAGGCATTTTAAGTTATAAAAAACCAAGCGAATCGTCATTGCGAGCGACAGCGAAGCAATCCATAGAATCTACCGCTTCAAAGGGTGGCAGGGTGGGAATAGATAAAAAAGATTCTATAGATTCTACCAACTCAAAAGACAACAAAGATTCTATAGAATCCAAAAGCGAATCGTCATTGCGAGGCTTTGAAAAAGCCGAAGCAATCCATAAAAACGCCAAATCGTCATTGCGAGCGTCAGCGAAGCAATCCATAGAATCTACAAATACAAACATAGATTGCCACGAATCTGCTAACGCAGATTCTCGCAATGACGATAACAATAAAACCTTTATCTATCGCCAGCCAAAAGATATAAACGATTTAAACACAAAGCTAAAAGACTTAGAAACAAAACTGCATTTGAATCTAAGCGAGTATTTAAACGAAATGATTTTAAAGACAAATACCCTAAGTAGCAAGGCTTTTATATTCGCTCCCCCTGCTATCCACGCCTTAAAAGCAAAGATAGAAAGCAAAGGCGTCCCCTTAAAAGAATGGGATATTTCTATCAATTATGGAATCAAAACAGGCTATAACCCCGCCTTTATCATCACTACAGCTACGCGAGATTCTATCCTTAAGCAATGTGATAATACACAAAAAAGCCTTTTACCTGTTACTACAAATACTTTTCCGTCATTGCGAGTGAGCGACAGCGAACGAAGCAATCCACAAGACAACAAAGTGGATTGCCACGAATCTGCTAACGCAGATTCTCGCAATGACAAAAATATAGAATCTAAATCTCGCAATGACAAAAATCACATACTTTTAAATGAATATAAACGAACAAAGCTACTAATAAAGCCCATTTTGCGCGGTCGCGATATAAAGCGATATAGCTATCAGTGGGATAATTTGTGGGTGATAAATACGCATAATGGCTACAAGCTAGATTCTAACAAAAAACCCCCGCCGATAGATATAAATGAATATCCAGCACTAAAAAATCACTTAGATAGATTCTATCCACAAATAGCGAAGCGAAGCGACAAAGGAAACACACCATATAACCTTAGAAATTGCGCATACTTACCGCTTTTTGATAAAGAAAAAATCGTATATAGCGAAATCGTCCAAAAAGAACCACAATTTTATTTAGACAATGGAGACTTTAAATTCGGTCATTTTTACGCCGAAGCCACTAGCTTTATTTTAAGCGGCGAAAATTTGCGTTACTTACTTGGAATCTTAAATTCCAAAATTGTCACTTTTGCCTTTAAGACTTTTTATGCAGGCGGCGGCTTAGGCTCTGCGTTTCGATATAAAAAGGCATTTTTAGAAAACCTACCCATACCAAAAATAAACGCAAAGCAAGAAAAGCAAATCACAGATATTGTAAATGAAATCTTAGAATCTAAAAAGCAAAATCAAAATACAGGGGCTTTAGAATCTAAACTAGATTCTATAATCTATAAACTTTATGATTTAAATAAAGATGAAATAGACCAAATCACTCTCTCTCTCTCTCTCTCCTAATAGCCCAGATTCTAATAATTGCAATAGAATCTAAATCACTAAATTTAGTCAAACTTTTATTAAATAATTTTGAAATGCAAATAAAAGACGCCTTTAGATTCTGCAACGACTTAAAAATCCCAACACTAGAATACGAAGGGAAAATCGTGTATCCAGAAACGACACGTGGCGTAAATTTCATATTTGACAACAAAGGATATTTTTTAGATAAAACCTGCTTTATGATTTGCGGGGGAAATCTAAAATATATTTTAGGAATCTTAAATTCAAAATTATCACTTTGGTATTTAAATTATGTATGTTCTACATTAGGGGCGAGTGCCTTAACTATGAGCAAACAATTTTTAGAAACAATCCCCATACCAAAAATAGAATCAAACCCCACCCTAGCCCAAAAAATAATCACATTAGTAGATAAGATTCTAAAATCTAATTCGTCATTGCGAGTGAAACGAAGCAATCCACAAAACGAAGCGTCATTGCGAGGCGAAGCCGAAGCAATCCATAATAACGACAAAGTAGATTGCCACGATTTAAATTCTAACGAATTTAAATCTCTCAATGACAAAAATTTAGATTCCATAAACCCCACAAAATCCTTAGAATCTAAACTCAAAGATTCTATAAACAACACAAATTCTTTAGAATCTAAAAAAGATTCTAATATAGATATAAATTCTTTAGAATCTAACCTAGACCAACTAATCTACCAACTCTACAACTTAACCACAGATGAAATAAATCTCATAGAATCATAGATAAAATACACAATAAAAGAATTCTATAAAGGAAATAATATGACACTAAATCTATCAAAGGAAGCAAGAGAGCAATTGTCACACATTGCAAAAGAGCAAAATAAAAGCAGTGAAGATGTCGCTAAAGAGGCTGTTTTAGAATATTTGCAAGAATATTTACAAGATATGCAAGACTACAAAAATGCCCTAAATGCTAGAAATAATCGCAACAAAAATGAGTGCGTAAAATCAAGTGAATTATTTAAGCAAATGGGTATTTAATGGCTTATGAAATTTTATTTGACAAAGACGCCCAAAAGCAGTTTAAAAAGCTAGATTCTAATACCCAAAAAAGTATAAAATCTTTTATTTTAGAGTTAGAAAAGCTTGAAAATCCACGCAGTAAAGGCAAAGCTTTAGTAAATAATCTAAGTGGTTTTGCGATATAGAGTTGGCAGTTATCGTATAATCTGTGACTTGCAAGATAGTGAAAAAATCATATATGTTGTAAAAATCGCTCATAGAAAAGATGTGTATAAATAATATTGCACTTAGAATCTAAACAAGATTCTATAAATTCTTTAGAATCTAAACTAGACCAACTAATCTACCAACTCTACAACTTAACCCAAGATGAAATAAATCTCATAGAATCTTAGCTACAATATAGATTCTAAAAAGGAGAAAAAATGGGCTTAAAAAGTGATACTTGGATACGAGAAAATAGCGTGCAGCACGGGATGATTGAGCCTTTTGTGGATAGCCAAATAGCTAAAGGCGTGGTTAGCTTTGGCTTGTCAAGTTATGGCTATGATATTCGCGTGGGAAATGAGTTTATGATATTCACAAATATCGGCGCCACGCTTGTCGACCCTAAGAAATTTGATGAGAAAAATGTCGTGCAGGTCGATACTAGCGATACTGGCTACTGCATTGTCCCGCCGAACTCTTTTGCGTTGGCGCGCACCATTGAGTATTTTCGCATACCGCGTGATGTGCTTTGTATTTGTCTAGGCAAAAGCACGTATGCTAGGTGTGGCATTATTGTGAATGTGACGCCTTTTGAGCCAGAGTTTGAGGGGCATATAACTATTGAAATCTCAAATACCACGCCACTTCCAGCTAAGATTTACTCAAACGAGGGCATAGCTCAAGTGCTTTTCTTTAGCGGCGATAGCGTGTGCGAGCAAAGCTACAAAGATAAAAGCGGGAAATATCAATATCAAAAGGGCATAACACTCCCTAAAATGCGCTAGGATATACCAAAAATAGATTTTTCTTGATAACTTTGAATCTAGATTCTAACCCACACAAACCTACGCCTCAATATCCGTAATATACTTAATAAAAGTCGTGCAGTCAGGGCATTTCACACCCTCGCCTGCTTGAATCTTAGCGTGGATTTCAGGAGCGATATTGTATGTTTTCCCGCACAGGCAGGTATACATGTGCATTTTTTGCTTTTGCTTTGCTGGGGCTTGCTTTTGCTTTGGCTCCATAACCGCCTTTTTTAGCATATCATTATGCTGCGTATTTGTCGGGGCGTCATCCTTTTTCGCACTCGCAGCGGCTTTTGCCCGCTCCTGGTTCATCTCCTCGACATATCGCGCATAGCCCATATCATCTTTCAAAATGTGATTTAGCAGCCACTGCTCCATGATAATCACAAGCTTTTGCTTAAAATCATAGCCCATATTTTTCACAAGGTTTGTCATTTCGCTAACGATGTGCTTGTGCTTTTCTTGATGGCTCTCAAGCATCGGGTATTGAATGCTACGCATATACTCCTCCTCATCGCTAAAATGCGTCCGCATATACTCAAAAAGCGCCGCCAACATTTTCTTAATCTCAGTTGGGTTCGTCTGCTTGCCTATCATATTATCAGCCATATTTGCCAGCTCAAAAAGCTTCTTATGCTGCTCATCAATCAGGTAATTATTCACACTATACTTATCATCCCAAGCTAATAACATACTCTCTCCCTTTAAAGTGAAATCTCGCAAAACAACAATATTAGAATCTACTAGCAAAAAGTATGACAAAATGCTAAAAATGCGAAAATTTTCCTAAAAAAACTCGCCTTTTTCTACATTTTTACTCTTAAGATTCTGCTTAGTTCTAAGTTTATAGAATCTAATTTGCTTTTAGATTCTAAGATTATAGAATCTTATGGGTCAAAATTGCATATTTTGCTAAACCTTTATTTTATCCTTTTCTTTTTTAAAGAAAGTTTAATTTTGAGAAAAAAATGATAAAATTTAAGAAAATTCAATAAATGTAAAGCACAATATAAAACAAAACTTATAAGTCTTTAAGATTTAAATTATAAAAATTTATAAACTTTGGAATCTATTTTGCATTTTCCCTTACAAGATTCTAAATTAAAAAATATAAACTAAAAAGCTAGATTCTAGTATAATATACAATCACAAAAATGTAAAAGGTAGTGTATGTTAAAGACTTTTAGGGCTAAGGTGTTATTTACGCTTTTTATTTTCATTATCTTTGGCTTTAGTGGGCTGTATGTGATTATCTCAAATGGCTATGACAAGGTCGCGCAAAAAGAGGGCATAAGCATTGCAAATATGCTAGGAGATTCTATATTCCAAACCGTGCGAATGTCGATGAACTTTGGCGATAGAGAGATAATGGATGCTGGGCTAAAGCAAGCAGGCGAGATTGAGGGCGTGCAGGGCGTTAGCATTTTTCGTAGCAATATTGTAAATGAGATTTATAGCCCTGATGAAAAGCAGACTACACGCGCTGATATTATTAGAATCTTTGAATCTAAACAGGCTAGTATTGTGGAGGATAAGTCAATAGAGGGCTTTGTGCTGCATAAGCCTTTGATTGCAAATGAGACTTGTATGCAATGCCACGCAAATGCCAAGCCAGATGATGTTTTAGGCGTCTTAGAGCTAAAGATTTCGCTTGCTAGCACTTATGACCAAATTGATGAAACGCAGCATTATTTGCTAATTACTATGGTGATTGCAAGCATCCTTGCCCTTGTCGCCCTTTACTTTTTCTTTAATAAAGAGCTAGTTACACCGCTAAATCAACTAAAAGGGATGGCGCAAGAGCTGACAGAGGGCGGCAGTGGCGATTTAACAAAACGTATAAAAATAAAAAGCCAAGATGAAATCGGCACAACGTCCCTTTATGTCAATAAATTTATCGAAACAATACAAAATACAATCGCCCTAAGCAAAGGCGTGAGTGAAGAAAATACGCTAACTTGTCTGCAGCTAAATGAAATAGCACAGATTCTAAGTAAAAATAGCGATGAGCAATTTGTAGTCGTGGATAAGGTTAGCACACTTACCCAAGATATTGATAATCAAATAAATGTGGTGGAAAGCACGACACAGCAGACAATTAATGACATTACAGAAACGGGAAATATCTTAGATGAATTTGTGGGGAATTTGCAAGATTCTATAAATCTAATCACAGAATCTGCTAGCGAGCAAGAGCAAGTCATCACAAATATGGACCATTTGAGTGAAAATGCGAATAATATCCGCTCGATTTTGGCATTAATCAAAGATATTAGCGAGCAAACAAATGTGTTAGCGCTAAATGCAGCAATAGAAGCCGCAAGAGCTGGGGAGTATGGCAGGAGTTTCGCCGTAGTAGCCGACCAAGTAAAGCAATTAGCCCAACGAACGCAAAAGTCTTTAGAAGAAATCGGCTCAAATGTGAATCTAGTAACTCAAAGTGTCGCTGACGTGCAGCAAACCATATCAAATGTAACGACAAAAATGCACGAAATAACCGACAAAACCGCCCCGCTAATCGAACATGCAAATAACACAAAGCAAAAATTGCAGGTTACAAAGGATAATTCGTTGTCTTTGCAAGAAATAAGCAATGCCATCGCACATCACATAAAAGATTTAAATAAGATGATGGAAACAATCACACGCTTTAGCTCAAGCAACCAAAATGTAGGACACAACATACAAAATGTCGTAAATGATATGACGCAAAAGGCACAAATGCTAGAAGATTCCATATCGAAGTTTAAGACGTGATAGCGAAATGACTGATAATAGAAGGTTTATAGTGAAAAAAATTATTTTATTATGCCTTATTAATATGTGTTATGCCGCTATACCTACAACAAATAAAGAATTTAGTGATAATAATATGCCACAAGATTCTAAAACAATAAAACATAATGTTATGCTTGGAGCTACATTTGGTATTGGCATTGCATTTGATATATTGCAGGCAAGTGGCGTATGGGATGTAAAAGAAACAAGTTATCCATATAGAAATGCAAATATAAAAACTAATGTAAATATGGGTTCTGTAAGTATTTTTGGCTCTTATCAGTATATTGGACACACTCTACATTTTCTTAGTGATACAAGACTTGGTTTTGGAGCGAATGTACTAACAAGCGATTATGATTACTCATTATATCTAGAACAGCTTACGGGGTATTATTTTCCTTTCGGTAATAATGTGGGACTTGCCTTTAAGATAGGATTAATACTAAATATATTGGTGCCAGAAAAATATAGTGAAGTAAATGATACATCAATATATCCTTACATGCCGTTAAATACAGATATAACGGCTATATATTTTTTTGGCTCTAAGATTGGGTTAGAATATAATTTTTCTAATATTACTTTAGGAGGATTTTTTACATATTTATTTTACTATGATATTAGTATAGCAAGTAGCGTAGATACTACTTCATTAAATATGTATAATGCCATAAATAAAAGTTTTCCTTATGGTTGGCAGGTCGAAATTGTATATAGATTTTAGAGATTCTATATATAGATAAAATTCTAAAGAAATTATAGAATCTTGAACCCTAAAAATTAAACTCTGCTCTAACTAATGCTGCAAACCCACCTAGCGATAGTGGTGTATCTGTGCTTGTGTTATTTGCATTAACAGAAACATTATTAGATACACCTGTGCCATAATATCCTATATGTGGTGTTAAAGTTATGTATTGATTTACTTTTACAGGTAGGTTAGCCATTACCATATAGCTTGTTATGTTTGTTGATATTGTTTGTGCGTTATTAGCTGTATTGTATTTGTCAAAAGCGGTTTGAAATCCAGCTCCTACTCTAAGAGATATTTTGTCATTTAAGGCATATCCACCTTCTGCATACACACCTATAACATTTATATTTGAAAATAATGCAAGATTAGTATAGCTATTTATAGCTGCGTGATTATATCCACCCATATATCCCACTACACGTTCTTCATTAGCATTATAGCCATAGTGAGCAATAGCTGATATATACAATTTTTTATTTAAAAGATGATATTTTCCAGCTGCTAGGATATGAAAAGAGTTTGTTCCGCTACCATTTGCCACTGTGGCGTTAATGTATCGATATGATAATCCAGCCTTAGCCTCAAGACTTCCGCCTTTATAATCGTATGCTAGGGCTATTCTAGGCATTAGATTTCTTCTTAGATTCCCAGTGGTATTTACAGATGCTAGAACTTTGGTTAATTCCCCTGGGTTATCTTCAATTAATGCTATAGTTGCACCAAAGATAGAATATTGTAGCTGAAACTTACGCACAGAAATAGGCAACGCACCAAATCCCCACGCACCATTATCGGTAGCCATTACATCATTCACAAATCCTGTAACAACCGTAGGTGTATTTGTCTTTCCAAAAGTAACTTTACCATAATCACCAAAAGTATATTGACCATACATTAAACGAAAGCCTACATCATTATTACTGCCTAAGATTCCAGGCTCTTGCAAACCTAACTCAATATGCCCTAAAAACTTACCGATAGTAAATTTAGCTCCAAGTCTTGAATTTGTTTGCAACCCCATATTCCAGCCTGTACTCCAGTTTCTATTTGTAACAGCACCTATACCAGTGTCATTATCACCAGTAGTTATACTTCGACTTCGATACGCAGCACCTTCCATGATATATCCACGGATATTTCCATATACTTCTACCTTAGCCCCTTTTTCCTCGTTGTTATACACTTCCAAAGCACTAAGCGGAGTGCTAATAGCACACAAAGCCAAACCATTCATTAACCATTTTGAAATTCTCATTTTTTCTCCTTTATTTATGATTAAAGTATTACTACTATATTGCAATATTTCTTAAAGTTTTCTTAAAATTTAGATTTTATTTGCAATAAATATTATATTGTGATAATTTTTCACATATAAATATAAAAAAATCATAATTTTTCACATATAAATATAAAAAAATCATAATTTTTCAATAGAATCTAGCTTATTAAACACACATTTAACGCAATGTATAGAATCTAAGCTGCATAAAAAAATAAGATTACGAAAAGTAACAGATTCTATTACTCATAAAACAAAAAGGTAAAAAATGAAACAAATCGTAATTTTAACAAGTGATAGTTTGCGACACACATTTATGCGAAAGGCAACCGCATTAAATAGCAATATAAAAGTGCTAAAAAGCTACTGCGAAACGCATAGCAATAGAATTTATGAGTATGCTACAAGCAAGATTCAGCAAGAGCATTTGAAATATCGAGACTTAAGCGAAAAAGATTTTTTTGAGCCATTTGTTAAACTTACTCCTGATTATTCAAATCCCATTTTTATACAAAAAAACGAAATAAATGAGCAAAAACATATAGATTCTATAATTTCTCTAAATCCTGATTTGATTATCGCGTATGGATGTAGCATTATTAAGGAGCCTTTGCTAAATGCCTTTAAACATAGAATCTTAAATGTGCATTTAGGCTTGTCGCCATATTATCGTGGGAGTGGGACTAACTTTTTCCCTTTTGTAAATAATGAATTGCAATATGTTGGTGCGACCTTTATGTATATGGATAGTGGCATTGACACAGGGGAAATTATCCATCAAATACAAGCGGATATTTATGAAAACGATGATATACACAAAATCGGCAATCGGCTTATAACCAAAATCGCTTATTACTACATTGCAATAATCAATAATTTTGAGAATCTAGATTCTATAAAACAACCGCAAGATAAAAATGGCAAATTATATAAAAATAAAGATTTTACAGAATCTAGCATTGAAAAAATAAATGAAAATATGCAACACAATATGATAAAAAACTATTTGCAAAATAAACCAAATGTGAAGTTATATACTAATCCTAAGTTGGATGTTAAATATTAGTTTTTCTATAAGTTTTTTACGCTTTCATAAAAAATAATTTTAAATTTTTTAGCTACACTTATGGGTTTAAAATATTTTTAACTAAAAGGACAAAAATGTCAAAAAATAAAAAAATAATCTTTATTACAAACGATGATGGCTACATTAGCAAGGGTTTTATTGAGCTAAGAGACGCTCTTAGTAAAATTGCGCGAGTGATTGCAGTAGCCCCAGCAAATGAGAAATCAGCATGTGGGCATGGCTTAAGCGTGCAAAAGCCCTTAGAGCTAATCAAAGTTGAGAATGATTTTTACAAACTAGATGATGGAAACCCTAGCGATTGCGTGTATGTAGGAATGCGGCGACTTTTTAATTTTGATACGCACGATGCAAATCAAGATTTTAAAAACGCCAAAAGTATAGAATCTAATAAAAGCAAAAATATCCATAATTTAGAATCTAAAGCCACTGAAAGTTCTAAAAATCATAATTTACCTACTAAGCCCGACCTTGTCATTTCTGGTATAAATATCGGCTCGAATATGGGCGAGGACACTACATATTCTGGCACGGTCGCGGGGGCTATGGAGGGCGCAATTCACGGCATTCCTAGCATTGCGATTTCGCAGTTTATCAATGATGATTTTAGCGAGGATTTTAAGACGCAAAGCCGCGATTTTAGCTTGGCGCTCGACTTTATCGTGGATTTGGCTAGCAAGATTCTAAGTGGCAAGTATGAAATTAAGCACAGGAAGTTTTTGAATGTGAATGTCCCTGCAATTGCGGCTAGTGCGTGCAAGGGCGTGCGTGTGACCCAGCTTGGCTATCGGCTTTTTAATGGCGCTCTTAGCGTGTATGAAAGCCCACGCAGACACACTTTCAACTACATGGCAATGAATCCTTTTAGGTATCATGAGCGTGATAATGCAAACAATCCTTATTTTAATGCCACGCCCTACAACCTACGTGATTTAGGCATTATTAGCGACTTTGAGGCGATAAATCAGGGCTATATTTCGCTTACACCTATGCAGCTAGATTCTACAAGTTATGAGGATATTCGCGCGCTAGATTCTATATTGAAATCATAAATTGTTAATTATTTATAGAATCTATGATTATATCGTAAAGTAGTGGCATAGTATTAACACCTTCTCTATCCATAAAGTGTTTGCCCGTAGGTGTTTGAATGAATATTGCCTGCAGTTTTGTCGCTAGATTCTGACTTAAAGTGGTAGGGACGATTTCGTCATTTCTAGCTGAAAATACAAAAGCAGTTTTTACTCTAGAATTAACCTTACTAAAATCTAAAGTAGGTTTTGTAAAACTATCAAGCTGTGGTAGTATTTGCAAACTTTCATAAAAACCACTAACTAAAAAAACACCTCCAATTTTACCCTTAAAATTTTTAGAGTTTTTAGAATCTAGATTCTCTAAATATCGCAAAATAGTAATACAACCTAGTGAATGCCCCACAAAATAAGTATTTTCATCCAAATTTTGCACTTCATTTTTTAATGTATTTAACCATTCTTGCAAATTTGGATTTTCACTATTTGGCATATTTAGAACTTTCACATTTACACTATTGTTTTTTTCTAGTTCATTTTTAAGCCATTTAAACCAGTGTTTATCGGCATTTGCCGCAAAACCATGCACGATAATCACTTGCTTATTCTTATAATCTTTTTTAGATTCTGAATCCTTAATATGCTTAGAATCTACTGCAAAAAAACATTGCGAACAAAGCATAAAAATACTAAACAACACCACCAACTTTTTCATTACAAACCTTTCAACTTGAATTTATGTGTTCCTATAGAAATTATAACAAATTTTCCTTAGTATTTTTAAATCTAATGCACTATAATCAGGCAACTTTAATTATAAAAAGAATATAATATTTTGGTAAGCATAAAGTAAATTCTATAAAAGTTTAGAATCTAATTATATAAACTCTAATCTTAAAACATTTTTTGCTACAATTCCAAATTTAAGGACAAGATTCTAAAGAAATTTAAGGATAAAAAAATAAAAATGGCTACATTACGACAAAACATCGCTACGAAAACTAAGCTATCTTCCACGCTAAAAAGCTGGCTGCCCATCCTGCAAAGCCCCATAAATGAGCTAGAAGAGACCCTTAGTAAGATTAGCGAGGATAATCCGTGCCTAAATATAGAATCTGGTTTCACCCAAAGTCTGCAAGAAAAAACAAGTCAAGCAAAAAACAACACGCGTGGTTTGCACAATCCTAAAAACTCAATCGGCGATAAAATCGAGCTGCTTACAATCTATGAAAAGGGCTTAATGGAGACGCTAGAAGAGCAAATCGCACCGCCACTTTTCCCAACGCAAAGAAGCCAAGATATTGCCTTAGAAATCGTGTATAGCCTTGATAATGAGGGCTTTTTTAATGTCGATATGGATGAATTTCTAAACGCACTAAAAGAGAAAAATATAGAATCTAGCCCTGAAGAAGTCGAGAAAATAAGAAAGAGATTCTGCCATTTAGAGCCTAGCGGTATCGGGGCTAAGGACTTTGAGGAGAGCCTTATTTTCCAGCTTGATGTGAGTGATTTAGAGGGGCAGGATTATGACATTGCCTTGCAGATTATTAAAAATCTTGAAAATCATGTCAAATTCAAAAAGTATAAAAATTATGAAAAAATTATGAATGTGATTAAGAAATTTCGCCGCATTCCTAGCCTTGATTATCAAGAAGATTCTAGCGTGGTGATAGCTGATATTATTATCACACAAGAGGACAATAATATCGAGCTGTCCTTGAATGAGAGCTACTATCCTAGTATGATTATTGAGAAGCCGACCTTGAAAAATGTCGAGCAAGATTCTTATTTTAAGACCAAAATGAAAGAGGCACGCGACCTTGTGGATGCCCTTGATATGCGGCGCGCGACCATTCGTAAAATCGGGCTTATGATTATTGAGTATCAGTATGATTTTTTTACAGGCGGCGAGATTAAGCCTATGAAGTTAAAGGATTTAGCCGATGAGTTTGGGCACTCGCCTAGCACGATTTCGCGGGCTATTGCGAATAAATTTTTAGAGTGCAATCGTGGCATTTTCCCTATCAAAAGCTTTTTTACAACGGCAATTGATGGCGATACGTCAAATGCGAGCATTAAGGACTTTTTGAATGATTTGATAAAAAATGAGAATAAGCAAAAGCCTTTGAGCGATATTAAGATTCTAGAATTAATTGAGAAAAAATTTGAGCTAAAAATGGTGCGTAGAACCATCACAAAATATCGCAAACAACTAGGAATCTTAGGCAGCAGCCAACGCAAACGGATGTATGAGATGAGTATGTAAATTTAATGTTATTTAGATTCTATGAGTTTTATCTCGTTAGGAGTTAGAGAGCGTAGAGTTAGTAGATAGAGTGTAATTATTTTTGGGCTATTTTTTCGCACTCACAGCGTTAAAATGCCAAATAGAATTCCATTTTATAAAATTTTCTTTACTTATAGAATCTTTTATTACCTTTAGAAAAAATCAAAGTATATTCGTGCATATCACGTAAAATAGGATTGTTTCTGTAACTTTCAGCAAAAACTTTTAAAAATAAATCTATATTTTCAAGCTATCAATGATTTGAAACACGCAAAAAGACGCGTTAAAAGACGCTTTTATTAACCATCCATTACTATTAAATTCTTGCTGTAAATATGCATAGGTAAATTGTGCGTGAATATTTGAACTAACCACTTGTATAACTAAAACTACGCACAAGATTCCACGCTAGTAGGTTAAAGCCATCGACTAGCACAAATATTAGAATCTTAAAAGGCAAGGAAATCATTACAGGGGGGAGCATCATCATACCCATTGACATTAGGACACTTGCGATTACCATATCAATAACCAAAAAGGGCAGATAAAGTAGGAAGCCGATTTGAAAAGCGGTTTTGAGTTCGCTTATCATAAATGATGGCACGAGTATGGCTAGGCTTATGCTGTCGGTGACTTTTAGTAGGTCATCTTGCGTGTTGATGTTGGTTAGCTGTGGGGGGGTTTCGTTTCTTATTTTGTAAAACAACGCAATGTCGCTGTGACGCGTGTTTAATAGCATAAAGCGTTTGAATGGGCGGATGGTGTCTTCGAATGCTTGCTCATAACCGATTTCTTCGGCGATGTAGGGCTTTATGCCCTTGTTGTAGGCGTCCTGCACGACTGGCTCCATGATGAAAAATGTTAGGATTAAGGCTAGGCTTACTAAAATCTGCGTGGGCGGGCTTTGCTGTGTGCCGAGCGCTGTGCGAAGGAAGCCTAAAACGATTAAAATGCGCGTGAAACTTGTCATCATAAGTAGCAATGATGGCGCAAGGACTAGCAAGGTTAGCAGGATTACGATGTTTAGCGTGGTGACTAATTGCGTTGGCGTGCTGGGCGGATTTATGCTTAAATCGACTTGCGGGATGGGGACGCCATTTACTTTGTATTGGCTATCTGTGGGCGCGGCGCTTAGCGTTTGTGATGTGAAAAGTGTCGCAAATATGCCAAAAAATAAAAAAAAGTAAAGTAATATCCGTGCTTTGCGTTGCAAATTATAGCCTTTAAATTATTATAAATTCTAAAAAATGCTAATTATAGCATAGAATCTATGAATTAAATTTGCTAGATTCTAATAATTTCAGCTTACTTTAAGAATAATAATCTTACAATCTATGGTTTCGTTTCTCCTAAGTTAAGAATATTTATGCAATTTTATTTATTGATTTACAAAAATTTATAATTAATGCAATTTTAAGTTTCACAAAATATAAGATTCGATATTTTGTGGTAGAATTTTATTGAGAAAATCTTATTTTTCAATCGTATAAACAATAAACCCAAAAATGACATCGAGGTGAAAAATGAAATTTATGCCTTATCCATTCGAGCGGCTACGTGCGTTATTAAAAGATTCTACGCCCAAAAAAGAGGGGCTAAATTTAAGCATCGGTGAGCCCGGTTTCAAAGCCCCAAAAAGTGTGATAGATTCTATCAAGGAAAATGCGGAGCTAACGCGGTTTTATCCCACTTTGCAAGAGGATTTGATAGAATCTCAAATCGCGTTTGTAAAGCAGAGATTTAAGCTAGATTTAAGCCCCGCAAATATCATTCCAACTTTTGGCTCACGCGAAGTGTTGTTTAATTTTCCGCAGTTTATTTTCCTAGAAAATAAAAAAACTTCTCCGCTTATGGCGTTCCCCAACCCCTTTTATCAAATCTATGAGGGCGCGCAAATCGCAAATAACGCCCAAGCGATTTACATGCCGCTTACCGAATACAACGACTACAAGCCCTATCTTAGCGATGAGGACGCCAAAAATGTGGATATGGTGATTTTAAACTCGCCGAATAACCCGACCGGACAGGCTTTGAGCGTGGATGAGTTGGCAGAGTGGGTTAAGATGGCGTTAAAATTTGATTTCATTCTCATTAATGATGAATGTTATAGCGAGGTGTGGACGAAATCCGCGCCGGCTAGCATTTTGCAGGCTAGTATCAAGGTGGGGAATAAGGATTTTAAGAATGTTTTTGCGATTAATTCGATTTCAAAACGCTTGTCTGCGCCCGGGCTGCGTAGCGGTTTTATCGCTGGTGATAGTAAGATTCTATCTTCCTACAAGGTTTTTCGCACTTATCTTGGCATTTCTATGCCTTTAACCCTGCAACGTGCGGCTGCGAGTGGCTGGGGCGATAGCAAATATGCCGAGATTATCCGCCAGAAATTTGCGAAAAATTTGGAAATTGCAAGCGAGATTTTTACAAATTGTAACATTTTTCCTTACACATTTTATCTGTGGCTGAAGGTGCAGGATTGCAACGAGATACATTTGAATGAAAATCAGCTTTTTAATGACGAGCTTTTTTGCAAGGAGCTGTTTGAAAAGAGCGGACACATCGCACTTCCGGGCAGCTATCTAGGGCGAAATGACGGCGGCATAGGCTATGTTCGCATCGCCCTTAGCAAAGAGCCAGAGATTATGCGCCCCGCATTAGAGGAAATCAAGGATTTTTATGATGGTTTTATCAAAAATCATAAGTGTGTGAATAAATAAGATAGAATTTAAATTTATGAATAGATTTTATGTAATTCTTATATCTATTTTATTTTTTATTTGATACAAAATAATGTAATCCCGCGATAATTTTTCTTAAGTTCGACATATTGTTTTGTTTTATATGTTTTAAAAAATAATATTATCTTGTTTCGAATGGTAATGATTTTGTTTTGGAGTGTTTCAAAAAGTTACTTTTGTGGTGGAAAATTTGGAAAAAATGTGTGATGTTTTTTTTGGTTAATGAATCTAGTTGTAAAATTTCATTGCGAAAATTATTATAAGGAATTTAGGATGGATGATAAGGTGATAAATAGGCGGAATTTTTTTAAGATTAGCCTTTTGGCTGGGGGCGCGGCTCTTAGCTCAAATCTAGCAAGTGCGCATAGTCATAATCACGGCTCTAAAAACGTGGCTAGTGCAGATTCTAATGCAAATGTTACGAATCTAGCCGATGCAAGTTCTAGCAGTGTGGAATCTAGTAACACTTGTCCGCCGGCGGTGAATGTGCGTGGGCGAATGTTTTTTCAGCAGCAGCTTGAATTTGACGTGCTTAGCGCGGCGTGCGAGCGAATTTATCCAAAAGATGAGAGCGGACCTGGCGCGATTGAGCTTGAAGTGCCTTTTTTCATTGATAATCAGCTCGCTGGTGCGTATGGATTTAACGCGCGTGAGTATATGCAAGGACCTTTTCGCGCGGCTAAAGCGGAGTATGGCTATCAATCGCCGATGTATCGCCGCGATATTTTCTTGCTAGGTATTCACGCACTGGAGGATACCGCGCAAAAGGCGTTCCAAAAGGGCTTTGCTGATATTGATGATAGTCAAAAAGATAGAATCTTAAAGGACTTTGAAGCAAATAAAGGCGTTGTGCCGGGCATTTCTAGCAAGGAATTTTTCACACTTTTGCGTGATATGACTATGGCTGGCGTATTAGCTGACCCGATTTATAAAGGGAATTTGAATATGCAGGGCTGGAAAATGATGGAGTATCCGGGCGCACAGCTTGGCTATTCGGATTCTATTGATAGCGATAGTTATGAAAAGGTTGAGCCACAAGGGCTTGTGGATATGAATTAGATTCTATAAAAGTTATGGAATCTAACTTGTCATTGCGAGATTTGCGTAGCAAATCGTGGCAAACTATTTTGTGTTGTATGGATTGCTTCGACTTCGTCTCGCAATGACGAAATATAGAATCTAGATTCTATAAATTTTTAGAATCTCAAGAAGCAAACAAAAAAAAGAACGTCGAGCGTAGCTCGACAATTAATAAAAAAGTGCGAAGCACGAAACCTTGTGAGTCCCGCCTGTCGCACAGTGCAAAAAAGCAGGTTAAGGACGCAGAAGTGCGTCCGCTGCTTTTTTGCAAAGCGACAGATAAGCGGGGCTCGCCCCCTTTTAGAAAAAAAAGCGGCTGCTTTTTTTTGCAAAGGGGGCGCGGGGTGGGGGATATGCACTTTTTTGCGCAATGTGTAAAATAGAATCTAAAATCGTTTTGTTGAAAAACATAGATTCTATAAAATCTAAACAAAAAGATTCTAAGAATTTATAGAATCTAGATTCTATAAAAATTTAAAATCTAGAATAAAAGATAGAATCTTGGTAAGAGATTCTAAATTCTAGTATTTTGCAAAAGAAGACGAATTTTATTGTGAAAGGAAAGAAAAATGGCAAAAGTATTAAAAAAAGTAGATGTTGTTACAATCGGGGCTGGCTGGACTGGCGGCATTATCGCAGCAGAGCTAACTAAGCAAGGCATTGAAGTGCTAAGCTTAGAGCGTGGAAATATGCGGACGCTCGATAATTTTGCGATGATTCATGATGAGTGGCGATATGGTATAAATTATGGTCTTATGCAGGATTGTAGTAAAGAAAGCGTTACGATTCGCCACACTCCGCGTGAAGTGGCTGTGCCGATGCGTAAAATGGGCTCATTCCTGCTAGGCACAGATGTCGGCGGCTCTGGGACGCACTGGAATGGCTGGACTTTTCGCTTTTTACCCTATGACTTTCAAATTAAAACACTATCACAAAAGCGATATGGAAATAAGCTAGGCAAGGACTACACGCTTGAGGACTGGGGCATCACATATAAGGAAATGGAGCCTTATTATGATAAGTTTGAAAAAACTGCTGGGGTAAGTGGGGAAGCTAATCCGCTTGAAAAATCACTTGGCACATTTCGCTCTAGCCCTTATCCACAGCCGCCTTTGAAGGACACTAAGATTCTAAGGAAATTTGCTAAGGCGGCTAAAACTTGCGGCTTGCACCCATATCGCGTCCCTGCGAGTAACTCAAGTGGTTCTTATACTAACCCTGATGGGCAGGATTTATCCCCTTGTGCGTATTGCGCGTTTTGCGAGCGATTTGCCTGTGAATATTCTGCCAAAGCAATGCCCATAAACACGGTAATCCCAAAGGCTATGGCAAGTGGGAAATACACTATTAGGACGCAGGCAAATGTAGTGCAGATTCTAAAAAGGGGAAATAAGGTTACAGGTGTAAAATATGTCGATACAAAAACAATGGAAGAGTTTATACAACCCGCTGACATCGTGGTTTTAAGTAGCTATATGCTAAATAATGCAAAGCTATTAATGGTTAGCAAAATAGGAGAGCAATATGACCCAAAAACAGGCAAAGGCACGTTAGGGCGAAATTATTGCTATCAAATGAACTCGGCTACTTTGGCATTTTTTGATGAGCAGTTTAATACATTTGCGGGCGCTGGTGCGTTAGGGACTACTTGTGATGATTTTAATGGGGATAATTTTGACCACTCAAATGTGAAATTTTTGCATGGAGCTATGATTTCAGCATTTCAAATGGGAAATCGCCCAATACAACTGCAAAATAATGTCCCAGCAGGAACTCCAAGCTGGGGTGCGGCGTATAAAAAGGCGCTAAATTATAACTACACGCGAAATATCAATGTGTATGCGCAAGGGGCGAGCCTGCCGCATAAAAATAACTATTTGGACTTAGACCCAACTTATAAGGACGCTTATGGTGTGCCGCTTTTGCGAATGACGTATAATTTTACTAATCAAGATAGGGAATTGCAACGCTTTTTTGTGGATAAATGTGCGGAAGTGGCTTTGAAATTAGATGGCGTGAAAAGTATCAAAAAAGGTGCGTATATTAGCGATTATAGCATTGTGCCTTATCAATCTACGCATAACACAGGCGGCACGACTATGGGTGCTTCGCCGCACACAAGCGTGGTAAATAACTATTTGCAACACTGGCATACGGATAATCTTTTTGTAGTTGGCGCTGGTAATTTCCAAAATAATAGCGGATATAATCCAACCGATACTGCGGGAGCTTTAGCCTACCGCGCCGCTGAGGGCATTCTAAAATATCGCAAAAACCCACGAAATTTGGGGTAGAGTAGGGTAGTAGATAGAATTTGTGCTTTAAATACTTAGAATCTTATAGTTTTACATCTTGAAAATTAATAATATCATAATTGTAAATAGTGATATTTGAGATATTATTAGTATTTTCATTCTTTTTCGTATTTTTTTAGCTAAATTTTCTAAGTCTTTTTTGGAATTAGATTCTATATTTTCTAATTTTTTAGCGATGAAAATTGTGTAGTTGTCAAACTCATTTTCTTTTATAGAATCTAAAACATTTTGTATCTCGCCGCTATACACAGGCGTGATTTTGGCAAATTTTTCCCATAAATGTATAGCTTTTAGGACTTTAGCATAATTATATCTACTAGGATATTTAGAATCTATTGGTGGGGACCACGGCTTATATGGTGTGTAGTGATAGACTACAACATTTTCTAAGCCACATTCTAGCTGTTTTCTTGTGTAATACATATCACAATTTTGTTGATTTTCATCTTTTGTAATGCGTATAGGATAATTTCCAAAAGCAAAGCTCATATAATTAAAGCAAGGGCTTAAAATACCGACATTGCCTTTTAAAATATAATTAAATACATCTTGCTCTGCAAAGTCCATTTGATAATCCTTGAAAAGTTGTTTTGCTTGTTCCCATATATTGATGTTGCGACAAGATTCTAAATTAAAAAAAATAAAACCTGCATTAAAGTAATGTTTATCATAGTTTAGAAATTTATCTTTATTGTATTTGTGTTGTATAATTTTTTGTGTGTGAAAAAAATAATCATGCACAACATAAGCAAACTTAGATTCCATATCAATAGTAAAAAGTCCACGAATATCGGCGTTTACAAGCATATCACACTCTAAAGATAATACATATTTAATATTAGAATCTACTTCGTTAGTAATTCTTAAACGATAATATACAGCGTAAGCACCAACCCATTTTTCGCAATTTTCAAACAAACTATCATTAATATAATGCACTTTTATGCTACAAGGATAGATTTTATTTAAATCATCTTGGAGTATTTGCAAATTAGATTCTAAACTTTGGTCCTTTGTGTTGGAATCTTTGCTTAAATTCTGTGTGAAAATATGAAAAATGTAGCCTTCTTGCTTTTCATAATCGCTTAAAGTGTCGTAATCTAGGGCGTGGTAGGTTAGAATCTCATTATTAGATTTTATAGATCCCCCCCCCCCCCCCGTATTATTTACAGAATCTTGCAAACTCAAATTTTTCATACACGGCAAATTTTCATCAAAAAAATCCTTAAATTTTTTGGTTTTATCAGTATTATGCACTACACTTGTAATAACTACAGCGGCGTATTTTATATACTCTCTACTAGAAACTAAAACAATATTAAACATATTTTTCCTTATTAAATGTGGGATATAAAAGCAGGATTTTAGCATAAAATCTTAAGTGTTTTAATATATAATAAATAGTTTATATTTAAAAGATTTTATACATTAAAGGCTAAAGAAAAGGCTAAAAACATGAGTAATATCACGTTTGGCGTTATGTTTATGTTGCTTTCTGCGTTTTGCTTTGCCTTAATGAATGCCTTTGCAAAAGCGTTAAGCGATGATGGGATACCGCCGATGGAATCTGTGTTTTTCCGCTCTCTTATTATGGTTATCATTGTGGGCTCTATGTATCTTTACAATTTTTCTACGCATAAAAATCGCAAATATAAAAAAACTTATAAGCCCGGTGGCTGGTTTAGCCTATTTTTACGCGTGGTTATGGGTGGCTTAAGTTTTTTGGCGGTTTTTTATAATATTAGCACGATTCCGCTTGGGACTGCGGCTGCGTTTGCCCAGACTATGCCTATTTACGCGGTGATTTTAGGTGCGATTTTTTTAAAAGAAAAGCTAACTTTGCCTATTATTTTTGCTACGATTATCGGCTTTGTAGGTATTTTGCTAATTAGTAATCCGCGTTTAAATGGCATTTCGCTAGTTAATGTCGCCGTTGGAATCTTTAGTGGTTTAAGCCTTGCGATTGCCTTTGTTAGCCTGCGCGGCTTAGGAGAGCATTTTAGCAACATGTTTATTATTTTTGCCTTTGGCGTGGGGAATAGCATTTTAGGCTTTTGTGGGATGTTTTTGCCTATTTCTGGCGTGGGTGGATTTGTTGTCCCTGCGGTGCGTGAGTGGTGGATGATTGTCTTAATGGGCGGCTTTGGCACGTTAGGGCAGGTGTTTTTAAATCGCGCTTATATGGCAGCCCCCGTTGGAATTGTCGCGCCAATTGATTATACGCGCATTTTATTTAGCCTTTTGTTTGGAATCTTGCTAGGTGACGCCCTGCCAAACTTAATGACTTTTAGCGGTATCATTTTGATTATTTTTTCTGGAATCTTAATCGCCCTACCCTCGCTTTTAAAGGATTTAAGGAAGATAAGGAAAGAAGTCTAGGATACTATATGTTTTGCATTACCTAAAAAGCTAGATTTTATAAAAATATTGTATAATTTGCTCTCAAATTCTATAAGGATGTATTATGAGTTATTTGGAAGCAAAGCGAAGTGATTTGAGTAGAGAAGAACAATTGGATATTATTTTTCAAGTAGACAAAGAATATGCTAGACATTTTGAGAAAGATTTTGATGATTCTATTTTTTATAGAAAAATTGATAATTTTGCACCTAAGGCACATATAGAATCTGTGTGTTTGGCTAAGCAGGATTTGAAAAGTAAGCCTAGATTTAGCATTGCGATACCAAATTATAGGCGAATAGAGCAGCTTAAAAGGGCGATAGATTCAGCACTTAATCAAGATTTTGATGAAGAATATGAGATTTTAGTCGTAGAAAATACTGATGATTTTAATGATAATAGCGTGTTTGACGCGATTATAAAAGATTATAAGGGGAAAATTTCATATTATAAAAATAAGGAAAATTTGGGGCTTTTTGGGAATTGGAATCGATGTTTTTTATTATCGCAAGGTGAGTGGATGTGCTGTTTGCATAGCGATGATATGCTTTTACCACCTTATTTAAAAGAAATGAGAAAGTTAGTGGATATGGATAAGTATGCGGACGCGGCGTTGATAGGATGTATAACAACGCATGGCATACACAATTTTAAAAAACGACATAAATTTATACGCAATTTTATTCCTAATGCTTATTTAGATAGAGCTATGGGTGCTTGGGGCTGGTTTGGTGTGCCTAATAATAATGGGGGGGGGGGGGAATCCTATCATTCAGCCATTTGTTATATATCCTAACGCAAGATTACACAACAAAAAAAAGTGCATAGAGTTTGGTGGCTATCATGATGATGATTTTTATCCTAGTGAAGATATGTTTTTTTTAGCTAGGCTTGTGCATTATGGATATAAGATATATAATTATAAAATAAAGCCATTGCAAGTATCAACACGAGAAAATAATTATGGAACTTTACCTAAATCATATTTACAATGGGGTATAAATGATTCTAGAATCTTTTTTACACTAAGTGGCAAAAATGAGTGTGGATTGCGGAATTTTATAGGAAATATCACAAGTAGAAGCAACGATTTAAAACAAATAAACTGCCACTACATGGCTCTTTTCCTAGAAACAATAATACTTTATCTAAATAATCCAAAAGGCTTGCAAAACTTTGATATAAAAAGCGAATTTAGTGAATCCTTAATCCTGCAAAACTTACTAAAAGACCCATTTGATGTGTATAATCTAAAATAGTCATAGAATCTAATTTACACAAAACAAATTAATAAAACTTTGCTATAATCAAAAATTTTATTTTGCGTAATAAAATCTAGCAAAAACACAAAATTCAGCAATTTAGATTCTACAAAACAAGGCGAGAGTATGGAAAAAATAATGGATATTGTCGGTATGATAGCCACTGAAAACGGCGTGAGTGAAGAGCAAGTAATCGAAGCTATTAAAGATTCTATGATAAAAATGGCGAAAAAAGAAATCGATGAAAATGCGAATTTCACGGCGTTTTACGACACTGAAAGCAAGGATTTGCGACTTGCCCAAAAAATGCTAGTGTGCGAGGATAGCGAGTTTGAGTCGAGTTTAGAATCTACGCACATCCCGCTTAGTAGTGCGCGTGAGCTTGCTAGCAGCGTGCAAGCAGGCGATGAGCTAGAGTATGAAATCGACTTAGAGACGATGAATCGCAGCGCGATAAACCACATTTTCCAAGACATCGGCTATCAGATTCAGCGGCTAAGTGAGCAAGAGAGCCTGCGGAAAATTGAGAGTGAAATCGGGCATTTGGTCACCGCAAATGTCGTGCATATCGATGATAACGGCAACACATCGCTTGAAATAGGCGACGTGCTGGCGTATATGCCGATGAAATATAGAATCAAGGGCGAGAAATTCAAAATCGGGCAGAGCATTCGCTGCATTTTGAAATCGGCTAGAATCACGAAAAATGGGCTAAAAGTCGAGCTTTCCCGCACCACGCCAAAGATGATAGAGGAGCTACTAATGCTTGAAGTGCCAGAAATCAAAGATGGCGAAGTGACAATCTATAAAGTCGCGCGAATCCCCGGTGAAAAGGCAAAAGTCGCCCTTTTTACGAACAACCCAAAGATTGACCCGATAGGCTCGGCGGTCGGCACTAAGGGCGTGCGAATTAGCGCGATTAGTAAGGAGCTAAATGGTGAGAGTATCGACTGCATCGAGTATGTAAAGCAGCCTGAGATTTTTATAGCAAAAGCGCTAAGTCCGGCTCAAATCATCTCTGTTAAAATCGAGCGAAATAGGCTAAGTGAGAATGAGCGACCTATCGCAATTATCCAGCTAGCTCAAAGCCAAAAGTCCAAAGCAATCGGCAAAAAGGGCATAAATATCCGCCTTGCAAGTCTTATCACAGGCTTTGATTTTGAGATAAAAGAAATCGCGGAGAAAAGCCCAACACCTACTAGCGAATTAGATTCTAAAGCATTAGAAAATAAAGATATAGAATCTAAAGAAGAGAAAAAACTAGGCGTAGAAGCGCTAGAGTCGTTGTTTAAGGGGAATGACTCGTAGGTTTTAGAATTTACACTGATATACTTTGTTGAATTGTCGATTTTTTTATAACTTATAATATTTGTATGGATTCTATGATTTTTAGGGGGGAGAGAGCGTAGTTTGCGTATTTGTTTTTTTTGTTTTTGCAATTTTGGTTTGTTGGTTTTTTAGATTTTAATATGTTTTTAGAATCTGCCTTTGTAATGCGTTTGGCGGATAGGGCGTGGGCTAGGCTTGCGTTAATTGCGGCGTTTAATGCGTCATAGCCTTGTGCCATTAGCGAGACGATTAAGCCGCTTAAAACATCGCCGCTGCCGCCTTTTGCAAGGCTTACATCGCCATGCGGATTAATGTAAAGATTGCGATTATGCGTAATAAAAGTGTTTGCGCCTTTCACAAGTAGCGTGATTTGCGGGAATTTTTGGCTAAATTTTAACGCTAAAGCTGGAATATTTTCAAGGACAAAGCTTAAATCTTGCTTAATATTTAGAATTTCACTAAGTTTTAAAAGGCTTAGAAACTCCTTTGGGTGCGGCGTTAGAGCGATATTTTCTCCCTTTTTTAAAATCTCAATAAGCTTATTTTGATAAAACATATCCGCATCAAAAATTAGCGGCGTGTGTGGGTTAGAATCTAAAATGCTATGCAAAATTGCAAAAAGTTTTTCATATTGATTTTTATCAAAGGCTGCTCCCATGCCGATGGCTAGGGCGTTTTGAGCGTGATTTTGTGAATTAGATTCTGTTTTTTGCGAGTTAGATTCTATAAAATTAGATTCTGTATTTTTAAAATTTTTAGATTCTAAAATATCTAACTTTTCGCTATAAATAATTTCATAATCTTTAATCAAAGATTTTTTAGAATCTTCATTTAATAATCCTGTGTAAATAATGCTTTTCCCAGCCCCAAAGCTAAAGGCAGCTTTAGCCGCTAAAGTCGCCGCGCCACTCATCTCGCCACAAATAATATAAGAGTTACCAAAACTCCCTTTATTACTATCTTGTTTTTTTCTTTTTGGTAAAACTAAGTCGCTTTTTTGCAAAATATAGAATCTAGATTCTGTATTTTTATTAGAAATATTTCTAGATTCTATAACTTTAGATTCTATAAACTTAGCATTATCATAATAAATTTTACTAAAACCTAAGGGTGCAATCTTAATTTTCCCTACAATATCTTTTAGTCTTGAATCATATAAAGAAAGCGAGCCACTACCCATAGAAATCGTATAATCAAAACTGCATAAAATATCGCAAATATCGGCATTTTCGCCACTTTCACTAATATTTATAGAATCTAAATTGCTAGATTCTATAATCTTAGAATCTTCACTAATAATTTTGCTCCAAAGTTCTAAATTTCCTAACTTATTCCCCAAACCACTTGGCACATCACAGGCAATTTTAATCGCTTTATTTTGCGAAAGACAAGCGCGTAAAATTTGATAATTTTCATTATTTTTTAATGTGCTTTTAGTGTTATTAAAGCCAGAGCCAAAAACACAATCAATAATTATATCACTATTATTTATCAAACTTTTTAGCTTAAAAATTCTATAATTAGTAATCTTTTTAGAATCTACATTAGCTTTTTCAAAACTTTTAGAATCTAAAAAATAACTAAAATCAAAGATTCTAATACTGCTTAAATTCCCAAATTTAGCTAAAATCTCCCACTGCATTTTGCATAAATCACTCTTAATATTTTTTAGCAAAATCACATTTATTCTTGCCTTTTGGTTGTTAAGTATAGAATCTAAAATGCGAGCGGCTACCATTCCATCCGCGCCATTATCACCACTACCGCAAAGAAAAGTTATGATTTTACTATCTTTTTGCTTATTAAAATTAGAAATTTTGTAATTAGTAGGCAAAAGACTTTCATAGAATCTAGATTCTAAAAATCCTAACTTTTTTTTCAAAATCTTAGCGATAAATCGAGCCAAAAATCCCCCAGCATTTTCCATCATAATCTCACTACTAACGCCATAAATTTCCTTACACATCTTATCACATTCGCGTTTATCAATAAAAATTTCTTGCATTTTTAACCCCTTAAATTTACTCAAAATCGCCGTTATTTTGTGCGTCAGAATCTAGCATAAATAACGCATTTTTCGCCACAATTTCGCCCACTTCTAGCCCATCTATAATCTCAAAAAAATCACTCCCTAAAATTCTTTTAGCCTCAATTTCTTGCACCATAAACTCATCATCGCTTGCTACAAAGACATAGTTTTTTTTATTTTTCTGCAAAATCGCAGACTTTGGCAAGATTAAACGCTCTTTTGGCACACTTTCAAGTAGCACTTTTGCAAACATATTTGGGAAAAATTCAGCATTTTTATTATCCAAAATAAAACGCACCTGCACAAAATTATTAGTCACATTTGGGTAAATTATATCAAATTTTATGGGAATTTTCTTTTTAAAGCTATCCAAAATTACATAACTTTTTATAGTATTTTGTTCTAAATTTTCTAACTTTTTAGAATCTAAAGTTTGGATAAAGCCTAAATCCTCTTGATTAATATTTGCCACAACCCAAAGGCTATCCAAATTCACAATTTTAAAAATCTCATCGCCCTTTTTTACGCCACTTCCAGCATTAAAATTTTTAGAGAAAATCACGCCATCAATAGGCGAGTAAAAAGTTACCTCATTTAGAATCTTACCCTTGCTTAACTTAGCAATTTCCTTACTATTTACCCCTAAAAGTTCTAATTTTTGACGAGCCAAATGTCCGTGATTATAACGTGATGTAACCAAATATTCACTTTGAGCATCAATTAATTCAGGCGAATAAAATGTGAATAAAGCTTCATTTTTCCTAACTTTTTCATAAATTTGTGAGACAAAAAGCTGCTGTAAAAAGCCATCGGTTCGCGTTACGATACTAAAAATTTGGCTTTGGTCTGCCTCTAATTTTGCGTAATAGCTTTTGCTTTCGCTTATTTTTTCTTTTTTTACCGCGACAACAGGGATTTTGAAATTTTTAGATTCTATAAAGTTAGTATTTTTAGAATCTGCACAAATAAAATTCAAAAATACTAAAAATATCATCAATAATTTCATTGTTGCATAGCCCTTTATATTTTCTAGATTTTTTTTTTTTTTTTTGCTTTGAATTATAATTGCAAAAATCCACCAAAAATATCACAATTCTATCTAAAAATTTAAGAATAATAGCAATATTTTAGTGTGGTGATATATATCACAAATTTTTTAGGTAATTGATTGTGGATTCTAGCCTTATTTATATTTAATGTTGTATTGGTATTTTAAAAAGTAATATTTTAAGATTATATTTTTTTGTTTTCTTGTCTAACATTAGTTATACTTTTTCCACCAAGTCCGTAATTGTCCGTATCAATTTCATCTATTATGACCACACTTGAAGCCTTGTTTTTATTTAAGACTTTGGCTAAAAGTTCTGTTACACCATCTATCAAAGCTTCTTTTTGTTCTTTGGTAGGCTCTCCGTTTTCTTTTGTGATTCTAATATTAACAAATGGCATATTTGCTCCTTAGTGTCTTAATTTTTATTGGAAATTTCATCAAATTTCCAATATTTTGTAAGAAAATTGTGAGTTTTTGGTAAATAATAAATTGCACTTTTATAGTATCTAACTCACACCTTAACTTTTTCAACAAGCTTTAAATTAAAGCCGCTAAGGGCGGTGTATTCATTTTTATTGCTAGATAAAAGGCGAAAATTTTTGATATTCAAAAGTCGCAAAATCTGCGCACCCACGCCAAAGCTTTTCACATGCTCCATGTTTTTGGCTGAATCTAGCAAGTCATTTTGCAAAAATATCAAATATCCGCCATCTTTTTGTAGCTTTTTTACAGCGCGAAGTAAGGCGTCATAATCCTTTTCATTACTTAGCAAATCAATATCGCTTCTAATTGCGTGAAATTTCACAAATGGCGAACTTTTATCACTTTTAGATTCTATAACTTTTTTTCCTTTTTGTTTAGAATCTACTAACTTAGAATCTTTACTACTTTTAGATTCTATAACTTTCTTACCTTTTGTGCTAGTGGCAAGATTAGAATCTAAATCCCCAAAACAAAATGTCGTATGAATGCGTCCCAAATGGTCTTTAAACTCCATTTTTATAGAATCCGCGCCCATAAATTTCACCTTTTGATGCGAGATTTCGCTCACTAGATTCTCATAATTAAGCCGATATTGAATAATGTCGCTCACATACAAAATTTTAAGATTGTATTTTTTGCTAAAATCAAGCAAGAATTTGTCGCCGCGCCTTGCCATTGTGCCATCTTTTTTCATAATCTCACAAATGACTGCAATGGGCAAAACCCCAGCCAGACGGCAAATATCAACCCCAGCCTCAGTGTGCCCTGTCCGCACAAGCACGCCACCCTCCTTTGCAATAAGCGGAAAAATGTGACCAGGTCGCACAAAATCCTGCGGCGTGGCGTTTTCCTTACACATTAGGCGAATTGTCATATCGCGCTCGTAAGCTGAAATGCCCGTTTTGGCGTCACGTGCGTCAATTGAAATGGTAAAAGCCGTCTCGTGATTGCTACTATTGTGCCGCACCATCGGGGGTAAATCAAGCTTACGCGCAATCTCATTTGTGACGCAAACGCAGATTAGCCCGCAAGCCTCTTGCGCCATAAAATTGATTTTTTGCGGCGTGGAAAAAATGCCCGCCATGACCAAATCGCCCTCATTTTCCCTATCCTCATCGTCCATTATGATAATCATTTCGCCTTTTTTTATGGCTTCGATGGCGTCCTCTACGCGTTTTTTATACATTTTTTGTGCCTTTTGTGTCGTTAATGTTACATTTTTTTGGTTATTTTTGTGAAATTATAGCTTTTTTATTTGACTTTTAAGCAAAATTATGGTATAGTTTGCGTTTTTATTTGTTCTTTGAATTAGATTGTTTCTTGTTGGAGTATCGCCAAGCGGTAAGGCAGCAGGTTTTGGTCCTGCCATTCCGAGGTTCGAATCCTTGTACTCCAGCCATTTTTAAGCATTATTTTATTAACAATTTATTTTTTTTAAGCAATATTTTTAGTTTTTAGAATCTTTTGTGTGATTTTGTAACATTAGATTCTAATATTTTAGCGGCTTTATGTTTTACAAAGACGTTTAAAGCGGCTTTTTATAATCGCAATTTTTGTAGTAACTTTTTATAATTGCGATTGTTTAAAGTGGCTTTTTGTAGTTGTAAATTGTTTTAAAGCGAGTTTTATATCGCGGGGTAGAACAGCCAGGTAGTTCGTTGGGCTCATAACCCAAAGGTCGTGGGTTCAAATCCCTCCTCCGCAACCAAAATGTATACATTACAAGAAATATAGACAGCATTGCTTAAAATTGAAATTTCATGGGTAAAAATATATTATTTCTATATTTAGATTCTTAAACTTCAACAAAATTTATATAGAATTTTGGTTTATTTTATTTTTGGATTTTTAAACATTATGAATTATTGGAATGAAATTTATTCGCATTTTAGTCCCATTGCCTTTGAAATCTTTGGAATCAAGGTGCATTGGTATGGTATGGCGTATGTTGCTGCGCTGCTCATTGCGTATTTTAGTGCGAAGTATTTTGCCCGCACTATGCCACGTTTTAAGCATTTGCAAGGCGAGCTGATTGATAGCTACTTTTTTTGGTGTGAGATTGGCGTTGTCGTGGGCGCGCGCTTTGGCTATCTGCTAATTTACACCGATGATGCGGCTTACTATCTTACGCAGCCCTGGCAGGCGTTTAATCCTTATATTGACGGCGAGTTTGTCGGTATCGCTGGGATGAGCTATCATGGCGCGGTCTTTGGCTTTTTGCTGGCGTCATTTGTGTTTAGCTATGTGCGGCGTGTGAGTATTCTCTCGCTCCTTGACTTGATTGCCCTTAGCGTGCCGCTGGCGTATATTTTTGGGCGGCTGGGGAATTTTCTTAATAAGGAGCTTTATGGGCGCGTTATTACGAATGAAAATTGGCAGTTTTTGGGAATTTATGTTGAGGGCGCGATTCGCTATCCTAGTCAGCTAATTGAGGGCTTTTTGGAGGGCTTTGTGGTCTTTTTTGTCGTGTATTTTGCTGCTAAGAAAGTACGCACACAAGGGCTTTTGATAGTCGTGTATGCCTTTGCGTATGGTGTGGCAAGATTTATTGCGGAGTATTTTAGGCAGCCAGATAGCCAAATGGGCGTGTATTTTTTGAATCTATCTATGGGGCAGATTCTAAGTGTGGTTATGATGCTAGTTGCAGTTATATTATTAGTAATTATTAAAAGGAAAAGTTATGGAAATTCTAATAATTTTGAATGTGGGACGTGGAAATTTGGGATGAGAGATTCTAAGTTAGATTCTAATTTGGATTCTAATTTGGTTTCTAAGGAAACTAAGTCGCAAGATTCTATAAAATCTAACTCGCAAGTTATAGAATCTAAAAAGTCTAAAAAACATAATAAAGGAAAAAATAATGTTTGAATATTTAGAATATTTTTATAATTTTATTAGATTTTTTGATATTTTAAAATTTGGAATCTTTGCTGGTGGATTTGAAATCTTTGGGCTAAAAGTGTGGGATTTTAGCGCCCCATTTTCATATTTTGAAGTGTTTTCTAGCGCATTTGTGATATGCGGGAGCTTTTATTTGATATATTTGTGGCTGGCAAAAAAGGCTAAAAGGTTGGAATCTAGCGGTAATTTAGATAAAGATTCTAAGGATAATAAGTGAGTTTTATAGTGGCTTTTATGGAATCTAAAAATGGAATTTTTATGCAAAAAAGTTATAAAAATAATAATGTTATAAAATCTAGAACTTTGAGTAAAGATTCTAAAAGTTATAAAATTTATAAGGATTCTAATATTTCTAATAATTT
The DNA here is from genome assembly GCF_000762875.2 of Helicobacter saguini. GTDB lineage: Bacteria > Campylobacterota > Campylobacteria > Campylobacterales > Helicobacteraceae > Helicobacter_A > Helicobacter_A saguini. The sequence continues at coordinate 46,149 of NZ_JRMP02000008.1, forward strand.
TGGCAAAAAAGTTAGCAAGTTAGATTCTAATATTAGCAATAATTTATGCGAAAAAGTTAGTAATTTAGATTCTAAAGATTCTAATATTTCTAATAATTCTTTAGATTCTAAAAATTACGATATTTCTAATAAAAATTATAAAAAAATTGCAATTTTTGGAGGTAGCTTTTCTCCCATTCATAATGGACATATTGAAATGGTAAAACTTGCTTTAAAAAAACTAGATATTGATAAACTAATAATCTTGCCAACTTTTCAAAATCCTTTAAAAGATTCTAGCATTTTTAGCCCACAAACTCGCTTAGAATGGGTAAAGGAAGTTTTTTTAGATTCTAATATTATGGACACTAAAGATTCTAAAGAAAACATAGAATCTAGATTCTATAAAAATAACGAAATTACTAATTTAGATTCTAAAAAATTAGAAAATATAGAATCTAATAGCAAAGATTCTAACCTAACGCCCGTTTTTTTGGAATCTATCGCAAAAAAGATTCTAATAAGCGATTATGAAATAGCACAAAATAGGGCAGTTGCAAGTATAGAATCAATACTGCATTTTAAAAATCTTTACAACGCAAAAAAGATTTATTTTTTAATCGGTGGCGATAATTTATTTCAATTACCAAAATGGAAAGATTTTGAGAAACTTAAAAAAGTTACAGAATTTGTAGTTTTTACGCGAAAAGATTCTATAAATTTAAATTCTCCTTGCGGGGAAAAAATAGATTTGCAACATATAGAATCTAAGAGGCAAGATTCTAAAAAAAATATAGAATCTAATCAAAAAGATTCTAAAAAATATTACGATTTTGCTAATAAACACAATATAAAAATTACACTTTTAGATTTTAATTTTAACATTTCATCTACTGAAATTAGAAAAAATATAGAATCTAATATTGATTTTATCCCACAAAAAGTTAGAGATTCTGTAATTTTAGAAATAAACAAGTGATAAAAGGACAAAAATGAGCGATACAAAAGAGCAACAATTTACGAAAAAAGTTCTAGATTCTATAATCGAGATTTTGGATAGCAAAAAGGCAAGTGATATAAATGTGTTAGACTTGCAAGGAAAGGGCTATATATCGCAGTTTGTGGTGATTGCCACTTCTATGGCTGGCAAGCATTCTTTGGCGCTTTTAGAGTATTTAAAAGAGGGCTTAAAGCCGCTGGGTGCGAAGTTTTACGCCGTTGATGATAGTAGTGAGGACTGGATAATTATTGATTTGGGCGAAATTATGGTGCATATTTTCACGGAAAATCATCGAAATAAATACAATTTAGACGAATTTTTAGAGAAAAATTTTAAAGATTCTATAAAAAATGATTAAAATCCGCTTTTTTATATCCTAAATTATAGAATCTATAAAAAAATGTTTCTTTTTTCTACAATTTATTATTTTTTGGGGGTTTAGATTCTTAAAAACATTCAAAAATGTAAAAAGTTTGGTAGAATTTCAATTAACATAATCTTATGAATATAAAAATTTTTGTGAAATTTAGTTATGAATCTTGTTAAGTTGTAACACTTTTTTATGGCTAAAAATGAGAATGTGTAGTTTTTATACATTTTAGGGTTATGTTAAAATGCAAAATGCGATTTAGATTCTATAGAAATATAGAATCTTTAGAATTAACGTAGTAAGTGGATTCTAAATTCTAGTATTTTAAATATATTTTGCAAAAACCTTTTTCCCTGCGACGTGAGACTAGCCTTTTTGGCTGTCGCAACTAGCAGGGGAAAAGTTTTTGTGAAGGATAACGTGGAAGACGAATTTCATTGTTGAAAGGAGATGATATGTTAGAGATTAGATGGCATAGCAGGGCTGGGCAAGGCGCGGTAACCGGCGCTAAGGGCTTGGCTGATGTGATTGCTGGTATCGGCAAGGAAGTGCAGGCGTTTGCGACTTATGGCTCGGCGAAACGTGGTGCGACTATGGCGGCGTTTGATAGGTTTGATGATACGCCGATTTTAAATCACGAGAAGTATATGGAGCCTGATTATGTGCTAGTGATTGACCCGGGGCTTACATTTATCGCGGACATTTTTGAGAATGAGAAGCCTACGACAAAATACATCATCACCACGCATTTAAGCAAGGATGAGCTGATTGAAAAAAAGCCTGAGCTTAAAAGCCGCGAGTTGTATATCCTAGATTGCATTAAGATTTCGCTTGACTGCTTGGGTAAGCCGATACCAAATGCGCCGATGCTTGGGGCTTTTATAAAGATTTCTGGGCTTCTTGGTATTGAGGATTTTAAGGAGGCGTTTAAAAAGGTTTTGGGTAAGAAATTGCCACAAAAAATTATCGATGCAAATATGCTAGCTATTCAGCGTGCGTATGACGAGGTAAAATAGTTTATAGAATCTAGATTCTGTGTTTAAAGGATAGATAATGGAAAATACAAATAATAATGGTTGGAATGACTTACTACCCGGGGCTGTCGTATTCCCCTTTGAATCAAGCGTAAATGGCGAGGAAAATGTCGCAAATCATCAAGAAAATCGCGCCTACACAAATGGCAGTATGTATACCCAAAGTGTCGCGCACTGGCGAACGATAAAGCCTGTGTATAACACAAATCACTGCATAAATTGCTATCAGTGTTGGGTTTATTGCCCTGATAGCTCCATTTTGGTGCGTGATGAGAAAATGAAGGGCGTTGATTACAAGCACTGCAAGGGCTGTGGCGTGTGCGCTGAAGTGTGTCCTACTAATCCTAAGTCGCTTATTATGTTCCAAGATTTTATGACGACTGAAGACGCCATAAAAGAGTGGCCAGCGAAAGAAAAAAAGGTAAAGGAGTAGAAAATGGCGAAAGTTTATGATTTACACGAAGTGGAAGTGTGGGATGGTAACACAGCGGCAAGCCATGCCCTGCGACAAGCGCAAATCGATGTGGTAGCGGCATATCCTATCACGCCATCTACGCCGATTGTGCAAAATTATGGGACTTTTATTAGCAATGGATATATTGATGGTGAGTTTGTGCTTGTGGAATCTGAACATGCGGCAATGAGTGGCTGCGTAGGTGCGGCAGCAGCTGGTGGGCGTGTGGCGACTGCGACTAGCTCTCAAGGGTTGGCTTTGATGGTTGAGGTGCTTTATCAGGCAAGTGGTATGCGTTTGCCGATTGTATTAAATCTTGTCAATCGCGCCCTTGCTTCGCCTTTAAATATTCATGGCGACCACGCTGATATGTATCTTTGCCGTGATGCTGGGTGGATTCAGCTTTGCACTTGTAATCCACAAGAGGCTTACGACTTTAACCTTATGGCGTTTAAAATCGCTGAAGATTATGATGTGCGCATTCCTACTATTGTAAATCAAGATGGCTTTCTAAGTTCGCACACCGCGCAAAATGTCCGCCCTTTAAGCGATGCTGATGCCTATAACTTTATCGGCGAATATAAGGTCAAAAATTCGCTTTTAGATTTTAGTAAGCCTGTCACTTATGGAGCGCAAGCAGAAGAGGACTGGCACTACGAGCATAAGGCGCAATTAAATGCGGCGATTATGGAATCTATAAAGGTTATAGAGCGTGTGTTTAAAGAGTTTAAGGATAAAACGGGGCGTGAGTATCATCCTGTAATGACTTATGATATGGATGATGCGGATGTGGCTATCTTTGCAATCGGTACAAGTGCGGAATCTGCGCGTGTGGCGGCGAAAAAAATGCGTGAAAATGGCGTAAAAGCTGGTGTTGTAACAATTCACGTCTTACGCCCTTTTCCATATATTGAGCTAGGCAATGCACTGAAAAATGTGAAAGCTGTGGCAATTATGGATAAATCTTCACCTGCTGGGGCTATGGGAAATATGTTTAATGAAGTAGGCACTGCGATTTATCAAGCAAATCTAGGCAATGATAAGAAGCCTATTTTATCAAACTATATCTATGGTTTGGGTGAGCGGGATTTGACAATTCGCGAGATTATGGATATTTATAAAGAGCTAGATTCTAATGCTAAGGCTGGGAAACTAACGCACAAGGCACAGCAGTGGATAGGGCTTAGAGGCGCAAAACTTAGCTATTTTTAGCCAAAGGAGATTCGTCTTCCGTTTGGATTTTGAATTTTCTTTTTCCCTGCCTCGTTGCGACAGACGTTTTAGTCTAGTCTCACTCGCAGGGAAAAAGGAAAATCCAAACTACACGCAAAATACTAGAATCTATACACTCACCAACGCTTGTTTAGATTCTAACGTTCTTTAACATTTATAGAATCTAGATTCTATCCATCACTTTAAAAGTGTGCGTTTTTAGAATCTAGATTCTATTCTCCCTATTTTTTCCTTACCTTAATGGTAAGTGGGATTCCCCCCTCCCTGATTTATATTAATATTTGGGGGGGGGGGGTTAGGGGGTGGGTATATTTTAGAAAAGTGAAATATATTATAGAATCTAAAAAAGATTCTAAAAAACAAATTTTATGCAAAAAGGATAGAAAATGACAAAAGAATTTAAAAACCTAAAACAATTTAGCAAATCTGCGGACAAATTCGAAGGCGCGCACCTTTTGTGTCCTGGATGCGCACATGGTATGATTATTAGAGAAGTGCTAAACGCAGTCGATGGTCCCCTTGTAATAGGCAACTCAACAGGTTGTTTAGAAGTATCAACGGCAGTTTTCCCACACACTAGCTGGGATGTGCCGTGGATTCACATAGGCTTTGAAAATGGCTCGACAGCCGCGTGCGGTGCAGAGGCAATGTATAAGGCGTTGGAACGAAAGGGCAAATACAAAGGGCAACGCCCAAAATTTGTCGCATTTGGCGGCGATGGTAGCACTTATGACATCGGCTTTCAGTGGATTAGCGGTTGTTTTGAGCGTGGGCATGACTTTACTTATGTGTGCTTGGATAATGAAGTCTATGCGAATACGGGCGGACAGCGAAGCGGTAGCACGCCGCTTGGAGCTAGCACTAGCACCACACCTGCTGGTTCTACTAGCTATGGTAAAAAGCAAAAAAAGAAAGATTTACTAGCCATTATGGCAGCGCATGGCAGCCCTTATGTCGCGCAAGTTGCGCCAAATAAATGGAAAGATATGAATGCTAAGATAAAACGCGCCATTGACACTGAGGGACCAACTTTCATAAACGCGATGAGTGCTTGCACGACTGAATGGAAATTCCAGTCAAATAACACCGTTGAGATGAGCGACTTAGCCGTGGATAGCCTTGTGTTTCCGCTTTATGAGATTATCGATGGGCATGAACTTCGTATCACTTATCGCCCTAAAAAAGTCATTCCTGTGCGTGAATACTTGGCAGCCCAGGGCAGATTCAAACATTTATTTAAACCAGAAAATGAGCACATAATAGAGCAATTCCAAAAAGATGTAAATGATAGATGGGAACTACTCCAACGCCGCGAAGAGTCAAAGTTATAGAGAGTTGTTTGTCTGTTTTTTATTCCCACTTGTGTTGTTGAAATATCTTACAAATTATATAGTATTAATATATTTTACAAGATTGCTTAGCTATAAATTTACACAAAATTTTTATGTTTAATCATGTGAGTTGTACATTAGGTTGTAAATAATGATTAATACGTGTACTTATAAAATTTAGTGCAAATATTCATATTTCAACTTTATAATTTCTAATTTCAAAGGAGATAAATATGTGTGGAATTTTAGGTAGCATTACTCTAGGTGGTGTGAATGAAAAGTTGTTTGAATCTGCGTTAATGACTCTCAATCATCGCGGTCCTGATGGATGTGGCGTGTATCATAATGGCAAAGTTTCTCTAGGGCATACGCGTCTTAGCATTGTGGATTTAAGCAATAATGCGGCTCAGCCTATGCACTTTTATGCTAGCAATAAAATGGTTATAGAATCTAATGTTACGGGGGGGGGGGTAAGCTCACCTTATCATAATATTATACAAAATGAGAATAAAGATTCTAACAAAATGATAGAATCTAGCAGGTTAGATTCTATAAATTCAAATCATAAAAATACGCAAAATATAGAATCTAAAGATTCTATAAATTCTACAATAAACAATAATATTTTAAGTAATAAACTCATAGAATCTAACCCACAAGATTCCATAAATAATAACCAAAACAAAGGCGAGATTCTATATTCCCTAGTTTTTAATGGTGAAATATACAATTTTTTAGAACTAAGAAATGAACTAATTTCTATGGGCTATATTTTCCACACTGATAGTGATAGCGAGGTGATTTTGGCGAGTTTTGATGCGTGGGGCGAGGCGTGTCTAAATAGATTCAATGGTATGTGGGCGTTTGCTATTATTGATTATAGAAAAAATAGAATCTTTCTTTCACGTGATAGATTTGGCAAAAAGCCGCTTTTTTACGCCTTTATCCCACCGCAAAATGCTAGTAAAAATAGCGATATTAAAAGTAACACATTTATTTTTGCTAGTGAAATGAAAGCGATTTATCCTTTTTTAGATTCTATAAATCCTGCTAAAAATTTCAAAAATCTAGCCTACAAAATCTTTGAGTATGAAAGCACGAGTGAATGCCTGATTGAAGGGATAGAGCGTTTCCCACACGCCCATTTTGCCTATCTCAATCTAGATTCTATAGAATCTACAAACGATTTAAAACCGCAACGTTACTATCATATTTTGGATAATTTGCGACAAAAGATTCCAAGCTATAAGGACGCCCAAGAAGAATTTAGAGCTTTATTTTTAGACGCAGTAAAAATTAGGATGCGTTCCGACGTGCGAATAGGTACGGCTTTAAGTGGCGGCGTAGATTCATCAGCTACGATGTGTTCAATGTCATATATTTCAAAAAACCATTTAGAATCAAAACGCGCTAGTAAAGACTGGCAGCACGCTTGCGTTGCGTGTTTTAAGGATACGAAGCTAGATGAGAGCGAATATGCAAAAGCAGTGTGCGATTATATTGGCATTAAAGGTGAGTTTTTAGAGATTAATCCACTTGAGTTTTGGGATAATATAGAGAAATATTTTTACATGTTTGAGGAAGTGTATATGACTAGTCCTGTGCCGATGATTGCCACTTATGGTGCGATAAAAAAGCGTGGGGTTAGCGTTACGCTTGATGGACATGGGGCAGATGAGCTATTTTGTGGGTATGGGCATGTGATAAATGCGATTTGGGATTGCAAGTTTTCGCCTAAAATGCAAAAGGAAGTGTTGCAGATTTATAATGACGCACGTTTTATCCCATTAAGCCAAAAGGAGTTAAAAAAGGAAGCAAGGACGCTTTTATTTCGCCTATTTCGCCGTAAAATCAAGGGAAAAATGCCTATGCCAAATGTGGGGCAAAATGCGTTACACAAAGGATATAAACGCTTAGATTATTTTAGCAAGTGGCTTTATGAGCTTTTTGATGTGAGTGTTTTGCCGACTTTATTGCGTAACTATGATAGATATTCTATGATTAATGGCGTGGAAATTCGTATGCCTTTTATGGATTATCGGCTAGTTGAGTTTGTTTTTAGCTTACCTTTTTCATATAAAATAGGCACTTGCAAAAATGGCTATGCTTATACAAAGCGAATTATTCGAGATTCTATGTGTGATATTATGCCAGATTCTGTAGTGTGGCGAAAGTCTAAGATGGGCTTTAGCACACCTATGATTGAATGGATGCAACGAGATAAAAATCACAATGGATTAAAAGAATGGTTTTTAGATATTGCTCACTCAAGGGATTTTTTGCAATGTAATTTACTAAAAGATTCTAAAAAACTGCAAGATTCTATCATTAAAATTTGCAATGGTATAGAATCTAGCTACACCGCTGGAGATAATATTTGGATAGATTTAAACCCATATTTATGGCAAAAAAGCCTAAAATACGCAAGGTAAGATTCTATAAATACAAATAACAAATATGAATTATTTTTATATAATTTGTGTTTTAGAATTTTGTTTATAGGTCTAAGAATGCAAACAATGAAAAACAATGCCTACACAATTGCCCACAGCCCCGATGCGGACGACATTTTTATGTATTATGCGATTAAATTTGGCTGGGTTAGCTCGCCCTATCCTTTGCAAAATTTTGCCCTTGATATTGAGAGTTTAAATCAATCGTGTTTAAGCGGTGAATACGACATTTGCGCGATTTCATTTGGGCTGTATCCGCATATTTGCGAGAGTTACGCACTGCTTAGGACGGCGATGAGCTTTGGGAATGGCTATGGACCTAAAGTTATTAAAAAAAAACAAACGCAGCTAAAACGCAATTTTAAGGTTGCATTAAGTGGAAAATACACGACAAATGCCCTGCTTTTTTTGCTGAAATATCCCAACGCGCGCCCCGTTTTTATGAATTTTATGGAGATACAAAAGGCGGTGCTTAGCGGTGAGTGCGATGCTGGCGTGCTAATCCATGAGGAGATTCTAAACTTTTCTAGCGAGCTTGTGGTGGAAGCGTTTTTGTGGGATATTTGGCAGGAGCTAAGTGGTGAAAATGCCCTGCCACTGCCACTTGGCGGGATGGCACTAAGGCGAAGCATTCCGCTAAATCGTGCGATAAATTTGGAGCAAATTCTAACAAGAGCGATTGAAATCGGCTTAAAATATAAAAAAACTTTGTCTCAAATGCTATTGCAAAATCATCTTGTGCGTGTAAATGAGAATGAACTTTCGCAATATCTTGACCTTTATGCGAATAAAGATTCTGTAACTATGAGTGAAGTGCAAAAAAATGCCCTTGAAAAACTCTATGAAATCGGCTACAACGCCAGAATCTACAATCGCGATTTAAGCAAAAATTTGGAGAAATATTTAATCCCAATAGAATATGAAAAAATCCGTAATAGTTAGAATCTTTTTGCGTGGATTGTGTCGATTAGCTTAATTATTTGGCGGACAGGGATTGAGTTTAGTAGGGCGTTGTTAAAGTTATATTCGTAGTATGGATTAGCAAAGACATCTTTGGCAGGGGTGTGGAGACTAATTTGCCTACTTTAAATTCATCTGGGTAATTTACAAAGCGAGTCCAAACGCCACCACCTGAAATCACTATGATATTACTAGCCACACACATACTTAGGTGGTATCCGCCGCTGTCGTTGCAAAGGATTAGTTTGCTTTTGTTTAGGATGTATAGAATCTCCACAAGGCTGTATTTGCCACACAGGCTAATGATGTAGTCGTTTGTGATGGTGCTGGCTAGGGCGTCTTCGTGTGGTGCGCCTAAGATGTAGGAAATGATGCCATATTTGCGGTGGAGATGGGCGGCTAGTGCGGCGTAGTTGTTTATGTCATACATTCTGTGGATGTCGGTGGTGCCGGGGAAAATAATGGCGTATTTTTGGGTAAAGTCAAAGTTGATTTTACTAAATCTATCTTGGTCTAAGGGGAGAGATATGCTTGGGGTTTGGAGGGGTTTGGCGAAAAGAGATTCGAAAAATTCTTTGTAGCGATAGATTTCAAAAATGTCATCTTGCGTGGTGTAGATTTGATTTGTGTAGTAGATTTTATTTTCTTCGCATCGATTTTTGCCTAAAAATAGTGGATTTGTGTAGTTTAGGATTTTGACTTTTGCTTTTATAATCTCGCTTAAATGGACAAACCAGTCATTGATTGTGTAAGGATATAGCAAAATATCATAGAATCTGCTTTCAAAAAAGGCTTTATAATCGCTAAAAACCTTGCCCTCATCGTTTATATCGCAGTAAATTATCACATCAATGTAGTCTTTGTCATATTCTTTGACAATGTCAATGTAGCGGTGGCTGGCTAGGAATGTGATTTCATAATCTTTGTAATATTCTCGTATTTGTGGGAAAAGTGGGCGTAGTCCTAAGTAGTCGCCTACGCCTACGTCGGCTTGATTGATGATTAGTTTTGGTTTGGTTTTGTTGGGTGGATTTATTTGTATTTCATGGATTTTGTTTGCTTCTTTGCGGAGTTGTTTTTTTATTTTTCGATTTAAAAGTGGGAGGGTTATGGGTAATGCTAGAAAGCTTAGTGGATTTTTGGTGTAAGATTCTAAGATGGCTTTGCCTAGTTTGTAGTCTTTAGATTCTATGATTTGGGTTTGATTTTCTTGCTGTTGTTTGGCGTTTTTGTTGGATTTTATGATTTTTAGTAAAGTGAATGGTAGTTTTAAGGTGCGTTTGATATTGCGTTTTGCTTGGCTTACTGCTTGTCCTAGTTTAGATTCTATGCTATTGTTATTTGAAGTGATAGGTTTTATATTTTGGAATTTTTGACTTAAAGATTCTATTTGATTTATAATTTTGTCGCTTGGATTATTATCTAATAATTTTAGGGCTTTTGTGTAGTAATGATATGTGAAAAGTGATGTTATGTTTTGTTTAATGAGTTTAGATTCTATGTTTTCTTTGGAATCTTGAATTTTAGATTCTATGTTTTCTTTGGAATCTTTGGGGTTAGATTCTGTTGTGTTTTTAGAATCTTCTTTAGAATCTTCGCAAAATGCACTTAAAGCAAGTGCCATATTTAGATAGCTTTTTGCGATGATTTCTTTGGTATTATTAGAATCTATGTTTTGCATTGAAATTTGAAAGGCAAGATTCTGTGGAAAGATATAAATGCGACTAGCGTTTGCTATAACTAAAACGCTAAAAAGTTTCATATAATCATATATATTTTCCATAAAAGTTATATTTTTAGTAACTAAAAAGTTAAAATTAATCAAAATATCATAACTAAAGCTAAAATCAGGTATTTCTTGCGTCATCAAGTGTGTAATAAAATTAAACCCGCACACTTCATGCTCAATATTATAAAGCAAAGATTCCATAAAATCTTTAGTTTCCACATCTTTAAAATGATTAAATATTTTGAAATATATAATTTCTATGGGTGTTTTATTAGGATTATTAGAATCTTGGTCGTTGTTAGATTCTATAATTTTTTTGCATTCGCTTAAACAATCTTGCCTTAAAGAAATATTAGAATCTGCAAAATAAATATAATCAATTTTTGGGATTTTAAGGTGGCTATTGTGCGTGTGGAGCGTATTTTTATCGTTTAGTTTAAAAGTGTGGATTTTAGATTCTATGTTTTTAGAATCTGTATTATCATCTTGCAAATTAAATTCTTTAGATTCTATAGTAGTGTTTTTTACCCACCCCCCTGACCCCCCTCCGCAATGGAGGGGGGAATTTGTGTCTTTAGATTCTATGTTTTGAATCTTAGAATCTTTGGTATTAGATTCTATGATTTTGCTAGTATTGTGATAAAGGGTGTTTGCCCCCCCCCCCCCCGTATTATTAGGGCTAGATTCTAAGTTTATTTTATAAAAATTAGATTCCATATTTGTTTCAACAAAATTAGATTCTATAGTAGATTTAAAAAATTCAATTCCCACATTTTTTGCCTTTGCATAATCAAAAACGCCATTAGAATCTAAAGAACTAGATTCCATAAAAGAAGATTCTAAACTTTTAGATTCTAAAAACATAAATCTAGAATCTAACTTTTCAAACATTAACGACATTTCTTGTGAAAAATTATTCCCAACAAGCAATGCGTAAAAATTACTATATTTTTGATTAATTATAGAATCTATAACTTTTCCTAACTCATTATTATACTTTTCAATAGGCAAAATAATCCCAAAACTCAAATCACGCATTTTTATCCTTAAAGATTTAAAAAAGTAGATTCTATAACCTACGCTTCGAGTTTATATCCCACGCCGCGAACGGATATGATATACTGCGGATTTTTAGGATTTTCCTCAATCTTACTACGCAAACGACCGATAATCACATCAATGCTTTTATTTGAACTCTCCGGGTTAATCGACTCAGATTCTATAGCAATCGCCTCACGGCTAAAAACATGCCCTTTTTTGCTAATCAAAAGCGTTAAAATCTCGTATTCAGCGCGCGTTAAATCAAGCTTTTTATCCTTAAAATACACCTCACGCGTATCCTTATCAATGCGGAAAATCGCCGACTTATCCGCACTATTTTCCTCTGCCATTTTCTGGCTATAGCGGCGGATTAAGGATTGAATGCGCGCCACTAGCTCCTTTGGGTCATAAGGCTTTGCGATATAGTCGTCCGCGCCGTAATCTAGGGCTTTGACCTTGTCATTGACATCGCTTCTAGCAGACGAGATGATGATGGGAATATTCTTTTGTTTTGCTACTTTTTTACACACATCTAAGCCATCCAAATTCGGCAGTGTTAAGTCTAGTAACAATAAATCGAAATTTTTAGTCGCCAACGCACTCATCCCAGTGTAAGGCTCATCATAATTTGTTACATTTATGTCATTTTCCCTAAGATATTCGCTCAAAACCTCCGCCAACTCGACATCATCCTCAATCATTAAAACTTCTAACATTTCGCAACCTTTGAATTTTGAAATAAATTTAGATTCTATAATATAAATTGTAAAGAATGAATAATAAGTCTTTTCACAGCCCTTTTAAAATCACTTCATAGATTTGTGTAGATTCTACATCAGTTATGTTTATTAGAGTTTTTGTGCTAAAAAGTTCTAAAATTTTGTCTTTTTTTAGTATCACAGGCTCTAGCACACAGCCAGGACATGCAAGTAAAAAACTCTGCGTTAAAGCCACATTTTCCCCCAAAGTAGCCCCGCAAAGAAAGCAAGTTTTTTCATTATAAAGTCGCCCTTCAAACTCCAAAATTTCCAAAAACATTTCAATCACCACACGCTTAGGATTCTGCCTATTTAGCGACCTTGAGTGCGTATCTAGCAGGTCAAAATAAAAGCTAGGCACATCGATATTTTCACTCAAATGCTTGCTTAAAAGTGTGCAGAATTGCTGCCAGATAAAAACACGATTAATATCGCGCTCAAAATCGCGGCTAAGGTGCATAATGTTGCGTAATTTAGGCATATACACGCCTTGATATTCAATCTCAAAATCAATTTTACGCCCCGTGTAAATAATGCTGTGACGCGCCCCATAAAAGCGATAAAGCGTGTAAAAATGGCTCTTTGTCAGCACTTTTACAATCAAATCTTCTTTGATACTTTTTGTAACTTTTAGTATGAAACCTTCCATATTTTATAACTTTTTGGTTTGATTTAAATTAATATAAGGTTCTAAATTTTCTAACTTTTTATCACAAATAATACATTCGATGTTGTAGATTTTGCTAATAGATTCTATGTCGCTTTGAGAGTGGATTTTAAAAATGGGGATAAGGGCAAGATTATTTGCTAGATTTAAAATTTCACTTGCAAGATTGCTTGTTAGATTTGCTATTTCAAGCTCGTTATTTTGGGAAAAGTTTTTTATTTTTTGGCTAAAATCGTGTTGGCAATCTTGGTTAAAAGCGTGTTTAAAATCTTGCTTAGAATCTTGCTTGAAATTCTGCGTATTAAAATTGCTTAAATTTATAGAATCTAAACTCATATTTTTAGAATCTAAATAGCAAAGAATCTCGCAAAACTCGCTAAAGATTCTATAATCAAAAATAAACATATCAGCCCCAGCAATGGCGATTTCTAAGACCTGATAGCAATCGATAATTATGCTATCAAAAGTTATAAAATATGGAGTTAGTCGGCGAAGCATACTTATAGAATCTATAATATTTATAGGGTTTTTATTAGGGTTAGATTCTATAAATTTGACTGAATCTAAATTTTTAGATTCTAAAAAATCTTGCGAATTTGTGCGATTAGATTCTATAAATTTTAGTGAATCTTCCTTGCTAGATTCTATAAAATTATCATTTTGTATATCATTTTGAGATATAGAATCCTGCAAAAAAATAATAACTTTATTCTCATTTTTGCTAATATTATTAGAATCCACATTATTAGATTCTAAGAAATCAAAAACATTAGATTCTATATTTGTAGAATTTTGTAACAAATTTTCAATATCATTCAAATTCATTGTTACTTTTTGATACGATTTTAGAATCTGCAAATCAGCGAAATTTAGTCGCGGAGTGTAACAATTATACGCAAGGCTTCGTCCTAAAGTTTCAAAAGGTAACACTTTTTTACATTCTTGCAAATATTTCATTTTTTCTAATATTTTTACAAAATTATTCATAAATTTAGCCTAAAATTTTTCTAATATTATAAAATATTTTATTTAAGATTTAAAAAATTCGCAATTTATAAAGGGAAAATGATGGAATTGAAGGGAAAATTAGCCAGATATATCGATAAAGGCGTGGAATTTTTGGGGCTAATAAAGGATGAGAGCCACATTATGCCACTTGATATTAGCAATAATATGAATGAATTTATTGTTAATTTTACGCGCTTTTCAAAGGTTTTAAACACGCAAAATCCGCTTATTTCACTTAGTGACGTAAGGCTTTTAGCCCCGATAAAATCGCCCTTGCAAGATGTGATTTGCTTAGGGATAAATTATATGGAGCACGCGGTGGAATCGATGAAATTTAAAAAGGAAAATTTTGATGGGAAACGCGAGGAGGCTGTGTATTTTGGTAAAAGGGTGAATGAATTTAGTGCTTCAGGTGATACTTTTTGTAACACTAATTTGACAAAGCAGCTTGATTATGAGGTCGAGCTAGCCGTGATTATCGGCACGGATGCGCGAAATGTGAGTGAAAATGACACGCACAGCCACATTTTTGGCTATAGCATTATGAATGATATTTCTGCGCGTGATTTGCAGCTAAAGCACAAGCAGTGGTATGCTGGCAAGAGTTTGGAGGGTGCGTGTCCGCTTGGTCCTTTTATCGTGCTGCGGGATAGCATAGATGTTACGAATCTAAACATTAGGAGCTATGTCAATGGCGAATTGCGGCAAAATAGTAACACTTCTAAGATGATTTTTGGCATAAATTATGTGATTAGCGAGCTCTCGCATTATTTTACGCTAAAGGCTGGGAGCATTATTTCGATGGGCACGCCTAGTGGCGTTGGCATGGGCTTTAATCCGCCAAAGTTCCTACAAAGCGGCGATGTGGTGAAATGCGAGATTGAAAACATCGGGGAGATTGTTACTTATATAAAGTAGATTCTATAGAATCTACTTCCCCTTAGCCTTACCCGCGATGATAAAGCGTAAGGCGTTTAGTTTTATAAAGCCTGCGGCGTCTTTTTGATTATACACAGAATCTTCCTCAAAAGTGCTGTAAGCTGCGTTAAATAGCGAGTTTGGCGACTTGCGACCTACTACCATCACATTTCCCTTGTAAAGATTCAAAGTTACCACGCCATTTACACGCTCTTGTGTCTTATCAATTAACGCCTGTAACGCCTCACGCTCCGGGCTAAACCAGTAGCCATTATAAATCAAATCCGCGAAACGTGGCATTATAGAATCTTTTAAATGCGCCTCCTCCCTATCAAGCGTCAAAGATTCTATCGCCCTGTGCGCCTTTAGATATATCGCACCACCTGGCGTTTCATAGCACCCACGCGACTTCATCCCCACATATCGATTTTCTACCAAATCTAAGCGCCCTATGCCATGCTTTCCGCCTAGCTCATTTAGTCGCGTCCAAAATGCCGCCGGGCTAAGCTTTTTACCATTTATAGCCACGCCATCGCCACTCTTAAACTCGATTGTAACGCGTTCTGGCTTATCAGGCGCATTCAAAGGCGAAACGCTCCACCGCCACATATCCTCCTCTGGCGCGACATTTGGGTCCTCCAAAATCTGCCCCTCATAGCTAATATGCAGCAAATTCGCATCCATTGAATAGGGCGATTTATTCGCCTTTTTTTCAATCGGTATCCCCGCAGATTCAGCGTATTTTAGGAGCTTCTCACGGCTATTTAAGTCCCACTCACGCCACGGGGCAATCACTTTAATATCCGGATTTAACGCATACGCGCCAAGCTCGAAACGCACCTGGTCATTTCCCTTGCCTGTGGCGCCATGCGCTATGGCGTCCGCGCCGACTTTCTTAGCAATTTCTACTAAATGCTTTGTGATTAGCGGGCGCGCGATGCTAGTACCCAGCAGGTATTCGCCCTCATAAATCGTGTTTGCCCGAAACATAGGGAAAACAAAATCGCGGATAAACTCCTCACGCAAGTCCTCTATAAAAATATTTTGTGCTTTTATGCCTAGTTTCAGGGCTTTAGCCCTTGCAGGTTCGACCTCCTCGCCCTGTCCTATGTCGGCTGTGAATGTGACGACCTCGCAGCCATAAGTATCGCCTAGCCATTTTAAAATCACGCTGGTATCAAGCCCGCCGCTATAAGCTAGGACTACCTTTTTTATTTTTTTATTTGTTTTAGATTCTGTATTTTTTGTGGTTTTTGCCATTTGTTATCCTTTATTTAGATTCTATAAAAGCTAGATTCTATCATAAAATTTTGATAAAATTTCGCGTTTTATTTAGTTTAAAGGAGAAAAAATGCTACTTGAGATTAAAAATTTGAAATTTAAGGCAATCATAGGAATCTTGCCGCGTGAGCGTAGCAGGGCGCAAAATGTGGTGCTAGATTCTAAGATTTATTACAATCCAAAGCATAAAAGTTTGGCTAGTTTTGGTGGATATTTGGACTATGGCGAGATAATTAATGAGCTAAAAAATATGGTAATTGAGCGGAAATTTGAGCTATTAGAAGACGCATTAAGCGAGATTCTACCGCACTTTCTAAACACTCACAAGGCAATTTATAAAATGAGCCTAACAATTAGTAAGCCTGATATTTTTAAGGAGTGTGATGTGAGTATTACGCACACAATGAGTGCGAAAACGCTGGTGTTGAAGTCAATGGAAAAATAAGCCCTACTTCTTTATCGCCTTCAAAAATTCATCATATATAGAATCTAGTTTGTCAAGTTGCTCTTTTAGATTCTCATATTCCTTGCATTTTGTAGAATCTAGATTCTGCTCTTGCAGCATAGATTCTAAGATTTTTAGGCGACACAGGATATATTCAAACATTTTTTTATCAATATCAGGCAGCTTCGTAGTCACCAGCTCTTTGCAATCAGCACTCTTAGATTCTATAGAATCTTTTTTAGAATCTTCGCCTATAATTCGCGCTGGAATGCCAACCGCCGTAGCGTTACTTGGCACATTTTTTACCACGACAGAGTTTGAGCCGATTTTGGCATTTTCGCCAACGACTATGTTACCCAAAATCTTAGCCCCCGCGCCGACTACGACATTATTCATAAGCGTAGGATGGCGCTTTGTCTTTTCAAGGCTCACGCCGCCAAGGCTTACGCCCTGATAAATCGTCACATCATTGCCAATCTGCGCAGTCTCGCCGATAACCACGCCTATGCCATGGTCGATAAACACGCGCCGCCCGATATACGCCGCCGGATGTATATCCATACTCGTCAAAAACTGCGCCCAGCCCATGATAATACGCCCAAGCAGCTTAAAACCACGCTTGTAAAGGCGATGAGCTATGCGATGATGGAAAAGAGCAATTAGCCCCTGATAGTTGAAAAAAAGCTCCAAAAAGCCGTTATACGCGGGGTCTTTAGCCTTTGGCACGCTAAAATCTTCCCTAATCTGCGTCCAAAAGGGCGGATTTTCTTTGTCAATGATATTATTTTCATTATCAATTGTCATTTTTGCCCCTTAATGCAAAAAGTGGCGTTTGTGGCTGAAATAAAGGGCGATGTTGTGTTCATTTGCTGCGTCTATTACTTCTTTATCACGGATGCTACCACCTGGCTGTATTACTGCCGCTACGCCATATTTTGCCACTAGCTCTATGCTATCTTTGAATGGGAAAAAGGCTTCGCTAGCTACCACGCTCCCTTTCAAGTCTAGCCCCATTTCATCCGCTTTTTTCACCGCCGCATATATCGCATCCACGCGGCTTGTCATACCCATACCGATTGCGACTAGCATAGAATCTTTTACGAAAGTTATGCAGTTTGATTTTGTCAAAGCGGCGATTTTATAGGCGATTTCTAAGTCTTTCATCTGGCTATCACTCGCGGAAACTTCGCTCATCAAAGTCGCATTTGCCACCTCGCTAGATTCTATAAAATCGCTATTTTGATACACAAAGCCGCCCTCGATATGCTTAAAATCATACATATCACGCGGGAAAAATAGCCTTTTATCCTTAGAATCTAGCTTTTCTCCGCACACAAAAATCTTAATTCGTTTCTTATGCGAAAAGCTATCAAGTGCGTCTTTTGTGACATTTGCCGCGACAATAACCTCGATATAATGCTTTAAAATCTCTTCACTCAACGCCTTGCTAAGGACGCCATTTAACGCCAAAACGCCACCATACGCACTCACGCTATCACATTTCAGCGCGTCCTTGTAAGATTCTAGCAGGCTCTCACGCAGGGCAAAACCGCATGGATTGCCGTGTTTTACAATACACGCAACAGGCGTATCGCCAAAACTTGTAGCAATTTTCAAAGCGGCATTCATATCAGTTAGATTATTAAAACTTGCCACGCCTTTAAGGGCGCGAAAATGCTGGGTGTAAAAGCCATCAAACTCATAAAGTGCGCCATTTTGGTGGGGATTTTCCCCATAATTTGTCGTAATGACCTTTTTACCTGTGATAAAAATGTGTCGCGGAAAACTCGCATTTAGCCGCATATTCATATAATTTGCAATGTAGCTATCATAAGTTGCAGTATGCTCAAATGCCTTAATCATAAGCATTCTGCGGAAGTTTAGCGGGGTGTCTATATCGATTTTTCTAATGTTAAATTCTGTATTTTGCAACAAAGTAGATTCTGTATTTTTAGAATCTTTTTTAGTTTGCGACTTTTTAGAATCTTTTGCCTTTTTAGATTCTAAGCTATAATTTTCAAAACTTTTACTCTTAGAATATTCAATATTTAGAACTTCTAGCACCGCATTATAATCATTACTATCCACGACCACATACACATCTTTATAATTTTTCGCCGCCGCTCTAATCATAGAAGGTCCGCCGATGTCGATATTTTCGATAATCTCGCTCAAACTATCAGTCTTTTTTGTAGTCGCCCTAAATGGATAAAGATTCACACACACAAGGCAAATGTCATAAATCCCATGCTGCTCTACTTCCCTTAAATCAACCGCATTATTTCGGCGGTGCAAGATTGCGCCATGAACTTTTGGATGCAGCGTTTTCACACGCCCATCAAACATCTCGGGACTAGCGGTGTATTCGCTAATCTCAATTGCCTCAATTTTATTATCCTGCAAAGTCTTAAAAGTCCCGCCGGTGCTTAGAATCTTAAAGCCAAGTTTGACTAGCCCACGCGCGAAATTCACAATCCCACTTTTATCACTAACGCTCAAAATCGCATATTTTTGCATTGTTGTCCTTTTAGAATCTTGTTAAGATTCTAATCTTTTTAAGATTCTAAAATTAATAATTTTTAGATTCTAAATATTGATAGAATCTAACTTACAAAAAAGCTAGATTCTAAAATTCATAATTTTTAAGTTATTAAAGTTATTTCTTATTATTTTTTCCCAAAAGATGCAATCAACGCCTCAATATCGCCCTCGCTTGCCACCTCATCGTGATTATCCCCAGCGATATAAGTAGCCGAAGCCACGCGTTTAGAATCATCGCCCCTGCCCTCAAATAGCGAGTTCATATATTGACTAAGAGCGCGCATTACATTAATAACACGTTCAATCTTTTGCCTATGAATGTCTTGATACTGCATAATATCCATCGCCTGCATACACGCGTCATTGCAATCCATCGCCAAGTTTTTAATGTCATCAACGACTGCTTTTATGCCCTTTGTCTGCTCTAAAGAAGTCGCAAAAGCCTTGATTTTAGGGAAGCTATCCACAAGCATTACTAGCATTTCCTCTTGCGTTTTTAGGTATTCCACAATTTTTTTAGAATCTTTTTCAATTTTACTCACAGATGAGCCGATAGAATCAATCTGGTCGAAAACCTCCGACATCTTAATCTCGGAATCTTTAGTCACATCATCTAGCTGATGGACGACTTTATGCTCCTCTGTGGGCGGCGGCGGTGGCCACTTTTTATCCGCTTCTGGCTTGTAGGTATTGGGGTCCACGAACTCTGGCTTGATATTCTCATCAGCGGGTGCAGGCTCACTTGCGGCATCTAGCGGCAAGTTATCAACGCCCCCTTTCATCATAGAATCTAACTCATCTTGTGTCATAAAAACTCCTACCTAAAACTTAAATAGATATTAAATAAATATAAAAAAATGCAATGATTATAACATAAAAATATTAAATTTTTGCTTTATAATGAAAACGTATCAAAATATTTAGTGTATAAATTTTAAGAAAATTTATATAATGCAAATAAAGACTATATATAAAGAATTATATGCAAAAAAAAGCAAGAGCTTTAGCTTATCAAGAATGCAAAGACTATGCATTAAAATTCTAGTCGGTAGTCAAGGAATATGACGGAAGTTATTATAAAAAGACAAATGAATCTAATATGCGATTGTCTTGCAATGAATATCCAGTCAATTTATTAGTTAAAATGGATATTTATGTCTAATATCAAACATCCACAGATGTATCTATGTGGTTACAATACGCTAAAAATAAATTATATATTAGCACTAAGGGTAAGGATAAAGCATTTTTAGAATCTAGAATTTTTTCTTATTCACATCATCTAGGATTTGGGCGGCGACAGAATCTACGCTACCGCTTATATCCTTGCTATGATTTGCTATATCCACATTTTTTTGTGTGATAGATTCTAATTGCGAAATGGCTTCATTTATTTGGCTAATGCCAACGGCTTGTTCTTTAATTGACTCGCCCATATCATTAATTGACTGCACCAAAATATTAGTATTTGCCTCGATTTCACCAAGTGACTTTTGCGTCCTTTCTGCTAATTTTCGCACTTCATCAGCCACAACCGCAAAGCCACGACCATGCTCTCCAGCCCTTGCTGCTTCTATTGCCGCATTTAAAGCTAGTAAATTCGTCTGGTCTGCGATGTCGCGGATAATGCCTATAACATTTTTAATATCTTCACTTTGGCTTATTACTTCGCCTGTGCGACCACTCACTGATTGCATAGAAGATGTAATTTGCTCTACTGCCGTAGCCGTTTGCTCCAAAGATGACGCTTGTGTATTAGTAGATTCTGTTAAAGTTTTCACCGCTTCCTCTAGCTCAACTGACTTTGACTTTAAATCTCTAGCATAACTAGCCGAAGTGCGTAGCATACTACTTATAGAATCTCCTAGCGCGTTAATGCTATTTTCCATACCCTTAGCATCCTTGATACGCGCGGTAAAGTCATCGCCCTCAAACGCCTTAAATACCTCTCCTGGCTCTGCTAAGTTATCCCCTACTAACTCATAAAGGGCTAAAGACATATCATTCATTGAGTTTTTCAAGCTTTCAAGTTGCGGGTTCAAACTAGATTCTGTAATCTTTTCGCCAAATTTCCCCTGCTTTGCACTATCTACTATATGTGCTACTTGCGCTACAATCTTAGAATCTTGCTCCAAATTTTTCGCGGTTTTTTCAATATTTGTATTAATTGCCTCTGCCATCATCCCTAGCTCATCATAGGCTGTGATATGCAGCGGTTGTGGTGGATTTTTCACCTCATAGTTTATATATTTAAAAAAGCCAAAAAGCTCATCTCTAATATGGCTAATACGCTTTATAACCTTAAGCTGAATGTAAAAATAAATTATCACACCGATAACAATAAGCGAAATAACCACCGCCAAAATCAAAATAGAACGCAAAACCTGCACAGATTCTAAAATGGACTCTTCAGGCGCAGTAACCACAATGCCCCAAAAGCTGCCTGTGTTATCGCCGACTTGAAAGCTCGCAAGCCCTGCAAAGCCCTCTTCATTCAAGCGATTAGTATAATCATAAATGCCGCTTTCATGCTTTCCTATCGCACTAAGCAAAGTCGCCGTGCTAGCGTTATTATTTACTTCAGTAATGTGCTTTGTTACATATTTAGAATCTGGATGAATGCCGATTATGCCTTGGTCTGTCATTAAGAATTGATAGCTATCTTTAAATGTTAGATTTTTACTACTTAGCACATTATCTTTCATCTGGTCTAAATCCACAAACGAGCCAAGCACACCTACAACCTTACCCTTATTATCCACAATGGGCAAATTTACCGCCGCACCCAAAACATCATTTCCATTGATTTTTACCACACGTGGAGTGCCGATAGTCTCACGACCTGTTTTTAAGGCTTCTTGCACAAGTGGCAAATTGACAAGATTCATATCCGCCTGCATAACCTCCACGCCACCAACCTTGCCGGGCGTAGTATCACGCACGATAATCATAAACTCGCCATTTGGCAATTTGTGCTTAGGATTTGCAATATTTCCCCCTATATATGTTGGCTCATTTAGGTATAAATATACATAATTTCCCCATTCAGTCGCATCAGCAATGCTTTTTAGTGAATCTTCCATCACATGCTGGTCGTCATTGTAGCCGCTTTGGACTAGAGATTCTAAGCCTTGCTTACTAGCATTTAGCGCGGCAAAGACCTCGTTGAAATAGCCCTCCACCATAGCCGCGGAGCGATTTGAGATGGCTGAGAGTAGCTTTTTTGTCTCGCTTAGCTGGAGTGCGCTACTCCTATTCATCACGACTATTGTCATAATCGCCATACACACGACCATAATTGACACGAGCCAAAGAACTAGCCGCGTGCCAAGATTTATACGAATTTTCATTCATTCTCCTTTGGAATTGTAAAATAGATTCTATAACTTACATTATAGAAATATAAATGGACATTTTGTGTCTTGTTTTTAGATTTCTAAAAAATAAACCTTGTTTTTAGAATCTATTTTGTAAGGATTTTGTTTTTTAATTCTAAAAACAAGGAAAATAATTATAAGTAAAAAAAGTTAATGAAACAAGATAAAGTTACATTTTTCATAACTATATATATATATATATATATATATATAGAACTTTTTGCAATATAAAATTATATAAATTTTAGTGTATTGTAGTAATAAAAGTGATATATAAGTTATAAAATTTATAATCGATTTAGAATCTTTTTGAAGTCTTTTATGATTTGGGCTAAAAAAGATTCTATAAAAAGATATTAGAATCTAAGTTGGGCGGTGATGATGTATGTGCGACCACGGGCTGCGTTATTGAATAGATATATATTATTTCCATTTGCATCATATCCGCCCTGACTTGGCGAAGAGTTAAAGGCATTTAGTGCGTCCATATAGTTAGAATCTAGCAGGTTTTGTATTTCAAATCGCACATTAAAATATTTTCCCCATTTGAAATTGCTAGGATTCCACGCTATATACAAATCCCAAATTGTTGGAATCTTTGGTAAATCTTGGCTTGGAATCTCTGGAAACATATCATCTGGGTTGGCTGGATTATTATTTCTATCATCGCTAATTGGGCTAATACGTTTTGCCTTCCCTGTGTATTTGATAATCGAGCCTATGATAATGCTTTCATTAAAAAATCTAGCCCCTATATCAAATGTGCCATAATCTTGAGGCAGGGCTGATGGACGTGAATAGCCAAAGCCTATAGAATCTCCAGCATACGTTTCACTAAAAGGCTGATTAAACTCTTGCCAACTATACGCTAGACGTGAGTAAAAATAGCCTATATCATAGTTAAACTCAAGCTCAATTCCTTGAAATCTAGCTAAATTTTCCCAATTTAAGTGCATAATAAAGCTTTGTGCTTCTCCTGTAGTTGCATCTTCTACAAAAAAGCCTTTGTTATAAATATAATTTTTTACATTTGTATAATAATATGCGGCTTTATATCCTAAAGTATCTTTAGACGTAAAAACGCCATGCTTATATCCATTGAATCCTACTTGAAACGTATCTGCCGTCTCTGGCTTTAAATATGGATTTATACTATTTCCTTGATTATTTGTAAAAAACATTTCTTGCACGTTTGGAGCGCGATTTGTCCTTGCATAGCTAATAAATGGCATAAAGTAATCATGCACTTTTGCACTAAACATAATTGAGGCGTTAAAATACACACTTTTATTATTTATATTCGTAGCCTCTTTTGGAAAGCAGCTAGTTACATAGCTCTCACACACAGGCTTAAAGCCTTTTAGCTGATACCACACGACATTAAGGTTAGAATCTAAACGATAAATATCATATTCTAATGTATTATCTAAATATGTTGTAATTAGATTTTGCGTTCCCTTTGGTTGAAATGGTGTAGAATCTGCCCCAGCTGAAGTCATTGTATTTGTATAATCATTTAAAAGCACATTAACCCCGGGCGTAAAAGTATAATTGATATTAAAAAAATTAAAAATAAACACGTTATTTAAATCAATTGTAGTTGCTTGATTTAACGCACTTAGATTAGATTCAGTGCGACCAAAAATAGTGTTATTTTCACTATATTTTTGCCTACTATCATTAAAGGCTACTAAAAAATTTAGATTCACTAACTTAGAATCATGCGGATTATAACCTGCGTTTAATTGATAATTGCTATTAAACATTCTTCGCCCTGCAAGAGTGTTAATATATGTGCGATATTGAAAGGTGATATTTGAATCTTGCGTTGGTTTATACTCGGTTTTAAATAGCACGCTTTGGGGATTTTGGCTTAGTGTGCTAGGATTAAACGCACCACTCTCGCCTACATCCGGGTCTATTACACCATCGCCATCTAAATCACTCCCTTGATTAATACTGCCACCGCCACCCACGCGATAATTCTGCGTAATATATCGCCCACTATATGCAATTAGAAAGCCAAGAGAGCTAGAATCTCCATGCGGCTTAAATTTAAATGCGCTACTAACCATACCACTAGGACCTATACCATTTGTGCCATACGCTACTCGCCCTAATGCGCCCACTGAAAAGTTGCCAAAGGTATTAGTCGCAATATCATCTACATTTATCGTGCGTAAGTTAGCACTACCCATTAACGCATTCCCACCAGCCCCACCGCTAAAGCTACCGCGAGATACATCAAATCCAGCTAAGAAATTCTGGTCAATTGTCGCCCCAAACGCACTAGTGCCTCCTCCTGCGTGATAGCCCCCTTGGTCTGCGGATGTCCCAAAAAAAGTTTGAGATACGCCATCTACCATTGTATTTACACGTCCTAAGCCTGTCATACCGCGGATATTTACCTGCACGCTGCCTTGGCTTTGGTCAGTATTTGTGTAGGTTCCGGGCATACTACGAATTACTGAATCTATGCTTTGTGTTGTCTCGCCGATTTCTTTACCACGTGAGCTAGTCGCCCCGGGTGTAACAAAGGCTTTGTCGGCTTCTTTAATCTTTTGTCCGCTAATCTCAATTGTGTCAAATTCGACTTCGTCATCTTCGCTGTTATTTGTCGCTGTAGTCGCTGTGGTCGCTGTGGTATTAGAATCTGCATCGGCTAATGTTAGAATGCTAGATTCTATATTTTTATCGTAGGCAAAGTTTATAGATTCTATATTTTTAGAATCTTCTCTTTTAGATTCTACATTTTTAGAATCTATACTCAACGGGGGGGGGGGGGAAATCATAGATTCTATAGAATCTGCCTTTAAATTACACACAACAACACTAAGTGACAACACCGAAATATTCAATATTTTATTAGATTTCATAACCTTTTCCTTTAATCAATTAAAATGATAATTTTAACAAGCATAAAAAATATACTTTTAAATATGATACACATTCTTAATTAATAAATCTATAAATGTTGTAATTTTTTATTAATTTTGTTTAAAGCAAGGATAAATCTGGCATTTAAGATTCTATAATTTTTGCAAAATAAAGATAGAATTTTATCACATTTTGAAAAGGGGTTTTATGCGTTGTTTTGTTATTTTTTTGATATTTGTTGGTGCTATTAATGCGGCGAGTTTGCGTGATTATAAGCCTTTGGTTTATGAGATTTTAAGTGGATATTACAAGATAGATTCTAAAAAATATTCTAAGATTATGGAATCTACTTTGCAAGATTCTAATAAAATTATAGAATCTAAAAACGCCCAAGATTCTAAAGATTCTAAGAAAAATATAGAATCTAAAAGTAAAGATTCTAACCTAAATGCCGAGCGTAACACAGAGAGACAAGATTCTATAAATTCCAAACGCCAAACGCCCACAAACATAGAATCTAATTTGCAAAATACCCAAATGCCCGCCCACCACCCCGTTAGTGAGATAGAATCTAATTCGCAAGATTCTAACAAAAACGCTCAAGATTCTAAAACCCAAACGCCAACAAATATAGAATCTAAAAACCTTTCGCCCGCCCACCACCCTACCATTGATACCGCAAAAGCCCACCCTACTTTGAATGAAACGCCCACAAACACAGCCCCACAACTCCGCATTCTCCTAACCATAAAAGACTTTGCGGACAATAACCTTACATTTATTGACACGCTAAGCCCTTATACAAAAGACGACACACAAAGGCAGTTTATCATTGCCTACAAATATTTTCTAAGCTATATAATGGCGTTTGAAGCAATAAAGTTTTACATAAATGAGTTTGAAAAAGATTTTAATGTGAAAATCGCACGTGAAAAAGAGGAAAGATATTCCATTGATACATTTTATGAGAGTGAGCAAGACTTCCTAAATGCCCAAGAGTTTTTTATTAATTCGCAAAGTGAGATATTGCAAAGTTTTGGGGGTGAGCTTTTTTCTTTTGCAAATAATGTGGAGACTGAGCGTCCAGATGGTGCGAGAAAAGAGCATACACAAAAGGTTTTGAATCTTAAAAATAAAAAGCCTAACAAACTCGTAACCTTAGCACTTTATAACTACTATGCGTTTAAAGAATTTTACAATATAAAAAATGACTATATTTATGAAGTCCTGCACTTTGAGGCTTTGGATGAAATAAAGCTAGGCGGAAGTCTTAAGGAAGTTTTAGCGGATGTGTTTGACAATGTTGGCAATGGTGCTAGGGGGGAAAATGAGCCGCTTAATAATTATAGGGATTTTATTTTTTATGGCTATTTTAAGGCGTTTAATGCGGCGGCTTTTGCCTTGCAGCTAGAAAATATGAATGAAGATTCTAAGGTGCAAGCCCTTTTAGAATCTAGCGATGGGCTGCCTTGCGAGTATCCATCAATGCTAAGTGTGCGGACGCAAAATCTGTGCCTTTTTAGTGCGTTTCAGTCAAAATATATAAAAAGCGATGTGAAAATAACAAATGCAATGATTTTGAATGAGAAGGCAGATTATGTGAAACTTTATATTATCGCGGATAATAAGCTGTGTGTAACGCTTGCAACACCGCCAAACCCGCCAAATGCCAAAAATGTTATAGTCACGCCAAATATAAACACTTACTTTTGCAACACTTTGGCAAATTTGTTTAAACAAAACTTTAGGGAGAAATAGCATTCTTAGATTCTATAATATTAATTTTTTCTACCATAAGATTAGATTATATAGAATCTGCCTTTAAATTATACGCAACAACACTAGGCCAGAACATCGAATACATATTCTTAGTAAATTAAGAATACTAAATATGTAAATTATATATAACAAGTTTTAAAAAATAAAATAAGTGTAATATTTTTAGATTCTGTGATGTTATTTAGATAAGAGTAGAGCAGGGATACTAAAAAATATAGTTTTTTTGTTGTAATTATTTCGCACATTATTCAACATCCTTGTAATTTGTGTTTTGTAGCCAGAGTTTGGCTGTGTGGCGGAGTTTGGCTGCATTGTCACTTGCGAAAAATTCAACTTTTGTAATGTTTTCTAAATTTTTAGATTCTATAGAATCTAAAAGATGCGTGGATGAATTTTTAGAATCTTTTGGATTAGATTCTATAGAATCTAAAACTTGAGTGGATAAATCTTTAGAATCTTTAGAATCTTTAGAAAAATTAGATTTTAAAATAGAATTTATAGAATCTAGCGACTTAGATTCTATAAAATCCGCAGATTCCTTAGAATCACCCAACTTAGATTCTATAAAAACTTTAGAATCTATAGAATTTTTAGAATCTTGCGAATTAGATTCCACAGATTCCATAGAATCTTTCACATTATTAGAATCTAAAACCTTAGAATCCACATCGAAATTTTCACACATATAATTTGCGATTGCCTCGCCAGAGTGGATAAAAATCGTCTCACTGCCGAAATATTCACGCAAAGATTCTAAAAGTAGGGGAAAATGCGTGCAACCCAAAATCACCGCCTTTGGCTTTTTAATCGCGCGATAAACATTTATATCACCAAAAGAAAGATTTTTATCCCCGACAGAAGCATTTTTATCCATAAAAGAAACATTTTTATCTCCGCCAGAAATATTTTCACCATCAAAAGAAAGATTTTTATCTCCATGACAAATATTTTTACTCACAAAAGAAGCATTTTCACTCCCCACACAAACATTACTACAAACCCCATAAATCTCACCAAAATAATGATTAAATACAGAATCTATAACTTCGCCTTTAAAGATATTCTCTTCTACCAAACTTACAAACAAATTAGTTGCGATATTTGTAATATTTGTATATCCTAAGTTACGCAAGGCGATGTCATACACACGCGATTTTGTCGTAGCCTCCGTGGCAATGACTAAAATCTCGCTATCAAAGCTCAAATTGTGGCGAGACAACGCCTTTACGCCAGATTCAATCACGCCTATTATAGGGATAGCCGAGCACTCACGCATAGCCTTTAAAGCATACGCAGACGCCGTATTACACGCCACCACAAGCAAGTCAAGCTTAAAATGATTGAAAAACTCCAACGCCTCCAAGCAAAATCGCACAATCGTATCCTTATCCTTGTTGCCATAAGGCACGCGCGCCGTGTCGCCATAATAAATAATTTTCTCAAAACTAATCTCATTTATCAAACTTTTTAGGACGCTCAAACCGCCCACACCGCTGTCAAATACGCCGATTTTTTTTATTTTTTTCATTTTCTCACTTCATAAGTTAAAATCTATAGAATCTTACAATTTATTTGTTAAATTTACGATTTTAAATCCCCCTTAAACCCATCTTTTATCGTCTTTAACGCCCAAATATAATGACTTGCACCACTTGAAACATAGTAGCTACCAAGCGTTACATTCCCACACCACGCGAAGTTTTTGCCAAAAAGTTCTATCTCGCTCAGATTCTCAATATTACGCATTATATCCGCGTGACTAGCAATTAGCAACGCCTTAGCAGATTCTAAATCCGTGCCTTGATGTTTTGCGTGAAACTCGCAGTTTAGCTTAGGATAAGTTTTCCAGTTATAGCCATTTGGAAAAAAGGGCAGGGGCGTAATCCGCGTTATATTTTGCGTGAAATTAAGCAGCAAAATGTGCCATTCATAAAGGTGGATAAGCACATCACGCAAGTTTTTATCGCGTGAATTTCCCTTAAGTGCGTTTTTAAAAGGCGAAATCTGCGAACGCGGCGGGATAGATTCTATAAATTTAAAAAGTTTTGCAAACTCATTTTGCGTAGATTCTAATAATTCGCCCTTATTTTTCGCCCTTGCCACGCTTTTGCCTTGAATAAAAAATATAGAATCTTACAATTTATTTGTTAAAATTACGATTTTGAAACGCGTTTAGATTCTATAGCTTAAGGGTGGTAGTGGTATAATAATAGATTTACCCATTCTTTTGTGACAATAATGTGAAATCTAGATTCTAAAATTCAATTTTAAGGAGAAAGTTATGAAAAAATTTGTTAGTTTTTTGTTTGTTTTTATGTTTAGTTTTGCGACTTTAAATATCGCAAATGCCGCAGATTCTAAAGATTCAGCGAGGGGAGATTCTAAAAATATAGAATCTAAAATGGCTTTTAAAATAGCCCAAACAGATTCTAAAAACATAGAATCTAAAATCGATAAAAGTAAAAAGATAAAGCTAGAAGTTGGCACAGGAAATTCCTATCGTCCATTTGCTTATGTTGATAATAATGAACTCAAAGGATATGATGTCGATGTGCTAAGACTTCTTAATAAATATGACTCAAATTTGGATATAAAATTCAATCCTGTGCCGTGGAATGCGATATTTGTAGGCTTAGATTCTAAAAAATTTAACATTTTAGCTTACGAAATCACCAAAACAAAAGAGCGAGAGGAAAAATACATTTTCTCAAACTACCCATATTTCAACGACATTAGCGCGGTAATCGTGCGAGAAAACGCCCAAATCACCGACATAAAAGAGCTAAATAATAAAAAAATCGGCGTCTCACTTGGCTCAAACTACGCTTTGAATCTAGAAAAATACCTAAAAACTCGCCCCGATTTGAAAATCGAAATCAAATACTACAAAAACCCGCCAACGCTAATTAGCGACTTAGGCTCAAACCGCATACAAGCCATAATCGGCGAACCCATAAGCTCCATAAACATCGCAAAAGCACAAAATATCAATTTGAAAGCCACCGATATAATTATCGATAAAACGCCTGTGTTTTTTATATTTAATAAAGGCGATGAAGCCTTGCGTGACCGCGTTTCCGCCGCTCTTAAAGCCGCGATAGATTCTAATGAACTAAGCAAACTTAGCATTCAATATTTTGGAAAAGATTTGAGTAGATAGATTTGAAATTGTAAATTTATAATATGATTTGCTTTTATAATAATTGAAATTTTTAATAATATAAATTCTAGATTCTATAATGTTTAAAAATATTATTGTAATTTATTAAATTTTATATTATAATAAATGTAATTTTATAGAATCTAAGGAGTATTTATGTCAGTGGATTTGCCAAAGATTAGCCTTAAAAAGTTGCAAGAGCCAAATAACGAGGATTATTTAGAGGATTTGCGTAAGATTTCGCGTGAGGTAGGGACTTTTTACCTTGTGGAGCATGGCATTGATTTGGATTTATGCAAGAAGATTCAGCGTTTAGCCCGTGAGTTTTTCGCCCTGCCAAAAGAGGAAAAAGAAAAAATCTCTATGCTAAATTCCGCGCAATTTCGCGGTTATTCAAGCGAGGGCGGCGAATACACCGCTGGGGGCAAGGACTATCGCGAGCAAATCGATTTAGGAATCGACAGAGAGCCGCCAAAATGGGATAGCAACTCGCCACTTTGGGAGCGACTAGAGGGGCTAAATCAGTATCCTGCTGCGCTTCCTGAGTTAAAGGATAATTTTATCGAGTGGCAGCGGCAGGCTGGAGTGGCGTCTTTGGCGTTACTTAGGGCGTTTGCTAGGGCTTTGGAGCTTGATGGTGGGGCGTTTGATAAGCTTTATGGGCAAAATTCTTATGCGCACTCAAAGATTATCCGCTACCCAGCGGCATTTGATGGCAATACGCAGGGCGTGGGGCAGCATAAAGATGGCGGGCTAATCACATTTGTGATGCAAGAGGAGCAGGCAGGCTTACAAGGGTTAATAAATGGTAAATGGGAAGATGTCGTGCCACTACCTGGTAGCTTTGTGGTGAATATCGGCGAGTTTTTGGAAATGGCGACAAATGGGTATTTGAAAGCTACGATACATCGCGTGAATTTGAGTGAAAAGGAGCGATTTTCAGTGGCGTATTTCTTAGGTGTGCAGCTTGATAAAAATGTGCCGATTTTCCAGCTTAAAGAGAAGTATGCAAAAGATGCAAAGGGCGTGGATACCGACCCTAAAAATCCGTTGTTACGAAATGTAGCAGAGAATTATTTTAAGCGAATGATACGTTCACACCCAGATGTCGCCGCAAGACATCATAGTGATTTGATTAAGAGATTTCAGTTTGCTTAAGATTGCAATTTATAAATTAATCTTACTCAAAATCAAAAATATTCAAAAACTGCCTTGTGCGTGGGTTTTGCGGATTGCTAAAAAACTCCTTAGAATCTCCACTCTCAGCAATCAGCCCATTATCAAAAAACACACTCCTATCGCTAATCGCCTGTGCAAAGCGCATCTGGTGCGTGACGATAATCATACTCATCCCGTTATTTGCAAGCGTGCGGATTACCTCCAAAACCTCCTTTACCATCTCAGGGTCAAGGCTCGCTGTGACCTCATCAAAAAGCATAATTTTTGGGCTCATACAAAGGCTACGAACGATTGCCACACGCTGCTTTTGCCCGCCACTCAAATCATTTGGATAGCTATCAATCTTAGATTCTAAGCCAACGATTTTTAGCCATTCTATCGCCTTTTGCCGCGCAACATCCTTGCTTTGCTTTAGAATCTTAATGGGTGCAAGCGTGATATTCTCAATAACGCTCAAATGTGGGAATAGCTCATAACTTTGAAAAACCATACCGATTTTTTGGCGAATATGACGCCAATTACTCTTAGAATCTAGCCGCTGCCCCTCAAAAATAATCTCGCCGCTATCAATAGATTCTAAGCCGTTTAGACATCGCAAAAATGTGCTTTTCCCGCAGCCACTAGGACCGATAATCGCGACCACCTCGCCATTTTTTAGCTCAAAATCTATGCCTTTTAAAATCTGCATTTTATTCTTACTTTTAGAATCTATATAGCTTTTTTTAAGGTTTTTGGTTTGTAAAATTATGTCTTGCATTGTTAGAATCTTTTGGCTAAATTTTTGAAATGATTGTATAAAAAAAGTGTGAATATAGAATCTAAGATTTTTTGTATTTTTTAGAGTCTAGATGCTAGTCCCTACATTTTGATAGACTTTTATGTTTATCTAAGCCATTTAGTTACCAAAGTCACAACCTTTAATATAAGATTTTGAGTTTATATTACCATATAAAATGAGATTTTATAAATTCATCTCACATATTAAAATCTAGTAAATTGATATTTTGATTTTTTAATTTTACAAAATTTTGTATGTAAAAAGAAGTGGTGTAAAAAAAATTAGATTCTATATTTTAATCATTTTAAAGCGAAAATGTTTTGATGGATATAGAATCTAAAATATCAAATTATCATTATATAGCTTTTTTAAATATCAAAATATAGAATAAAAAACTTTCAATTTTCCTAATTTTTAAAGCGATATTTTATTATGGCATAGATGGCGCGAAAGCCATCTTTTACCCCGATTTTCTTGCCTTCTTCATAAGTGCGACCATAGTAGCTAATGCCCACTTCATAGATTCTAATGCCCTTTATTTTGGCGATTTTTGCGGTGATTTCAGGCTCAAAACCAAAGCGATTTTCCCTAATTTCCACGCTTTGAATCACATCGCGTTTAAACACCTTGTAGCAGGTCTCCATATCAGTCAGGTTGAGATTTGTCATCATATTTGAAAAAAGTGTCAGCAGCCCATTGCCCATTCTATGCCAAAAATATAGCACACGATGGCTATCGCCACTAACAAATCGCGAGCCAAAAACCACGTCAGCTACGCCCTTTTCAAAGGGTGCGAGAAGTTTTGCGTATTCGTTTGGGTCGTATTCTAAATCGGCGTCTTGGATTATTACATAATCGCCTGTAGCGTGTTTTATGCCTGTTCTAAGGGCTGCGCCCTTGCCTTGATTTACTTCGTGGTAAAGCACTTTTATATTTATTCTAAAATCTGTAACTTTTTGGGTAATTTTATTAGAATCTTCTTGTTTAGATTCTGTATTTTTCGTATGATTTAGTTCTATATTTTGTAAGTTTTTAGAATCTATGGAGTTAGTATTTTCGATACTTTTTAGAATTTCACGTGTGCCATCCTTGCTGCAATCATCAATGATAATTATTTCCTTGTGATAATTGATTTTCACGCCACTAACGACATTTAGGATATTTTCAATCGTAGCCTTTTCATTATAGCAAGGAATGATAATTGAGAGTGTTTTACCCCCCCCCCCCCATTATTTATCGTATTTGTCGTGGAATCTTGCATATTTTACCCTTTAAATTTCGCAAAATAAAGCCAAAATTCTAGCACATTTTTTTAAAAAAAACAAAATAAAACTTAACAAAATCTTAGTAAAATTGCAAGTGAATATTATTTATTTATATTTATGGGAATGCAATGAAAAACGAAATTAAAAATTTTAGAATTGTGCTTGTTGGGCAGCCAAATGTTGGGAAAAGTTCGCTCATTAACGCGATTAGCGGTGCGCGGATGAAGGTTGGGAATTTTAGCGGTGTGACCGTGGAAAAGGCGGAGGCAAGCCTGCTTTATGGCGATTTTGCTATAAATATCATCGATTTGCCCGGCACATATTCGCTAAATGGCTATACGCTGGAGGAGAAAATCAGCAAGCAATTTCTTGCAAGTGGCGAGTATGATGTGATTTTGAATGTGCTTGATAGCACGAATTTGGAGCGAAATTTGGTGCTAACTTTGCAGCTTAAAGAGCTTGGGCGACCGATGATGCTGGCACTCAATATGATTGATGAGGCGCATAAGGATGGCGTGATTATCGATGTTTCAAAGCTCTCAAAGCTGCTAGGCTTCCCTGTTGTCGCGGTTAGCTCGGCTAGTAATGAGAATCTTTCTTTGTTAATGGAGACTTTGTGTAAATATTATGAAAGTTTGAATTTAGATTCTAATAAAGTTATGGAATCTATAAGTTTAGAATCTAGTTTAGATTCTAGTTTAGATTCTAATTCTAGTGAGTTTGCTGATTTACCAAAGCATAAAATTAGCTGTCCGGCATGTGATACAAATTCTAGCAATAAAAAAATAAAAGTGTGGGAAAATCCGCAAGATTCTAAAAATATTATAGAATCTAATTTGCAAGATTCTAAAGATTCTAAT
Source organism: Helicobacter saguini (assembly GCF_000762875.2). Lineage (GTDB taxonomy): Bacteria > Campylobacterota > Campylobacteria > Campylobacterales > Helicobacteraceae > Helicobacter_A > Helicobacter_A saguini. Next base: position 80,626 of record NZ_JRMP02000008.1, read on the forward strand.
AAAAATACAGAATCTACAATGCAAGATTCTATGGACGTGACAAATGTTACATACAAGAAAGATTCCTTAAATAGCGATATTTCTAATGGATTAAAGAATCTAGATTCTAAAAATACGCAAAATTCGCACTCGCAACATTCGTATAAATCTATTCCCGCCCAACCACCCACTTGTAAAATTGATACAAATGTTGCGAGTGCGAATTTTGAGAAAACTGCAGATTCTAAAGAAAATATAGAATCTAATTTGCAAGATTCTAAAGATTCTAAGGACGTGACAAGTGTTACATCCAAACAAGATTCCCTAAATAGCGATATTTCTAATGGATTACAAAATTTAGATTCTAAAGATAAATATTTGGGCGTAACAAATGTTACATCCATAAAAAATAATCAAAAAGATTCTAAAAATTTACAGAATCTAGATTCTAAAAACACAAATGAAATTACAGAATCTAATAATTTACAGAATCTAGATTCCAGACAAGATTCTATAAAAGAAAAAAACAATGACGAGTTTAGCGAGATTTCAACGCATAAAATAAATTGCGGATGTGAGCCAAAAAATAATAATAAAATAAAAATTTTCCAAAATAACGCCCAAAATAACCCAAACACAAACCAGAATAACATCAACACACAAAACACAAATGAAACTATAGAATCTAATAAAACACAGAATCTAGATTCTATAAACAAAGTAGATGTTTCGCCTTTGGCTCAACATGACGGCAATGTAGATTCTATAAACGCCCAAAATAGCAACAAACAACCACAAAAAATCAAATGGCAAAAAGTCCCCCTTGACACGCTAAATAAAATCAAAATGTCAAGCAAAATCGCAATTTCCGCAAGGCAAATCGCAAACTCCGTGCAAACGCTAACAAAAACGCGCGACACTTTAAGCGAAAAAATCGACAATGTGCTTTTAAACCGCTATTTAGCCATACCTATTTTTTTATTTTTGATGTTTTGCGTCTTTCAGCTCACCTTTTTTGTGGGCGAATTTTTCAAGGGCTACATTGAGGATGGCATCGATTTTTTGGCGACTTTTGCGAAGGAAAATATACCAAATGCGACTTTGGCGTCTTTAGTTGGCGATGGTATCATTAGGGGTGTGGGTGCGCCACTTAGTTTTTTACCGCTTATTGCTACGCTTTTTTTGGGCTTAACGATTTTGGAGGGTAGCGGATATATGGCGCGTGTGGCGTTTCTGCTTGATGGCATTTTCGTGCGTTTTGGGCTGCATGGCAAGAGTTTCATCCCGCTTGTGATGGGCTTTGGCTGCTCGGTCCCTGCGTATATGGCGACTCGCACGCTGCAAAATAAGAGTGATAGGCTCATTACGATGTTTGTTATCGGTTTTATGAGTTGCTCTGCAAGGCTGCCGATTTATCTGCTTTTTGTCGGGGCGTTTTTCCCTGCGAGCTCGGCTGGTAGCGTGTTGTTTTTTATTTATTTAGGTGGCGTGGTGATTGCGATGATTTGTGCGAAGATTTTGAAAATGACCGCGTTTAAGGGCAGTAATGAGCCTTTTGTAATGGAAATGCCGCGTTATCGCTGGCCTAGTGCTAAGGTCGTGTGGTTTAGCGTGTGGAGCAAGTGTTTTATGTTTCTTAAAAAGGCTGGGAGCGTGATTTTGCTTGGGGCGATTTTTATTTGGGCGATTGCGACTTTTCCGCATAGCGAGGAGATTGATTCTAAGTATGATGTGGAGATTGAGAAGTTAGAAAATTCGCAACTAGATTCTAAAGAAAGTATGGAATCTAATAATATAGATTCTAAAGAAAGTATAGAATCTGCTAACTTATCGCCCACTCACCCTGTTAATGATATAGAATCTGCCGACCCCACAAACGATGATATAGAATCTAAAATCAATTCGCTAGAAAATGCAAAGTTGCAAGAGCAGCTAGAATATAGCATCGCTGGGCGTATAGGGCATTTTTTACAGCCATTTTTTGCACCTTTAGGCTTTGACTGGCGGCTATCTGTGGCTTTGCTTACAGGCTTTAGTGCGAAAGAAATGGTAGTGACTACTTTAGGCGTTTTGTATGCCTTAGGTGATGCGGCAAATGATTCTGAGAGTGAAAATAAGGCGTTGCAAGAGGTCTTGCGTAAGAATGTGAGCTTACCTAGCGCGGTGGCATTTATCGTCTTTATTATGCTTTATATTCCCTGTTTTGCGGCAACTATCGCCTTTACTTATGAGAGTGGTAAGAAAATTTACACGCTTTATTTGTTCCTTTTTACCACTGCTGTGGCTTACTTTTTTGCCTATATCGCACATGAAATCACGCGACTTTTAATGTGAAATCGCAAGATTGCTCAAGATTATTAATGTTAGAAAAAAGATTATTTATTCACTTTCCCCGCTTAATGCTAGGCTTTGGGCGTTTGCGATAAGTGGCTCGATAACCTTGTCTAAGTCGCCATTTAGCATAATTTCCTCCAAACTATAAAGCGTTAGATTTATGCGGTGGTCAGTTAGGCGATTTTGCGGATAGTTGTAGGTGCGGATTCGCTCGCTCCTATCGCCGCTGCCGACTTGATTTTTACGCGACTCCCTATTTTTTGCGTCCTGCTCTTCCATTTGGGCTTCATAAAGCCGCGCTTGCAAGATTTTCAACGCTTTGTCCTTATTTTTGTGCTGGGATTTTTCATCTTGCATCGATACGGTTATGCCCGTTGGGATGTGCGTGATACGCACTGCGGAGTCCGTTGTATTCACACTTTGACCGCCATGACCGCCGCTGCGAAAGACATCGATACGCAAGTCATTTGGATTGATATTGACCTCCAAGCTATCGACCTCTGGCATAATCGCGACCGTGATAGCGGATGTGTGGATGCGACCTTGCGACTCAGTCTTTGGGACGCGTTGCACCCGGTGTGTGCCGCCCTCGTATTTCAATCTTGAGTATGCGCCCTCGCCTTTGACTAACGCGATTACTTCTTTGTAGCCGCCGACTGCGTTTTCGCTGCTGCTTATGATTTCGACCTTCCATTTTTTAGAATCTGCATAGCGGCAATATGCGCCAAACAAGTCGCCAACGAATATCCCTGCCTCATCGCCACCAGTCCCAGCGCGGATTTCCAAAAATATGTTTTTTTTGTCATTTGGGTCTTTTGGGATTAATAGAATCTTTATTTCGCCCTCCAAATCTTTTTGCTTAGATTCTAAATTTTTTAGCTCCTCTTTTGCTAGCTCGCCTAGCTCTTTATCATCCAAAAGTCCCTTGTTTTCGGCAATGTCGCTTAAGGTTTGCAAGTATTCTCGCGCTTTATTTGCGATTTCATCGCTTTCACTTTTTTCCTTGCTTAAGGCTGCTAGTTTTGCGACATCGCTTATCACTTCCTCTTTGCTTAAAAGCTCGCTCAACTCGTCATTTCTAGCGATTATGGGCTTTAGTTTATCAATTAGCATTTTTGCACTTTAGATTCTAAATTTTGTAACTTTTTAGGGCATTTTGTTAGAATCTAAAATCGCATTTTGCTTAATTTTTAAGACTTTAGATTCTAACTTTTCGCACAAAAAATTACGCTTTTGCTAACTTTTTTACAAGGCTATTTAGCCTACTAACCTTACGCGCCGCCGTATTTTTCTTTAAAATACCCTTGCTAACGAAGCTGTGAATCTCCTTATTTGCGATTTTAAACGCCTCGCTTGCCTTAGCCACATCATTGCTAGCGACCGCCTCACGCACATTTCTTGCGATATTTTTAATCCTAGTGCGATAATATCTGTTTCGCTCCTCGCGTTTTTGAGTTTGTCTAATTCGCTTTTCAGCCGACTTATGATTTGCCATTCTTTTCTCCATATTCTAAAAATTTGAAAAATTAAAACGATAATTTTAGCATAAAAATTGTTAAAATATGATAAAATCTTTTTTCTTTGACATAAGGATAAATATCTAAAAAATTTCAAAAAAAGGAAACACATGTCAAATATTTACCTTTGCTCTTTTGCTAGTTTTAATCTCGCGCCAAGTGCGTATAGATTCTATCGTCAGGCTCTTGATATGGGCATTTTTGAAGATATTTTCATTTATAATGAGTGCAATTTGGCGAGTGATTTTAAGGTGCATTTTAGGGATAAAATCTACAATTTAGATTCTAAAAATACTATAAATTTCGCAACTAATTTAGATTCTAAAAACGCAACAGATTTTAAAAACATTATAGATTCTAAAAACAATTTAGATTCTAAAACATCGCAAATAACGGGGGGGGGGGGGTAACTCACTCTAAAAATCCTAAAAACATAGAATCTAGCACTTTTAAAATCGATACAAGCCCTTCAAAGCACCTGCCGCTGAGTAAAAACTACACATTTTCTCGCGGCTTTGGCTACTGGGCGTGGAAGCCACAGATTATTCTGCAAAGCTTAGATAAAATACAAGAAAATGATATTTTACTTTATGTGGATATAGGCAGTAGTTTCGTGCCAGCGGGCAAAGAGAGCCTTTTAAAAAAGCTTGAGATTTTGCAAAATGAGCCACTTGCAAATTTTGTATCGCACTGGACAAAAGAGCGTGTGTGGTGCAAGGGCGATGTGTTTGCGTACTTTGACGTGCTTGATAATCCAAAATATATCGATGGTGGCACGGCTAAGGGCGGGACAATTTTTATGAAAAAATGCGAAAAAACCATCGCTTTTATGCGTGAATGGCTTGAGATTTTTTGGCAATTTTTTGAGCTAGTCGATGATAGCCCTAGCAAGATTCCAAATTACCCTGAATTTATCGAAAATCGCCACGACCAAACAATCTTAAGTATGCTGCTAAAAAAGCATAATATTTACACATTTGAAGATTATCACAGGCACGACCACAGCAATATTGAGTTTGGAATTATTGATACGCGTGATAAAGTAGGGCTAGATTTACCACGCCTTAATAATCAACAAAAAGTTACAAAAATACTAAGATTTTTAGGTAAAATATTACCAAATCAAAAACTCCGCCACGACTTCCGCTCTTTAAGTGGGCATATCCATAGAATCTAAAATAATATAATTTTGCAAAAAATCGCCAATTTTATAGAATCAATTTCCACTTTTTAATATTCTTTAACCAAAAATATAGTAAAATATTTAGTTTTTTATAACTAAAGAAAATATAAGGTGTGTGCGATGACTTTTTTTAATACCAAAAAGGTAACGGGTGTGCGGGAGTGGAATAAAAATCTAATGGAAGTTTGCACGAAATCTGAGCTAAACTTGAATGATTGCAACATCCATATTAACGCCATTCACACATTTACCAAAAAGGACAACAGAGAGTTACCGCCGACTTTTTTTCGTGAATCTTATAACCAAACAAATGATGAAATTTACCAGACTTTTGATGTGGAAATCACGCCTAGAGAATACGATTTTAGCAAGATAACTTTCTCTTTTAGTTATCGGCATTTGGAGGCTACGATATGCTTTGGCGAGGGGCTTTTGCTTGATGATAGGGAGAACTTTTTACCGCAAATGGCGGATTTTGTCACATCTATGCTAATTCAAAAAAATATTGTTATTACGAATTTAGAGGAGATTATTAAGCGGCTTGAAAAGATTATCGCGGATCATTTTAAGCCGCCTTGCACGGTTATGCGGGAGCGGAAATTTACATTTATGCGCGCTAAAGCTGGGATAAAAAATCGCGGATTTACTAATTTATTAGAGGAAAAATGGTGTATGGAAAATAATTTACCTGCCTTGCCAACTGCCCTGTATGCCGTGAAAGAAGGCGACCCCATCGGATTCTATCTTAAAGAGGCAATTCCTACATCAGGACGCAATCTCAAAGGCGAATTTATCGATATGAAAAATCTTTTTTTAAACTCGCCAAAAAGCGATGGAAAAACGGATATGAAAGAAGCCGTAAGTGGGACTTTCGCCTACAAAGCCCCGCCAGAAGCCGCAAATGGAATCAAGAAAATAGAAGAGGGAAATGTCGTAAAATACGAGGCTGATGGCGTAGGAATTGTCGAATTTGCCGAAGCCGGGTTGCGATTAATTGATATAGGGACTTTTCAGCAAATTAGCAAGACAAACTGCATTTTAGGCGGCTTAGAAAAGGGCGCTGAAGTCGCCATCGACTGCCCTGATAAAAGCAAGGATGCCGTGCAAATCGGCGCTGTAATCGAGGCTGAAGTCGTAAATATCAAAGGCGCGGTAGGCGAAAAAGTCGTAATACGTGCTAAAAAGCTAAATATCGAGGGGCAAACGCACCCAAGTGTCGTAATTTACGCTGAGGAGGCAAATATCAATATCCACAAGGGCGTGCTTTACACGCAAGAAGCCGACATTGACAAGCTAGAAAGTGGCAAGGTTTTTGGGAAAAATATCAACGTGCTAGACGCGCAAGGCGCGAAAGTCGTGGGAAATAAGATTGTGATTTCAAAACTGCATTCAAATACTGATGTGAAATTCTGCGAAAGTTTGCATTTAAAGGCGATTCATGGCAATAATAATAAGATATTTTTTGATATGTTTGCGGATTTTGACAAGCGAGAAGAGCTGCAGACGATTATTAGCAAGGATTTTTTGCTGAAAAATGAGATTTCTGGGCGTGTGAGCTTTTGCAAGGCGTTGGCAGATAGGCTAAATAAGATTAAGCCTGTGATTGAGAATCTAAAGCCTGTCATTGATAGGAGTAAAAAGGATGGCAGCGAGCTAGACCCTGAGACTAAAAAGACGTTAGGGATGTATGTGATGCTTTTGAAGCAGACAAAAGAGCAAAAAGATACCGCGACAAAACTGCAGGAACTGCGTGATGTGAATACGCAAAAGGGAAAAGAGATTGAAGCGCTATTGAATACCGCAAGGATAACGACAGAATCTAGCTGGAAAGATAATAATCAAATCATTTTGAAACGCAATTTTCCACCGATTGAAAGCAAGATTTTCACGCAAGATAGCGATATGTTTGAAGTTAGCATTGACAAAGACGGCAATTTGGAGAAAAACCAGCAGTAGAGATTCTAAACAATCTTTAATTTGCATTGTTAATCTAGTTCTAAATTACAAAATTAAATTAAATGCAATTTTTAGAATCTTAAAGGTAAGGTATGCAAAAAACTTATAAAAATTTTGTGTTTCTTGCGTTAATTGTGCCTTGTGTGGCTTTAGTCACATTATTTATTTTGCTTTATCTTTACGATTCCTTGCAACTTTTTCATAAGCCATTTTTGCGTGATGAAACTTTTTTCCATGATTTACGCTCACAAAATCCCGGAATAATAAAAAACTATGACTTTAATAGCGTAATTTTAGGCACATCAATGCTAGAAAATACCCTGCCAAAAGATGCAAATAAAATATTACAGAATCTAGATTCTGTAATTAGTGACAACGGGGGGGGGGGGTAATACATACTCGCAATATAATATAGAAAATGAGAATCTAGATTCTATAAAAAATTCAACTAAAGATTCTAACCAAAACTTGCAAAATATAGAATCTAATCATATTCTAGATTCTAAAAATCCTAATAATTTGCAAGATTCTATTCTAGATTCTATACAATCAAAAAACATTTTTGTAAATCTATCAATGTGGGGTTCAACATTAAATGAGAGAAATATCGTATTTTCATATTTATTTAAGCAAAAAGTTATAAAAAATGTAATTACAACGTTGGATTGGTGGGTTTTCCACTATGAAAATGATGTAAGCAAATTTGACTTTTTATACACAAATAATTTTGGCGAAATTTTTAAAATGTATTTTAATGAAAAAACTATCAAATGCGCGTTTCTTTGGGAAAAAAGTGAGCCTTGCGTGGGCAAAAAATTTGATATTTTTAATGAGAGTATTGTGTCTTGGATGGGCGATGATTCTATGAAATATTTTGGTGGGCTGCAAAATTTTCTTAAAAACAAGGGCAATGTTGCAGCAAGAAATTTACGCGAAAAGCCCTTAGAAATGGGCAATATCACTAAATCAAACAAATTCTCGCAAGAACTCGCCACGCCCTTTATAAAGATTCTAGAATCTAATCCACAAACGCAGTTTCACATTATTTTGCCAACTTATCCGCGACTTTTTTGGGCGCTGCAAGGCGAGATTTTTTTTACCACTTGGCAGGAAAATATCAGGTTTTTTCTGCGTCATACACGGCATTTAAGAAATGTTAGAATCTATGGCTTGGATGATTTAAATTTCGCTGATGATATTGCAAATTTTAAGGACATCCAGCATTATAGTCCGCAAATGAATGTGTTGCAACTTCGCGCTATTGCCACGCAAAGCCACATTTTAAACGCCCAAAATATAGAATCTTATTTTGCCAAAATGCAAGAAAAAATAAAAAACTATGATGTAACTGCATTTTTAAACGCAGTGGAAAATATGCCCTAATTTACACATTCCTTACTATTATTATGCGAATTTTGATAAAACTCTTGATTCTATCTTGCATAAATTGATAAAATATGCTTTTTGAAATGCGCTAACAAAAAGGAGAAATTATGGAATATCAACTACGATTTACAGGTGTCGGCGGGCAGGGCGTGCTTTTGGCAGGTGAGATTCTAGCGGAGGCGAAAATCCGCGGCGGCGGCTATGGCGTCAAAGCCAGCACTTACACAAGCCAGGTGCGCGGCGGTCCTACGAAGGTGGATATTTTGCTTGATAGCGAGGAGATTTTGTATCCGTATGCGATGGATGGCGACATTGACTTTATGTTGTCGGTTGCCCAGAGCAGCTATGATATTTACAAAAATGGCGTAAAGCCCGGCGGTATAATGGTTATCGAGCCAAATTTGGTCACGCCTACAAGCGAGGATAGGGAGCATTTTAAGATTTATGAGATTCCCATTATTACAATCGCGAAAGAAGAGGTAGGAAATGTCGTAACCCAAAGCGTTGTGGCGTTGGCTGCAACCGTTACATTTACAAACTGCGTGCCAGAGGACTTGGTAATCGAAACGATGCTAAGCAAAGTCCCAGCAAAAGTAGCCGATGTGAATAAAAAGGCTTACGAGCTAGGAAAAAAATACGCCCTAGAGTGCTTGAAAGCCATCCCTGCGTAAATTTTATTTGGCGTATGGCAGGGTTTATAGAATCTAAAATTACACAAGGCTAATTTTCCCTTTTGTAATGGTTATTTTATTGTCTTTTTTTAGCTCCTTTAGCACGCGGGAAAGAGATTCCGCACTTGTATTTAGCATTTGAGCGATTTTTCGCTGCGTAAGCGTGGATAATGTGGCTTTATTTTCGCGTGCAAAGTGCAAGAATCGCTCACTCAAGCTTTGATTATTCGCCTCAATGCAAGATTCTAAAATGCGGATTTTTGAAAAAAGAGACGCGATAAAAGTAAGGCAAAACTGCGTATTTTCCAGCTCCTTTTTAAACGCGCTAGATTCTATACTTAAAATCTCGCAAGTCTCCTCACACACGCTACTTGCAGGATACAACGCATTATTGAAACTAGGCATTTCCGCGATAAAACAAGGCGCTTTAAAAATATGCAAAGTTTTCTCACTGCCTAGCTCCAAACTTTTATAAATCCGCACACTGCCGCTTAATAATAAAAAAAACTTATTCGCACGTTCGCCCTCATAAAAGATAATTTCATCCTTATCATACCTTTTTTTCACACCCAAATTTTGCAGGATTTCTATGTAATTATTAGAATCTTTCATCGCTTTTCCTTGAAAATAAACTCAAATTAAAATGTAGATTCTATACTCAATTTTTAAAGTTTAAATTACCAACTCAAATCTAGATACTAAACGCACAATTTTCATAAATAATTTTAAGCTATAATTCCAGATTCTAAAACAAACAATAAAATAAACCAAAAGGGGAAAGATATGTTTCATGCGACTACGATTTTGGGCTATGTGGGAAAAAAGGATGGTAAGCCTTATGGCATTATCGGCGGTGACGGGCAGGTTAGCTTTGGCAATACGATTATGAAAGGCAATGCAAACAAGATTAGAAGCCTTTATAATGGCAAGATTTTGAGCGGATTTGCCGGTAGCACTGCGGATGCGTTTAGCCTTTTTGATATGTTTGAGCGGATTTTGGAGGGTAAAAAGGGCGATTTGCTAAAAAGCGTGATAGATTTTAGTAAAGAGTGGCGGAAAGATAAGTATCTGCGGCGGCTGGAAGCGATGATGATTGTGCTAGATTCTAAAAATATATATGTTTTGAGTGGGACAGGTGATGTGGTCGAGCCTGAAGATGGCAAGATTGTAGCCATAGGTAGTGGCGGTAATTACGCACTTTCAGCCGCACGTGCTTTGGACAAACACGCAAATTTAGAGCCAAAAGAGCTAGTGATAGAATCTTTAAAGATTGCTGGTGAAATTTGCATTTACACAAACACGAATATCAAAACTTTGGAAATTACAGGAGAGTAAAATGAGCGAATTAATCATAACACAAACCCCACGAGAAATCGTAAAATACCTAGACGAGTATATAATCGGGCAAAGCGATGCTAAAAAAGCGGTCGCCATCGCTTTGAGAAATCGCTATCGGCGCTTACAATTAAGCAAGGAATTGCAAGAAGAGGTCACGCCAAAAAATATCCTAATGATAGGTAGCACAGGCGTTGGGAAAACTGAAATTGCAAGGCGTATGGCGCGTCTTATGGGCTTACCATTTGTAAAGGTCGAGGCTAGTAAATACACAGAAGTGGGCTTTGTAGGGCGCGATGTGGAATCTATGGTGCGAGACTTAGTCACTGCAAGTGTGAATTTGCTCCAAAACTCAATGAAAGAAAAGGCAGGGACAGAGATAGAAAACTATGTCCTAGATAAAATCACACAAAAGCTGCTCCCGCCGCTCCCAGCGAGTGTTAGCGAGCAAAAAAAGCAAGAATATGAGACAAGTTTTGCCAAAATGAAAGAAAAGGTCAAAAGTGGCGCGATGGATAATGTGAAAATCAATATCGAAATCGCCAAACAAGCCGAAAAAGTCGATGACAGCATGCCAGCTGAAATCATAAAAGTGCAAGAATCTTTAATCAAAGCCTTAAATGTAAAGGGCGATAAAATAAAGCGTGAAATGACTATCAAAGAAGCCAAAGAAGCCCTGAAACCAGAAGCCCAAAACGCGATTTTAGATTCTGAAGCAATCAAGACTGATGCGTTGAAATTAGCCGAAGAAAGCGGCATAATATTCATTGATGAAATCGATAAAATCGCCGTGGCGAGCAAAGATTCAAGCAAGCAAGACCCAAGCAAAGAGGGCGTACAACGCGACTTGTTGCCTATTGTCGAGGGTAGCGTGGTGCAGACGCGATATGGGCAGATAAAGACCGACCACATACTATTTATCGCGGCGGGGGCGGTTCATTTTAGTAAGCCTAGCGATTTGATACCTGAGCTGCAGGGGCGTTTCCCACTGCGTGTGGAGCTACAGACGTTGGATGAAGAATCACTTTATAAGATTCTAACGCAGACAAAAAATTCGATTATAAGGCAGTATCAAGCGCTTCTTAGCGTGGAAAAAATCGATTTGGAGTTTGAAGATTCTGCACTTCGCGCTTTAAGTAAATTATCTTTTCAAGCAAATGAAAAGACCGAAGACATCGGCGCTAGACGACTTCATACTACAATAGAAAAAGTGCTAGAAGATATTAGCTTTTGCGCTGAAGACTATGCAGGGCAAAAGGTGGTAATCACAGAATCTATGGTAAAAGAACGCCTAGATAACTTAGTCGAAAACGTGGACTTAGCTAGGTATATTTTGTAGAAGTGCGGTTTATTTTGAATTGCCATAACAATATTATTAAATTTTTTAAAATATTTTTGATAAAGTATGTATTTAAATTATCCAAAAATCATTACATAACATTACTATTGAATAAAAATAATTTTAATTTAAATGTGTCTTTACTTCCGCAAATCAATTCACAAAAGATTTAAAGTTGGTTTACAAGCTAGAATCTTGCAAGTTAGATTCTATAAAGTTATTTAAGGATATAGAATCTAAAATAGATTTTATAAAACAAATGGGGATTACATTATGTAACACAAAGTCTGCGTTATAAAAAGGACGTTATAAAGATTGCATTATAAAAATTATTTTATGTAGTGCAAATCTTTGCAAAGGGTTGCGTTGTAAAGATTATTTTATCTTACGCAATGATTATAATGGGGGCATGAAATTACATCATGCCGCCCATGCCGCCCATGCCGCCCATATCAGGCATTGCAGGGGCTGGTTTGTCTTCTTTTATATCAGTGATAGCCGCTTCTGTGGTTAGCAGTAGGCTTGAGATTGAGACCGCGTTTTGCAGTGCTACACGCGTTACTTTTAGCGGGTCAATGATACCTGCCTTTAGCATATCCACATACTCGCCATTACTTGCATCAAAGCCTGTGTTGCTATCTTTTGCCTTGCTAACTTCATTAATTACCACGCCTGCGTCATATCCTGCGTTGATTGCGATTTGTGCTAATGGCGCTTTTATCGCACGATAGATAATATCAAAGCCGATTGCCTCATCGCCGCTTAAATCACCTTTCTTAATCTTATTAGCCGCGTGTATCAAAGCTGCGCCACCACCGATTACGATGCCCTCTTCTACCGCTGCTTTAGTCGCACTTAACGCGTCATCAACTCTGTCTTTTTTCTCTTTCATTTCCACTTCGCTTGGTGCACCTACTTTGATAACTGCCACACCACCGCTAAGTTTCGCCAAACGCTCTTGGAGTTTCTCTTTATCATAGTCGCTAGTTGTAGCCTCGATTTGTGTGCGGATTTGTGCGATACGCTCTTCTACCGCCTTTTTCTTGCCCTTGCCATCTACAATCGTTGTATTGTCTTTGTCAATTACAATTCTTGCGGCTTGACCTAAATGCGATACATCAGTTGTTTCAAGGTTTAAGCCCACTTCCTCGCTTATTACTTCACCACCTGTTAAGATTGCAATATCACGCAACATTTCCTTGCGTCTATCACCAAAGCCTGGTGCTTTTACCGCCGCTACATTTAGCACACCACGCAATTTATTTACTACCAAAGTAGTCAAAGCCTCGCCCTCTAAGTCTTCAGCTATGATTAAAAGCGGTTTGCCACTTTTCATAGTAGATTCTAAGATAGGGAGAATATCTTTCATTGATGTGATTTTTTTATCAGTGATTAAGATATATGGATTTTCTAGCTCCGTGCTCATTTTATCCGCATTTGTGATAAAGTATGGGCTTAAATATCCGCGGTCAAATTGCATTCCCTCAACCACGCTCAATTCGTCATTGATACCCTTAGCTTCCTCCACGGTGATAACGCCATCTTTGCCGACTTTATCCATAGCATCTGCGATTAGTTTGCCGATATTTTCATCGCTATTAGCTGAGATTGTCGCTACTTGGGCGATTTGTGCTTTATCTTTCACAGGCTTACTTGCCTTTTTTAGCTGCTCGATAATTTGGCTACTTGCCTTATCCATACCGCGTTTTACCGCGATAGGATTAGCCCCGGCTGTGATATTTCGTAAGCCCTCTTTAAAGATTCCATGTGCTAGCACGGTAGCAGTCGTAGTCCCATCACCTGCGGCGTCCGCTGTCTTACTTGCCACTTCTTTTACAAGCTGTGCGCCCATATTTGGCAAGGCGTCTTTTAGCTCGATTTCTTTAGCCACGCTTACGCCATCTTTTGTAATGGTTGGCGCACCATAGCTTTTTTGGATTAGCACATTTCGCCCCTTTGGTCCCATCGTTACTTTTACCGCGTTGCTTAGGGCTTGCACACCCTCATAGATTTTGTTTCTTGCGTCATCGCTGAATTTGATTTCTTTTGCCATAGTTTTCTCCTTATTTTAATACACCTAAAATATCTTCATCATCTAGCACGATATAGTCTTTGTTGTCTAGCTTTACTTCGCTGCCTTTGTATTTGCCAAATAGCACTTTATCGCCCTTTTTGATTTCACCTGCTTTTTCAACTTCTTTGCTTATCTCTTTTACCACGCCTATGCTTGGTTTTTCTGTGGCGTTATCTGGGATGATAAGTCCTGAAGCCGTCTTTTTTTCTTCTTGCTCCCGCTCAACTAATACTCTTTTACCTAGTGGTTTAAAAGCCATCGTGTTTCTCCTTATTGAAATTTTTAGCACTTAAAAATTTAAGTGACAGAATATTACATTAATTTTAGTAAATAAGTCAATATATAAGTGAAAAAGTATAAAGAAATTTGAGTGAAATACACTAAAGTTTATTAAGCTTATTTGTATAAATTATTTAGTTTTTGCTGGTTTGTTATTAGAATCTATTTTCGAATCTATTTTAAAATCCATTTTAGAATCTATTTTCGAATCTACTTTAGAATCTAGTTTAGAATCCGCTTTAGAATCTAGTGGCATTTCATTATATAAATACATTGTTTTTGTTCGTAAGGTGTAAAATAAGATTCCATAAATCACACAAAATGTGATAATGCTTAAGAAAAGTATAGAATCTTCTTTATAAAAAAGAGTGTTTATAAGAATGAAAGGTGCGTAAATTAGGGCAATTATAAGGCTTGAGTAATGCTTAAATCGCAGGTATAAAAAGTAGTGCAAATGGTAGTTATTTGGCTCGTATAAATGCAAAAGTAGCTCGCGGATGGAGAAATTCTGCACCTTTGTAGCGCGGATAAAAGAGCAGGTAAAAATCTCGCAAATAGGATAAATAAATAGTGAAAATGCGTAAAGCTTTGGAAAATCAAAGTAAAGAATGCCTATAGTAAGAAGTGCGGCAAGTGTGAAACTAAGCAAATACGCCCCACTATCGCCTAAAAACATAAGCCCCTTTGGGAAATTAAACGCGGCAAAAACCACGTTTATGCCAAGCAAAATCGCCGCTACAAATGTGATAAATGTAGAATCTTGCAAATGTGCGGTGTAAAGTAGCGAAATATTTATTAAAATCGCGGTAAATATCGCATTACCATTTATACCATCAATCATATTAAACGCATTAATAATTACATAAATCATAATAAAACTAGCAAAAAAGTAAGTAATATTATAATATATAGAATCTATATAAAGGAATAAAAAGCTAAAATTAAAATACAAGATTCCAAGCCACTGGATTAGATTAATAAGCGTGATAGAAGTTGATTTATTCGTATCCTTAAGCATACCGCTTTGAATGATGATAAAGCAAGAGATATACAAATGTAGCCCAGCAAGCGTGGCAATTATCGTGGTTTGAATCTTAGAATCTTTGTTGTTAGATTCTATATTTTTGTCATGTTGAGCGTTTAGCGAAACATCTACTTTTTGTTTTGTAGATTCTTTAGAATCTTTGTTGCTAGATTCCATAACTTTAGATTCTATATTATTATAATTTATAGAATCTATTTTGCGATTAGATTCTATATTTTCTAAGTTTTTAGAATCCCCCACATCAATTTCAAGCCCCGCCATAACAATAATAATAAGTGCGATAAAAATGCACACACCACCGCAGCGAGTGGTATTTATAGTGTGGATTTTAAAGTGATTGCCACGCGCCTTATCCTGCAAAATCCGCATACTAACCGATAAAATATAAGTCAAAGTAAGCACAATCACCCCACAAACAAGCCCTAACAACACAAAAGAAAACATTGCAAAAACACTCATTTTTCCCCTTGAAAACATCCAAATATCATAACTTTATAGAATCTAAAACTAAAACACAAAGCAAGATTCTATCTTTTTAAAATAAATATAGAATCTAAAAAAATATGCTAGAATTTAATAATTTTAATAAAGGAAAAATATGCCAAAAGAAGCAAAATTAAGCGAAAGCAAACGCAAAAAAATAGTCCAAAACGCAATGAAAAAAATGTCAAATGAACTTAAAAAACCACAAATAAAAGCCGTATTTGAAAGGCTAAAAAACAAGTGATTTACATCCATATTAGCGAGGCGATAAACGCACACGATGAAATTATCGCCACGATAGGTGGTCTTAAAGGCTATCATAAAGAAAGCATAGGATATTTAGAATCTGCGTTAGAGCAAGCACAAATTGATACTTTTTACCCTACTTTTTTGGATAAATTGACACATATAGTTTTTGCGTGTGTGAAATTTCACCCATTTATCGATGGAAACAAACGCACGGCGATATTTTTAGGTATGAGTTTTTTGGAAGCAAATGGCAAATACAAAGAAGATTTTGCCTTGATTTTAGAAAATGTCGTGGTAGATTTGGCAAGTGATAAGATAGGCAAAAATGAATTAAGAGAAATATTAGAAAAATTTTTAAATGAATAAAAGTATCATTAAAACTTACAGAATCTAAAACATTTTCGCTATAATTTTTCATATTTTTTAGAATCTTAAGTTATAAATTTCAAAGGTATTTTATGCAAAAAGTTAGTAAAAATAAAACTTTAAGAGTTGGCTTTATCCACCATTATGCAGTGGGCGATAATGTGCGTATGTTAAAGCCGCTTTTCTTGCTGAAATATCTTTATAACGCCGAAGTTGTCGTGTTTGGCAATGCTTTGATGTGTAAAATCGCTAGGAATTTGGATTATGTCGATTATTGCGAGGACATTGAAAGCCTTGATTTTAAGGACATTCCGCTCATTAATTCGTATCATTTGGACTATGTGGTGCTGACAAATTGCCGCACGAAGTTCGTTAAAGTCCTTGATTCTACCAACATTAAGCACTTTTTTACGCGCACAAAACTCAATTCGTTTTTTTCAAAAAAGGGCAGGACGATTTTTATAAATCAGCCTTGTTATCGCGGTTTTAATGACGTGGATATAATCTGTGAATATGTGAAAAAAATAAATCCAAAGCTAGCACATGAGCGGCTTAAAAGCATCTCTCAAAGCGAAATAGATTCTAAAACTAAGTTGCAAACAAATGCGGAAAATAAGGAAAATATTAGCAAATTTTTTAATCTTGTACGTGATATTTTTTTAATTAGAAATATTTTAGAAAATCTCGGTGGGGGGGAGAATATTATAGAATCTAATATTATAGAAAATATAATTTTTAGTAAATTAGATTCTAAAAATACTAATATAGAAAATTTAAAAGTTATAGAATCTAAGCCGCCAGATTCTATAGATTCTAAAATATATTCTAACTTAGATTCTAAGATTCCAAATGATTTTAAAATCTCCCAAAATAGCTATTTAGAATTTAGCATAGATTCTATATCTAAGCTAGATTTTAATCTTATAAATTCTAATATTTCTAATTTTTTAAATAAAAATATACAAAATATAGAATCTAAATATTATCTAATCGGTGTAAATCCTTTTAACCATAGCGCATGGGCTAGTTTTACCTTAGAAAATTATGTGAAAATCATTGCAAATCTTTGCGAGTTTCCGCACGTCTTGGTCTTTGTGATGACTTATCCTAATGTGCATAAAAATCTTATAAATGTTTTAAATGGCACAGATTCTAACACGCAAAAGATTCTAAAAAATCTAATTATTTTACAAAATAATAACGATATTTTTAACTTAGTTGAATTTATTTCGCACCTTAGTTTACTAATTAGCCCAAGCTCTGGTCCCATTCACATCGCCACAAATTTGCAAGTCCCAACACTTGGAATCTACTCGCGTAAAGACACGAAAAAGTGGGCTACACGCGACAAACGTTATGTGATTTTAAGCAAAGATACAAATAAAATTAGCCAAAAAGAAAACGCAAACGCAATGCAGCAAGTCCTTGACATAACACAGAATCTAATTAATACAAACAAAATAGAGCGAAAAAATCTGGTGTAAAAATGCTATAATTTTAGCTTAATTTTATAGAATCTAGATTCTAAAAGCAAAAAAGGACAAAAATGTTTGCAGAGTGGGAAAAGCAAAAGGGCGTGGTGTTAATTTATCCGCATATTTTTTGCGATTTTAGTGATAATTTGGATGATGTGCGTGATTGTTATGACAATATCATTAGCGAGATTGCAAAGCGTGAAAATGTCTATATTATCGCACATCCAAGCGATATAAGTGTGAAAAATCGCCTAAATGACGTGCTAAAAGATTTGGGAGAAAATTCTAAAAATTGTAACATTTTTGAGATTCCAAGTAATGATTTATGGGCACGTGATAGCATTGCGATTTCTATTAAACCACGCCCACAAAATCTCGAGCAAAGCGGCATTTTAGAATCTATTTTAAATCATATTATTAAAGAAGATTCTAATGCGAGTAAGCCTAATAAATTTGCAAATTTTATTTTTAATGGTTGGGGGCTAAAGTTTGCGGCAAATTTTGACAATCAAATTAATGCTACTTTAAACAAAATGGGGCTACTAGATTCTATGAAAAGCTATGGATTTGTGCTAGAGGGCGGGAGCATTGATTATAATGGCAGTGGCAGTTTGCTAACCACGACAAAGTGCCTACTAGAGCCAAATCGCAATCCGCATTTAAGCAAAAGCGAGATTGAAGAGATTCTAAAATCTAGTCTAAATATTGAGCGTGTTTTGTGGCTAGAAAATGGCGGGTTACTAGGCGATGATACCGATAGTCACATAGATACTTTAGCGCGATTTATTAATCCTAATACGATTTGTTATATCAAGTGTGATGACTTGAGTAATCCGCATTTTAGCGATTTAAATGCGATGGAAAATGAGCTAAAAAATCTAGCAAAAGAGCATAATTTTAAGCTTGTCGCCCTGCCATTTTGCGATTATGCTATTGATAAAAGCGACTTGTTAGAATCTAGGGTCGATGAGAGCGAGGATGAGGGCGAGTTTGCGATAAATTCGAAGTATTTTAAGATTGCAAAATATCTAAATACGCACGAGGTGAGCTTAGATTCTAAGGATAATAAGGTGTATTTGCCCGCTAGTTATGCGAATTTTCTTTTTTTAAATGAGAATGCCCTGCTGCTGCCTATTTACAATAAGGCAAGTGATTTTAAGGCGATTGAAATTATGAAAGCTGCCCTGCCAAATTATGAGATTATCCCTATAAATTGCGAAGCCCTAATCCGCGAACATGGCAGCCTGCATTGTGTTAGCATGCAGATTCACTAAATAGAAAGGTAAAAAAATGGCACTAAGTATCGGCATCGTAGGCTTACCAAATGTGGGGAAATCAACCACTTTTAACGCATTAACAAAGGCGCAAAACGCGGAGGCGGCGAACTATCCATTCTGCACGATTGAGCCAAATAAGGCGATTGTACCTGTGCCAGATTCTCGCTTGCAAGAGCTTGCTAAAATCGTAAATCCGCAGAAAATCCAGCATAGCACAATCGAGTTTGTCGATATTGCCGGGCTTGTGCGTGGCGCTAGTAAAGGCGAGGGGCTTGGCAATCAGTTTTTGGCAAACATTAAGGAAGCCGATATGATTTTGCACATCGTGCGCTGCTTTGAGGATGGCAACATTACGCATGTGGAAAATCGCATTGACCCTATTGCAGACATCGAGATTATCGAGCTAGAGCTGCTTTTTAGCGACATTTCTTCGCTACAAAAAAGGATAGAAAAGTTGCAAAAAGATTCTAAGGCTAAAAAGGGCGGGAGTGCCGAGCTAGACATTGCTAACGAGCTTATGAAGCACTTAGAAACTAATAAACCTGTGCGAAGTTTTGCAAAGCTAGAAAATGAGCATTTTAAGGCGTTAAATAAGGACTTAAGGTTTCTTACAAATAAGCCTATTATTTATGGTGCAAATGTCGATGAAAGCGGGTTAGAGAGCGATAACAAGTTTGTAGAATCTGTGCGAAAATTTGCGGAAACTAATGGCGCGATTGCTATAAAACTTTGTGCGAAAATCGAAGAGGAGCTAGTGGGCTTAGAAGACGCCGAACGTGCGGAGTTTCTGCAGTCTATGGGTGTGAAAGAGAGCGGCTTAGAGCAGATTATCCGTGAGTGTTTTGCGCACCTTGGGCTTATTAGCTACTTTACGGCTGGGGTAAAGGAGGTGCGCGCATGGACTATCCGCCGTGGCGATAGTGCGCCGCGTGCTGCTAGCGTTATTCACAAGGATTTTGAAAAGGGCTTTATCCGCGCTGAGTGCATTAGCTTTAGCGATTTTATCAAATATGGCGGCGAGAGTAAGGCTAAAGAAGCCGGGGCTATGCGTGTGGAGGGCAAGGACTACATAGTCCAAGATGGCGACATAATGCACTTTAGATTCAATGTGTAGATTTATAGAATCTAATTTTCAACAAAAGGAAAATAATGGGAAAAGCATGGAAATTTGGCGATAATATCGATACGGATTTGATTATTGCGGCACGCTATCTTAATACAAGCGATGGCAAGGAGCTGGCAAAAAAGGTCTTTGAGGATGCTCGCGCTGGCTTAGCTAGTGAAATACAAAAGGGCGATATTATCGTGGCTGGGGAGAATTTTGGTTGTGGGAGTAGCAGGGAGCATGCGCCGCTAGCGATACGCGAGGCTGGTGTGGCTGCGGTTCTTGCGCCTTATTTTGCGCGTATTTTTTATCGCAATGCGTTTAATACCGGGCTACTAATTTTGGAGCTTGAGCCGCGTGATATTACTAGCATAAATGAGGGCGATGAGCTAGAAATTGACTTAGATTCTAAATGCGTGATAAATAAAACGCAAAATACGCAATATAGCTTTAAAGAAATTCCGCCATTTATGCAAGAACTGCTAAAAAGCGGCGGTCTTATGGCGTATGCGAAAGCGAAATTATAGAATCTAGAGTTTAATGATTTAATATATAAAGGAGAAAAAATGACAAACAAAAACATCCTAATCACAGGGGCTAGTTCTGGCTTTGGCAAGTATCTCGCGTTGGAATTTGCGGAAAATTGCGATAATATCACGCTTTTTCTTATCGCAAGACGCAAAGAAAATTTACAGAATCTAAAAGAGCAAATTGAGCAAAAGAAAAAAAACATTAATGTGATTTTGGGCGTTGGCGATGTGTGTGATAGGGCATTTATTGATAAATTTACGCAGGATATTAAGGTTGATATTTTGGTGAATAACGCTGGGCTGGCACTTGGCATTGAGCCTGCGGAGAGCTGCAAAATGGGCGACTGGGATAGGATGATTAGCGTGAATATCAGCGCTCTAGTGTATCTAACGCATAAAATCTTGCCACAAATGGTCGCGCAAAAAAGCGGACATATCATCAATATCGGCTCGATTGCTGGGCATTATGCCTATCGCGGCGGCAATGTGTATGGCGCAAGCAAGGCGTTTGTGGAGCAGTTTAGTCGCAATTTGCGTGCGGATTTGTTTGATAAAAATGTGCGTGTGAGTAATATTGAGCCTGGACTTTGCGATGGGAGCGACTTTTCGCTGACGCGATTTAGCGGGGATAAGGCTAAGGCGGATGCTGTTTATCAAGGCACAAAGCCCTTGCACGCGCAAGATGTCGCAAAAATCATCTTTTGGGTTAGCACTCTCCCACCGCACATTAATATTAACGCGATTGAGGTTATGCCGACAATTCAGGCAAGCGCAGGTTTAGCGGTGTGTAAGGATTAGAATCTAGATTTTAAAAATGGTTAAATCTTATCTTTTTTCATCAAAAAACATTGACTTTTAAGAAATTATAAAGTATCATTACATCTTTTATTTCTTATTCCGGATTAGCTCAGCGGTAGAGTAGGTGGCTGTTAACCACTTGGTCGCAGGTTCGAATCCTGCATCCGGAGCCATTCTAAAAACTCCTTTTAATAACAAGATTCTATAAATTACGCAAAAATTACACATTATTCAATTAAAATCATTTTAAGAATATTTATCGTATTAGCACATTTAAATATGCTATAATGTGTATTTTTATATGTTTAAATCAAAGGTTTTTTAATGTTCAAAAATATTCTACTCACATCAAATGCAATCATTTTCCTTATTCTAATAATCTTAGGCTTTGTATTTGGCAATATTTACATAGGCTTAATTGCCATTGTCGGGCTAATCTTGCAGATAACCTACATCATTTTGCATGGCAAAAAAGAGGCGTTTTTAGACAAGATTCTAAATGTGACAAATAACGCTAGGGAGGGTGATTTTGAGAGCCGCATTATCCACTTGCAAGGCGATGCGAATTTGATTCAACTTAGCGAAAATATCAACATTTTGCTTGATAATTTGGAGGCTTTTTTACGCGAGGTAAATACTTCTGTGAATGCGTCCCGCAAACACGACTTTTACCGCAAGGCGCAAGGCGAAGGGCTTAAGGGCGATTTTATGAAAAATATTGATAATATCAACTTTTGCCTAACTGATATGGAATCTAGCGCAAAAGAGAGCATTCAAAACTCCTTAGCGCGCTCACTTATGAATATGAGCCTTGATAATCAAAACCACGATTTGACAAACATTAGCCACGATTTGACCCAAAATGTAAAAGAGGTTGAAAGTGTGCAAAAAAATGTGAGTGATTTAGTAAAAATCGCTGATGAAAATACCGAAAATATCGCGCAGGTCAGTAGCAGTGTCGACCATTTGCTAGAGCTAATTACGCATAATAACGACTTTGTGAATAATTTCGCCCAACGCTCAAACGACATCGGCAATGTGATTCAGCTAATTGTAGGCATTGCTTCGCAAACTAATCTCCTTGCCTTAAATGCGGCTATTGAGGCAGCGCGCGCTGGAGAGCATGGGCGTGGCTTTGCCGTTGTCGCCGATGAGGTGCGAAAGTTAGCCGAAAATACGCACAAGGCGACTGATGAAATCTCGCTAGTAATCCAAACAATGCAGCAAGAAATTAATGACATCCAGCACAGCACGCAAGAAATTTACAATATTATTAAGGAAACGCAAAGTAAGATTAGCAGTTTCAACGAGGTCTTTAGCAATCTTGGCAAATCAAGTGCGATGCTGCAGCAAATTTTCATTGAAATTGAGAATAGTTTGCTACTAAATAGCGTGAAATTAGAGCATATTTTGTATAAATCAAATGCCTATCTTAGCTTTAAGCTATTTAAACCAGCCCAAGATTTTAGTAAAAATGCGATTTCACCGCTATTTGATGATAAAAATTATAAAGAGATTCTATATAAAATTGTAAATGAGCGAGATATACAAAATGCAAGCCATATAATTCAAGAATGTGTAACAAACGCCCTTAAAAAGTTAGAAATAAAAGAACTTACCACACAAGACATCGACTACATAGTAGATAATTTACAAAAGATGGAAACGCAAAGCAGAAAGATTGTGAATGAAATCGACACGAGTGCAAAATCCATCACAAAAGACGTGGCATAGAATCTAAAAGGACACAAAATGCGAAATTATTCCCTAGATAATTATGAAAGTTATCCGCTAGATTCTATTGATTTTACACAAAACGTTACGCATACTACGCAGATTCAGAGCTTTCCAATCAAAAGGGCGCTAAAAGTAAGCGAGCTTACCGCACAGCTTAAAAGCGTTATAGATTCTGATTTTAGATATGTCGAGGTTGAGGGTGAGATTACTAATTTTGGCATAAGCAAAGGGCATATGTATTTTAAGCTAAAAGATGAAGATTCTATACTCTCTTGCATATTTTTTAGTTTTAAATATAAAAATTCCCCCATTGCAAAAAGCTTAAAAAATGGCGATAAAATCATAGCAAAAGGTCCTATAAAAATCTATGGACCGCATGGCACATATTCGCTAAACTTAGAATCTTGCGAGTATAGCGGCGTTGGCGACTTGTATATGCAGTATCAAAATCTAAGAGAAGAGCTACAAAAAAAGGGCTATTTTGATGACGCGCGAAAAAAGCCCCTGCCAAGATTCCCAAAACGCATTATTTTTCTAACTAGCGCAAATGGCGCTGCCATCCAAGATATGAAAAAAATTGCGCAAGAACGTTATCCACTTTGTGAATTTATCCTTATAAACACGCTTGTGCAAGGACCATCAGCGAAATTTTCTATCGCAAAAAATCTTAGCTACGCGGATAATCTTAAGGCGGATATTATCGTTTTAGGACGTGGTGGCGGGAGTTTTGAGGACTTGTTTTGCTTTAGTGAGTTGCCTGTGCTAGATGCGATTTTAGCGTGTAAGACGCCTGTTGTAAGTGCGGTAGGGCACCAGAGTGATTGTATGCTTAGCGATTTTGTCGCGGATGTGCGCGCGCCTACGCCTAGTGCGGCAATGGAAATGATTTTACCAGATAAAAATACGCTTTTTATGAATCTTATAGATTTAGACAATCTTTTAAGGCAAAATATAAATAATTTAGTGGCTAAAAAGAAAGATAGTTTTTTATTTTTAAGCAAAAATATCGAGCTTTTAAGCCCAGCTAAAAAAATTTCTATGTTAAAAGAGCGGCTAAATAATTTGCAACATAATTTATTAGATTCTATAAACTTAATGATTTTTAATAAAAAAGGGGAAATTAGCCTTTTAAAATCAAAGCTAAACGCGCTAAATCCTACAAATAATATTGAAAAAATGCGACTAAAATCACAGAATCTAAATTCTAATTTGCAAGATTGCTTGAATACTTTTTTGCGAAATAAAAAGGGAGAAATTTCTAGCTTAGAATCTAGTCTAAATCACACTTTTAAGCTATTTTTAACGCAGAAAAAATCGCTTTTAAACATTGAAATTGATAGCGCGTTAAAGTCATTTATGGATAAAAAGCAAATGAGATTAACAAATTTAGAGCAGATTCTAAAAAGCACAAATCCGCAAAATCGCATCCAAAAAGGCTTCGTGCAAGTGCTGCGTGATAATAAAATCATGCAAGTAAGCGACTTAAAAAGTGGCGATAAAATCGAGCTAGTGGATGCTAGTGGTAGCGTTGGCGCGAGAGTAGAGTAGGGTTATTTAGATTCTATAATTCTATTTGCATTTTCTAAATCTTGCAAAGTGTCAATATCAAGGCTAGATTCTATATCCATTTCAAAATATGTAGTTTTTTCTTGTAGAAAGTTAGGATTTTTTAAGAATAATTTAGATTCTATTATATAAATCGCACCATTGCTCATAAAAGTTTTTGGCAGTTTTTGTCGTGGCATAAATGGATAAGAATTATTACAAATGCCCTTTAAATAATTATTAGAATCTAGCACAAAAGCCTTCAGAATCTTGTTATCACAAGAAACAACGCTAATTAAAGCATTAGCCCTATCTCTTCTAAATTTAGCAAAGGCACTATCAATATGACTAGCATTTCTAAAAGGCGATGTAGGTTGCAGTAAAATAATATGTGAAAAATCCTTAAAATGCTCTAAAACATGCAATATTACTTTGTCGCTTGTAGTATCATCTTGGGCTAATTTTGCTGGTCGTTTTAGTGTTGTAACATCTTGGGTTTTTGCGTATTCTAAGATATTATCACCATCGCTACTTACTACTATTTCATCGATATTTTTAGAATCTTTTGCGGCTTTTATCGTGTAGTAAAGCAGTGGGTTGCCACCTAAAAGGCTTAAGTTTTTATTTTTTATACCTTTTGAGCCTGCACGAGCTGGGATTATGGCTAGGGTTTTTGTTTGTGTAAGCATAAAATTCCTTTAGTTATATCTACAAGATAATTTTACATTATCATTTTGTATTTTTATTAAGATGACAAGATAAAGTAGATTATTAGATTCTATGTGGGGTATAGAATTTGTGTGAGAAAGGGGGTAGATTCTATGAAATCTATGGGGTTAGAATGAATAGCGGAGTTCCGCGTAGTAGGAGCGACCTAGGGCTGGGATGTAGTTTGGATATTTTTGATATGTGGCATACCAGCTGTCAAATAGGTTTCGCACGCCTAGATTCACTTTAAAGTTGCTAATGCCAAAAAGCAAGCCTACATCGCTTAAAAAGTAGCCGCCTTTATTCATTAAATGACTACTAGCTTGACTTGTCGTTGTTCCGCCGCCTTCTAAGGCACTAAATTCATTTGTAGTAGTATCTATGCTTTGGCTATAATATGCGTTATTCCAAAATAGCGTTAAAAATATAGAATCTGTTTTAAACACATCTACTTCTAAATTAATAGTAGCCTTTAGCCAAGGGACATAAGGCACCATTTTATCTTGCAAATGAGCGGTATTTATATTTGTCTTTAGCACATTTGTATAAAGGGCTGAAACGCTTTCGCTAAGTCTTAGCCAACTTGTATCAAAAAACTTTTGTGTAGAAATAAGCTCTATACCGGCTCTTTGCGTTTCACCTAGATTTCCATAAGTATAAGATACGCCGTGAGTTATATTATTTACATAGATTTCATTAAATGTATGTGTGTAAAAAATAGTAGCCGAGCCAAATAGTGATATAGAATCTAGCAATATTTCATCTTTTACACCGATTTCACCTGTGATATATTGTTCGGGTTTTATATTATTTGCTGTGTTTTCTCTTAATATGTATTGTGCGAAATTTCCTTGTATGGTTGGGTCGTAAGCATTTATCATTTGATAAGCTGATGGAGAAATAAAGCCTAGCTCTGCTTTAGCATACACATTTCCTGTATCACTATATTTAAAGTTTGGTGTTAATTCTAAAGCATAACCGAATCTTTGTGTATGATAGTTAAAAGACAAATTTTGATTATTTAGATTCGCCGTTTGGATAAGTGTCCCAGAATATGTTGATTGTTGAGTGTTTGTAGTCCAGTAGTTTGAGTATTCAAATCTACCCCCCCCCCCCCAAAGAGAAAGATTCACTAAATTGATATGTATCAAGGGCATAAATACTATTTGATAATTTTGTAGCATTATTTCTAATATCCATTGCATATCTTAAAAGTGCTGGATTACCCATAGGAGCGTGGTCAGTGTAGTTTGTGCGATTTGAATTTTCTAGCACGTTATCTAATCCTGCTATTAAGGTATTAGAATCTGTTTTCCATTTTACCTTTAGATTTAGCCCACCGCCTTGATTAAAAAAACCAGCCTTGCCATCGCTACCATAGCTTATAAAGTTACCTGTTGGATTCGCGGCTGAGCCACGATAGGCATCTTGTGTATATCTTAGTTTAGAAAATTGATAAAATAAAATTGCATCAAAATTTAAAGATTCACTGAATCGTTGCGTGTAGTTTAGTGATGTTTGCACGGCGTCAGTTTGCGTTTTTGTAGTATATGTGCTTGGATTATTTCTTTCAGATTCTATAGTGGCTTGAGATTTATCAGTCGTTACTGCGTTATTACCTGTGCCTGTAGTGGTGACTAAGGTTAAACGTCGTTGCGGATAGCTAGTCCAAAGGTGCGAATAGTTGATATTAAAATCTAGCTTAGAATCTTCATTAAATTGATAAATAGTTTGAAACGCTGCGTAAATATTTGTAACATTATCATTGACAAAAGCCTCGTTTGTATAGGCTGCAACATTAGCCTTAGCATTCCTCACACCCCCATTATACCCACCGCTAACATCAGCGCGTAAAAACAAATTATCACTCACCTTTTTACCATAGGCTAAAGACGCACTGCCCCCTTGCAGCCCTAGCTTTTCCCCACTATAGCCCTTTAGCACTACGCGGGCAAAGTCGCGGCTTGGCATTTTCGTAACGATATTAATCACACCGCCGCGTGTGCCATTACCATAGACTACCGCGCCACCACCAGGGATAACCTCGATAGATTCTATATCTTCAATATCGATATTATTGTAGGGCGGCACGCCGTGGCTTGTGTCAAGTAGGGAAATGGGGACGCGATTTACTAGAACTTTGACTGCGCGGTTGGCATCTGGACCTTGCCCACGCAGGTCGATATTATTGCCAAAGCCGCTATTTGTGAAAGTTAGAAGGGGGCTATATTGCAGGGCTTGGTCTAGACTTTGATAACCTTTATTAGTTATTTCATCTTTATCAAGAACCATTATATTTTTTGGCTCATCTTTCAAGGGCAAGTCAAAGCCGGTGGCGGAAGTGACAACCGCATTCATCTTTTGCGATTTTATTAGCTCCTCTTTTTCTGCTTCACTTAATGGTGTATAGTAGATTCTATCGCTTGTATCATCATAAGCATATAGAATCTGCGAAGTGATAAGACTTAAAGACATGCTTAAAGTGCCTAGTGTCAATCGTGCTATTTTCATTTTTTATCCTTTAGTAAGAAATGAATAGAATTTTTATCATTTTAAATATAAAATAAGAATATAAAATGATAATTATTTGTAATTATAGTTAATTTAACCTTAAATGAATATAAAAGTTGATTATATTTTAAAATACTCTTATTTTTAAATTAAATATTTTACTTATAAACAAGTTATAATTTCACACAAAACCACCAAAAAGGAAAAACCCATGAACTCATTTATTACCCTAAAGATAGATAATTTAGAATTTATTATTACAAAGGCTAGTATTACTGAGAGTTTAGAATCTTTAC
>NZ_JRMP02000009.1 GCF_000762875.2 Helicobacter saguini
CAATTTAAAAGACATAAATCAAAAAAAGAAATGTGATTATATAGAATCTAAACTGAATCTATCCTTAAATTCCACAAAAATTCACAAATTTTTTACAAATATTTTAAAAAAACTATAAATTTTTAGAATTAAAAATAAATGAAATTAACAATTAGTGATTAAAAAGTTATAAATAGATTATAAAATTACAAACTATATTGTACAATCAAAAAAGTTTTTATATTAAAATGAAAATACAAAATTTATTAAATATCTTTGATAATTTAACTTCTATCCAAATACCACTTTGGTAGGATTTTTTCATTACCCTCTTTGTCGCCCAAAATTTGATTTGTATAGTAAAAGGCGTCTTTAATGTTGCAGACTTTTGGGAGTTTCTTACCCCAAGATTCTAAAGCCTTTAATAACTTAGAATCTAGTGCAATTTGCGTGTGCATAAACATTCCACTAATATTTTCCACGCGCCCCACATCCCACATCGACACATCTTGTTTAAATTCACCAGCACAAAACATCTGCTCCATATTTTTCACACGTCCCACATTCCAGCTATCCAAAGGCTTATTAAACTCACTTAGCGAAAACATATACTGCATTTGCTCCACACAGCCCACATCCCACGCATTCAAAGGGCGATTAAAAAACGTGTGCATAAACATCATATTCATATCCCTAACGCGGCTAACATCCCAGCTGCTAATATCCACATTCATCGCGCTATACGCAAACATACCGCTCATATTTTCGACCCGCGATACATCCCAAGTCTCTAGCCCAGCGTAGTTTCGCCGCTTTTTATCATAGTAAAAAAGATGGCTCATATCTGTGATTTCACTCGTATTAATTTCGGCTAGATTTGCATGGGGATTTTTTATTAGCATTCGCAGTTGCCAAGTCTGCATGGGGCGGTATTTCCCATCAATTTTTGCTGCCTTTTTATACCACTTTGCAAGGGTGCTTTTCGCACTCTGCATAGGGCTATTTTTAAAGACATCATTCGCGCTCAAAAGATTATTAAATTTCCACGCATTTAGATTCTGTTTGAAACTACTTGCGCCACTAAACATCTCGCTAATATGCCGCACATTTGCGACATTCCACGCGCCTAAATCGTGGTTAAAACGCACTGCATTTTGAAACATATACTGCATTTGCGTCACGCGGCTAACATCCCAAGATTCTAAATTTTCATTAAAAGTGTGGCAATTTTCAAACATCCTTTGCATATCGGTTACATTTTTTGTATCCCAAGATTCTATACCGCTAAAATCCACTCTCTTAGAATCTGCAAAAAGGTTGCTTAAATCCGTGATTTTACTAATATCAATCTCGCCTAGATTTATGTTTTCATTACTAACTAAGGCTTTTAATTCATCTTTACTCTGCGGGGCGCGTTTGGAAGCTTTAGGAATCATTGAGATATTTAGCCTTATTTACAGAAATTATATAAAAAACATTTATGAAATTGACAGGTCATTTATAATTCGTCGATTTTGCGGAGGGCGCCGGCGATTATGGCGGTGTCGCTGCTGGCGGCTTCAAGTAGGGCTTTTGCCTCTTCTAGCGCTTTGCCTACTTGACCTTTGCCATCGCCTCGCACGCACACTGCGCCATCGGCTAAAACGCTTACTTTATTATGACTAATTGAGACATGTCCCCAGTTTATTGCGACTAAGTCGTGGGTTTTTTCACCGTGAATGTCAATTACGCCTGCTTGCAAAAGTGCCAACATATCGCAATGTCCGGACAATACGCCAAACTCGCCGTCTTTGCCTGGGAAATAAACGCTTGTAACCTTGCCATTAAAGATTTCACCATAAGGTGTTACTATGTCTAGTTGAAAATCTTGCATTTTTTATCCTTTATTTTAGAATCTAGATTCTAATTGCTTTTAACCTTTGGGCTTTGTGATAGATAGAATCTAGATTCTAATCCATAAACGCCACTTGCTACCTTTTTGATTTTAATCTATTCCTACCAAACCACTCTTTTTGAGATGTAAAATCAAAAAAGTAGCAAGTGGCTTACATCAAAATTATAGAATATAGATTCTATATATTATTCTAAAGTTCGCCACCGCCCTTTATGTGATGGATAGAATTTAGATTCTAATCAAACGCACATTCTGCCCTTTTGAATTATAATCTATTCCCACCCTGCCACACCCTTTTTGTAAAATTATAATTCAAAAGGGCAGAATGTGCTTAATCTAAAACATTTGTATAAGAACATAGAATCTAGATTCTAATCTTTTAGCTTTACCTAAAGTTTTACCCTTTTTTAAGATAGTGGATAGAATCTAGATTCTAGTATTTTGACTATATTTTGCAAAAACCTTTTACCTTGCGACGTGAGACTAGACTTAAGACGTCTGTCGCAACTAGCAAGGTAAAAGTTTTTGCAAAGGATATGCGGAAGACGAATCTCTTACTATTTTCCGCTATTTTTCATATCCTCTGCTTTTTGTATCACCTCTTGAATGTTACCTACCATATAAAAGGCGTTTTCAGGGATATGGTCGTATTTGCCTTCCAAAATGCCCTTAAAGCCCTCTAAAGTCTCTTGCAAACTTACATATTTGCCCGGACTACCTGTGAAAACTTCGGCAACGAAAAATGGCTGTGATAAAAACTTCTCAATTTTTCTAGCACGCTCCACGACACGTTTATCCTCTTCGCTCAATTCATCCATACCTAAAAGTGCGATAATATCTTGCAAATCTTTGTATTTTTGCAACACTTGCTGAATGCCTGTCGCGACCTTGTAATGCTCCTCGCCTACTACTTGCGGGTCTAAGATTCTAGATGTAGAATCTAGTGGGTCTACCGCTGGGTAAATCCCTTTTTCAGCAATCTTTCTATTCAAAACGGTTTTTGCATCAAGGTGTGAGAAAACAGACGCTGGAGCAGGGTCAGTTAAGTCATCGGCTGGGACATATACCGCTTGAACCGAAGTAATTGAGCCTTTCTTAGTCGATGTGATACGCTCTTGCAATTTGCCCATTTCACTAGCAAGTGTTGGCTGATAACCAACTGCCGATGGAATCCTACCTAAAAGTGCCGACATTTCCGCACCAGATTGCGCATAGCGGAAAATATTATCAATAAACATTAGCACATCTAAGCCCTTTTCGTCACGGAAATATTCAGCCATTGTTAGCCCCGTGAAAGCAATCCTATTTCTAGCACCCGGTGGTTCATTCATCTGCCCATAACACAAGGCAACTTTATCCAAAACGCCACTTTCTTTCATCTCGTGGTAAAGGTCATTCCCTTCCCTTGTCCTTTCACCAACGCCGGCAAATACGGAGTATCCGCTATGTTTATACGCCACATTGTGAATAAGCTCCATAATAACAACGGTCTTACCAACGCCAGCACCACCAAATAGTCCAACCTTACCACCTTTAGAATACGGTGCAAGTAAATCAACGACCTTAATGCCTGTCTCAAACATCTCAGTTTTCGTGCTTTGATTATCAAAGCTTGGGGCTTCTCTGTGGATAGGCCATTTTAGACTCGCATTTACAGGCTCACCATCATCGACCACCTCGCCGATAACATTAAAGATTCTACCCAAGACCGCTTCGCCAACAGGCACCTCAATCATAACGCCACGCGCACTAACTTCTTGCCCACGCGTTAAGCCCTCAGTCATATCCATAGCAATGGTTCGCACTACATTATCGCCCAAATGCGCGGCGACTTCCAAAACCAAGTGCTTTTTCTCGCTCTCAAAAGTGTAATGCACATCAAGGGCTTCATTAATATCAGGCAAATATCCATCAAACTCAACATCTACGACAGGTCCCATAACCTGCGTGATTTTACCTATTTTACTCATACTTTTATCTCCTTTTCTTAGAATCTAATTTGTTACTTCATGGCTTCCACGCCAGCATTGATTTCGACTAGCTCGGTTGTGATGGCTTCTTGCCGCGCCTTGTTATACGAAATAGTAAGGCTACGCACTAGCTCTGTGGCGTTATTTGTAGCGGCGTCCATAGCCTGCATTCTTGCACTATGCTCGGCTGCCAAAGAATCCACAAGGGCATAATACATATTATACTCAACATATTTTTTTGCCAACTCATCCAAAATCGTAGTTTCCTCATCTTCAGGCGAAATATTTAACACATCAGCGACATTATCATCTTTCACATTGCTTAAATCTGGGACAAGTGGTAGAATCTTAACGCTTTTTAGCTCCTGCGAAATTAGATTCTTAAAACCATTGTGAATAATGATTACTTCGTGCGTCTTGCCTTCCAAAAAGTCATTTACAGCTGCGCCGATAAAATCGCTACTACGCTCATAATTTGGCACAGAACTTAAGTCCGTAATGCTATCTTCAAGTTTAATATTATTAAACGCAAAAAACGCATTTCCCTTTTTGCCAACGCAGCGAAAACGCGCCGTAATGCCCTTTTGTTGATACTCATTCCTAAGTCGCAAAACCTCTTTCATCGTAATGCTATTAAAGCCGCCGCACAAGCCCTTATCCGCCGTAACAAACACAATATCCACGATTTTTACATCATGAGAATCTGTGTCGTGAAAATACTTGCTATCAAGGTTATTTAGCCCGCTGTGCTTAATTCGCTGCATCATATCATAAAAGACTTCATTTAGCTTATCCGCAAAAGCTCGCGCACGCCTAGCCATTTCCTCTGCTTTTTTAAGCTTAGAAGTGGATACTAGCTTCATAGCTCTCGTTGTTTTCTTAGTGTTATTCACACTAGAAATCTTTTTCCTAATCTCTTTCAATCCATTTGCCATAAAAAAACCTTATATGCAACTAAACTGCAAAACTCGCCTGATACTCACTAAGCGCCTTATTCAAAGTCGCCTCAATCTCTTTATCCAAAGCCTTTTTAGTCCTAATATCTTCAAAAAGTTTAGGATATTTCGCCTCGATAAATGGATACAAGCCATTCTCAAATTCCACTACTTTACTAGCTGGAATATCATCTAAGAATCCTTTAGCACCAGCATAAATTATCGTTACTTGCTTTTCAATAGCTAGCGGACTATATGGTCGCTGTTTTAATACCTCAACCATTTTTTGCCCACGCTCTAGCTGCTTTCTACTTGTTTCATCCAAATCACTTGCAAATTGCGCAAAAGCCTGAAGCTCCCTAAATTGCGCTAAGTCAAGTCGCAAAGTCCCTGCTACTTGCTTCGTGGCTTTAATTTGAGCAGCACCACCAACACGAGAAACTGACAAGCCAACATTAATTGCCGGGCGAATACCAGAATAAAATAAGTCAGTCTCAAGGAAAATCTGCCCATCAGTAATCGAAATAACATTCGTAGGAATATACGCAGAAACATCCCCAGCCTGTGTTTCAATAATAGGTAACGCGGTAAGTGACCCAGCCCCTAGCTCATCACTAAGCTTAGCAGCCCTTTCAAGCAAACGAGAGTGTATATAGAAAACATCCCCAGGGAATGCTTCACGTCCGGGCGGTCGGCGTAAAATCAAGCTCATCTCACGATAAGCCACAGCGTGTTTTGTCAAGTCATCATAAATGATTAGTGCGTGCTTACCATTATCTCTAAAATACTCACCGATTGTAACGCCTGAGTATGGTGCTAGATATTGCATAGCCGCAGATGCTGAAGCGGACGCATTTACCACAACGGTGTATTCCATAGCGCCATGCTCTTCTAGCTTTCGCACGACTTGAGCCACAGTAGATTCTTTTTGACCGATGGCTACATAGATACAAAATACGCCTTGTCCTTTTTGATTGATTATAGAATCTATTGCAACGGTGGTCTTTCCTGTTTGTCTATCGCCGATAATTAGCTCTCTTTGTCCGCGACCGATAGGCACAAGCGCATCAATTGCCTTTAAACCTGTTTGCAATGGCTCATGCACACTTTTTCGCTGCATTATCCCAGGGGCTTTTTGCTCGATAAATCTAAACTCCGCTGCTTCAATAGCACCCTTTCCATCAAGTGGCTCTCCAACGGTATTAATAACGCGCCCGATAACGCCATTACCCACAGGGATTTTCATAAGGCGATTCAAACGCTTAACGGTAGTGCCTTCCTTAATGCCCTTGCCATTACCAAGCACAACGATACCGACACTGCCCTCCTCAAGATTCAATGCCAAGCCCTTCTCACCTGTATCAAACTCGACCATTTCATAAGACATAACATCATTTAGCCCATACACTTTAGCCACGCCATCTGCGTAGCTAGTTACTTTCCCTACTTGAGAAATATCGATTTGCAAATCGAAACTCTCAATTTTCTCCTTAATAATCGAGCTAATCTCTTCTGGCTTTAACTTTGCTGTAACCATTTGCGTTTCCTTTCTTTTAGATTAAATTGCTTTTAAGATAGAATCTTGCAACTCATGCAAAAACTTATCTCGTAAAAATATCACTTCATACCCTAAATCTGGCACTTCAAGTCGTATGCCATCAAGTGAAGTATCAATTTTTTGCGTGATTTTTAAAGTCGTATTAAGCTTTTTACCAAGCTTATTTCCTATCGTTTTGATAGAATCTTCACTAATATTTTCCTTAAAATAAAGCGTGGCGGAATACTCATTTTTCTTAGAATCTATTAGCCTTTTTAGCTCTAAACTCAAAAATGGTAAAAGCGAGATTCTATCATTTTGCACCAAAATTTCTAGCAATCTCTCACCATTTTTATTTAGCTTTTTGGTGGTAAAAGATTTCAATAATTCTAACTTTTTAGCCCTTGAAATTATATGCGAATACACAATCGCGCTAAACTTTGGCACATAAAACGCCTTGCTAATCTCATCAAAATATTCATAACATTCATTTAAACCATTAGAATCTACTAGCTTTTCTAAGGCTCTTGCATACTTTTTCGCTATCACATTTTCTTGCATTTACGCCACCTTTTTCTCTAATATGCTAACATAATCTTTAGAATCTATCTTAAGCGTAGGGCTATTAAAGCTCTCATTTAAAATCTCATTTACAATCTGCTTTTGAAACAAACGCTCTTGAAACTCCATCGCTTCCTCATTTGCCTTAATCATACTAGCCACTTGCTCTTTTGTCTTTTCTTCGATTCGTTGGGCTGCCATTGCGGCTTCTTGCTTGGCAATTTTTAGTGTTTCAGCCACTTGCTTATTCGTATCTTTCAATCTTTGCTGTGCTTTTTCTTTTTTATGGCGAGATTCTTGCAATTTGGCTTGAGTTTGGCTTAGCTTATCGCTTATAGTTTGTGAGCGATGCTTAAGAGTCGCTTTAATCTTATCAGCGACTAAATACCACATTAACGCCACAAAAATCACAAAGTTTATCACACGTTGAAAAATATCAGTTTCCGCGATATTTAGCGGCTTATGCTCCGCACCAAAAAGAATGCCGCTAAACATAGCAAAAACGCCCAAAATTAAGACAATGTAACGCATATTTTTCCTTTTCCTTAAATTTTTTTAGAATCTAAATCTGCTTAATTTTTGTAACTAATAAAGATTCTATATCGCCCAAACTTGCCTTTATATCGGCTTTCATAGCTTCTTTATTCGCTTCTAATTTTGCTAAAAACGCATCCATTTTTTCTTTATTTTCACTTTGAATCTTTTCAATTTTAATAGCGGCGGCTTCCTTTGCCTTGCTAATTTCAGCTTCTTTTAACGCGTAGGCTTCATTTTTTGCCTTTGTTAGAATCTCTTTTATCTCTTTTTCAATCTGCTCACTTTGGCTATCATCGCTACTTACAAGCTCCAAATCCTTGCTAACCTTCTTTTCACGCTCATCCATATACGAAATCAGCGGAACAAACACAAACTTATTTAGCAAAAACATCGTTATTAAAAAAACAACAAAGACAAGTAGCATAATCTTGGGATTTGGTATGATTTCCATGTGTGTCCTTTTGCGTTTAAATCGTGTAACTTAACTCGCGTTAAAATTAAATAAAGTAGTATTGTAGCAAATTTATCTTTTTGTTGCAATAAAAATTACAAAAAAGAATATAAAAATAACAAAATAAACACAAAAAATATAACAATGTAATATATTAATATCTTAATTTTACGCCTAAAAAGTTAGCTTTTTTGTAACTTATCAATGATTTTATCTATTGTAGAATGACTATCAAATTTAAGTATCAAGCAATTGTTACTAATAGTAGCACTTGCCCCATTTTTTGCCAAAATCTCGCTTAAAACTTGCAAAGATTGCGTCATTTTAGAATCTATTTTGCCCTTAGATTCTATATTTCCTTTAGAATCTTGTGTGCTATCAACACCTTTAGATTCTATAAAATCATTAGAATCTTGCGTATTTTGCGCACTTTTAAGCCCATTAGATTCTATATTAGAATCCACTTTAGAATCTTCACTAAAATTAGGGCGATTTTTCATCCTTGAGACCATTTTTTCAGTATCTCGCACATTTAGATTCTGCCCTAAAATGCTATCAATAGCGACTTTTTCATCACTTCCACTTAAGCCTACTAACGCCCTTGCATGTCCTTGTGAAAGCTTCCCTTGCACGACCAAAGTTTGTGCTTCCTTACTAAGCTCAAGCAAACGAAGCGTATTTGTAATCACCACACGCGACTTACTTAGCCGCTCTCCTAGCTTTTCATGCGTTAGATTATGCTCTTTAATTAAGGCTTCATAACATAACGCAAGCTCAATCGCATTCAAATCACGCCGCTGAATATTCTCAATTAACGCCAACTCACGCAGCCTGTAAGTCTCCACATCAATAATTATACATTCAATTTGACTTTCCCCAAGCAACTTTATAGCGCGTAGCCGCCGCTCCCCAGCGACCAAAATATACTCATTAGATTCTATAGAATCTTGCTTAAAATCCACACCAAAATCTTTAGAATCACTTTCAAAATATCCTTTAAAATCCCCCCTTTTTTTCTTAGAATCTTTAGTAGAATCTCCCTTAAAATCCCCTTTAGAATCTAACCTAGAATTTTCCCTAGAATTAGCAGAATCTAATCCATAATTTTCTTTAGAATCTTCTTTAGAATCCCCCCCAAAATCCCTTTTAACCCCCCTAGATTCCATACTTAACACAATTATAGGC
This sequence comes from Helicobacter saguini, assembly GCF_000762875.2. Classification (GTDB taxonomy): domain Bacteria; phylum Campylobacterota; class Campylobacteria; order Campylobacterales; family Helicobacteraceae; genus Helicobacter_A; species Helicobacter_A saguini. The sequence goes on from NZ_JRMP02000009.1 coordinate 9,050, forward strand.
TGCAAAAGTCCATGCTCTTTTATAGAATCTGCTAACTCCTTTAGCCCATCTTCATCAAACTCAAGTCGCGGCTGCATAGGATTTGGCTTAATGCGATTTATATCCAAACTCACCACGCGTTTAGAACTAGCACCATCCACGCTATCAAACGCCCGATTATACACATCATTAATATCGCCCAAAAGCTCGCCCAAGCCCATATTCAACGCCCGTTTCTTCGCCATTTCCTAATCCTTACATGTTTAGATTCCATATTTCACAACTTTTTTATGTAAAATTTTGCTTTAAGATTCCATAATCTCACATTACCATAATTTTAGAATCTAAATTTTACTTATCAAAAACAAAATAATGGAATAAATATAACCTAAATCCTATAAATTAATTTTATAAGCAAAAATTTTAAATCCTTTATGAGTCTTATAAATAAGATAAATACATATTTTTATTAAACAAGAACTTAAAAAGTTTTAAAAGCAATTTTACCATAGTTTTAAAGGTTTGTTTAATCCATAAATTTCAAATAATAAAGTCATTGTTTTTTGGGAATCCTAAAAGTCAATATAAATAATACTAAATTTAATCTTAAGTATTTTTATATTGATATTAAAACGTGTTCTACTAAATTTTTACACAATATCAAAAAGGTGGGGGACAAGGAAGGCGGAAGTTAGCACTAAAAAGGTGCAAATAACGATAATGACGCGGATTAGAATCGTGCTATTATCAATATATTCTTGCGTGTTTGGCTTTGGGGTTTTGAAATACATTGCCACAGGGAGCTTCAAATAATAGCACACGGCTATCGCGCTATTTAACATCATTACAAATGCTAACGCGATTTCATTGCTACTTAAAGCCGCCGTGATAACAAAAATCTTACCCCAAAAGATAGAAAATGGCGGTATTCCAGCCAAGGCAATCATAAAAAATGCCAGAGCCAACGCCACAATAGGACGAGCCTTAGCCAAGCCATAGAATCTATCAAAGCTATAATCAAAGCGGCTATTTAGCTCACGCGGCATAAGACACCATAAAAGCGCAAACGCACCAAGATTTGTAATAAAAAATAGCACCCAGTAAATAATTAGCGTATCAAAATTATTCAAATAAATACAAGCCAACGCAAAGCCAGAGTGCGAAATCGAGCTAAATGCAAGCATTCGCTTTACATCCTTTTGCAACAACGCGGCGATATTTGGCAGTGTGATACTAATCATTAGCAAAATCTTAAAAAGCTTATCAAAATAAGAATTGTTAGAATCTACGCTAAAAATCGGGCTAAAAATCGCATAAAATACGATAAATCCAGCAATTTTTGGCACGACAGAGATAAAACCTGCAAGCATAGGAGAGCTACCCTCATAAATATCAGGCATCCAGCTGTGCCACGGGACCAAAGAAACCTTAAAACCAACACCAGCAAGGATAAACATCGCCCCGCTCATCGCAATGATATTCGCACTAATGCTATCAAAATGAGAACTATACGCAAACACCTGCATAGGAAAATCCAAATCAAAACTCCCACTATACAAATACAAAAGCATAATCCCAACAAGCAAAAACATACTAGCAAGCGCGCTTGAGACAAAATACTTTATCCCAGCCTCAATGCCAAAAAGGCGTCTTGAAAATGCCATTAACGCGCAAAGCGGCAAAGAGCCGATTTCTAAGCCAAGCAGCATAACAATAAAATTATCCGCGCAAATCATAATTAAAAAGCCAGAGAGTGAAAAAAGATAAAGCGGATAAAATTCCTGCGTTTGCAATCCTACGAAACGATAACGCGAAAAACTAAGGAAAATAAAGCAAAGTCCGCTAAGCAATATTAGAATCTCGCCTATGTAAATAATGCGTGGAATGCTAGTTGAGTGTGCTAGACTAAAGGTAAAAAGCAGGGCAAATGCGATAAAAATGCTACATAACGCAATGCTATTGCTACGCGAGAAATGCCGCGCGAATGCGTTTGAAAGTAGCACGACAATCGCACCCAAAACCAAAATCATAGAAGGCGCGTAAATATAAAAATATTGAAAAAAGTCAAATTCACTAGATTGCATATTTAGCTCCTTTTTCTATAAAAATAGGGTGGTTGGTGGGCGATAGGAATATAGAATCTTTGTTTTTATAGAATCTAGATTCTATATTCACTAATTTCATAAAATTTTTAGAATCTACTTTGTTATCCACGTTTTTTGTTTCGCTTCGCGAATTGACAAAATCGCTAGATTCTATGTTGTTTTCTTTTATTTTAGAATCTTTGCACTCCACACGTTCGCAAGGGGGGACAAGGGTGGCTTGAATTTGCAAGCTCGTCTCCCCCTTACCCCCCCAAGCCATAGAATCTTTGCCCCCAAACCCCCCGACAACGCTCCGCGTATTTGTTTTCGTTTGGTTATTTTCCAAATTTAGATTCTGTGTTTTCATAGCGTTTTGAGATTTTTCGCTCCGCGAATTTATAGAATCTAAGTTAGTATATTCAGTGTTGTGATAGAATCTAGATTCTATATTTGCTAACTTTATAGAATCTTTGTTTTTAAACTCTTCAGTTATGGATTGCTTCGCTACACTCGCAATGACGTTTTTAGATTCCATAAAATCTAATTTACTTTGTGTGTCGTAGAAATCATCATAAAAATCCCACTCTTTAAATTGAAAAATATCATAATCATCGTTAGAATCTAAAATGTTAGAATCTAGATTCTGTAAATTATTAGAATCTTTAGATTCCAAAGCCTTTAATTCTTTCATTAACTCTTGTTTTAACAACTCTTTTTCCGCATCATTTAATGGAATCTCTTCTCCATTAAACTCAATAGAATCTCGCCCTATAAACTGCTCCACATTTAAAGGCGCAATAAGACCGCCATTGACTTTCAATAAGTGTGTTTTGCTACTTGATTCTACACTTAAGGCTAACATTGATGAAACAAGTTGTTGCGCGCTAACTTGCGTATAATTTAAAATCGCATTAGGATAGATTCCAAACGCCACAATAGCCGCTGCAATGGGCGTAATGCTAAGATATTCCCTAAAATTTAAATCTTTAAGACTGCTTAGAATCTTGCTATCTTTACTATTTATATAGCTTTCTTTATTATAAAAAATATTTTTAAAAAGATAAAGCATATAACTTGCCGAGATAATCAAGGTAGTCCCAGCCAACGCCGTCAATACAGGCGAAGTAGCAAAAAAGCCATAAAGTGATAAAAACTCACCCACAAAGCCGATAGTCAAAGGCAGCCCAACATTTGATAACATCACCAAAGCAAAGAAAAATGCGTAATGTGGCATAACATGAGCTACTGAGCCAAAATCGGCTATATGACGAGTATTTGTGCGATAATATAGCATACCAGCTAGTATGAAAAGTCCAGCACTTGTGATACCGTGAGCTACCATCATAAAGATTGCGCCAGAGATTCCATCGGCATTAAAGCTAAAGATTCCAAGTAGGACAATTCCCATGTGTGAAATGGAGCTATATGCAATTACGCGTTTTATATCCTTTTGCTTAAAGGCGATAATTCCAGCATAAACGACCATAATCACGGCTAGGACGCTTACGACAGGCATATAATACACACACGCATCAGGGAAAATCGGTAGCACGAAACGCAATAGGGCAAACGTTCCCATTTTGCTTAAAAGAGCGGATAGCATAACGCTACCAAGCGTTGGAGCTTCGGTATAAATATGTGGTAGCCACGTGTGCAATGGGACGATGGGAATCTTAACCATTATGCTAATAAAAAAGCCTAAAAATAGCCAAAGCTGCGTTTCAAATGGAATGATTACTTCGCTACTTCGCCAGATGAAAAAATCAAAGCTAAAAATGCCTATTTGCGTGTAGCACAAATAGCCCATATAAAGTATTGCCATTAGCATAAGTAGCGAGCTTGCGAATGTATAAACGAAAAATTTAAGCCCTATATAGATTCTATTACCGCTTCCCCAAACGCCTACCATGTATAATACAGGGATTAAAGCGAGTTCCCAAAATACATAAAAAAGTATTGCATTTGAGCTTAAAAATAGCCCCATTAAAATGCCTTCAAGCGATAAAAGACAGGCTACAAAAGGCTTTGCATCATCGCTTCGTTTTAAGAATACACAAGCTATAAAAATGATAAATGCGGTTAGTATCACCAAAAATAGCGAGATTCCATCCACATACACAGAGTAGTTTATCCCCAAAGATTCCATAATAAAAAACTTGTGATAAAACTGCACATCTACCACATTAGAATCATAATTGCACCACAAAAATAGCACCATTAAAAGCTCAATAAGACTAATGATTCTACCAAATCGCTTCGCCCCACCATCATCAAATAAAAAAATAAAAAGCGTGGCTACCAAAGGAGTCGCAATAATCAATGTCAAAATATATTCCATACCTAACTCCTATATCGCAATAAAATACACCAAAGTAATCACTAAAAGTGCGACTAGCCCAAAGCTCATAAGGCGTAGCATCGAGCTTAGATTCCCATTTTGCAATGGTTTTAAGCAATAGCTTAAGACAAGGAAAAGTCGCGCTATAGAATCTACAATCTTATCAATAAAGCCCATATCAATAAAATGATATAAAAACTCGCTTAAATATGCGTATGGCTTTACAAACAAGATTCTATAAAGTTTAGGAATGTAGTATTCATTTATAAGAATCTTATATAAAAAGTTATGATTTTTAGAATCTCTAAAGCCACCAGCATACATTTTCCACGCTAAAGCTATAGATATTAGAACTAATAAAAGTGTAATAGCAATAAGTGCGTAAATATTATCAATATGGATATTTATCGGCACTAGCACGGCGTTTAGGAAAGATTCAAAACTTGAGTGAAACATACCAGCAATCACGGCTAAAATGGCTAAGGGCGTCATTGCGTATATCATAACGCGACTTGCTTCATGTGGATGGATAGAATCTTCATAAGCCTTTGGCGCGAAAAATACTAAGAAAAATAATCTAAAGCTATAAAAGGCAGTACAAGCCGCTCCAAAAAGTAATACAGCGTAAATCACAAATTCATGCTGTGCAAATGCTACTTCTAGTATCTTATCTTTTGAGTAATATCCTGCAAGGGGCGGTATTCCACAAAGGGCGAGTGAGCCTATCGCCATAAATATCATAGTGATTTTCAAAGGCTTTTTTAACGCGCCCATTTTGGTAATATCAAGCTTATCATTCATTGCGTGCATTACATTTCCAGCACTTAAAAATAATAGCGATTTAAAAAATGCGTGTGTAAAAAGGTGGAATAATGCTATCCAGTAAGCGCCAAGCCCTGCTGCGACAAACATATATCCTAGTTGGCTTAAGGTCGAGTAGGCGATAATGCGTTTTAAATCCTTATTTACAATCGCCATAAGACTTGCAAAAATTGCCACAAATGCACCCAGAGCCGCTACAAAGTAGGCTACGTGCGGAGCTAACTCATAAATAGGAGCAAGGCGAATGACTAAATACACTCCAGCAGTAACCATTGTCGCGGCGTGAATTAAAGCTGATACAGGCGTAGGTCCTTCCATCGCATTTGCTAACCAAGTATGGAGCGGAAATTGAGCCGATTTTCCCATCGCACCGATAAATAGTAAAATCGCTATCCAGTTTATAATGTTTTCACTAGGTGGATTAGTCGCTAACGCCGTAAATATATCGCTATAATTTAGCGAGCCAAGTGAGTAATATACTAAAAAGATTCCAAGTAGCATTCCTAAATCGGCAATCCTATTCATTACAAACGCTTCGATACTAGCGGCATTTGCGGACTTTCTATCATACCAAAATCCTATCAAAAGATAAGAGCAAGTCCCAACGCCCTCCCAGCCGATAAATAGCACGAGCAAATTATCGCCGCCAACGAGCAATAACATCGAAAACACAAAGCCACCAAGATATGCAAAAAAGCGATTAAAGCTTTTGTCATGAGCCATATAACCGATAGAGTAAAAATGCACCATAGCTGAAACCAAAGTCACAACAACAATCATTACGGCATTAATCCTATCAAACATAAAAGATAGCGAAACCTGAAACTGCCCAGTGTTAATAAAATCCCACAAAATAACATGAAAGCTACCCACATCACTGCAGATTAAAATAAGCGTTAGGGCGATAGCACACACAAGGCTAAGGCTAATTAAAATGCTACAAATATAGCCTAAAGCAATTGAGCGTTTGCTAGTCGCCTTAAACCCAGCAAGTAGGGCAGAAATCAAAGGCAGAAAAATCGTTGCAAGTAGTAACTTTTCTTTATATAAAATTAGCAAATCCATAACTTAGCCTTTCATATTTATTTTAATAGGGTGGTGGGTGGGCGATAGGTTTATAGAATCTATTTTTTTAGATTCCATAATTTTAAAATCTTGTTTAGAATCTTTTGCGTTTTTAGATTCTATAGAATCTAGTTTTCTAAAGTTGCTATTTTTTAACAAATCATTTTCAGATTCTATTTTTCCAAATTCTCTATTTTTCAACAAAACGTTGTTTGTTTCATTTTTACACATTGCGCAAAAAAGTGCAAATCCCCCACCCCGCGCCCCCTTTGCAAAAAAAAGCAGCCGCTTTTTTTTCTTAAAGGGGGCGAGCCCCGCTAATCTGTCGCTTTGCAAAAAAAGCGGCGAATGCACTTCTGCATTCGCTTTTTCGCTTTTTTCGCACTGCGCGACAGGCGGGCTCACAAGGTTCGTGCTTCGCACGTCTCTATTTAATGTCAAGCTATCGCTTGACGTTTTTATTCGTTTGTTTTTAGAATCTAATTTCTCTTTTTTAGATTCTATGTTTTTTATGGAATCTTTGCTGTCATTGCGAGAAAATTCGCAAGAATTTTCGTGGCAATCCACACTTTTTATAGTTTTAGATTCCATAACTTTTTTAGAATCTAAGTTGGTAGATTCAATACTTTTATAGAATCTAGATTCTATATTTTCATCGACGTTGTTGGCAAAATTCGCAGTTGAAAGATTTGTTTTAATCTTACAAAAGGGTGGCAGAGTGGGAACATGACACAAATTTTGCAGGTGCGAATTTTGCATCAAATAAGATTCTATAATTTCTAATTTTTTAGAATTTAAATTATTAGATTCAATATTTTTATAGAATCTAGATTCCATATTTACTAACTTTTCTATTATAAAACTCATAACCTACCCCTTCATATTATTTAGTGAATCTAAATCTAGCGTTTTATATTTCTTATGCAGTAAAATCACAAGTCCAAGACCGATAGCAACTTCGGCTGCTGCTAATGCAATCACAAATAACGCAATAATTTGCCCACTTAAATCCCCACGATAATAACCGATAGCCACAAACGCCACATTTATCGCATTTAGCATAATCTCAGTCGAAAAAAGCAAAAGCAAAATATTTTTTCGCCGCAAGATTCCATACAAGCCGATACAAAACATAATCGCACTAAAAACAAGATAATGACTTAACGTTACCATTTATTGCTCCTTTTTAGTTTCCATTTCACTTATCGTCTCCACAATAGATTCAGTGATACCTTTAGAATCTATCACCTTTGCTTCCTTAATATCAATGACTTTTGCGCCATCGCTAAAACGCGTCTCAGTGAAACTTGTCTGCGAAATACCAGCGCCACACAAGCCAACATCCAAAGTTTCCAAAGGCAAGTTTGAACGTTTTTTAGAATCTAAGTCCAAATCATCGCCCACATTATAGTCCTGCGGAAACTCCGCCTTATGCGCCCCTAAGCCAATTCCAGCAATCATTGCCATTAAAAGCATAACCGCAGCCGCCTCAAAGGCAATCAAGTAGTCCTTATAAAGCAAGTGCGCTAGGGCATTCGTGCTTAAATCCGCATTGCTTGCAGCCTTAAACCCAGCAAGATTACCCACCGCGATAAACAAGCAAAGTGCCAACGCACCGCAAATACACCACACCAAAAACTGATTGTGAAACTTCTCTTTTATCTCCTTATTAATATCAAAAAACATCATTCCAAACGCATACATAACCACGACCGCGCCGGTATACACTATAATCTGCACCACGCCTAAAAAGTCCGCTGAAAGCAAGAAAAAAAAGCTAGAAATAAGTATCATACCAAAGGCGAGCGCGCTTAGTGCGTAAAGAATGTTATTTGACATTACAACGACCAAAAAGGCGCATAAACTTAAAAACGCGAATGTATAAAAAGCTATTAATTCAAACATTTTTTCTCCTTAAAGCTATGATATTTGTAACTTTAGATTCTATAAAATTATTATAGTGGGTGGGTATTAGATTAGAATCTATCTTAGATTCTATACCATAAATAGGGTGGTGGGTGGGCGATAGGTCATTAAAAGCGAAAATTATAGAATCTTTAGAATCCAGCCCTTTAGATTCTATAAAATTTTTCTCTCTACTCAAAGCAATAATAGATTCTAACTTCACTAACTTTTTAGAATCTAAATTATTAGATTCAGTATTTTTATAGAATCTAGATTCTATATTTTCTAACATATTGTTTGTGAGCGAAACACTATTTATAGAATCCACAGAATCTAGCCTTTTAGATTCTATAAAATCCACATTTTTAAAATTAGATTCTATAGAATCTTTAGAATCTAGCCATAACGCAAACGCCCTAGAATCTGCACTCATAGACTGCTTATTATTAGAATCTCTTTTAGGATTTTTCGCCTTTTCTTGCTCCATTTTTTTTAACGCTTCGCAATCATTTTTAAGCATCGCCCTAATATCGCTATCAAAAAATAAAAATTCTCCACTACTATAAAGATAATGCGAATACAAATTTAGCCCATTAATCACCGCCAAATCCGCATCACTAAGCCGCTCAAGGGTATAACAAATCTCCTTATAAATATTCCTCGCAATATCAGGGCTATCCGCTGGTATGTTATAATCCATATCAATCGCCCTTGCCACAAGATTATACGCGATAAACATATCATAATTCACCCCGATAAAGTAGCAAATCTCCGCCTTTAAGCCCTTTTGCTCGCATATCGCTTGAGAGACATAATCAGTGATATAATTTTTCGTTTCACTCGCATTTTCCTTAGAATCCAAAGCAAAACCAGATTCCATAAATATAAATAAAAAAACAAAGATTCTAAACGCCATTTCTAAAATTCCTAAAAACATTTTTAACAAACAACTAAGGCTAAAAAATATCGCAAAACTTAATAGCCAAAAATACTCTAAATAAAATCTTTATTTTATCATTTTATTCGCATTTTATTTTCAAAATGCTAATTTTTTTACATTTATTATTTCCAAGTGTAGAATTTTTTAACACTTTTGTAACATTATAAACTTTTTAGACTTTGATTATTAAAAAAATCTTAAAGTTTCTCCACTACAATTAACCTTATACAAAGTCGGCATAAAAAAGGTATAAGATTTGAAAAAGTTACTTATTTTATTATTTTTAGTGATAATTAATTACATATTTGCTAATACTTGTAAATTTGATAAAACGCAAAAAGAAAAGGGAATAAAGATTCTAAAAGAAGTTGGCATTTATACAAAAAGCGATTTTGAAGGCGAGATACAGGCAATTAAGCCTGTGATAGAATCTATGCTTGATAAAGCGGTGAATTTTCGCGGTGTGGAAAGCCAAAATGGATACTTTTTTGACGCTCAAACTCATTATGATGTTAGCAAACTTAAAAATTTAGATTCTATAATTTTCCTTGCCAAAAATAAAAAAAGTGCCTTTGCACTGGCGTTTATCTATCAAATGAGTGCGTTTGATGTTGGGGAGACTTGCAAGGAGTGCAAGGTGTTAATAAGTGAGAATCTGGATGTGGATTTTAGTGAATTTGCAAAATTTATGGCGAATGAAATCTCACTTGAAAATATCAAAAATACTAATTTTAATCTTAAAAAGTTATATATTTTAGAATCTAGTGCGATTATGGGCGAAGCCTTGCTCTGCGATGGGCTAGAGACTAATGATACACAAAAACTGCTTGTGGCTTACGCGTATTTTAGCCTTGCAGGACGGAGTGAAAGGGCGTTAGATACGCTACTTGAAGGTGTTAAACGCAATGATAAAAATGCTGGGATTACGCTAAATTATCTGCTAAATAATGGGATTTTTACGCCAAAAAACCTTGTGGCTGCAAAAATGCTAGAGCGCGAAATCGCTAAAGATAGCGTGGCGGCGGCGTTAAACAACCAAATGATTACAAAAAATCTTAAAACTTTTAGTTTGTCGAGTAACGCAAATATCGTTGATTATATGCTTTACTGGCGGCTTGTGGAGACTGGGAAAATACTTGATTTGCAAGATTCTAAATATGAAAATCTGGGCGAAAATAATAAAAAAGATATACAAGAAAATATCGCTAAAATGCTTAGCTACACGAATAAAAAACGTGCTTTAAGCATAGAATCTCGCGGCAAAAATGACAAGATTCTATATAACAAAATAACGGATTTTATTAAGAGTGAAAAGTTATAAACCAAAAACATAAAACTGTGTAATATAAGGCATCCTAATTAACAAGAAATATTGCCAATCAATCAGCATAAATAAATTACAATTTTCCACAACTTTAAGTTATATTTAAACTTTAACATTGTATAATTATTGTTTTTCATTTTGATAATTTTGGACAGGTGGGTGAGTTGGCTGAAACCACGTCCCTGCTAAGGACGCGTAGTCGCAAGATTACCGAGGGTTCGAATCCCTCCCTGTCCGCCATTAAACAATAAAAATTCCAAAAAATCTAATTATTTCCCCCATACAATACTTTCCTTTCAATGATTCCATCAATGCCGATGTGCGTGTCGCTATCATCCATAGAATCATTTGGCATACGCATAAATGATAGCTCTTCAATCGCCTGATAGGAGCTAACCACCGCTAGAATCTTCATATCCAAAAGATAAAAATTTGCGATATTTTGCAAGGTCGCAAGCATATCATCATGCCGCCCCTTAATAAAATCGCCATCATCACGCTCAATCATAAAGTAGCTAGCGCCCAAATCAGCAAACATAAGCAGCGAAGTCTTAAGCAAATTAAACCGCCCAAGATTATTAGAATCTAGCAAAACAGCGAACTTTATCTCATTATCACGCAACTTTTTAGCCAGCAAAAAATAAGATTCTAAACTCTGCGTATCACTCAAGCGAAAAAAAATAAAAACATCGCTACTAACGCTATTACACTCATTAAAATCACTAATTTCTTTGAATTTCTGCTCAGTTGTAAAACTGCTAAAAATCACCATAAAATGTCCTTAAAATACACAAAATTTGCAAAAATTACCGCAAAAAACACAATAATTATTTTTACTTAACAATTATATTATAGAATCATAAACGCAATTATTTATATTTATTTAAGGAAAAGTTATGAATTTTGAAAAGGAACTAAAGGCAAAGCGGCTCAAGGTCACGCCGCAGCGGCTCGCCATTTTGCGCGAGATTGAGAGCAAGGGGCATACCACGATTGAGGGCATTTATGAGAATATTTTGGAGAATTATCCATCCACTTCGCTTACGACTATTTATAAAAATGTAACGATTATGTGCGAGAGCGACATCTTAAGCGAGGTCAAAGCCCCAGGCTACAAGCAACGATATGAAATAAAACAGCAAAAGCACGTCCATGTAATGTGTGAAAAGTGCGGAAAATTGCAAGATTTATACATAAATTATTCTAATTTACAGAATGAATGCGAGGCGATGAGCGGATATAAATTAGATTCTTTATCGGCGGTTTTTACAGGTGTTTGCAGCGAGTGTAGGGAATAAGATTCTAAAAAAATTTAAATTTTTTATTAAAATTAGTTCTCAGTAATTATTTAATGTTTCTTAATTATCAATCCGGCTTCGTAAAGAAAGATTGATGGGGTGTAAGTGATGTCTTTTCCCGTGTCATTATGGGCGAAAGATAGAAATAAATACTCTTTTGCACGCGTGGTGGCGACATAGAATAAACGCCGTTCTTCTTCGATACTACCGCCCTTTGCGACAAGTTTTAGGTTTGGGAATCGCCCTTGCATTAAATCAATCACAAACACACAGCGAAACTCCAAGCCCTTACTAGCGTGAATACTCAAAAGATTAACCCCGCTACCCTCGCCAAACTCGCTACTGCCTAGCACCATCGCATTGATAAAGCCGCGTAAATCCTTGTAATTTTTGCTTAAATTATGCAAAATGGCAAGGCGTTGCTCAAGCTGCGTCTTTTTATTCTCAAAAAGCGTAGAATCTATGCTGCCATCCTTATTTTTGCTTCGCTCATTTAATAAAGATTCTAAAAATTTGCTAAAAAGACGCGTTTTTATAATTTTCTCAATCAAATTTGAAGGCTGCGAAATGCCCATAGAATCGGTATAAAGCGTGTAAAAATCATTAAAAAAAATCGCAGATTCTATATTTATTTTACTGTGAGCTAAAAGCGGATGCGATTTAAAACCATCACTTAAAATATTATCAAATCGCGACCTATTATCATTCATAAGACTATCGCCAAAAAGCCCTACACCAGCATTTGTCACACCCTTTTTATAACACTCAATCTTTGTATTTGGCTTTAAGATTCCATCACGCAAATTCCCAGCCCCAAGCAGATTCAGTGCTTCAAAAATCTCTTTTGCAATGCTATTTCCTATGCCCTTTGCATGCGAAAAAACGTGGATATAGCTCATCATATCACGCGAATTTGCCAAAATATTGATAAGACAAAGCAGAAATTCAATCTCTTTTGTATCAAAAAAGTTCGTGCTGCCCTTTCTTTTGCTAGCAATTCCTAAGGCTTTCAAAGACGCTTCAAGCCCATCAGCACTGCTATTATTGCGATAAATTACCGCCATATCATTAAATTGAATGCTATATTTTTCGTGTAAATCAAAAATAATTCTTGCTATGCTAGAATATTGAGAATACAAATCATCATACTCCAAAAGTCGTGGCTTAAACGCACTTTGCGTATTTACAACCTGCAGTTTTTTAGGGTAAATGCGCGGATTATTTTCAATGACCTTGTTTGCCAAGTCCAAAATGTGCTGCGTGCTGCGGTAGTTTTTCTCAAGCGTAAAGACTTTCGCATCCTTGTAAGTCGCGGTGAAATTCGTAATAATGCTAATATCCGCGCCATTAAAGGCATAAATGCTCTGGTCATAATCGCCAACGCAAAATAGGCTACGTGGGGCAATTGCGTGGATTATAGAATCTTGCAAGGGGTTCGTATCTTGATATTCATCGCAAAGCACTTCGATGTAACTAATTTCATTAGAAAGTTTCATTTTTTGTAACTCTTCGCGGAAAAAAAGCAGCAAATCGTTGTAATCAGCATAGCCATATTCGCGTTTCAATTTTGTAAATTCATCAAAAATGTATTCGTAAGTGTCGATGTAAGGCTCTTGGTGCGGATTTTTTTCTTTTAGCCAAGTTGCGAAATCCTGCGTGGTGGTGGAGTTTTGAAAAAGTGAAAATGTGTCGTATAAATATTGATAGCCATAAGGCAATTTATTTTTGCGTGTATCTTTTTCGCTAGATTCTATGGAATCTGTAAAATTATGATTTTTGGAATCTAGATTCTGTGAAATATTAGAATCTTGTTTTGTATGGAATCTAGATTCTATATTTTGTTTAGAATCTTTGTTGGTGTTGAATCTAGATTCTATGTTTTCTTTGGAAACTTTGTTGGTTTTAGATTTTGTTGTGGTGTTCCTCCCTCCCTTGCGGAGGGGGGTTAGGGGGGTGGGTACTTTGACTTTGTTAGAATCTTGTGCGTTTTTAGAATCCATTTGAGTAGTTTGGTTTTCCACTTTATTGATGGTCTTTACCCACCCCCCGACCCCCTCCGCAAGGGAGGGGGAGTTCGCACCTTTATAATCTGTAACTTTAGATTCTATAAAGTTAGCATTTTTAGAATCTACACTAGATTCAAGAGAAGCATTAAAACTAGCAAAGCTAAACTTTTCATACACACTTTTAAATAAAATTCGCAATTCACGCGGACTTTTTAATAGAATCTTTTGCCGCTCACGCAGGGTTTTATACGCCACGCTATGAAAAGTCCCAGCAGTAATCTGCCCTGCGATTTCACTCCCAAAAATCTTTGCCACACGCGAAATCATCTCGCTTGACGCCTTATTTGTGAATGTCAAAAGCAAAATCTCACTAGGCTTAATGCCACGACTAAGCAATGTGCAAATGCGCCCCACAATAGTCGAAGTTTTCCCAGTCCCAGCAGATGCAATGACTAGATTATGCCCAAGAGCCGCATCACACGCCATTTTTTGCTCATCATTTAAATTATCCAAATAACTTTTCATTGTTGCTTACTTTAATATAGAATCTAGATTTTGAAGTAAAAAATCTAATGAATTTAAACAAGCTTGTTGTTGTACTAAATTTCTTGTATTAACTTCTATAATCTTATGATCTTGTAAATTTTCCAAATAATTTTTACTCAAAAAATATGCTTTTTCATTAATTAAAACGCAGGTGAAAACCAAACCAGCAGGGAGTTTCAAAAAGTTATCGCTGCTTGTATCATCTGTGGCTAGACCGCTTGTGGCAATGGCAATTTGCGTGTTAAAAAGCCCTGCTACGCCGCGTGCCATCGCTTCCACGCATTCATTTGAATATACGCTAAAAGTTTCAAAAATGCTAGCTTTTACGCCTAAAAGTTTCATTTTAGATTCTATACAATAAGTTGTCACACCGCCTTTATACACGCTACTTGCGCCATTTATGGATGTTAAAAGATAGCTTAAATATCCGCCTGTGCAAGATTCTGCTACGCTAATTTTTAAGCCATTTTGTTCTAAAATTTGTAATGTTTTTTCTACTATATTTTCCATATTTTTCCTTTCACAGCAGTGTTTCTTCATAAGGGATGATGCCCTGTGTGTAGAGTGCGTTTGCTTGTTCTTGCAGGGATTGTGAGAAATATGCCTTTTTGTTTTTAGAATCTAAAATTGTGCTAATTTCTTTAAAGTCGTTATAATCGCATAAAAGTGCGTTATTTGTGTTTCTAAAATCAAGCATTTCTTGTATTAATTTTCTTTCGCCAAAGCCCTGAAAATAACATTTATTGCAACCTTTTGCGACAAATTTTCCATCAATTTTTTCCTTGCAAAAAGGACACAAAGTTTTTAACAATCGCTGCGAAATCACGCATTTTAACACAGATTCTAATAAGCCCTTTTGCGCGTTTAAATCAAGCATTCTTGAGATGCTAGAAATGCAGTCACTTGCGTGAATGCTGGCTAAAACTAAGTGTCCGCTAAGGGCTGCTTTTAGGCTTAAATCAAGCGTTTCGTCATCTCTTATTTCACCTATCATTATGACATCGCCATCTTGACGAAGGACGTATTTTAGGGCATTTGCAAATGTTAGATTTTCATTTCTATTCACTTGTGATTGTGCTACTCCTGCTATTTCTTGCTCGATTGGGTCTTCGATGCTTAGAATTTTTTTACTACCATTATTTAGATGTCGCAAACAAGCGTAAAGTAGCGTAGTTTTGGCACTATTTGTCGGTCCGCTAATGATTATTAGCCCACTTTTTGCTAGTAAGTTAGTTTTTAGTAACTTAAGGTGATTTTCAATCATATTAAGATTTTTAAAAGTATGGAATCTTTGCTTATTTGCAGGGATTCTAAGCACTAAGGACTCGCCATTTAGCGTGGGTAAAAAGGAGATTCTAATATCATTTTTAAAATAAGATTCTTTATTAGAATTTGGTATTTTTTCATATTTAAAATGCCCATCTTGTGGTATTTGCTTATCATTAATATCGATTTTACAAAGTAATTTCAGCTTTTTTGATAGTTTATGAAAAAGATTGTCATGTATATTTAAAAAATGCAATAAATTCCCATTTATGCGAAATAAACAAGTAGCGTTTTGCTCGTATTTTAGGGTATTTGATGTGTTTTTATCAAGGATTAAATGAATATCACTTGCGTTAAATTTTTGTGCTAAAACAAACAAAGATTCTAAGAAATTTTCATCTAATTCGTTATTTTCAGCCATTTTTTGCATTTGTATAACATTATTTATTTCACTTAAAAAGCTTTTTCTTGCTATAAAAAAGTGAATTTCTTTGGCATAATGTTCTCGCAGTTTCATGGCAATATTATTACGAAAATTAGAACTAAATGGCTCAAAAGATATAACACACATAATTTTTTTAGAATCTATAATATCTTCAAAAATAACACTTGGCAAAAAATCCTGTTTGCATCGCATACACGCATACATCACGTTAATGCTATCATCGATAAATGCGAGATTAAAAGGGGTTAAATCTTGCTTTATTATATAATTTTCAAAATATGGATGAGATTCTAAAAAATTAGAAAAAATGATACTTTTTTGCTTAAAAATATCAAAAAGGCTATCTAAAAATATTTTCTTATCATCATCATTTAATGTAGTAAAAAATTTTTTAGAATCTAGGTAGGGATTTGCCCTTATTTTTTCTATAAAAAGTTTCATTTTTTAGACTTTTGTGGGGAATTAGATTCTATATTTTTATTAGAAATATTAGAATCTAAAGGCTCTAAAAATTCTAAAAATAGATATTTATGCTCATTTGGCAGGGCATTAAAAATGTTATGGGCTAAGATTCTAATCTCATGCAAAGCCCTTTTATTGCTTCTTAGTGATAAAAAATTTTGCAAGCTTCGCGCGTTTATACTCCACACAAGACGGCTCTTGTAGCACTCTGGCAAGGCGTATTTTGCAATGTCTTGTTTGATACCACTTTGCAGTAAGATTCTAAGGTTTTCTAGGGCTTGTAAATTGTATAAATTTACGCTTTCATTTTGGCTTAAAATGATGTATTTTGCGGCACGTTTCAAGGCGTTTTTAAGGCTTTCGCTTTGGGCAAAATCTAGGTTAGATTCTATGATTTTTTCTAGGCTTAAATTTTCGGCATTTTTTAGGGTAGATTCAGTTATAGAATCTAGAACTTTTTGAATTTTTTTTATAGAATCTAAATTGATAAATTCGCTCTCATTTTTTAGCTCTTTTAGCGTGTATCGCGTGCTTTTCACGCTTAGACTTGCCATTCTGTGACGGGCTAGCTCTTGCAAGCAAGCCCGAGATATTCCTATTATTTCAAAATTATAGTAAAGGTGCTCTAGCGTTGATTTGTGCTTATTTATATTGCCGATTCGATGTATCAAATCGCGGTCAAGCTCGCCCCCGCAGTCACTTTTAGCGTGTGAATCCCAGCAAGTGCGAATGGCGCGCGAACACACAAAAAGTGGGGTAAAATGCAGCAATTCAACACTCATTTGATTATCATAAAGATTAGATTCTAAGCTAGATTCCATAAAATACCTTTAAAAATCATAATAAATTCATAAAAAAGTTGTATTATATCATTCTTGTTTGAAGTTTAGAATCTTTGCTTAAATAAAGTTAAAAAATAAAAAAAGGAGCGTTAAAATGGTATTTTTATACATTATTTTGCTTGTTGGGATTGCGTTTTTGATTTTGGAGCGACAGCGATTTTTTGCTAAAAAAGATTCTAATGAAAATCTAAATAATACGCAACATTTAGAATCTAATTCACAAAGTTATCAAAATCATAATAATTCTACTAAAAAAGATGGATTTTTTGGAATTTTTAGTGGCAATTATTTTCAACGAGATGAGTTTAAAAACAACAATTCTACAAACCTAATCCCTTGTGAATCTTGCGGAAAATATGTCCCACAAGATGAAATCACAAAAAAGGACAACAAAAATGTGTGTAAAGAATGCGCGAAATAAGGAAAAGTGTTTGCAAATAAACCAAAAAAAGTTAAATATTAAAATAATAGATTTAGAAAATCTATGCCATTTGGACAGCTCTAAGTTCGCGGATTACATTCACCTTTATTTCGCCTGGATATTGCAGCTTTGCCTTTATATCATTTGCGATTTCACGCGCCAAAACTGAAGTTTCGTAGTCATTCAAAAGGTCTGCTCTAACGATTACGCGCAATTCGCGTCCCGCATACACCGCGTAAGCCTGCCGCACGCCAAATTTTTCCATTGCGATTTTTTCCAAATCTTGCACGCGGTTTATGTAGTTTTCTAGCACTTCATGCCTTGCCCCCGGTCGCGCCGCACTAAGTACATCTGCCGTGCATACCGCGCTACACTCCACACTCAAGCTCTCTTCGTGTCCGTGATGTGCTTTTATCGCGTTGATTACGACTGGATGCTCGTTGTATCGTTCGCACACTTCCACGCCTAAATCGACATGGCTTCCCCCTAGCTCATCAGTTAGCGCCTTCCCTATGTCATGCAGTAGCCCTGCACGCCTTGCTAAAGTGTAGTCGCCGCCTAGCTCACTTGCAATCACTCCGGCTATCCTTGATACTTCTAGCGAATGCCCTAAAGCATTTTGCCCAAAACTAGCACGATAACGCAAACGCCCCACTAGCTTTTTAAGCTCATCGTGCATAAAGCCTAGCCCCAAATCCGCCACGATAGAATCTCCCTCGCTTAAGATTTGCTCCTCAAACTGATTTTTGACCTTTTCATAAATTTCCTCGATTTTGCCCGGCTGAATGCGCCCATCCTCTACCAACATCTCAAGCGTCTTAGTCGCAATGGCGCGGCGATACAGATTAAACGAACTCAAAATTATCGCATTTGGCGTATCATCAATTATGATATTGACCCCAGTCAAAGTCTCAAAACTGCGGATATTACGCCCTTCCTTACCTATAATGCGCCCTTTAATCTCATCATTTGGCAAATTCACCATATTTATTAGTCGCTCACTGGCAAACTCGCCGGCAAATCGTGTCGTGGCTTGTGCTATAATGTAGTTTGCCTTACCCTTTGCCTCTGCCTTTGCCTCCGCCTCATAACGCCTTATCATACTCGCCTTTTGCTTTGCTAAGTCCTCTTCTAAGTGATTTAGCAGTAGCTTTTTGCCCTCTTCTCTTGTGAGTGCGGTGTAGTTGCTTAACGCATCGATTAGATTCTCACGCTCTAGTTTGCACTGCTCTAAGATTCTATCTTGCTCCTCTTTTTGCCGCAGGATTTGCACCTTTGCCTCCTGCATTAGATTTGCCTCTTTTTGCCGCTCTTTGAGCTTTCTATCAAGGTCTTTTTGCAGGTTGTTGTATTTGCGTTTTAGCTCTTTTGTGTCGCTCTCAAAGTTAGATTCTAGCTCTTTTTTTCGCCGCTTTAAATCGCTTAAAAAGTCCTCTTCTTGCGCCTTTAGCTTTTTGTGGCGATTATTTAGTAGCTGGTCTATTTCGCTCTCCAAAACCTTAATTTTTGCGTTACTATTATTCACATCGTTTAGAATCTTGGCATAGCTGACCTTTCGCATAAAAAAAAGTGTCGCAATTATCGCTGTTATCGCACTTAGCGTGCTATAAATCACAATCATATTCATTTTTTTGTCTCTTTTTTTATCTCACATTTTATCGTAAAAAGTTCTATTTTTTGAAACTTTTATCATTAAAATTTCTCTTAAACACACTCAAATATATCTTAGATTCTATATCGTGGGCATCACAGATTTGCTCTTTTGTTGCTTGTTTAACGCGGCTAACAAATATGCTTTGTGGCTTAATCTTGCTTTTAGCATAGAATCTATCATACATTCCCTTACCAAAACCTATTCTTTTAAAAACTTTTCCCTTTTTGTAGTTATAATTTATAGAATATAAATTGCTAAAAGTTATATTTTTCATAGTATTTAGATTAGTAAAAGTTGCGATTTGTTTAGAATCTAATTTAGATTCTATATTTTTAGAATCTTTTTTGATTTTAGATTCTGGCGTTTTAGATTCTAAGTTTTGTGAAATTCTAGATTCTATAACTTTTTTAGAATTTTGGTAATTAGATTCTATAATCTCGCTTTTAAAATACTTAGAATCTTTAGAATCTAAATCTTTAAACCCTTGCAAATTTTCTAACTTAGATTCTATAAAATTAGCTTTTTTGTAATCTTTATTAGAATCTAAATTCGCTAAAATTTTAGAATCTGTTTTGACAAAATTTGCGTTATTTATAGAATCTTTTTTTATAAAATCCATTTTCGCAAAATCATTTTTAGAATCTAAATTTATAGAATCCGCACGATTTTTAGAATCTATTTTAGAATCTAAATTTACAAAATCTAAAACCCTTTTATCCTTTACAACGCAAACCCCTAAAACTGGGATAATCGCAACATTTATAACTATATTATTATGATTTTTATAACCTTCTGGCTCTTTAATATTAAAACTATTTTTACTCAAAGGTAACCTAAATTTTACTATATTAATTGCAAAATTTTTCACTTTTGGCACAAAAATATTGTATTTTTTAATCCGCCGTAGCATATTTGTAACATAATTCATACTAACTTCAAAATTTAGAGCATTATATAGCAAAATATTATAGAATCTAGAATTATTCTCCCTATATCGCAAATCCTTACCATTATAATATTTATAACTTTTTGGCTTTTTATAACTTAAAACAAGCTTTAAAATCTGCTTTTGCACCAAAACATCCCGCACACAACCCCCCCTTTCCACCCCCTTTCCACCAACCTTTTTAGTTTCAAACCTTTTAGTAAAATTAATTGCCTCCCTTTTACACTCCGCCCGAAACTCACCCTTTGTCACTTTCTATCCTTTTAAGTTATATAACTAAGCTTTGAGTATTTTAGGGGTGCAAAACAAGAAATATTTAGAATCTAAATCACCATCACAATGCCCTGCTGCTCGACTAATCCATTAAAATATTTTAGCCGCTCTTCGTTATTTTCGACATTTATACTGCAATTTATCGCGACATATTTGTGATTTTTGCTGTGATGCTCAATGGGCGAAATCTCGACATTTTTATCGCCAAAAACATTTTTCAAAGCCGCATTCACATGGTCTTTATGCAGCCCGATAACGCGATAGCTCCACTTGCAAGGGTAGTCAATCTGGGGCTTTATGTCAATCTCTAAATCCGTGTGTTTGTGTCCGTGCATGGTTATCCTTTGTATTTTTTTAGCAAATTATACTAAAAATGTTGAAATATATTTGTCTAAGCCGAAATTTTGTAGCAATTTTAGGACGATTAAAGCGGAAATCGCACTCAAGATTCCATTTAAAATCGCACTTAAGATTCTATAAAACGCCGCATTTGTAAGCAAAGTTGTTTTTTTATTTTGAATGTTAGAATCTGTTTTAGATTCTATATTTTTAGAATCTTGCAAATTAGATTCTATAAATTCTTTTGAATTTTTACCCACAAAAACTTGCGAATTTTGAAACTTATTAAAATCATAGAATCTTCCTATAAAACTAGGCTTAAAATAATCATAGATTCTAATAAAAACTAACGCCAAAATGCTTAACACAACAAACTTTTGCCACTCATTTGTATTAATTATACTAGAGCAAAATGTAGCAATTACACATTGATATAAAATTGATAAAAAGTTAGAATCTTTAGAACTTTTAACGCCGCTAGATTCTAAACCAGCATTAGAATCTTTAACACTATTAGAATCCTTAGAATTATTAGAATCTAAAACACCAAATTCTATAACTTTAGAATCCATTTTCTTAAAAGCAAAAACCGCGACAAATAACGCAAACAAAAAAGCAGTTTCAAGATTAAACCTGCCGATAAAAAAAATAACAATAAAGCAAACCACGCCAACTAGCACATTTAAAATAAAGCCCATGCCCTACTCACTTATATCAAGCTTAGATTCTATAACTTCCGCGTTTCGCGTATTTAGCATATTTATAAGGCTTAGATGCACGGCGTTTAGGGCGTTTAGCGCCTCTATATCAGGTCGCACACGCGAGAGCGTTTTCACACTCACAAGGGTTATAAAGCCGCATTTTGCATTCGCACTTTTCTTAGCGTGATTTAGATGATGGATTTGCGCACTCTCTTTCTCATTAAAGCGTCTTTTTGCTTCTTTTAATTTGCTAATACTGATAATTTCATTGCTATTTTGGCTATTTTCGGCTACTTTACTCGCAGCCATTTCAGCCTTTTTGGACGAAAATTTAAACTTTTTTGGCTTGAAACTAGGCAAAAACTCGCCCTTATCAATCTCACTAGCGCGCAAAATATTATCACTAGGCGTAATGTCAATCTCAATGTTATAAATCTCTAAAGCATGGCAAAGTGGGAACATATCAGCCGTGCGTTTCGCCGCGTTAATACCGATAATCACGGCACTCTGCAGTATAGAATCTTTTTGCAAACTACTATTAAAATCATAATAAACCTTGCTAGGCACTATCATAATGCCACGCGCCAAACTCTCAAATTCCTGCAACTTTTTCTTAGAAATATCTTTTAAAAATATCATTTTTCCCAACTTTTTTGAATTTAAATTATAGAATACAAACAAGAATTTTACCATATATTTTAAATGTTATATATCTTGAAGTAGCTAAACTAAAATATTTTGAAAAAATATGTAGACATATTTTATGATATAATCACAGGGCATTGAGAATATCTTAACTTTATAAAAAGGAGCAAAAATGTGGGAAAATCCATTAGATAGCATGGAAATATTTGCTGGTAGCCCTGTAAGTAAGTGGAAAGAAATTATTTTTAATTCATCTAGGGGCTTGTCGGAAAGTGAATTAGAAAGGTTATTAGAGACTTTAGCTATGTATGAAATATTGTTAGAAGAAGATGATATTCAGGTAAATTTGCGTGATTTTTTTCAAAAATCTTTGAGCGATGATAATCTAAAAAGTAAGATAAATGAGCGTAAAAATAGTCTTGCTATAGAATCTATGAGTAAGATTTTGAGTGAAAATGAGTAAGCAAATCATATATTATTTTAAGGAAAAGTTTTGAATCTTGGAATTATCGATTATGGTGTGGGGAATATTGCAAATGTGATTCGTGCGTTTAATTCGCTTGAGATTAATAATTTAAATGTGCTTCGTTTGAAAGATTCTAAGGGCATAAAAGATTGCGATAAGCTCGTGCTGCCCGGCGTTGGTGCGTTTGGCGTGGCGATGGAAAATATCATTCAAAATGGCTTTTTAGATTCTATAAATGAGTTTGCAAAAAGTGGGAAATATATCTTAGGAATCTGTTTAGGGATGCAACTTTTGTTTGATAAAAGTTATGAATTTGGTAACTTTAAAGGCTTGGGATTAATTCAAGGTGAGGTGATAAAATTTGGCTTAGAATCTAATAAGCCAGAAAATGTAATTTATTTAGATTCTAATATTTCTAACAAAAATGCAGATTCAAAAGATTCTATAAAAATAGATTCTAAAAACGAGATTCTAAAAATCCCACACATCGGTTGGAATCTAAATAAAATAGAGCAGAGTAGTCCTATTTTTACGGATTTAAGCAAGGAGTTTTTTTTATATTTCGTGCATAGCTATCACGCTGTGTGCGATAAAAAATACATTTTAGCAAGCTGTGATTATGGCGTGAGTTTCCCTAGCATTGTGTGTAAAGATAACATTTTTGGCATTCAGCCACACCCTGAAAAAAGCCACAAAGATGGCTTAAAATTTTTAGAAAATTTTGTGAAATTATAAATTCGCAAAACATTCACACTTTTACTATAGAATCTCCCTTTAATCTCAAAGAGCAAAGTAGTAAAAATGTTTTTTTGGTTCGTGGCGGCGCGCTATTTAAAGCCCACATTTGTGATTTTACTAGCATTAGAATCTTTTTTCATCCTTGTAGATTCTATGCAGCACTTGGACTTGCTTAGCGGCTCGGCAAATATCGCGGTGCAATTCTTGGCATTCAACGCAATGTATGCCTTTAACTATGTCCTGCCACTCTCGCTCCTTTTAGGGCTAATCGTCTTTTACATCACGCTAATTAAGAGCAATCAATACATCGCGCTGCTCTCGCTTGGCTACTCAAAAAAGCAGATTTTTTTCCCGCCATTTTTGCTTATAAACTTGTCGATTTGTGGCTACGTGGGCTTGAATGCGACTGATTTTGCCTACGCGCAAGAAAGCGTTGAAAACATCATTTCGCGTAACACAAGCGGCGGGATAACTAGCGATTTATTTATCCGTTATGAGAATGACTATATTTATTTTAAAAAAGTGTATCCGCTGCTGCAAAAGGCTCAAGGCATCAAGGTTTATCACACTTTAAACACGGATAATGGCGAGAAAAAGCTAGTGTCTATTACGCGTGCAAATGAAGGGTTTTTTGAAAACAATGAGTGGATTTTACACGCTCCTGTGGTGGCTACTTTCCCTGCGGAATACACGCTTGGCGGGGCAGGGCTAAGCGTTGAAACTTTTGAAAAAATGAATATTTTAAAGGGTTTTAAGCCCAAAATCTTGGATACTTTTTATAAGAATAAGCCTTCAGTTTCGCTGCTTGATGCGATTTATTCCCTGCAGATTCTATGGAGTGAGAATGCCGATAGTAAGCGCACTCGTGGCATTATTTATGCACTAGGAATTGTGCCTTTTTTCATCTCAATGCTAGCTGTGATTATCGCGTATTACGCCCCGCCGCTTGCTCGCTATGGCAATCTTGCAATGCTAGGAATAACCTTTAGCGTGGTATCTTTGCTTGTGTGGGGCGTATTTTTCTCGCTCTCCAAACTTAACGCAAACGCCGTCTTTATCCCAGAAATTAGCCTACTTTTGCCTTTGTTTATCTTATTTGTAATCAGTTGCAGATACTACAAAAGGATAAATAGAATCTAGATTCTATAATACATAACTTTTATGCTAAAAACTTAGAAATATCGATATTTAGCTGACCTATGCGATAAAGGGCGAAGTCATATTTAACTGGGTCTTGAAAGTCAAATTTTTTAAGGTTTTGCGTGATTTCTTGCACCGCTTTCATATTATAAGATTTCACACTGCAAAGCCCTAGCTTTTTTGTGATATTAAAGGTGTGCGTATCAAGCGGCAGCAGCAAATCGCTTTTGCTAACATCGCTCCACACGCCAAAATCAAGGCTATCGCTGCGCACCATCCAACGCAAAAACATATTATAACGTTTAAGCGGCGAAGTGTTATTTTTGCTATCGCCAAAGAGAAATTTTAGCCCAGGGCTTTGCATTTTATAAGATTCCATAATGCTTGTGATTTCATTTTGCAAGGCTTTAATCCCGCAAATAACGCTATTGTTTTTTTTATATTCATTCACAAAAATATCTTTAATCCCGCCATTTTTTATTAGAATCTTTAGGATTTTAAAGGCATTTTTTGTATCAAGACGCGTTTGAAAACGATAATATGGAAAAGATTCTAAACTAGATTCTATAAAGTTAGAATTTTTAGAATCTAGCAAAAACTCAAATGGCATATTTTCTAAGTTTTTAACGATTAAATTAGCATTTCCATAAGCATACAACGCACAAAGTAACGCCATTTCATCAAAGTGTTTAAAATCCTTATTTTTATGAGCGACAATCAAGGGGTCAGCGTGAATTTGCAAAAAATCTTTCACATTAAAGTAAGAATATTGAGAATCTAAAAAGGCTTTTAACTCCTTAAAATTACCCTTAGATTCTATAGAATCTTTAGAATCTAAACCATAACTTTTAGCCTTTAAAGTTTTAGATTCCATAATTTTATCCTTGTAATAAATTCGCAAAATTATAACAAATTTTAGTAAAAATACAGGCTAGATTCTATAAAAAGCAACAAAAATAAAAATTACCAAAAAATGACTAATTAAAAAAACGCACAAACCTACTAAATCCGCAAATTTCTAATATAATTACAGAATCTATTTACAAAAAGGAATCAAAAATGGCGTGTGTATTGCAAATAGGAGCGGGCGGCGTAGGCGGCGTAGTAGCGCATAAAATGGCGAAAAATAGGGAAACTTTCACGCGTATCGTGTTAGCAAGTCGCACATTAGACAAATGCAAAAAAATCGCAGATTCAATTCGCGAAAAAGGCTTAGGCGAAATCGAAATAGACCAAGTCGATGCCGATAATGTCGATGATTTAGTCGCCCTAATCAACAAATACAAGCCAAAACTCCTAGTCAATGTCGCCCTGCCCTACCAAGATTTAAGCATAATGCACGCCTGCTTGCAAACTAGCACGCACTACCTAGATACCGCAAACTACGAGCATCCAGACTCCGCACATTTTGAGTATAAGGAGCAGTGGGCGTTTGATGCGAGATTCAAGCAGGCTGGGCTTTTTGCACTGCTTGGCAGTGGCTTTGACCCGGGCGTGACAAATGTATTTTGCGCTTACGCTCAAAAGCACTACTTTGATTCTATAGAATCTATTGATATTTTGGACTGCAATGCAGGCGACCACGGATACGCCTTTGCGACTAATTTTAATCCAGAAATAAACCTGCGTGAAGTAAGCTCTAAAGCGAGATTTTGGACTAGCGAAGCGGCTAATATAAAGGACACGAGTTTAGAATCTAATCTTAAACTTAACCCTGATTTGCAAGAAGATTCTATATATCGTAAGTTTGAGCGAGCTGAAAAACATTGGACACAAGAAGTGCGTAATAAGTTGAATAAGCAAAGTGCTTTAGATGAGAAATCGGGGTTGCGAAGCCTTGAGCAAGGAGATAGAACTAAGACGTTCATCGACGAAGCGAAAGGCGATCTCCCCGATTTATCGCTAAAGAACGAAGCTTATTGTAACGGAGAATGGAGAGACGTAGCACCCCTTGCGTTAATGAAAGAGTGGGACTACACCGAAGTGGGCGTGAAAAATAGCTACCTGCTTTACCACGAGGAGCTAGAATCTATCGTGCGAAATATCAAGGGACTGCGTAAAATCCGCTTTTTTATGACCTTTGGCGAGAGTTATTTGACGCATATGAAAGTGCTTGAAAATGTCGGTTTGTTAAGAATTGATGAAGTTTTGCATAAGGATAAAAAAATCGTGCCTATTGAGGTGCTAAAAACGTTGCTGCCAGACCCTGCAAGTTTGGCGTCCCGCACAAAAGGCAAGACGCATATCGGCTGCTTTATCCGCGGCTATAAAGATGGCAAGTTACGCACGATTTATATTTATAATATTTGCGACCACGAAGAGTGCTATAAGGAAGTGAATGCGCAAGGTGTTAGCTATACCACAGGCGTGCCAGCGATGATAGGCGCGAAGCTAATCGTGGAAAACAAATGGGGCGTAGGATGTGCTAAAAACACTTCGCTTTTATCTAACGGAGATTCTATAGAATCTTTTAACGCCGCACGAGTGGCTTTAAATAAAGATATGCCCCGCGGTGGGGAAAATCAAGGAATAGATTCTAATCATGGGAGTGGTGTGTGGAATATGGAGCAAAACGACCCAGACCTTTTTATGAGCGAACTAAACAAACAAGGCTTACCTTACGTAGTCCTAGATGTCTTTAGTCCAGGCAACTTCAAAGTGCTAGAAGACGGCAGAAAATAAATACAAAATCTTTTATAACAGATTTTAAAAAAATATAAAATAGGGATAAATACGATAAAAAAACTTTTAGAAATTTAAATATTAAACCATTAAAAGATGCCATCACAGTCAATAATTAACACATATGAAAAGGCAATAACTTTGGCTCAAGACAACTTATAGCCTATATTTTCTAATCAATTTCAGTAAAATTTTATACAAATCTTTACCTTCATTTTTCTAAAGAAACTTCGTTTTCTAAAGAAACTTCGTTTTCTAAAGAAGCTACGCTTTCTGTTTCTTTTAAATGCAAGTAAAAATTTTCTTTTTTTATACCTTTAAATTTTGCTAATCTATGCTTTGCATAACCCCAAAAATTCTCAATTCCATTTATGTGATTTTTACCATTTACAAACTCATTTTGGCTGTGTTTTACACGATAATGCGCTAGCGCTCCATAATCAACCAAAGCGTCATAAGACTTCCACGTATCACTATAAATTATAGAATCTTTAAGGGCTGAAAACTGCGTTGTTATCGGCATTAGCTCGTCCTTAGAACAATTTTTTACAATCTGCGTATATACTTTTCCGTTGCGTTTTAGCATGCCATGAAATTCCGCAAGGACAAACACAGGCGTTTTTTTGCTAGCTCCTCTGCCTTTTTTGCCTTTCACTCTTTTTGGTCCAAAGTAAGATTCATCCACTTCAATTTCGCCTTTTAATTGTGAAATTTTTTCGCATTCTTTTGCCATTAATTTTCGAATTTCTTTGAAGATTTTGTTAAGAGAATTTCTAGAAATTTTGCAAATTTTTGCGATTTTTACTGCTTCAATATCAAGACAAAAATGCCACAATGCCACAAAATTTCTCTAAATTTAGCCTCCGAAATTCGTGAACGTATTATAAACCCATTTTTCTAAGGTCGTAATCATAACTTAAAGCCCATTACAAAAGAGCTTAAGTTGTCATGAGCCTAATGGTTTCTATAAGATTTTATTATTTACAGAATCTAGATTTTTTGTAATATTGCAAGTAAAAAGGAGAAAATACATTGTATAAAGGAACTTGTAATCTTTTTGGCGTTATTTAGCCTTAAAATTACAAGCCCACTTAAGCTATTACTAAGCATTTTTTATAAATTTATGCGTTTTAATACATAAAATTAATGAAAA
Source organism: Helicobacter saguini (assembly GCF_000762875.2). Taxonomy (GTDB): domain Bacteria; phylum Campylobacterota; class Campylobacteria; order Campylobacterales; family Helicobacteraceae; genus Helicobacter_A; species Helicobacter_A saguini. The sequence continues at coordinate 37,530 of NZ_JRMP02000009.1, forward strand.
TTATACAAAGTAATAGTATAATTACAAGGTATTTCATTGTAGCACCTCCTATGAGGAGCTATTTTCCTTTATGAAGCCGTTCAATTTCCATAAAGGAATTACGATGCTCCACAATCGAAATTATAACTGCAAAATTACAAGAAAATTACAAACAATCATAATTTAGATTCTATATAAAAACCACTATTTTATAAGAAACAAAGTTTAGATTCCATATTTTTAGAATCTTAAATAATTTACAATCTAGATTCTATAACCTTTAGAATCTAAACAAAAAAGCTATTTTGCCTTTGGTATTTCATCACATAGCTCATCTGTTTCGCTTTCTATATATAGTAGCTGTGCGTCATAACGCAATTCTAAGTTTTCTAAATATTCTCTATCTGTTGGGCTTAGCTTTTTATGTAGCTCGCATACTTTTAGCAGATTATTATGCAACCTTTGTTTGTATAAATTATATGCTTTTTTATCGCTATCATTCATATTTAGTTTGTCGATATAATTTTCGCCCTTTTGCAGGCTAGATTCTATACTACCATCGCTATCATATTTATAGATTAAATCTTGTGCTTTGTGCATACTTTTTACCCCGCTAACCATATAGCTCACACTTTCACAAATTGCAGGATTTACCTTTTTATATTCACAGCAAGATTTCTCACTCCACTCTTGTGTTTTACTATTTTCACGCCTTAGCTGCATATCACTTAGCCTATCTTCACTCCTTTTTACCATATCATTTATTGCGTTCAAATCTACATCAACAGCATTTAACACTACGCTAAAAGCAGAAAACAACAAAATTTTCCTAAACATTTTCTCTCCTTATAGAATCTAGATTCTACCCTTATAAGATTCTATAATTTTATCTTTCAAATTATAAATATCTTCTAGGCGTGAGATGGCGATAAATTCGCCATTTGGAAAGCTTAAAGACTTTTTTGGCGTGTTAAAATAAAGCCGCACAATCCACTTTGTCACCTTATTTTGATACAAAATATTAAAATAGCTAAGAGTATCTTTGTAGCCTATATCATTGAGATTTGCCCCTGCATCGCCTAAAATGCCACGTACTATGTAGTATCCTTGTAATTCTTCTTCAGTCGTAACGATGCCTTTTTCATTAGAATCTTCGCTTGCTTCAGCGGATTCCATAACCTGCTCGTTTAAACCATTTTTAATATTTGTGATTTTTTCATACGCCAAATCATTAATTATTTCTTTAAACGCCTTTTTGATATAGCCCTTAAACTGCTCAATTATCGCACTTGTCATTCGTTTATCTGTTATTTGCGTAGCAAAAAATTTGGCAAATTCATCGCTTGGATTTTCAATCTCGCTTTTAAAAATAGATTCTATATTTCGCAGATATTTTTTCTCCAAAGCGACATTCATTATAGAATCTAAATTAAGACTTTTGCTGCTAAACTGGCGTAAATCCTTAATATCCCGCGGCTTTAGATTCTCTAAATCAACGACTAAAAATGGTGTCTTATCCATCACATTTGGCGTGTCAATATCGGTAAAAAAGCGATATTCAATCCCATTTGTAAGTATGGCAAACTTTATGCTAGGAGCGGTATTAAAATAGCGGATGAGCTGATTTGTATGATTATCAAGATTCTCACTATGTGATTTTGCTTCAATTAAAATAAAGGGCGAACCATCTTTGAATATGGCGTAATCGCTCTTTTAGCCCTTTTTAGTGCCGATATCAGCGGTATATTCAGGCACGACTATGCTAGGATTAAACACATCGTAACCAAGCGCACTTAAAAATGGCATAATAAAAGTCATTTTTGTAGCCTCTTCAGTAGTCACCAAAGCCTTTTGCTGCTCAATTTTTTCAATTATGCTTTTAGTGCGTTTTCAAATTCCATTTTGTGCGTTCTTTTATTGATTGATAAACCTAGATTCTATAACACAAAATGCGACTTTTTCAAGGGAATTGTAAAAATATTTTGAATTTTGATTCTAAAATCACAAAATGTAACATTTTAGATTCTATAATTTGCGTGGTTTTGGAATCTTTGTTTGTAGATTTTAGAATTTTGCTCACGCGGTTTTAGAATCTTGTTTGTGCAATTTTTAGAATCTTGTTTGTGCATTATTAGAATCTTGTTTTAAAAAAGGAGTAAAATACATTGTATAAAGGAACTTGCAATCTTTTTGGCTTAATTTAGCCTTAAAATTACAAGCCCACTTAAGCTATTATTAAGATAATTTTATAAATTTATGCATTTTAATACATAAAATTAATGAAAATTATACAAAGTAATAGTATAATTACAAAGTATTTCATATAATCGTTCTCCTTTCGGTGAAGCGATTTCCCTTTATGGAGCCGTTAAATCCATAAAGGAATTACGATGCTCCACAATCAAAATTATAACTACAAAATTACAAGAAAATTACAATATTACAAAAGTTATAAAAATACGAATTTAGTTTTATGTTTTTACGCAAACGTTACAAATATATACATCATTCTTAATTTTTTTTAAAATTTTAGATTTAATATTGATTTTTTTTTTTTTGCAAGAATATTACTATCAGTCTTTTTTAAGACAATTTTAACACAAAGGATAAAGTATGTTAAGGATTTTTTTGACAATGGTAGCGTTATTTACGCTAATAGTTACGGCTGTAGCAAGGGATATTTATAATATCACTTCAAATAAAGCAGAGGATATTATCATAAATCCAAAGACAGACAATGTGAGCGAGATAGTCAATAGGCTTGCAAAAATAGTTAATAACCCCTTGATTAAGGTAGATGATGTTGCTAGACTAAAGGCGAAATATACAATCGAGGACATATATGAAGTTATGGGCTATGAAGGCGAACACTTGCCACAACTAAATGAAGCACCTGCATATTTAGTATCAGTATATTTATACGAAAATAAACAAAAAGCCGAAAATAATAAATATGTAAAGATATTATCTAGTGCTGCTGATTTATCCAACAAAAACAAAAATTATTTTGATACTGCATTTAGCAATATTAAATTACAAGACTACAAATATGTTTGTATGAATCCTAATGCTTATAGTTGGATAGAATCAGTAGATGGTTATATAACAGGGCTCAAAGGAGAATGGGAAATAAAAAATCTTAATGGAGAATCATATGATGATATATATAAAATGGCTTATGAAATATCTAATAATTTAAGTGATAATAGATTTAGTATGGAAGAAAAAGTTATGTGGTGGGAGTATCATTATTCTCTAATGCTGTCTAAAGTCCAGCGAATGATATGCTCTCATATTCCTATTTTTGATAATTCTAGTTTATATAAAGCAATATCCCTTAGAGTAGGCACTGACGTAAAGGAAACTTTTGAAAAAACAAGAAATTTAAAATTATTTAACTACACTTTAAAAGATGTGGAAAATGTAATAAGAGATGACATAAAAAAGTTACTAGAAATATCTAAAACTATAAAACCACAAAACATATATCTCAAAAATTAAAGTCATTTTTTAGTATATTTGGCGATTTGGAATCTATTACAAATTTAAATAGATTCTATATTTTGTGGATTTTTAAAATTTTGTTAGAATTATAAAAGGAGTAAAATACATTGTATAAAGGAACTTGCAATCTTTTGGCTTAATTTAGCCTTAAAATTACAAGCCCACTTAAGCTATTACTAAGATAATTTTATAAATTTATGCAAATTAATACATAAAATTTACAAAAATTATACAAAGTAATAGTATAATTACGACGTATTTTAACATTGTCGCTTCTCCTTTCGGCGGAGCGATTTCCCTTTATGGAGCACAACCCATAAAGGAATTACGATGCTCCACAATCGAAATTATAACTGCAAAATGACAAGAAAATTACAATATTACAAAAGTTAATCGTTTTTAGAATCTAGGGCTTTTAGGCTTTCATTTAGTAGCGATTTTAGGGCGTTTAGATTTGTGTGAGAAATACTTGAAATAGGGATTATAAAAAGTGGCGTTTTAGATTCTATCCTTTTCCCAAACTCCATAAATTCCTTTAATTCATCGCTTATAAATATCGGTGTGTCCGCTGTTTTCAAGGTATCTTTCAGTGCAAACGAGCCAAAAGATTCTATATTTTTAGAATCTAAATCGCTTTTTGTAATCGCAATGGCGTAAGGTTTATCGGCTAGAGCGGGGGAGTATTTTTTTATTTCATTCATTAATACGTTAAATTGTGCGTGCAAATTAGATTCTATACTATTAGAATCCTTAGAATCTTGCGACTTAGATTCAATGGAATCAATTTTATGTGTGGCAATTCGAGTATCGTGCGCAAGATTCGTGGGTTGCGAAGATTCGAGCAAGGAGATAGAACTTAAACGTTCATCGACGAAGCGAGAATCAAGCTCCCGCGAAGATTGCGTGCGAGACGACGAATTGCCCTCGCGACTAATATCAAGCATAAATAACAAAATCTTTGTCCTTTCAATATGCCGCAAAAACTGCAACCCAAGCCCCTTTCCATCACTTGCCCCAGCAATAAGACCCGGAATATCCGCCACCACAAAGGACTCCAAAAGGCTAATATCCACCACGCCAAGATTAGGGATAAGCGTGCTAAACTCGTAGTTTGCGACCTTTGGACGCGAGTTTGTAATCGTGCTAATTAGCGAACTTTTGCCCGCATTTGAAAAGCCAACGAGCGCGACATCAGCTATCATTTTTAGCTCCAAACTCACCTGCATTTGAGTGCCAGAAATGCCCTTTTGAGCATAAGTTGGGCGTTGATTTGTCGCGTTTTTAAAGCGCGCATTGCCTAAGCCGCCCTTCCCACCTTTAAGAAGTCGCACACTTTGCCCATCAAGTGTCAAATCACATAGAATCTCCCCCGTGCTATCATTGATTATTTGCGTCCCGGGCGGCACTTTGACCTGCAAATCAGCACCCTTTTTACCACTTTTATTTTTCCCTTCACCACTTGCGCCATTACTTGCAAAATAATTCTTATTCCCACGAAATCCCGCCAAAGTCGAAGTATTCTTATCCGCGATAAAGATTATATCGCCGCCATTTCCACCATCGCCACCATCAGGACCGCCTTGTATCACAAACTTTTCACGGCGGAAACTCACCGCCCCAGCACCCCCATCACCAGCTTTAATATTAATTTTCACGCTATCTACAAACATTCCCACACCTTTTAGATTTAAAATAGATTCTATAAAAAGAATAAAATTCAATTAAATGCTATATTCCATACTTATATTATAACGATAAAGTTAAATTAAAATTACTAATATTTTATTGAAAACTCTAAAATATGTATTTTATAATTAAGATTATAAAATCATCAAATTTAATACTTGAAATATAAAAAATTAGAATCTTTAAGATAAAATAATGCTATTTTAATTTTGAAAGGAAAAATATGTTAGTGACAATTAAATCTCTGCTGTTATATGGTGCGTTTGTAAGTGGTAATGGAAATTTAGTAGGTATAAATGACAATAATTTTGGTGGAAATGGAATAGAAAGCATGAAAGAACATCAGTATGATTCTAATATAAAACAGGGCTATGAGCTACTATCAAAGGCAAGCTACGCCGAAGAAGTCGATGGCTATTATGAAAAGGCAGCCGAGCTAAAAAAACAAGCCTGTGATTTGGGCATCGGCAAGGCGTGCTGGTATTATGCGTTTCAAACAAACAAGGACGCGGACTATGCGCGCGCAGCGGATGTGCTGCAAAAAAGCTGCTTTAACTACGATGAGCCGCCAAGTGCGCTAGTTGGCGAGTCCTGCACATATCTAGGCATTATGCAGTCACAAGGCAAGGTTGAGACTGATTATAGCGAGGCAAATTTGTATGAGATGGGCTGTGACCTAAATGATGGCTGGGGGTGCTATCGCTTGGCGCGCGATTTTGTCGCACAAGATGACTACGATACTGCGGCGGCTTTGAATGAGAAGGCAATAAGGATTCTAGACACACAATGTAATGAAAATATCGGCTCAAGCTGCTATCTTTTGGGTAGCATTTATGAGCAGCCTTTTAGCGATACGTGGCTAGATTCTAATACGCGTGAAAATCATAGTAAAATCTTTTTTGAACGCGGCTGCAAACTTCGCGATGGTGACGCGTGTAGCTCGCTATAATCCTTACGTATAGATTTATTAATTTTGGAATCTAAATGAAAGAAAAATGGTGAAAGATTTGGAAATACGCGAGTTTAGCAACAATGTGGCGATTTTGCAGCTGCAGGATTTAAGCGATGAAAGTCGCATAAGAACTTACGCAAAGTCGCTAAATAAGGGCAGTATCATATTGCTTGGCGAGTATGTGATAGACCCATTTTTTTCGCAGGAATGGGAAGATTTGAATGTGGAATTTAAAAATATAGAATCTAGCGTGGCAGATTCTATAAAAGATTCTAAAAAAATAAAAAAAACTAGGTCTAACAAGCAAGATTCTAATATGGAATCTAATATTAATTCTAGCGTGGAAAATACCGCAGATTCTAAAAAAGAAAATTTAAAAAATATAGAATCTAAATTAAAAAATAAAAAAAAGATTGACTTGCTACTTGATATTTCTAAGGCTTATAAACATACAATTATTGCCCCTTGCATCGAGTATAAAGAGCAGGGGAAATTTAAGGGCTACTACAAAAATATGCTACTTTTAAGCGGTGGGAAAAGCCACACATACACGCAGCAGCGGCTTATTCAATACGAGCATTGGAATGAAGCGAGCTTTTTTGCAAATGATATTAGCAAACTGCCAAAACTGCCGCTTACTTTTATGGCAAATGGCTTTAGATTCGGCGTTTTGTTTGGATTTGAAGCGCATTTTGATGAGTTTTGGATGGAGTTTAAAAAGGCTAAAATTGATGTCGTGCTTGTCCCTACCGCTAGCACTTTTAGCTCAAATGAGCGGTGGGAGCACCTTTTAAATACGCATTCTTTTACAAACTCTTGCTATGTTTTTAGGGCGAATCGTATCGGTAAAATCGTGGCAAATGATGGCTATGAGTGGGATTTTTATGGGCATAGTTTTGTGGCGTTTGGGCAAGATATACTTGATAGCTTGGATGAAAATGAAGGGATGCTTTGCGTTGAGCTTGATATGAACGCACTAAATGAGCTTAAAAATAGCTGGAAATTCCGCTAGATTCTAAGTAGGAAAGTTATGGAATCTAGAACTTTTAAGGCTAATTTATTAGTTTTTATCATCGCATTTTTAATCTTTTTAGAATCTATTTATGCAAATGACTTGACTGATTTTGGCAATAGCGAAAGTGATGGGCTATTAAAGGTGCAAAGTGCCGCACAGGTGCAAACAAATGTCGATATTGAGCGAAAAACGATTACAAAAGTGCCAAAAACGCAGACGCAAATTTCCGCGTTAAAACAAGCACAAATCAAGCGAAATGGCGTGTATGTGATGCTTTCGATTAATGCGATACCGCTTACGCGTATGATTTCTGCGCAAGATAGCGTGCAGGGCTTGAGTTTTGGCGCTGGCATTCGCAGTGGTGTGGTTAGCTATCTTGACGACTACATCGGCATTCGCGGGTATTTTGCCTTTGATTTTACAAGCGATACGCTTTCGCCCTTTAGCAAACAGCGGGAAAATCACAAGGGAAATTTCCTTATGATTAGCCTTGGGCTCGACATTTTGATTGATTTTTTTATCGATAAAAGTTACAAAAATACGCTTGGTTTTTTTATGGGGATTGGCGCTGGTGGGCTGCTTTATGTGGATACTGAAAAGCCCTTGATTACGGGCTCTGGGGTGAATGGTCCGCCCTCGTTATTGCTAACGGGTAATGTGATGGTGCAAGGGGGCTTGTCCGCTGTGGTGCTTTATAAGCATAGAATCGAGCTAGGCACGCGGTTTCTGCCTACGCAGAGCTTTGATTTGAGTGCGGATGGGATTGTGGCGGATTATAATTTTTATGTGGGTTATAGTTATAAATTTTAGAATTTTTGGTTAGATTTTTTATGGAAAATATGTTAGATTTTTATTATAATTATTTCAAAAAACATTATTTTAGGTTGAAAAAGTTAGGGCTACTTTCTCACATAGAATCTAATTTTGGGCATTTTGATAGGTTTTTTGAGTTAGATTCTAGCAGCTTAGATTCTAAGAAAAAAAATACTGAATCTAATAATTTTTTAACTAAAAAGTTAGAGACAAAGCATTTTGATATATATATTTTTGCTAAGAATAATAATGAAAAGTTTGTAATTTTAGAGCTTTTTTATGATAGTTTTAATGAGATTATAGAATCTAATTTTTTTGCAGATTCTAATTTCGGCAACAAAGATTCTAAAAATACTAATTTTTTTATAGAATCTTTGCAAGATATTATAATTTCTATTGCGTTAAGTATGCGATTTTTTGGGCATAATAATATTGCAATTATTTTTTGTAAAAGCAAATTAGATTCTAAAAATCATAAGTTTTTGGAAAAAAAATATCACTTAGTTTTAAAGCAAGAAAATATTATAGAATCTAATATCAAATATTCTATAAATAATAATATTACTACTAAAAAAGATATAGAATCTAAAACTTTAATGAATAGTAAAAAGCTTAGAAAAATGAAAAATTTTGCAAGTGTTAAGCAGATTCAAAGCTTGCTTGAGAGCCGAAATGCTGTGTTTGAAGGGAAATTTTGCGTTATAGTTGGTATTAATGAGAATAGTTTGCATACGCTAAAAGCCCTGCAAATACTGCGCGCTAAAGTGGTCGCAATTAGTGATTCTAAGGGCTTTATTTATGAAGAAAATGGGCTAGATATTCTCTCACTCTTGCAAATTATCGGTGATACAAATCGCCTTTTTTTTGAAAAAGAAAATTTTTTAAAGACTTATGCAAGGCTGCATAAATGCGAGTATAGCAAGGATAAATTAGAGATTTTTAACATTCCAGCCTTTGCGTTTTTTTTAAATGATTTTAGTGTAAAAATTAGCCTTGAAATGATAGAAAATATGCTAAAAAATGGCTGTAAATGCGTAGTTGAGAATGCTTTGTGTATTGATTATAGGCTAGATTCTAAACTTAGTAATGATTTAGATATTAGTGCTAAAAATCTTGTTACTTCTAAAACTTCTATTACATCTAAAACTTCTGTTACATCTAAAAACTTCCTTACATCTAAAAATGAACTAAGGAAAAATATCGATAGTAAGGCTATTTTAGATAGTAATAATGCTTTAAAAACTAACAATATTTTTGAGACTAACACATTTTTTGATATTAAGGAGCAAAAATCTGCCTTAGGTTACATTTTAGATTCTAAAATTATTTTTACTCCCTTTATTCTAACCTTTACAAATGCGCTCACACCGACATTTAACCATAGCGATTATGAAAAAATTTGCCAAAATTTTGCTAAAATTTATGACAATGCCCTGCAAAACGCAAGCGAGTTAAAAAGCCCTACAAACTTGCTTTTGGGTGTTTTAGACACGAATATTTTAGATTTAAAAAAGGAAAAAGAATGAGATTAGATAAATTTTTAAACGCGACAAATATCACAAAAAGACGGGCAATAGCGCAAGATATGTGCGAAAGCAATGTCGTGCTGGTTAATAACATTATTTCAAAAAGCTCAAAAGAAGTAAAAATCGGCGATATAATTACGTTAAAATTCTTAGAATCTAGCAAAAAATATCAGGTTTTGAAAATTCCAACACTAAAAAATGTGCCAAAAAATATGAAAGATGAATATATTAAAGAGTTATAGAATCTATAATTTTATTAAAGGAAAGTTATGAATAGTGATAAGATTTTTATGGATATTGTGATTGATTATGCGTGGAAGTTTCAGGGGCTAACACTGCCTAATCCTGCGGTTGGGGCGTGTGTGGTGTGTGATGGGGAGATTATTTCTTTGAGTGCGCATATTAAGGCTGGAGCGGCACATGCGGAAGTTTTGGCGTTAAAACAAGCCTTTTTATATTTTTTAAAAAATAGAAATAAGATTCTAAAAAGTATTATAAAATATGGAATAAAAAAGGGCTTTTTATTACAAAAAGGGCAATATTATATAGAATCTAAATTGCCAAAAAGTTTTCGTAATGTGGAATCTTTGGAATCCTTAGAATCTAATTCTTTAGAATCTAGCTCTTTAGAATCTAGCGTGAAGTCTAAAGATACAGCTGGAAAAAAGCAAGGATTTGGCGTAGATTCTAAAATAGATTCTAATGTGAAATCTAGCATTGAAGTGGCAGGGGAAACTAAACATTTAAAGAAAATAGAATCTAAAAAGCAGATTCTAAATAAGCTAATAAATTATTTAGAAAAGTTAGAAAATTCGCAAGATATACATAAATTCATATCAAAATTTCATAACAATATTTTTAAAAAATGCAAGATGTATGTAACTTTAGAGCCGTGCAATCATTTTGGCAAAACGCCGCCTTGCTCTAAATTGCTTAAAAAAATAAAAATAAAGTCTTTGTGTGTAGGCATTAAAGATGATAATTTTAAGGCGTCTGGTGGCTTTGAAACCTTAAAAAATATTGAAATTAAAAAAAATATAAGTGCGATGAATGCGGAGAATCTAATCTATCCATTTACGCAATATCAAAAAAATAAGGGCTTTTTACTCTTTAAAATCGCACATCGTTTAAATGGTGATTATAAAAGTGGAATTATTAGCAATTTAGATTCTAAAATTTATAGTCATAATATGCGAAGTGTTGCGGATTTCATAATTATTAGCGGAGAAACTTTGAGAAATGATAACCCACTGCTTGATACGCGTTTTGCTTGTTATCCTTATAAAAATAATGGCGATTTAGCACAGAAATTACCAAAAATTTATATTTTTAGTAAAAATATTAAAAGTATTGAATCTTATAATATTAAGGATAGAGAAGTTAGTATTATTGATAGTATTGAGAAGATTCCAAATGTGGGATTTGGCATTATTGAAGGGGGGTTTAATTTTTTGGCGACACTTTTAAATGAATACTTAGAATCTAACAATAAAGATTCTACAAATAAGGCTAAAAAAATAAAAAAAATAGACGCAATTTTGGGCTATATCGCACCAAATTTTTTAGAATCTAAACTAGATTCTAATAGCAAAAATAGCAAAGATTCTAAGATTTTACTGCAAGATTTTGAGTTAGTGAAAGTTGATATTTTGGATAATTTTTGGCAAAATTTTTGCAAACCTTGCGAAGACGAAAAGTTAGAAAATATAGAATCTAAAAGCGATAAAAATTCTAAAATTAGTAATGATTCTAAAAACATAATATACTATCTTTTTAGAAAAAATTAAGATATTTTACATTTCATTAACTTTATTTGTTATAATAACAGCCGATATTTAGTTTAAATCAATTTGAAAGGATTTAAGATGAAAAAAATAAAAGCAAGTGTCCTAGCGATTGCGTTAGGTGTGGGTGTGGGTAATGCACTGCCTTTGTTTGATGTCGATTTTGGTATGAGTTTGGGTACTGATTTCAATGTTGTAAAAGGTTGGAAATTTAATAACGACACGAATTTTACGATTGGTGGGTATGCGCGTGGTTGGTTTAAGGTTAGCAAACTGCGACTTGCGCCATTTATAAAGTATGAAAATACTGCGGGTGTGAAGCTTAACACTGCGTTTCAATCCATTGTGACAGGCGAGTCAAAACGCGATAATAACCTGCAATATGGGCTACTTTTGGGTGTGAATTTCGGCATTTTGACGCCGTATGTTGGGATGGGTTATTCGCAGTTTGTGAATAGCAATCTTAGCGATACATGGGCGTTAAACTATGGTTTGGCGATTAAAATCCCTGTGATACCGATGACGGCTGGTATTGATGCGTCTTGGCAGCAGCCATTTTTGGATGGAAAGCAGCTAAATGTGCATAGAATCGCTGTGACTTTGGGTGTTAGATTCTAAGATTTTATAGTATCTAAATTGCTAAGTTTTACTTAGCTTAACTTACACTTTTTATAACTTTTATCATTTTGGCAAACTTTTATTATTATGGCGAAAAATTCTTATAAAACAAAAACTACACTTTTAAACTTAAACAAAAAAGATTTTGAACGCAAGATTAAACGTAAAGATTCTGGCGATTTTGTTAAAAATTCTAACAAAAAAGATTCTAAGAAAAAAACTTCTAGTATCGATAATAGCGATGTTTTGAATGATGAAAATCTAAATAATGATACCTTTAATATTATTGCAAAAGTCGCAATTATGGGTCGCCCAAATGTCGGCAAAAGCTCCCTTTTTAATCGATTAATAAAAAAAAACATTGCCATTACTTCCAGCCTTAGCGGCAGCACACGCGATATAAATAAGCAAAATATCCATCTAAATAAATTTGATATTACACTAATTGATACAGGCGGCTTAGAGTTAAATCTAAAGCAGTTAAAAAAAATGCAAGTTTTAGATTCTAAAAGTTCTAAAAAAGCTAACTTAGATTCTAAGATTGATATAATTTCTACGCAAAAAAATTCAAAATATTCTAATAAAAATATAGAATCTAGCGTCTGCAAAACCTTTAAAGATTCTAAAAAAAACATAGAATCTAAAATAGAATCTAACCCAAACCTAAGCAATAAAAAAAGCCAAGAGCTAATCGCAAATACCCTGCGGCAAAGCATTTCAGCCCACTCAATGAATGTGATAGAATCTTGTGATATTGTGATTTACCTGCTTGATGGAAATGAGATTCCAAGTGAAAATGACATAAATATTTTTCGCGCCCTTAGCAAAAAACGCCCTGTGATTCTAGCCATAAATAAGATTGATAGTGATAAAAAGGGCTTTGATTTAAGCGATTTTCTTAGCTTTGGCACGCCATTTATCCCTATTTCTGTAAGCCATAATCGCGGTATTACTAAACTTTTAAGCGAGTTAGAAAATCTAATAGAATCTTTAATAAAGCAAAACAAACTTACAGAATCTATAACTTTACAACCAAAAAAGTTAGATTTTATAGATTATTTTGATGATTCTAATAATGTAGTGGAATTTATAGAATCCACAACGCAAAATTCTAATGAAAATAGCGAACATTCTAATCAAAACGAAGATTCCACAAACGATAAAAAAAACAACAACATCATAAGCATCGGCATTATCGGTCGCCCAAATGTCGGTAAAAGCAGCATTCTAAACGCCCTTGTCTCCCAAAATCGCTCCCTTGTTTCAAATATCGCAGGCACGACAATCGACCCAGTGAGCGAGAGTATCGAGTATAAAAATCACACGTTAAAATTTATTGATACAGCGGGTTTGCGACGACGTGGCAAGATTGATGGTTTGGAGAAGTTCGCCCTAGACCGCACGCAACGGATTTTGAGCCTGTGTGACATCGCCATTTTGGTGCTTGATAGTAGCGAGGATTTTTGCGCCCTTGATAGCCACATCTCCGCCATTGCTAGCACGCACAATCTCGGCATTATCGTGGTTTTAAACAAGTGGGACATCCACAGAGCCGATTTTAAGGCGATTATGGAGAGCTACAAACGTCGCTTTAAATTCCTTGAATACGCGCCAACGCTCACCCTTTCAAGTGTTACGAATCGACACATTAACGAGCTAAAGGACAAAATTATTGAGATTTTTGGTAACTTTTCGCGCCGCATTCCCACTGCAAAGCTCAATGAAATCATAGAATCTGCCCAAAAAAAGCACCCGCTTCCAAGCCAGCATGGCAAGATTATCCGCATTTATTACGCTACGCAGTTTGCCACAAAGCCGCCGCAAATCGCCCTTATTATGAATAAGCCAGACGCCCTGCACTTTAGCTACAAACGCTATCTAACAAACACTCTTCGCCAAACCTTCAACTTTCAAGGCACTCCCATAATTATAGAATCTAGAGCTAAAAAGCAAAAAGATTCTGAAAATTAGAACTTATTAATTATTAAAAAAATCTATTTTTTAGATTCCAATAACTATTTTCTATAGTATAAAATTCAATTCTATAAAATTTACTTTTATAAGTGGTTAGTTTGCGTGATTATAAGCCTTTGGTTTATGAGATTTTAAGTGAATTATAAGATAGATTCTAAAAAATATTCAAAATTATGGAATCTACTTTGCAAGATTCTAATAAAGTTATAGAATCTAAAAATATCCAAGATTCTAAAGATTCTAAGAAAAACATAGAATCTAACTTCTCGTAAATCCGCATTCTCCTAACCATAAAAGACTTTGCAGAAAATAATCTTACCTTTATAGACGCGCTAAACTCTTATGCAAAAGATGGCACACAAAAGCAATTCATCATGTTCTACAAATATTTTCTAAACTATATAATGGCGATTTAGCAAAAAAATTCTATATCAATGAGTTTGAAAAAGATTTTGGTGTGAAAATCCCACGTAAGAAAGAAAAATATTATATTGATACATTTTATCAAAATGAGAGTGAGTTTTTGAAAAGCGAGAAGTATTTTATCAATTCGCAAAATGAGATAATGCAGAGTTTTGGCGTGGAGTTTTTTTCTTTTGCAAATAGTGTGGATACTGAGATTCCAAGTGGTAAAGGCAGCGACCACACGCAAAAAGTCTTAAATCTTAAAAATAAAAAGCCTAACAAACTAGCATCACTCGCACTTTCTAACTACTATGCGTTTAAAGAATTTTACAATATAAAAAATGACTATATTTATGGAGTCCTGCATTTATGATAAATGCAATTATAGAATCTATTTTGCAAATCTTGTGTAAAAGTGTTTAATTTTGGGCGCATTCATTACGCAAGAAAATAATATTCTCCGTTGAAAAAACGCCATATGTTTGCCCTGTATAAACATCCCTATACATAAGCCTTAGACGCAAGATATACTCGATATTTTCATCGCTCAAAGTCTCCAAACTTTTGCAAATTTTTTGCATTAAATCGTCTCTAACGCACTTATAAGCGTAATTTTCTGGTTGGGGCTGATTAGGAGCGATTTTGCTAAGAATTGTAGCCACGTATATAGAATCTAGCACTTCAAAGCTATAAATTAGCTTTATAAATTTGCAAATTTCATTATCTAAGTTATGAATTTCGCAACTTCCTTTATATAAAAATTCTTTATATTCTGTGATGTCGTTAGAATCTGTTGCATTTAAAATTGCTTGAGTTATCACTAAAAAGATAAAAAGTAATAAAAAAGCTAACTTTTTAAACATTTTATTTCCTTGAAAAGCATTTAAGATTCTAAATTATAGAATCTAAATTATACAAAAAATATTTCTTATATGATGTAAAGGATTGCAAGTAAGTGCTTTAAAAAAAATTTAACTTTTTAGAATCTAACTTTGCAATTTTTTGCGTAATTTCACAAATTTTATTCTATAATTACATCTTTTTTTGTGAATTGCAAAAAGTGAATTTTATCTTGGGACTAGAGACTACTGGGATTTTTGGATTTTGTGATTTGCCTTTATAAAGTGCACAAGTTTTTAAAGATGTTTTAAGAAACCTTAAAAGCAAAAGCCTTAATAAAGCAAAAGTTATAGAATCTAAAAGTTTAAACTAGATACTAGATTCTATATTTCATAACTTTTTATGATATAGATTCTATATTTTCTAACCCCGTATAAGTCATAAAGTCTGAAAGGAGGATATATGACAAAGCAGGACAAAATTAGCTTAGTGAATAACTTGAGTGAAAGTTTTAAAAATGCGGGCGCTATGATTATTTGCGATTACAAGGGCTTGAATGTGAAAAGTTTGGAATCTTTGAGACGAGATTCTAAAAAAAGTGGCATAAAAGTGCAAGTGATTAAGAATAAACTAGCAAATATCGCGCTAAAAAATGCGGGCTATAAGGCGAGCGAGCTTAAAGATACGAATGTGTATATTTGGGCTGATGAGCAGATTTCGCTATCAAAAGTTGTGTGCAAATTTGCGGAAGCAAACGCCGAGCATTTTAAGGTTAAGTTTGGGTATTTTGATGGCGAGATTGTCGATAGTAAGCACATCATAGCGATTTCTAAGCTGCCAAGCAAAGAGGAGCTTATCGGTATGTTGCTTTCTGTCTGGAGCGCGCCAGCAAGGTATTTTGTGACAGGTATGGACAATTTGAGAAAACAAAAAGAAGGAGCATAATATGGCTATTACTAAAGAAGAAGTGTTGGAATACATCGGCAATTTGTCGGTGCTAGAGTTAAGCGAGCTTGTGAAAGCTTTTGAGGAAAAATTCGGTGTTTCGGCTGCACCAACCGTTGTGGCTGGGGCTGGTGGCGGCGGGGCTGCTCCTGCGGCTGAAGAGAAGACTGAGTTTGATGTGATTTTACTTGATGCGGGTGCGAACAAAATTAATGTTATTAAAGCCGTGCGTGAAATCACAGGTCTTGGCTTAAAAGAGGCAAAAGATGCCACTGAAAAAACGCCTAATACACTTAAAGAAGGCGTAAGCAAAGCAGATGCGGAAGCCTTTAAGAAAAAGCTAGAGGAAGCCGGAGCTAAAGCGGAGATAAAATAGATTCTACTTTATATAACTTAGATTCTTTTAGAATCTAAAATAGATTCTAAGATTTGTATTTTAGAATCTATTATCATATTTTCTACTCATTATTTATAAATTGCAATTTTAACTTTTTACAACATTTTTTAAGCAAAATATTTTAATTTTAATGTTTATTTATGTTTAATAATCTAGCCTTTATTTCACATTTTTAAGCTAAAATTTAGATTCTATAGAATCTAATAAAGGGCGTGGAAATGAGCAATACTAAAACTAATAAAAAAAATAAAGTAGCGTTGATTACAGGTATCACAGGGCAGGATGGGGCGTATTTAGCCGAGTTTTTGCTAAATAAGGGCTATCTTGTGCATGGCATTAAGCGGCGAAGTTCGCTATTTAATACCGATAGAATCGACCATCTCTATCAAGACCCGCATAGTAAAAATGTGCGTTTTCGCCTGCATTACGGCGATTTGACCGACTCCACAAACCTTATCCGCATTATGCAGGAAGTTCGTCCCGATGAGGTGTATAACCTAGCTGCGATGAGCCACGTGCATGTGAGCTTTGAGACGCCTGAATACACCGCAAACGCCGATGGCATCGGCACTCTGCGGCTTTTGGAGGCGATTAGAATCTTAGGGCTTGAAAAGAAAAGCAAAATTTATCAGGCAAGCACGAGTGAGCTTTATGGCTTGGTGCAGGCTGTCCCGCAAAATGAGAAAACGCCCTTTTATCCGCGCTCGCCCTACGCTGTGGCAAAGCTTTATGCCTACTGGATTACGGTGAATTATCGCGAGGCTTACGGCATTTTTGCGAGTAATGGCATTTTGTTTAACCACGAAAGTCCCATTCGCGGCGAGACATTTGTGACGCGTAAAATCACGCGTGGGGTGAGTAAAATCGCGCTTGGACTGCAAGATAAGCTATATCTTGGCAACTTGTCAGCCAAACGCGACTGGGGACATGCGAAGGATTATGTGGAGGCGATGTATCTTATTTTGCAGCAGGAAAAGGCGGAGGATTTTGTCATTGCGACAGGTGTGACAACGGAGGTGCGCGAGTTTGTGCGGCTTAGTTTTGAGCAGCTTGGGATTGAAATCGAGTTTAAGGGCAAGGGTGTAGATGAAGTGGGCGTGGTGGTCGCTTGTAAGGGCGACTACAAGCTAGAAAAGGGGCGTGAGGTCGTGGCGGTGGATAAGCGATATTTCCGCCCAACGGAGGTGGATTTACTACTTGGCGACCCTAGCAAAGCTAAAGAGAAACTCGGCTGGAAGCCAAAATACGACTTGCACGCATTAGTCAAAGATATGATGCAAAGCGATATAAAACTAATGCAAAAAGATAAATATTTGCAAGATGGCGGATATAGCATTATGAGGTATTTTGAGTAAATATAGAATCTAGATTCTAAAATCTTAGAGTTTGTTTGTTGTATTTGGTATAACTTAGAATCTAGATTCTATTAATTTGTGTCATTGCTAGAAAATTGTAAAGAATTCTTGTAGCAATCTATTTTCATGGATTGATTTGCTTACGCCTGCAATGACTAAATCTAAGATTCTATTTCCCTTTGCCAAGCGTGTGGTATGGCTTAAATGGATTTGAGCAAAATGAAAAGTAGCCACGCTGTCGCATTAGCTCGCGGCGAAGTTTTTCGTGTCGCTCGAATTTGTCTCGTCCATGTAGCCAAAATAGGTTATTTATTAGCAAAAATTGTCCCACTGGCACGGGGAAACTTAGCTTATTCTTACTATTTTCTAGCGAGTCGCCCATATCAGCTAGATATGTCCCCTCCTCAAAGTCTTTTGGCTGGGCAAACTGGTCGATATAAAGCATCACAGGACGCCCATCACAATCTGTCTCAAATACCGGGTGATACGCATCTTCTTTCACATTTTTACTTGGCGGGGCTGACCATTTCATCACGCGTTTTGCAAGGTGATGATTATAAAACTTATCCAAATCCTCCCACTCATCAAGGTGCAAAAGTTGGCTGTCACCGCCCTTCATATTCTGCTCGTCAATCTTATACATTAGCACATAATCAGTGACCTGATTTACATACGTACCATCGTTGTGAAGCTCAAGTGGCTTTTGTGGTTGTCGCAGATAGCTATCGCTATTATCGGTATTTACCACCGCCCAGCGCGCATAAAATTTGCCCGTCATATCATCGAAGTTTGAACGCCCGACAAGATGCACAAACGCAGTAGCGATTTTTACCATATCATCGCCTTGCTCAACGCTATTTATGCCCTCTGGGTTAATCAAAAGTGCGCCTTGCTCTCTATTGCTTAAAGTGCGT
The DNA here is from genome assembly GCF_000762875.2 of Helicobacter saguini. Classification (GTDB taxonomy): domain Bacteria; phylum Campylobacterota; class Campylobacteria; order Campylobacterales; family Helicobacteraceae; genus Helicobacter_A; species Helicobacter_A saguini. Next base: position 56,237 of record NZ_JRMP02000009.1, read on the forward strand.
TGCAAAAAGCCCTGCAGCTCGCCATTGCAAAGATTATTTAGAATCTGTGCTGCACGAAATCGCAAAAATGACTTGTATTCCAACGCCTGAACGGGATACTGCTCCATTTCTTTGAGAAAATCCTTAATCACCTTTTTGTTGAAAGTCACTTCCACTAATCTACTTGAAACCTGCGATGGAATCGCACTAAATTCCTTTGTTTCGACTATCTTTGACATATCTTACTCCTTTTGCCCTTGTGAAATTTGCTTTTAGATTCTATTTTAAAGATTCGTCTTTCGGTTGGATTTTGCATTACAAACCAAAAGTTAGAATCTTTAGAATCTAAAGTTTGAAATCGTTATAGATTCCAAAATTTAAATGCTAAAAAATTATGGAATATAGAATCTTAGAAATTATAGAATCTAGATTCTATGAAAGTAAGCCTAAAGCTCACCCACCACCCTTTTATATGGATAAAATCCAACCGGAAGACGAATCTTCACACGTCATTTTGTTTTTCTAACTCTGTCTCCTTTGGTATATTAATCGCCACTAACACACAGCAAAATAAAAAAAACATCATATAAATAAAGTAGCCTTGCTCACTAAGCCCAAGCGTTAGAATCTGTGTTTGCCCATCGACTACCTCGCTACCATAAGGTCCGCCAGATTTAAACCATAACGCAACTGAAGGCACCGTCCCGCCAAACATCGCTACTGCCATAGCATAAGGCAGCCCCGTGCCAAGCGCTCGCACCTTTTCAGGAAACAAAGTCGCCTTTGCAATACCCGCGATACTCGTATAAAAGCCAGAAATCACCACACCCACAGCGATAAAAATAAACGCCATAAAACCACTATTAATCGCACCATTTGGACCACAGGCAATAATCGCACTCATAAGCGGATACACGCTTAAAAAGCCTAGCACTGAAAAGATTCCAAGCATTTTTCGCACACCGATTTTGTCGCCTAGCATCCCCATAAAAGGCTGCAAACACATCGCAAAGCCCAAGCTACAAAGGGCAATCATCCTTGCATCTTCGCTAGAAAAGTTCGCCGATTTCGCCAAAAAAGTATTCATATAAGTCGTAAAATTATAGTAGCACATCGAGCCTGCCGCAGTTAGTCCAAAGACCAAAAGGCAGTATTTGCGATATTGCCAAAGGGCTTTTAGCGAGCCTTTTTGCTCATCTTTTTTATGCAGCTCTTTTGCACTCTCATGCATTTTTGCGCGTAAAAATAGTGAGCCAAGTGCCAAGATTCCAGCCAAAGCAAACAAATATCGCCACGCGTAATCTTTCATTACCGCTTCGCCAAAATATTCTACCGCGAGCCAAACGCAAAGGAGTGCGGCAAATTGCGCAGCGATTAATGTTACATATTGAAACGATGAGAAAAAGCCCCTGTTACCTTTTGTAGCCATTTCACTAATATAAGTCGCCACAAGTCCGCCCTCACCGCCAACTGACAAGCCCTGAATCATTCGCGCTAAAGTTAGCAAAATCGGCGCCCAAACACCGATACTCTCCCTGCTAGGAATAGCCGCAATCATAAAATTCCCACAACTCATCAAAATAATCGCATAAATCATCGCCTTTTGCCGACCGATTTTATCCCCCAAAGTGCCAAAAATAAGGCTGCCGATAGGTCGCATAAAAAAGCCCACAGCAAAGATTCCAAAGGTCACAATTAGCCCTAAAATATCATCGCTTGTGTTAGTAAAATGATGCGACATATACGCCGCCAAACTCACATAAATATAAAAGTCAAACCACTCGACAAAATTGCCAGAACTAGCCGCTAGAATGGAGCGAATGCGCTGTGATTTTGTGAGATTTTGCGTTTGATTTTGAGCGTTAGAATCTTCGTAGTTTCCGCTATTTCCATTAAAGTTTCCGTTGTTTCCATTTCCACCATTTCTATCGTTAAAGCCGCCATTTCTATTATTAAAGCCGCCACTTCCACCACTCAATCCGCCGTGATTTAGGTTTCCACTATTTCCACTGCCTAGATTTCCACTTTGATTATTTCCACCGATTGCCACACCAGCGGTATGCTCGATATTAGAATCTAGATTTTGCTCTTTTAGTTGCAAAGTTTGCATATTTTTTCCTTAGTAAATTTGTTGTAATTTATAGAATCTAGATTCTAAAATTTTCCTTTTTAAGTATTTCAATAGTAGTAAGAATTTGCATTTAAATCAATGATTTTTCACTAATTTGATGTTTTTTTATCATTTATGACAATTTTTGCTAAAATAGCGTTACATTTTTACACACCGCTGTATTTTTTAGCTAAAAAATTATAGAATCTATAACTTTCAAATCCCAACCCCAAAACCCCAAACGTCACAATTTGTAACATAAAAGTATTGTTTCATTTAGTTACATTTTTTCAAAAAATCTATGAATTTCATAAAAACCCTTGACAAAGCTTTTTTTTTGTATCATAGAATCTATTTATTTAAAAAAGGAAATAAAATGAGTGCAATTTATGAATCTTGCAAGTGTAATAATGATAGCGTATCGGTATTTTGCAAAGAATGTGGGAGTATTATTAGCAAAGATAATAGCAAAGAGTATGATATAAATTTGCTAGAAAATATGCAAAAAGAGTGCAAGGAATATGCGAGATATACGCAAGATTCTATAAAAAATATTACTTTTGCTTCGCCCTTGCCAAGTTTAGATAATGAATTTAGTAAATTTGCAAAAATTAAAAAACTTTTAGAAATTTATAAAAACAAACTTCAAGAGAATGAAATGATTAATTATCATATTAATGAAATTACTAAATTTTTACAAAGAGATAATACATTTCAAATTGCCTTTGTAGGTCTTATAAAAGCCGGGAAAAGCACTCTAATAAATGCAATGCTAAAGCAAAACTATGCAAGTATGAAAGTAGAGCCAGAGACTGCGGCATTAACTAAATTTAAATATGAAATTTTTGAAAAATATTTTAGGCGGTAAAAAACGCCCACAACAAGTAATCAAAGAAATACGTTTTGTAGATTCTAAACCACCATATACAAGAGATGATAGAATCTTAGATGAAGATTCTATAAAAAAAATAGAAAATATTGTTGATAATGCTACTAAACCATTAAAAGATTATCTTAACAAAAAATATAAAAAACAATCAAAACCAAGTATAGAAGAAATAACAAAAAGACTTCAACTCAAAAATCAAGCAATAAATAAAATTACGCCTATAATAGAATCTTATAAACAAACACATAATAAACTAATAAATCATATCAAAAATCTTAATAATGATATAGATTTATCTCAAATAGAAAGTAATTATAAAAAAGAATTAGAAAATATAAAAAATGATTTACCAAACGAAATAAATATTAATTTTAAGCCTGATAGAATCTTTCAAAGAACAATAAACAAACTGAATAATAATTTACAACACAGCATAGATTCTATAAAAGAAAAAATAAAACTACATTTAGATAATAAAAAATCATCATATACAAACAATCAAAAAATCTTAAATGATTTTACTAACAATAGTGATATACAAAGCAAAAAAATAAAGCAGTTAGAACTATCAAAAGATATTTTTGTATATGAAAATATACTTTTAAATACCAAAAATATAGCAAAGGATTAACATGGCATTTCCATTTTTAAAAATATTATCCACCGCTGCTGCTGCCCTGCCTTTAATACCAAAGATAATAAAGGGCGTGAAAGCGACATTTGATACGATAAAAGAAACATTTTTTAGCGATAATAAAAAGCATAAACAAAATGTAATAGAGATTGAGAATAAAGTCATAGAATCTAAGCCCATAGATGTAAAAACCGCCAAATTAATAGAAATAAGTGATATAAATAATATATTAAACGAATACAAAAATAAAGAAATACAAGGGGCAAAAGAGTTAGAAAATAGCCTAATTAATATGTTTCAAACACAAATAAATATAGTTATAGAATCTCTAAATAATCATATTAATACAAGCAAACTAAAACGTTTAAAAAGTGAGATTCACACGCATTTACAAGGACATATTACTAAATTTATTAGTAGTGAAATTAGTCTCAATAATAAAGAATGTGCTAAGATTCTAAACATAGTAGATAATCACACTCGCAGCATTTCTATGAGAAAATTTATTAATAAAAAATATATAGAATCAATAAAAATTATCAAAGATAAATATTCACAAATCCTGCATAATCTCTCGCAAAATATTAAAGATTCTATAGAATCTAATATTAATATGCAAAAAACTCGCCTAAACTTCGCCCTTAACACGCTAAATAATACTTCAAACATTTCAAATATAAAACAAAAACAAACCGCTCAACTACACCTTGCCAAAACAATGTTTATAGAATCTAATACACTATTTAATATTTGTGATAACTCTTAGCAAAAATATTCATGTTTTTTAGCTAAAAAATTATAGAATCTATAACTTTTAGATTCCACCCCCAACTCCAAAACGTCACAATTTGTAATATTAAAAAATACTTCATTTACCCTAAAAACTCCAACAAACAAGCATTAAGATAAAATCCAACATAACAACTGGGACTTTTGTAATTAATGTTAGATATTTCTATAGTTTCTATATTTAATAATTTTACTATTCAAAAATTAGAATTTTTAGAATATAAGTGCAATGTGAGAATATATGACATCTACTCACAGGTTTGATTGTTTTTATAATTAATGTATCAATTAGTTTTTAGTCGCTCTAAAACCTCTTTATACGCGCTAACAACATTGCCTAGATTTTGGCGGAAAATGTCCTTATCCATTTTTTTATTTGTCTTTTTATCCCACAAACGACAGCTATCAGGGCTAATCTCATCGGCTAGTAAAATCTCGCCCTTATAATGACTATTCTTGCACGAATTACCGCTAAACGCACTCAAAGAGCGACCAAATTCGAGCTTAAAATCAATCAAATTTAGCCCAGCTTTATCAAAATATTCACGCAAAATTTCATTAACTTTTAACGCAGAAAGTTTCAATATTTCTAACTCTTTGCTACTTGCAATGCCCATCATAAGACAATGCGAGTGCGTGATTATCGGGTCGCCCAAACTATCATCTTTGTAGTAAAACTCCACAAGTGGCGAATGCAACGGCGTATCCTTTATGACTAGCCCTTCTTTTATCCCAAGCCGCTTAGTTAGGCTGCCTGTCGCGATATTTCGCACGACCACTTCAATGGGAATAATTTCCACTTTTGAACATAACATAATATTAGAATCTAAAGTCGCAATGTGATGTGTTTTTACACCCTTGCTTTCAAGTAAATTGAAAATTTGCGTTGAAATCTGGCAATTTAACGCGCCCTTGCCACTTTCGCTACTTTTTTTCTGTGCATTAAACGCGGTCAAATCATCTTTAAAATACGCCAAAACAACATCTTGCGGATTAATTTTTAGGCTAGATTCTATAGCTTTATTAGAATCATTCGCACTAGATTCTATATTTTTAGAATTATTTTTAGAATCTTGCAATTTAGATTCTATTGCTTTCATAGAATCTTGCGTAACCTTGTAAAGCCGCTTGCCTTTCCCTTCATACAATAGATTTTCTTTTTTTATTAAGTCCTGCATAATTGTCCTTTGAAATTAGATTCTATAAATATCGCCTTGAACCTTTGTAATTTTTGACCCAATATGAGCTATGCAAATTATCGATTTTAACAAACTTGCCGCGACCTGGTGCGTGGATAAATTTGCCATTGCCGATGTAGATTCCCACATGATTTACGCCCTTGCCATTATTTGTGAAAAAGACTAAATCGCCCACTTGAATGTCCTTTTTTGGCACAAATTTCCCCGTGTTAAACTGCTCAATTGAGCGGCGTGGCAAATCTAAGCCATTTAGCCGATACACCGCGCGCACAAGCCCACTGCAATCAAAGCCGCTGCTGCTCTCCCCGCCCCATTTATAAGGCACGCCAAGATAGCTGTGCGCGTGTTTTACAAGGCTATCGCGGACATTTTTGGTGATATTATCGGCGTCTTTTTTCGCACTTGTAGTTTTAGATTCTGTAACTTTTGGCTTAGAAATATTAGGATTATTAGTAGTTTTAGAATCTTTAGAATCTAAACTCTTTTTTAGTGAATTTATCGCATAACTTTGCGGCGTGATTAAGAAAAAATCATCAATTAGTCGCTGTGCCTGCAGTTTTGCCGCACTCTCTCGCGCCTGTGCTTCGTTTAAAAAATTGCCAAAACGCACTTTATACATATCATTTTCTTTGAAAAAAAACGCATCAAGCCCCTTTTTATTCAAATAATCCGCCAAATTCCCAGCGTTTTTTATGTCCTTAAAACTGCCGACTTGTATGCTGTAGGCGAGATTTTTCACACCAGAATCTTTAGATTCTATAGTCACGTTTTTAGAATCTTGAGTTTTAGATTCTATAACTTTTGCCTTAGAATCATTAGGATTTTTAGAATCTTTTTTAGCAAATTCTTTAATATTTTCCTTTTTTACCATTTTGTCATCAGCACATAAAGGACTTAAAATCATGCTCAAAATACAAGATAAAATGAGAATATAACGCAAAATTTTCATTACACAACCTTAAAATTTACATTGCAATTTTATCATTTAAGTGTGAATTTTATAACGTTTATTGTGCAATGTTTATAAGTAAAAACCTTTAAAATTCTAAACAATATAGAATCTACTTTAGATATTTCCTTGCACCTTTATAAATTTTTCTCCATTCCTCATCTTGTAAATTATCTATTTGCACACTTTTGCCTTTGCCTGGTGCGTGGATAAACTTATTATCTCCTATGTAGATTCCAACGTGATTTATACTTTGAGATTTATTTTCAACAAAAAATACCAAATCACCTGGTTGTATTTCACTAAATGGAACATAATAACCCACCATAGATTGCTCTCTGCTTGTTCTTGGTAAATTTAATCCATTCAATTTATATACCGCTCTAGTCAATCCACTAGAATCAAATCCGCTAGAGTTACTTCCACCCCATTTATAAGGGACTCCTAAGTATTGTTTTGCATCATTTACTATTTTTTGTCGTACAGGTGAGATGTCATTTTGGGTTTCATTTTGTGCTATTTGTGTTTGTGTAATAGTTTTATTGTCTTTATTATGTGTCTCGGTAGTTGGTGGCATAATTTCATCTAGATTTATATCTTCGAGTATAACTTCGTCTTTTTGTGTATTATTAGCAATATTTTGGCTTTCATTTTCAATAGTTTCTATTACTACCTCATCACTTTCTACTATTACAGAATCTGTTTGTGTCGTAGGATTATTAATTAAATAAGTATCTGGACTTACAATATAAAAATCATCGATAATATTTCGCTCTAATAATTTTAAGGCTTCATTTCTAGCCTCTTGCTTACTTGAATAGTTACCAAATCGCACTTTATACATTCCATCTTCTTTAAAGAAAAAGGCATCAAGCCCTTTTTTATTTAGTGAATCTGACAAATTACCAGCATTTTCAAGACTTTTAAAGCTGCCTACTTGTATGCTATACATAATGTTTGTAATGCCATTTTCTGCATATAAAAACATACTCAATACAAAAACACTCACTAACAAAAGTATTTTTTTCATATCAATCCTTTGAAGTAAAATTTTTAGAATCTTAACATTTAAATTTTAAGTTTTTTGAATTTAATATTTTAATATTACATTATCATTATGTAAGTTTTATAATTGCGTATTATAATTTTACTTTTACAAATTAGAGGTTTCAATGAAAATTGTTTATTTATTTATATGTTTTATAGGTTTAATGTTTGCTGGAATAAAACAAGAATCCACAAATATAGAATCTACAAACACACAAAACACAGAACAAACACCCCTAACAAAAGAGCAACTTAAAGAGCAAAAACGTCTAGCCAAAGAGCAAAAGAAAAAAAACAAATCCCCAAAAGCCGTGCAACGATGGCTTGATAAAACCTTCCCTGTCGATGAAACCACAATGAAAGAGTATGATTCTATAAAACTTCCGCCCACGCATTTTGCCAAAATCGACACTAAGGCACTAAATATGAGCTTTAAATTCTATGAGCCGTGGTATTTTATGCCCACATATACGAGCCTTACGCCCACTTATGATGATAAAAGCCTAACTCGCACTGAAATTAAATCGCAGGTTAGTTCTCGCATCGAGTTTATAAACGATGTGCTTTGCAAGTTTTGCGCATTTAGCTTTGATTTGACCTTTAAGATATATTTGCAAAGCTACAATGGCGTGCAAAGTTCGCCCCTGCGGGATTTTGACCTTAGTCCAGGATTGAGCTTTCTTTACAAACGCCCGCTTGCCATAAATGGCGGGGCTGGCGGCTATATCACTTGGCTTAGCATAGCCTATGTGCATGTGAGTAATGGCGAGAAAGAAAATGTGATAAATGACATTAGGCAGGGCACTCCGCAGTGGTCGCAAAATCGCAATTTTGTGCGTAGTAAAAGCCTTGATAGATTTATCGTGGATGCAAACTATCGCTACAAAGATTTAAATGTGCGGCTGCGCGCTTGGGGCTATCCAAACCTTGTCGCCTTTGATGGACCTGCTACAAATAGCGATGTGAGCGACTATATGGGCTATGGCGATGTGCGTGTGAGCTACGCGTATAAACGCAATCTTTTTGAGTTTTATATGAATAATATTTTTGGGAATTATTTTTCGCGTTCATTTTGGCAGTGGAAGGGGCAAGTAGAGCTAGGATATAGCTTTGCGATAACGCGCCAAATTGCGTTATATGTGCAGTTTGTGGGCGGTCATGGCGATAGCCTTTATGAATACAGCCTGCCTGTCGCTCGCGTAGGTATCGGCGCACGACTTAAAGACTGGTAGAACTTTAAGATTGGATTCTATAATTTTGCTATTTTTATAGAATCTATTTTAAATTAAAAGGTAAAAAATGCAAACGATTTTAATTGTAGGCTTAGGGAATATCACCGCAAAATACGCACGCACACGGCATAATATCGGCTTTATGTGCCTTGATAAAATTACAAGTTTGATAAATAATGAAAGTGCAGATTCTAAAGTAGATTCTAATGATTTGGAATCTAGGCTCAATTCTAAAAAAGGCATTGCACGTTGGAATTTGCATAAAAATTTGCAAAGTATGTGTGCGGAAGTTTCGCTAAGTGATTTTTTATCGCCCTTGTCGAGCAATATTAGCGCGTTAAAAGAGCTAAAAATGTTTAAAAAGCTAGATTCTAACGAGAAGATTCTAGAATCTTTTGAATCTAAATTGCAAGAAATAAGTTCTAAATTTTCTAACTTTAATGTGCTTTTAGTTGCACCTACGACTTTTATGAATAATAGTGGAGTAGCTTTTGAGAAGATTAGCAAAAATTATAATATTATGAAAAGCATTGTTATTTTTGATGATTTAGATACGCGATTTGGCAGCGTAAATTTTCGCTTGGGCGGCAGTAGTGGCGGGCATAATGGCGTAAAATCAATAGATGTTTTTTTTAAAAAAGAATATTTGAAAGTAAAACTAGGCATTGCGGCAAATATTTTTTTAAACGATAAATATTTTAATGCTGTAAGTGCGGAAAATAGGGAAAAGTTTAGCAAAATTTGCGAGATTTTTAAGGAGACTTTGGAATCTAAGTTACACTTTTCTCCTAATTTTAAGACGCGTTCTTTTAATCAAATCTTTAATGCGAAAATACTAGATTCAATAAAAAATATAGAATCTTATTTTAAAACATTGAATTTTAACACATTGCATAAAAGCTATAATGATGATATTGCAAATTATGTTTTATCGAACTTCTTACCGATGGAGAGTTATGAAATTAATAATATTTTGGAATATTCAAGCTTTGTTATTTTCTTGCTAATTTTTGAACTTTTTACGCGTTTAGATTCTAATAATGTTGATTGTGTTGAATCTTTTATGCCTTTTGATAGTTATAATGTTCGGTTTAAGTGATTAGTTTGAGTTTAGATGTGTATTTAGGATTTCTTGTGTTTTGTTTTCTAGGGTTTGTTTTATGGAATCTAGTTGCGTGATTTTAGATTCTATAAAGTCGATTGTTTGTGCGATTTTTTCTTGGGACTCTTTACTTGGTAAATTTATTTTTAGATTTCCTACTCGCTCTATACTAGCTCTTAAAGTCCTGCTAAACCCTGCTTTAACGCCACTATATTCTAAGATAAATTTAAGATATTTTGCATTATTTTTAGCCTCATTCACTTGCAACACTCCGCAGTGGTCTGTTGGATAAAAAGGCGTATTTTTAGGGATAAAGCCGACAAGCCAGTCGCCATCAATTCCCCAAAGGACAGAATCTTTATCATAATTTTTCAAAATTTCTTTATTGATAAAGCCAAAAGGCTTAAGCACATTTGCACTAAAAACAGGTATTTTTCCATTTGGTAGCAATTCACTATCTAGCACCCTTTTGCCTATTTGCAAGGTAAAAAGCTCGGTATTGTTTAGCTTGTAAGTTTGTTGATTATTTTGTATGGTTTCAAATGTAGGTTTTATAGAATCTAAAAGGGCTTTTAGTGTTTTTAAATCTTGTTTGTTTAGGGTGGATTCTAAGGTAGGAGTGTTATTAGATTCTATATTTTTAGAATCTGTTTTTTGCGTAGGCAAAGTAGATTGTATATTTTTAGAATCTTTATTGATATTAGAATCTTTTAGTAAGTTAGATTCTATATTTTGTATATTTTGTAGTGTGGAATCTAGGGAATGTGTAGGCTTAGATTCTATAATTTGGCAAAAATATAAAATTTGTTGTATTAAAAGCTTATAAGATTCTATCAAATTTGAAAGCATAGAATCTAATTTCTCTACTTCTTGGCATTCTTTAACGATTTGCTTTTGTATTTCAAGTGGTGGCAGCGGGATTTGTAATTGTGATAAATTTGTTCTTGTAATTTGTGGTTGTGCTGTGCCTGTAATCACGTATTTTATATTTGTTAAAGGTAAAATATAAACTAAAAATTTTTTTAGAATCTTTTTAGAATCTAAAGGCGTTATAATCATAGCGTTGCCTGTTATCCAAGATTCTGGTTCTGTAAAATTTATAGTTCCGCAAGTCGCACCCCTGCAAGTCATAGCGACTTCAGAATCTTTATGATTATATTCATTGTAATATCCTATAACTCCATTTGCTCCATAAACCTTATATTTTCCATTATCTAAAATTTCCGCACTTGTAATAGTTTTTGGTTGATACATTTTGCAAATAGATTCTAACTTAATTAGCGGATATTTACAATTAGCAAAAGGATTAGATTCTATACTTCCGCTTTTGCTTGATATATTTAAATTTATCGCCTTGTCAAATTCAACTTTGCTAAAGTCTATACAATCAATTAAATTTGTATAAAAGGCGTAAGATTCTAAGTCTTGTGGGATTTCATTATTAAAAGCAGTATTTTGCAAAGAAATATTAAAGGCTTGTTTGATTAAAAAATTTAGCTTATTTGTATTATTTATATTTTCCCTTTCAAAAAGTGGGGTAAGATAGGGCGTATTTAGCTCTTTTAAGCCTTCATTGCCTTTTTTATTACTCCATTCATAGCCTAAGAATCTTTTTTGCTCTTTTAAATCACTAGGCGATTTTATCACTAAAATCTTTCTTTTATAAGCTAGCGCGAAATATAAAAGCTTTTGCTTTTCTATCTTTAGGGCGTAGTTTAAAAGGGCATTTAGTTTTAAGTCTTGCTTAGAATCTGAATCTTTATAGCTTTTAGATTCTATAAGTTTTTTGTATTCATTTGATTTTATAAAGCTATCATTGTAGTCTTTTAAAATCTCAATGCGATTTAAATCTCGCTTTCCGCCCGATAAAGTAGAAATATTAGAATCTAAAAAATCTAAATAAGATTCTAAATTAAAGCCCCTAAATTCACAATATGCTTTTAGATAATCTTTTGTTTTAAAATCATCATTTGCTTTTAGATTTTGTGAATCTAGTCTATTTTGCAATTCTGCGTAAGTTTTTGAAATGTATTCTTTTTCATTAAAATTTAAGCTTTCGTGCTTTTGCAAAAATAAAATAATGGTATTTGTCCCTGTCGCTCCAAAAGTAACACTGCCTAATTCTACTATGGCTATAATAAAGAAATTTTGCAAGATTATTTCACGCGCTTTTTCATAAATGCCACCTTTATTTAAAAGGGAGCTAGGTAAGATTATCGCGGCTAGGGCGTTATCCCTTAAAAGCTGCTTTGCTCTTTCGATAAAAAAGCATTCTATTGTATTATTAGATTCTATATTTATATCGGTGTTAAAAAGCGTGTAGGTCTTTTTTGATTTTGCACTTAGCGTTTCTAAAAAGCCTTTAACTGAATAGGGTGGATTAGCTATTAAAATATCAAAGCTGTGGGGTTTTATTTGTATTTTTTGCTTTTCCTCATCGCTTACCTTTGGATTTGCCAACTCAAAGCTAGATAAAGCGTCAGCGTATAAAATATTAATTTCACTTTGTCCATACATTGCACTTGAAACCTTTGCGACTTTGCTTAGTCTGTATTCTTTTTCTATACCATAGATTTGTTTGTGGTGTTTTTTAGAATCTTTTTTGTTTATAAAATTTTTAATTGTATTTGCATAAGTGTTTAAAAAATGTCCAGCTCCACACGCAAAATCTAGCACTTTTGGAATCTTAGAATCTAATATATTTTCTAAAGGTAAAGAATAGATTATAAATTCGCATATTTGAATGGGTGTGAAAAATTGTCCCTCATCTTGCTTCATCCCTTTTTGCAAAAATAATTCAAAAAGATTTCCTAAGAATTGATTTGTTGAGTTTTGCGTAAGTTTAAAGGGGGCAAAAGATTCTAAGACTTCTTTTAACACAAGAGCATTTTTTAAAAACAATTCTTTATTATGCACTTCTAAAAAGGCAAAGTCGTTATTTGAGTAGAATTTAAGCTGCTTTATATAATTTTGCATAGTTAATTTTAAGTGTTTTATAGAATCTTTGTTATTTGTTAGATTTGTAAAATCTTTATCTATATCATCATTTGATACAAAAGTGATTTCTTCGCCTAAGAATTTACCCATAGCGTTTTTATAAAGTAGCATTAATCTATCTTGCATATCCGCAAAAGTATCCGCCATAACGCCTAAGTAGCTAAATTGTAAATTTTGTGTGTTATAAATTTCATCATAGATTTTACATAAAAAAAGATTGACAAGTTTATCAAAGGCGTTTTCTTTCCCTGAAATATTATGCTTTCGTAAAATCTTAGCAAACTCGTGATATTTGCTCTCTTCTTTTATATTTAGCTCTTTTAAGTCGTTGAATGTAAGGTTAGATTCTAAAATTTTATATGCGGTAATATTGCTTTCAAATATGCCTTTTGTATGTTTATCTAGTTTATAGCTTTCTTTCCATGCATTAAAAAGTTCTATATTATTATTTGCCTTTTTATATGAAAGCTCTAAATCATTTTCTATCAAATATGAATCATTATCTTGGACGTTTATAATGTAGTTTTCATAAATGAGTTTGTTTTGTGTGTGGTTTATAGAATCTTGTTGCGTATTTTGGTTTATAGAATCTTGCGTAGATTCTATAAAATCACTTGTATAAAGACATAGAAACTTAGTCGCCCGCTCTTGTTGCAAGTAGCTAAAAAGCTGTCCACCACTATTTAACATATTATCCCATTCTTTCTCAAATTCGCTTTTTTTAGAATCTGTTGTCTTGCACTCAATTATTAAATATGGATTATTTTCATTATCACGCACTAAAATATCTGCTTTTCCGCCCTTGTTTTCTCCGCCTAGTTTCCATTTTGGCTCTAGCTCTAAATGCTCTGGTTTGTAGCCTTTTTCTAATAATCTATTCACACATTCAAAAACTACAAAATTTTCAGCCTTACTAAAATTACTCGTTGTTTCATCATGGATTATTATTTCTTTTGGATAGATTAATTTTGTATTTTTAAAATCGACTTTTAACTCGCAGTTGTGCTGTTTAAAGTGCTTTGTGTAGATATTAGATTCTATGTTTTTAGAATCTTTTAAATTAGATTCTATATTTCGTTTAGAATCTTTTGGATTAAATTCTATGTTTTGTTTAGAAACTTCTATGTTAGATTCTATATTTCGTTTGGAATCTTTTGTAGATTCTATGTTTTTAGATTTTGAAATGTTAAGATTTTTAAAATCGGTGTTTTTAGATTCTATATTTTGTTTAGAATTTTTTAGGTTAGATTCTATATTTTTATTAGATTCTATGGCGGTATTAGAATCTTTTAGCTTAGATTCTGTGTTTTTAAAATCTTTTGTGGTTTGATTAAAGGGCTTTTCCCCCCCCCCCCCCCATTATTGTGGTGGTTAGAATCTACTTGCGGCTTAAAATGTAAAATCTCTAAAACTTGTTTGAAATTCTCTTTATTTATCATATTTCTCCTTTTAAAAGTGAATATTATAGCTTAAAAGTTGGAGTGTAGATTCTAATATTTTATGTCAAGTTTTGGCTCTTTTAGCGTTTTTGTGTGGATTAGGGCGTGTAGGTAGGATTGCAAGGCGGTGGCTTTGCGTTCTATGTCGTTTGCGTAGTTTTGGGCGGTTTTATTTATCGTAGCGTTTGACTTCCATGAAAAGCCGCTGTTATAAGACTTTAGCGTATTTTGCAAATTGCCTTTATTTATTTTTTGCCAGTAGTGCAAATTATCTAGGGCAATCGCACTAGCCAAACGCGCATCAGCAATAAGCATTTGCCCTATTACATTGCGGATAAAGGGCGTGTCCTTGTATTTTGTATATTTCTTAATCACGCTTGGGATGTGTGCGTGATAAATGCCAGCACTTGGGTCTTGGAAGTTGATTAAATACTCGCCAGCACAGCTTTCTTTCCACGCAATAGCCGCCAAAATATAACCTAAATCAAAGTCCTTTCCATAATAATACGCATAAAGCAGCACTTCATTTTGAGAATCATTAAACTCATCTAAAGCATGGCACGTGCCTTCGATTTGCAAGGTTGTGATTTCTTTAGAATCTTTGGATGATTTAGATTCTATATTTTTAGATGGTTTTTTAGAATCTATCTTAGAATCTTGGCTTTTAGATTCTATATTTTCCTTAGATTCTATAAAATCTTTAGAATCTTTAGAATCTGCCCCCGCAAATCTCGCAAATCCCCCAAAAATCAACACAAAAATCACAAAAATATAGAATCTTTTCAAAGCTAAAACCCCTAATAAGCATCCTGCCTACTTGCTATTTTTATAATTTTTATTAAAAGAATATCGCTATAAACTTCGCCTATGATTCTATAATTTCCCACACGCCAACGATATGTATTTTCTTTGCCTTGCATTTTTTTAATATTGTGCATGGAGAGCGGATTTTGCGTAGTTGGCAAAAGCACATACACAAAGTCCCTTATTTGCCTTGCTGCCATAGGATTGCCTTTTGTGATTTTGTCTAGCTGTTTTTCCGCCTTTTGCTCGACCCGCACTTCATACATTTTTTGCTTCCGCTACTAGCTCAAAGCCATTTTGCGTCTCGATTAAGCCGCATTCTTGCAATAATTCTTGTCGCATTTTTTCCTCGACTTCCTTTGGCAGTGGTGGCAGGGCATTGATTTTCTTAATAGCTGGTGAATCTTCTATCGCGTAGCTATTTTTTATCGCCTTGCGTAACCTAGCCTTTTCCTTTTTAGATACATCAAGCTTTTCAATCCTATTTAGAATCTCAATATCTTTTTTACTATAATCCCTTTGCACCTTTAGCCTTGCATCTTCACATAGTTTCACCACGCCCTTTATCGCCCTTACCAAGTCCTCATCCGCATTTTTCAATTTCAATATATAGTCCATAACAGCCCCTTTATGCAAGATTCTATAAGCTAACATTATACCTTAAAACTTATCTGCTAAAATTCCATAATTATAACGCAAAAAGGGAAAGTATGAAAACCACCACATTATTAATCGAAGTCTTTACCGAAGAGCTGCCAGCCCTTCCGCTATTAAAGGCGCAAGATTCTATCAAACAAGAATGGCTAAAAATATTGAGCGAAAATAACATAGAATCTAATGTCGAATTTTACTTTACGCCGCGCCGCCTTGTTTTAATCCACAGCGATTTTCCTACCAAAAGTAGCGAGAAAAAAGAGCAAATCTATGGCGCGCCTGTCAATATCGCCTATGATTCTAGTGGAATGCCTACTCGCGCGCTAAATAGCTTTTTAGAAAAAAACAACATCGATAAAGACGCACTACAAACGACTTTTAAAGATGGCAAAGAAGTGCTATTTTGCGAGAAAATTACCCCTGGGATAGAATCTAATTCGCTCCTAAGCACAATGGTAGAATCGTGGCTAAAAAGCCTAAACTTTGGTAAATCTATGCGTTGGGGCGATGTGGTGGATGGCTTTATCCGCCCTATTCGCAATATTTGCATACTTTTAGGAGATGAATTTATAAAATGCGATATTTTTGCCCTAGATTCTAACAATGAAATATTTTCGCACCGCCAAGCGACTAACAAAAGCAAAAAAATAAAAAACTTACAAGAATACACCGACTTTCTAAATGAAAATGGCGTAATTTTAAATCAAGAAAAACGCCGTGAAATCATCCTAAATCAAATCCAAAATATAGAATCTAAAAACAATGTAAATGTAGAAATTGATAGCGATTTATTAAATGAAATAGTGGCAATCACCGAGTTTCCAACCGCGTTAATGGGAAGTTTCAGCGACAAATTTCTTAAAGTCCCACAAGAAATGATAATCACATCAATGAAAGAAAATCAACGCTACTTTGCAGTCTATAAAGATGACAAACTTTTTAACGCCTTTATTGTCGTTAGCAACGCCTTTGTAGATGATTTTAGCCTTATTATTAAAGGTAATGAAAAGGTTTTAAAGGCGCGGCTGCACGATGCAGAGTTTTTTTATAATAATGATTTAAGTGCTAAAATGGATTTTGGGAATCTAGATTCTATACTTTTTATGCAGGGCGCTGGGAGTTTGAGTGAAAAGATTGTGCGTGAGAGAGAACTTGCCACGCAATTAGTGAATCTGCTAAAAGATTCTATAAATATAACTGATTGCCAAGTTGGCGAAATTATGCAAGCTTTAAGCATTGCAAAAAATGATTTATTAAGCCAAAGTGTTGGCGAGTTTCCCGAGCTGCAGGGCATTATGGGCTCTTATTTTGCTAAAGATGCAGGGTTTAATTTTGAAATATGCCGCGCTATTCGCGAACAATATCTGCCAAATGGACTTGATAGCTCCTTGCCTACAAAAAAAGTTAGTGCAATAGTGAATCTTGCGATAAAACTTGACAATCTTTTCACACTTTTTGCCCTAAGTAAGATTCCAACGGGGAGCAAAGACCCCTTTTCACTTCGCCGTCAAGCCGCTGGGCTGCTTAAGATTTGCCATCAATTTGATTTTGATATTAGCATTAGTGACATTTGTGCGTTATCTTCGGCGAAACATAAAAGTGCGAATCTTTTCGCGGCACTCCTTACTTTCATTACCGAGCGACTTTATGGAATCTTCGCTCACATAAATCCTAGCATTGTGCGGAGTGTGCTTGTGCGTGGCTTTGGGATAAAATCTAGCTTTGATAAGATTTTGGCTTTGGCTTGTTACCTTGATAGCGTGGATATTAAGGAAGTAATTAGCACATTTAAACGCGTTTCAAATATATTGCAAGAAGATATTTCGGCTTTAGATTCTATCGCGGTGGATATTTCGCTTTTTGAAGCGGTCGAGAGCGAACTTTATAAGGCACTGCAAGATTACAAGGCAAAGAATATAGAATCTTTAAAGCTAGATTCTGAAGGTTATTTAGCAAAATTACAAAATCTTTTTGCCTTAAAACCTTTCTTAGATAAAGTATTCGACAACGTGCTAATAAACACTGATGATTCGCGTCTAAAACAAAACCGCATCGCCCTAATCTCGCTTGTTTTCAAAGAATTTCTAACTTTTGGAGACATGCGCGAAATCTCTATTTGATAGAATCTAAACTCAAAATCCATTAAAAAGATTCTATAATTTCATCTTTATCACAATGGATTATAACAATGAAATACCTAACTTTTAAAAATAAAAATTACGAAATTTATAATATCGATTGCATGGATTCCAAACGTGGTTTAGAATCTATCCCTGACAATAGCATAGATTTTATCATCACTGACCCGCCGTATTTTATCGATGGGATGGATTCAAAATGGGATAAAAATAAGCTAGATTCCAAAGTCGCAAAAAGCGGCGTTATCGGCTCTTTGCCTGTGGGAATGAAATTTGACAAAAGCCAAAGCGTGAAATTGCAAGAATTTATGACGCCTATTTGCAAGCAGTTTTTTAGAATCTTAAAGCCCGGGGCGTTTTGTGTGATATTTTCGCAAGCCCGTCTTTATCACGCAATGGCAACAAGTGCGGACATCGCAGGCTTTGAAATCCGCGATATGCTTGTGTGGAAATATAGCGGACAGGCGAAAGCATTCTCATTAAATCATTTTATTGACAAGGATAAAAACTTAAACAAGCAAGAAAAGGCAAAGTTAAAACAAGAATTAAAAGGGCTTAAAACGCCGCAATTACGCCCACAAATCGAGCCTATGGTTTTAGCCCAAAAGCCGCGTGTTGGCACATTTTTAGAGAATTATCAACGCTATAAAGTCGGGCTAATGGATGCTACGCAGAGCCTAGATTCTAAGTTTCCAAGCAACTTTATTAGCGCGGATTGTTTAGAATCTAAAAACCACGCAAAAGATTCTAAAAATATAGAAAAAACCAAAGCCGCCACTTTGAATAAAGCGAAAAATCCAAAAGATTTACACGTAGATTCTATAGAATCTACCTTGCCACAAAACGACCACCCCACTGATATAGAATCTAAAATGCAAGGCGACATTGATTTAGATTCTATAAATCCCATTTTTGAGCACCCAAAGCCCAAAAATAAGGTGCATTTGACACAAAAGCCAGTTGAGCTAATTTCGCATTTAATAAAATTATTCACGCGCGAAAATCAAATCGTGCTTGACCCATTTTTAGGTAGCGGCAGCCACGCCATAGCCGCCCTAGAATCTAATCGCAAAATAATCGGCTTTGAGCTAAACCCCGAGTACTTCGCCATAGCTAGACGTAGGATAGAATCTATATAAAATCCATAAAAACCACACAAGAAATATATAAATTCGTAACATAAAATTAGAAATATACACAAAAAATATTTAATAACTTGCTTTTGTTTGTTAGATTTACAACAAGATTCTAAAACAAAGAGAAAAATATGAGATTATTTAATCTAATTTGCTGTGTTAGTATATCAGCGGTAGTTGTTGGGTGTGCTGTGTTAAAAGAGCCTGAAGTCAAAAGATTCAAAGATATGAGTAACTACAAATATGCGATAGTAGGGCAAACGCAACATGTAAGTTCTAGTATAGGCTATGGCTCTGTAGGAAATCTTAGCGGATATTCTGGCTCTGTGAGTAAAAGTGTGAATCCTAGCGAGGTAATCACAGGCATTTTGATGAAAAAGGGCTACATTATCGTGGATAAAGCCGAAAATGATAGCACTTTTATGGTTACTTATGGGCAAGGTGATAAGCGAAATGTGCTAGGAGGTCTTGGTGGATATACTCTTGGAGTTACTATACAGATGCTTGATGCAAAAAGTAAAGAAGCCTTATTTGTATGCTCGGCTGAAGGGAAAGGTAGCACAGAAGCTGATGATATAAGAATAGCGATAGAGAGATGTTTAAAAGATTTTTAAAGGAAAAAATTATTACACATTTTATACAGGTATGTTTTATATGTTGTAATGTTATTTTTAGACTTTAATATTATACACGAAAACGCCCTAAAATACAGAATCTAGTCTTATTTTGTAGTATATTTATAAAAAAGAGTTGCAAACTTAATATTTCTAATAATATAACTTTCTAAATAAAAACATCTATTTTTTGTAAGCATAATAAAGATACCCACCGATAGATACAATAACAACAACAACTAAAAACATAAGTAAAATCATATCTAATACTTCCATATAAATCCTTAATAAAAATAAAAAACAAATAGATTCTATCATCTAAATAAAAAGAATAAGATTCTGTAACATTATTATCAAAATATTTAAAAATTACATATAAAATAAGTATTTTATAGAATCTAATAAAGAACACAAAATGAAAAAAACATTGCCATTGCTTATTGTTATTGCGCTTACGATATTCATAGGATATAAGATTACTCATGAGATAGATGAGGATGAGTTGCATTTGTATGAAAATTTTAATGATAAAAATGAGCTAATAAGTCAAGTTGAATATCTAACAGATTCTAACCATAAATTTATCGTGTGTGCAAGTAGGGATGGGCAGATGCCTTGCAAGGAGATAGAGGGGCTGCGTCATGGCTTTAGTAAGTGGTATAAAGACGGCGTTTTGGAATACGTTGATATTTTTAATCACGGCAAGCTAGAAAAATCCACATTATTTTATAAAAATGGGCTTAAAAATCACGAGAGCATTTTCCAGCATGGCAGGGTTATAAAGGAGAATTTTTATGCGGATAGCCCTAGCAATGAGATTACGCAATCTATTATCCACAAAAATAATGAAACGATAAAAAAATACTACAAAAATAATAAAGTGCAAGTAGAGGAAAAATATCGTAATAATAAATTAGTAAGTCGCAAAATATATAATGATGAGGGCGTAATGGAGCGATTAGAAGAATATGGTGGCTTTGGGAATGGCGACCCGTTTAATAATTTTATGGATGATTTTGATACGTTTGAAAAAGAGTTTGAATACGAAGAATTACCAAATCAGTTTGATAAAAACGGAATGTGGATTTAGGATTTCTTTAATGTTCTTCACCTAAAATTACACATATTACACCAATAAAGCCAACTGCTATGCCTATGTATTGTTGCAATGTTAAATTTGGCGTAAAGAACACAAAAGAAATAAATAAAATGCCAATTAACCCAACTATTTCCCATATAGAATATGCCACTCCAAGTGCTATTTCACGCAATGCAAGAGACATGCAATAATAAGAAAGTGCAATCATAAAAAGTAAATTAATCTTAGCAAGAGTAGCATTTGAAATACTAAGTGTAAAAAGTGAGATACTATAAACATCAAAAGATTCTAAAATCTTAGGGATGCCCTGCAGTAATCCTACTGCACTTACCTCTAATAAAATTGCAATAATTAAAAACACCCAAGCAAAAATACGTTTATTACTCACTTTTATTTCCTTACATTATAAATTTCATAGCTTTAATACGTTAGCATAAAACTTTCAATACGAAATTTATTACATACATTTCATTAATGCAATGTTTTATATTTTGTTATTTTCTATCTTAAAAGACCATATTATTTTATATTTTTTTTTAATTTTATTTTAAATTAAGGTAATTTTAGATATAATTAAGCTTCATTTTTGTTTATTGTTTATTTTTGAATTAAATAAAACTTAAATGATTATGCGGAAGTGGCGAAATTGGCAGACGCACTAGACTTAGGATCTAGCGCCGCAAGGCATGGAGGTTCAAGTCCTCTCTTCCGCACCATTTTAAATTAGTTTAGATTCTAAACGCGAAATTTTGTTATTTTTGTGTTATAATTTAGCTTTTTTGCGGGAATAGCTCAGTGGTAGAGCACAACCTTGCCAAGGTTGGGGCCGCGGGTTCGATCCCCGTTTCCCGCTCCATTTTTTATACAAGGATATGAAATGAAAGTTAGTTCTGTTAAAAAAGCTGTTTTGGCTTTGGGTATGAGTGGTTTAGCTCTTTTTGTTGCAGGATGTGCTGCTCCACATCCAACAGGTGTGTTATTTACGTCTACTACCACTCCTGTTTCTGGTATTGAGACCAAGTACTCAAAAACTGGTCAAGCAAGTTGTGTTAGCTATTTGAGTTTGTATGCTGGTGGAGATTGCTCAGTAGAAGCTGCTGCTAAGGCCGGTGGTATTACTACTATTAAGTCAGTTGATTTTCAATCTACAAACTACTTAGGTTTGTATGGTAAATATACTACAATCGTTAAAGGCGATTAATTAATTCTATTTTAGTTAGGATTTGTGGGCAATGTGTATTTAGGTATACACGTTGTTTTTTTTGCCCAGGTGGTGGAATTGGTAGACACAAGGGACTTAAAATCCCTCGGATATTGCTTCCGTGCCGGTTCAAGTCCGGCTTTGGGCACCACTTTGGTTTAGTTTTTTTAATTTTAAAAGTTTGAAATCTTGGTATGGCGACATAGCCAAGCGGTAAGGCATGAGCCTGCAAAGCTCTGATTCCTCGGTTCGATTCCGAGTGTCGCCTCCATTTAATTGATTTTTTAGACTATTTAGAATCTAGATTCTACATTAAAGCGAGAGATGGCTGAGTGGTCGAAAGCGGCGGTCTTGAAAACCGTTGAGGCAAAACCTCCGGGGGTTCGAATCCCTCTCTCTCGGCCATAATACTGAATATTACATTCTTTGGATTAAATTTTACAAATTTATTGTTTATATATAATATGTATTAATCATTCAAAAAGTATTTGTATTTAAAAAATTTAGATTCCAAAAAGACACAAATATTTCTTATAATTAATGTTTATTTCAAATGCAAGGAATCTTATGGATTATTTAGAGATATATGGGGGGGCGAAATTAAGTGGGGCGGTGGATATTAGTGGGAGTAAAAATGCGGCGTTGCCACTTTTGGCGTTAAGTATATTATCGCGTGGTGATTTTCATATCACAAACTTGCCAAATGTCGCTGATATAAATACTTTTTGCAACTTGCTAGTTATGCTTGGGAGTGATGTTAAGAATGTAGATTTTATAGAATCTAAACACGTAGAATCTAAAAATATAGATTCTAAAAAACATACTAAAAATATAGAATCTAAAGACAAAGATTCTAATCATAAAAAAGATTCCATAGAATCTAAAGATTCTAAAAGTGCGACAAAGCGTAAGGATTCTAAAAACATAGATGTTTCGCTATCGCTCAACATGACAAAAGGGAATATAGAATCTAACATGACGAGAGAAAACATAGAATCTAACTCCACAGATTCCAAAAAAACGCACAAAGATTCTAAAAACCCCCACGAAAAAATAATCAACACACAAAACATAAACAGCACAAAAGCAATCTATGACATCGTGCGAAAAATGCGTGCTAGCATCCTTGTGCTAGGACCACTGCTGACAAGATTTGGCAAGTGCGAGGTAAGCCTGCCAGGTGGTTGTGCCATCGGCGCTCGTCCTGTGGATTTACACATTAAGGCAATGCAGCAGCTTGGCGCGCACGTGCAGGTAAAAGGCGGCTACATTCACGCTGAGGCAAAAAAGGGCTTAAAGGGCTGTGACATCGTCTTTGACAAAATCACGGTCACAGGCACTAGCAACGTGGTGATGGCAGCCGCCCTTGCTAGCGGGCAGACGCGCATAATCAACGCCGCAAAAGAGCCAGAGGTCGTGCAGGTGTGCGAGGAATTGAAACGCGCCGGGCTAGATATAAGCGGTATCGGCAGCCCTGAAATACGCATTTATGGCACGGGCGGGGAGCTGCTTGACTTCCCAACTATTCGCGTTATCCCTGATAGAATCGAGGCTGGGACATATCTTTGTGCGGGCGCGATTACAAATTCGAGCATTGAGGTGCGTGGCGTGATTTTGGAGCATATAGAATCTATTTTGCAAAAACTGCAAGAAATCGGCTTTGGCGTGGAGATTTTGGCTACTAAAGATTCTAAGAATGCAGAAAATATCCGCCTTTTGAGTGCGAAAAAAATGAAAGCCTTTCGCATTACAACGACTGAATATCCGGGCTTCCCAACCGATATGCAAGCGCAGTTTATGGCGTTATCCACGCGGTGTGAGGGTAGTAGTTTTATTAAGGAGACGCTGTTTGAAAATCGCTTTATGCACGCAAGTGAGCTGCAGCGGCTTGGCGCGAATATCACCATTGATAGCAATGTCGCACAGATTGTCGGTCCTACGCAGTTAATCGGGGCGGATGTGATGGCGACTGATTTACGCGCTAGCTCGGCTTTAATCTTAGCCGCCCTTGTGGCAAAAGGCGTTACAAAAATCCACAGAATCTACCACCTTGATAGAGGCTATGAAAGTATAGAATCTAAGCTAACAAACCTTGGCGCGAAAATCAAACGGGGGAAAGAGTAATCACAACACATTTTTTAAAATGCGCAAGGCAATCATCGTGTTATTATTGTTCATAAAATGGATTTTTGGGTAGGTTTCATAGAGTTTTTTGAATAGTTCGCCACTCATTTTTAGCCCTATCTCACGCTCATTCTCTTTGCTTTCACTCAAAGCATTTTGCAGATTTTCAAGCCAAATATCAGGGATATAAACACCAGGCAATTTATCATGCAAAAATTTCGCGCTTTTATAACGCAAAACAGGGAAAAATCCAAGCATCAAAGCACAATTTTTACCATGTTTTTTGTTGAAAATCTCACAAGATTCAATAAGCTCACTTGCTACATTTATATCAAAAATAGGCTGGGTGAAAAGTGCTATAGCTCCAGCTTTTATCTTGCTTTCCATTTTGTTTTTTAGAATCTGCATATTTTTTGCATACGAGTTGATTACACTAAATGCGTAAATTTGCTTTAGCGGTTCTTTTAGCTCATTTTCAGCGCTATCTTTTCCTTGATTTAGTAGCGAAATAATCCTTAAAATCTCAAGGCTATTTCCCTCAAAAACTGCCTTTGCTTGTGGCTGGTCGCCAAGTTTGAGTGGGTCGCCACTAAGGGCTAAAAATAGTCGAATGTCAAAATCATTTAGTCCCATAATCTCACCGCAAAGTGCTAAAGAATTTCTATCACGCATTGAAATAGTGCAAATTAAGGGCTTTTTTATTTTTTTTTGTAATTTAATACTTGCAAGTCCAGAGTTTTGTTTTAAAATGGCTAAGGGAGAATCTGTGCATACAAAGGCGTCAATATTTATAGTATCTTTGTTTGTTTGATTCTTTATATTTTTAGAATCTTTTTGTAGATTTTTAGAATCTTGCAGGTTTTTTTGCATACAAGACGTGTTAGTAGAATCTGTATTTGAATTAGATTCTATAAAGTTATGATTTTTAGAACTTTCTATCTTAGAATCTAGCGAATTTGAAATATTATCCACAAGGCTTAATCTAGATTCTATAAATTCTTTGGTTAAGTTATTAGTTTCTAATCCAGCCTTTTGCACCTTTTTTATTAGATTTTCCACGCTCCCACTTTTTTCAGGACAAAGCTCGTAGGTTAGGCACTTTGGAGAGTGAATCTTAGCTATAAAATCTTCAATTATGTCGCTATTTTGCATTATTTTTAACCTTAGTTTAGAATCTAGATTCTATATTTTTAAAATCTAAAATTATAACATAAAATTAAAAATACAATACATATTTATTAAGTTTTAGCTAGAATTAAGCTAGCAAAAATATTTTAGAAAAACATAATCTTTGTCACTAATATTTGTATAAAAACACTTTCTTTTTTAAACTCTACATTGCTATTAATTAAGTGATTAAGTCAATTTTATACTTTGATGTTGCATAGTTTGATATTTGGCATAGAAATTTAAAATTTCTTCTCCTTATTTAATGAATAATATTAAAAACCAGCCAATTGTGCTATATTTTCCTATTTATCATTTAATAGATTATCTTTATAGCTTTTAGGTATCTTAATTTATAGTGGAATAGCCTTTAATTCATTTAAAAAAGCATCAAAACTACAAAGCCTAAAACTAACATTATTATCTATTGTATAAAGCACCAAGCCATTAAATAAGTCCATATACGCCAACGCACTTAATGTCTTAGCCCCAAAAGGCTCTTTGTTTTCTATTATAAAATATGTGCTGGGACGATTTAGCATTTTATGTATAGAATCTAAGTCTATATTAGAATCTAAATCTTTATGAATGTGTAGGTTAAGTTTTTTCATAATAAAACCTTTTTATAATCATTATTTTTAATGCTAAAATTACACTTTTAATCCATAGATTCTATAGAATCTTTTAAGGACATAGATAAATGTATGACAAAAATTTAGGTAAAGAGAGTTTAAAGACTATGTGTTACTCCACCAGATTCTATTTGATTATGCTAATATGTATTTAAAATTTTTGTTAATTTAGATTCTATAAAGTCGTTGTATTATTTTGATATCGTTTGTGCGAAATTTTTTTAAGGTTTTATATTGCTTGGATTAGGATTAGGTGAGATTATTTTGATTTTGGTGGTCGCCATAATCGTGCTAGGACCAGACAAACTGCCTAATGCGATAATCGAAGTGGCGAAATTTTTCCGCGTTATAAAAAAGACAATGCAGGATGCCCGCGACACGCTTGATAGAGAGGTGAATTTGAGCGAGTTAAAACGCGAGGCTGACGAGTATAAAGAGAAGCTGCAAAGCAGCATTGACATTACAAAAGAGGTCAAAGATGTGAAATTGATTGCGGATATAAAGCAGGATATGAATGATATTGAGCATCTTTTTAGTGATTTTGAGCCTAAAATTGTGGGGCGAGATTCTACGTCGTTGCGAGCTAGCGAAGCAATCCAAAATAAAGATTCTAAAGATTCTGCGGTTGTTTCAAGTGGAAATGAGAAAACTATAGAATCTAATGTAACTTTTAGTAACATTACTCCAAAGGAAATAAAAATAGGAGAAAATAAAACAATAGATTCTAATATTTCTAATAAAAATAATGAAAAGTTAGAAAATATAGAATCTAGTGAGCCAAAAAAACGTGGTAGAAAACCTAAGAATATAGAATCTACTTTGCAAGATTCTATAGAATCTAATGAAAATGATAAACCAAAAAAACGTGGGAGAAAGCCAAAAGATTCTAAAGATTCTATAGAATCTAATACTCCTAAAAAGCGTGGTAGAAAGCCAAAAAATGAATCATTAAGCCAAGAGAGCATTAAAGCAAGTCAAGTAAAAAAAATAGATTCTAAAACTACAGAATCTATAATAAAAAATTCTAAAAAATTACAAAATATAGAATCTAAAAAAGATTCTAATGTTATGATTAATGATACAAAAAATCCTAAAAAAGATTCTAAAAAAACACAATTAGAATCTAATCCGCAAAATTCTAAAATAGAATCTAAAAAAGATACCAAAAAACAAAAATCAAAAATTACAGAATCTGTAAGAAAAGATTCTAAAAACTTACAAAATACAGAATCTAAAAAAGATTCTAATAACTTTGGCGATAGCAAAAAATCCAAAAAAGATTCTAAAGAAAAAAATCTAAAAGATTCTAAAAATCCTAATTTAGATTCTAAAAACTTAGAAAATTTAGAATCTAAAAAAGAGGAGAGTTTATCAAGTAGTTTGCGTAGCACTTTTTTAAAGCAAAGCAATCCATTTGATTAGGCTAGATTCAATTAAGAAAAACACAAAAATTTTAACAATAAAAAAGGACAAAAAGTAACAAAAGTAAATTAAAAGTTAATAATCTTTTATTTAATTAGTTTTTAAGGAAAAATATGATAAATTTTCAAATTTTAAAACACATTTCAAAAATCTAAAAGTTATAAAAAAGGAAACTTATGAATATTAAAAATTTCAAAATAAAGAATAATTATGTTTGAAGAATTACGCCCACATTTACAAGATTTAAGATTACGATTAATGATTTCGCTACTTTGCGTAATTATCGCATTTGTAGCGTGTTTTAGCTTTAATCAAGATATTTTTAACTTTATAAAACAGCCCATAGAATCAGCATTCAAAAGCGGCGTTCAGGGCAAATTAATCCAAGTAGCCCCCGCAGAATATCTTTTTGTCGCGATAAAAGTTAGCTTTTTTAGCGCATTTATCATCTCAATTCCTGTGATTTTTTGGCAATTTTGGCTCTTTGTCGCCCCCGGACTTTACAAACATGAAAAAAAACTTGTCCTGCCTTTCGTGCTTTTTGGCAGCATTATGTTCGCACTAGGCTTAATTTTTTGCTACATTGTGGTTTTCCCATTTATCATAAAATATGTGCTTGCTTTTGGTAACGAAGTGATAGAAGCAAACATCGCTAGTAGCGAATATCTAGGTTTTTTTATGCGGATAATGCTTGCCTTTGGATTTGTGTTTGAGTTGCCTGTTTTAGCTTTCTTTTTAGGCAAGGTTGGACTGATAACTGATGGGACGTTAAAGCGATATTTCCGCTATGCAGTCGTGCTAATTTTTGTCATAGCCGCGATTGTCACGCCGCCTGATGTGTTGTCCCAGCTGCTTTTAGCCTTTCCTATGGTCGCCCTTTATGGCATCGCAATTTTAATTTTAAAATTTGTAAATCCAGAATCTAAGGCAGATTCTAAAGGCGAAAAGCCCAAAGATTCCCCACAAAGCGCCCTTGTTGAAGTTAAAGAAGATTCTAAAAATATTTAGACCATAATTTTTGATATAATTTTTAATTTAATAAGGATAGATTATGATGATTTTAAATGCTATAGGGCAGATTTTAGGTTGGCTTATTACGATATATTGTTGGGTGATTTTTGCAGGAGCTATTTTATCTTTAGCTCGTGCGGACCCATATTCACAGCTTATGCAGATTCTAAATAGACTTACATATCCATCATATAATCTTGTGAAAAGATTTATTAAGACTGAATTTAATGGTTTGGAATTTGCTCCATTAATCGTAATTGTGATTTTGCAGTTTATTAATCTTACTCTTGTTAGATTTCTTATTGAGCTTTAAAAGGCATTTTGTATGCAAAAGATTCTATACACAAGAAAAAATACGCCGGTGTTTGCGGCGGTGCTTTATGATAGCATTGATGAAGCTAGTAAGGCAAAAGTGGGCGATATGCAAATAGTGCAAGATAGGGAAAGTGGCGTGGTTTTTAATGCTGCGTTTAGGCAAGAAAATGTGGAATATAAAGTCGCAAATTATGACGCTGGAAAGCAGAGTAGTGGGGTTTTTAAAAATGTGCTAAGTGAGATTTTAGAGATTATAAAAAGGCATTTTAAGGGCAAAAAGATTCTAGAAATAGGCTGTGGCGATGGCTATTTTTTGGAGATTTTAGAGCAAAATAGCTTTGATATTAAAGGGATGGACCCTAGCTTTGTTGGGGAAAATCCGCTTATTTCAAAAGAATATTTTACAAAAGATTCTAAAGAAAAGTTTGAATGTGTGATTTTACGGCATGTTTTGGAGCATATTAAGGATTATTATGGCTTTTTGTGCGATATTGCAGCGGCAAATAATAATCAAGGTTTGGTTTATATCGAAGTGCCAAATTTAGATTTTAGTAATAATCATTTTGGGGCTATTGATTTTTATTATGAACATGTAAATTATTTTAGATTAGAAAATTTGGAATCTTTATTTGATAAAGTTATAGAATCTGGATATATCTTTGGTGGGGAATATATTTATATTGTAGCTAATTTAGATTCTATAAAAAAGCCTAGATTTAAAAGTGAATTTATAATAAACACAAAAATAGATTCTAATATCGCTATGTTAGCAGAAAAAATAAAAAAAACAAATACTTCAGTGCTATGGGGGGGGGGGGGTTAAGGGGTAGCACATTTGCTATTATAATGGATAAAATGAATGCTAAAATTTCGCATTTTGTAGATATTAATCCTTTAAAAGAAAATAAATTTATCCCGCTAATCTCACGCAAAATAGGCACTAAAGAATATGGCAAGATAGAATCTTATGAAAGCATAAAAGACAAACTAGATAAAGATTCACTAATTATCATTTTAAATCCAGCCTATAAAGATGAAATTATAAAAATTACACATAATAAACATAAATATATTTGCTTAAGCTAGGTTATTTTTGATATAATCTTTAGTTTTTTAGACGATATAGAATCTACTTTATTATCTTTGGAATGTAAATGAATTTTTTGGATAGTTATAGAAATAAAAAAGTGTTTGTTACTGGGCATAGTGGCTTTAAGGGCTCTTGGCTATCTTTGTGGCTATGTATGCTTAATGCAAAAGTTAGCGGATATGCCCTAAATGCGTGCTGTGGGATTAAAACACATAATTTAGATTCTATAAAATCTAAGAAAAATGCTCACAAAATAGATTCTATAGAATCTAAACGATATTATAAGCAAGAGAGAAAAAATAAAATAGATTCTATAGAATCTAAAATATATAAAAAAAGCACTAATGCCAAACTAGATTCTATAAATATAGAAAATATAGAATCTAATAACTTCCATTACAAATTATTACTAGATTCAAAACTTTTAGCATTTGAAAATGATATTTGCGGGGATATTAATGATTATGAAAGTTTAGAATCTAGCCTGTTAGAATCTAAGCCTGATATTATTTTTCATTTAGCCGCACAGCCCCTTGTGCGTGAGAGTTATAATAATCCAGCCTACACGTTTAATACAAATGCGTTGGGCTCTCTTAATATCCTTGATATTGTGCGAAAACATCATAAAAAGGGCTTAAAAAACCTTAAAGCTATTGTAATGATAACAACTGATAAGGTATATGAAAATAAAGAGTGGCTATGGGCTTACCGCGAAAATGATGGGCTTGGCGGATATGATACTTATAGCGCTAGTAAGGCTTGTGCGGAGATTATTATAAGCTCAATGCGAAATAGCTTTTTTAATGTGCGTGATTTTGGCGTTAATCATAATGTGCTAATAGCAAGTGTGCGTGCTGGGAATGTGATAGGCGGGGGCGATTTTAGTAAGGATAGGCTTTTGCCTGATTTAGTGCGTGGGATGTTTTTAGATTCTATAAAACAAGATTCTATAGAATCTAAAACAACTATTATTAGAAACCCGGATGCAACTCGTCCTTGGCAGCACGTCTTAGAAGCACTGCGTGGATATTTAATGCTAGGGGCTAAATTACTTAATAAACAAAAAGATTTTGCCACTTGCTTTAATATCGGTCCAAATATAGAATCTAATAAAAGGGTAGGGCAGGTCGTGCGTGATTGTGCTAATGTGTGGAGCAATATTTCTTACAAAATAGATTCTATAGAATCTAAAAAACATGAAGCCACACTCTTAATGCTAGATAGCACAAAGGCACGGAGTATGCTAGGATATACGCCTATTTTTAACTACGAAGATTCTATAAAAAATAGCATTTTATGGTATAAAAGCTTATTTGAAGATTCTAAGATTCTAAGTAAGATTCAAATAGAATCTTATATGAAATTAATACTAGATTCTAACACTCTACGGGGGGGGGGGGGAAATAGACTACCTAATTATTCTCTCTCTTACGCTTTCTTACAAACTTTTTATAAACTTTATATTTTACAACTATCAACGTATAGATTACCACGTCACACTCGCAATGACGGCTTTGCTAACACTTGCAATGACAAAAAAAATCAAATTACAGAATCTAGATTCTATATCCCTACAAATCTTACAAATCAAATCTTAAAAAGGACAGCATAATGGAAATACTAAGAGCAAAAACAAAAGAGCTATTTAAAACAAAGCTAACAAAAGAGCAAGAAGCAAACTCCGCTTTAAACATAGCCGAGATAGAATCTGGTGCTACGATTTTAAAAAGCTACCCACGCAGAATCGTGCTTGAGATGACAAGTGCATGTAATATCAAGTGCATATTTTGCGGACGCGATGAAGCCGAGTTTAATCAAACGTATTTAAAGCTAGATGTGCTAGATAAGCTAGAAAATGTGCTAAAAGTGTGCGAAGAAGTAACCCTTTTTGGCTGGGGTGAGCCTACGATAAATCCTAACTTTAGCAAGTTTTTAGAGCGGCTAAATAAGACAAATGTTAGAAAATATTTTGTTAGCAATGGCACAAGGTTAAATCATTTTGTAGATGATATTTTTAGACATAAGGTTGATATTATAGCAGTAAGCCTTGATGGTCCTAGTGGCAGTGTAAATGATAATATACGCGTTGGTGCAAAGTTTGATAGAGTGATAGAAAATATTAAGGCTATTCAGGCTCGTAAAAAAGAGCTAGGTGTAGATTTCCCTTATATGAATTTTGTCTTTGTCGCTATGGAGCGAAATATTAGAGAGCTGCCAAAAATGGTAAAGTTAGCACATTCTTTAAATATGCAAGAAGTAAAAGTCGTGTTTTTAACGGCATTTAGCCAAGATATGCTTAAGGAAGTGCTATATAATAAGCAAGATTTAATAAGACAGGTTTTTAATGATACGATAAAAGTCGCAGTAGATTTAGGGATAAAACTAAAGCTACCATATATTCAAGGGGAAGATATAGCAGGAGATAAGTATCATAAGGATTGTTTTACCCCTTGGCGAGACTTTTTTATAGGCAGTGATGATAGCATTCGCCCATGTCAAAGCACAAGTTTGAAATTAGCAAAATTTAGCGATTATGAGAAATTTGAAGATGTGTGGAATAATGAAGCCTTTCAAAAGATACGAAAAGAAGTAAATATGAATGTGGCAAGTAATGGATACTCTATGCCTATTCAATGCAAATTATGCTATCAAAGCTCACATGCAAATTGGAATAGAAAAGAGAGCTTTATACAAGTAGGACAAGCCTTTGCCCCAGACTGGGAATCTATGAAAAAAGATTCTAAAAAAGTGGCAACTATTGATACGGGGGGGGGGGGGGGTAACACACTCTAATTATCTCCTTTTTATCGCCCTTTTAGAATCTAGATTCTATATTTTCTTTTTACTACTTAGAATCTTTTATGCTACACGTAAAAAAGGGGGTGTAGCATGAAATTAGATTCTATAAACCCTATACTTAAAAACGATTTAGAACATATTTTTAACTCGCTAAATACAATGCAAAAAAACGCCTTTAAAGATAGCACGATTTTAATGACAGGCGCGGCTGGATTTTTAGGCTTTGAAATGCTGCATTTTTTTAGCTTTTATGCTAACACTTTAGGTATTAAAAAAATTATAGCACTTGATAATTTTATGCTAAGACAGCCGCAGTGGTTGCAGAATCTAAAAAATGTTGAAATTTATAAATTTGATATTATAAAAGATAAACTAGATTCTATAAATAACGCAAAAGAAGCAAATTTTATAATACACGCTGCAAGTATTGCAAGTCCAAGTTTTTATCGCTCTTATCCTATTGAGACGTTGGATGCAAATATTTGGGGCTTAAGGGCGTTGCTTGATTTTTATGTGGATAAGGGAATTAAGGGCTTTTTATTTTTTTCTAGCAGTGAGATTTATGGTGACCCAGATTCTAAGTTTATCCCTACAAGTGAAGAGTATCGCGGAAATGTCGCTTGTATAGGACCACGTGCGTGTTATGATGAATCTAAGCGATTTGGTGAGACGATGTGCTATCTTTACGCACAAAAATATAATATGCCACTTACAATAGTGCGTCCGTTTAATAATTATGGCTTAGGAATGAATTTGCAAGATAAACGCGTCCCGGCGGATTTTGCAAATGCGTGCGTTACAAAAAGTGACATTAATATACTAAGCGATGGTAGCCCAAAACGCACATTTTGCTATATCGCTGATGCTATTAGCGGCTATATAAAAGCCTTAAGTTATGGACGTTTTGACTACTTTAATATAGGTATAGACACGCCAGAAATTAGCATTTTAGAATTAGCTCATATTTATGCTAAAAACGCTGAAAAGATTCTAAACTTTAAGCCAAAGATTAATTTTGCTAAATCAAGTGATAAAAATTACTTAGTTGATAATCCAAATCGCCGCTGTCCTATCATTAAAAAAGCAAAAACTTTATTAGATTATAATCCACAGATTCTAGTAGAGCAGGGTGTTTCGCGATTTTTAGAGTATTTGAAATTAGATTCTATAGAATCTAAAGGGGGTGAAAAATGACTCCCTTAAAAAATATAGAATCTAGTTTAAATATTGCTGTTTTTGGCTTAGGCTTTGTAGGGCTTACCACCGCTGTAGGCTTAGCTAATGCTGGAGTAAATCAAGGCTTTAAAGTAGTTGGCTATGAAATAGATTCTAAAAAGGCTTTGAATTTACAAAATGTTAAAATTCCTTTTTACGAAAAAGACTTAGAATCTGCTTTGAAAAAAGCTTTAAAAAATAATTTAATTATTACAGATTCTATAACTTTAGCTTTAAAAAACGCTGAAATTATTATCTTTTGCATAGGCACACCGATGAGTAGTGATGGGAGTGCTAATTTAAGCTATATTTTGGATGCTTTAAAATCCTGCATTGAAAATATTAAAATCACTGCAAAAAAGCCCATTTTTATGATTAAATCAACCATTCCGCCAAGTAGCAGTAGCGAAGTTTTCATTCCCTTTATAGAATCTTTTAACCTTAAAAATGGAGCTGATTTTATCTTAGCTAATAATCCTGAGTTTTTACGCGAAGGCTTTGCATATAGCGATTTTATGCAGCCAGATAGAATTGTAATCGGGCTAGATTCTATAGAATCTAAATCTAAACTAAAAAAACTCTACTCTCCATTTAACGCTCCACTGCATTTTGTAAGTCTTAACACTGCTGAGTTTATAAAATATCTAAGCAACACAACTTTAAGCCTAAATATTAGCTATGCAAATGAGATGAGTATAATCGCACAAAGCATAGGAAATATCGATATTATAAAGGCTTTTAAGATTTTACATGATGATAAACGCTTTTGCATAGAATCTAAAAAGGCTGGTATAACTAGCTATCTTTACCCAGGGCTAGGTTTTGGCGGATACTGTTTACCAAAAGATACTTTAGCCCTTTATAAAAAGGCGAAAGATAAGGGCTATAACGCAGGGATTTTAGAGAATATTTTAAAGGTAAATGATGATATTTTACGCTTTTATGTGGATAAAATAAAAAGCGAGTGTGATTTAGATTCTAAAATAGGCATTTTAGGGCTAAGCTTTAAGCCAAGTAGCGATGATGTGCGTGATAGTAAAAGTGCTAGCCTTATAAAAGCCCTGCTAGATAGCGGTTTTAAAAATATACTAGCTTATGACCCACTTGCTAATGAAATATTTAAGGCGACTTATGATTATAAAATCAAATATGCTAAAAGTTTAGAATCTATTATGGAAAATAGCGAAGTTTTAGTCATTGCTACGGCGTGGAGTGAGTTTAAAAGCATTTTAGATTCTAAAAAACGCATTTATAACTTACGTTATATGTCCTAAAAGCTACTTTTTACTAAAAGAATGCTATAATATTAGCTTTTATCTACAAAATTATCTACAAAATGGAGAGCTAAAATGCCAAATAAATACACACAGCAAGGCGAGGGAAACTTTGAAGTAATGCCAGAAGTAGAGCTTGCCGAGCCAAAAATGCAAGAAATTATTATATTTAACGATGATTATACAAGTGTGAATTTTGTGATTGCCCTTTTAATGCGAGTGTTTGATAAGAGTATGACTGATGCGCAAAATATTACGCAGTTTATCCACAATACAGGCGAGGGTAGCTGTGGAATCTATCCTTATGATATAGCCGAGCTAAAATACATTATGGCTCAAAACTTTATCCGCGATAATGGTATGCCCTTACGCATCGACATCCGCGATATCCATCCGTAGATTTTAAAGACTGAAATATGTTTGACTTAAACAAAGATAATTTTGAAATGTCGCTAAAGTTTTGGCTGGAGCGCTTTTTTTACTCAAAATTTATGAATCTTAGCAGCCATCGCGTCAAAGATAAGGGCGAATTTGCCAAAATAATTCAAGAAATCCAAAGTGGCGGTCGTCAAGATATACAAAATATAGAACTTATTTGCAAAAAAGCTAGGAAAGTTGGACTTTTGGGAATCAACACTTATGCTAGCCCACTTTTTAGCTTTTATGAGTATGCGATTAAGGCTGGATTCTATGATATGCGCGAGATTAGCATTGATAATGTGCAGGAGTTTCTTAGCATTTATGGGGGGAATTTGAGCCTTGCTAGCATGCGAAATTATCGCATCGCACTAAATAATTTTTTTGGCTTTATAGAAAAAAATAACATCGTTGAGAGCGGGGCTTCACACATTTATAATATGGATATTCTAGCTGGGCAAAAAAGTTTCAAGCAGGACTTGCCAGAGTATTTGAAAGAGGATGAATTAGTGAGATTTTTAGACGCCCTAAAAGAGTATAACATCCCGCAAAATCGCGTAAATGAGCTTGTCAAAGTGCGAAATCAAATAATCATTCTTATGATAGCTTATAGTGGCGCGCGCGTAAGTGAGATTCTAAATCTAAACTATAAAGATGTAAGTTTAGAGAATAATTATTATATTTTGCGGCTGCATGGCAAGGGCAATAAAATGCGTGTGGTTTTTATCGCGCAACATTTGATAGAATCTTATTTTAACGCGTGGCTAATGATGCGAGATTCTATAAATGGGGCTAGTGAAAATATGCCACTTTTCATTAATACAAAGTTTAAAGTGCCAACCCAGCCCTACATTTACATTATAATTGAGAATCTGCTTGCAAATATCGGCATTCGCAAGGCAAAAAATGGCGCGCACCTGCTTCGCCACAGCTTTGCCACACTGCTTTATACAAAAAGCAAGGATTTGGTTTTAGTCCAAGAGAGCTTAGGTCATGCAAGTATTGAGACAAGCCGCATCTACACGCACTTTGATAGCGACAGGCTAAAGCATTCCGCAAATGTGATTGCTGGGATTAATTAAAATATAGTTTGTATTAATAAGTTAAATCTAACCTTTATCAATCTTTATATCTTTTATAAAACTTTCATTTATGGTTATTATGTTTATCATATTTTGAGACTTGTCTATGTAAGTAATATAGGAATATAGCCCATTTGTAATAATTTGTGGATTAGAAAATGCGTTAAAATTTGCATTATCAAGTGTTTTTAGGAATGTAAAATCGCCATTTTCAAAAATCGCAAGATTCAAACTTGTTTTTTTGGAATCTAAATATAGCAAAATCGTGTAATTACCAAGCGTTGCAAGACTCATCTCGCTTATATTTGTAATATTTTTACTATCCTTTAGCTCACTAAAATTTATCACGCCATTTATCGCCTCACAAAGTTGAAAACGCAAAGCATTAGATTCTATAGAATCTTGGTTATTTTCTAACTTTTTATTAAAATAATTATGAAAAACTGCTACACATGAACGCGAAATATGATTGATATTAGAATCTAAATTCACATCATTTTCATATTGTGCTACACTTGTAATCATGGGTTTATAAAGGCTTTTTTGCGTGTTTGGTCGTATCATTTCTTTTAAATGAAATGTAGAATCAAAGATTGCAAAAAGGCTTGTGGGATAAAAAAACTTTGCATATAATGGCAATATAAAGTTATTTTCTTTGTTATCCATATTGATTGAAAGTGGCTTACTTGAAAGGATATAGTTTAGGTTTGCTAACGCACCAAGCGTTATTTTTTTATAGAATCTAAACTGCGTGAAAGTAGGGATATTAGATATTTTTGAACTATTTTGTACATTAGATTCTATGTTGTTAGAATCTATATTTAGAGACTTTGCATCTATGACAATCACAGCATTTTGTTTATCAATTTTAGATTCTATATTTTTAGAATCTTTGCTATTAATATTTTGTTTATCTTGCAAATTAGATTCTATTATATTAGAATCTAGCGGATTTTCCGTATTTAGAAAGTTTAAAATATCATTAATCTCGCTTTTAAAAACATAGATTTTTTCGGTATCAAAACCTTTAAAATTTCTACCATTCACAAATAAAAAAAGATTATTATCTACCACTTGAAAAATAGGATTACGAAAATTACTTACAATTTGACGTGTATTAGAAAAAAGAGAATTTTTTGTGGCTAAAAGTTTCAAATTACCCCAACTTTTAGAATTAATAGCTACATTTTGCCAAACTCCATTGTTATCTTGCAAAGAATATTTATTAGGCGAAAAAAGAATGCCATAAAGGCTAGATTCTATATTTTGTATTTCATTTTTAGAATTTTTGCTATTACGCATAAAACTTAGCAGATACCGCTCATTACTTATTTTTACAAGATTTATAGAATCTATATTATTAAAAGGAAGCCTAAAACTATCTTTTTCATATCCGCTAAATGAATGAGAATTATCTACATTGTTAGCTGGGAAGTATAAATCAGTGTGCATATTGTAAATAAAAAATGCTAAAGTTGCACACATACAAAGGACAACATAAAAAATAATGTCTAATATTTTCATTGATTACCTTACAAAATTTATAACTTCTTTATCTTTTTAGATTTCAAACTAGCATATAAAATCATTTTTATCTTTTTAAAACCTAGATTCTATCACATATTGCTTAAAAAATCAAAAAATCTATTACCACAAGCTCAAAAAGGCGTATTAGCCAGAAAGCAACACTACGATAAAGAAATGAAACGCGAACAATGCAAAGAAGATGCACAAAGCGTGATAAATAAATATGCTACGGCGGCAGCTGGTGTGTGTGCGTCTCCTAAGAATCTAAAACACCTTGTGCTTCTTGCAAAATGTTAGAATCTAGTGCCATATTAAAGTAGAGAAATTCGCCGCCGCTTTGCTCCTTGCCACTTAGCAAGTCGCCGCCACTGCGATATTTCAAGTCTAGCTCGGCAATATCAAAGCCACTCAAAGTCTTGCTAAACTCGTTCAAACGCTCATTTTGCGTGTGGTGCGTGTAAAGGTAGCAGTAGCCCTTTAAGCCATTGCGGCTTACGCGCCCACGCAACTGATGCAGGCTTGCTAGCCCCAGCCGCTCCGCGCCCACAATGACAATTATTGTTAGATTTGGCAGTGAGATGCCGACCTCAACCATAGTCGTAGCAAGCAAAATCGCGCCCTTTGTCGCGGCAAAAGATTCTAAAATCGCTTCTTTTTCCTTGTCCTTGCCATGCGTTACGAAAACATTAGTAAAGTTTTTCTGCCAAAAATTGCTCGCATCCTTTAGCGACATATATGGAATCTGGCGAGATTTTTTTTCTTTTTCTTTG
The DNA here is from genome assembly GCF_000762875.2 of Helicobacter saguini. Lineage (GTDB taxonomy): Bacteria > Campylobacterota > Campylobacteria > Campylobacterales > Helicobacteraceae > Helicobacter_A > Helicobacter_A saguini. The sequence continues at coordinate 95,094 of NZ_JRMP02000009.1, forward strand.
ATTTCATTTGCCGCATTCATCTCATTTTCAAATTGAGCGTAAAAATTAGATTCCATAAGATTTTGATAAGTATCGGTATTTAGGGACTTATTTTTTATTTCTTGCTCTGGCTCTTTTGTTTCAATTTTTGGATAGATTATTGCGACTTGATTATCCTTTGCAATTTCTTCTTTAATGTGTGCCAAAAGTGCGGGAAAATCGCTCTTTTCAATGATTTTAGTCTCAATATCTTTCTTAAATGGTAAATCTTTTATGAAAGTGAAATCTATAAATTGACTTTGCATCATTGCCATAGTTCGCGGGATGGGCGTGGCGGAAAATTGCAAATTATGGGGTTTTTTTATGATTTTATTATTGATTTTAGAAGTTTTCTTTTTTGTTTTTATAGAATCTTTTTTGATAGAATCTTTGCTTTTAGATTCTATATTTTTTTTAGAATCTTGCGAAATTTTAGAATCTAGATTCTGTAATTTTTTAGAATCTTTAGAATCTATATTTTGCAAATTCGCAGATTCAAATTCCTTCTGCATTTCAATGTCCCGCCCATTCCCACCCACTGAAAATAAAGAAGGAATTTGAACCTGCGGATTTTTAACATTTATAGAATCTGTAATATTTATAGAATCTAAATTCTCGCTAGATTCAAGCATTTTTTCTAAAAATAGGCGAGTATTCGTCCCAAAGCGATGCTGCTCATCTGTCATCACCAAAGCAAAATCACTAAAGTCGCTATCCTTGTAAAGCAGGGCTTGCGTGCCGATTAAAAAGTGCGATTCACGCATTGCCTCTTCTTGCAAAAGTCGCTCTTTTTTCGTATTTACCGACAAAATGCACGCGGTTTTGATATGCGGTGGCAAAAACTTGACAGCTTCCGCGTAAAGCTGACGCGCCAAAATGCTAGTTGGCGCCATTAGCACACTTTTGTAAGGATAAGCAAGGGCGACACTCGCCAAAATCACCATAGTTTTCCCGCAGCCCACATCGCCCATGATAATTCGCCTTGCAGCGCGGCTAGATTCTAAGTCTTTTTGGATAGTCAAAATAGCGTCACGTTGGGCATCTGTCAAGGCAAAGGGCAAAGATTCAATAAAGTCAGTTACATCGCCCTTGCATTGAAATTTAGATTCAAACTCACGCTTTTTACGGCTTAGTCGCTGCAAATATAAAAAAATCTCACAAAACTTAATCGCGTCCATACAAGGCTTTGGAAAGCCCTTATTTGCGATAAACTCTTGGAAAAAATCATAGTTAGGATAAAAGATTCTATAAATATTTTGCGCGTGATGACTTGGAATCTTAGAATCTAGCAAGGCTTCAAGCGTGATTTTTTTTTGCACATTTTCTAAGGTCACGCCACGCTTTTTAAAACTCGCACTAATCGTATCAGTCTGGCTTACAACCTTAGGATTTACCATCGTAGGCTTTAGCGTCTGCGTATAATTATCAAAGCGAAAACTAAGCGTGCCAAGCACATTTAGCACCTTTCCTGTGCTGAAAATCTGCGTATGAAAAGGGCGCGCATTAAATATCACAATGCTTAAATTTTGCTTAAAATTTTCGCAACTAGATTCAATAAAAAGCATATTTTTATAGAATCTACTGCTTAGAATCTTAACGCAAAGCACGCCGCGCACGCCATCTTTTAGCTCTTTTAAAAGGTAGGTTGATTCATACCCTTTTGGAATGTGATTGATAAGATATTCAAGGATATTTGGCATAAGCTAGTTCAGGCATTATATCTCTTATATTTCTAGTTGCACGATTGAGGTGATTTTATTACTTAAAGCTTTCACTTGCTCTATTTCTAAGCTTTGCAAATAAAGCTCACCTGCTTCTTTAATATTTTCTATGGCTTTCTCAAAGCTATCAGCCTGCGTCACACAGCCCTTAAACTCGGGGATATAAGCAAAATATCCATCGCTATCTTTCTGCACTATCGCATTTAGTATCATTGATTTTCCTTTATAGAATCTATTTTACTTCCTTATATATCGCGTTGCCATTGATTTGGGTTTTGACCTCGTTTAGCTTACTTTTTGCCTCCTGCTGGTCTTTGTATGGACCGACAAGGTATCGCACAAATGGCACTCCGTTGTTGTCAAACTTTTGTATGCGGTAGCCGTATTTTTGGATATTTTGCATAAAAAGTGTATCGACTTTGTTTGCCTCTGGGAATGAGCCGACTTGGATGTAATGCCCTTTTTGCGCTGGTGTGCCGTTATTTTTATTTGTGGGCTGGGCTGGACGCTGCAGGATTTTATCATCTTTTTTATCGCTAGCTGCGGTTGTTGCTGGTTTTTTCTCGGCAGTCTTAGATTCCGTAGGCTTAGATTCTGGCTTTTTAGCCTCCGCTTGTTTAGAATCTACAGCGCGGTTTTGTATCGCTTTAGAATCTTTTGTCGCAGCTGGTGGCGGCGTGGTTTTTGCGTCTTTAGAATCTTTTTTAGCATCTTTTTTATCGCTAGGCTTTAGCTCCACAGGCGGTGGGGGCGTGACTACCTTTTGCGTAGTATTGACTTGTTGCGCGTTTTTGGCGGTTTGCTGGGCTTGTAAATTCTTTAGATTCTCTTGATATTTTGGGTCGTCTTCATAATTTGGCGTATTTTGCGTATTTACAGGCGGTGGGAGAAAATTTGGCGTCTCTTTCTGCACATTAGAATCTGGCTGTGCAACAGGCTGGAAACCCGGTATTTGCGGGGTTTGCGGGGTTTGATTCTGCGCTAGATTTGGCGGTGGCGTTGTGGTTAGTCCGCTATCAAGATTTAGCCCTAGCTGGTTATCAGGGCTATTTATGATGTTAGGATTAGGCGTGGTATCCTCGCTATGAGCGTAGGGAATCTCTTTTTGCGGGCTTTGGATACGCTCATTTTCCCCCTGCGTCTCAAGCGGCTGTATCGTGTTATCACGCGTCATCACCCACGCAATAATGAGAAAAACCGCTATCAAAATAATCGCCACAATGCTAAGCAGAAATATCGTCTTAGTCTTATTTCTAGCACTATTATCATTCGCAAAAATGTCATTCATATTCGAATTATTTTTCATTTGTTTTCTCCTAAAAACGCTTTAAAAATTTCTAATGATAATAAAACTTTGTGAATTGTTGATAAATTTTAAAAGTGTTAAAGATAATTATACAAATAATTTAACCACAACGAATATAAACTTATTGTTGGTATTTAAATTTAAAATCTAATTAGATTCTATAACTAAAACTTCGATGCAATCTTATGAAACGCAAACCACGAAACAAGCCACGAAATACCAAAAAATAGGATAATTAGCGAAATCAAAACGCCAATTGTAATGTCGCCAACTTGCGGATAAATCACAAAAACTACCGCAATCGCCGCATTAATAATCCCAAAAAGTAGCACCCAAATCCAAAATCCAGCACCAATTTTACGCATATCAAGCGACCACGCAATGCAAAGCACACCGCGAAACATACACATAAACGCCACAAAATACACGATAAAGCTACTTGTAAATTCCACGCCCATCGCCAAAAACACAATCGCAAACAAAATATTTGTCAGCCCATCAAGCAGCACATACGAGCCGCCCCACACATTCGCCACGCCAAAGTAGGTAAAAAGGCTAATAAGCCCGCTTAAAATCAAAATAAATGGCAGATAAACAACCAAAGTCGCGAAAACTTCCTGTGGGACAAAAAGCCCTGTAACACCCGCTACAATCAGCAACAGCGAGCAAATAATCGACAACGCACTAAGCAAAATCCGCATATTTTTTCCTTTATCATTGAAATTTATAGAATCTAAAAGCGAAATGATACATAAAAATATTTAATAATGTTAAAACACATAATCTTATAAGTTAGGTTAGATTCTATAAAAATAAATTTTCAATTATGTTATAATACAATCTTTATTTAGTTTGGAGTTTAGGAGATTTTATGGGTTATGCTTTTGTGAGTAATCTTACCCCCCCCCCCCCCCGTATGTTTAGATTCTAAAAAATCATCTAGCATGTCTTGTAAAGGAGATGTTAGATGAATAAATATGACATATTTACTTTTGATATAGCTTGCATTAATGACACGAATGATATTATGGAATTTATAAAATCTAGCTGGGATGCTAATCATATCCTTGCTAATAATAAAGATTTTTTTATATATCATTATAAAAATTTATTTGATAGCACAAAACTAAATGTTTTTTTAATGCGTGATAAAAATGGGAAAATTAAAGGAATGAGTGGCTTTGTGCCGCAAGGAAAAGATAATCTTGGAATCTATTTTTCAGGCTCTGTCACAAAGGTTAGCAATGATATAGCTTTGCCTATGTCAGGGCTTGAGCTGCTAAAAAGATTCTATAAATATTTGGATAAATATGTAGAATTAGCCTGTGGGGCAAATGAAAAGACAATCGTGCCGTTATTTAAAAATGTCTTTCATTATAAAACAGGTGTTATGGACTTATATTTTCTACCAAATTTAGATATTAATGAATATAAAATCATAAAATTTGATAAAACTAAATTGCAAGATAAATCACAAGATATAAAACAATACACACTACATAGAATCTACAATTTAGATTCTATACATTTTGATTTTAACAAGCGTTATGACAAATTGCCCTTTAAAGATAAAAGATTTTTAGAGCATAGATATTTTCAACATCCTATATTTGATTATCTAGTTTATGCGATAAAAGATGATGATAAGATTCTAGGAATTGTCTTTTTTAGATTACTTAAAGCCTTAGATTCTAATATCTTATTTCTAATTGATTATGTAGGCGATATAAATGCACTCTCACACATAAAAGATTCTATAACTAACATTTTAAAAGAGCTAAATGCTGAATGTGTGCATTTTTTAGTTGGTAATTTAGATAAAGAAATACCGCTAAAAGCAGGGTTTAATAAGGTAGATATAGAATCTAGCAATGTGATTATCCCTACATATTTTGAGCCATTTTTACAAAAAAATATTAGAAATATTTATGTGACAAGTAAAAGCGATATGATTATCTTTAAAGCTTATGGCGACCAAGATAATCCAAAATATATAAAGGATAAATAATGATATTACAGAATCTAAATGCAAATGATATACAAAAATATCAGCAAAATCGCCATCCATGCTTTTTTGTAGATTATATAAAAGAAGTAGTGGTTGGTAAATCTGCGATAGGCTATAAAAGCTTTTCATATAATGAATGGTTTTTCCCATCGCATTTTAGCGATGAGGCAAGTGTGCCGGGATTTATACAAATGGAATCTTTAGCACAAGTTTTCTTAATGACATTTTTAACAATAAAGGGAAATGAAGGGCAAAAAACGGCATTTATAAAATCAAATGTAGAGTTTAAAAAGAAAATAGTCCCGGGAAATATCTTAGAAATAAACGCAAAGTTAGATTCTTATAATCGTGGCATAGCAAAGGGTAGTGCGATAGCTTATTTGCGTGGAGTAAATATTGTAGATGTTATAGAATCTAAATTAGATTCTATAACAACAAATGGGGGGGGGGGGGCGAGCTAGCATGCAAAGGCGAATTTGTAATAGCAATCCCAAGTGTATTAAAACAATACACGCCAAAGATTAAAAGGTAAATAATGGAACGCGTTTGTGATTATGTAATAAGAAAATTAGTTGATAATAATATCAAACATATTTTTATGCTAGTTGGTCGTGGCATTTTATATCTAAGTGATGCGGTAGCAAAAAATAAAAATATAGAATCTATTAACACATTACACGAGCAAGGGGCAAGTTATGCAAGTATGGCGTATGCTAGTGTTAATAAAATCTCAGCTTGCTTAGTATCCACAGGCTGTGGTGCAGCTAATGCAATTACTGCGTGTCTATGTGCGTATCAAGATAATTTAGCATGTATATTTATTTCTGGTAATAATCAGTTAAATGAAACGACATATTTTACTAAGAAAAATATTAGAACCTTTGGCTCACAAGAAGCAAATATCATAAAACTTGTAGAATCTATCACAAAATATGCGGTTATGATAACAGATTCTAACAAAATAGCATTTCACTTAGAAAAGGCGATATATTAGCAAATAATGGCAGAAAAGGTCCTGTGTGGATAGACATCCCCCTTGATATACAAAGTAGCTTAATTGATGAAATGCACTTAGAACATTTTAATGTTATAGAATCTATAGAATCTAAAAACATAGATTCTATAAATGTAGTAATAGACAAGCTACAAAAGGCTACTCGCCCTATTATTTTTATAGGTGGCGGGCTAAAAGATTCTAAAGAAGAAATAAAAGAATTTATAGAAAAAAATAAAATCCCCCTTGTTAGCTCGCAAAGCGGCTGTGATATTTATGGATGTGGTAATGAGTTATCAATAGGCGTAATAGGCTCTATCGGTGGCTCTCGCTCTGGTAATTTTGCCTTGCAAAATGCGGACTTTATCCTAGCAATAGGCACAAGATTATCAACGCAAAGTATAGGCGATACAAAAACATTTGCAAGGGAAGCAGAGCTAATAGTAGTAGATATTGATGAATTTGAGCATAAAAAGAATGATTTAAAAATATCCCTTGAAATCAATATAGATTCTAAAGAATTTTTAAACTATTTAAATAAGCAAACACTGAATCTAAATATTGATAGTTGGATAGAAAAATGCAAACATTATAAGAAAATTTTTGCGATAGAAAATGAAAATTTTATAAAAGATTTAAATGAAGATTCTAAGCTAGATTTATATTACTTAGCAAGCAAGCTATCTAAATTAATAGAATCTAATACGACAATTATTACAGATGCTGGATTAGAGCAGCTAATACTTCCTTCAACAATAAGGTTTAAAGATTCTATAACCTGCTTATTCCCCGCCGCGCAAGGGGCTATGGGATATGCTATCCCTGCTATTTTGGGGGCTCATTTTGCAAGTGATAGTGCAAGACAAAAAAATATTATTACAATCGTAGGCGATGGCTCAATTATGATGAATATACAAGAGCTACAAACAATAACATTTCATAATATAAAGGCAAAAATTATTGTGATAAATAATAATATGTTCGCGGTAATACGAAATAGACAAAAAGACCTATTTAGAAATAGAACGATAGGAAATGATAGTAGCGATGGACTTCCTAATCCTAATTTTGAAAAAATAGCTTCTAGTTTTGATTTTAAATATTTAAAAGCAAGGAATATAAAAGAGTTTGAATCTAGTATTAAAGCCTTTTTAGATTCTAAAGAAGCAGTAATTTTTGAAATTTATTGCAATGAAAATCAGCAATATTTACATACTTCTTTTGGATTTAACGCTAAAAAAAGATTAGTTAAAAAGCCTTTAGAAGATTTATCACCATTTATAAATAGAGATTTATTTTTACAAGAAATGATTGTTAAACCATTAGATTAAGGAGAGTTAAAATGTGTGTATTAAGAAATGGCAAGATTTTAGAAAATTATGGCGGACCTTATATTATTGCCGAAGTAAATAGTAGCCATAATGGCAATCTTGATGAAGCAAAAAGAATGATAGATGCAGCAAAAGAGTGCGGGGCGTCTTGTGTTAAGTTTCAGTCATGGAGTAGCGATTCACTTTACTCAAAAAGCTATTATGATAAAAATCCTTTAGCAAAGCGATTTTTTGATAAATTTGCATTATCTAGTGAATCTTTATTGCAAATGGCGCAGTATGCTAAAAGTGTGGATATGGACTTTTCATCTACGCCATATTCTACACAAGAAGTAGATTTCTTGGTAGATATTATAAAAGCACCATTTGTAAAAATCGCTAGTATGGAGCTAAATAACTACGCCTTTTTAGAATATATAGGCAAAAAGCAAACACCTATAATCATATCCACAGGAATGGGCAGTATAGATGAAATAAAAACGGCTATAAAAATTTTAGAATCTACAAATAATAAAAATATCGCAATTTTGCATTGCGTATCAATATATCCTAGTGATATAGAATCTATGAATCTAAATAATATCACAATGCTAAAAGAAACTTTCAAGGACTACGCAATAGGCTTTAGCGACCATACAAAAGGTAGTGAATGTGCTATGGCGGCTGTGGCGTTAGGTGCGTGTGTGATTGAGAAGCATTTGAGCTTAGATTCTAAAAAAATAGGCTTTGATAATGAAATGGCAACCGAGCCAAAAGAATTTAAAGAGCTAGTGAAAAATATAGAATCTGTGTATAAAGCAATGGGTAGCTATGAGCGAATCTTATCGCCAAAAGAGCTAGAAATGCAAGGGAAAATGCGCCGCTCAATCGTGGCAGCTAAACCTTTAAAAAAAGGCGATGTGATAAGGCTAGAAGACTTATGTGCAAAACGACCAGCCGTGAATGATACGGGGGGGGGGGGGGAGGGGAGGTATATACCACCTAGCGATATAAACTTGCTAGTAGGTAAAAAAGTGCTAAAAGATATAGAATCTAATACGCAAATCTTAAAGCAAGATATTAAATTTTAATTTGAAAGGATAAGTTATGGAAAAATATACAAAATTGTTTGTTGATATATTTGGTGTAAGTGAGAGTGAAGCTAAAAGCTTAAAGTATCAAGATGTCGATGCGTGGGATAGTGTGGGACATATGGGGCTTGTAGCCGCTTTGGAGCAAGACTTTGGCGTGACGTTAGATACTGATGATATTATTGATTTTAGCTCCTTTGAAAAGGGCATTGAAATCTTGGCAAAATACGGCATTAATTTAGATTCTAAATAGGCGAAAGTATGGAATCTAAACGTGATTTAGAAAATATAGAATCTAATTTGTCATTGCAAGAATTTACCTTATCAACTTCGTGGCAATTTATAAAAAACAACGCAATTATAGAATTTAAAAATGAGCGAAGCGAAAAGTCCCAAAACGCTACGAAAACACAGAATCTAAATTTGGAAAATAACCAAACGAAAACAAATACGCGGAGCGTTGTCGGGGGGTTTGGGGGGTTGCAAGGGGGGATAAGGG